>CAWCRP010000006.1:0-251210 GCA_963797995.1 uncultured Solirubrobacterales bacterium
TGACCGGGGTACCTGAAATGGGGTACTTGATACTGTCGGTCCCGAGGAGGGTTTGGGGATCCGCCAGAGACTGAAGCTTGGGTGGGCCGCGGCTTGTACCGCACTCACTGCGTGCGCGCTTCTCATGGGGTCTGCCGACGCCGGCGCCGCCAGTTCGCAGGTCATCGTCACGCCCGCGGACGGGCAGGTCGTCAGGACTCATCCCGTTCGCATCAAGGTCAAGGCGGGCCCGGAGTACGGCGATGTCTCGGCGCGCCTCAACGGCGTCGAGGTCGGCGAGGACTTCGAGCGCAAGCCTCACAACAAACGCGTCCTGCTCGCTTCCAACAGCCATGGCCTCCGCCACGGCAAGAACGTGCTTCGCGTCAAGGCCTGGCGCAAGGGAAAGCTCAGGCGGGCCACGGTCCATTTCACCGTCGCGCACAGGCGACACATGGCCGGCGCGGGCCGTGACCGCATCGTCCCCGGCGGGGCGAAGTTCAAGCTGCGCGGAGGCGTCCGCTCGCATCCGTCCCTCGACTTCAGCGGCCACGTCCGCTGGCGGGTCGTCAAGGCGCCGCGGGGGAGCAAGCTGGGACGCGGGCCGGTCGCGCGGAGGGCTGCGGCGGAGCGAAAGGCCCTGAAGGCGAGGAAGACGCTCAAGCCGACGTTCAAGCCCGACGTGCTCGGCACCTACACGCTCGAGATGCAGGCCGGCGCGGGCGCGAACGCAACCCGCGACCGCCTCACGCTCTCGTCGGTCCCGCAGCAGCCGCTCGTCCCGGTCTCGACGGCGATTCCGCCCGACACCACGGATCCGCGCTGGGGGATCAAGCTGTCGTGCGCGGACCCCTGCGGGGATCCCGACATCGCGGGCGACGTCTTCCGGGCGCCGTGGATGCGCAAGACCGCCGACGGGTCGAGCTACTCGGGCACCGCGGCCGGCGGGTACAAGTACGAGGCAATCTGGCAGGTCGTCGCGCTCGAGCGCACGTCGCTCAAGCTGCTGTGGAACCGGACCTACGGCTGGTGCACTCCGGGTCCCCCGAACGAACCGCCCGGCGAGTTCTGCCGGCGAAACGACGCCGGGGAGCCGGTGTTCATCGACGCCCACAAAGAGCTCACCGCGAACGGACCCGACGGCCAGCCGCCGCTGATCATCGCGCGCTCGCATCCCTCCTTGACCTCGGTGCCCAACGGAGCGTGGGGCCCGCCGAACGCCGGCGGGTTCGTGAACAACGACCCCCTGCCGGCACTCGGGGCACCGAACACCGAGGACGTCGGCTTCTCCGCCGAGATCAACGCGGCGAAGGCGGGAACGGCGAGCTTCATCGGAGCGGCGGGCATGGAGGTGGGCGAGGCTCAGATTGCGGTGATCGCCGACGGACGCGCGCTCAACGGATACCTGGCCCCCGATCAGCATGCCCCCACTCCCAACTACGGGTTCGTGCCGCAGGTGCGCGTGGAGTTCGACACGCGGGCGAACGCGAGCGCGGCCCAGACGATCGGCGATCAGACGCATATTCCGCCGAGCGTGCCGGATGGCCAGACCGGCTATTTCGTCACGGCGAACGACCAGCACTCGCTCGCGCACATCGGCTCCGCGTTCTTCGCGACGGACGGCCCGGGCGTAACGGACTCGGGCGTCACCGAGATGACGGCCTTCCTCGATCGGCTGAACAAGGACGGAAGCCTGGTCATGATCACGACGATCGTGACCCCGACTGCCGCGAGCAACGGCATCCGATTGGTCAACGGGTCGGTCTCGACCGCGCTCTGGGACGGCCTCGCCGATCAGATCGTCGCCCTTGGCGGTACCCGGCACCGCTTCAACCTCTCCGCGGTCACCCCGGGTGACGACTACAGCCTGCTCGGCTGGACGGGAGGAGAGGAAGGCGAGGGCGACGAGAGCACCGGCAAGAACGCGACCCTGCGCGGCACACTGGTCCCCGACGAGCAGTACCGGTTCAGGCCCATCCACACGACCGAAGACGGGACGGGCTCGCCAACCAGGCTCGCGGACCTGCTGATCCAGCCGCCGAGCAACGACTGGCCAGAGTACGCGGCAGATCCCGCCGGCGGCAACGCCGCCCTCAAATGGCTCGCGGGTCAGTTCCCGCAGAAGTTCGGCACGGCCGACCCGCGCGTCGCCTACTGGGCGGCGCCGATCGACGCGAACACCGCGGGGGACATCCGGGATGACATCACCAAGAACTACAACGCGGCCTCCGACTACCCGGCGGGCCACGGGTTCAGCGCGGAGGCCTTCAAGTGGGCTGTGGATCAGCTCTACCTGGAACTCGGCTGGGTGAAGACTGCCCGCACCTACATGACCGGCGCGTCGGACGACCACGGCGTCCAGGTCTCGGGAGGACTCGCGCTTCCGACCTTCGTCGCGGGCGAGCAGGCCTGGAAGGAAGCGAAGGACACGAGCGATGCGCTCCTCAATGACCTCGCGGCCCTCAAGCAGAAGGCCGAGCTTCAGGCCAACTGGTTCGACGTCGTCGAGGGTGTGCTGGACGTGATCCTGGGTGCCGCGGGGCTGCCGGATCTCAAGAAGCTCGAGGCCTTCGTCGAGGTGTCCGCGGGGTTGATCGAAGAGGCCGGAGTCCTGTGGGAGAAGAACTGGACCGGAGGCTCCGCCGCTGATGACATCGCGGTCGAGGCCGACCAGCTGGGCGATCAGCTGCAGACGCGGCTGCAAAGCACGTCGGCGACGTTCAGCCAGCTGGCGAACGTCGTCGTCAGCGATCCGGTGAAGCTGGCCGAGGTCGGGACGTGGGGCAACTGCAAGCTGTCCGTCAACGGGTGCGGCGCCTTCAATCTCGAGACGGGCCAACAGGAGTTCGCGGAGTACTACGACCCGACCGACACCAGCAACGACCTGAAGGCCGCCGTGGAGATCGTGAACCGTGGGGTGGAACAGACGATCTGGGAGGAGCTCGTGCCGCTGGCCTTCGGCGTCTGGGACATCGCGGCGTATCCGCAGTCGACGAACGCCGGCAAGTTCACCGCCGCGCCGACCGAGGCCACGATCGACCTCAACCAGTTCTCCTGCAACCGTGGCTTCGGCACCGAGTTCAACAACCCGTTCGACGGGGCGCCACGCGCGGCGTGGAGCGGGTCGCTCGAGCACATCAACCCGCTGGACCTGAGCCAGAACCAGTGGCGCATCCGGATCAGCACGGCGAAGTCGGGCATCACGTACTCCTGGCTCACGCCCGACCAGCTTCAGACGATGTTCGGATCGATCGAGTCCGGCGGTCTCGGGATCGACCCCCACGACTGGATGCGCGAGGCGGAGCCCGTCTTCGCGCCCGCCTCCGACGTGTTCTGCGGATGGCTCAAGTGAGCGGCCGGTCGTTCTGATGCGCCGCGCTCTCAGTGTCGCGCTCGGGTCATTTGCTCTCGCGTGCGCGGCTCTCCCCGGCGTCGCGCAGGCGCGGACGGCCACGGACCCTTGCCCGCTCCATCCGGGCACGGGGGTCTTCGAGAACGGTTTGCTCGCATGTGACTTCAAGGTGGCCATCCCTGCCTCGGAAGGGCGGTACCTCGGGCCACAGCTGACCGACGCGAATGAAGACGCGAACTACCTGCCGGATTCCGAGCTCCAATGCCCCCTCAATCGCCGGATCCCGGGCACCGGGACCTGGGGCAGGGCGTTTGCCTACAACTGGGGCTGGGATTACTACGTCGAGGGCGGCGCCTGGGTCCTGTGGGACGGGCGGATCTCCGACTACTGGCCCGGCGGCGGCACGATCCTCGACGTGGGCGCGGAGGGCTACAACTCGTTCACCGCTCCGTTCACGAACTGGGGCAGTGGCGACCCGATCGTCACCAGGCTCTTCTGGTTCTGCAATCAGGTCACGCGCGACTCGGACCGCGCGGCCTCCCGTCTCAAGATGGGCGGCGGAAGCGACGACGGCCTCGCCGGCAACGGAAACGACAACGCGCTGATCGGCCTGGGCGGCGACGACCGGCTCTTCGGTCATGGCGGCGACGATCACCTGCACGGCGGAGTAGGCCAGGACGCGCTTTACGGCGGCGTCCACGACGACCTGATCCACGGACGCCGTCACGCAGACACCGCGGTCGGCGGGAACGGGAGCGACGACATCCTCCCGGGCAAGGGCGGCGACGTCGCCCGCGGCGGCAGCGACGACGATCAGCTCTTCGACGACGAGGGCCGCGACACACTCCATGGTGGCTCCGGCAACGACCGCTTCTCAGCTCGCGACGGCGACCGCGACGTGATCGACTGCGGTCCCGGCGACGACATCGCGATCATCGACCGCGCCGACGTCGCGAGCCGCTGCGAGTACCTATTCCGCACCGCGCGTGAGACGCCGCGGGCGCTGCCGAGGATTTGATGAGAAGGAAGGCCATGAGGAAGCTTCTTGTGCTCGCCGGGCTCGGGGCGCTCGCGTTTGCCGTGTCGTCCGGCCCCGCCCAAGCGCGAACCGACACCGACCCGTGCCCGCCGGGCACCTACGGGGTCTACGAGACCTTCTCCGGCCCCACCCTCGTCTGCGCCGGCCTCGAGTCGATTCCCGCCAACGAGGACCGCTACCTGGGCGTGCCCTTCCAGGACTACGAGAACGTCGACGCCCTGCCGGGCAGCGAGCGCCTGCAGTGTCCGGGCGGCACGATCATCCCGGGGACGGAGTTCTGGGCCCATGGGTGGGAGTGGGACTACTACGTCGAGGGCGGCTCCTGGGTCCTCTGGGACGGGCGCGTCTCGTGGGAGTGGCCCCAGACCAACCGTGTGGATCAAAAGCACGGCTACAACGCGATCACGGCGCCGTTCAGGAACTGGGGGAGCCCTAACGCGATCACGGCGCGCATCTTCTGGCAGTGCGAGCTCTCGGAAAGGAAAGCGGCCACGGCGCCCGAGCTCGGCGACGGCAGCGCCGACGCGCTCGAGGCGGGCGGTGAGGACAACGTTTTGATCGGGTTCGCCGGCGACGACCGCCTCGTGGGCCGCGGCGGCGATGACCACCTCCACGGAGGAGCGGGCCACGACGTGGCGCTGGGTGGAGCGCACGACGACCTCATCCACGGCCGCCGCGCAGCTGACAGGGTCTCGGGCGGAAACGGCGAGGACGACATCCTCACCGGCCGTGGCCACGACGTCGGCAGCGGTGGGCCCGACGCCGATCAGCTCTTCGACGACGAGGGCCGCGACGAGCTTCGCGGCGGCGCGGGCAACGACCGCTTCTCGTCCCGCGACGGGGACCGCGACGTGATCCGCTGCGGCCGCGGCGAAGACATCGCGATCATCGACCGCGCGGACGTCACCAGCGGTTGCGAGTACGCATTCCGCACCGCGCGTGAGACGCCCAGAAAGCTGCCGAAGATCTGATGCGATGAGGCGACGGCAGGCCGAGAGGCAACGACTGGCGCTCGCGGCGGTGCTCGCCGCGGCGGCGTTCGGCGCCTTCCCCGGCTCGGCGGCAGCGATCACGGACACGGATCCGTGCGCCGCTGCCGGAGTCAACGGCGGGTATCTGTCGGAATCAGGCTTCTTGTGCGGCGCCCAGTACGAGGTGGAGTCCGACGACGGCGAGGTCCAGTGGTTGCCCCACGGGGCCGCGAGCGGCCTCGAGTGCCCGCCACACCTCTACATCAAGGGCACCGATTACTGGAGCAGCGCGTTCTCGTACAACTGGGGCTGGGACTACTGGGTAGACGGCGGCGAATGGGTGCTCTGGGACGGGGGAGTCAGGGCCTATCCCGAGGACGGGGGGCTCGAGGGGGGATTCGAGGCCTACAACGGTCTCAGTTTCCAGGTGGTGAACTGGAGCGGCCTCTCGGAGGGCATCTCTCAAATTGCAGTGAGGCCCTTCCTCGACTGCGTGCGAAACCCAATCGTCCGAGGCGCGGCCAGAGGGCAGGGAGCCGGCTCGGCCGCAGGCGCGCCGGGGGAGTTGCCCGGCGGCGGCGATGGCGGCGACAACGCCCTTCACGGAGGTGACGGCGACAATGCGCTGATCGGGATGGCCGGCCACGACCGCCTCCACGGCCACGCAGGCGCAGATCACCTCCACGGGGGCGCTGGCGAGGACGCTCTTTTCGGCGGCGCCCACGACGACTTGATCCATGGCCGCCGCGACTCCGACAACGCAGTCGGTGGCAACGGCGACGACGACGTCCTCACCGGTAAGGGCAGCGACCTCGCGCGCGGCGGGGCAGACGACGATCAGCTCTTCGATAACGAGGGCCGAGACACCCTGCGCGGCGGCGCGGGCAACGACCGGTTCTCCGCGCGCGACGGGGATCGCGACGTGATCCGTTGCGGCGCCGGAGAGGACATCGCGATCATCGACGGCCTAGACGTCGCTGTCGAGTGCGAGCACGCGTATAGGAGTGGCGGCGAAACGCCGCGGAAGCTGCCGAAGATCTAGAGGGGAGACGGGATGACAGGGCGTTCTATTCATAGGCTCGGCCTGGGGCTGCTCGCAGTCCTTCTGATCAGCGCAAGCGCGCCGCAACCCGCGAGCGCGGCGCCCGCGAGTGGCAAGAAGGTGGAGCGGACGGTGCGCGCGCTGTTCGACGAGTACCCGTTGCGGGGGACGGTGTACGGCGTCTGGGAGAACGGCCGGCAGCTCGCCGTGGACGCGCTCGGTCAGGCCAAGCCCGGCGTGCCGGCGACGACGGAGGATCACTTCAGGATCGGGAACATCACCGAGTCGATGACGGTGACGGTGCTGCTCCAGCTCGTCGACGAAGGGAAGCTCAGCCTCGCCGATCCGATCTCGAACTGGTTCCCGGAGCTGCCGAACGCTCAGAACGTCACGGTCGGGATGCTCGCCCGGAGCACCTCGGGCTACGCGCACTACGGCGCCGCGCCCACGTTCGCGAAGTCGGTCTATGCAGACCCCTTCCGCCGCTGGAAGGTCTCGGAGCTCTACGCCCTCGCGTTCAGCCTCCCGCCGCTGTTCGATCCCGGCACGAGCTGGGCGTTCTCCGACACCAACTTCCTCATCCTGGGGCAGCTCCTGCAGGTGGTCGGCGGCGAGCGGGTGCAAACGCTCCTGCGGACCCGGATCTGGGACAAGCTTGGGCTCGAGGGGACCGCGATGCAGGTCGGCGCCCACATCGACCCGCCGGTGCTGCACGGGTTCACGCGCGCGCGAGACAACAAGTACCAGGACTCGACCGGGTGGTCGCCGAGCACCTTCCGGGGCGCCGGCAACGGCACGTCCACCATCGGCGACCTCGGCATCTGGGCGCGGGCGCTCGGGACCGGGAAGCTGGTCTCACCGGCGTCACACGCCCTTCAGGTCGGGCCTCAGAACGTCGGCCTGGACGCACAGACCGAGGAGCGGCACTACGCCATGGGCAGCGGGGTGACCAACGGCTGGATCTACAACAACCCAAACCTGTCCGGCTACAAGGGACAGCTCGCGTACCTGCCAGCCAAGGGGATCGCCATCGTCGTCTTCTCGACCGACGGCCCCGCGGCCAAGCCGTCGGTCCGCTACGACGCCGACATCCTCAACCGCATCGCCGCGATCGTCGCCCCGAAGCAGCCGCCGAACCAGCCGTTCTGCCTCGACCCCCCCTGCAGCTAAGAGCCGCGAGCGGTCTTCAGCGGGGGCGGCTACCCTTGGGGTAACACCGCCGCCCTTCGAGCACCTTCCGTTTCTCCCTCTTGATCGTGCGGCCCATTCGCGGAGAAACGAGATCGAAGGACCGGATGACGGATCGCGCCGGGCCGGTCCCTGCCTCAACTCGGATGTTCCCGGGATGGAACTGGGCCGCGATGGCGCTCGCCATTCCGGTGGCGGGTTACATCGGTGGCTGGATCAGCGGTCCGGTCGACGGTCCGTTCGCCGCGCTGGTGGGCGGCCTCATCACGGGCGCGGGCATCGGCGCCGCGCAGTGGTTCGCTGCCAGGGATGTGTTCGGCGATCCTCGAAGGTGGATCACGACCACTGCCGCGACGTATGGCGGCGGGCTGGTGGTTGCCGCCGCGGTGGTCGGTTACAACACCGACATCGCATCACTCGCGGCGATGGGCGCGATCGGTGGAGTCTTTCTCGGCGTCGGGCAGGGCATCGCCCTCACGCAACAGGGCCGCAGGCGCCTCGCGTTGCCTTGGGCGGCCGCGATGCCGGTTCTGCTCGCGCTGGGCTGGGCCTCCTCGGCGCTGATCGGCGTCGATGTCGACCAGCAGTTCACAGTGTTCGGTGCCATGGGTGCGATCGTGTTCACCGCGCTCACCGGCCTGCTCCTGGCGCGGCGCGCCGCACCGGCGAGGAGCGCCGACTAACCGCGCCCGCCTAGGATCGTCGCCAACCTCACTACCAAGGGCGTGGACTGATGATCGATCCGAACAACCGGTGGGACGCGCACGGGGAGAAGCCCGATTACGCCGGGCTGTTGACCTTCGCCGGGTTCCCCTACACCGAAGATCCCCGGGAGCTTGAGGGCGCCGACGTCGCCATCATCGGGGCGCCGACGGACGACCTGGTCTCCGATCGCCCGGGCACGCGGTTCGGCCCGCGCGCCATCCGCGCCGCGAGCTGTCCGCCGGGTCCGCATCTCGAGGCCAAGGTGGATGCGTCCGCGGTGTTGAAGGCCGTCGACTTCGGTGACGCCGCCGTAATCCCGGCCGACCCGCGACGGACGCACGAAGCGATCGAGCGCGTGGTCGGCGAAGCGCTGGATGCGGGCGCCATCCCGGTCGTCCTCGGCGGCGACCATGCGATCACGGAGCCCGAGATCCGGGCTGTGGCACAACGACACGGCCCGGTGGGCCTGATCCATTTCGACACGCATACCGACACGGGACGGGAGGTCTTCGGCGTCGAGCTTTCACACGGCACCCCGATGTTCAGGCTGGTCGAAAACGGTCACGTCGATCCCGAGCGCTACGTCCAGATCGGGCTGCGCGGCTACTGGCCGGGCGAAGAGGAGTTCGCGTGGCAGACAGAGCGGGGAATCACGAGCCTGTTCATGCACGACATTCGCGACCGCGGCATCGGAGCGGTCGTCGATCAGGCAGTCGACATCGCCGGGTCGGGCCCGTGCTTCCTCTCGATCGACATCGATGTCCTGGATCCGGCGTTCGCGCCCGGCACGGGCACACCGGAGCCGGGAGGCATGACCAGCGCCGACCTCCTCTGGGCCGCGCGCCGGATCGCTTCGAGGGTCGACCTCGTCGGCGCCGATCTGGTCGAGGTGCTCCCGAGCGCGATCGGCAGCGCCGACATCACCGCGCTCGCCGGCGAACGGGTAGTTCGCGAGGTGCTCACCGGAATCGCGGTGCGTCGCGACGCCTAGGGCTCGACGCTGAACTCGACCTTCGCGGCCGACTCGTACTGATCCGCGAGGAGGTAGTGGAGGACGTAGTCGCCCGGCGGCAGGGGCCACGGGTTGCCCTGGCTCTCCGGACCCAGGGTCGCCTCGCCGTCGGCCCGCGGCGGCACGGTGCCGGCGTCGTGGCCCTCCGCGTAGTCCCAGATCAGGTAGTCGTCGGAGTCCGGATTCGCTGCATAGGCTTTGTAGACACCGAGCCAGTCCCAGCGGTTCGCGGGTCCCGCGCTCCACGTGACGTCGATCGCGTCGCCGGATGCGTAGCTCTGGCTGTCGGTGGACAGCTCCACCTTCTCGTCGCCGTCGCGCAGATAGATCGACACGCGCGCGACCTCCTCGCCATCGGCGTCGCTCAGCACCACCTCGTAGGGCCCCGGCTCCCAGCCGGCGGTGTCGAGGGTCGACGTCCCCGCTCGTCCGGCGCATCCAGGGTCTCGACGGCCTCGGCGGGTTCGGCCCGCTCGGGGACGGCCGCGAGCTCGCCCTCGGCAAGCCCGGCGTGTGGTTGGTGATGACGATCTCGTCGCCGACGGTCCGCAGTGCCTCGTCGACGGCGACCAACTCGGGCATCGCGGCGGGCGTGACCTCGAACGTAGACAGGACCGCGCGATGGTCCGAGGTCCACGGCGCCATCCCGATCTCGACGTCTTCGCCACCCGGCTCGCCCACGAGCTTGCTGTCGAGCGTCTTCGACGGGCCGGCCGCGTAGACGTAGTCGATCCGCTCGTCCGTGCTCTCCTGGGTGATGCCGCGGTCCCTGACCGGGTCGGCGTGTGTCTCCCGATAGGTGTCGCGGAAGCCGAGCTCGAGGAGGCGCTCGCTGACGGGCCAGGGCACCGGTTCATCGATTCCCCTCCGGGTGCCAACGGTCTCCGCCCGTAGTCGAGGCTCGAGGGCTGGTTGAAGTCGCCGGTCAGGAAGACGGGGTACTCGGCTTCGATCAACTCGCCCATCGCCGCCATGGGCGCCTCCATCGTCGCCGTGCGGACCCGGTTCTCGTTCTCGATCACCGACTCGACCGAGTCGCCGTTCTCGAGCGCCCGCGGCCCCCACTCGACGTAGTCGAGGTGCACGTTGAAGAACGGGATCACGAAGCCCGGTTTCACCTCGATCAGCGCGTAGAGGCCGTCCGCCCCGGACGGCTCGAGGATCGGGTACTTCGAGAGCATCTGGAGCGATGTGTTGAAGTAGGGGTAGCCCGTCTTCCGGGCGATCTCGGGAAGCCGCGCGTACGACTCGAGCACCCCGACCAGGTCGGCGTCGAGCTCGCGGATCACGCGATCGGTTTCAGGCCCCCCGCTGTACTCGATGTTGTAGACGAGGAGGTCGAGTGCCATCGGCGCGGCCGCCGCGGCCGGCGGCGGCGTGGGCTCCTCGTCGTCGCCGCACCCGGTGAAGCCGAGGAGGAGAAGGGCGAGAAGGGCAACCGGGAGCGCCACCTGATCTTGTAGTCAATCAGACGTTCCCGGTGCCACGTGCGCGGTCGATAGGGTCGGGCAATGCCGCTGGGCGAGATCACGCTGAGCCTCGATGGCAACTTCCTGGACGGCGATCCCGAGCGGGCCGGCTTCCTCGCCCTGCTCGGCATGCTGGGGTCGTTCGGGTTCATCCGCATGAGCACCCGCTTGATGCGCAGTCCGAAGGTGCCGTGGTGGCCGGGCAGCATCGAGACCGGGGGCGGGCTCCACGTCCACCACCTCGTGTTCGGGATCGTGCTGATCCTGCTGGCCGGATTCCTCAGCTTCGCGCTCCAGCCCGATGGCATGCTGCTCAACGTGCTCGCGATCGCCTTCGGGATCGGCGCGGGCCTCACTCTGGACGAGTACGCGCTCTGGCTCTACCTCGAGGACGTCTACTGGGCGGAGGAGGGTCGCCGCTCGGTCGACGCGGTCATCATCGCGTCGATCATCGCGGGCGGGTTCGTCCTCGGTCTCGTCCCGCTCGGGTCGGAGTCCGACTCGGGGGCCGCGCTCGTGGTCACGATCGCGATCAACCTCCTGCTCTGCGTCTTCGCGGCGCTCAAGGGCAAGTTCGCGCTGGCGCTGATCGGGATGTTCGTCCCCCTGGTCAGCATCGTCGCCGCCATCCGCCTGGCCCGCCCGGGCTCCCCGTGGGCCCGCCGCAGGTACGCCCCGGGGAGCGAGAAGCTGACCGAGGCCGAGGCCCGAGAGGATCGGCGCAGGCGCCGCGTCCTGCGCTGGCAGGACCGCATCGGCGGGGCTCCTTCGGAGCCGGCGGACAGCGGCTGAGCCGGCGATGCCGGACGAGAGGATCGAGACCCTGCGGCGCATGGCCGACGCCTTCAACCGGGGCGACTACGTCGCGGCGGCGGCGCGCTTTCACCCCGAGATCGAGCTTGCCCGGCCCGGAGCTCAGTCGGCCTACCGCGGGGTCGAGCGGGTCCGCGAGTGGATGAAGCCCGACGCGTTCGCCAAGCAGAGCCTCGACGTGCGGGACTTCGAGTCAGCAGGTGGCGGTGTGCTCGCGCACGTCCCCACCTCCGTCACCGGAGCGACCAGCGGCCTCGAGATGGACGTCGACGCCTGGGCCTTCTTCACGTTCGATGACGACGACCTGATCACCCGGATCGCGTTGTTCCTGGATCGCGACGAGGCCCGCAGCGCCGCCGGGCTGGCGGACTGACTGACTGGGTCAGCTCCCGGATCCGGCCGGACGCGACTTCGGCGGTGGCGCGTTCTGAGCGTGGAAGTAGCGCGTCAACCCGGCGCCGATGACGATGAAGACGATCCCGATCCATTCCGGGGACTCGTCCATGGCGAGCACGATGATCCCGGTGATCGCGATCCAGGGCGTTACCTGGCCGAAGAACTCGCTCATCGGAGGCGGCTCGGTGTTTGCCGCGAGGGCCTTGACCCTGAGCGGGTACCAGAGGGTGAACTGCGCGGCGATGATCAGTGGCAGGGTCTGGATGATCCAGCCGGTCCAGATGTTGTTCGAGTTGTCGAGCACCGCGTCGCCGTAGAGGCCCGAGGCGGCCTCGATGATGAACGCGCCGGCCCAGACCCAGGTGAGGACGTAGTTCGTGCGCAGGAAGACCGGGTTGTCCCAGAGCTCCTTCGGCGCGTCCTCCTTCGCGTAGGAGAGCGTGAACGGGTTGCGGATCACGATCGACCCGACCGCGATCACGACGAGTGCGATGTTGGCGACCTCGCCCGACCACCGCTCGAGCCACGCGTGCGTGTCGTCGGAGGCGACGGCGACGAAGATCGCGAGCGCGCCGAAGAAGATCACGTCCGAGAACTCGAGCATCTTCGGCGAGCTGCCCCGGATCCAGCCGAGCATGACGATGATCAGCGCGAGGCCGAAGGCAATCGCCGACGACTCCTCGAGGCGGCCGCCGCCCTCGATCAGGCTGTAGACGATCCACGGCGAGAGCCCGACGAGCGGGTTGCCGAGCGCGGCGTCGAGAATCCCGCCGAGCGTGACGCGGTGCCGCGGCTCGGTCATTCCCGCCACGCGGCGATCCTATATCGCGAAGAAGAAATGAGGTCGAGCTTCGCGGCGCGCGGGAGGCGCTTGATGCGCGCCTCTTCGCGCAGCGCGGCGGATCGGTCGGCGACCGGGATCACGACCGCGAGCTCAACCGGGAGGCGGCTCCGCGTGTAGCGGCTTGCGGTGCCGGCCTGGTGCGCCGCGACTCTGCGTTCGACGTCCGACGACCATCCGCAGTAGAGCGAGTCGTCAGCGCAGCGCAGTAGATAGACGAACGCCATCCCCGGGTGGCTTCGCCGCCGGGGGCCTGTTTACCTGCGGTCGCGTCGTCGCCAGCTGTCAGATTGCCGCTATGCGGGGCGATCTTTCGGCGTACCAGCGTGAGATCGTCTCCACAGCCGAGGGCCGCGCCACGACGGTCCACGTGCTCCGCTTGGCCCGCGCGGACTACACGCCTCGCGTGGTGGCGATCGAGCCGCACCGCCCGCTCGCCGAGTGGTGCGCCGGCAACGGCGTCGCGGACGCCATGATCGGCGGGTTCTACGTTCGCGCCCACGGCACGCCGCTGGGCGACGTCCGAATCGACGGGCGGGCGCTCGCGAGCGTCGCATTCGACTCGCCGTGGCACCGCGTCCGCGCCTGCGTCCACGTCGAGTCGGGCAACGTCGTGCTGCGTTCGCGTCTCGAGCTCCCGGCCGAGCCCGGCGGGGACCTGCTGCAGGCGGGCCCGATGCTCGTCCGCGAGGGCGTCGACGTGATCGATCTGGATGCCGACGCCGAGGGCTTCTCGGCCGGTGCGGGCCAGTTCGATTCCGACATCACGGTGGGCCGCCATCCGCGAGCGGCACTCGGCGTGAGCGCGACCGACGTGATCGCGGCCGTTTGCGACGGGCGGACCGAGGCCGAGGCAGGCCTCGACCTGACCGAGCTCGCCGGGGCGATGATCGACCTGGGCGCCGTCGACGCGATCAACCTCGATGGCGGCGGATCCGCCTCGCTCGTGGTCGGTGGGGAGCTGGTGAACGCCCCGCACGAGGAGCACGGACTGCCGCTTCCCGGCGGGCGCAGCATCTCCACGGCGCTGTGCTTCGAGCGCCGCTGAGCGGCGCGCGGCAGAGACGGCACGCCGCGCCACTACGCTCTGTGTATCTCGAAAGAAGCTCTCAGGGTCCTGATGGGCTTCTACTTCTACCCCCGCGGGGGCTCCGCGCATGCGTGCCGGTCGATGGCGACCGAGCTGGGGCGAAACGGGATCGACGTGACGCTCCTTGCCGGTTCGCGCTCGGACATCGGCGATCACGGCTCCGCCCAGGCGTTCTTCACCGGCGCCGATCTGCACCCGGTCGACTTCACCCCTGCCCTTCGCAGCGACGACCCGCTTGCCTTCGACGGCGGCCGCGGGACCGCGCCGATGCATGCCTCCTACGAGGATCGGCCAGGTGCCGAGGATCCCGTGATGGCGGCGCTCGGCTCCGAGCTCTACGAGCGCCAGGTCGAGGCCTGGGCGCGCGAGCTCGAGCTGGCGTGTGCAGACGACGCGATCGACCTCCTCTACCTGCACCACCTCACGCCCCTGAACGAAGCCGCGGCGCGGATCATGCCCGACACACCAGTGGTGGGCCAGATCCACGGGTCCGAGCTCCTGATGCTCGAGCGGATCGCGCATGGGACCCCGGCGGGCTGGGGCGGCGCCGCCACCTGGGCCGAGCGGCTCTCGGACTGGGCAGCGAGCTGTACCCGCATCGTCGTCAGCAGCCCGAAGGGCCTGCAGCGGGCCAGCCTCGTCCTCGACATCGACCCAGAGCGATTCGTGGTGGTGCCGAACGGCTTCAACGGCAACTTCGCGCCGCGCGAGGTCGACCGGGCCGAGCACTGGCGTCGCAACCTCGTCCAGAGGCCACAGGGATGGGCGCGGGGCCACTCTCCCGGAAGCGTCGCCTACGAGGAGGCCGATCTCGGGGCGCTCGACGGCACGGTCCTGCTCAGCGTTGGCCGCTTCACCGAGGTCAAGCGACTGCCGCTTCTGATCGAGGCGTTCGTCGCCGCCCGGCCGCGGTTCGACGAGCGCACGGCCCTTGTCCTGCTCGGCGGCTTCCCCGGCGAGTGGGAGGGCGAGCATCCGCACGATGCGATCCAGCGGTGCCGTGCGCAGGATGTCTTCCTGGCGGGGTGGCACTCGCACGCGGTGCTGCCGGACTTCCTCAACGCCAGTGACGCGCTGGTTCACGCCTCGGTCAACGAGCAGTTCGGCCAGGTCCTGGTCGAGGCGATGGCCTGCGGGTTGCCGGCGATCGCGGTCGACAGGGGTGGTCCCGCCGACATCCTCGACCATGGTGAGACCGGGTGGCTGGTGCCACCCGACGACCTCGGCGCGTTGGTCGAGGCGATGCTCTTCGCCGTCAATGAACCGGCTGCGCGCCGCAGCGCCGGCGAGGCGGCCCGAGCACGAGGCGCAGCGCTCCTACGCCTGGGATTCGATCGGCGCCCACCTCGCCGACGTCGTTCGCGGCTCGGTCGAGCGACCGCGACCCAGGACGCAGCCCATTCCGGCCGGCCTCGGCGGCTAGGAGCGCGCGTTCAGGACCGGCGCCTACGCGCCGCGTGCGAGCGCCCTGGTGCAGCGAGCGGACGACCAACGCGCCGTCCCCGACAGCCGCCGCGACCCGCTTGGTGGAGCCGCTTCGCACATCCCCGACGGCGAAGACCCCCGGTCTGGTGGTCTCCAACAGCAAGGGTTCGACATCGCTGCCTTCGCGATGCTTGGCGAAGCTCTCGTGCCCCCGGGCGTCCACGTCGGTGACGACGAATCCCTTGTCGTCGAGACCGACCAGGCCGACGAGATCCTCGGTCCGCGGCGTGGCGCCGATCATGGCGAAGACGGCCGTGGTCTTCAGCTGATGCTCGCTCCGGTCTTGGCGCACGACCGTGACCTCCTCGAGCTCTTCGTCTCCCCGGAGGGCCTTGACCTCGCAGCCCTCATGGATCTCGACGTTGGCCGCGGCCTCGATGCGATCGATGAGGTATCGAGACATCGTCGCGGACAGAGACCGGCGCACCACCAGATGGATCCGCCGCGCGTAGGAGCTCAGGTTCACCACGGCCTGTCCGGCTGAGTTGCCGCCACCGACGACGACCACGTCCTCGCCCGAGGTCTGGAGCGCCTCGAGGTGCGTGGCCGCGTAGTAGAGGCCGAGACCCTCGAAGGCTTCGGCACCCTCGGCCGGCAGGCGGCGATAGTCGGCACCGACCGCGAGGACGACGAAGCGGGCGGCCACCTGCTGTCCGTCGCCGAGCGTGAGCGGCCGAAGCCCGTCTTCCACCGAACCGGCGAACCCGCAGCCTCCGTGCGCGCTGGAGATGACGGCGCCGAACTTCCGAGCCTGAAGCGTGGCGCGCTGGGTCAGGTCCGATCCCGACAGACCGGTCGGAAACCCGAGGTAGTTCTCGATCCGGGCGCTCGTGCCCGCCTGCCCGCCCGGGGCGAAGCGCTCGATCACGAGCGTGGTGAGGCCTTCCGAGGAGGCGTAGACGGCGGACGCCAAACCCGACGGGCCCGCACCGAGCACCACGACGTCGAAGGTCCGCTGATCCACCTGGGCGCGCAGCCCGAGCTCGTCGGCGACCTGCGTCACGGTCGGGCGCCGCAGCACGTTGTGGGGGCGGACGAGAACGGGGCATTCGTCGGCGCCGATGCCAAGCTGGTCGAGGAGCGCCTGACTCTCGTGGTCGGTGTCGACGTCATGCCAGCTGAACGGGATCAGATTGCGCTCGAGCAGCTCACGGATGGCGAAGGCATCGCCCGAGCGGCGTTTGCCGATCAGCCGCTCGTTGCCGATGCCCTCGCCTCGCAGCCACTCACGGCGCGCGACCATCGTGCGGAGGAGGAGGTCGCCGAGGTCGGCCGAGCCGGCGACCAGGGTGCGCAACGCATCCGGCGGCACGACCAGGATCGAGCTCTCCTCGGCGACGATGCCCGCCGCGATCGTCGGCTCGCCGGTGAACATCGAGGTGTCGGCGGCGAACGTCCCGGGCTGGCACTGGGTGAAGTAGCGGTCGCCCTCGGGCTGCTGATCGATGACGTCGATCGCCCCCGAGAGGATCACGAAGAGGGGTGCGTCACGCTGCCCTTGCTCGAACGCGACGTCCCCCGGGGAGAGCGACAGCTCCTCCGCGCCCACGGCCAGCTGCTCGATCTGGGCCTGGGTCAGGCGCGGGAAGAGGATCGGGTGGTCCGGATCCAGGAAGCCCTCGGCGGGCGTGGGGGAGATGTATCGACTCATTCGTGGAGTCGATTGTGAGGCACGGGTCTACGGAGTGGCCGGCGGAATGTTCTGCGTCTGGCGGAAGAGGTTCGTCGGGTCGTACTTCGCCTTGATCTCGCCGAGCCGCTTCCAACTCGCCTCCGTGTAAGCGGCGCGCACGCGCTCGGGCCCCTCGTCGCCGAGGAAGTTGACGTAGGCCGCCTCATTCCCCCGCCTGAGGTCGGTCGAGAGCTCCTCGACCCACGCCTCGCGGATCACCCTGTCCTCGGGGCTCGTGAAGAAGGCGGCGACGTTGGCCATGATCTTCGCTTGGCGGTGTCCGTATGCGGTCGCCTCCTCCGGCACGCGGGCGATCGCTCCGCCGAGCACGCGCAGCTGGGTGACGCGCATCGCGGCGTCGGAGGACTCGAGGCGCTCGATGACCATCTTCGCCGTTTCCAGGTCGAAGTCGTCCAGGAACATCGTCCGGGCGGCAGCGGTCGGGCGGTAGTCCGGCGGATCGGGCGGATAGATCTCGGGGAACGGGATCGGGCGAACCATGTCGGCGATCGGCTCCGCGAGCGCGCGCAGCGGCGCGATCGCCTCGGCGCCGTCCTCCGCGGAGCCGGCGAAGCAGACGAGCGCCATCGCGACCATCTGCCCGTGAAGTTCCTCGGGGACGAACGGCATCGGCGGCGCCGGCATCACGTTGAGGATCGTCGAGAGCTCCTCCGGAGCCGCCTCCGCGGCGGTGATGAAGCCGTGCACGACCTCGGGCGTCGCGGGCAGCATCATCATGCCTCCGACGACCGACTCGATCTCGTGCAGCCGGTACTTGATCCGGGTGACGACGCCGAAGTTTCCGCCGCCGCCGCGGATGGCCCAGAAGAGGTCGGGCTCGTTGTCGGCGTCGATCTCGCGAATCTCGCCGTCGGCGGTGACGATCTCGGCGGCGAGCACGTCGTCGACCGTGAGGCCGTACGCGCGGCTGATGTAGCCGACCCCGCCACCGAGCGTGATGCCGCCGATCCCGACCGATCCGGCGTCGCCGAAGCCGGTCGCGAGCCCGTGCTCGGCGACCGCCTCCGTGTACTCGCGCGCGGTGAGCCCGGTCTGCGCCCACGCGGTCCGCTCCTCGGGGTCGATGTCGATCGCTCGCATCTCGCCGAGCTGAAGCGAGATCCCGCCGTCGGGCACCGAGTGGCCCGCCGCGCTGTGGCCACCGCTGCGCACTCCAAGTGAGAGGCCGCTCTCGCGCGCGAAGTCGACGACCCTCGCCACCTCGGCCGCGTCCGTGGGGCGGACGATCGCCGCCGGGCGATGGTCGATCGCGCCTGAGAAGACGACGCGGGCGCGCTCGTACTCCGCGTCCTCGGGCCGGATCACGCGCCCGCCCACCTCCGCGTCGAGCCGGTCGATCGTGGCGACGTCGGGGGTCGTGGTCATTCGCTTCACCTCACGCTTCGGGGTCGGGCAGGCCGCGTTCGGCGGGCATCATCGCGGTTGGCCCTCCCCCCGCTCAAGGTGGCACCCACCCGGCGGGGCGTGCGGTTACCCGTACGCCGCCTGCCAGCGGCCGTCTGCCTTCGCCCGCTCGACCTCGGCGAGCCCGGCGGGGCGCATCCGGCCTTCCTCGGTGAGCCTCTCGACCGTCTCCCGGCTGATCCTCGACCAGTTGCTCCGCGGGCGGCGGGGCGTGAAGCGCTGGAGGAACCGGTCCTCATCCAGCGCCTTGCGATGACTCGAGATCCAGCCGAAGCAGAAGGCGCCTTCGTTCGCCTCGTCCGAGCTCATGCTCGCGACCCCGCGGCCCTGCTTACCGATGGCGATCCAGATGCCGTCGGACCCGGCGTGGTTTGTCTCGAGCCAGTCCTCCCAGTCTTTGATCGTG
This sequence comes from uncultured Solirubrobacterales bacterium, assembly GCA_963797995.1. GTDB lineage: Bacteria > Actinomycetota > Thermoleophilia > Solirubrobacterales > 70-9 > WHSW01. The sequence continues at coordinate 18,886 of CAWCRP010000006.1, forward strand.
GCGAAGGTGAGCGCGTCGGCCGGCGTCATCCGAGCCACGGTAGATGGTGACGCTAGCTCCGCGGCGCGATGTTGTGGCCGAAGCGAAACAGGTTGGCGGGGTCGTATGCGGCCTTGACGGCGGCCAGCCGGCGGTGATTCTCCGCTGCGTAGGCCGTCGCCGTACGCGACGTGTCGGCGAGGAAGTTGAGGAACGAGCCTCCGGTCGCGTACGGCCAGAGCGCGTCGGCGAAGTCCGGATCGGCGGCGTCGGCGATCACCGAGAAGCGGGCCTCGCGATGACCGACCGGCCCGGCGCCCGGCGCCGGGTGCGCGATCGCGCCTCCCCACTGGCGGACCTCGACGGTCGAGACCGGTGACTCGGGGTCCTCGGCGGCACCGACGATCGCCTCGATGAGCGGCTCCGGCAGCTCGTCGACGAGGTCGAGATGGCGCGGGGGAGTGCCGCCCATCGCTGCCTTCGAGTAGCGGACCGGGCGCATCCCGTCGTGGAGCGTGGGCCCTGCAGCCCGGCGGAGGTACGCGAGCTCGGACTCGGCGTCGGCGAGCGCCCCGGAGTGCATCGCGCGGAGCGCCAGCACCCGCCGCCCCCGGAGCCGCGCCGGCACGTCGGCGGCCTCGTCGATCCGAGTGATCAGGACCGCGGTACTGAGTTCGTCGGGCGCCTCGGCGGCCCACTCGTCGTAGGCCGCGAGCACGTCGGCGGCGCGCTCGACCGGGTGGTAGGAGGTTCCGGCGTACACCGTCTCGACGGGGAAGAGGCGCAGCTCGAGCGCGGTCACGACGCCGAAGTTGCCGCCGCCTCCGCGCAGGGCCCAGAACAGATCGGGGTGGTGCTCGGCGTTCGCGGTCACGATCGTCCCGCCGGCGGTCACGACGTCGGCGCCGATGAGGCTGTCCGCGGCGAAGCCGTGGCGGCGAGAGAGCCAGCCGATGCCGCCGCCGAGGGTGAACCCGGTGACGCCGACCGACGGCGAGGAGCCGGAGAGCGGCGCGAGGCCGTATGGCGCCGCCGCGGCGAGCACCGCGCCCCAGGTCGCCCCGGCGCCAACTCGGACGACGCGCCTCGAGGGGTCGACGTGGACGGCCGACATCCGCGTCGTGCGGAGCAGCACCGTGCCGTCGGCTGCGTCGTGAGTTCCGTGGCCGGTCGACTGGATCGCGAGCGGGATATCGCGCTCGCGGGCGATCCTGACCGCGGCCTGCACGTCGGCCGGCTCGGAGGCGTCGACGATCAGCGCCGGCTGGGGGTCGAGCGCGGGGTTGAGCGGACGGCGGAGGAGGTCGTAGCCCGCATCACCGGGACGGTGGATCCGAGGGCGGGTCTGAGCGACGCCCCGCCTGCCGGCCGGGCGGGAGCGATCGCGACGGCGGAGTCCGCGTGCGGGGCTGGTCGGTGTGATCGTGGGGGTCTTCGCCGTCATCGTCATGCCTTTCGTCGTCGTTCGCGATTAAGACCCGGGCCGGCCGCGAAATTCATCGGCGGCGACTTGCATGTCCCTCGCCGGGTAAAGGAGGCCTCCCATGGCACGCACACGCAGAAGCGATTGCTCGGGTCCCGGCATCCGCCGCCGCAGGCGCGGGCGCGGGTTCGAGTACCTCGACGACGTCGCCGGGACCCGGATCACCGATGCGCAAACGCTCGATCGCCTGCGTGAGCTCGCGATCCCGCCGGCGTGGAAGGACGTATGGATCTGCAGCGATCCTCTCGGCCATCTACAGGCCACCGGCTTCGACGCCGCCGGTCGCAAGCAGTACCTCTACCACCCGGCCTGGCGCGAGCGCCGCGAGCAGCAGAAGTTCGACCACGTGGTCGAGTTCGCCCGCGGGCTGCCGAAGCTGCGCCAGCGCGTCGACGCCGACCTGAGCCGTGACGACCTCGACCGCGAGCGGGTCCTTGCGGCGGCGGTGCGCCTTCTCGACCGGGGCATGTTCCGGGTCGGCGGGGAGGAGTACGCCGAGACGAACGAGACCTACGGTCTGGCGACGATCGAGCGACGCCACGTGCGGATCTCCGGCGACCAGATCGTCTTCGACTACGACGCGAAGGGAGGGCTTCGCCGCGTCGTCACGCTGGTCGAGCCCGAGGTGCAGCCGGTCATCGAGGCGCTGCGCCGGCGCCGCTCAGGGACCGAGCTGCTCGCCTTCCGCAACGGCCGCGGCTGGACCGACGTCCGCTCCGCCGACATCAACGAGTACCTGAAGGAGATCGCAGGAGAGGAGGCGACGGCCAAGGACTTCCGGACCTGGAACGGCACCGTGCTCGCGGCCGTCGCGCTCGCCTCGATGCTGCCGGTCCCGGAGTCGCAGGCGACGCGTAAGCGAAAGATCACCGAGGCGGTCAAGGGCGTCGCGTTCGTGCTCGGCAACACCCCCGCGGTCTCCCGGCGCTCGTACATCAACCCGAAGGTGATCGAGCGCTACGAGGAGGGCGCGACGATTGCGCCGACGTTGAAGCGCCTGGGCAAGAGCGCCGACATCCGCGATCCCGAGGTCCAGCACACGGTCGAGCGTTCGGTCCTGCGCCTGGTCGCCTGAGGGAGCGCGTGGGCCCGCTACCCCGGATCCGCGACCGGCACGGGCTCCTCGTGCCCGGACTCGGGTGAGACCAGGATCGCGCCCTCACCGGAGGCGTACGCCTCCTCGCCGTGGTAGGTGACGTCCATCCCGAGCGCCTCCTCCTTCTCGCTGGCCCGCAGCGGCATCAGCGCGCCGAGGCCCTTGAGCAGGACGAACGTCATCCCGAACGCGTACGCGGGCACGGCGATCACGGCGATCACCTGGTCCTTGAGCTGCTCCCAGTTTCCGTACACGGCGCCGTCGGCGATCCCGTTCCAGGCGACCTGGGCGATGAGGCCGATGGCGAGGATGCCGACGAACCCGGCGATCCCGTGGGCCGCGAGCACGTCGAGCGTCTCGTCGACGCGCGTGCGCGGCCGCCACTGGATCGCGAACCAGCAGGGGATCGCGCCGATGAAGCCGAGCCCCATCGCCCACGCCGGGCTGATGAACCCGCCCGCCGGCGTGATGAGGACGCACCCGACGATGATCGCCGTCGCGGCCCCGATCGCGGTCACCTGGCGACCGCGTATGAGGTCGAGCGCGAACCACGTGACGAGCGCGCAGGCCGGGGTGAGCAGAGTGTTGACGAGGGCGAGCTGGCTGTTCTGACCGGCGTTGAAGCCGCTCCCGCCGTTGAAGCCGAACCAGCCGAACCAGAGCAGGCCGGCGCCGACGAGGACGTAGACGGCGTTGTGGGGGAGAAGGGCCTGGCGGCCGTAGTCCTTGCGGGCACCGACCACGAGCGCCGCCGCGAGCGCCGAGAACCCGGAGGCCATTTCCACCGCGATGCCCCCGGCGAAGTCCAGGGTCCCGTTGGAGACCAGCCAGCCGCCGCCCTCCTCGGCAAAGCCGAAGCCCCAGTGGGCGAGGACGGCGTAGACGAGGATCGACCAGAGGGCGGCGAAGATCAGGTAGGCGCCGAAGCGCATCCGCTCGACCACCGCGCCGGACACGAGCGCTGTCGTGATGATGCAGAACGTCGCCTGAAAGGCGAAGAAGACGACGTGCGGGATCGTCGGGCCGAGGCCGTCCGGATTCGGCTCGAAGCCGACCCCGTTCAGGAACGCGAAGTCGAAGCCGCCGATGATCCCGTTGCCGGGATCGAATGCGAACGAGTAGCCGATCACCGCCCAGGTGACCGCCGCGACGGCGACGCCGGCGACGCACATCATGAAGGTGTTGAGCGTGTTCTTCGCCCGCACGAGGCCGGCGTAGAAGAGCCCGAGGGCGAGCGTCATCAGGAGGACGAGCGCCGTCGCGGTCATCATCCAGGCGGTGTCGCCCGTGTCGATCTTGCCCACGGGAATCTGGAGGAGGCTTCCGATATCCATCAGGTGCCGACCGGGGTGACGGCGAGGCTGTCGGTCTCACCTGTGCGGATCCGGACCGCACGCTCGAGCGGCACGACGAAGATCTTCCCGTCGCCGACCTCGCCGGTTCGCCCGCCGTCACAGACCGCGTCGATCGCCGGCTGTACGAACTCGTCGGAGACGGCGATCTCGAACCGCACCTTGTCGGAGAGGCCCACCTGCACCGTGGTCCCGCGATAGGTCTCGACCCGGTCGAGCTCGCCGCCGTGCCCCTGGACGCGGCTGATCGAAACGCCACGGACCTCGGCGCGGTAGAGCGCCTCCAACACGTCGTTCGCCTTCTCCGGGCGCACGATGCCGATCACGAGCTTCACGCGGCCTCCCTCGATTGGTAGCTGAGTTCCGCCATGCCCGAACGCGAGAAGTGGCGGCGCTTCTCCGACGGCGCGAGCGTAATACGATCGACGGATGGCGGACAAGCTCCATTTCACAGAATCGGACGAGGCGAATTTGCTCCTCGTGGACAATGCGATGGCGCTCCTGATCGGCTTCGCGCTCGACCAGCAGGTGACCGTGCAGAAGGCGTTCATGGGTCCGCTCGTCCTGCGTGAGCGGCTGGGAACGCTGGATGCCGCGGAGCTCGCGACCGCCGACCTCGATCCGGTCTTCCGCGAGAAGCCGGCGATCCACCGCTATCCCGGCGTGATGGCTCGGCGCGTCCATGACCTCGCGGTCCACATCGAGGAGGTCTACGGGGGCGACGCGGCCGCCGTGTGGCGCGACGTGCCCGACGCCGAGACCCTGCGCGACAACATCTCCTCGCTCCCGGGCTTCGGCGAGATGAAGGTGAAGGCGCTCGGATCCGTGCTCGCGAAGCGCTTCGGGGTCGAAGCGGCGAAGGAGCTGGTGCCCTGGCACCCGACGCTCGGCGACGTCGACTCGCCCCAGGCGCTCGCCGACTATCAGGCGGCGAAGCGCGAGCACAAGGCCGAGTGGTCGAAGGCGAAGGCTTCCGCTTAGGCGTCACGGTCGCCTGGGCGACGGTTGAGTATTTGTCAAAAAGCTCGACCGCGACCCGCCGGAGGTCGCATGATCAGCCTCGGCGCGGTGCGGATCGGGCGACTCGATAACCGAGTTCTTACCTCGAGCGATTAGTTATCGCCCCTCGCCCGGTCCTACTACCGAACGCGCAAACTGACTCTCAGGAGACCCAAGTGACTGCTGATACCGAGAAGAACCGCTGGCTGGCGCTCTACGTCCTCTGCGGCGGCATGCTGATGATCGTGCTCGACGCGACGATCGTCAACGTCGCGCTGCCGACGGTCCAGGAAGACCTCGGGTTCTCGCAGTCCAATCTGGCCTGGGTCGTGAACGCCTATCTGATCGCGTTCGGCGGCCTGCTTCTCCTCTCCGGGAGACTGGGCGACCTGCTCGGGCAGCGCCGCGTGTTCCTCGCCGGCCTCGCGGTGTTCACCGGGGCGTCGCTGCTCTGCGCGGTCGCGCAGACGCAGGGCATGCTGATCGGCGCCCGGTTCCTTCAGGGTGCCGGCGGCGCCGTCTCCTCGGCCGTCATCCTCGGGATGATCGTCACCATGTTCCCCGAGCCGCGGGAGCAGGCGAAGGCGATCGGCGTGTACGGCTTCGTCGCCTCCGGTGGCGCCTCGGCCGGGCTCCTCTTGGGCGGCGTCCTCACCGAGGCCATCAACTGGCACTGGATCTTCTTCGTCAACGTTCCGATCGGCCTGGTCGTCGCCTTCCTCGCGATCCGCCTGGTCGACGACCGCCCCGGCATCGGTCGCGAGAAGGGGGCCGACGTTCCCGGCGCGATTCTCAGCACGACCGGCCTGATGCTGGGGGTGTACGCGATCCTGGAGGCCGGCGAGAACGGGTTCGGCAATTGGCAGACGATCGTCTTCGGCGCGATCGCAATCGCGCTGATCGCCGCCTTCTTCCTGCGCCAGGCGCGGATCGAGACGCCGCTGATGCCGCTGCGCCTCTTCCGCGCTCGCAACGTCGCCGGCGCCAACCTCGTCATGGGGTTCCTCGTCGTCGGCTTCTTCAGCATGTTCTTCCTCGGCGCCCTCTACCTGCAGGGGATCCTCGGCTACGACGCGCTCGAGGTCGGGCTCGCGTTCCTGCCCTCCTGCCTCGTGATGGGCACGCTCTCGCTGGGCTACTCGGAGAAGCTGATCATGGGCTTCGGCGCCCGCCGGACGCTGATCACCGGCCTCGTCGCCTCCCTGGCCGGGCTGCTCCTCTTCACGCAGACCCCGGTTGACGGCAACTACTGGGTGCACGTGTTCCCCGTTCAGATCCTGTTCGGCCTCGGCGCCGGGCTCGCGTTCCCGTCCCTGATGACGCTCGCGATGTCGGGAGCGACGCCGAGCGACGCCGGGCTGGCATCGGGCCTCGTCAACACGACGACTCAGGTCGGCGGCGCCATCGGCCTCGCGGTCCTGACCACGCTCGCGACCGGGCGTACCGACAACCTGCTGGCCGAGGGGACTCCCGCCAACGAGGCGCTCAACTCGGGCTATCACCTCGCCTATCTGGTCGGGGCGGTCCTGATCGGATTCGCGATCGTCGCCGCGGTCACGGTCCTGTGCCCGGATCCGAAGCGCGAGAGCGCCGAGGACGATGGCGGACATGGCGAAATCGATCGCGGCGGCGGGGAGCTCGCCTACAACGAGGCCGGGTTAGGCGGCCTCGGGGTGGTGACGATGCTCGCCGAAGATTGGGCTACGGCCTCGGAGCCCGAGGTGGCAGAGGGGGGACGGACCTTCAACGAGCTCGCGCGCAGAGCGCAGATCGTCGACGCCGCGATCGCCGAGATCGCCGAACGTGAGGACCGCGGCGCCTCGCGCGAGCAGATCGCCGAGCGCGCGGGGCTCGTCAGCACGACCGTGATCGACTTCTACTTCGCCGAGCCGCGCCGACCTCGAGTCGGCCATCGTCAAGGAGGTCCGCCGGCGCCTGTCGGACCGCGGCTGATCGAGGCGGCGAGGAATAATCGCCCTCGAGGCGAGTTGCTTGAGTGCGGAACGGGAGACGACTCGGGCCCAGCTGAGCGTCCTGCTCGATGAGCAGGCGGCGCTGCGGCGGGTGGCGACCTTCGTCGCCGGCGGCCCCGACCCGGCGGATGTCTTCGAGCGGGTCTGTGCCGAGGTCGGAGGCGTGCTCGGGATCGAAGGTACGAACCTGACGCGCTTCGAAGACGACGGGACGCAGACCGTGCTCGCCGGCTGGAGCACCCAAGAGGGGCGTACGTTCCCGGTCGGCGGCGGGATCCCGATCGGCGGGGATGCGGCGGTACCGAAGGTGGCGCGCACCGGCCGGCCGGCACGGGTCGACGACTATTCGAAGGTCGACGGCGAGCTCGCCGGGATGATCCGAGCGGCCGGCATCGCCTCGGCGGTTGCCGCCCCGATCACCGTCGCCGGCAAGCTCTGGGGCGCGATCGTCGCGACGACGAGCGCCGTGGGCGCCTTCCCGCCGGACACCGAAGACCGGATCGTCCGCTTTGCCGAACTCGTCGCGGACGCGATCGCCAACGCCGACGCGCGTGAGCAGCTCGCCGCCTCCCGCGAGCGGATCGTCGCCGCCGGCGACCACGAGCGCCGCCGGCTCGAGCGCAACCTTCATGACGGGGCGCAACAGCGGCTCGTCAGCCTCGCCCTGGACCTCAACCTCGCGCGCTCTCGGCTCGACAGCGATCCCGCGGGGGCGGGGGAGATGCTCGCGACCGCCGCCGACGAGCTCGAGCTAGCGCTCGAGGAGCTTCGCGAGCTCGCTCGCGGACTCCACCCGGCGATCCTCGCCGACCGTGGTCTCGCCCCTGCACTCGCCGGCCTCGCGAACCGAGCGCCGCTGCCGGTCGCGATCGAGACCGTCCCGGACGAGCGGCTGCCGGAGCGGCTCGAGGCGGCCGTGTACTACGTGATCGCCGAAGCGCTCACGAACACGGCAAAGCACGCGCGGGCGAGCTCGGCACGGGTGCGCGTCCTCCGCGAGTCCGGGCGGATCTGCGTCGAGGTCGCCGACGACGGCGTCGGCGGGGCGGACGCGCGCTCGGGGACCGGTCTCAGGGGCCTCTGTGACCGCGTCGAGGCACTGGGCGGCGAGCTCGATATCGTCAGCCCGCCGGGCGGCGGGACCACGATCAGCGGGCGTCTTTCCGCTCGGCGGGAGAGGCTGAAACGCGTCAGGCACGCGCCGGCGGCCGGTCGCCGATCCAGTAGCGGGGTCCCGGCCCGCCGGCGGCGGCGCGGTCACCGGGATTCGCGAGCTTGCAGCGGTCGAGCGAGAGGCAGCCGCACCCGATGCACTCGGTGAGGCCGGCACGGAGACGCTCGAGCTCCGCGATCCGCTCGTCGATCCGCGACGTCCAACCGCTCGAGAGCCGCGACCAGTCGCGTTTGGTCGGCGCGCGGTCGGGTGGGAGCTTCGCCAGCTCGCCGCCGATCTCGTCGAGGCTGAGACCGACCCGCTGCGCGAAGACGATGAACGCGATCCGCCGCAGCACCGCACGGCGGTAGCGGCGATGGCCCGAACCGGCTCGCTCGGAGGAGATCAGCTCCTTCTCCTCGTAGAAGCGCAGCGCCGAGGACGCGACGCCGCTTCGTCGCGAGACCTCGCTGATCGTGAGCAGATCCTCCACTCGGTCGACGTTAGCGCGAACTCCGCTTGACTTCAAGTTCACTTGAGCTTATAGCGTGTGTGCTTCACCCCATTCGGAAGGAGCGACGATGACGACAACGCAGACGACGCAGACAGCCGGCGAGCGGATCACCGAGGAGGTCACCTCCTGGCTCGGCGTGAGCGCCGGGCACGGCGACCGAGGCGAGTTCTCCTTCAAGGTGGGCCGGCGCGAGATCGGCCATCTCCACGGAGATCGCGTCGCCCACTTCGGCCTTCCCAAGGACGTCTGGACGGAGCTCTTCGATCAGGGCCGGATCGACTACCACCCGGTCTTTCCGGGCAAGCCCGGTTTCGGAGCTCGGGCGATCGACGACGACGGCGACATCCGTGACGTGATCGCGATCATGCGGATCAACTACGACCGCGCGATCGCCCGTCACGGGGTTCCCGAGGACGCGTAACCCGCGCTCGCCCACCGGGTAGCAGGTCACATCGAGGACCAATCGACGTCAGCCCACCCCGAGGCGGTCGAGGTTCTCGCCGATCTGATCGCCGAGCTCGACTCCGCGACCGAGGCAGGAGAGTTCTACGACCATGTCTGCGAGGCCCTCTGCCGGCTCACCTCGCTCGAGCGCGCCGGCCTGCTTTTGTACGACCCGCGCACGGAGGCCGTGCGCTCGGTCGGTTCGCACGGACTCGACAAGGACCTGATCGGTGAGGTCGAGGGCACCCTGGACGAGACCCCGATCGCGCAGCGCGCGCTGGCTCAGAATGCCGTCGTCGCCGCCTCGGAGACGCTGGCGAGCCAGCTCCCGCCTCGCTACGCCAAGTTCGCCGGCATCAAGACCCTGACGTGCACCCCGGTGGCTGCCGGCGGCCGCTGGTTCGGTGTGATCTTCGCCGACCAGGGGGGCGGCCGGTTCGAGCCGACCGCGTCGGAGCGGGAGACGATGCTCACCTTCGGGCGCCTCGCGGCGCTGGCGGCGAGCGTCGAACGCGCCACCCGCCAGGAGGAGCGAACGCATCGGCTCTCCGAACGGGTCGGGCTCGTGCGCGACATTCACGACCGCGTCATGCAGCGGCTCTTCGGCGTGACGCTCGCCCTCGGCGCCGATGGCGCGCTCGATGACGAGGAGCGTCAGACCTGTCACGACGAGCTGCAGAAGGCACTCGGCGAGCTGCGCTCCGCGCTGGTGCGCCCGGGGGAGGCCGAGCGGCGCCCGCCGCGGACGACCCTGCGCGAGCTCGTCGGTCGCCGCGCCGAGCGGACACCCCATCTCGCGGTGGACTGGGCCGAGGGCGTCGAGGTGCCCGAGGCGCTCGAGTCGCTGTCGCAGTCGGTGTTCCTCGAGACCCTTCGCAACTGCGAGAAGCACGCTCGGGCGAGCCGGATCGAGGTCCGGATCGATGCCTCGGAGGAGGCGTTCGAGCTCGAGGTGACCAACGACGGGACGATCGGAAGCGGATCGGGAGCCGGCGCGGGACTAGGGCTGCGGCTGCTCACCCTGGAGGCCCTGCAGGAGGACGCGCTGGTCGAGTTCGGGCCGCTCGCCGAGGGAAGGTGGCACGTACGGATGGTCGGCCCGGTCAGAGGCGCCGCATGACGGTGAAGACCCAGGAGCTGGCGCTCAAGGTGCTCGTCGTGGACGACCACGACGTCGTCCACTGGGGATTTCGGCTGCTGCTCGAGCGCCAGCCCTGGGTCGAGCGGTGCGCCGCGGCGGCGGACGCCGAGGAGGCGCTCGAGCTTGCCGGGCAGATGCAGCCCGACGTCGCGCTGGTCGACCTCTTCATCGGCGCGGAATCGGGGGCGGAGCTGACTCAGGAGCTGCTCCAGCGCTCGCCGGAGACTCGCGTGCTCCTGATCAGCGGAGCCGGCACCGTCTCGCGGGCGGTGGCGACGGCCGCCGGGGCCTCCGGCTTCGTCTCCAAGGACTGGGGCGCGCCGGACGTGGTCAAGGCCGTCCGCATGGTCGCGCTCGGGATGGAGGTCTTCGGACCGCAGGAGACGCAGCCGGTGCCGACGATGCTCTCCGCTCGCGAGCGCGAGGTGCTCGAGCAGATCGCAACGGGGGCGACCAATCCCGAGATCGCGAGCCGCCTCTACCTCTCCCCGCACACGATCAAGGAGCACACGAGCTCGATCTACCGCAAGCTCGGCGTCCGCAACCGCGCCGAGGCCGTCCAGCACGCCCAGCGCCTCGGCCTGATCGGCTGAGAGCCGATCTCGACAGCCCCGACCCCCCGACCGGTTCGCCTTCACCCCCCGGGCGGGGGGTTACCCGTCGGTAGGCCTTAACCGGGCCTGTCCCGTGGACAACTATCACCCGATGGCCGCGACAGCGAGCCCGGATGGGCAGACAGCGATTCTCTTCCCTGGTCAGGGGAGCCACACGGACGGCATGCGCGAGCTCGTCGCCGAGCACTGCCCTGAGCTCTACGAGCTGGCGCTCGCCTCCTACGACGGCGACCCGTTCGCCGACGCGGGCGAGAGCACGGCGGCCGCGCAGCCGGCGATCTACTGCGCCTCGCTGGCGCAATTCACCCGGGCCGGCGAGCCCGAGGGAGATCTCTTCGCCGGCCACTCGCTCGGTGAGCTGACCGCGCTAGCTGCCGCCGGCGCGATCGAGCCAGGCGAGGGCCTCGGCCTGGCGCTCGAGCGCGGCGCCCTGATGGAAGCGGCGGGACGCGAATCCCCCGGCGGGATGGTCGCGCTGATCGGCGACGGGGAGGCCGCCCGCGAGCTCGCGGCCGCCTGCGGCCTGGTGATCGCGAACGACAACAACCCGGGTCAGCTCGTCGCCTCCGGACCCCTCGAGGGGCTCGACCGGGCCCGGGCGGAAGCGAAGGGACAGGGCGTGCGGGCGATGGCCCTCCCGGTCGCAGCCGCCTTTCACTCGCCCGCGATGCTGAGCGCGGTCCAGCCGTTTCGCGACCGGCTCGAGGTCGCCGCGATCGGAGTGCCCGCCCGCCCGGTGATCTCCTGCTCGACCGTCGCCGAGCACCGACTGCCCTCGCAGATCCGCGACGAGCTTGCCGACGCCCTCGTCCGCCCGGTGCGTTGGCGCGAGACGGTGATCGAGCTCGAGGCGCGCGGCGCGACCCGCTTTCGCGAGACGGGCCCGGGCAGGACGCTCGCAGGCATGGTCAAGCGGACGCTCGACGGCGCCGACATCGGCCCGCTCGAGGAGCCGGTCCGTGCTTGACGCGGCCGCCGGGCAGCTCTCGCCTCGCCCGAGCTTCGACGCGGCGGCGACGCCGCGCCCAGGTGGCTCGGCGGTGCTCGGGATCGGCGTCGCCGTGCCCGAGATGCGGGTTACGAACAAGCCGATCGCGGCGCACCTCGGCGTCAGCGAGGAGTGGATCCGCTCGCGCACGGGGATCGGCGAGCGCCGCATTGCGGCGGCGGGCGAGACCGTCGTCGGCCTCGGGGCCACCGCGGCCGGCAGGGCGCTCGACGACGCCGCCGTCACGCCGGCCGACGTCGACCTCGTGCTCGTCGCCACCGTCAGCCATGAGCGGCTGCTCCCCGGCGCGGCCCCCGAGCTGGCCGCCCGCACCGGCGCCGAGCGGGCGGGCGCGTTCGATCTCGGCGCCGCCTGCGCCGGGTTCGTCTACGGGCTCTCACTTGCGGCCTCGCAAGTCGAGTCCGGGCGGGCGGAGCACGTCCTCGTCGTCGGCGCCGACGTGCTCTCGCGAATGACCGATCAGGACGACAAGCGCACCGCGGCGCTCTTCGGCGACGCTGCCGGCGCCGCGGTTGTCGGTGCCGCCGCCGAGGGGCGGATCGGTCCGGCGGTGCTCGGCTCCGACGGCTTCGAGACCGAGTTGATCACGGCCGAGCACGACGAGCGGCTGATCCGGATGAACGGCCACGACACCTTCCGCGAGGCCGTCAACCGCCTCAGCGAGGCGACCAGCGCCGCGGTCGCGCGCTCGGGGCGGACGACGGACGACATCGACGTCTTTGCCTTCCACCAGGCGAACGCTCGCATCCTCACCGCCGTCGGCGAGCGGCTCGGCCTCGACCCGGATCGGGTCATCAACTGCATCGACCGCTTCGGCAACACCTCCGCCGCCTCGATCCCGCTCGCGCTCGCCGATGCGGAGGAGCGCGGGGTGCTCGTCGATCGCGCGGCGGTGCTCGTCGCCGGCTTCGGCGCCGGTCTCACCTGGGGCGCGATCGTGATCGAGTGGGGGTCGGGCGATGCCTGAGGGCACTGAAGGCTGCGCGATCGTCACCGGCGCAGCGCGCGGGATCGGCGCCGCCAGCGTCCGGGCGCTGGCCGGGGCCGGGTGGCCCGTGCTCGTCAACTACCGCAGCGACGCGGACGCGGCCGAGGGCTTGGTCGGCGAGGTCGAGGCTGCAGGCGGCCGGGCGCACGCCCACCGCGCCGACATCACCGACCCCGCCGAGGTGGAAGCGCTCTTCGGTGCCGCCGAGGAGCGGTTCGGCACCGTCCTCGTGCTCGTCAACAACGCCGGGGTCCGTGCGGACGGGCTCGCGCCACAGCTCGCTGCCGAGGACTGGCACTCGGTCATCGACACGAACCTCTCGGCGGCCTTCCACACGACGCGCCGTGCGCTGCGCCCGATGCTGCGGGCGCGCTTCGGGCGGATCGTCAACGTCGCCTCCGTGGTCGGCCCGCGCGCGAATGCCGGGCAGTCCAACTACGCCGCCTCGAAAGCGGGGCTGATCGGGATGACGAAGACGGTCGCGGTCGAGGTCGCCCGGCGCGGGATCACCGTCAACGCCGTCGCCCCGGGACTGGTCGACACCCAGTTCACGGAGGGGATCGGCAACGGCCTCGCCGACGGCATCCCGGCGCGGCGGACGGGGACGCCGGAGGAGGTCGCCGCGTGCATCGGCTTCCTCGCCTCCGAACAGGCCTCCTACGTGACCGGAACCGTGCTGACCGTCGACGGCGGCCTCAGCGCCTGAATTTCAACGCGAACGACGACAAACCGAAAAGGAGACAGATCGAATGGCAACTCAGGAAGTGACGGAACCGGCTGTGGAGAAGGTCATCTTCGCGGGCCTGACCGAGATCGGGGCCGAGGGCGAGGTCACCCGCGCGGCAACCTTCGAGGACCTCGACCTCGACTCTCTCGACCTCGTCGAGCTGGCCCAGATCGTCGAGGACGAGTTCGGCGTCGAGCTCGACGGCGATGCGGTCAAGGACGTGAACACGGTCGGCGACGTGGTCGAGCTCGTGGTCGCCCGCGCATCGGCATGACTCGTCGCGTCGTCATCACAGGCGTCGGCGCCGTGACCCCGCTCGGCGTCGGCGCGCAGCCGCTGATCGAGCGCTGGGCCGCGGGCGAGGTCGGGATCGACGACGGGGTCGCCCGATGCTCGGACTTCGAGCCGACCGACCACCTCTCGCGGAAGGAGGCCCGGCGGGCCGACCGCTTCACCCAGCTCGCCCTCGTCGCTGCCGCAGAGGGGCTCGAGCAGGCCGGTCTCGAGGCCGGCGAGAGCCACCCGGCCGAGCGGATCGGCTGCGTCATCGGGACCGGGATCGGTGGCATCGGCACGCTCACCGAGCAGCAGGACGTTCTCCGCGCGAAGGGCCCGAAGGCGGTCTCACCGCTCTCCGTACCGCTCCTGATGGGGAACGCCGCCGCCGGCGTCGTCGCCTTGCGCCACGGCCTCCGGGGTGAGACGTTCGGCGTCCTCTCCGCTTGTGCCGCGGGTGCACACGCGATCGGCCAGGCGAAGCGAATGATCGAGACGGGCGACGCCGACGCCGTCATCACCGGCGGCTCGGAGGCGGCGCTCACCGATGTCGCAATCGCCGGCTTCGCCGCCATGGGGGCTACCTCCGAGACCGGGATCTCTCGTCCCTTCGACGCCCGCCGCGACGGCTTCGTCATCGGCGAGGGCGCCGGCGTCCTGGTGCTCGAGGAAGCCGAGGCCGCGGAGAAGCGCGGCGCCGAGATCCTCGGTGAGCTGCGCGGCTACGCGGCGACCTCGGATGCCCACCATCTCACCGCACCCGAGCCGAGCGGCCGCGACGCCGCCCGGGCAATCGGTGGCGCGCTCGCCGACGCCGGCCTCAGTGCCGTGGACGTCGATTACGTGAACGCGCACGGGACCTCGACCCCCCTCAACGACGCGAGCGAGACCGCTGCGATCAAGGCCGCGCTGGGCGAGGCCGCGGCCGACATCCCGGTCTCCTCGACGAAATCGGTGATCGGGCATCTGCTCGGCGCCGCCGGCGCGGTCGAGGCGATCGCGACCGTCGAGGCACTGCGGCGCGGCATCGCCCCGCCGACGGTGGGCTGGGAGGAGCGCGATCCCGAGCTCGACCTCGACTACGTCCCCGACCGGCCGCGCGAGCTCGAGCGCAAGCGAAACGGGGCCGGTCCGGAGCCGCTCGTCGCGCTCTCGAACTCCTTCGGCTTCGGCGGCCACAACGCGGTCCTCTGCATCTCCGGCTGATGATGACTGACTTCCAGCCCCCGCCCGCCCGGAGGACGCACCTGGCACTTCCCATATCCGCGTCCTCGGGTGCTCGCGTGGCGATGCCACGCGTCACACCCTGCGTCCTTGATCTGCTCGGCCAGGCGCGCCCCCGGGCAGACGCGGATCGGGAGTCAGCCATCCGATGACGACGATCACGACACCTCCGCCCAGGACCGAGCCCCACGTCGCGACCGATGCCGATCTCGGTCCGCGGGAGAAGCTCGAGCTGCTCTGCGATCCGGGCAGCTTCTCGCCGGTCCGCTCGGGCGTCCGCTCGACCGCGCTCGGTGAGCGCGGCAGCGGCGGCGACGGCGTCGTCGCCGGGGCCGGGCGGGTCGGTGGGCGGCCGCTCTTCTGCTACGCCCAGGATCGCCGGTTCATGGGCGGCTCGCTCGGCGCGGCGCACGCCGACTCCATCGTCCGCGTGATGGGCCTCGCCGGCCAGTCCGGGGTGCCCGTGGTGGGCTTCGTCGAGTCCGGCGGCGCCCGCCTCCAGGAGGGTCACGCGGCGCTCGCCGGCTACGGCCGCATCTTCCGCGCCAGCGTCGAGCTCTCGACCAAGGTCCCGCAGGTTTCGATCGTCACCGGCGTCTCCGCCGGTGGTGGCGCCTACTCGCCGGCGCTCACGGACTTCGTCGTCATGACCGAGTCGGCGCGCATGTTCCTCACCGGGCCGAAGGTCGTCCGCGACGCGCTCGGCGAGGACGTCTCGATGCTCGATCTCGGCGGGCCCGGCGTGCACTCGAAGAACGGTGTCTGCCAGCTCGTCGCCCCCTCGGCCGAGGGGGCGGTCGAGATCGCGCGCGAGCTGCTCGGGTACCTCCCGGCTCGCTTCGACCGTTCGGGCCCGATCGTCACCGTGCCTGAGGCGCTGAGCCCCGATCCCTCCGCCCACGTGCCGGACGAGCCGCGGCGGATCTACGACGTCCGTGGTGTCGCGGGAGCGCTCTGCGACGGCGGCCAGGTGCTCGAGCTCGGTGCCGGCTGGGCGCGCAACATGGTCACCGCCTTCGGCCGCATCGACGGGCGCGCCGTCGGAATCGTCGCCAACCAGCCGCGCTGGCTCGGGGGCGTGATCGACGCGGCGGCGGCGGAGAAGGCCGCGCTGTTCGTCGACTCGTGCGACCGCTTCGGCATGCCCCTCGTCGTCCTCGTCGACACGCCGGGCTTCATGCCCGGGTCGGGCCAGGAGCGGGCCGGCGTGATCCGCCACGGCGCCTCGCTGCTGCGGGCCTTCGCCGGCGCCAAGGTGCCGAAGCTGACCGTGGTCCTGCGCAAGGCCTACGGCGGTGCCGTGATCACGATGAACTCGCGGGACCTCGGCGCCGACCTCGTCTTCGCCTGGCCCAGCGCCGAGATCGGGATCATGGCTGCCCGCCAGGCCGTCGGGATCGTCCACCGGCGCGACCTCGAGGCGGCGAGCGACCCGGAGTCCGCCCGCGACGACCTCGCGACGGCCTACGCCGAGGACCACCTGAACGCGGATGCAGCAGCCGCGGCCGGCTTCGTCGACGAGGTCATCGAGCCGGCCGAGACGCGGGCGCGCATCGGCTGGGCGCTCGGGGCTCTGGAGGGCAGGTGATCACGGTCGATCCGATGGCGCGGATCGCACGTGCGCTCGCGAGCCAGCGGGAGTTCGAGGCGCGCGGGCGCGAGCTCTCGCTCTACGTCGCCATCGGCGACAGCTTCACCGCCGGCACCGGGAGCGGCGGCGCCGCCTGGCCCGAGCATCTCGCCACCGCGCTGCGCGAGATCAATCCCTCGCTCGAGCTCCGCAACCTGGCCACCGACGGTGCCACGAGCGCCGACGTCCTCGCCGAGCAGGTCCCGGAGGCCCTCGAGCTCGAGCCCGACCTGGTCACGGTCGTCTGCGGCGGCAACGACGTGCTGCGAACGACCCGCCCCGACGTGGAGCGCTACGGCGAGACGCTGGAAGCGATCCTCGAGCGACTGCGCTCGGCGAACCCGCGCCTGCGGATCGCGACCGCGACGACGCCGGAACGGCTCGAGTTCCTCTCGCTGCGCCCGCGCACGCGCTCGCGGGTCGAGGAGGGGATCGCCGCGCTCAACCGGACGACCCGCCGGATCGCGGCGCGGCGCTCGATCCCCTGCCTCGAGGTCGCCGGGCACCCCGCGCTCGCCGACCCGGAGAACTACTGCAACGACGGCCTGCACCCCTCAACGCTCGGCCACCGCCGCGCCGGCGGGGCCTTCGCCAGCCTGCTCGCCGCTGACGGTTTGATCGAGCTCGGGGAGGGGGGCGGATGATCCTCGAAGGCCGGCGGCTGGTGATCACCGGGGTCGTGAACCGCCACTCGATCGCGTACTCGATCGCCGAGCGCGCGCAGGAAGCAGGGGCGGAGATCGTCCTGACCAGCTTCGGCCGGGTGCGGCGGATGACGGAGCGCGCCGCGAAACGGCTCCCCGAGCCCGTCGACGTGCTCGAGCTCGACGTCAACAGCGACGCCGATCTCGAGCAGCTCACCGCCGAGCTTCGCCAGAGGTGGGGGAGGGTCGACGGAGCTGTCCACGCCATCGCGTACGCCCCGCCCGACGCGCTCGGCGGCCGGTTCCTCGAGGCGCCGCGCGAGAGCGCCCGGATCGCGTTCGAGACCAGCGCCTACTCACTCAAGGCGCTGGCGCAGGCACTCGCGCCGCTGATGGGCACGCAAAACGGGTCCTCGCCGACCCACGGCAGCATCGTCGGGCTCGACTTCGACGCTTCCGTCGCCTGGCCCGCCTACGACTGGATGGGCGTGGCGAAGGCGGCGCTCGAATCCGTCTCGCGCTACCTGGCGCGCGATCTCGGGCCGGCCGGCATCCGGGTCAACCTGGTCTCGGCCGGGCCCGTGGCCACGCCTGCGGCGTCTGGCATCCCCGGCTTCGACCGGCTGGCGCAGGGCTGGTCGGCCGGCGCGCCGCTCGGGTGGGACGCGAGCGATCCGGCCGCGGTCGCCGATGCGGCGCTCTTCCTGCTCTCGGACCTCTCGCGCGCGATCAGCGGCGAGATCATCCACGTCGACGGCGGCTACCACGCGGTGGGCGCTTCGGTGCCGGATCCGGAGCACGTAGCGCGAGGTTGAGCTCGAAGCGGCGGGCCGGGTCCTCGAGGACAGGGCCGAGCCGCTCGCGCAGGCGGGCAAGGCGGTAGCGCACGGTCTGCGGATGAACGTGGAGCTCCCGCGCGACCCGGCTGACCTCGCCCTGATGAGCGAGCCACGCGCGTAGCGTCGAGAGCAGGCGGGCGCGGGAGGCGGGAGTCTCGGAGTCGAGCGGGGCGAGGAGCGTCGCCGCGAGCTCACGCAGGAGCCCGGGCTCGGCATGGACGAGGAGGCTCGCGAGATGCTCGCCGGCGAGCACGAGCCCGCTCGCCTCGAGCTCGCCTGCGTCGATCAGCGCCAGCGTCGCGCGGGCCCGCTCGGCGCTCTGCGCCGCGCGGGTGAGGGGGACGTCGGGGCCGAGGACCGCCGTCCCCGTGAGGGCCGCCCGCAGCTGGCGCTCGAGGCCGGGTGCCCCGGCGTCGCCGAGCAGGGCGACACCGCTCTCCCCACCCTCGTCCGCGAGCACGAGGGCGTCGGCGGGCAGGCGCCCTCGCAGGCGCGCGCCGCCCGCAGACCAGGCGAGAACGCCGACCGTGCCCGGGATCTCCCAGCCCGCGTCGGCCGCCGCGAGCGCGACCTCGTCGGGGTCCTGCTCGGGGTCGAGCAGTAGCCGCGCGAGCCGGCGCCGGCGGCGTTGCGTCTCCCCGGCGGCCGCCGACTGCTCCTCCGCATACCCCTCGGCCGAGAGCGCGGAGATGCCGTCGATGTAGGCGAAGACGGACTCGGCCAGGAGCGCGAGCGTTTGCCGGTCCACGTTCGCCTCGATCGCTACGCCCGCGACCCGTCGCCAGGAGACGCGCGCCCCGATGCGGTAGGCGGCGAGCAGCGCGTCGAGCGAGCGCCGACCCCGGTACTCGCCGCGGCCGAGGCCGCGATACACGTTCTCGAGCGCGGTCCGGTCGAGGTCCGGGTTGCCGATCAGCTCCGCGAACTGCCCGAGGGCCTCCTCGACGCCGAGCTTGATCCCGGCCCCGAAGCGCCCGGTCAACGGGCGCCGATAGGCGGGGACCCCGTCCCGGATCGCCGCGATCACCTCGTCGCTCAGCGCCGGCAGGTGGGGGACGAGCTTCGCGCCGATCCGAGCCGGGATCTCGCGCCAGGGCTCCTGCGGAGAAAGAATTTGTGAGGAGATTCCAAAATCATAGGTCAATGTCTTTGTCTGACGCGCAGATTCGTGCGAAATTGCGCCCTAGCCTCTAAAGCGATGAGTCGCCTGGAACGCAATGCCAACATCGCCGCGGTCTTCATTCCCTTCGTGGCCTTCGTCGCCGCACTGGCCCTGCTCTGGAATCAGGCCGTCGGCTGGACCGACCTCGCGATCATGCTCCTCATGTACGCGATCTCGGCTTTCGGGATCACGATCGGGTACCACCGGCTGCTCACGCACCGGGCCTTCCAGACGTACAAGCCGCTCTCCTACGCGTTTGCGATCGCCGGCTCGCTCGCGGTCCAGGGGCCGGTGATCGACTGGGTCGCCGACCACCGTAAGCACCACGCACACCCGGATCAGGAAGGCGACCCGCATTCCCCGCATGTCGGCCACGGCCACGGGCTGCGCGGCCTCTGGCACGCCCACGTCGGCTGGCTGTTCGAGACCCAGGGTCAGGCCTCGGGGCGAAAGTACGCGCCCGATCTGACCGAGGACCCGGTGATGCGGCGGATCAACCGCAGCTTTCCGTGGCTTGTCCTCGCGACGCTCGCGATCCCCGGCGCGCTCGGCTTCCTCCTCACCGGGAGCCTCGCGGGCGCGCTCACCGCGGCGCTCTGGGGCGGCCTCGTCCGCGTCTTCTTCGTCCACCACATCACCTGGTCGATCAACTCGATCTGCCACTTCCACGGCGCCCGTCGCTTTGCGACCGAGGACCGGTCGACCAACGTCTGGTGGCTCTCGCTCGCCTCCCTCGGCGAGGCGTGGCACCACAACCACCACGCGTTCCCGCGCTCGGCCTTCCACGGCCTGCGCTGGTACGAGCTCGACCCGTCCGGCATCGTGATCCTCGCGATGCGGAAGCTCCGCCTCGCGTGGAACGTCGTGCTGATCACGCCCGAGCGTCAACAGCAGCGGCTCGCGCAGGGCGCCCCGCAAGGCGCTCCTCAGGGCACCCCGGTCGAGGCCCGGTAGGCGCACGCACCCGTCTATCGTTTCCGCCATGGGCCGTCTGGCGGGGAAGCTGTGCGTGTCGTCCATGTGTGCGGCGGCGTTGCTCGGCGCCGGCTGCGGCGGCGGGGACGAGGACGACAGCGCCACCACCACGGCGGCGTCGACCACCACCCAGCGGACGGACTCCGCACCTCCGACGGAGGCTGCGCAGGAGGAGCCACCCGCCGACGAGGCAGTCGAGCTCTACTTCACACGGGGCGAACAGTTCCGCAAGATCAAGAGCGACCTGCCGGCCGACGGGTCGGAGCGCTCGCTCGAGCGGGTGACCGAGGAGCTCGTCGAGGGGCCATCAGGCGACGGGCCCGCGCAGACGACTATTCCCGCGCGACGTCGAGGTCGAGGACGTCAGCCTCGACGGCGACGCGGCCACGGTCGAGCTCTCCGCCGACTTCACCGACGGCATCGGCGCGGCCTCGAGCGATGCCGACCGGCAGGACCTCAACGGCCGGCTCGGCCAGCTCACCTACACGCTGACCCAGTTTGACGGCGTGAGGACCGTCAAGGTCCTCGCCGGCGGGGAGACGGTCGAGCCGCAGATCGCCCGCGCCGCCTACGCGAAGCCGGCGAAAGGGCCGGTGCGCGAGCAGCGCCCGAGGGGCAAGGCGAGCGCCGCCACCCGGACTGTCCAGGAGCGCCTGATCCGGCTCCACTACCTGCCGAAGGGGTCGGCAGACGGCGTCGCCGGCTATCAAACCGAGCAGGCGGTGATGGCGTTTCAGGCGTGGGAGGGGCTCGCCCGAGACGGTGTGGTCGGGCCGCAGACGAAGGGCGCGCTCGCCACTGCGCGCCGGCCGCGCCCGCGCGCGGGCGGCCCGCCGAAGCGAATCGAGGTCTATCGCGAGAAGGGCGTCGCGCTGCTGATCGCCAACGGCAAGGTCAAGCGGGCCGTCCACGTCTCGACCGGTGCGCCGGGAACCTCGACCCCGGCAGGGACCTTCGAGGTCTTCCGCAAGGAGGAGCGCTCCTGGTCGGTGCCGTTCCAGGTCTGGCTCCCGTGGGCCTCCTACTTCACCGGCGGCATCGCCTTCCACGAGTACCCGGACGTGCCGCCATTTCCGGCGTCGCACGGCTGCGTGCGCGTCCCGGCCCCCGAGGCGAGAATGCTCTACGACTTCGCCGCCATGGGGACGACGATCGTCGTGTTCTAGCCGGAGCTACTCGCCCGCGAGGCGGAAGTAGCCGGTGTTCTCCTCGTCGTCCCGGGTCTTCTCGAGCTTGCCCGATTGACGCACGCCCTTGAATGCGCGCCGCATTTCCTTCTTGTCGACGCCGAGGTGAGCGGCGAGCTCGGGGCGGGAGAACTCCTCCTTGCCACTCTCGGTCAGCTCGCGGGCGGCTTGGATCACCTGTTCGGATGTGATGTCTGGCATGCGGACACCGTAGCGGCAGCGCGGCCGATAAGGTCGGCGGGTGCCCCTTACCGTTGCCGTGACCGGCCCTACCGGCGACATCGGCCGCTCGGCGATTCGTGAGCTCGAACGCCGCGAGGAGGTCGGCAGGATCGTCGGCATGGCCCGGCGCCCGTTCGACCCGGCCACCCACGGTTGGGAGCGGACCGAGTACGTGCAGGGAGACGTGCTCGACCGCAACGCCGTCGAGCGGTTGGTCGAGGGCGTCGACGTCGTCGTCCACCTCGCCTTCATCATCTTCGGCGATCACGACGAGACCCAGCGGGTCAACCTGGAAGGCTCACGCAATGTCTTCGAGGCCACGGCAGCAGGCGGCGCCGGCCGCCTCGTCTACACGTCGTCCGTCGCCGCCTACGGATTCCACGAGGACAATCCGCAGCCGCTGACCGAGGAGAGCGAGCCGCGCGGTAGCGAGGACTTCTACTACTCGGCGCAGAAGGCGGAGCTCGAAGGGGTGCTGTGGGAGGCGGTCGAGGGCTCGGAAACCGACGCCTACGTGTTCCGCCCCTGCATCGTCGCCGGACCCGACGCGGTCACCGTGATCGACCAGCTCGGCGCCGAGGGCCCGCTCTCGATCGTCAACCGCATCACGGCAGCGCTTCCGGGTGTTCGCCCGTTGCTCCCGGACCCGGGCGTCCCGATGCAGCTCGTCCACCACGACGACGTCGCGCGAGCGATCGCGGCGGCGGTGCTCGGCGAGGGCCCTCCGGGGCTCTACAACCTGGGCGCACCCGGGACGATCACGACGGCGGACATCTCGGCCGGCATGGGCTGGCAGCGGGTCCCCGTGCCGGGCTTGGCGGTGAAGGCGACCGCCGCCGCGCTCAAGCGCGTTCCGTTCTTGCCCGCCCAGGCGCAATGGCTCAGGGCGGCGTCGATCCCCGTCGTCATGGACGCGACCAAGGCCGCGCGAGAGCTCGGCTGGGCGCCCGTCAACGACAGCGTCGACACGCTTGCGGAGACCATCCGCGCCGCCCGCGACAAAAGCTGATGAGCGCGATCACGCGCGAAGACGTGAGCTTTCGCTCCGCCGGTGAGAGCTGCGCGGCGTGGCTTTACCGGCCTGCCGAGGAGAGTGGCGATGTGCCCTGCGTAGTCATGGCCCACGGCTTCAGCCTCACCCGCCACGACGGGCTCGAGCCGTTCGCCGAGCGGCTCGCCGCGGCCGGCGCTGCGGTGCTCTGCTTCGATCACCGCTACCTCGGGGACTCGGCCGGGGAGCCGCGCCAGCGATTCCGCAAGGGCGCGCAGCTGACCGATTGGCGGAACGCACTCACCTTCGCCCGCACGATGCCCGGGATCGACAGGGGGCGGATCGTTCTCTGGGGCTACTCGTTCTCGGGCGGCCACGTGGTCACCCTCGCCGCGCGCGAGGAGGGAGTCGCGGCCGTGCTTGCGACCTGTCCGTTCCTGAACGGGTTCCGGCGGTTCACCGACACCCGCCTGGCTGTGAGCGCCTGGATCCTGCCGCGCGCGCTTGCGGACCTCGCCGGGATCGAGGCGAGGATCCCGGTCACCGGCCCGGAGGGGAGCCGGGCGGCGATGAGCTTCGCCGGCGAGGGGGAGGGCTTCGCGCGCACCGCCACGGATGGCTCACCGTGGCGAAACGAGATCTCCCCGGGCGTCTTCGCGACGGTGCCCTTCCATCGCCCGCTGGCGTTCGCGCCGCGGGTTCGCTGCCCGATCTGGGTCGGGCTCGGGACCCGGGACATCAGCGTCCACGGACCCTCGATCGAGCTCTTCGGCAAGCGTGCCCCCGACGCGGAGCTCCACCGCTTCGACGTCGATCACTTCGAGGCCTTCACCGAGCCCGCGGCTGAGGAGATCGCCACCAGCCAGATCGAGTTCCTGACCCGGCGGGGGCTCCTACCAGGAGCCGCCCCCGCCGCCGCCTGAGAAGCCGCCGCCGCCCGAGAAGCCCCCCGAGAAGCTGCCGCCGCCACCGCTCGAAGAGGAGACGGGTGGCGCCACCTGGGAGGAGAAGCCGGAGCTGAAGCTGGAGCCGTCGAACGATGAGCTCGAGAAGTTGCCGTGGAAGACGGCCGAGCTCCAACCGCCCGCGGCTCCCGATGCGGCCAATACCGGCTCCGGAATCCGGCCCGACGCGATCATCCGCTCGGCTGTCCCGAACGCGACGCCGTAGACGAGGATCCGCTTCCACAGCTCGAGCGTCGCCGGCGGGTCGTCCTCGAGCTTTGGGAAATCCTCGGTCCAGCGGGCGAATGCGGCCCAGCGGGCGGCGCGCTCGGAGTGCTTGATCCCGATCCGCTTCAACCGGCGCCCCGGATACATCGCGACTCCGATGAAGGCCACGACCCCGATCGTCGTCGCGATCCAGGGGAACGAGTCCTCGACGTCGAGGTGGACCGCGATCAGGTACCAGTAGCCCGCCACCAGCCCGAGCAGGATCGGCAGCCGGAACCAGCGCAAATCGCGGTCCCAGCTCAGGTGCTGCTCCTCCGCGGCGTCGAGCTTCTCCGTCATCCGCTCCCAGCGCCCGCGCCAGAGCGCGGAGTGCTCCGGGAGCGAGTCCGCCATCTCGCTCAGCGCCATCTGCTTCTTGCCGACGAGCGCGTCGAAGAACTCCAGCGTCTCGGTCTCATAGCGCTCGAGATTCGCGGTCGGCGGCCGGTCGTCGGCGATCTTGATGGCGATGTCGAGCTTCTCCTTGTCGGTCTGCTTCTCCTTCGTCGAGTAGTAGCCGCGCTCGACCAGGTCGAGCAGAGTCGCGAGCACGGTGTCGGTGGAGTCGCCGCCCTCGCGGGCGAGTCCGTAGGCGAGCGCGGGCCCGGCATCGTCGGGCGGCTCGGGGAGGTATTCCGGGACGTCGCCCCGCCGGTGTTCGCGCGCGAGCAGGCTGAGCAGGGCGAGGAAGAGCGCCGCGAGCCCGGCGAGCCCGAATGCGGCGAGGATCGAGTTGTGCGCGACCCAGCGCTTGAAGCGCTGATAGGGGGCGTTGTGGTCCTCGTCGAGGCCCTGCTCGAAGGCGACGATCTCGGGGAGGCCGTCGCCCGCCTCGATCCGCATGCCGGTGACGTCGCGCTCCGGCGTCCGCGGCAGCGTGACCCGGAACTCGACCGCGGTGCCGGAGTCGACGTCGGAGGCTTCGAGCGTCGCCTGACCCTCACCGCGCACCGTCTCGCCCTCGACCGTGCGCGGATGACCCCAGACCCGGTAGGCGTCGTTGGCGGGATCGAGGGTGGCGTCCGTGAAGCTCGCTGTCAGGTGGTCGAGATCGAACTCCCACTGATCGCCCCAGACCGTCCAGGCGATGTCGATCACGTCGTCGTAGGCGACCGCCCCGTCGTGGACGCGGTAGGAGATCTCATACGTACGCTCCTCGTCGGTCGCCCGGTAATGCCAGACGATCCGCTGGGCCCCGAGATACACCTCGGTACCGAAGCGCCCCGGGAAGTCGAAGCAGCCGAGCACCGTGCACGCGCCCGGTTCGTACGGCCGGCCGTTCTCACTCACCCGTACGTCCCTGATCGCCTCACCGTGGTTGAGCCGGATGTCGCGGTAGGAGCCCTGGAAGTGGCCGTCGTAGTCGAAGGTGAGCGTTTCGGTGACCAGCAGGTCGCCGTTCTTCGCCAGGCGCATCGCGACGTCGGCGTCGATCACGTCGGCGCTGCGGGCGAGCGCAGGCGCGGCGCCCGCCAGGGCGACGAGGCCGACGGCGAGGGGCGCGAGCGCCCGGCGCGCGAGCATCAGCCTCGCCCCGCGCCGAGGTCGACCCGCGGCGTCGCCTCGGCCTCGATCGGTGCATCGAAGAACCCCCGCGCGCCGAAGCCGAAGAGCTTCGCGACCAGCACCGGTGGGAAGACCTGCACGAGCGTGTTGTATCGCTCGACGGTGTCGTTGTAGACGCGCCGGGTGATCACGATCTGGTCCTCGACCGCGCGCAGATCGTCGGCGAGGCGGGAGAAGTTCGTGCTCGCCTCGAGGTCCGGATAGTCCTCGGCGACGGCGAGGAGGCTGCCGGTCGCGCGCCCGAGCTCGCCCTCGGCGGCGAGGCGGGGGGCGAGCCCTTCGGCTGCGACCGCCCCCGAGCGCGCCTCGCTGACGCGCTCGAACGTGCCGCGCTCGTGAGCCGCGTAGCCCTTCACCGCCTCGACCAGCGGCGGGATCAGGTCGTGGCGCTTTCGCAGCTGCACGTCGATCTGCGACCAGCTCGAGTCGACGGTGTTGCGACGGGCGACCATGCGGTTGTAGGTCAGGCCGACGAACAACAGCAGCGCAGCCGCAAGCCCGAGCGCGATCCAGATCCCGACAGTCATGGCGCGCGAAAGCTACCGGCCGATAGGGTCACGGCCGTGATTCACCGCGCCCCCGAGCCCGACCTCGAGTTTCCGGCGCTCGACGTCACCTCCTATGTGCTCGAGCACGCCGGCGAGCGCGGCGACAAGCCGGCGCTGATCGACGGGCCGAGTGGGCGCACGATCACCTACGCGGAGCTCGGGCGGTCGATTCGTAGCTTCGCCGCCGGCCTCGCCGCCCGTGGCTTCGGCAAGGGCGACGTGCTCGCCATCTATAGCCCCAACCTGCCCGAGTACGCCGTCGCCTTCCACGGCGCGGCCGCGGCGGGGGGCAAGGCGACGACGATGAATCCGCTCTACACCGCGAACGAGGTGGCCCATCAGCTCACCGACTCCGGCGCGCGGATGCTGCTCACCGTCGGGCCCTTCCTCGAGGCGGCGCTCGAGGCGGCCGAGAAGGCGGGCGTCGACGAGGTCTACGTGATCGGGGAGGGCGAGGGTGCGCGGCCGGTTTCGGATCTGCTCGGAGACCCCGACGCCGCGCCAGAGGTCGAGATCGATCCGGCCGAGGACCTGGCCGTGCTTCCGTACTCGAGCGGGACCACGGGGCTGCCGAAGGGCGTCATGCTCCGCCACGACAACCTGGTCGCCAACCTCGAGCAGTTCCAGGCGAGCTTTCCGATCGGCGAGGACGACACGCTGATCGGGGTGCTCCCGTTCTTCCACATCTACGGCATGACGGTGATCATGAATCAGGGCCTTCGCAACGGCGCGACGATCGTGACCATGCCGCGCTTCGACCTCGATCAGTTTCTCGGCCTGATCGAGCAGCACGGGGTGACGCGGGCCTACGTCGTCCCGCCGATCGCGCTCGCGCTCGCCAAGCATCCCGCGATCGACGAGCACGACCTCTCCTCGATCGACGTGCTGATGTCCGGTGCGGCCTCGCTGGGCGCCGAGCTCGCGGTGGCCGTCGAGAAGCGCCTCGGCTGCCCGGTGATCCAGGGGTACGGCCTCACGGAGACGAGCCCGGTCACCCATGTGATCCGGCCCGACGGAGAGAACAGGCCCGGCTCGATCGGCCCGCCCCTGCCGGGGACCGAATGCCGGCTCGTCGACCCCGAGACCGGCGAGGACGCGGCGGCGGGTGAGCGCGGGGAGCTCTGGATCCGCGGGCCGCAGGTCATGGCCGGCTACCTCAACAACGAGGAGGCGACCGCGAACACGATCGATGCCGACCGCTGGCTGCACACGGGTGACATCGCGACCGTCGACGAGGACGGGTTCTTCGAGATCGTGGACCGGCTCAAGGAGCTGATCAAGTACAAGGGCTACCAGGTGGCGCCGGCCGAGCTCGAGGCGCTGATCGTCACCCACCCCGATGTCGCCGACATCGCCGTGATCGGCGTCCCGGATGAGGAGTGCGGCGAGCTGCCGAAGGCATATGTCGTCGCCGCGGGGGAGGACTTCGACGCCGACGCGCTCATGGACTGGGTCGGCGGGCAGGTCTCGCCGCAGAAGCGGATCCGCCTGGTCGAGACGATCGACGAGATCCCGAAGTCGCCGAGCGGCAAGATCCTCCGCCGCGTGCTGAAGGACCGCGAAGCGGGCGAGTGAACGCTGAGTGACCCTATGGGGTCACTGAACGTTCAGCCGAAGTTCAAGTTGCCGGACGGTGCGCCTCAGAACCGCCTCGACGACCGATGGCCGCCAGCGGACTTGTGCGCGGGTGAAGCGGAGCGGCGTCATTCCGGCCGCGGTGTGGGTCTGGTCTCGCACGCGGTCGCGGGTTTGCTGTGTGGGGGTGCGGTGGTAGCGCAGGCCATCGGTCTCGACCACGAGCCCAAGGTGCGGCCAGTAGAAGTCGACCCGGAATCCGTTCACGTGCACCTGAGTGAGTGGATGAGGCAGGCCAACTCGCCTCGCAATCGGGATGAAGCGGCGCTCGAGTTCTGAATCAGTGAGGGTGAAGGTCTCGCGGTCGAGCAGCGTGCGAAGCCGGCCGGCTCCGGGCTGACCCGTGTGGCCTTCGAGCGCGCGCCGCAGGCCTTCTGGGTCAACGCGCTCCAGTCGATCTCCCTCTCTTACCGCCCCGTGAATCTCGTCGTCACCGAGCTCGGTCGCCAGGTCGATAAAGGTCTGGATGACCGAGGTCACCGCAATCCGGTCGATGAGAGAGGAAACCTCGAAGGTCTCGGCGGTCCGACGATGCACGCGTACTCCGCGCGGCCGGGGGTTGCGCCTGGCCGGCACGGAGACGTCGATCAACCCCCCGCGCCACGGCACGAGGCCCCAAAGCGCCCCCGCGCTGCGGTGACTGAGCAGCGCGCCTTCACCGCAAGCGAACACCGCCGCGATCCACTCGCCCTCATTGCCCAAGTCGGGAGCGCCGATCGCGTAGACCTGCGGGTGGACCTCGAAAAGTCGGCCCCGGGACAAGCGACAATGCCTTCCGCGATCGGGTTGGTCGGTGAACGCGAGATGACCCCATAGGGGCACTGAGCGTTCAGTCGTTCCGAACTCGCCCCCTAGAAGAAGCGCTCCGAGTCCAGGCACCTTCGGCATCTCGGAGGTGATCCGCTGCATCGTGCCGAGGAACCTGTGGATCTCCGGGTAGAGCACGGGCTTGCCGTTGTTGAGGACCGAGGCCGAGATCCCACGCTCGGGGTCTGCCCAGGAGAGCATGTTGGTGAAGCCGAGGTGGCCGAAGGCGTGCTGGGTGTCGCGGCCGTAGAGGCTGAGCATGCGCGCGCCGAGCATGAGCCCGTAGCTGAAGCGGGTCGGAAAGCCGAGCGAGAGGTCGATCTCGAGGTGGGACTGCTCGGTCAGGGCGGTGCGAATCGTCTCCGGCTCGATCACGCGGACGCCGCCGAGCTCGCCGCCGCGGCGCATCACCTCGAAGAAGAGCGAGGCCTCGCGGGCGGTCGTGATCACGTTGCCGGCGGGGACGATCGCGGTGCGGAAACGGGGGTCGTTGGCGACCTCGACCAGCGGGTCGAGCGGGCTTCCGAGCGCGCGCGTGAGCAGGGTCGAGAGCGGGGGTATCGACGCCGCGTCCGGTGATGTAGTCGACCGCGACCTTCTCCAGATCGGCCTCGGCGACGCCGTAATTGGTCCAGCGGAAACCGAGCGGGTCGAGGAACTCCTCGCTCAGGACCGTGCGGATGTCCTTGCCCGTGACCGAGTAGACGACCTCTCCCAGGATGAACCCGCCCGAGATCGCGTGGTAGGCGAGCATCCGCCCGGGCTTCGCGAACGGCTTCGCCTCGCAGAGGACGTTGCGCAGGTAGTCGCGGTCGCCGACGTAGTCGAGGCTGAGCGCCTCGCGCGGCAGGTTCGGCACGCCGCTGCGGTGGGCGAGGACCTGGCCGATCGTGATTTCGCCCTTCCCGTTCTGCTCGTAGCCGGGGACGTGCTTCGCGACCGGGTCCTCCAGCGCGATCTGCCCGCGTTCGCAGAGCTTGTGGACGAGGAAGGCGGTGATCCCCTTCGAGGTCGAGTACACGCAGAACGGCGTCTCCGGAGTCGCCGCGACCTTCTCGGCATCGGAGTCGTCGCGCGGTCCGTTGCCCCGCGCGTGCCCGATCGCCCGATCGACGATCACGGCGCCCCGGCGGCGCACGCATATCTGGATCGCAGGATGGACGCCACTGCGATACCAGCCGGTGACCGCGTCCCAGATCGCGTCGACGTTCTCCTGCTCGACCCCGCCGGCCTCGGGCGGTTCCTCCTCGCCGACAGTGGTCGCGGCCTCGAGGTCGTCGGGGATGCGAATTCGCCGGAGCGGATCGGGGATCAGGGGCAGGCGCGGGATCGTCGGCATCGCCCGGCGAGCCTATGCGAGGGCCGGGGCCGGCGCGCCGCTCAGGTGCGGCCGCGCAGCAGGCGCAGCGGAACGGTGCTCTGCTCGTGTGCCTCGGTGCGGTTGCGCCCGGCTTCCTTGGCGGAGTAAAGCGCCGCATCGGCATTGCGGTAGAGCACGTCATGGTCGGCGCCGACCGCGAGGCTGGCGACGCCGCAGCTGGTCGTCAGCGTCACCGGGAAGCCGTCGAACTCGACCCGCACGCTGTCGCGGATCCGCTCCGCGACGGAGAAGGAGCCGCGGCCGTCGGTGTCCGGCAGCAGGACGGCGAACTCCTCGCCTCCGAGCCGGGCGACGACGTCCGCGCCGCGCGTCGCCTCGACGATCGCGACTGCGGTTCTTCGCAACGCCAGATCCCCCTCCTCATGGCCGAGCTCGTCGTTGACGGTCTTGAAGCGGTCGAGGTCGCAGATCACGAGCGAGAGCGGCCGGCGCGTGCGCCGGGCGAGCTCGGCCTCGCGACGGAAGCGCTCGTCGAAGCCGCGCCGGTTCATCAGCCCGGTGACCGGGTCGGTGTGCGCCGCACTCGCGAGTCCGGTGGCCATCCGCTCGGTGTGCGAGCGGACGAAGCCGATCAGGAGCCCGGTCGTGCCGATCGTCGCCGTGGCGCTGAGCAGGATGCTGGTCGCGTAGGGCGTGTCGCTCGTGAGCAGGACGGCGCCGTACGCGATCGCAGCAACCAGCGCCTGACCGACCGCGGCCCTGATCGGGAAGAAGAGGAAGGCCATGATCACGACCCAGATGTAGAAGAAGCCGTAGACGGGCTCGGCACCATCGGTCGCGGTCAGGGCAGCGCCCGTGATCATCAGCGAGCCGAGCGTGAGCATCGCGCTGAAGAACCACCGGGGCAACCGGCTGTAGCCCACGAAGAAGACGAGGCCGAACAGCAGCGCGACACCGGAGAGCGCCGCCACCACGGCGCGGCCATGCTCGAGCGGCTCGCCGAGCGCGAGGATGAGGAAGCCGATGCCCGCCCCGGCGACGTAGAGGGTCCCGAAGGCGCGAGCGATAAGCCCGCGGTCCTCGCTGATCAGCGTCTCCGTCGAGATTCCCTCGCGCCAGGTCAGCCGGTCCGTCATCGGCGGATCGGTGAAAACGTCGCGAATGCGCGATCGGCGGCGCGACTGCCCGGCCTGCTCTAAACGGCCCATCACTCTAAGTTCGGCACGCCCGCGGCGAAACTGAAGCAATCCGGACGGGTTCCTGCGGGCGCAGACCGCTTTACAATCGCGGCCTTCAACGGGGGCCAAGCGGCAAGAGATGGAGGATTGAAATGAAGGCAGGAACCAAGGCTGCGCTCGGCGCGGTCGCTGCGGTGCTCGCGGCGAGCGCCGTGGCTGCGCCCGCGCAGGCAAGCGCCAATGGCGACGACGCCGCCAAGCGCGGCAAGTGCAAGAACACGCGCGAGTTCGCGCAGGGAACGTTCGCCTCGTACATCACCGAGTACAAGGCCAAGAACACGAGCTGCGGCGACGCCCGTGAAGTGATCGCGGCGTTCCACGAGTGCCGCAAGGAGAACGGTGGCCGTGACGGCCGCTGCAAGAGCAGCGTGTCCGGCTACAAGTGCGAGGAGGGCAAGCGTGAGGGCGTCGAGGGCGTGCAGTACAGCGCCCGGGTCGTCTGCAAGTCCGGCTCGAAGAAGGTCACGCACTCGTACACGATGAACCTGTAGCGCTCAGATCCCTGCGCGAGAGGGAGCTTGTGCGCGATATGAGCGCACAACCTCCCTCTCGGCACGGGAACCGGCTCAGTAGTTGAAGTCCTCGTCGACCTTCGCCATCACCGCGTCCGCCGCGACCTCGGCTCCCGCCTCGTTCAGGTGGAGGCCGTCGGAGTCCCGGACCAGGGTCTCCTCGCCGTCGATCTCGATCGTGTCGCTGTAGACCCCGCCCGGGGTGAAGATCGACACCAGGTCGATCAGCCGGACCTCAGACAGCCACGGCACCGCTGCGACCTCGACGGCCTCGTTGACCACCTGGGAGATCTCCCAGCGCTTCTCGTTCCGTGAGCTGGGGACGTTGAGCCAGTAGACGCGCGCCTCGCCGCCCCGGCGGTAGGTGTTCATCATCTGCCGGACCCGGTTCGCGTACGCCGCCGCCCAGTCGGGCCCGCAGCACTCGATCTCGCCCTCGGGGGCGTCGATCGGAAAGCCCTCTCCCGCGCCGATGATGATCACGACCGCGTCCGGCGCCTCGTCGCGAACCTGGGCGCTCGAGACCTGACCCCAATCGAGGAAGTCGCTGTTCGAGATCCCGCTGCCGAGCTTGGGGTCGCGGACGACCTCGACCCCGTCCGGCGCGAGCCGCTGGGCGAGAACCGAGTCCATCGGGATCGACATCGAGTCGCCGGTCACCAGCAGCTTCTCGAGCTCGAGCTTCGGCGGCGCAGGCTGGCCCATGGCCGTCGGGTCGAACGACTCGGGGCCGACGGGTGGCACGCTCGTGGCGGCCGGTCCCTCGCCGGCTTCGGCCTCCGGCGTCGCCGCGAAGCCACCCTCCTCCAGGTCGCTGTCGGGTGAGAGGCCGCGCGTGACGTCGGCCTGGGCCTGTGCGAGCGGCAACGAGTCGGCGATCCAACCTGTCGGGTCGCCGACCGCGGCGACGATGTCGCGCCCGATCCCCGGGTCGATCTCGTCCGCCGCGACCTCCACCGAGCCGCCGGAGAAGAGGACGAGCAGAAGCCCGGTGAGCGCGATCGCGAGCACCGCCTGGAGCGCGCTCACGCGGCGCACCTGCGGGGAGTCGAAGCGGCTCATCTGGCTGTCGTCGGAATGTGTGCTTGTCATATCTCAGCTGACCCG
This sequence comes from uncultured Solirubrobacterales bacterium, assembly GCA_963797995.1. GTDB lineage: Bacteria > Actinomycetota > Thermoleophilia > Solirubrobacterales > 70-9 > WHSW01. The sequence goes on from CAWCRP010000006.1 coordinate 51,453, forward strand.
GCCGCCCCCGGAGGCGAAGCCGAGGAGGCGGGCGGAACGTTCAAAATTGGAAGTAGATGAACGGCGGGACGCCCTGGCTCGGGACCGTGGCGCCGACGAAGAGTACGACCGCGGCCAGCCCGGCCGCGAGGATCGCCGGGTGACGCTGCTCGATCCACGTTTGGGCCCGGCGGATCGGCTGCTCGGGTAGGAGCTGGACACCGATCACGAGCACGGTCGCGAGCACGACCGGGAAGCTCCAGAGCGTGGCCGGAGCCCAGTCGAAGAACCGCTCGACGTAGACGCCGAACAGCTCCAGGTTCTGCGAGCGGAACAGGACGAGCCCGAGGACGATGAGGTGGAAGGCGACGAACCAGCGCACCCAGGCCGGGACCTTCTGCCCGAGTCGTCCGTTCGACCAGTGCTCGATCGACATCCAGATTCCGTTCCAGGTCCCCCAGAGGACGAGCGTCCACGCCGCGCCGTGCCAGAGCCCGAGCAGCGTCATCGTGAACATCAGGTTGAAGTAAGTGCGGAAGGTGCCCCTGCGGCTGCCTCCGAGCGGGATGTAGACGTAGTCGCGGACGAAGCGCGACAGGGTCATGTGCCAGCGGCGCCAGAACTCGCGGAAGGACTGGCAGCGCAGCGGGTTGTTGAAGTTCTGCGGGAAGACGAATCCCATCAGCAGCGCCAGGCCGATCGCGATGTCCGTGTAGCCGGAGAAGTCGCAGTAGACCTGCGCGAGCCAGCCGTAGCCGGCAAGCAGCAGATCTGGAGTGCCGTACGCCTGTGGCACCGCGAATACGGGATCGACCAGCTCCCGCGCGAGCGTGTCGGCGAGCGCGACCTTCTTGATCAGGCCCAGCGCGATCAGCGCGATGCCGGCCCCGACGGCGACCCGGCTGGGGTCCCGCGGGCGCTTGAGCTGCGGCAGGAACTCGCTCGCGCGGACGATCGGACCGGCGACGAGGTGCGGGAAGAAGCTGAGGTAGATCGCCGCGTCCATCAGCGAGGCGGGCTCCGCGTCGCGGCGCTTCACGTCGACGACGTAGGTGATCGCCTGGAACGTGTAGAAGCTGACGCCGATCGGAAGCAGGATCGTCAGGAGCGGCAACGGCATCCCGAGGCCGAAGGTGTCGAGCAGGTCGCCGACGTCCTCGACGAAGAATCCGTAGTACTTGAAGACGCCGAGGACGAGCAGGTCTCCGACGACCGCGATCCGGCAGATCCACAGCCGGCGGCTCTCGTCGTCCGTGGCGCTGATCGCCTTCGCGGCGAGATGGTTCCCGACCGTGATCCCGCCGAGGAGGAGGCAGAACATCGGGTCCGCAGCGCCGTAGAAGACGTAGCTGGCGAAGAGGATGAACGGCTTCCAAAGGGACGGTCGCGACATCAGCGCCCATGAGACGGCGAGCACGATCGGGAAGAAGATCGCGAACTCGATCGTGGGGAAGAGCATCTGCTGGCGACAGGGTCGAGAGCCGGCGGGATCGGCGGCCGGCGGGGCTATAGTCCCCCCGAAGAAGCGGCGATGCTAGATCATTCAGCAGGGGTTTGGGGTGCATTGCGAACGCGGCTTGGTGGGCCGCGCTCGGCCGTTGCCGTGCTCGTCTTTGCCGCGCTCGCCGCCGCTTCGCTCGCGACCCCCCGCGACGCGGACGCGATCCCCACATGCAGCCCCGTCCATCAAGACCCGCCGAAGGGCGACGCGGGTCCGGGTCCGCCGCCGCTACTGATCGGTGATTCCGTGACCGGGTTTGCGATCCCGGAGCTGCGGCGCATCGGTTACCGGATCAACGGTCAGGGATGTCGCACCTTCCTGCGCGGGATCACGGCGCTCAAGCGGGAGGCGCGTCGGCGCCCGCTCCCGGACTTCGTCGTCTTCGAGCTCGGCACCGCCGGCCACGTCGAGAACTGGATGATCAACAAGGTGCTGGAGATCCTCGGTCCCAACCGCAAGCTCGGCCTGGTCACGCCGCGTGTGTTCTTCGGCGGCATCGACCCGGACGCTGTGCTCTACCACGCCGCCGCGGCGCGCGACCCGCGCATCAGCGTGATCCCGTGGGCCGAGTGGTCGGCGGCGAACCCCAGTTGGCTCCTCGGCGATAACGTCCACCCGACGGATGCAGGGATCGAAGCTCTCACCTGGATGCTGAAGGCCTTTATACCGAACGTTCCGCCCGCCTCCTCGGCGTTGCCTCCGGGGGCGGCCGGGTGAGGCGTGGGATGGGGGTCGCAGCCCTCGTTTCGCTCGTCTTGTTGGCGCCCGCAGGCGCCCAGGCGGCCTGCGGCGGCGTCGAGCAGGAGCAGCCGCGCCGCGACCGCAATCTCGGCCGCGCGCCACTCGCGCTCGGGGCCTCGGACATGCTGCTCGCCCTCGACGACCTGGCCGAGGCCGGCTTCCGGGCGAACGCCCGCGGCTGCCGTCAGTACCCGGAGGCGCTCGCCCTGCTGCGCAAGCTCAAGCACGAGGACAAGCTTCCCCGCCTCGTGCTGATCCACCTCGGCGGCAACGGCACCGTGACCAAGGAGAACATCCGCGACGCGCTCGACATCATCGGCAAGAAGCGGATCCTCGCCCTCTCGACGTCATTTACGGCCGGCGGAGCGATCAACCACGGCGTCGAGGTCGTCCGCGACGCCGCCCATGACAGCAAGCGCGTTCGGCTGCTCGACTGGGTCAAGTTCTCGCAAGGGCACCCGGCGTGGTTTCAACCGGACGATCTTCACCTCACCTACTCGGGCGCGGCAGCCATGGCACGTCTGTTCGAGGGAGTCTTCAAGTGGCTCCCGAACCCGAACTAGACCTCCCGGAGGGGGCGAACGTCCCGATGCCCCGTGCTCTAGGGGGGTGTGTGGGACGTTCGCGTCAAGGAGCTTGCCGGGCGGCAGCGCAACCGGTTGGCGCGCGGGCAACTGGTCGAGCTGGGAATGAGCATCGACGCGATCGAGTTGCGCGTGGCGGCGAGAGAGCTGGTGCCGGTCCTCGACGGCGTCTACGCCCTCGCCCCGCTCCTCGATTACGACGAGTGGGGCAAGTGGATGGGCGCAACTCTCACTCAGAAACACAGCGTCCTGAGTCACGAGAGCGCCGCCGCGGCCTACGGCTTTTGGTCGCTTCCTCGCCGGCTCGAAACGATCACCCGGCCGGGTTCCGGCGGCCCGCGGCGCCACGGCGGCGTTCTCGCCTATCGCAGCAGCACTCTCCGTGGTGATACCACCGAGTTCGAGGGTATTCCGATCACCACAGTCCCACGAATCCTTCTCGATCTGGCGCGAGGGAGAAGTGACCGCGCGCTGGCCCGTTCCGTGCGCGACGCGGTACGCCTCAACCGCACCACTCTCACCGCGATCGGAGACGCGCTCGGTCGGCACCGAGGGCGCAGGGGCGCCGCGCGCTTGGCGACGGTCGTCGCCCGATACTCCGGCCTGCCGCTCGAGCGCGCTCGGAGCGGAGCCGAGGTTCGGGCGATGGAGGTCCTGCGGGAAGCGGGCCGGTCCCTGCCCAGGCTCAACGTGCGTGTCGCTGGGGAGGAAGCAGATCTCAGCTGGCCAAACCAGCGCCTGATCATCGAGATCGACGGCGACCCCTTCCATCTCGACCTAGGCGAGGACGCTCGCAAGGAGGCGGCATGGCGCGATGCGGGCTGGACTGTGAAGCGCCTCCCATCCGACCACGTGTACGAGCAGCCGGCCCGTCTCCTGCGGCTCGCTCCGCCGTGAACGTCCCGGAGACCCGAGCTCAGACGGGGTGTGCGGGACGTTCGGCGGCGGCCTGGGGCGTGTACTCCCCGCGCTCGATGCGCTCCTGCTCCGTCTTCGCGACCAGGTCGAACTCCGTTGCGTTGCGGCCGCGGCGCATGGACTTCGGCGTCAGCGGACGGGTCGCCCGTAGCCCGGCCACAGCAACCCGGAATGCGGTGGCCTGCGTTGGGCTCCACTCGAGCCCGTAGTGGCTGCGGACCAATGGCGGCAGGCTCCCGAGCATGATCAGGTCGTGGACCCCCTTCGCCGGGCGACGCGAGCGGGGGAAAGGGATCTCGAACGCCGTCAGGTAGCCAACCTCGCGGCCGTCGGGCGTCAAGTGCATCCGGTCGGACGCGAGCGTCTCCTCCCACCAGGCTCGGAACTCCGGATAGGTGGGGGGAGCGATCTCGCGCGGCATGCCGAACAGCTCGCCGAAGAGGACGAAGTCCTGCCAGAGGGATTCGCGCTCGCTCGGGCTGAGCCGGCGAACGAAGAGCTCGTAGAAGTACTGGGCGGAGTCGGCGATCACCGCCATCGTCCACAGCATCAACTCGGGGTCGAACGCGGTGTAGTGGGTTCCGGCCGGATAGGGCCCCGCATCGGCCGGCATCTCGCCGACGACGCGCTCGTGGAGCCGCTCGACGAAGGCGAGGGCATCGTCCGCCTCCGCGCGGGTGCCGAAGTAGACCTCCTCGAACATCTTCCCGGTGTGGGCGAGCCGCTTGAACGGGCGCATGCGCCCGGCCGTGTGTTCATACGTGCCCGTGAAGGCGACCGGGTTCAGCGCACCGATGCAGAGCGCGCGCTGCCCGTAGAAGAGCCCGACGGCGCGCTCGCCCTGGACCCGCCGCAAGACGGACTCACCGCGCGGGAAGTAGCCCTCGTCGGCGGGCGCAGCTTCTGACAACACAGTAAGTCAGATATTACCGCGCGGGCTCGGACGAGATCGCCGCACTCGAGACGAAGAGCTCGACGGCGTGGGCGACGAGTCGCTCCTGCGAGACGTCGAGGCGGCCGTCGATCCACTCGATCATCAGCTCGGCAAGGGCACCGATGAGGGCGACGGCGTTGAGCTCGGCGTCCTCCTTCGAGATCGCATCCGGGCCGAAGAAGGCCTGCCCCTGCTCGGCGACGAGCTCGGCGAAGGCCCGCAGCGCCGCGCTTCGGCGCGCCTGGAGTTCGGGCGCGTTCAGCGACTCGATCAGGACCGCCCGCGCCCGCGCCCGGTTTGCGACCAGCATCTCGACGAAGGCGGTGATCGCGGCCTCCGACTTCGCGCGGGCGTCGTGCGGAGCGGAGGCGATCGCGGCCAGCACGGTCGTCGTCGCCTCCTCGGCAACCGAGTCGAAGATCGCCTGCAGGAGCTCGTCGCGGCCGCTGAAGCTCTCGTAGAAGTAGCGCTCGGTCAGGCCCGCCTGGGCGCAGACGCCGCGGACCGTCGCCCCGGCCCACCCCTCGCGTCCGATGATCTCGAGCCCGGCATCGATCAGCTGCGCACGCCGTCTCGTGCGGCGATCCTCGGCGCTGACGCCGCGATACGGCCGCGCGCCGGCGCTCAACTGTCGAGCCCGCGGTCGCTGATCTCGGCGCGGGCCTCGGCCGTCTTCGAGAGCCCGGCGATGCCGAGCTTGCGTTTCACCCCAGGCGTCCGCTCGAACTGGATCTCGGGGTAGGCGACGACCTGGATCCGATTCCCCCAGGGGTCGAGGAAGTCGAGGCCGCGGCCGGGGAGGACCTCGACGCCCTCGCGCTCGAGCGCGGCGCGCACGAGGCCCGGGTCGTCGACGACCAGACCGAAGTGCCGCGAGTCGTCGGCGGCCTGAGAGCGTCCCGCGCTCAGGGCGATGAACTGGTCGCCGATGTCGATGAACGCCATCCGATTGTCGATCCGGCCCCGGAGATCGAACTCGAACAGGCGCCCGTAGAACTCGAGCGCCTGGTCGAGGTCATCGCCGACTTCGAGCGCGATGTGGTTGACGCCGATGAGGCGGGCGCGGTCGGGCACACCTGAAAGGTAGTCGTGGCGGCAGCCGGGGCTCAACCGCCAATCCGTTACACGGGCATATGTAACATCGGGACGGGTAGGGCGCCTCGGGATATGACCTTCACATCGCCGACATTGACGCGAACCATTGCCTCCACGCTCGAGATCGAGCCCGGGGCCGAGCCGGCCGTGCACGAGATCGAGCTCCACGGCCACAGGGTCTGTTTCCGCTACGGCGGCCAGGGCCCGCTGATCGTCCTCGTCCACGGAATCACGGGCCGCTCGTCGCAGTGGCAGGATGCGATCGAGGAGCTCGCGGACTCGCACACGGTCCTGGCACCCGATCTGCTCGGGCACGGTGAGTCGGCCAAACCGCGCGGCGACTACTCGCTCGGCGCCTACGCGAGCGGAGTTCGCGACGTCATGCTCGCCCTCGGTCACGATCGCGCGACGGTTGTCGGCCACTCGCTCGGGGGCGGGATCGCGATGCAGTTCGCCTACCAGTTCCCGGAACGCTGCGAGCGCCTCGCGCTCGTATCGAGCGGCGGCCTCGGCCGCCAGGTTCATCCGCTGCTGCGCGCTTCGACCCTGCCGGGCTCGGAGCTCGTGCTGCCCCTGCTGGCCCACGCACGCGTGCTCGCCCTCGGCGAGGCCTTCGGGCGGATGCTCTCGCGGCTCAAGCTCGAGACGGGCACCGATCTCGCCGAAGTCGCGGCCGGGTACTCATCGCTTGGTGACGCCGACGCGCGCTCAGCCTTCATCGCGACGATGCGCGCCGTGCTCGACGCCGGCGGCCAGCGCGTCAGCGCGACCGACCGCCTCTACCTCGCCGAGGCGATGCCGGCGCTGATCGTCTGGGGCGACGGCGATCCCATCATCCCGGTCGAGCATGGGCGCGCCGCGCACGAGGCGATGCCCGGGAGCCGCTTCGAGGTCTTCGACGGCGTCGGCCATTTCCCGCAGCTCGAGCGCCCGCGCCAGTTCGCCCGCATCATGCGCGACTGGATGGAGTCCACCGAGGCGGCGGAAGTCGACGTCGAGGACATCCGAGCGCTCCTCATCGACCGAGCAAACGGCTGACCCGGCCGCCCCCGGAGGCGAAGCCGAGGAGGCGGGCCGGAACGTTCGGTACTCCGGGCTGACCCGGCCGTCCCCGGAGGCGAAGCCGACGAGGCGGGCGGAACGTTCGGTATTCCGTGGCCTAGCGGCCCTTTTCGAGACGCTCGAGCTCGCGACCCATGCGCTGCTCCACCGCGTCGGTCATCGCGAGCTGGAACATCGCCAGGAGTGCGTCGGAGGCGAGCGGGCGCAGCCGCTCGAGCGCGTCGCGGACCTTCGGCAGGTCGTGCTCGGGCCGCCCCTCGTCCTCGAACGGCTTCCAGATCTCGCGGATGAACAGCTCGACCATCGTCTTCGCCACCTGATCGGAGTGCTTGCGAAGCTCGCGCGCGATGTGGAGTGCGCTCTCCGTCGGGATGCCCAGCGCGCGCAGCTCGTCGCTCGCACGGCCGAGGCGCGGGCTGAGCTCCTCGAAGCTCCCGTCGGGGAGCTGGCGCATGAGGCCGAGCTTCTCCGCGCGGCGGAGCATCTCGCCGGCCTTGTCGCCGGTGTCGGAGAAGCGGGTGGCGAGCTCCTCGGCGGTGACGATCTGCGGCGTCTCGTTCTCGAACGGCGCCTTCACCGCGCGGGTGAACCGGAGCACCTCGTCGCCGGAGCCGCCGGCACTCTCGAGCAGCCGGCTGATCGCCTCGAGCTTGAAGCCGTCGGCCTGGAGCTCGCGGATCAGCTCGATCCGCGCGGCGTGCTCGGGGCCGTAGAAGCCGGTGCGCCCGCGCACCTCGGGCGGTGGCAGGAGACCGCGAGACTGGTGCGCACGGATGTTCCGCACCGTCATCCCACTGCTGCGAGCGAGCTCGTCGATCGTCAGCTGCTCGGAGCCGTTCTCGTCCACCCGGCGATTTTACGCCGGGTTCGCGAGCTGCTCGCGGTCCCAGCCGTCGAGCGGGTGGAGAAGCTGCGGCGGTCCCTCGTCCTCGACGAAGCCGATCGTCCCGGGCCAGTAGGGGCTCACGTCGGCGCTTGCGCCGAGGAGCGACGGCGTGTGGACCCAGCTGCCGGTGTTCCAGAGGCTGGTCTCGCCGGCCTCCCATCCCGGCTCGCCGCCGAAGGGGCCGCGCCGGTGGGTGTGGCCGAAGATCACGTGCCCGGCGCCGATCCCGAGGTCGGCGACGACCTCGCCCATCGCCTCGATCCCGGCGCGCGCGATCGCCCGCGGCGAGAGGTCCGCACCGACCGGGCCGAGGCCGAGGCGGTTCGCGACCCCGACGGCGCCAGGGAGCGCCACCGAGCCGAGCAGCCAGCTCCGCATCTTCGCCGTCCGGCTCTCGCCCCCGGAGAGCATGCGCCAGAGGCGGATCGAGGGGTCGGCGCCGCCGGCCCGCTCGCCGACCGTTGCCTGCGCGAGGCCGTAGAGAAATCCGTAGACCGGCATCTGCACGCGCTCGTACTCGTCCGGCGTCGTCGGGTCGTGCTCCGTCGGCGGGCTGAGTGGGTCGCGGCCGACCGGTGCGACTCCGAGGAGCCGCTCGACGAGCGCGATCCCGAGCCGCTCCAGGGTCGGGATCGTCAGGTAGCGGTCGAGGTAGTGGCCGTGGGTGGCGTAGATGTCGTCACGCAACCAGAGCCCGGGATAGGCGAACGAGGCCGAGGCGGGGGAGAGGTGGGCGAGAAGCCTGCCGAGGGCACCGTCGGCCACCTCGCCCCGCTGCTCGAGGCCGAGCGGCTCGGCGCCGGCGAGCGAGCGCTCCTCGAGCCAGGGTTCGATCAGGCGGTGGTCGTGATTGCCGGCGACGAACACCACCTCGGCGTCGCCGACCGTTTCACCGATCGCCGCCAGGACCGGGGCGGCCTTCTCGATCGTCTCCGGCATCGGCCGGTCGCGGAGCTCGACGATGTCGCCGAGGAGGACCAGCCGATCGACGCCGGAGAGCTCGCCGAGGAGGACGTCGCGGGCGTCGGGGCGGCGCAGCAGATCGACCTCGCTGCCCGAGCCGAGGTGGAGGTCGGAGATCACCGCCGTGCGCACGCGCGCATCCTCTCATCCCTAGGTCACTGACCTGGGCGGCGCATAGACTCGTCTCATGGCAGCGCCCGATGGGGAGAGACCGGGCTCGGCCGGTCCCCTGCCGCGGCTGTTCGGGGCCGGGGCGCGAGGGGCTCGTGCGATCGCCGGGGCGACCGGTCTCGACACAGCCGTCGAGGAGACCACCGAGGAGGCGATCGTCCGCGCGATCGAGAGCCCTGCCGTCGCGAGGGCGATCGCGCGGGCGCTCGAGACCGAGGCGGCGGCGGAGATGGTCGAGAGCGTGATCACGAGCGCCGCGGTGGAGCGGGCGCTGTCGAGCCCCGAGGTCGAGGAGGCGCTGATCCGGGCGCTCGACTCGCAGACGGTCGACCGCGTCTGGGATCACCTGCTCGCGAGCGACGAGGTCCAGCGTCTCGTCGAGCGCATCGCCGAGGCGCCCGAGGTCCGTGCCGCGATCGCGTCGCAGGGCTTCGGGTTGATCGAGGACATCGGGCGGCAGATCCGGAGCATCGGGCTGCGGCTCGACGACCTTGCCGACCGCATCGTTCGCGGCCTGACCGGCCGCCCGCGGCGCGAGGCCCTCTCCGACCGGGTCGGGATCGTCACCCGCGGACTCGCGTTCCTCGCCGACGGGGCGATCCTCAACGGGATCTTCCTTGCCGCCTCGGCGCTGATCGGGGCGCTGATCGGGGAGCTCTTCGAGGGCGACGGCGTCTCGGGCCCGGCGCTCGCCTTCGGTGCCCTGGCCTGGATCGTCTTCGGCAGTCTCTATCTGGTGACCTTCTGGTCGCTGGCGGGTCAGACGCCGGGTATGCGGTTTCTCAGCATCCGCCTCGACGTCGGCGGCGAGCGTCGGATCGGCTCGCGGCGGGCCTGGCGCCGTCTGTGGGGCTCGGGCCTCTCCGCGCTCGCGTTGGGGCTCGGCTTCCTCGCCATCTGCCGTTCGGACCAGCGCCGCTCCTGGGCCGATCGGATGGCCGGGACCGAGGTCGTCACGGTGGATCGCGTGGCGCCGTATTCGGCGCGCCAGCCCGCGGGGTAGCCTCGGGGAGATGGGATACGAGTTCGGGCCAGAGCAGGTCGCCGCCGTCAACGGGATCGAGCTCGCCTATCAGGAGATGGGCGAACCCGAGGGCGAGCCGATCGTTCTGATCATGGGTCTCGGCACCCAGATGATCGCCTGGGAGCCGGGTTTCTGCGCGTACCTCGCGGACGCGGGGTATCGCGTCGTCCGGTTCGACAACCGCGACATCGGCCACTCGACGGTCATCGACGCTCCGGTCCCCGGCACCGTGCCGATGCTGCTCGGGCTTCACCGGGGACTCGCGTACACGCTTGACGACATGGCTGACGACACGGCGGCCCTGATCGAGCACCTGGGCTTCGATCGCGCCCATGTGGTGGGCGCTTCCCAGGGCGGCATGATCGCCCAGATCCTCGGCTACCGCCGACCGGAGCTGGTCAGCTCCCTCGGGCTGATCATGACCGGGGCCGGGAAGCGGGTGAACTCCGTCCCGAGGCTGCGGGCGCTCGGTGTGCTGCTCTCGCGCCCGCCGCAGGAGCGTGAGGCATTCATCGATGCCGTGGCGAAGACGTTCAAGGTGCTCGGGTCGCCCGGCTATCCGCCGGACGACGCGAAGCTGCGGCAGATGATCGCCGCCTCCTACGACCGCGGTCACAATCCGCCGGGGGCGGCGCGGCAGCTGCACGCCGCGACGACGGGCGGTGACCGCACGCGCAAGCTGCGGACGGTCGAGGCGCCGACGGTCGTCATCCACGGGACCAAGGATCCGCTGGTCCGCCCGGCCGCCGGACGCTCGGTCGCCGCCGCGATCCCGGATGCTCGTCTCGAGATGATCGAGGGCATGGGCCACGATCTGCCCGAACAGCTCTGGGAGCGGATCACCAGGCTTCTGATCGAGAACGCGGGGCGCGCGAGGCGCCCCGCGACGGCCACCGCATAGGCTGCAGCGGCCGATGGACGCCTACCGCACACCCGGCGAGCGCTTCGCCGACCTGCCGGGCTTCCCGTTCGAGCCGCACTACCGCGAGGTCGCCGGGCTGCGGCTCGCCCACATCGACGAGGGCGAGGGGGCGCCGGTGATCTTCTTCCACGGCGAGCCGACCTGGTCGTATCTGTGGCGCAAGGTGATCCCGCCGGTCCGCGACGCGGGCTATCGCTGCATCGCCCCCGACTACGCCGGCTTCGGCCGCTCCGACAAGCCGACCGATCTCGCCTGGTACTCGTATGACCGCCACACGGAGATGACCGCGACCCTGCTCTCCGACCTCGACCTGCGCGACGCGACGGTCGTCGTTCATGACTGGGGCGGGCCGATCGGGCTCCGGCTCGCCGTCGAGCACGCCGATCGGATCTCGCGCATCGTGATCATGGACACCGGCCTGTTCACCGGCGAGCAGCCGATGTCGGACGCCTGGAAGACGTTCCGCGACTTCGTCGAGCGGACCGAGGACCTTCCGGTCGCGTTCCTGGTCAAGGGCGGATGCGCGCGCGAGATGCCCGATGACGTCTTCGCCGCCTACGACGCGCCGTTCCCGGTTCCGGAGGCGAAGGCGGGGACGCGCTCGTTTCCGCTGATGCTTCCGACGACGCCCGGGATGCCGGGCGCCGCGGCCGGCAAGCGGGCGCTCGAGGTGCTCCGGACCGACGAACGGCCGACGCTGATCCTCTGGGCGGACGCCGACCCGATCATCCCGTTCAAGGTCGGCGAGAAGTTCGCCGCCGCGATCAACGCCGAGGCGCCGGTGAAGATCGAGAACGCGTCTCACTTCCTCCAAGAGGACGCGGGCGAGGAGATCGGAAAGCTGATCGCGGACTGGCTCGTGGCTCAAGCCTCCTGATCCTCGGCGTCCGCCTCGAGGTGGGCGCCTTCGATGTCGATGCGTGGCAGGAGGCGGTCGGCCCAGGCCGGTACCCACCAGCTGCCGCGGCCGGCGAGGACGAGGAGAGCCGGGGCCAGGAGAAGCACGGTCATCGCCGCGAGCGCGACGCCGACCGAGAGCCCGACGCCGAACTGCTTCACCGTCGGGTCCCCGTTGAGGATGAAGCTGGCGAAGACGCAGATCATGATCAGCGCGGCCGCGGCGATCACGCGCCCGCCGCTGGCGAGCCCCGCCGCGATCGCCTCGCGGTCGTCGCTCGCCCTGGCGCGGTGCTGCTCGATCTGGCTCATGAGGAAGACCTGGTAGTCCATCGAGAGGCCGAAGAGCACGGCGAACATGATCAGCGGGACGAAGCTCGCGATCGGGTCGGTGCCGCTCGCCGTATCGAGTCCGACGAGGCTGACCCCCCAGCCCTCCTGGAAGCACAGCGTGACCAGGCCGAACGCCGCGCAGACCGAAAGCACATTCGCGATCGCCGCCTGAGCGGAGACGAGGATCGAGCGGAAGGCCATCGTCAGGACGAGGAAGCCGAGTCCGACGACGGCGGCGATCACCGACATCAGCCGGGCGGAGATCCCGGCGGCGAGGTCGACGTAGCTCGCGGTCTGGCCGCCGACGTGGGCGTCGAGATCGGTGCCGTCGGTCGCCTGCGGGATCGCGTAGTCGCGGATCGTGCGGACGAGATCGGCGGTCTCGGTCGCCGCGGGCGCGTAGGCCGGGATCGCGGTGAAGAGCGCGGCGTTTCCCTTGTCGTTCAGCTGCGGCGGCGAGAGCAGTTCGACCCCGACGGTCTTCGCGAGCGCATTCTGGAGCTTCACGAGGCGCGGATCGGTGGCGCGCTTGTCGCCTCCCGCCTTGGTCAGCTCCCTCGTCAGCTCGTCCTTGAGGTCTTCGGCCTTCTTCTGCTGAGACTTCGCCTTCTGCTGGAGCACCTCGAGCTGCCCCTTTTGCTCCTGCAGGCTCGTCGCCTCCATCGAGGCCTCGAGCGCCTCCTGCTCCAGCTGGCTCTTGCTCTGCTCGAGCGACGCCGCCTCGAACACCAGCGCCTCGAGCGAGCCGGCGAGTGCCGATGCCTCGACGCCGAGCGCCGCTGCCTGGGCGCGGAGCTCCGTCGCTCGCTGCTCGATCGACCGGGCCCGCACCTCGTTGGCGCGGCGCAGGGTGACGACCTGCGACAGCTCCCCCTCGATGGTCAGCTGTCGCAGGCCGACAGCGGTGAGGCGGCGTTCGAGCCGGCGTTGCTCGCCCGGCGTGTCGGCGTTTCGGAGTCGCTCGCGTAGTCGCTCCGCGATCTCATCGAGCGCCCCGAGCCGGGAATGCAGCGCGGCCTCGCGGGCGGCCAGCTCGGCGCCTTCGCTGGCGATCGGCCGTGCGTCGGCGAGCAGCGCTTCGAGCTCCGCCTCGAGCGTGCGCCGCTGGGCAAGCTCGTCGCGGCTCATCTCCACCTGTTCGCGCTGGGCTCCGAGCGTCGCCGCCTGGGCCTCGAGCGCCGCCTGCTGCCCTTCGATCGAGTCCTGCTGGGCCTCGAGGGCGTCACCCTCCTGGGTCAGCTCCGCCTGCTGGGCTTCGCCCTCGGCCTGCTCGGACTCGAGCTTCGCCTGTAGTCGCTTCGCCTGCGCCTCCTGCTGTTTGACCTCGCCGCTCTCCTTCGCGGGCGTGCCGAGATCGACCGCGATCAGCAGCGGGCCGTTGTAGCCCTTGCCGAACCCGGCCGCCATCAGGTCGTAGGCCTGGCGCTCGGTGGTCTCCTTCGGCGTCGCTCCGACGTCCTCCTGGCCGAGGTCGAGCGACAGCATGGGGATGATCAAAGGAACGAGGATCACCAGCGAGATGGCGACGGCGATCCAGGGACGTCCGGTGACGAACCGCGCCCACGCCGCCCAGAGGCCTTGGCCGTGCGGCTTCGGCTCCGGGCGGAGGAATCGAGGCAGCCGGACCGAGTCGATGCGGTCGCCGATTGCTCCGAGCACGGCGGGGAGGAAGGTCACGGACGCGGCGACGGCGGTGATCACCGCGAACGCGGACGCATAGCCGAGGGTGGTCACGAGCGGGATGCCGGCGATGAACAGCGTCACGAGCGCGATCACGACGGTCGAGCCGGCGAAGACGATTGCCGTGCCCGAGGTCGCGGTTGCCGTCGCGATCGCCTCGTCGGTCGGCTTGCCTTCGGCGCGCTCCGTCCGGTAGCGACTGACGAGGAAGAGCGCGTAGTCGATCCCGACCCCGAGGCCGATCATCGTCGCCAGCGTCGGCCCGATCGTCGGCACGTCGACCACGTGGCCGAGGAGGCCGATCACGGAGAGGCCGGCGATCAGCCCGGTCACGGCCGAGACGATCGGCAGCCCCATCGCGACCAGGCTGCCGAAGGTGAAGGCGAGGATGATCATCGCCGCCGCGAGGCCGACGACCTCGCTCGACTCGGTCGCGGGCTCCGAGAGCTCGCTACCGACCGAGCCGCCGACGGCGACCTTCATGCCGGCGCGCTCGGCCGGCTCAGCCGCCCTGAGGATGCTCTCGGCCCGGTGCTCGGTCAGGTCGGCGTTGGCGACGTCGAGAAGAACCGGGATGAACGCGGTTTGCGCGTCGTCGCTGATCTGGGCCGCGCCCTTGCGAGAGTAGGGGCTCGGAGCACTGACCACGTGCGGGATCGCCTTGATCGCTTCGTGCGAGCTCTGGATCGCCTCCTTGTTGGCGCCGCCCGTGACCTTGCCGTCCGGGGCGTAGAAGACGACCGGGTTGCTGCCGTTCTGCTGCGGATCGAAGCGGTCCGCGAGCAGATCGGTCGCGGCCTGGCTGTCGGTGCCGGGAAGGTCGAGGTTGTCCGTGGTGTTGCTGCCGAACGCGCGGATCGCGAGCACGAGCACGGCAACGACGAGGAGCCAGGCGCCGATCACCATCCACCAGTGCCGCGCGGCCAAGAGGCCTACCCGATAGAGCTTCCGTGCCAAATCACTCCCCTTGGATTCCGGCGGGCGATGCGCCGGGTGTCCAGCCGGACGAGCCTACGTCACCTTTCGGCGGTTTCGGGCATGTGCCTTGAGAGGAAGGGGATCACCGCGCGCTCGAACTCGGCGGGCCGCTCGAGGCTGATTGCGTGGGCGGTCGCGGGGATCTCGCGCGTCGCGGCGCCGGTCGCGACGGCGAGCGCAGCGGCACCGGCGTTGACGCTCGGCTGGTCGTGCTCGCCGGTGATCACCAGCACCGGCACGGCGAGCTCTGACAGACGCTCGATCGCCGGCGGATCGAGCTCGCCGGCTTCGACCTCCTCCTCCAGGGCACCCTGGCGCTCGATCAGGGCCCGGTTGACCCGGGAGATCGCCTCGCGCACCCTCGGGTCCACGTCTGCCGGCTCGCGCCCGATGCCGTCGACCCACATCCGCAGCTCGAGCTCGTTCGCGGCGTCGGTTCCCTCGCTCTCCCAGACCGCGTCGATGCGCTCGAACTTCGCCATGTGCTCGGCGGAGTGCTTCCACCCCGAGGGCGTCGCAGCGACCGCGACGAGGGCGCCGACTCGGGCGGGCTCGGCGAGCGCCAGGTCAATCGCCGCCGTGCCGCCCATCGACGCGCCGATCACCGCGGCGCGCTCGGCGCCTGCCGCGTCGAGGACCTCGAGCGCATCGGCGTGAAGGGAGTACGGCCCGCTCGGGTCGGGCGACCCGCCGAACCCGCGCTGGTCGAAGCGGATCAGCCGGAAGCGCTCGGTCCAATCCGGAGAGCTCCACTGCGGATCCCAGAACGTCCGATCCGAGATCCCCTCATGGATCAGCAGCACGGCGGGCCCGTCGCCCGCGGTCTCGAAGACGAGCCCCGATCCGGTCCGCTCACTCACGCCACGCACCCTAGTCGCCACCGCGCACCCGACCGGCGCCCGAACTGTCGGAGTTCCGTCCCCGGGGTGGGACGCAAGTGCGACAGTCGTGCATGCGGTCGAGGCTGGCGGCCTTGGGGACGCGGGGTGGCGCGCCGAACGTGACGGGACGCGCCCCGGCTAAAGCCGGACGACGAATGCCGAGGCGATCAGCTCGGCGAGCGGTCCGGCCGGGATGCCTGCGATCTCGCTGTCGCCGGCGACGACCTCGACCTGGCCGTCGGTCGACTCGAGCTCCATGTCGAGCTCGATCGGCACGGGGCCGTCGACCGATTCGACGAACGGATCGAGGAGCATGTCGAGCAGGCCGGTGGCCGGGGCAGGGACCTCGAGCTGGTCGAGGCCGAAGGCGGCGAGATCTCCGGGGGTGGTCTGGCCGTTCGCGGTCAACGTGTAGGGCCCGATCCCCTCGCGGTGGAGCTCGAACTCCGTGAGCTCGATCGGACCGGCCATCGAGTTCGCGATCGAGACGTCGACGAGCGAGAAGCCATCGAGGCGCTTGAAGATCTCCTGCTGCTGGTCGATGTCGAGGTCGAGATCGCGGGCGTCGACCTCGAAGCGCTCGCCGTCGCTGAAGAGCAGCCGCAGCGCCGGCAGCGCGCCCATGGTCACGTCCGCCGAGCCGCCGTTGGAGGTGAGCCGGTCTTCGACCTTGCGCTCGGCGAGGCTCGGGACCGCGATCTGCGTCGCAACGACGACGAAGACGAACAACGACGCGACGATGAGCCCCCAGCGAGACATTGACAATGTATAGCTTGGCAAATCGCTACCGAGAAATCGAACGCGTCACGGTTTCCGTGCCTCAGGGTCCCCTCGCAGCTCGAAGAACATGACGACCGCGGCGAGCGCCACAAGCGGCGCCGCAACCATCTCGGTTGCCGTCGCGGCCACCCAGTCACCGAGGAAGGTGTCGCCGATCGATCCGATCGCCGAGGACTGGATCAGGCTCGAGATCACGTCGGAGACGAGCTGGATCGGGAGGATGATCGCAATCACGCGGCCCGTGTTCCCCCGCACGAGGGCGCGGCTGCGGCGAAAGGCCGCAATCGGTCGCGCGCCCTCGACCTCCACCGCCGGACCGACGAGTGCGAACCAGGCGAGTGCGATCACGCCGGGGACGACGAGGAGCAGCGTGCCGACGGCGATCGTGAGCGCGTAGAGGAGGTCGACCGCGATCAACCGGGCGTAGGGAAGGTGGCGGGCGAGCCCGGAGAGCCTGGGCCGCCGGTCCCCCGCACGGGTGGCGAGGACCGCGGCGGCGACGACGCCGGCGAAGAAGACCTCGCCCGTGAGGGCGACGAGCGCGTGTGCGAATGCGGCGCCGAGGGCGAGCGCGATGTCGCCCGCGCCCATGTCCGACCAGTCGAAGTCGTCGAACGCGCCCTGAATGTCCTCGTCGAGTACGTCGGCGAGGCCGAGCGGGATGAACACGATCAGCGCGGCAAGCAGCAGCAGGCCGGCGTGGTCGCGGCCGGTCGCGCCCATCTGCGCCAGGGTGCGGCGCAGGCCCAGCTTGCGATCGGTCTGCGAGGTCACCCGGCCGCCGATCCTAGATCGTCCCGATAGCGTCCTCGGCCGCGATGCCCGCAAGTTGGTCAGAGGAGTCGTTCGCCGACGCCGGACGCGGGGTCGAGCTCTGCTGGCAGGAGCTGGGGGGCCGTGCCGGCCGGCCGCTCCTGATGATCCAGGGAATCGGTGCGCAGATGATCGCCTGGCCCGACGGCCTCTGCGAGACCCTCGGCGCTCGCGGCTTTCGCGTGATCCGCTTCGACAACCGCGACTGCGGACGCTCCACCTGGCTCACCGAGCTCGGGACGCAATCGGTTCAGAGGGCGTTCGCGAAGGAGCTTCCCGACCCGCACTATCTGCTCTCCGACATGGCCGCGGACGCGGCAGGCCTGCTCGACGCGCTCGGTCTTGGCGAGGCGCACGTCGCCGGGGCCTCGCTCGGAGGCTTCGTCGCGCAGACGATGGCGATCGAGCATCCAGAGCGCGTGCGATCGCTCGCGTCGATCATGTCCTCCAGCGGGTCCGGCCGCGTCGGCCAGCCCACGCCCGCGGCCCTCGAGGTCCTGATGACCCGGTTTCCGGATGACCGCGAAGGATTCGCCGAAGCCGCCCTCGCCTCTCGTCGGGTCATCGGCTCGTCGGCGCTCGGGATCGACGAGGACGCGGTCCGCGAAACGGCGATGCGCTCGTACGACCGCGGTTACAACCCCGAAGGGACGCAGCGTCAGCTGGTCGCCTCGATCTGCAGCGGCGACCGAACCCCGCGTCTCCGCGAACTCGACGTCCCCACGGTCGTCCTCCACGGTGAGGACGATCCGCTGATCGACGTCTCCGGAGGGATCGCGACGGCAGGGGCCATACCGGGGGCGGAACTGGTCACGATCCCGGGCTGGGGCCACGACCTCCCGCGGCCGCTCTGGGATCGCATCGCGGACGCGATCGACGCCAACGCACGCCGCGCCGGGTGAACGGGCTGCGGCCGGATTGAGCACTGGAACTTTCACCTCGCCGCCGCTGAGGGCTTGACATCGGGCCGCAGAGGCCATAGCTTCAGAACCGCGAGCGGCAATTCGGGGGGGAGCGCGATGGACAACCTAGGCAGCGTCGGAAGAGCAGCCATCGGCGCTGCGGTCCTTTTCGTAGCGGTCACCGGGGCCACGTCGGCTGTCGCCCAACAGGAACCAACCCTTTCGGGCAGTCATCTGTACGTGGTGCCCACGACCGCTGAGGGCGAAGACGCCATTGAGGCTGCCGCGGCGGACGTCGTCGCCTCATACGAGTCTTTCAAGCTCGTCTCCGCCGATGGATCCTCCAACGACGCTCTCCTGGTGGCCGGGGGCGAACGGCGGGACGACATGCGCACGGTGGCGACGGCGGCGGGCAACGAGGATCCGGCGGCGGAGCGGGCGTTCGCTCGGACCGACGAGTCGCTCGCGCTCGTCCAGTTCAAGGGGCCGATCAAGGATGCGTGGCTGGAGGAGCTACGCGCGACCGGGGTCACGGTCGTGACCTATATGGCGCAGAACGCATACCTCGTCCACGCGAGCCCCACCGCGGTCAAGGCGCTCGCCGACTTTGCGGAGACACCAGAGGTGCGCGCGATAACGGCGTTCGGCGCCGGGGACAAGATCGAACCGGGAATCGCCTCGACGGGATCCGTCGAGGTCGCGGTCGAGACCCTCGACGGCGCACCCGGGGCGGAGGCGCGCGAGGTCCTCTCCGGGGCAGACGAGCTTCGCGGGCCCGCCCGCTTCGCCGGCACCACGGCGCAGTTCGTGACGATTGACGTCGCGGCGGCGCAGGCTCTCGCGCAAGACCCAGGCGTCGTAGCGATCGAGCCGTGGGTCGACCCCGAACTGCTCGACGAGCGGGCTGCGTCGATCGTCGCCGGGCGGGTCAACGCCGCCGGCGACACCCTCTCAGCGGCGAACTACTTCGGCTTCCTCACCTCCCAGGGATTCCCGACGACCACCCTGCCGGACGTCATCGACATCACCGATGAAGGCATCGACAAGGGCATCGTGCCGGTCCCGGCCGGCTCCCACAACGATTTCTTCGTCAACGGGAATCCGGCGGCGAACTCGCGGCTCACATACGCCCAGGAGGCGACCGCCGGGGACACGAACGCTCGCGATTGCGGCGGGCACGGGACGAACGTCGCCTCGATCGCGGCGGGCTACAACAAGTCGACCGGCGCATCGGTGGAGGACGCCGCGGGCTTCAACTACGGCCTCGGTGTGGCTCCGCGGACGAAGCTCGGCGCGACGAAGATCTTCAATTGCGATGGCTTGTTCGACGTGACGACGAGCCTTGCGGCCTTGCATTCAGCCGCCTTCGCCTCCGGGGCGCGCCTTTCGAACAACTCGTGGGGCGCGCCGGTCGGCGGCGCCTACAACGCTCAGGCGCGTGAGTTCGACTTCCTGGTCCGTGACGCGCGGGCCGGGCAGGCCGGCAACCAGCAGTTCGTCGAGCTCGTCGCCGCCGGCAACTCGGGGTCCGGGGCGAATACGATCGGCTCCCCGGCGACCGCGAAGAACGTGATCACCGTCGGCGCCTCGGAGAACGTGCGACCGATCGGCGCCACCGACGGCTGTGGTGTTACCGATGCCGGTGCCAACAACGCCAGGGACATCATCAACTTCTCGAGCCGCGGGCCGACTGACGACGGCCGCATCAAGCCGGACATCGTCGCTCCCGGCACCCACGTGACCGGGGCGCAGCCGCAGACGGGTGCTGAGTACGACGGCTCAGGAACCTGCAACCCGCAGTTCCCCGCCGGGAGCGCGATCTACTCGCTCGTCTCGGGCACCTCGCAGGCGACGCCCGAGGTGACCGGGGCGGCGGCCCTGATCAGGGACTGGTACCGGCGCGAAGTCGGGGGCGGGACCGCTGTGCCGTCTCCGGCGATGACGAAGGCGCTGCTCGTGAACACCGCGACCGACCAGGTCGGCGGCCAGGACGGCGCGAGCGGTACGAACGCGAACATCCCGACGCAGGTCCAGGGCTGGGGGCGCGTAAATCTCGGGAACACATTCGGCAACACCGCGCGGGACTTCGTGGACCAGACGAACACCATCCGCACCACGGGCCACTCGGAGCGGAAGACCTACACCGTCGCCAGCAGCGCGAAGCCACTCCGAGTATCGCTCGCCTGGACAGATGCGCCGGGGCCGACGAGCGGCAACGCTTTCGTCAATGACCTCGACCTCATCGTGAGCGCCGATGGTCAGACGTTCCGAGGGAATGTCTTCTCAAGTGGCCTGTCGGCCACGGGCGGGGCACCCGATACGCGCAACAACCTCGAGAACGTCTTCCTGCCCGCGGGGATCACGGGCCCGGTCTCAGTCGACGTGCGGGCGACCAACATCGCCGGTGACGGTGTGCCGGGGAACGCGGACGTCACCGACCAGGACTACGCCCTCGTCGTTTCGAACGCGAACGTGGCGGCCCCGGCACCTGTCCTCGTCCATGACCACACGACCGTCACCGAGGTCGGCGACGGGGACTCGGACATCGAGCCCGGCGAGTCCTTCCGGCTGCGCGAGCGCCTGCGCAACACCGGCACCCTCCCGGCGACAGGGATCAACGCGACGTTGACCGGGCCGCCCCGGACGACCGTTCCAGTCGCGAACTCCGGGTATCCGAACATCCCCAAGGACGGCCTCGGCACGAACGCGACCCAGTTCCGCGTGAAGCTCGCCAACAATTACGTATGCGGCGAGCCCGTCGACCTGACGCTTTCGCTCACGACCGCCCAGGGTCCGCAGACGGTTGCAGTCGAGGTCCCGACGGGAGCCGGAAGCGGCGGTCCGGCCACCAACCACCAAAGCACGGACGTGCCGAAGGCGATCCCCGACGACTCCGTGACCGGCGTGACGTCGACCCTGGCGATCTCGGGAGCCGGGACGATCTCGGACCTCAACGTGCGCGTCGGAGCGATCACCCACACCTATGTCGGCGACCTCGAGATCTCGCTCAGGGGCCCCGACGCGACCACGGTCACGCTCATCGACAACGGGGGTGGCAGCGGCGACAATTTCACCGACACCGTCTTCGACGACGAGGCGGCGACCCCGATCGCGTCCGGCTTGGCGCCGTTCACGGGTTCCTGGCGTCCCCATCAGCCGCTCTCGGCCTTCGATGGCAAGCCCGCAAACGGGACCTGGACCCTCAAGGTCATCGACAGCGCGGCCGCCGACACCGGCACACTCAGCGCTTGGGGGCTCACCCGCCGAGCACCCTGCTAGCCGCGGGTTTGGTTGGGCCAAAACGCCGCCCCGCCGCCTGTGCGGCCGGGTAGACCGTGCGAATGATCCGCGGCGGGCGGGGTAACCACTCGTCATGTCAACCCTTCTGATCATCGTCATCGTCATCGCCGCGATCGTCGTCGTCGGCCTGCTCGTTTCGTTCGCCCGTCAGCGCTCGGCGGAGCGCGAGCTCGAGCACGCGCGCATCTCCGAGGAGGCGAGCGCACATCGTGAGACGGCCGATGCGAACGTCGAGCGGGCGCGTGAACGTGGTCGCGACGCCGACGTGCACCGGGAGCAGGCGACGGAGCACGCGGTGGCCGCGGACGAGCACGCGGCGGCCGCTGCCGAACACGCCGCCAAGGCGGCCAAGCTCGAGGACGAGGCGAGCGTCGCCGGCCGTGCCGCGGCACGCCACGACGAGCAGGCGGCCGAGCGTGAGGAGCAGCTCGAGCGGCCGTAGCGCCGGACTTAGGGCGTCAGAACGCGGGAGCGGACGCCCGCCGCGCGCTCGACGCGCGCTCGACCAGCCACTCGTACGACCCTGCGCTGTCGCCGTCGCAGATTCGCCGCCATCCGGCAAGCGCGCGGTCAAGGACCTCGGCACCGGCACGGGCCAGCACGGTGACCTCGGCCTTCTCGTCGGTGCCGCTGTGGCGCACGGCGTAGAGCTCTCCCGTCTCCTCGATCCACGCGGCGCGATAGGTGGCTCCGGTGGCGCTTCGCCACCGCAGGCCGAAGTCGCGCTCCGCTGATCCGCGACGACGCGGATCGGCCGCGTAGAACGCGCGAACGCTCGCGGTCATCAGGCGGCTGGCGCTCTCGCGAGCGCGACGGGTGGCGTCGGCGACCATGCAGACATTGTGCCGGGTCGCCTCCGTCGGCTCAGGGTGCCCGCCGGTGGATCGGCGGGCGGTTATCCGTAGCGCGCGCGGCGGTTATCGTGCCAGGCGAATGGGTTACCTGATCCGCGGCGAACCGGCACCGGGCCGGCCAGAAGGGGCGATCGAGCCCGATTCTTCGCTGCCGCGCGCATGCGTGATCGGCGCCGGCTCGTGCGGGATCACGGCTGCGAAGGCGCTTTATGAGGCACGCGTTCCGTTCGACTGCTTCGAGGCCGGCCCCGAGGTCGGCGGCCTGTGGAAGTTCGAGAACCCGAACGGGCTCTCAGGGGCGTACTCGACGCTGGAGATGAACACCTCGGGGCCGCGGATGTCGTACTCGGACTTCCCGCTCGGCAGCGACGACTACCCGCCGCACGAGGACGTCGGCGCCTACTTCGACCGCTACGTCGACCACTTCGGCTTCCGCGACAAGATCACATTCAACACGCGGGTGGAGAAGGTCGAGCCGGTGGAGCAGGGCGGCTTCCAGGTCACACTACGGCGGACCCTGGGCGGCCCCGACACCCCCGGAGGCGAAGCCGAGGAGGTGGCGGGCTTTGACTCCATCCTCGTGGCGAACGGACACCACTGGGATCCGCGCTGGCCCGAGCCCGCGTTTCCGGGCGAGTTCGCCGGCACTCAGATGCACTCGCACGACTACCGCCGCCCCGAGCAGCTCGAGGGTAAGCGCGTCGTGGTCGTCGGGGGCGGCAACAGCGGCATGGACATCGCCCGCGACTCGAGCCACGTCGCGGCGGCGACGTTCCTGTCCCTGCGCCGCGGTTACCACGTGATCAAGAAGCGGCTCGGGCGAAACGACACCCCGGTCGACCAGACGCTGCTGCCGCCGTGGCTGCCGTGGCCGATCAAGCAGAAGGCGTTCGAGGTCCTGCGCCGGCGCTCCGGCGACATCTCCGACTACGGGTTCCCCGTGCCCGACCACAAGGTCGGGCACGCGCATCCGACGCTCACCGACCAGATCCACGAGCGGCTCGCCGCCGGCGCCGTGAAGCCGAAGCCGAACATACGCGAGCTGCGGGGCGACGCGGTCGCGTTCGAGGACGGGTCGGAGGAGACGGTGGACGTGATCGTCTACTGCACCGGTTACAGGGTCACGTTCCCGTTCTTCGACGACGACTTCCTCGCCGCGCCCGCGAACGAGATCCCCCTCTACCACCGGACGTTCCACCCCGACGTCGAGGGCGTCTACTTCCTCGGCCTGATGCAGCCGCTCGGGGCGATCATGCCGCTCGCCGAGGCGCAGGGACGATGGATCGCGAGCCTCTTGCGGGGGGAGTACACGCTGCCGCCGGCGGCCGAGATGCGTGCCGTGATCGCCGAGCAGCGAGCGGCACACCGAAAGCGCTTCTACTCCTCGCCGCGGCACACGATGGAGGTCGACTTCGACGAGTGGATGCGCGACTCGGAACGGGAGCTCGCGTCGGGCCGCTTCCGAGTCGCCGCTTGAGCGCGGCCGAGCTCACCGAGACCGTCCGCGAACCCGCGTCCGGGCGGGTGTTCGAGCAGCTCAGCCGCCGGTGCGGCGGGCGTGCGAGAGGCGTGTAGACGCCCGGGCGGTACCCCAGAACCGGGTCGTCGGACGGCTCGATCCCGTCGACCAGGCGCATCGGGTCGTACACGATGCCGTCGTCCGCGTCGGGGTCGATCGCGCTGACCTCCAGCGCGCCGACCTCGACCCGCTCGCCGTCGGCGGCCCAGACGGCATTGGGCACGTGCGGGTCGTCGCCCTCGCCTGCGATCTGGACCTCGAGCTTCATCCGCACCGGCTCGCGCTCGAGCCGCGCAGCTAGCTCCTCGAACAGGTAGTCGCGCCCGCGCTCCTTGACCTCGGCCTTGGTCAGGTCGGGTTCGTCGACGGTCGGCACCCAGAAGTAGCGGACGAAGCGCTCGCTGCCGTCGGCCGCGACCCACTTGAAGGCGTGGAACGGGAAGTAGCTGCGGGCGGCAAAGCTCGCACGCCGGGCGAGGATCCTGTTCACCTCCGGCAGCTCCTTCGCCGCGCGCGGGTACCGGGCGATGAACCCGGGCAGCTTCACCACGCCGGAAAGCGATGGTTTCGAGATCGCCATTGCGCGGAAGAAGCCCTCCTCGTCGGGAAACGGAAAACGCGGGAGGGTCTGGGCGAGGATGTCGGTGCGCGAGCCGTCGGCGAGCTCGAAGCTCACGGCGAGCCCGCGGACGTCCGGGGCGTAGTCGGGCACCGTCGGATCGCCGCCGCCGTTGGAGAAGCGGACGAACGTGTTCACCGGGGTGCCGGCCATGTGGCCGGCACGTGTCAGCTCGCGGGCACGGGGCGTGGCGGTGAAGGTTGCCTGGCAGTGGACGCCCTTGGCGTGCAGGGCGCGGTGGCGGTCGTGGGCGCCGAAGCGCGCGTGGATGTTGGCGAGCCCCTGTTCGTGGCTGGTGGCCACGGGCTACGCGCCGCCCTTCGCCCTCGCGAGGGCCTCGGCGGCCCCCTTCACGTCCGCGTTCGACTGGCCCTCGAGCTTGATCTCGGTGCCTCCGATCGTCAGGAGGATCTTCTGCGCGAGACCGAAGCGCTTCACCTCGAGCGAGTCGACGGCGGCGGCGGGCAGCGAGCCGAGCAGGCCGGTGACGTTCGAGCCGCTGAGGCCGCCGAGCTCGAGCGCGATCAGCCGCCGGTCGGTGACCA
This sequence comes from uncultured Solirubrobacterales bacterium, assembly GCA_963797995.1. Classification (GTDB taxonomy): domain Bacteria; phylum Actinomycetota; class Thermoleophilia; order Solirubrobacterales; family 70-9; genus WHSW01. The sequence goes on from CAWCRP010000006.1 coordinate 76,334, forward strand.
CGAAGGCGCGCGGCCCGGCGCCGATCTCGAAGCCCGCCTCCTCGGCGGCGCCGGCATGCTGGCGGACCTTGCGGGCGCCGAGCTCGCCGGCGATGAGGTTGACCGCCCCCATCTGCGCCTGCGTGGTGCCGCGCGCCTGGGCGATGAACGCCGCGAGGACGACCTCGCCGTCGCCGAGATGCTCGCGGACGCCCTCGTCGATCTTGCGCCGCTTCTTCTCGTTCATGTCGCCCTCCGCGGCTAGTTATTCAGGTAGGCGTTCACGACGACGCCGGTGCGGACGCGCTGGGGATGGTCCCCGACGGGGATGCTGGTGATCTCCTTGCGCTTCTTGTAGGAGATGACCGAGACCTTGTCGGCGCCGCTGACGGAGACGTAGCAGTGCTTGCCGTTGGCGCTGTTGGTCGACCAGTACGGCTTCGGGCCGACATCGATGATGTTGAAGTTCTCGGGCTTCTTGCGCATCACGATCGCGGCGTAGTCGGACATCGTCCCGGCGACGCAGAAGCGCTTGCCGGAGGGGTTGAGTGCGATCCCGTGGTGCGCCGAATCGAGGAGGTAGTCGGTCTTCGGCAGGTTCTTGATCGAGTCGGCGATCGGCAGCTTGACCACCCGCGTGACCTTTTCGGTCTTGAAGTCGTACTCGACGAACCCATGGAAGAAGGACACCTGGAAGTAGAGGAAGCGCTCGTTGGGCGAGAGCGTCATCGGCCGCACCGAGTCGCTCATGTTCGGGTAGCCGGCCTCCGCGAGCTTCTCCTTCATGTGGATGCGATCGATGATCTCCATCGTGTCCGCGTCGACGGTCTGGAAGAACGTCTGGCCCTTGGTTGTGTCGAGCTGGGCCTCGTCGGTGGGCAGGTAGACCCGGCCGATTGCCGCGTGGTAGAGAACCTCGCCGTCCTTCGAGTAGTTGGTCTCGTGCGGCGAGTCGCCGGAGTCGAACTCCTTGACGATGTTGCCGGTGGCGGTATCGATGACCTGACCGACGTTGCCCGTCGAGGCGGAGACGATCACCTCCGAGCCGTCCTCGGAGATCGCCATGTGGTCGGCACGCACGCCGGCGACCTTCGTCCGCCAGACGATCTGCTCGGTGCTCAGGTCGATCCCCACGACGTCGGCGAAGCTCGGCCGGGAGACGTAGATGAAGCGGCCGTTGGGATGCAGGAAGGCATCGTCGACGAACTGGTCGTGACCCTCGCCGATGAGCGCCCGGACGCCGAGGAAGAACCCGAGCGCGACCGGGTCGAGCAGCAGCTCGGACATGCGCTCGTCGTAGTCCGGAATCGCGCTGATCTGCTCGATCACCTCGAATGTCTTGGCGTCGGCGAAGCTGATCGTCCCGTCCCAGTTGTTCGAGATGGCGATCACCGAGCGCAGCTTCTTACCCTTGGCGGCCTGCTCCGGTTCCAGGGCCTGCGCTCGCGCGGGGGAGGGGTCATTGGTCGCGGAGAGCGCGAGCATGCCTGCGATGGCCGCGGCGATCGCGAGGCCGACGGCGAGCAACCGTCGCCTGGAGGTGTGTGCTCTTGCGGCCATCGGCTACGTCGGGGCCATTCTTTCACCATCGTCGCCCGGCGCGCGCCGTTTCGGCCTCGGGTAGGTTCGGCGGCCGATGGCGAGACCGAAGCTTTCACTTGCCCTGCTCGCGAGCGCGGCCGCGCTCGCGTTCTCCGGCTGCGGCTCCAATTCGTCCGGCGACGACGAGGCCAAGGCGCAGGCGACGGTCGAGCAGTACCTCGACGCGCTGCGCGCCGGCGATGCCGAAGCCGTCTGCGCGCTCCTGAGCGAAGCCGAGCTCGCCGACCTCGAGGCCGCGGGCTCGTGCGGCGAGGTGCTCACGCAAGGCCTCGCTGTGATCGCCGAGGAGGAGGTCGAGATTCCCGAGTACGTAATCGGCGACGTCGTCGTCGACGGCGAGGAGGCCGAGGTGAGGCTCGCGAGCGACGCGACGGACGAGATGGTGCCGCTGGCGAAGGAGGACGGCGAGTGGAAGCTCACCGGGACCACCGCCCTCGATCAGTTCCATCCCGACGATCCGTTGCCGAGGTGACCGACGGAGTAGGCGGGACGGCCCGAGCGTTCCCGCTAGATTTCGGGGTGCCCAGCGGCTGTGGCGGAATTGGTAGACGCGCGGCGTTCAGGTCGCCGTGTCCGCAAGGACGTGGAGGTTCGAGTCCTCTCAGCCGCACTTACGACGAGACCGCGAGCCCCAGCTCCTCGACGGCGCGATCGCGGAGCCTGTGCTTCTGGATCTTCCCGGTGACGGTCATGGGGAACTCGTCGCAGGCGACCACGTGCCGGGGGATCTTGAAGTGGGCGATCTTGCCCTTGCAGAACTCGCGCACCTCTTCCGAGTCGATCGACGCGCCCTCGCGCGCGATCACCCAGGCGACGATCTCCTCGCCGTAGCGCTCGTCCGGCACGCCGACGACCTGGACGTCCGCGATCGCCGGATGGGCGTAGAGGAACTCCTCGATCTCGCGCGGGTAGACGTTCTCGCCGCCGCGGATGATCATGTCCTTGATCCGCCCGACGATCTGGACGTAGCCGTCGTCGTCCATCGTCGCCAGGTCGCCCGTGTGCATCCAGCCTGCCTCGTCGATCGCCTCGGCCGTCCGCTCGGGCTCGTTCCAGTAGCCGTTCATCACGAGGTAGCCGCGCGTGCAGAACTCCCCGGACTCGCCGCGCGGCACGGTGCGCCCGCTTGCCGGGTCGACGATCTTGATCTCGGTGTGCGCCATCGCCTGCCCGACGGTGCCGCAGCGGTGCTCGAGCGTGTCATCGCGGCGCACCATCGTCGACGCGGGCGAGGTCTCGGTCATGCCGAAGGCGATCGTGATCTCGTCGACCCCCATCTCGGAGCCGACGCGCTGCATCACCTCGACCGGACACGGCGAGCCGGCCATGATCCCCGTCCGCAGGCTCGACAGATCGAAATCGCCGAAGCGCGGATGGTCGAGCTCGGCGATGAACATCGTCGGCACGCCGTAGAGGCTCGTGCACCGCTCGCCCGCGACGGCTTCGAGCGTCGCCAGTGGGTCGAAGGCCTCCCCTGGGTAAACCATGCAGGCGCCGCGGAGGCTGCAGGCCAGGTTGCCGAGGACCATGCCGAAGCAGTGGTAAAGCGGCACCGGGATGCACACCCGGTCCGCCTCGGTGTAGCCGAGCACCTCGCTCTGGAGGAAGGCGTTGTTGAGGATGTTGTGGTGCGTGAGCGTCGCGCCCTTGGGGTTCCCGGTCGTCCCGCTCGTGTACTGGATGTTGATCGCGTCGTCGAAGCTGAGCGTCTCGCCGCGCGCTCGGAGCTCGCCGACCCCGGGGCCGCCTTCTCCGCCCGCGAGCCGGTCCCACTCCGGCGAGGCGAGCAGGATCACGTGCTCGAGGGCGGTCAACCCCTCGCGCACCTCGGCCACCATCGCGCCGTAGTCCGCACCCTTGAACTCCGGCGCCGCAATCACCACCCGACAGCCCGAATGGGCCAGCGCGTACTCGAGCTCGGATGTCCGATAGGCCGGATTGACGTTGACGAGGATCGCCCCGATCTTCGCGGTCGCGTATTGGACCAGGGTCCACTCGTAGCGGTTCGGGCTCCACACCCCGACCCGATCGCCCTTCTCGAGCCCAAGCCCGAGCAGCCCGCGTGCGAGGTCGTCGACCGCGCCGTCCAGCTCGGCCCAGGTGAAGCGCGCGTCCTGGTGACACGAGATCAGGGCATCGGAGTCGGCCACGCGGGCCGCCGTACGTTCGAGGTTGGCGCCGATCGTCTCGCCCAAGAGCGGCGCCGAGCCGAGTCCGTGCGCATATGAGGTGGCCCCCACGAGCTGATCCTATATCCGCGCTCCTCGCCACCCCGATGGCTATCGTCCTCCCGGTGCAGGCGGTTCGGGGAGCGAGCCAGCCGTCCTACTGGCGGCGTCTCACAGCGCTCGGGGCCTCGATCGGCGCCCCGCTCGGCGTGCTGCTCGCGCTCGCGACCGGTGCCGGCGGCGACGATGGCTCAGGCGAGCCCCCGTCGGCCGCCGTCGCGGACGCTGTGGAGAAGCCGAACATCGTCGTCGTGATGACCGACGACGAGGCGCTCTGGGGAGGCGAGGCGACACCCGAGACCAACCAGCTGATCGGCGCCGCGGGGGTCACCTTCCTCAACTCGTTCGCGACCGACCCGCTCTGCTGCCCCTCGCGCGCGACGATGCTCACCGGCCAGTACGCCCATAACCACGGCGTGATCTCGAACGGGGGACCGAACGCGCTCCCCGCCCTGCGCGCCCACCGGACCCTGCCGGTGTGGATGCGCTCTGCCGGGTACACCACCGCGCTCATCGGCAAGTACTTGAACGGCTACGACGAGAAGGATCCGCCGGCCCCCGGATGGGACCGCTGGTACGCGCTCACCGAGCCGACGACCCAGGATTACGTCGAGTACACGCTGAACGAGAACGGCAAGCGGCGCGACTACGGCCCGGCGCCCGAGGAGTACAAGACCCACGTGCTCGGCTCGAAGGCGGTGGCGACGATCCGCGACACGTCCCGCGGCGACCGCCCGCTGTTCCTCTACGTCGGCTTCAACGCTCCCCACTCGCCCGCGACGCCGGCGCCCCGCGACGTCGGCGCATTCGCCGACCACCCGCTTCCCGACGTGCCCAACTACGCCGAGGAGGATGTCTCCGACAAGCCCTCCTTCATCCGCGACCAACCACCGCCGCAGAACCTCGACGCCTCGGTCGCCGACTACCAGGAGAACGCGCTCGAATCGCTGCTGTCCGTCGACCGGGAGGTCGAACGGATCGTGGCCGAGCTGAAGCGCCGCGACGAGCTCGACAACACCTACATCTTCTTCACCTCCGACAACGGCTACTTCGCCGGCGAGCACCGGATCAGCTACGGGAAGCTGCTCCCCTACGAAGCGTCGAGCCGCGTGCCGTTGATGGTTCGAGGCCCGGGCATCGACCCCGAGACCACGTCCAAGGCACTGGTCGGAAACATCGATCTCGCACCGACGATAGCGGCGCTCGCCGGTGCCGAACCGACTCTCGAGCTCGACGGCAACCCGCTCCTGCCGCTGCGCGAGGAGGCCGATGACGACGCCGAGCGGCCGCTCGTGATCGAGGGCCTCGTTCGCGACCGGTCCGTCTACTACGGGATCCCGTATTCAGCGATCCGGACCCAGCGCTACCTCTACGTCGAGTACGAGAACGGATCTCAGGAGCTCTACGACTACGAGCGCGATCCATACGAGCTCGAATCCCGCGACGCCGCGGCCGGCTACGCCGCGGTCGAAAAGTCGCTCTCGCAGGCTCTCGCCGCGTATCGAGACTGCGCCGGCGATGCCTGCGCAGCCGAGCTCGAAGCGCCTCCCGAGCCGGAATGAAGCGGCCCAGCCGACGCGCGCCCGGTCGCTAGACTGGCGCCCTCACGCCGCTATCGTCTAGGGGACTAGGACGCCGCCCTCTCACGGCGGAAACCCGGGTTCGAATCCCGGTAGCGGTGCTGTGAGAACCCGCTTCAACAAGCGGGTTTTTCGCGTCAAGGGGGCACCCTGCCGAGGTGGCTCGAACCGGTGTTATGCACGCATAAGCGCCAGCTCGGCCACGCGCCCGAAAGCACGTCTGTCGCAGCCCGCTAAGGGGCCGGGTGCTGGTCCCAGTCGACGGCTACGCCGTCGCGCATCCCGCGCATGAACTCCGCGAACCCGGCGTCCGGAGCGTGGATGTTGAGGACGGTCGCGTCAGCGCCGCTGTCATTCAAAAACGAATGTGCGACGCCGGGCTGTATCGCGATCGAACCGCCTGCTTCTACCACCAGGCGCTCAGCGTCCGGACCGACCTCGAACGTCATCGTCCCCTCGAGCACATAGAACGAGTCGACGTGCTCGTGGTGCACGTGCCGGCCGGCCGGGGTCTGTCCCGTCGCGAAGCGGCCGCGAGCCACCGTCAGCTGCGGCTCTGACGCGAGGATCACCAACTCCCAGTCGTCGCTGGTCCAGATGACCTCAGGCTCCATCGACGCGCAACGTACCGCAGCGCTTCGCACCCCTTGGTTCAGCGTGAGCGAAGTGCCGCTCCTCGTCGGAGCGCAACGGCTCGGTTCGCAGCGCTCCGTTGCGGTTTCAAGCCCGTCCGCGTTAATCTCTCTCTCAATCAAACGATTCCGGGGGGATCATGGGCAAGCTCCGCACGAGGCTGACGTACGCCAACGTCGTTTCGACCATCTGTCTGTTTTTCGTCGTTGCCGGCGGCACGGCCTGGGCGATCGACGGGTACACCGGCGAGGACATCGTCGACGGGTCGCTGAGGAGTGCCGACTACCGCAACAACGATGTCCGTGGTGTCGACGTGCGCGACGGCACGCTGACCGCGAGCGACGCCGCGTGTCCTGCCGGGACCTTCGAGGACCGCGGGCTCTGCTTCGACAGCGTCGTGCACCCAGCGGCGAACTACGCGATCGCCGTGGACATCTGCGCGGCGGCGGGAGGGTGGCTGCCGAGCGTGTCTCAGCTGCGCCCGCTTCGCGACATCACCGGAATCGACCTTGGCAACGGGGCCACCGCTCACTGGGCCGACGTCATCTACACCGACGCGAACGGGACCGGCAACGCCAACAGGGTGATGGCCGTCGGGGACAATGGCGGCATCGGAGCCAGTGCCACCCCGTCGCAGCCGTATCGCTGCGTGTACGCACTGTTGCGATAGCTGCGCTGCGGGGGCTCGCCGGTCTCGAGCACTCTGGCCCGGTTCCAAGCTCATCGGCCTGACAAATGCCGATCTACATACCCGTGAGGTACGCGAATCGGCTCGCCTCCCCTAGCGCGTCGATGTCCGGATGACCCACTCGCTCTGCCGGACCCAGACGCCGTCGGCCACCTGATTCAGCTCGCCCATCTCGACTCCAATCAGTTGGTTGCGGTGATGAGACCGCGATCCGCATCCAAAACTCATCGCTCGAGCGACCGCCCGGCGCGGCGACTTGAGGCATGTAGCCTGGCCCGCGTGATCGAGCCAACGGCGGACGACCGGACCTCCTCCCGGGCGGCCCGCAAGCGGTACCTGGATCTGATGGAAGGGGTCCTCACCCACGCGTTCTGGAGCCCGACCGGTGCTCCGATCGAAGCCTTCCTTCCGGTGGCCCGAGGACGCACCCGCCTCGTGTACCGATTCCTGGAGCCGCTGTTGCGGCGCACGGATTTTGCACTCCACCAGCGTGTCGACTCCGACACCGCCGCCGCCGGACTCCGCTGGCCCTATCACGCGGACACGATGGTCGGCGCCGAGCGCCTGCACAACGTTCGCTGGTGCTGCGAGCAGGTCATCGAGGACGGAGTGCCGGGCGATTTCGTCGAGGCCGGGGTCTGGCGCGGAGGGGTGACCATTCAGATGCGAGCGGTGCTCGCAGCCCACGGCATCACCGACCGGCGCGTCTTCGTGGCCGACTCATTTGCGGGCTTGCCGCCACCCTCAGACCCGAAGGACCGGGAGTCCATCCTCGATCGCTACGAGTATCTCGCCGTGCCGGTCGAAGACGTGAGGGAGAACTTCGCCCGCTACGACCTCCTGGACGATCAGGTCGTTTTCGTCGAGGGCCTGTTCAAGGACACCCTCCCCGAGCTCGAAAGCGATTCGCTGGCGGTCATGCGCCTCGATGGCGACATGTACGAATCGACCATGGACGGGCTCGTCAATCTCTACGACCGGCTCTCGCCAGGCGGTTATTGCCTCATCGACGACTACGCAATCGAGGCGACCCGGCAGGCCGTCACAGAGTTTCGCGGCGACCACGGAATCGACGACGACATCGTGAAGGTCGACTGGACCGGCGTCTACTGGCGCAAGTCCTAGACGCCGCGACGGACTGAAGAGACCACCTTCGCCAACCCCCTCGCGACCCTCGTGGAGCTATAGGAGCGGCCGGGAGCGCCGCGCTAGCCGACCTCCCGCCGCGCGTCGAAGCCTGGGTCACCGGACGCTTGGCTGGAGCGGACGAACTCCTTCCGCCCTCCCGGCACGCCCTCGCAAATCGCTCTCGTCCCAGGGCAGCTCGCCCTCTTGGTTCACCTCGGCGCCGAGCGCGCCCGTGATCCGGACCTCGGGATAGCGACGGTACGCGTCCTGGGCGCGTTTGAGGTCAACCGTCTCGAGGAAGGTCATAAGCGCCCGATCGTCATCCGGGACCTGGATCATGAACCGCTCCGTGGGCACAGCGATCAGGGCATCCGGCCGCTCGATCTCGAGGATCTCTGGCGAGACCACCGCCGTATGCATGAACACGAGACGGCTGAAGCCCTCCTTGAGGAATCGCAGCAACCACGTGGTGAAGGACTCACCGATGACAACCCCCGTCGGTCCCTCACCATCGGGCCGCTCGAAGACGATCACGCGTCCGTGGTTGTGGATCCGGTTGTTGAAGACGACGCGGCTCGACTCGTCGGGCATATCGGCGTAGATGCCGCCGGCCGTCCGTGACCTGCCGATCTTCGAGCCGAGGTCGTCGTCCTCGGGTGCTTGGTGCCACTCGATCGAGTTGCGTGCGACGACGTCGACGTCAACACCGGCGGCACGGAGACGCTTGCAGATCACCCGGTAGGCGATGTAGGCGCCAAGGAAGTTCCAGTGGGTCCCGGTGACGAAGTAGAGCAGCTGGTCCCGCTTGTGGCGATCGAGCGCGGCAAGTGGGTAGACCATGTCGACGCCGGCGGCCTCGGCCGCGTCGAGGACCTCATGCACCGGCCGCCGTTTCGCCGGGACGACGTCGTCCGGCAGATACTCCGCGTACACGGCCTCCTTATCCGGCGCGACTACGTTCACCCAGCGGATACCAAGTTCGTCGACGATGTCCTTGCGCGTCCGCAGGAGGGACTCCCACCGGGCCCGTCCGCTTACTCCGTGCCGCACGATTCCGGTGTGTTGGCCGATGACGTCGTTGATGTCGTTGCGAAGGAATAGCCAGCCCGACTTGCCGACCAGCACCTTGTCCGCGTTCGCCTTGGGTCGGCGCGGAGGAGCGGGGACATCTGCGCCGGCTGCGCCACTCGTGCCGCCTGTGTCTTCTCGAGATGAGGGGCGGAACAGAATCTTCTTGTTTCCGTCCCTCCCGAGCTCGATTACGAAGGTGCCGAACCCCGCCACAGTGATGCGACCATCGTCTGCGTCGGCGAGTCGACGGGCGAGATCCTCGAACACCGCGTCGATGATCTTTGCGTTGCGCCGGTTATCGGTCCCCTCGAAGGGTGTTGAGTCCGCGGCCTGGGCAGCCTCCAGTAGCTCAACCGCCTTCACAACCCGCCTCAAGCCGCCACCGGCTCGTCTGGTGAGTGCTCGAAGAGGGCGGGCGCGCGGCGTGGCGTGACGGTTTCGGTCATCTTGGCGTCGGCGTTCTGGGACCGGCCCGGCTCACGTGGCCGAGAAGATAGAGGACGCAGCCGGGCGAGAAGACACCACACGCACCATCAGGGTTCTACGACGGCTGAAATAACATAAATCTCTGACATCACTGTGAGAGCTGCTATCGTTGTCGCATGCCACGCGATGAAGAGATCACCTTCGCCGACCACATGGGTCGTCACTACGCCCGTCGCTACGCATATCCGCCGATGGCCGGCCGGGTCCTGGGCTACCTGCTCGTGTGCGACCCGCCGGACCAGACGATCGCGCAGCTGAGCGATGCGCTCTTGGCAAGCCGCAGCGCGGTCACCGGCGCGCTGGATGTCTTGGAACGCACCGACACGATCCGCCGCTCGCGCGCGGCGGGTGAGCGGATGGACCGGGTTCGCGTCGACTTCTCCTCCGCCCAGGCACGCGGGTTTGATGTCTCCGAGTACCAGGAGCTGGCCGACCTGGCCAGAGAAGGACTCGAGGTCCTACAGGAAGCACCGCCGGAGCGCAGGGCGACCCTCGTGGAGATGGAGGCGTTCGCTGAATGGCTGGTCGAGCGGACCCGCAGCCTGGAAGCCGAGTGGGAGGCACACCGTGACGCCCTGCGCGCCTCGGGTGATCTTCCCGGAAAGGACTGAACCGATGACGACCATCACAGCCGGAGCACCCATCACCCAGAGGCCAGAGGCAGCTTCGCCGTCGACGGCGATTCGCGCGGTCGATGTGCGCAAGTCCTTCGACGAGAATCCCGTCCTCGATGGTCTCGAGCTGACCGTGGAGGAGGGCACCGTGTTCGCGCTGCTCGGCCCCAACGGCTCGGGCAAGACGACCACCGTGAACATCCTCACGACGCTGCTGGCCGCTGACTCCGGAGAGGTACGAGTCGCCGGGCATGACGTCGCGCGCGAGCCAGACGAGGTGCGCGACGCGATCGGGCTCACCGGCCAGTTCTCGGCCGTCGATGACCTGCTGACCGGCCGCGAGAACCTGCAGCTCATGGCGGATCTCCACCACCTCTCACGTCCCGCCGCCAACGCGCGGGTCGTCGACCTGCTCGCGCGCTTCGAGCTCACCGATGCAGCCGATCGGACGGCGGCCACCTACTCAGGCGGGATGCGGCGTCGTCTCGATCTCGCCATGACGCTGATCGGCGATCCGGAAATCATCTTCCTCGATGAGCCGACGACCGGCTTGGACCCGCGCAGCCGTCGCACCATGTGGGAGATCGTCCGGGGCCTGGTGAGGGACGGGACAACGGTTTTTCTCACCACCCAATACCTCGATGAGGCGGACGAGCTCGCTGATCGCGTGGCGATTCTCGACGGCGGCCGCCTGGTCGCGCAGGGCACGCCCGCGGAGCTCAAGGCGCGCGTCCCTGGCGGTCACATCGACCTCACCTTCGCCGACCGCAGCGCGCACGACGCGGCCGCCGGCCTCCTGGGCGTGCCGGAACCCGACGAGGACTCGCTCACGCTGCAGGTCGCCTCCGACGGCAACGTCGCCAATGTCCGCGACGTGCTCCGCCGGCTCGATGAGGCGGGCGTCGAGCTGGAGACCCTCTCGATCCAGACCCCCGACCTCGATGACGTGTTCTTCGCGCTCACCGGCAGGCCGCCGGCGAGCGAACCCGACACCAAGGAGGTATCGCGATGAGCGCCTACGCCCTACGCGACTCCGCGACGATGCTGCGGCGCAACCTGCTTCACCTGCGCCGCTACCCCGGCCTGTCTCTGTTTCCGATCCTGATGCCGGTGGTGTTCCTGCTGCTCTTCGTCTACGTCTTCGGCGGCACGCTGGGCAACGGCCTGGAGGTTGGTGGGGGGCGCGCCGCCTACGTCGAGTTCGTCACGCCCGGGATGCTGGTGTTCACGATCGCCGGCGCCGCGCAGATCGTCGCGATCTCGGTCGCCATGGACATGAGCCAGGGCATCATCGCCCGCTTCAAGACGATGCGCCTCTGGCGGCCTTCCGTGCTCGCCGGCCACGTCTTCGGCAATCTGGCGCTGACCGCGGTCAGCATCGCCGTCGTCGTCGGGGTCGCGCTGCTCATCGGCTACAGCCCCACGGCCGGGCCGTTCGAGTGGCTCGCCGTCGCCGGGCTGCTGCTTGTTGGTGGCGCTGGCGCTCACATGGCTTTCGGTCGCCCTCGGCTTGCTCGCCAAGAGCGTCGAGACCGCGAGCAACATGCCGATGATCCTGTTCCTGCTGCCCTTCCTCGGCAGCGGCTTCGTGCCCACCGACTCGATGCCCTCCGGCCTGAGCTGGTTTGCCGACAACCAACCGTTCACGCCGATCACCAACACCTTGCGCAGCCTGCTCGGAGGCGAGCAAGTGGGCGGGGACGGCATAGCGGCGATCGCGTGGTGCCTCGTGATCACCGCCGCCGCCTTCGTCTGGGCCGGCTACCTCTATAACCGCCGTCCGGCTCGATGATCGCCGTGGGCTATCCGAACAACCGACTGGCGCTCACGCGCTCTGCTTGGTCTGGTGGCGGGACACCTCGAGCTCGGCCAGGTGCTTGGCGCTGAACCAAGCGGTGTTGGCGCCGCCGGCGGGGTTGGCGACCGGGTCCGGGGCGTCGTCGTCCTCGACGAGGTACTCGTGCCTGCGCACGTCGCGAAGCGCTGAGAAGATCTTCGCGAAGTCGATGTCGCCCTTGCCGACCGCGACGAGGTCGAAGCGCCGCCCGGCGCCCGCGACCCCCTCCGGCGTCTCCCGAGCGCCCTCGGGATTCCAGCGCAGATCCTTGACGTGGAACAGCGGGTAACGATCCGGGTCCTCGCGAACGTAGCTGTAAGCGCTCTGGCCACCGGCGACGATCCACGCGATGTCGAGCTCGAACCACACCAGCCTCCGGTCGGTCTCCGCGAGCAGCGTGTCGTAGATCGGGGTCCCCCCGTCGAGCGTGAACTCCTGCGGATGGTTGTGGAAGTAGAACCTCAGTCCCCGTGAGCGGGCGGCCTCGCCGTAGCCGTTGAACTCCTCGGCCATCGCCTTGAAGCCGTCGTGGGTGCGCGGCACGCTGGCGTCGGGAAACGCGATGCCGACGTAGGGAATCCGCAGCGCCTCGGCCTCGTCGAGGACGAGTTCCAGGTTGTCGCGAAACGCCCCATGCCCGCCGGGCACGTGGCTGCCGATGACCCGCATGCCCTGATCGGCGGTCAGCTGGCGGACCTCGTAGGGAGTGCGGTCGTCGTAGGTGCCCCCGATCTCGACGGTCGCGTAGCCGGCGTCGGCGACCATCTCGAGGGTCCCCGGTAGGTCCAGCAACGCGTCGTCGAGGAAGTTCCTCAAGGTGTAGAGCTGGATCCCGATCGTGTTCGCGGGCAGGTCCCCGCGCCCGCCCCGGGCAGCGAGATCGCCCTGGCGCCCGCGCGGGCCGCCAGCCAGAGCCGTCGCCGGGCTCAGGGTTCCCGCCACCGCGCCGCCCGCGGCCGCGCCGATCAATCCTCGTCGGCTGAGACCTCGCTGCTCACTCATATCGTCCTCCTCGTTGGCCCCCCGATTGTGGGACCCCCGGTGAGAGGGGGACTTCTGACCAATTGTGCAAACCAAGATCCTGGTTCCTCGCACAAATCCGGAGACTTTTGCGAGGTAGGCGCACTATAGCCCCACTGTCAACTGTGATAAGTTCCGCGCCGCCCGGCGAGACGAATCGCGCGGGGGGCTCGCCACAGACTCGATCTGGAGGAGCCCTCATGCGAATCAGACCTTCGCTGTTCGTCGCCGGAGCGCTCGCCGCGCTCGTGTCCGCGCTGTCCGTCGCCGGCACAGCCGGGGCTCAGGGAACGCAGCCGAGGTTCAACGTCCTCGTCTTTTCGAAGACCCAGGGGTTCCGCCACGACTCGATCCCGAATGGGATCGATGCGATCGGGCGCCTCGGCGACGCCAACGGCTTCGCCGTCGACGCGACCGAGGATGCCAGCGCGTTTCGCGAAGCCGAACCTGCGCCGCTACGACGTCGTCGTCTTCCTGAGCACCACCGGCAACGTCCTCAATGCCAAACAGCAGTCGGCGTTCGAGCGCTGGACCCGGGACGGCGGCGGCTTCGTCGGCATCCACGCGGCCGCGGATACCGAATACGACTGGCCGTTCTACGGGGAGCTCGTCGGCGCCTATTTCGAGTCGCACCCGGCGATCCAGGAGGCGACCGTGAAGGTCGCCGATCGCGACCACCCCTCGACGCGACACCTGCCAGAGCGCTGGACGCGGACCGACGAGTGGTACGACTACCAGGCCAACCCGCGCGGCAAGGTGCACGTGCTCGCGGCGCTGGACGAGTCCACCTACGACGGCGCGACGATGGGCGCCGACCATCCGATCTCGTGGTGCCAGCACTACGAGGGTGGGCGGTCCTGGTACACGGGGGCCGGCCACACCAAGGAGTCCTACTCCGCGCCCGCCTACCGGCAACACCTGCTCGGCGGGATCCGCTGGGCGGCGGGCGAGGTGGCCGGTGACTGCCGGGCGACCTCCGACTCGGCGTACCAGAAGGTGACCCTGAACGATCGACCCGGTGAGCCGATGGACATCGCGGTGCTGCCGGACGGCCGCGTCCTGCACACCGCGCGCACGGGCGAGGTGCGGATCCACGATCCGCGGACCGGCCTCAACACGGTCGCCGGGAAGCCGGACCTCTACACCCATGACGAGGAGGGGATGCAGAGCGTCGCGATCGACCCCAACTTCGCCGGCAACCGCTGGGTCTACCTCTACTACTCGCCGCCCCTCGACACTCCGGTCGACGATCCGGATACCCCCGGCGTCAACGAGGGCGACGCGCCGTTCGACGGCACGGCGGCAGACTTCGAGCCATTCGAGGGCTACATCCAGCTGTCTCGCTTCAGGCTCAACGGCAACCGACTCGCGATGGGCACGGAGCAGGAGATCCTCCGGGTGCCGGTCGACCGCGGCATCTGCTGCCACGTCGGCGGCGATATCGACTTCGACGCCGACGGCAACCTGCTGCTGTCCACCGGCGACGACACGAACCCGTTCGAGTCCGACGGCTATGCGCCGATCGACGAGCGCCCGACCCGCAACCCGGCCTTCGACGCACAGCGCTCGGCGGCAAACACCAATGACCTGCGCGGCAAGCTCCTGCGGATCAAGGTTGGCTCCAGCGGCGGCTACTCGATTCCGCCCGGCAACCTGTTCCCGGCCGGCACCCCGCAGACGAGGCCGGAGATCTACGCGATGGGCCTGCGCAACCCGTTCCGGTTCACGGTCAACCGCGAGACGAACGAGATCTACCTCGCCGACTACTCGCCCGACGGCGACGAGGCCGATCCCGCGCGCGGCCCCGCCGGGCACGGTAAATGGATGATCATCCGCGAGCCGGGCAACTACGGCTGGCCGTACTGCGCGACCGCGGAGCTCCCATACGTCGACTACGACTTCGCCACCGAGGTCTCCGGCGCACCCTTCGACTGCGACAACCCGGTCAACGAGTCGCCGCACAACACCGGCCTCACCCAGCTCCCGCCGGTGACCCAACCCGACGTTTCGTACTCCTACGGCGTCTCCGAGCTCTTTCCCGAGCTCGGCGAAGGAGGGATCGGTCCGATGGGCGGGCCGGCCTACGACTTCGACCGGCGCTTGGACTCGGTCCGCAAGTGGCCGAGCTACTACGACGGCGTGCCGCTGTTCTACGAGTGGACGCGCGACTACATCCAGGAGTTTCGCCTCGACGACGCCGGAAACGTGTTCGAGATCAACGAGGTCCTCGCCTCGTTCGAGATCGACAACCCGATGGACATCGAGTTCGGCTCAGACGGCGCCCTCTACGTGCTCGAGTACGGCGATGGCTTCTTCGCCGAGAATCCCGAGGCGCAGCTGGCCCGCTTCGACTACGTCGGCGGCGGCAGCCGCACCCCGGTGCCCGAGGTGTCCGCCGATCGAACGAGCGCAGCGGAGCCACCGCTGACCGTCGTGTTCTCGAGCGCCGGCAGCCATGACCCGGACGGTGACGCGCTCAGATACGCGTGGGACTTCGACGCCGACGGCACGATCGACTCGACCGAGGCGAACCCGGCCTTCACCTACACGGAGAACGGAGCCTATGAGGCAACGCTGAAGGTCACGGACCGCACCGGCCGCTCGGCGGCGGCCTCGGTGCAGGTCGTGGTCGGCAACGAGCAGCCGCAGGTCGAGCTCCTGAGCCCGGTCGAGGGCGACGACTTCTCGTTCGGCGACCAGGTCGCGTTCGACGTCGAGGTCACAGACGACCAGCCGGTCGACTGCGATCAGGTGACCGTCACCTACATCCTCGGCCATGACGAGCACGGCCATCCGCTGTCGGAAGCGAGCGGCTGCACCGGCACGATCCAGACCTCGGTCGACCCGGGCCACGGTTCCGGCGACAACCTCCGGGGTGTGTTCGTGGCCGAGTACACCGACCCCGGCGGGCAGGGAGTCCCGGCGCTCACCGGGCGCGATGAGGTGGTTCTGGTCCCGAGCGGTTGAGCAGCCACGCGGTCATGGGGAGGCTTGGCTGCGCTCCCCTGCCGACGTCCTAGCCGTAACGCCGCCCGAGCTCCGCGAGGGCGTCGGACCATCCCTCGTCGTGCCCGGCCCGGGCCTCCTCGTCGGAGAGCCCGACCTGATGGATCTCGACCATCGTCGAACCGCCCGGCAGGGGCTTGAAGCTGACCGTGACGACCGAGTTCCGGTGGCCGGTTGCCGCCGAAGACCAGGTGAAGACGAGCCGGCTCGGCCGGTCGATCTCCCGGTAGGTCCCATGATGGAGGAGGTCGGTTTGGTCCTGGACCATGACGATGCGGAACTCGCCGCCCTCGCGGGGATCGGTCTCGGCTCGTGTCTCGCTGATCACGCGCGGCCGCATCCAGGCGCTGAGGCTCTCGGCGTCGAGCCATGCGTCGAAGAGCTCCTCCGCCGGAGCGGCGATCTCGCGGCGCACGGTCACGGTGAAGTCGGCAGCGTCGTTCACGTCGAGCCCTTCGCGGCCTTGCGGGTGGTGACAAAGCGATCGAGTGACGCAAGCTGGTCGCTCCAGAAGCGCCGGTAGTGCTCGATCCATTCGGCCGCTTCGGCGAGCGGCTCCGCCTCGAGGCTGAGGATGTGCTCGCGCCCACGGACGTCGCGGCGCACCAGGCCCGCGCCCTCGAGCACGCGGATGTGCTTCGAGGTCGAGTTGAGCGAGATCGGGAAGTCGCCGGCGAGGTCGGTGACGCGAGCGTCCGAATCCGCGAGCCGCGCGAGGATCGCGCGGCGCGTCGGATCGGAGACCGCGGAGAACACGCGGTCGAGTGTCGCTTGCGTCATGCCGGCCCGCCCGGGCGCCCTCGCAAGCGCAACGACACCCAGGTGCGGGCGACCAGGAGCGCGGTGCCGGCGCCGGCGGCCGTGAGCGCCAGCTCCTCGACCGGCACGCCGGCGATGTGCGCGAGGGTGATCACGCCGTGCTCCCGGCCGCCTCGCGGGCGCGGTCGTCGGCCGCGATCAGCGTCTCGTCGTCGGCCGGAACCGGAGGTGGGTTGGACTCGTACTCGTTGTTTCGGCGCCACCAACTCTCGTTGTCCCGCGGATAGCCCTCGGGGAGGTCCTGCCACTCCTCCTGGCGGCCGAGCGGCGCGATGTCGAGATAGCTGAACACGCTGCCGAGCGCCTCGTCGCCACGGCCGTCGATCACGTACGTGCGGTAGATCCGCTCACCGACCCGCAGGAAGACGTTGGTCGCGTGCCATTCGTCGACGCCGAAGTCCTTGTCCCAGTCGTCGGTGATCGTGTACCAGGGGATCTGCTGCCAACCCATCTTCTCCTGCAGCTGCCGGATGTTCTCCTGTGGCGCGCGCGAGGCATGGGCGAAGGTGACGTCGCGCGCGTTCAGGTGCACGAGGTTCCCGGTCTTGTCGGCCATCATCGAGCACCCGTGGCACCCCTTCTCCGGCCAGCCCTCCACGGTCGGCTCGTAGAAGAAGCGGTAGACGATCAGCTGCCTGCGGCCCTCGAACATGTCGAGCAGGCTCAGGTTCCCGTCGGGCCCTTCGAACTCGTAGTCCTCCTCGACCAGCATCCGCGGCATCCTGCGGCGCTGCGCGGCGAGCGCATCGCCCGTGCGCATGTGCTCCTTCTCCTTCACGAGCATCGCGTCGCGCGCCTCCTGCCACTCCTGCTCGCTGACGATCGGTGTTATCTCCATGGCTCCTTCCGAGCTCGTTCAGACTATATTCACCCTTTCGGATGAATATACCCGAGCGCGAATCACCCGAAACCGGTTTCAGGAATCCTTGAAGCGATTGCCGCCGCCGGCGAGCGTCCCATAGAGTCGCGCCGTGGCAACGACGACGGACGCGAGCGGGGATCTGGCGGAGCTCCGCCGCTCGTTCGCCGGCGTGGTCGTCCTCCCGGAGGAGCCCGGCTACGACATCCTGCGCCGCTCCTACAACGCGCTGATCGATCGCCGGCCGGCCGTGATCGCGCGCTGCTTCGGTGCCGACGACGTCGCCACCGCGCTCGACTACGGCCGCTCGAACTCGCTCGAGATCGCCGTCCGCGGCGGCGGCCACAACCCCGCCGGGCACTGCGTCTGCGACGACGGGCTCGTCATCGACCTCTCGCTCATGCGCCGGGTGGACGTCGATCCCGACGCCGGCGTCGCCCACTCGCAGGGCGGCGCCACCTGGCTCGACTTCGACCGCGCGACGCAGGCCCACGGCCTGATCACGCCGGGCGGGGTGGTCGGCACGACCGGAGTCGCCGGCCTCACCTTCGGCGGTGGCATCGGGCACCTCACCGCCCAGCACGGACTCACCTGCGACAACCTGCTCGCCGCCGAGATCGTCACGCCCAACGGCGACCACGTGCGCGCGAGCGCCGACGACGACACCGAGCTCTTCTGGGGCATCCGCGGCGGCGGCGGCAACTTCGGGGTCGCGACGAAGCTCGAGTTCCGGCTCCACCCGCTGCGAAAGCTCGTCGGCGGGCGGATGGCCATCCGCGGTCGCGACAACGCGGTCACCGGGCTGCGCGCCTGGCGCGACGTCTGCGCCGAGGGTCCACGCGACCTGAGCCTCGGGGCGCTCCTGGCGGTCGACGACGCGCTCGAGGTGATCCTGATCCTCGCGCCGGGCTACACCGGAACGGAGTCCGAGCCCGAGCAGATCGCGCGGCTCCGCCAGCTTCCGGGGATCGTCGCCGACGGCATCCGAGAGCACTCGTTCATCGCCCAGCAGCACCTCTTCAACCCGCCCTACGGCGAGGATCGCAACTACTGGAAGGGCCACTTCGTCCGCGAGCTTCCGGACGAGCTGATCGACGAACTCCTCGATCAGATGCTCGCGCTGGGCCGGTCTCCCGGCCAGATCCTCTTCGAGTCCATCCACGGTGTGCCCGACGACGCCGATCCGGACGCGACCGCGATCGGATTCCGCGAGGCGAAGTTCAACATCAGCTCGATGGCGGGCTGGCAGGACCCGGCCGTGGACGCCGAGCACATCGAGTGGGCGCGCGCGACCGCGAAAGCGATGGAGCCGCACTCGCTCCGCGGCGGCGGCTACATCAACTACATGCAGGCCGACGAGCCGATCGAGCGCGTCCGCGCGACCTTCGGGCCGGAGCGATTCGACCGCCTGCAGGCCCTCAAGGCGCCGCTTCGATCCGGACAACGTCCTGCGCCGGAACCAGAACATCCCGCCTGCCTAAGCGGTCCCGGGGCGGGGATGAAAGATCCCTTGCAAATCGGCGGTTCCGTCCGAACGCGTGACGAACATGCGTTCGATGAATGAACAAGCCACATACACGGACGCGGCGGGGATCCGCGTCGCCGCCCAGGTCACCGAGCTCGACATCCCGGTCTGCAGCGAGGTGATGAACGCGATCGAGGATCCGGCCGATCCGGACCAGGCGATCCTCACGAGCGTCCCCGTGCTGATCGACGAACTCAACTTCGGCGACGTCGTCCGCCTCGGCGAGCCCGACGAGCTCGACGTGCGGCCGATCGTCGGCGCCGTGATCGCCAGCGGTCACGTCCACCTCCTCGCCGCGATCGAGGACGGGCGCGCCCTCGATCTCGTCGCCGAGCTCGAGCGCACCTTCCCGGCTTACGCGCTGCGGATACTCGCCGCCAGCGACTCGCTGCTCTCCGTGAGCGTGCATCCGCACGTCGGTGCGGATGCGGTTTCCGCAGTGATCGAGTCGTGGCTCGGCGAGGGCATCCAGGATCCGGAGGAGGGCCTGGCGCTCGGCCCGCCGTGCGCGACCGTGGTCGGGCCGCTCGCCTGAACTCGGCTAGAGCTTCGCCAGCTCGCGCTTGAGGATCTTGCCCGTCGGGTTGCGCGGCAGTTCGTCGAGGAAGACGATGTCGCGCGGGACCTTGTAGCGCGCGAGGTTGTCCTTGACGAAGGCCTGCACGGCCTCGACCTCCAGCGTCGCCCGTCGCGCATGACGACGAACGCGCGCAGTCGCTGGCCGAAGTCCGCGTCCTCGACGCCGATCACGGCCGCGTCGGCGATTGCCTCGTGGGTGACGAGCAGCTCCTCGACCTCGCGCGGGAAGACGTTCTCGCCGCCGGAGACGATCATCTCGTCGTCGCGCCCGTCGATGAAGAGGCGGCCCTCCTCGTCGAAGTGGCCGACGTCGCCGGTCGAGAGCATGCCGTCGATGATCTCCTTGCCGCCGCCGCCCGGTGTAGCCCTCGAACGGGGACGTGGTGCCGACGAAGATGCGGCCGGTCGCGCCCTGCGGGCAGCTCGTTGCCGCGGTCATCGAGGATCCGGATCCGTGAGCCGAGGAGCGGGCGGCCGACCGAGCGTCGGCGCGGCGCGCGTGTCGGCGGGCGTCGTCATCGTCGCGAGGGCCACCTCGGTCGAGCCGTAGAGGTTGTAGATCACGTCGCCGAGCGCGTCCATCGCCTGCAGGGCGACCTCGGCCGGCAGCTGCGATCCGGCGCAGAAGACGCAGCGCAGCGAGGACAGGTCGCGGGCGGCGATCTCCTCGTCGCCGAGCGCGAGCACGCGCTGCAGCATGATCGGCACGACGCAGGCACCCGTCGCCCTGTGGGTCTCGATGTCGTCGAGGAACTGCGCGGCGTCGAAACGCCGCCGCAGGACGAGCTTCGACCCGAGCGCCGATCGAGAGCAGCGCGATCAGCAGGCCGGTGCCGTGGAAGAGGGGAGGGCCGACGACGGTCGCCTCGCGCGCGCTGCATCGGCATCCGCTCGAGCACCGCTCCCGCGCCGATGAAGCCCTTCGGCTCGGGCCGGGCGGCTCCCTTCGGCGTCCCGGTCGTGCCGCTGGTGAGCAGCACGATCCGGCCCGGGTCGTCCGGCGGCGGCGGGAGCTCGGGTCTGGCACCTCTCGAGGAGCGCGGTCGAGCTCGTCGGCCGCCGGGTCGTCGATCGCGCAGACCACCTTGCCGCGGGCCGGCGATGCTCGGCGACGGCGTCGGCGAACTCGGCGTCGTGGATGAGCAGACGCGACGCCCTCGCGCTCGGCGACCTCGGCGCACTGGCGGGCCGAGAACGACGGTGTTGAGCGAGAACGAGGCTCAGCCCGGCGCGCGCGGTCCCGAACGCGGCGATCAGGAGCTGGCGGTGGTTGCGGCACATCACGCCGACGGCGTCGCCCGGGCCCGAGCCCTTGCGCGAGCAGCGCGTTGCCGAGCCGGTTGACCCGGTCGTCGAGCTCGGCGAAGGTGAGCTCGCCGCGGTCGTCGGCGATCGCCGGGTACGAGCCGTGGCGCAGGGCAGCGATGCGCGAGGCGGAGGCGAACGAGCCGTAGTCGCGGATGCGCCTTGCCGATCGCCGCCATCGTCTTCGGCGACTCGCGCCCGAACATCCCGGCGCGCACGAGCGCCCGGAAGCCCCGCGCCTCCCACGCGCTCGCGTCGCCCGAGATCCCCGATCCGGCCCTGAACGCTCACGTCGGGAACCTACTTCGACACGGGCGAGGCCGTCGGCGCGAGGTCCTACCAGGCGACCGCCCGGATGTAGATCTCGTAGAGGAGGAACCCGGCGGCCCCGGGACGGGCGCATGCCGTGTCGAGCACCTCGGCACCGCGTGCCGACGGCAGCGTCAGCCCCTCCTCGCGTCCGCCGGCGACGACTGCCCCGATCAGCGCGAGCGCCCGGTCCCGGGCCGCCGGGTCGGTCGCGGACCAGTCGGCGCAGCTCGCGAGCTGGAGCTCGTCCGCGGACGCGAATGGTGCCGCGGCTCCTCATACGTGACGCCGCCCGTCGACTGTGATCTCGGTCCCCGACGGCCAGGTGCTTAGATGAGGACATGGCTCGGAACGGCGACGTCGACCAGGTCGAGACGCAGGAGTGGCTCGAGGCCCTCGACGCCGTCGTCAAGCACGACGGAACGCGGCGCGCCCACGATCTCGTCGAGAGGTCGTCGAGCGCGCCCGCCACCGCGGCGCCGCGATCGAGTACGTCGGGCCGACTCCCTACGTCAACACGATCCACGTCGAGGACGAGCCGGAGCTTCCCGGCGACCCGTCGCTCGAGCGCCGCGTCCGCTCGCTGATCCGCTGGAACGCGATCGCGATGGTCCTGCGGGCGAACAAGGAGTCCTCGGAGCTCGGCGGCCACATCGCCAGCTACCAGTCGGCGGCGCTGCTCTACGAGATCGGCTTCAACCACTTCTGGCACGCCCCCTCCGAGGAGCACGGCGGCGACCTCGTCTACATCCAGGGCCACTCCTCGCCCGGGCATCTACGCGCGGGCCTACCTCGAGGGGCGGCTGACGGAGGAGCAGCTGGACGGCTTCCGCCAGGAGGTCTCGCGCGAGGCGGCATCAGCTCCTATCCGCACCCCTGGCTGATGCCGGACTTCTGGCAGTTCCCGACGGTCTCGATGGGGCTCGGGCCGATCATGGCGATCTATCAGGCCCGGTTCATGCGCTACCTGACGACCGCGGGATCGCCGACACGACCGGCCGCAAGGTCTGGGGCTTCCTCGGCGACGGAGAGACGGACGAGCCCGAGTCGCTCGGCGCGATCGCGCTCGCCGGGCGCGAGAAGCTCGACAACCTCGTCTTCGTCGTCAACTGCAACCTGCAGCGCCTCGACGGGCCGGTCCACGGCAACGGCAAGATCATCCAGGTGCTCGAGACGATCTTCCGCGGCGCCGGCTGGAACGTGATCAAGGTGATCTGGGGCGACCGCTGGGATCCGCTGCTCGCCGCCGACCACAACGGCCTGCTCGTCCGCCGGATGGAGGAGGCGGTCGACGGCGAGTACCAGACCTACAAGGCGCGCGACGGCACGTTCGTGCGCGAGCATTTCTTCGGCGCCTACCCGGAGCTCGCCGAACGCGTGAGCGACATGAGCGACGAGGAGATCTGGGACCTCAACCGCGGCGGCCACGACGCGAAGAAGGTCTACGCCGCCTACGCCGCGGCGCAGGCCGCCGAGCGTCGGCCGACCGTGATCCTCGCGAAGACGATCAAGGGCTACGGGATGGGCGAGGCCGGCGAGGGCCAGAACATCACCCACCAGCAGAAGAAGATGAACGAGGAGGCGCTGCGCGTCTTCCGCGACCGCTTCGAGCTCGACATCTCGGACGAGGAGGTCGAGCAGGTCGCCTTCTACCGCCCGCCCGACGACTCGCCGGAGATCAGGCTACCTGCAGGAGCGCCGCGAGGCGCTCGGCGGCTACCTGCCGCAGCGGCGCAGAGGTCGACGAGCCGCTGCCGGTGCCGCCGCTCGAGACGTTCTCCTCGCAGCTCGAGGGCACCGGCGAGCGCGAGATCTCGACCACGATGGCGTTCGTCCGCGTCCTCGCGGCGCTGCTGCGCGACAAGGAGATCGGACCGCGCATCGTGCCGATCGTCCCCGACGAGTCGCGGACGTTCGGGATGGAGGGGATGTTCCGCCAGCTCGGGATCTACTCGCACGTCGGCCAGCTCTACGAGCCCGAGGACGCCGACCAGCTGATGTTCTACCGCGAGGACCGCAAGGGCCAGGTCCTGCAGGAGGGGATCAACGAGGCCGGCGCGTTCTCGTCCTGGATCGCCGCGGCGACCTCGTACTCCAACCACGACGTCCAGATGGTCCCGTTCTACGTCTTCTACTCGATGTTCGGCTTCCAGCGGAGTCGGCGATCTCGCCTGGGCGGCGGGCGACTCCCGGGCCCGCGGCTTCCTGATCGGCGGCACCGCCGGGCGGACGACGCTGAACGGCGAGGGCCTGCAGCACGAGGACGGCCACAGCCACGTGCTCGCATCGACGATCCCCAACTGCGTCTCCTACGACCCCGCCTACGGCTACGAGCTCGCGGTGATCGTCCACGAGGGCCTGCGGCGGATGATCGGCGAGCAGGAGGACGTCTTCTACTACCTGACGGTGATGAACGAGAACTACCCGCATCCGGCGATGCCCGAGGGCGCCGAGGAGGGGATCCTGCGCGGCATGCACGTCGTCCGCCCGCCGAAGGTCGACGCCGCCGTGCGGCTGCTCGGCTCGGGCACGATCCTGCGCGAGGTCGAGGCGGCGGCCGAGATCCTCGCCGAG
Source organism: uncultured Solirubrobacterales bacterium (assembly GCA_963797995.1). Taxonomy (GTDB): domain Bacteria; phylum Actinomycetota; class Thermoleophilia; order Solirubrobacterales; family 70-9; genus WHSW01. The sequence continues at coordinate 100,176 of CAWCRP010000006.1, forward strand.
GACTTGGACGTCGAGGCCGAGGTCTGGAGCGTGACCAGCTACACCGAGCTGCGCCGCGAGGGCCTGCGCCTCGACCGCGAGGCGCGCCTGCATCCGGCGAAGAGGCGGCGAAGCTGGGTGGTGGAGTGCCTCGATGGTACCGACGCCCCGGTGATCGCCGCCAGCGACTACATGAAGGCGCTGCCCGACGGGATCCGCGAGTGGGTCCCGGCGCGCTTCGAGGTGCTCGGGACCGACGGCTACGGCCGCTCCGACTACCGCCGCGATCTGCGCCGGTTCTTCGAGGTCGACCGCGAGCACGTCGCCGTCGCGGCGCTCGGCGCGCTCGCCGCGGAGGGGTCGATCGAGCCCGGCAAGGTCGCCGAGGCGATCGAGAAGTACGAGATCGACCCCGACGCGCCGGACCCCGCGGTGATGCCTGAGACGCGCGAGGTCAAGGTCCCAGACATCGGCGACTTCACCGACGTGCCGGTGATCGAGATCCTCGTCCGCGAGGGCGAGAGCTCGAGGCGGACGACCCGATGGTCACGCTCGAGTCCGACAAGGCGACGATGGACGTCCCGGCCCCGTTCGCCGGCACGGTCGACGAGATCAGGTGTCGATCGGCGACAAGGTCTCCGAGGGAACCGTGATCGCGACGATGGAACACGCCGAGGCGGCCGGGCTCGCCTCGACGGAGGAGGCTCCCGTCACCTCGGCGCTTGCGGCGGGCGAGCAGGAGTCCGGCGACGAGGAGGCCGGACCCCCGGCGCCGAAGGAGACCGCCGAGCCCACGCCGAAGGCGGCCGCGGCCGGCGGACCCGTCTACGCGAGCCCTCGGTGCGCAGGCTGGCGCGGGAGCTGGGGGTCGACCTCGAGCAGGTCAAGGGCACCGGCCGCAAGGGCCGGATCACCAAGGAGGACGTCGAGAAGGCCGCGAAGGCTCAAGGCGTCGAGGAGCCTCGGGGCGGCCTGCCGTTCGAGATCGCGCCGTGGCCGAAGGTCGACTTCGCCAAGTACGGCGAGGTCGAGCGCGTGCCGCTCTCGCGGATCAAGAAGATCAGCGGCCCGAACCTGGCCCGCAACTGGGTCGCGATCCCGCACGTCACCCACAACGACGAGGCCGACATCACCGACCTCGAGGCGTTCCGCAAGCAGATCAACTCCGAGCAGGGACGTCAAGGTGACGATGGTCGCGCTGCTGGTCAAGGCCTGCGTCTCGGCGCTGAAGCAGTTCCCCGAGTTCAACTCCTCGCTCGACGGCGACGAGCTGGTGCTCAAGCGCTACTACAACATCGGCTTCGCCGCCGACACTCCGCAGGGCCTGCTCGTCCCGGTGATCAAGGACGCCGACAAGAAGGGCCTGCTCGAGATCGCCGGCGAGCTGACCGAGCTCTCGGCGAAGGCGCGCGAGGGCAAGCTCGGCCCGGCGGAGATGGCGGGGGGGACGTTCACGATCTCCTCCCTCGGCGGTATCGGCGGCACCAGCTTCACCCCGATCGTCAACGCCCCGGAGGTCGCGATCCTCGGCGTCACCCGCTCGGCGATGCGGCCGGTCTGGAACGGCGCCGAGTTCGTGCCCCGGCTGATGGTGCCGCTCTCGCTCTCCTACGACCACCGCGTGATCGACGGCGCCGCCGCCGCCCGCTTCCTGCTTTCCTCGTCAACGAGCTCGAGGACTTCCGGAGGGTGCTGCTCTGATGGCGACGAAGTCAAGGTCCCCGACATCGGCGACTTCGCCGACGTGCCGGTGATCGAGATCCTCGTCTCCGTCGGCGACACCGTCGAGCCCGAGCAGCCGCTGGTCACGCTCGAGTCCGAAAAGGCGACGATGGACGTGCCGGCGCCCTCCGCGGGGACCGTCAAGGAGATCCTCGTCGAGCTCAACGACAAGGTCTCCGAGGGCACCGCGATCCTCGATCTCGAGCAGAGCGGCGGAGGGGATGAAGCGGAGGCCCGCCGGAGACGGAGGAGGCCCCGGCGGAAGACAAGGAGGAGGCCCCGGCGGAAGACAAGGAGGAGGCCCGCCGGCGGAAGAGTCGCATGCGGCATCGCCGCCTTCATCGGAGCCCTCTGAGCCTGAGGGTAAGCGCGTCGTCGTGATCGGGTCCGGACCCGGTGGCTATACCGCCGCCTTCCGGGCGGCGGACCTGGGGCTGGAGGTGACGCTGGTCGAGCGTTATCCGGCACTCGGTGGGGTCTGCTTGAACGTCGGGTGTATCCCGTCGAAGGCGCTGTTGCATGCGGCGAAGGTGATTGCCGAGGTCGATGAGGCGAAGGAGTTCGGGCTCGGGTTCGGCGAGCTGGACCTGGACTTGGATGCGCTGCGCGGGTGGAAGGAGGAGGTCGTCGGCAAGCTGACCGGAGGGCTTGCCGGGCTCGCGAAGCAGCGGAAGGTGAAGGTCGTCACGGGGACGGCGAAGTTCGCCTCCGAGAAGTCGGTGGACGTCGACGGCGAGACGCTCGAGTTCGACCACTGCATCCTCGCCGCCGGCTCGAGCGCGGCAATGCTGCCCGACCTTCCCGACGACCCTCGGATCGTCGACTCGACTGGGGCGCTCGAGCTCGACGACGTCCCCGGCCGTCTGCTCGTCGTCGGCGGCGGGATCATCGGGCTCGAGATGGCGACCGTCTACGACGCGCTCGGCAGCGCGGTGACGGTCGTCGAGCTGACCGACCAGCTGATCCCGGGCTGCGACCCGGATCTGGTCAAGCCGCTGGCCAAGCGCGTCGGCGACCGCTACGAGGCGGTTCTGCTCTCGACCTCCGTCTCGAAGGTCGAGGCGGGTGACGACGGACTCGTGGTCAGCTTCGAGGGCGAGGACGCGCCCGAGCCGCAGACCTTCGACGCCGTTCTCATCGCCGTGGGCCGGCGCGCCAACGGCGACACGCTCGGGCTCGAGGCGGCCGGGGTGGAGGTCGGCGAGCGCGGCGTGATCGCGGTCGACGAGCAGCGGCGCACCAACGTGTCCCACATCTACGCCATCGGCGACCTCACCGGCGAGCCGATGCTCGCCCACAAGGCGAGCCACGAGGGCAAGGTCGCCGCCGAGGTGATCGCCGGCCACAACGTCGCCTTCGACCCGCGAGCGATCCCCGCGGTCGCCTACACCGACCCCGAGGTCGCCTGGGCCGGCGTGACCGAGGCCGAAGCGGTCGCCGGGGACGTGGACTACGAGAAGGCGATCTTCCCCTGGCAGGCGTCGGGCCGGGCCCTGTCGATCGGCCGTCCCGAGGGGCTGACGAAGGTTCTGGTCGATCCCTCCTCGCGGCGGGTGATCGGCGTCGGGATCGTCGGTCCGAACGCGGGCGAGCTGATCGCGGAGGCGGTGCTGGCGATCGAGATGGGCGCCGACGCCGACGACCTCGGCCTCACGATCCACGCTCACCCGACGCTCTCGGAGACGCTCGGCTTCGCCGCCGAGCGCGCCGAGGGCACGCTCACCGAGCTCTACGCGCCGAAGCGCTGACAACGAGCGCTCCATCCGGCTGCGTGGCCAGGGACGGCGGCCCGCTAATCCGGTAACGCCCGAATGCCGAATGAGACACAATGGAGCGGGTGCGCTTGCCAACTCGGTGGGAGATCGCGCTCGCCCTCGGCGCGGTGATCGTCGGCGTCGCGGGCGGCACGCTGATCGCGGCCGCGACCGGCGACGGGGAGACCGAGGCAGCATCCCCTGTGGCGGCGCCGGTCGCTTCGCGAAGCACGGAGCCGGCCCCGGTCCCGGAACGCGCCCCAACCGACGAGATCCGGTACGCCTCGGCCTCGCCTGACGAGGTTGCCGCCGCGCGCAAGGCGGCCGCCGCGATTGCCGCAGTGCGGCGCAAGGAGGAGCGGGCCCACATCGAGCGCGGTCCCGGGGGGATTCTCCCGGCCAGCGCCGGCGACAACGGGACCTTCGACGAGCCGCCGGTTCCGGGGCGAGAACTCGACGCGGTGACGATGAGCGACGCCGCCGGTCTGGAGCCCGAACGCAGCGCGTTCCTGATCGGCCACACCGCGATCGCCCCCGCCGGTGCCCCCGAGGAGGTCGAGCGCGCGATCAGCGCCGCCAACGCCATCGTCGGCCGCCCGTATATCTGGGGCGGCGGCCACGCGTCGTGGAACGACCGCGGCTACGACTGCTCCGGCGCCGTCAGCTATGCACTCGGCGGCGCCGGCCTGCTCGGGGCGCCCGTCGATTCAAGCGCGCTCATGGACTGGGGCGAGCCCGGACGCGGGAAGTGGGTCACCGTCTACTCAAACCCGGGCCACACCTACGCGGTGATCGCGGGCCTTCGCTGGGACACCGTCGGCGAGCAACGCGGTACCGGACCCAAGTGGCATGCCGAGCTGCCCTACCCCGATGGCTACGTCGCCCGCCATCCGGCCGGGCTCTGACGAGCGGCGTCCACGACGCGGATCCCAGCCGCTGTCGTGGGACTCAGCCATCGTTGAGCGAGGAGGGAGTCGCGGGCCGGTAGTGGTCCGGGCCGCCCGGGTCGCCCTCGCCGGTGCCGAGCGAGAAGACGGCGTCCTCGAGCGCCTCGGCTTCCTCGGCCAGCTCGATCGTCTGCTCGTAGACGCTCCGCGCCTGTTCCTCGACCCCGGCCTTGTCGAGCTCGATCAAGGCTGAGAGCTCGTCGAGGAACTCGGCCGCGTCGGCGAGGTAGGCCTCGCCTCGCGCGACAGCGTCGTCGACCTCCTCGACCGCCTCGCCGCCGCCGACGCGCGGTGGGTCGGGCGCGTCGACGATCCGTCCCCGCTGCGCCTCTATCGTCGCCCGGGCCTCGTCGATCGCCTCGCGGGCGATCCCGGTGTCATAGCCGGAGAGGAAGAGGTCGAAGTTGTCGAAGACGGTGTCGATCGAATCCGCGACGTCCTTCACGGCCCCGCTGGCCTGCTCGCGGTAGTCGTCCGCGTAGCGCTCGCCCGCGCCGCCGAAGTGCCCGATCGCCAACACGATCGCCACGAACGCGACGAGCCCGGCGCCGACCAGCGCGAGCCTGCGCCGCCGGACCTGCGGGCTCGCCGGCGGCCGGGTGGGCTTCGGCTTGAGCGGCTCGGCCGGCGGCGGCTCGGCCGGCTTCGGCGCCGGCGTGGGCGGGCCCGGCTTCGGCTCCGCGGGCTCGGCCGGACGCGGCGCGGGCGGCGCCGCCGGGGCCGCGGCCTTCGGCGGCTTCGGCCTCGCCTCGCGGCGCAGCTCCACGAGGGCGTCGGCAAGCTCGCGGGAGGTTTCCGCCTCGATCTTGGGGCCGGCGGAGACCGAGGTGACGAGCGGGATCAGCTCGCCGAGGCGCGCGCCGCGCCAGCGGAAGCTCGGCGAGTGGTCGACGACCCGCGCCCGCAGGTATGCCATCGCCACGGTCCCCGGGCGCACGTCTCCCTTCTCGTAGGAGTCGAGCGCCGCACCGAGGCGATCGTCGCCGTCGAGCGGCCCCGCCCTGGCGACCGTCAGCCGCGCGCGGTGATAGCGAACATCTTCGGTCTCGGTGGTCACCGGCTCGGTTGTAGGGCACCGAGGAGGCCGGCGACGAACTCGGCGATGCGGTCGGGCGGGTACGTGCGCGGCTGTGAGAGGACCATCCGGGCGAAATGCTCGGCGACCGCGATCAGGGCCTGCGCCGCGAGCTCCAGGTCGAGGTCGGCCGGATCGCCGCCGCGCGCCTCGACCCCGGCGGCGATCACCTGCTCGAGCCGCTCGCGAACGATGCGGCGCCCGCGTTCGACGTGCTCGCGGACGAGCTCCGGCGTCCCCTCCGCCGGCAGCAGGATGAGGCGCCAGGAAGCGGGCGTCGCGCGCACGGAATCGAGGAAGACGCGGAAGCTCTCGAGCGCGAGCTGGTCCGGATCCGCCTGCGGATCGATCGGCATCGCCTCGGCGATCTGGGCGAGCGTCCGTTCCTCCTCGCGCACGAGCAGGGCGGTCAGAAGCTCGCCGCGGTTGCCGAAGAGGTCGTAGACGACCGGCTTCGTCACGCCGGCCGCGCGCGCGATCGCTTCCATCGAGACGCCACCGTAGCCCCGGTTGTCGAGCACGGCGAGCGCCGCGTCGAGAAGCTGCTCCCGGCGCTCGGCCGGGGGGAGGCGAGGCGCATAGGGCCGTTTCGCCATCGCGCCAGCGTACAACCTACGGGGGCGTAGCTTTGCCGGCTACGCGGGCGTGGCTCCCATCCTGGCGATAAAGCTACCGCCTGGTAAGGCCGATGATGCTGCGGGTTGTGGCCCTCCGGGCGGCGCACGACGCCAATGGACGAACTAGGGTGAATCGCTGATGTCGTCGAGCAGCAAGCGGGCCATCACCAGGGAGGACGTCCCGATCGCGGATCTTGCGGGCGCCAAGCCCGGCCGTTCCCCCGAGCGCCGCGCAGCCACCCGCGTTCATGATCCACGAACCCGGCGAGCGCCCTACGTCGTGACCGGGCGCTCGCAGCGCCCAGGGAAATGGCGCACCCCGCCAACTCCGCGCGATACCGTCCCGCACCGGTCGTCGTTGACGACCCCGGGAGCGGTTGGGATGGAGATCAGCTGATGGAGGCTGGAAGCGCGAGAGCGCCGGGTTTGCGACGGCGTGTTGCATCCGTGCCCGCGAACCTCAAGCGCACGGACATCCCGCCCGGTCTGTGGATCGAGAGCGCGGGCGGCATGGCGGCGCTGGGGGTGCAGGCCTTCGCCCAGCTCGTCAGCCCCGGGCTCTCCTGGCGGACCGAGTTCATCCGCCAGTTCATCTTCTCGCTCGCGGATCACGCTGCTGCCGGCGACGATCGTCGCCTTCGTCATCGGCTTCTCGACGATCGGGATCCAGGGCGGCTCGCTCGCCTCGGCGTTCGGCGCGATCGACCGCATCTCGGCCGTCGCGCCGGTCGCCTTCCTGCGCGAGCTCGGCCCGATCCTGACGACCGCGATCGTCGCCGGCACGCTCGGCTCGACGATCACCGCCGAGATCGGCGCCCGCAAGATCCGCCAGGAGATCGAGGCGCTCGAGGTGCTCGGGATCAACCCGGTCCGCAACCTGATCCTGCCGCGCGTCGTCGCGCTGGCGCTGATGATGCCGATCCTCAACCTGATCGCCTTCTGGGCCGGGGTCGCGGCGCTTCGTCGCCGCCGTCTTCCTCTACGGCGCGACCCCGGCGGCCTTCTTCAGCCAGTTGCTGGCCCTGACCAACTTCATCGACCTCTGGGGCGAGCGTGCTCAAGCTGATCCTGTTCGGCGCGCATGATCGGCGTGATCGCCGCCTACAAGGGCATGCAGGTCGGCGGCGGCGCCGAGGGCGTCGGCCGGGCGGTGAACGAGTCGGTCGTCACCTCGCCTGGTCGCGTCTTCATGGTCAGCGTCGTCTACACGACGCTCTTCCTCGCCTTCTATCCCGGAGGTGAACTTCGGCGCATGAGCCGGCCTGCCGCGAAAGCCGACACCGAGGCGACGGCTCAAGGCGCCGTCGAGCGCCCGAGCCCGTGCCGCTGGTCGACGCCGCGGCGAGTACTCGGCTTCCTCTGTCAGGGGCTCTCGGCGATCCGCGCGCGTCGGCAAGTACGCGGCCGAGGTGCTGCGCCAGACGGCGCTGCTCGCGCCGGCAGCGTGCTGGTGATCGTCTTCATCACGTTCATCGCCGGCGCCACCTGCGGCATCGCGGGTCGGCGATCGCGCCGGCGCTCGGCGCCGGGATCGCGGCGCCGATCTTCAGCGCCTTCTGCACGACCCGCGAGATCGTGCCGTTCATCTTCGGCTTCATCGTCGCCGCGAAGGTCGGCGGCGGCATCGTCGCCCAGCTCGGCGCCATGCGCGTCAACGAGGAGGTCGACGCGATGGAGTGATGGGCGTCCCGTCGATCACCTACCTGGTCTCGACCCGGATGGTCGCCGGCGGCTGATCTGCTGCCGATCGCCTACCTGTCGTCGCTGCGGCGCCGCCCACGGCGGCGCCTGGCTGGCCTCCTTCGTGCGATCCAGCGACGGTCTCCCAGGGCACGTGGGAGTTCGTCTTCTACACGGTCCTCGACCCCATCGACATCGTCTACTCGCTGATCAAGGGGATGGTGATCTCGTTCTCGGTGATCGCTGACCGCCCTGTATTTCGGCTACCGCGTCCGCGGCGGGCCGGTCGAGGTGGGGAGGCGACCGCGCAGTCGATGGCGGTCAACCTGATCCTCGTCACCGTCCTCAACATGGTCATGACGTTCATCTTCTGGGGCTTCGACCCCAACCTGCCGATCGCATGAGCCGGCGCGGCCCGAGGCGCTCGCGCGCGTGAGCGCCGTCGCGGCGCTGGTCTGCGCGCGCGATCGCGTCGTGCTCGATCGTGCTCCGGGCTCCGGCGGGACCTACGAGGTGACGGCGTCTTCGAGGACGTCCGCGGCCTGATCCCGGGCGGCGAGGTGAGCGCCGGCGCGGTCGTGGTCGGCACGGTCGACGACGATCGAGCTCGGCGACGACGGCGATGCCGCTCGTGACGATGAAGATCGACGAGGACTTCCAGCTGCACCAGGGCGCGTATCGCCGAACATCCGGCTGGTCTCGAACGTCGGCGCGCGTCAACCGCAGCGTCGACCTCGACGCAGGGCGAGCGGCGACGCCCGCTCGCACGACGGCGCGACGCTCGGGCCGAGCCAGACCGACCAGCCGGTCGACATCGACCTGGCGCGTCTCCGACGCTCGATCCCGCCGACGCGCGAGACATCGGCGCGGTTCCTCGCCGGGCTCGACGAGGCTCTCTCGCGGTCGCGGCGACGACCTCGACCGGGCGCTGCGGCACAGCGTCGAGGGGCTTGCAACGAGACGGCGAACCTGCTCGCGGAGGTCAACCGCGACGGCGTCGCGCTCAGACGCTGATCAGCGAGGGCCGCAAGGTCGTCGGCGCGCTGGCCGCCAAGCCCGCGGCGACTCGGCGAGCCGCGGAGCGGACTCGCCGCGCGTCCTGCAGCGTCACCGGCCGCGCGCCAGAGCCGAGCTCGCAGCGCCACGGCGCAGGCGCTCGGGCCCGGCCTCGCCTCGGCGCGCGCCCTGCTCGAGCGAGACGCGGCGAGTCGCATCCCGAACCTGCAGCGGCTCGTCGACGCGACCATGCCGGCGGTCGAGCAGCTCGTGCCCGACGGCCCGCGAGCTCGCGGCCGGTGATCGACGCGCTGCGGCCGATGCTCGCCAGGCCCGCGCCCTGCTCGAGGACGTCCCCGGCGCAGATCAAGGCGATCGCAGCCGGTGATCGACGTCGCCCTACCGGTCGTCAAGCGGCTGGATCCGCTGATGACGGAGCTCGGCCCGATGGTCGACTACCTGCGGGCGTGCCGCACCGGACGTGACCTCGCTTCTTCCAGCTGTGGGGCGACGCGGCGGCGAACTACGACGCCGACGGCCACCTCGCCCGGCTCGGCTTCGGCAACGGCAACTCCGTCGACCGGCACACGAACGTGATCGACGCCTCGGACCCCGGTCCCGGCCTGATCGAACGGCCGTTCTTCCGCACGCCCGGGGCGCTCGAGGGCGAGCCGTGGAACAACTACTGGAAGAGCTTCCTCGGCGGGGCGGAGTCGGTCGACCGGCTCATGAAGAGGGGAGGGCCGCCGGAATGACAGTGCGATGGCCAAGATGTCGGCGTTCGCGGTCGTCGCCCTCGCGATCTTCAGCGTCTGCGCCCTCTTTTTGCTTCGCAAGGCCCAGGAGCAGGGCGGCACCGAGGTCCGGGCGGCGTTCAAGGACGCCTATCCGCTGCTCGAGGGCATGAACGTCCGCCTCTATGGCGCGGTCGCCGGGAGGGTCGGGGAGATCGAGCTCGGTGACGACGGTGACGCCCACGTCACGCTCGTCCTCTTTGACGGCACGGAGCCGCCGCGGGCGGACGCCGTCGCATCGATCCGCCAGGAGGACATCACCGGCGACAGCTACGTCTCGCTCGAGCCGGGCAAGGACGAAGAGGAGCTCGGCAACGCCGAGATCCCGACCTCGAGGACGAGCGTCGCGCCCCGATTCGACGATCTCCTCAACAGCTTCAACGAGCCGGTCAGACAAGGCCTGGAGCTGCGTCCTGGTCCAGCTCGGAATGGCGCTCGAGTCCCGCGGGCAGGATCTGAACACAGCGACGATCCAGCTCCGTCCCGCGCTCGAGGTGGCCAACGACGCCTTAGGCGAGGTCGGGTCCCAGAACGCGGCGCTGGGCTCGCTGATCGAGAGCGCCGAACGGGTCAACCGCCAGGCTGCCGACCGTTCCGATCAGCTCGCGAAGCTCGTCGACGGTCTCGCCGCCACACTGCAGACGACGGCCGCCCATGCCCCGGCGCTCGACGGGCGCTCGAGGTCGCGCCTCCGACCCTGCGCGCGGCGGAGGGGACCCTCGGTCGCCTGACGCGCCTCGCCGAGGCGTCGCTGCCACTGGCGAACACGCTCGAGGCGGCGGCCCGGACCTCGCTCGACGGCTGCCCTTCTCGGCCCGTTCGTCGAGGACGCGGGGGCGATCATCCGCCGACATCGATCCCACGCTCGGGTTGATCACGCGCTCGTTCACGGCGTCGCTACCGGCGCTCGAGGCCAATCCCAAGCGCGTCCTCACGGCGCCGTTCGACCTCGCCGCGGGCATCGGCGGGCTGCTCGACTCGCTGATCGGCGATCCGACGCTGATCAAGTCGTTGTTCAGCGCCGACACCTACGGCGGCACCGAGCCCGGCGACAACAGCGACGACGTCGGCCTCGGCTCCGTCGCGGTCGAAACCGGCGAGCAGCTCGGCTTCCCCGACGAGTACGACCGCGAGCGTCACGTGATTCGCTCGGTCGCGATTCCGAGCTGCGAGGCGTTTGGCGTCCCGATCGCTCCCGGGTGCCTCGCGACGGTCCTCGAGGCCCTGCGCGAGCCGGCCGGCGCCGCGGACGGCGGCGGCTCCGGCGGCGGGTCGGACGGCGCTGGTGGGGGCGACGACACTGGCGACTCGCCCTCGACCCCGGGTCCCGATGAGGGTGGCGGCGGCAGCGCGCTCGACGAGCTCGAGGACGAGCTCGGGATCGACCTCGGGCTCGGAGAGCTCGGCGAGGGCCTGAACGAGACCCTCGAGGGCCTCGGCATCCAGAACCCCGGCGCCGGCGGCCAGGCGCCGAACGCGAACGCCGTCCAGGACCTCCTCGACTTCCTGTTGCGCCCATGAGCTCGCACGTGAGAAAGCCCGGCCGCTTCCAGACCTTCGTCACGAAGACGTCCCGCCGACTTGACGGTCACGTGATGCTGCTCGGCCTGCTGGTCGCCGGCGCCGGGGCCGTGCTCGCCTACATCGGCTGGGCTTCGACGAACGGCGTTCCCTTCCAGGATCGCTACCTGCTGAAGGCTCAGGTGCCGGCCAACGCCCCGATCGTGCAGAAGGGCGACGCCGTGCGGATCGCCGGCCGCCTGGCGGGCCTCGTCACCGACGTGCAGCCGGACGACGGCTTCCGCGAGGTGACGATGGAGCTCCGGCCCGCCTACTCGCCGGTGGGCGAGAACGCGACCGCCACCGTGCGGGTGAAGTCGATCGTCTACCTCACCTACGTCGAGCTGCGGCCGGGAGACCTCGACGACCCGATCCCGGACGGGGGGACGATCCCGGTCGAGCAGAGCGGATCGAACGTCGACCTGCTCGAGGTCGTCGAGCTCTTCGACCGGAGGGCGCGAGAGACGCTGCAGAGCTCGATCTACAACGCCGGCATCGCCTTCGCCGGGCGGGGCCGACAGCTGAACGCGATGATTCGCGACCTCCCCGAGATCCTCGAGGACGGCACCCCGATCTTCGACGCTCTGACGCCCCGCGCCGGCGCTCTCGCGCGCTTCATCTCCGGGGCCGCCGCGACCACGAGTGGGCTCGAGGGCGAGCGTGGCGACGATGTTGCCGCGAGCCTCACGTCGGGCAGCGAGGTCGTGGGGACGATCGCCGCCGAGCGCACCGCGCTCGCGGAGACGATCGAGCTCCTGCGCCCGTTCGAGGACGAGTTCCTGAAAACGGCGCCGGTCCTCGACCCGCTGCTCGAAGACGCGATCTCGCTCTCCGAGACGCTCAACCCAGCGGTCGAGGAGGTGGCCGCGGCGCTCCCGGACCTGAACCGGACGCTGGCCCTCGGCGACGAGCTGCGTTTGCAGACGGCCCGCCTCACCGGCTTCCTGATCCCCGTGTTGAGGAAGGCGATCCCCGTCCTCGCCGCGCTCGAGCCGACCGTGGCCTCGATCGACCCGCTGCGTGAACCGTTGCGCAAGTTCACCAACACCCTCGACAGCTACGCCGAGGACGTCAAGCAATCGGCGCTCAACGTGCTGTCGGCGACCGGAGTCCGCTATCCCGAGGGAGGCACCGCGGGCGGGCAGCCGGCGCTGCGCTTCGGCCCCGTCTTCACCTGCCACCAGCACCGAAACCCCTATCCCGAGCCCGGCACCGCCGGCAACGACCGGGAGGGCTGCTGATGAGGCTGCCGCGCTTCGACACCCTCTTCAGTCGCCGCATCCTCGGCGTCAGCGTCATCGTCGGAACCCTCCTGATCGTCGTGCTCGCGGTCACCCGCCCGGACCCGTTCGCCGACCAGCAGGTGATCAAGGCGAGGTTCGACAACGTCAGCGGCCTGGGACGCATCGATCGCAACGTCCGCATCGGCGGCGGTAACGCGGGGCAGATCGGGGACGTGACCCGCGAGGGCGACGACGTCGTCGTCGAGCTCGAGATCGAGCCCGGGATCGCGGTCCACACCGACGCCCGCGCCGACCTGCGCCCGCACACGCTCTTCGAGGGCTCCGCGTTCGTCGACCTCCACCCGGGGAGCCCAAGCGCTCCGCTGCTCTCCGAGGGGGAGGAGATCCCGAAGATCGCGGACGAGCAACTACGTCTCGCTCGACGAGGCGCTGCGGGTGCTCGACGAGCGACAACCGCACGGCGCTGAAGGAGGTCATCCACTCGTTCTCGGACACGCTGCAGCCCGAGGTGATCGCGAGCCTGCGCCGAACCCTGAAGGCCGCTCCGTCGCTGCTCGAGAAGCTCGGCCCGACGGCTCGGGCGCTCCAGGGGAGGACCCGGACCGAGCTCGAGGGCGCGATCGGCGGGCTCGCGCGGACGGCTGAGGCGATCGGCAGCCGCGAGGCGACCTGGCGCCACTGATCGACCGGACCAACCGCACCCTCGCCGCGCTCGACGTCGACGGCGGCGCCCCGCTCGACGCTGCGCTGCGCGCGCTGCCGGGCGGGCTCGAGGAGCTCGAGGCCGACGCCGGTGAGCTCGCCCTGCTGATCGACACCCTCGACGAGACGTCGGTGGAGCTGATCCCCGTGTCCGAGCAGCTCGGGCCGCTGCTTCGCGATGCCCAGCCACTGCTCCGGCGGACGCCGCCGATCCTCGAGGCGGCGACGCCGCTGATCGACCAGCTGCACAAGGTGCTGAGCGCGCGGCCGACGCCGCCCCGCAGCTCGAGGCCGCGATCGGCGCGCTCGCGCCGTCGGCGAAGCTGCTTCAGGAGTCCGTGTTGCCCGTGATCACGGGTGATTCCCGTTACGGGGTGCCCTCCTACGTCGAGCTCGTCTCCGCCTTCACCGGCGGTTCGGCAATCGCCCGGCACTACCAGACCGCGGCGCAGAACCCGACGGGATCGGCGGGCCACATCATCCGAACGGGCACCTACCTCGACGTCCCGGGAACGATCAGTGGCCTGACGAGGCCCTCGTGCGCGACGATCGCCCTGATCAGCCAGACGCTCGCCGACCGGCTGAAGGCGCTGGGGTTGTGCACGTGATCCGCCGCATCCTCATGCTTCCGGTCCGCTTCGTTCGCTTCGTCTGGGAGTTCGTCAATCCGCGGCTCAAGGCGGGGCGCGATCCCCTCGGGCGGATCGTCATCGTCACCCAGTCCTCCTCGCGCTGGTCTTCGTCGGCTACACGCTGAGCAAGAAGTCGATCAGGGTGCCGTCTTCTCGTCCGAGCCCTACCGGGTCCAGCTGCTCTTCGCCGACGCGCAGGGCCTCGATCACCTCGACCAGCCGGCCGCGGCCGTCGCAGGCACGCCGCTGGTCATCGTCACCAACGTCGACTACGAGGACGGCCAGGCGCTCGTGACGATGACGCTCGAGGCCTCGGTCCGCGGCAAGGTCTTCGCCGACGCGAGCGCCGCGGTGCGGCCCGCGAGCGCGCTCCAGAACCTGCTCGTCAACGTCGATCCGGGCTCGCCCGGAGACGGGACCGCTGCCCGAGGACGCGCGTGATCCCGCCCGAGCGGACCTCGAACTACGTCGCGATCGACGAGCTGACGAGCATCCTCGACGCCGACACGCAGGCATAACGTCGATCCTGCTGCAGCAGGCGCGGATCGCGGCTCAAGGGTCGCGGGACGATTTCCGGGACGCGCTGATCGAGCTCGGGGAGATCATCGACACGGCGACGCCGATCTCGCGGGCGCTCGCCAAGCGCCGCGGCCTGCTCACCGACCTGGTGGGCGAGCTCGAATGTCGTCGGCCGGACCCTCGCCAGCCGTGGTGACCAGCTCGCCGCGGCGATCGAGTCGGCGAACGACACGCTCGAGGTCACCGCCGCGCGCGAACCGAGCTCGCCGAGGCGGTACGCCTGCTGGCGCCGGTCCTGGGCGAGGCAGAGCCTCGGTCGCCTCCCTGCGCCGGTTGGCCGAGCCGCTGCAGCCGGTGCTCGAGCAGCTCGGCGAGAGCGCGCCGACCTTGCCGCGAGCGTCACCGCCGCTGCCGACGCTCTCCCCGAGGCGAGCGCCTCGCCGACCGGTTCGAACGCCTCGTCTGCGACGGGCGAGCGGCCGACTCGAGCTGCTCGAGGTCGGCACCCGCGGGATCGGCGAACGCGCCGCGGCGCGGTCCCGGTGATGCAAGGCGCTGACGAACCTGGCGAAGCGGCTCGACCGATACAAGGGCGGGATGGTCCAGACTTCGCCGACCTGCTCGCGGCGTCTTCTCGCGCAGGACGACAACGGCCCCTACGGGCAGATCGAGGATCTCAAGCTCGAATCGGCGCGGCCGGAGAACTTCGGTATCGGCGGGCCGCCGGCGACGCGTGCGCCGGCAGAGGCGAGTCGCGAATCGAACGATGCTGGCGAAGGCGCTCGAGCCACCTCCGTCGAGGAGAACCCGCTCGCCTGCATGATGCGGTTCAACATCCCGGGGCTGCGGAGAGCCGGTCGACGAGCGGGGGAGGCGAGCTGAGTGGACCATCGCATCCCCAAGTCCGGGCTCGATCCTCGGCATCGTCTGCGGCGCTCCTCGCGTCGATCACCTTCATCTACCTGAACCTGGCCTTCGAGGGCCCGAGCCTGATGTCGGTCGCGGCGAGCCCACGAGCTGACGCCGACTTCGAGGACACCGAGGTGCTGCCGACAAAGCAGCCGGTGCTCTGCGCGGGCTGGAGGTCGGCAAGGTGACGAGCGTCGAGTACGACCACGACGAGGCGCGGGCGATGGTCACGTTCACGATCGACGACGAGTACGCCCCGATTTATCAGGACGCGACGGCGATCGATCGGCGAGCGCAGGGTGCTCGGCGACCCCTACCTGCGCGTCGACCGGGGCACCGAGGAGGCCGGCGAGCTCTCGACGACGGGGGTGAGGTAGCGCGCTGCCGAGCGTCGACTTCGACGAGGCGTTCGACTTCCTCGACGAGGAGGGCCGCGTGCACACGCGCTCGATCCTCGATGAGCTCGGATCGCGACTCGCTGGGACCGCGGTCCGGAGAACCTCAACCAGACGGTCGGCGAGCTCGCCCGCGTAACCCCGAGCTCCGGAGTCTGACCCGGGCGCTGCGTGGACAGGAGGAGGACATCGCCGGGCTCGTCGGCGACGCATCGACCGTCGTTCAGCGAGCTCGGCTCGCGCGAAGCCTGCATGCGCACCCTGGTCGGGTCCGGCCGGATGACCCTCGACGCGCTCGCCGCGAAGACCAGCTCGCTCGCCGAGGGCCGCGCGAGACGCCGCCGTTGCTCGAGGAGGGCCGGCTCGTGCTCGCCCTGTCCGGCCGCTGCTCGAGCGCGCCGGCCCGCTGGTGCGGGAGCTCGACCGGGCGGCGCCGAAGCTGAGCCCGGTCCTCGCCGAGTTGCCGGCCCTCACGCCGACACGGTGGAAATCGTCTCGGAGCTGGCGGGATTCCGACCCTGCGAAAGCTGCTCGACGTCGTCGCCCTGGTGGGTCCCGCGTCCCGGAGATCGAGGCGGCGGCGCGCAACGTCGTCGCCCTCCTCGACTACTCGGCCCCGACCGCAAGGGCATCGCCTCGTTCTTCGCCAACCTCGCGACTCCGGCTCGAGCCACGATGCCAACGGGCACTGGCTCCGGTGGCGGCGATCTTCGAGCCCGCGTTCATCCTCGATGAGCACATTCCCTCCGCCTGCTTCCCGGAGGACGACGTCGCCCCAAACGGTGGCGTCTGCTCGAACGCCTACCCGCGGCCGGATGACGGCTCGACAACGAGCCTTCGTGCCCGGGTCCTACGACCGCGTCGAGCCGTTCGATCCCTGAGCTGGACCTAGATCCAGACGCCGAGCTCGCGTAGGCAACGGTAGGTCACCGCCTCGACGTCGAGCGGCTCCTGGCGGCGACGTTCGCGGCGCCCCGTTCTCGGCGATCACGAGCGCCCGGACCTCCTCGCGGAGCGCTTCGTCGTCGCCCTCGCCAGGACGGGTGCGTCCCTGCGCGGGCGAGGAGGCCCTGGTCGACGCCCGAGAGCCCGGCTAGCCAGCTGCCGAGCGTGCGGCGTCATGAGCCAGACGACGACGGCGCCGACGATCAGCAGCGCAATCACGAGGAGGACGACGAAGGTGTCCGGGGCGAGCGCCGCGGCCTGCACTCGCCCAGCCTACGGACCCCAAGGGGCGGCGATCGGTTAGGTTCTTGGCGCAACCGCCGACGCCGGTGACGACAAGGAGCAAATCACGCCGTGGACGTAAGCCAGCTGAAGAGAGTCCCCCTGTTCGCGGACGTCGCCGACGAGAGCCTGTCCAAGATCGCGCCGTTCACGAAGCGAGTACGCCGAGGGCAAGACGATCATCCAGGAGGGCGGCTTCTCCAACGACTTCTACGCGATCGAGGAGGGCACCGCCAAGGTCGAGCGCGACGGCGAGGAGGTCGCCGACCTCGGTCCGGGCGACGTCTTCGGCGAGCAGGGCCTGCTCGAGAAGCAGGCAGCGCTCGGCGACGGTGACGGCGACCCCCCGCTGCGCGCTGATCAAGATCGAGCACTGGGAGCTCCCCGCATGCGCAAGGCGATGCCCGAGGTTGTCGAGCAGCTGCCAAGAAGGTCGAGGAGCGAACGCAACGCCGCGCCTCCTCGGCTCGCCACGGGCGCCGGGTCGGCCGAAGGCGAATAGACTGCTGCGCGACATACGGTCGGTGGTCAGGGAAGTCCGGTGAGAAGCCGGCGCGGTCCCGCCACTGTGACCGGGTAGAGGCGTCGCAGGACTCAGGTCCAGCCACTGGGAGCCGTAGGCCCGCGGGAAGGCGCGACGCCAGCCGGGAAGGCGCGGCAGACCAGCCCCGGAAGCCAGGAGACCTGCCCCCGGCCAGCCAGATCAACCCTCGAGGGAAGGGTGGCTCATGTCCATACGTACTCTCGTGCCCGCGCGGTCGCTCGCGCTCGCGGTCTGCGTCGCTCGTTCCCGGCGTCGCTCGCGGCGGCCGACGACCGTCCCGGCGAGCTGCGCGTCGTCGACCCGACGCAGGTGCTCGACCCGGGCACCGACTACACGCCGACACTCGAGACCGTCAAGACCGACCCGAGGCCGACTGCTTCGGCGACGGCACCGGCGGCTGCGGCGACGAGTCCACGTCGCCGGGCCGACCGCGCTCGGCCTGTTGCGCGACCGCCGGCGCGGCGACCAAGGCCGTCGAAGCCGCTCTCGGTCACCGACCAGTTCGGCTTCGGCCTCGGGATCTGCGGGATCGGCGGCGAGCGAGGCCGACCCGACGAGTTCTGGTACCTGAAGTCGAACCACGAGGCGGCGCCGGTCGGCGGCGACCAGCTGACGCTCGACGAACGGCGACGAGGTCCTCTGGTACCTGACGCGGACAACTTCCCGGCCCCGAACCCGGCCGAGCTCGAGCTCACCGCCCCGGCGACGCGCCGGCCGGCGATCCGGTCACCGTCAGGCGGTCAAGATGCCTGCGTCGACGGATCCGCGCACGTCCGACGTCACCTGCACCGAGCGCCCGCGGCCGAGGTCACGATCGCCGGCGGCACCGTCGCGCGACCACCGGCGCCGACGGCACCGCGCACGGTCGAGCGCGACGGACCGGCCGAGCTCGCGGCGACGCGCGGTGCCGACATCCCCTCCGAACGTGCTGTCGCGTCTGCGTCGCCGAGGAGGTCCGACCGTGCCCGCCGAGCGCGGCGAGCGGATCGTCGGCAGCCCCAGGGCGACGACGATCAAGCCGCGACCAAGGGCTCCGACTCGATCCTCGCCCGCGGCGGCAACGACGTCGATCGACGTCCCAAGGGCGGCACCGACCGCGTCAACTGCGGCGCCGGCAAGGACGTCGTCGACTGCGCTCGAGCGAGAGGACGACAAGATCGCGGCCAACTGCGAGAAGGTCACGGAGCGTAGGCGATCGCAAGGGTCCGCCGCTCACTCGCGGCGGCGGCGCTGCTTGGCGCCGCCGCCGTCGCCGGCTGCGGCCTCGGCCCCGGCGAGCGACGAGGGCGAGGCGACCTCACCGTCACCCGCGACTACGGCGCCGAGCTGGTCGCTCGAGGCGACCGTCTCCGACCCACCGAGTCCGACACGGTGATGCGCTTCCTCGACCGCGAGGCCGAGATCACGACCCGCTACGGCGGCGGCTTCGTGCAGCTCGATCGACGGCATCGAGGGCGACCGTCGAGCGGCGGCCGCAGCTCGACTGGTTCTTCTACGTCAACGGGATCGAGTCGCGGTCGGCGCCGCCGAGTTCGCGGTCGCGCCGGCGACCGGATCTGGTGGGACTACCGCGACTGGACCGACGCGATGCGGGTCCCGGCGGTCGTCGGCTCGTGGCCGGAGCCGTTCGCGCAGCGGCTCCGACGAGCGCCGAGCGCCTCCCGGTCGCGGATCGACTGCGCCGGCGCGCGAGGCCCTGCGACGCGGTCGCCGAGCGCCTCGCCGAGGAGGGCGTGAACGCGAGCGTCGGAGCCCGGGCGCCAGCCGCGGGCCCGGGCCGACAGCGATGCGCGTCCTCGTCGGCACCTGGGACGAGCTCCGCGCCGACCGGCCGCCGCGCATGCTCGACGACGGGCCCGGCGACGAGCGGCGTCTTCGCCGAGCTTCGCAGGCGCGGAGGCCGGCGAGCTCGAGCCTGCTCGGCTACGACGTCGACGGCGCCGAGGCCGACCGCTTCGGCCCGGCGGCGGGCCTGGTCGCGGCGCTTCGCGACGGGCGAGGACCCGCCGACCTGGCTCGTCACCGGCACCGACGACGCCGGGGTCGAGGCCGCGGTCGAGCTGCTCGACGAGGACGCCCTCGCGCGACCACTACGCGGTCGCGCGTCGACGGCGACGAGCCGATGCACGCTCGCCGCTCAGCGCGGGACGGGTCGATGGATGACGGCTCGCCGCTCGCCTACGCGCCGCGGCCGGGCCCGCTCGCGCGCTCGGCGCCGCTCGCCGCATCGCCTACCTCGGCTCGTTCGCCGTCGATCGCGCTTCGTCTTCTCGAACCCGATCGTGCTCGCCGGCGCGCGGCGCCGCGGTCGTCGTCGCCGGGCTGCGCGCCGGGCGCCGGCCGGGCGCCTGCGCAGCCGCCTGCGCTGGCGGGCTGCGCTCGGCGTCGTGGTCGATCGCGGTCAACGCGATCGTCGTCGCAGCGCGGCGACACGATCCTCGTGCGCGGCTTCGACCTGCCCGGTGCTCGGCCAGATCGACGTCAGCGCCGAGGCGCTCGTCGAGGGCGGCGTGCTCGCGCTGCGGATCGTCGTCGTCGCTGCTCGCCTTCGCGGTCTACTCGGCGTGCGTCGACCCCGACCGGATGCTGCGCGCTGGTGCGGCCGATCGCCCGCCGCTCGGCGCTGACCGCGACGCTGATCGCGCGGCTGGTGCCGCTCGCCGCCGCCGACCACGCCCGGCTGCGCGAGGCGCGCGAGCTGCGCGGCCCGGCGCCGCGCCGGTCGGCCGCGCCGCGATCGCCCGGCGGCTGGTCGCCGGCTCGCTCGACCGCTCGGTCGACGTCGCCGCGACGCTCGAGCTGCGCGGCTACGCGCTGCGGCCCGCCGCGATGCGCCGCGGCGCCCGCGGCCCGGGCGAGCCGCGCTGCTCGTTCGCCGCCGCGGCGATGGCGGTCGCTGGTCGTCGCGCGCCGCGCGGCTCGCCGGCGTCGGCGGACTTCGAGCGCCTACCCGACGATCGCGATCGACGCCGAGCGCGGCGACCTGGCGCTGTCGCCGCGCTGCCGCTGCTCGCGCGCTGCGCGCGCGCTCGCCGTTCGCTCCGCGGCCGGCTCGCGCCGGCGGAGGCGCGCCGTGCCTGAGCCCGTCGCTCGAGCTTCGACGCGCTTCGCCTACCGCTACCCGGAGGCGGCGGCGCCCGGCGCTCGACGGGATCGACCTCGAGCTCGAGCCGGGCGAGTTCGTCGTCCTCGCCGGCCGCTCCGGCTCGGGCAAGACGACCCTGCTGCGGCCGCCTGCGGCCTCGTGCCGCACTTCCACGGCGGCGAGGTCGCCGGCGAGCTCGAGCGTCGCGGGCCTCGACGTCGCGAGCACGGCCCGGCCGAGCTCGGCGGCGTCGGTCGGCCTCGTCGCCCAGGACCCCGAGGCGCAGGTCGTCTCGACCACGGTCCGCGCCGAGCTCGAGCTGCCGCTGGAGCTGCGCGGCGAGCCCGCCGCCGCGCGCGCGCGCGCGGTCGAGGAGGCGGCGCTGGCGCTCGGCGATCGCCGACGCTGCTCGAGCGGACCGACGGACACGCTCTCCGGCGGCGAGCTGCAGCGGGTCGCGCTCGCCGCGGCGCTGGTCGGCCGGCCCGCGGCTGCGTCCTGCTCGACGAGCCGACCTCGCAGCTCGACCCGGTCGCCGGCGACGAGCTGATCGGGCTGCTGCGCCGGCTGAACGAGGAGTGGGGGATGGCGGTCGTGCTCGCCGAGCACCGGCTCGAGCGCTGCCTCGCCGCGGCCGACCGCGTGGTCGCGCTCGACGGCGGGCCGGATCGCCTTCGACGGCGAGCCCGCGCGAGTTCCTCGCGCTGGGCGCTCGACGACCGACCCGCGCTGGCGACGCCCGGCGCGCGGCTGTTCGTCGCTCGCCGGCGTCCGCCCGCTGCCCGGTCGGCGTCAAGGACGCGCGGGCGACGCTCGACGCGCACGGCTCGACGCGCTGCCGGCGGCCGGCCCGGCGCCCGAGCCGGCCGCAGGCCGGCCGCCGGGCGGCCGCGGCCGCGGCCGGCGCTCGCGCTGCAGGCGCGCGACCTCTGGGTCGAGCTCGACGACGGCGACGGCGCCGCGCGAGGTGCTGCGCGGGCCTCGACCTCGAGGTCGAGCGCCGGCGAGCGGGTCGCGCTGATGGGGCGAAACGGCGCCGGCAAGAGCACCCTGCTGCGGACCGCCGCCGGGCTGCTCGAGCCGGCGCGCGGGCCGGATCGCGGCCCCGGCGCGGCTGCGCGCTGCTGCCCAGAGCCCCGCCGACTTCCTCGTCCGCGAGCGCGTCGGCGAGGAGCTGCCCGGCGAGGCGGGCGCGGCGGCGCTGCGCGCGGTCGGGCTCGAGTGGGCCGGCGATCGCGACCCGCGCGACCTCTCCGGCGGCGAGCGCCAGCGGCTGGCGCTGGCGATCGTGATGGCCGGCCGCGGCGCCGGCGAGCGCGCCCGGGCTCGTCTGCCTCGACGAGCCGACGCGCGGCATGGACCGCGCCCGCAAGGACGAGCTCGCCGCGCTGGCTCGGCGAGCTCGCCGCGCGCGGGCTCGGCGGTCGCTGGTCGCGACCCACGACGTCGAGTTCGCCGCCGCGTTCGCCGAGCGCGTCGTCCTGCTCGGCGACGGCGAGCTGATCGCCGACGGCCCGCGCCGACGAGGTCCTCGCCGGCGGCTGGTACTTCGCCACCGAGGTCGCCCGGATCCTCGGCGCCGGCGCGGCGCGATCACGCCCGAGCGCGGGCGCCGAGCTGCTCGCGGCGGCGCAGGCGGAGGCGCGGCGCGATGACCTGGCAGGTCGGCCGTCTTCGCGATCCTCGGCGCTCGTCGTCGTCGGCGGGTTCGCCTGGTACGAGCGCTCCCGGCCCGTCGGCGCGGATCGTCGCGCTGGTCGCCGCGCTGGCCGCGCTGGCGGTCGCCGGGCGGCTCGTGCTCGCCCCGGTCCCGAACGTCGTCGCGACCACCGACATCGCCCTGCTCACCGGCTACGCGCTCGGCGGCGCGCCCGGCTTCGCGGTCGGCGCGCTGGCCGCGCTGGTCTCGAACTTCTGGCTCGGCCAGGGCCCGTGGACGCCGTGGCAGATGGCCGGCTGGGGGATGGTCGGCCTCGCTCGGCGCCGCGCTCGCCGCGGGTCACCGGCCGCCGAGCTCGGCCGGCTCGGGCCTCGCGCGTCGCCTGCGGCCTTCGCCGGGCTTCGCCTACGGCGCGCTGCTCGACCTCTCGGTGATGGTCAGCTACGGCGGCGAGCAGTCGCTCGACCGCTACCTGGCGCTCTCGGCGCGCGGGATCCCGTTCAACGTCGCCCACGCCGCCGGCAACTTCGTCGATCGCGCTCGCCGCCGGCCCGGCGCTGGTGCGGATGACTCGCCGCTTCCGCGAGCGCTTCGAGTTCACCTGGCGCGCCGGCGGCCGCGCTGCCGGCGCCGCTGGCCGCGCTCGTGATCGCCGTCGCGCTGCTCGGTCTCGCCGCCCGGCGGCGACGCCGCCGCGGCCGGCGCGGGCCGCGGCCGGCGCCGCGCGCGTCGGCTACCTCGAGCGCCACAGAACGCCGACGGCGGCTTCGGCGCCGCGCCGGGCACGCCGTCGAGCCCCGGCGATGACCGGCTGGGCGATGCTCGGCCTCGAGGCCGCCGGAGCTCAACCCGCTCGACTCTCGCAGCGGCGGCGCAGACGCCGGTCGACTACCTGCGCGCGCACGCGGCCGAGATCGACTCGCCGGCGACCTCGAGCGGACGATCCTCGCGCTCGACGGCGCCGGGCTCGACCCGCGCGTCTTCGCCGGCCGCGACCTCGTCGCCGAGCTGCGCGACCAGCGCAGCGGCGACGGCTCCTTCGACGGGCCAGGTCAACCTGACCGCCTTCGCGTCCTCGCGCTGCAGGCCGCCGGCGCGCCGCGCCGGCGAGCTCGGCGCGCTCGGCCGCTGGCTGCGCTCGGCCCAGAACAACGACGGCGGCTGGGGCTCCGCGCCGAGCGCGCCGAGCGACGCCCGACAGCACCGGCGCGGTGCTGCAGGCGCTCGGCGCTCGCCGGCGGCCGCGGCGCGCGATCGGCGACGGCGTCGCGCTACCTGCGCCGCGCCCAGCGCGCCGACGGCGGCTGGGCGCTCTGCCGGCGGCGTCACCAACTCGCAGTCGACCGCCTGGGCGGTCCAGGGCCTGGTCGCCGCCGGCGTCGACCCGCGCGGCGTCACCAGCGGCGGGCGCACGGCCTCGACTACCTCGCGCGCGCGCCAGGCGGCGACGGCCACTACCGCTACTCGGCCTCGAGCGACCAGACGCCCGTCTGGGTCACCGCCCAGGCGCTGCTGGCGATCGAGCGCGAGGCCGTTCCCGCTCGCGCCGGTCGCCGCGCAGCGCTCGCGAGCCGCAGGCGGCGGCTGCCGACCGCGCCGCTCGGCCGGCGGCGCCCGGACCGCGCCGGCTCCGGGCCGGCGGCGGCGCAGCGCCGGCGCCGAGCGGCCGCGCGCCGGCGCGGACCGGGGCGGCAACGGCGAGGAGCGCCGGCGGACGGCCGCGGCGAAGGCGCGGCGCGGCGCGCCGACGGCGGCCGCGCGTCGACGCCGACCGCGGCCGAGGCGGCGGACCGCGCCGACCGGCTGACGCCGCCGAGTCGATGCCGGCCGGTCGCCGACCGGACGACGACGGCGCTCGGCCCGGCCGCCTGGTCGGCGATCGCTCGGCGTGCTCGCGCTCGCGCTCGGCGCCGGCTTCCTCTGGTACCGGCGCCGGCTTCCCTAGACCTGCCGCCCGCCCGCTACGCTTATCCGCGATGGAGGTCGAGACGCGATCCGCACCCGGCGGACCCACAAGGCCTACCGGCCCGAGCCCGTCGACCGCGCGAGGTCGCTCGACGAGCTGTTCGAGCTCGCCCGCTGGGCGCCGAACCACCACCTGACCAACCCCTGGCGCTTCCGCGTCGTCGGCCCGCAGGCGCTCGAGCGGCTGAAGGAGGCGGCCGGGCCCGAGGCGGCGCCGAAGCTCGACCGGGCGCCGACCCTGGTCGTCTGCTCGTGCGTGCTCAGCGGCGACGCGCTCGCAGGACGAGGAGGACCTGCACGCGACCGGCTGCGCCGCCTACATCGTCCTGCTCGCCGCCCACGCCCGCGGCCTCGCCGGCTACTGGCGCACGCCCGGGGTGCTGCGCGAGCCGCGGCGGGCCGCGAGGCGGTCGGCGCTCGGCGCCGACGAGCGCTTCGTCGGCCTGCTCCACCTCGGCCACGCCGGTCCAGGAGAAGCCCGCGCCCGAGCGCGAGCCGGCCGCGCACGTGGTCAGAGTACCTGGACGTGATGGCTCCGCGATGCTGCGCGCGCGACAGGCGCTGCGAGGCGCTCACCGCGGAGCGCTTCGACGTCGTCGTGATCGGCGGCGGCGTGACCGGCGCCGGGCGTCGCGCTCGACGCCGCCTCGCGCGGCTACTCGGTCGCCCTCGTCGAGCGCGCCGACTGGGCGATCGGCACCTCGAGCCGCTCGTCGAAGATGGTCCACGGCGGCCTGCGCTACCTGCAGAACTTCGACCTCGGGCTCGTCCGCGAGGCGCTGCTCGAGCGCCAGCTGATGGTCCAGCTCGCGCCGCACCTCGTCTACCCGACGCCGTTCCTGGTGCCGACGCTCGGCGACGACAGCCGCGACCGCATGATCGGGATCGGGCTCAACATGTACGACGTGATGGCGACCACGCGGGTCGGCCAGGCGCGCCGCGAGCGCGCCGAGCGCGCGCGAGCGTACCGAGCGACTACTGGGCGCCCGACCGCCACCGGACGATCCCCGGCGAGGAGGCGCCGAGCTGATCCCCGCGCTCGGCGCCGCGCGAGCCCGAAGTCCGCCTACCTCTTCTACGACTGCCAGACCGACGACGTCCGCCTGGTGCTGACGATCCTCGGCGAGGCCGAGCGCTTCGGCGCGGTGATGCCGAACCGGCGCCGAGGTCACCTGCCTGCTCGACGAGGACGGCCGCGCCGC
Organism: uncultured Solirubrobacterales bacterium; assembly: GCA_963797995.1. Lineage (GTDB taxonomy): Bacteria > Actinomycetota > Thermoleophilia > Solirubrobacterales > 70-9 > WHSW01. The sequence continues at coordinate 125,384 of CAWCRP010000006.1, forward strand.
CGGCGTCGTCTGCACGCGACGCCGAGACCGGCGAGCACGTTCGAGATCGAGCGCCGACAACGTGATCAACGCGACCGGCGTCTGGGCCGACCGGATCCGCCCCGAGGAGATCCACGACGAGGCCGAGGTGCCGCGGATCGCGCCCAGCCGCGGGACCCACGTGACGCTCTCGCTCGACAAGCTGCCGCTCGACCGACGCCGCCTGCATCGTCCCGGCCGGCGCGGACCGCACGATCTTCGCCCTGCCCTGGTACGGCCGGGCGCTGATCGGCACGACCGACAACGACTACGACGGCGACATCGACCACGTCCGCAGCCGGCGGCGACGACATCGACTACCTGCTCGACGCGGTCAACGACTACTTCGGCACCGACATCGGCCGCGGCCGACCTGACCGGCGCCTACGCCGGCGTCCGGCCGCTGATCTCGACCGGCGACCCGAAGAAGTCGGTCGACATCTCGCGCAAGGCCGAGCTCTACGAGACCTCGTCGGGGATGCTGACGATCACCGGCGGCAAGCTGACGACCTGGCGGCGGATGGCGAAGCTGGTCGTCGACCGGATGGTCGAGCGCGAGGGCCGCGTCGCGCCCTGCCGGACCGCCGACATCCCGCTCGGGATGGCGGCGGGGGAGGGGACCTCGATCCGCCCGAGGGCCTGGCCGAGGCCGACCTGCCCGACGGCTACCGCGAGCAGCTCGCCTTCCGCTACGGCCACTTCGGCCGCCAGGTGCTGCAGCTCGCCGGCGAGCGCCCCGAGCTGGCGCAGGCCGATCGTCGAGGGCCATCCCGACCTGCTCGCCGAGGTCGTCGTCGCCGCCCGCCTCGAGCAGGCGCGAATCGGTCGCCGACGTGCTGCTGCGCCGCACCCGGCTCGGCCTGCTCGCGGCGCCGCAGCTGCGGACGCGCCGAGTCGGTGCGCCCCGTCGCCGAGCTGCTGGGCGCCGAGCTCGGCTGGGACGACGAGCGCGTTGCCGACGGCGGCCGAGCAGTGGCTCGAGGACGCCGCCGCCGAGGGGATCGACCCCGCGGCCGCCGCCTGATCGGCGCCGTCGGCCGAGCCGCGCCGACTAGCCTGCGCCGCTCGATGAGCTGCCACGAACTCGAGCAGACCGCCACCTCGCCGACCTGCACGCGCTCGCCGCCGAAGCTCGGCGTCGAGCGCTACCGAATGCTCCGCCGCGACGAGCTGATCGAGCCGCCGCGGTGCCGAGGAGGCGGCGACACCGACGAGCTCGAGGCGATCGCTCGACCGCCGCGCCGCGCCGCGGCGGCGAGGCAGGGTCGCCGGCGAGGCCGCAGCGCGAGCGTCGTCGCCGAGGGCGACCGCGATCGACGACGCGCCGGAGGCGCCCGTCGAGCCGGCGCCGGCGGCCCGGCGGAGGCCGACGACGACGGACGATCCGACGCCGCCGAGGCGACGAGGTCAGCGGCATCCTCGACATCACCCGCCAGCGCTACGGCTTCCTCCGCCTCTCCGGCCTCGAGCCCGATGCCGGCGACGTCTACATCTCCGCCTCCCAGATCCGCCGCTGCGAGCTGCGCCCCGGCGACGAGGTCGCCGGCCCGGCCCGCAAGCCGCGCCGCGGCGAGCGCTACCGCGCGCTCGTCCACGTCGACACGGTCAACGGCGCCGAGCCCGCGGCGAGGGCGAGCGTCCGCGAGTTCGACGCCTGGCCCCGGTCGCGCCCGAGCGCCGGCTGCCGCTCGACGAGCGACGGCGACCGACGTGCTCGTCCGCGCGATCGACCTGCTCGCCCCGCTCGCCCTCGGCCAGCGGGTGCTGGTCCGCGCCGCGCCGCGCTCGGGCCGCACGACGCTGCTGCGCGCGCTCGCCAGGCGCTCGCAGCCGCGACGACGTCGAGGTGGTCGTCCTGCTGATCGACGAGCGGCCCGAGGAGGCGACCGCCTGGCGCGAGGCCTCGCCCGACGCCGAGCTCGCGATCGCGACCGCCGACTGCGCCCCGGCGAGCAGGTGCGGCTCGCCGAGCTGGCGTTCGGCCGCTCGCCGCGCCGCCGAGACCGGCGGCGACGTCGTCCTGTCTGTCGACTCGCTCGTCGCGGCTCGCCGTCGCCGCCGGCGGCCCCGACGGGTCAAGCCGTCTTCGGCGCCGGCCGCAACCTCGCAGGCGGCGGCTCGCTGACCGTGGTCGCGACCACGCTCGCCGACGCCGACGACGAGGGCGAGGCCGAGCGCGCGGTGATCGACCACCGAGAGCGCGCTGTCACGCTCGATCCCGACCTCGCCGCCGCACGGCGTCGTGCCCGGCTGATCGTCCCGGCGAGTGCCGGGTCTCCAACGAGGAGGACCTGCGCGAGGCCGAGAGATGGAGGCCGCGCGCAAGCTGCGCTCCGAGCTGCGCGGGCTCGAGCCGAAGGCCGCCGCCGAGCGGCTGCGCGAGCGGATCGAGGGCTCGCCCTCGAACGAGAAGCTCCTCGGTTCGCTCTAACGACCGCCGAGCGGTTCCGCGGAGCCGTCAGAGTGGGGATGGTGCTGTCACGCCTCGTCGTCGGCCGTGATGGACCGCACAGACACCGCTGGTCAGATGGGGTCTAGTGGGGTGGTCGCATCGTCCATCGGGGAAGGGGCATCATGCTCAACCGGCTCGGCTCGCAGATCCGCAACCAGTGGGCGGGACTCGTCGCACTGTTCCTCGTCCTCGCCGGCGGTACCGCCTATGCCGTCGACACCGTCGGCTCCGAGGACATCATCAACAACTCGGTTGCCTCGGTCGATCTGAGGAACAACGACGTCCGGAGCGTCGACGTTCGCGACGACACGACAGCGAACGGCGGGCTCGGACGCGAAGACTTGGCGCCCGGCTCCGTCGACGAGAGCGAGATCGTCGACGCCACGCTCACCGAGGTCGCGCTGCCGGGCCCGGCACCACCGGTCGGCTCAGGAGAACGTTGTCCGATGTGGGGGCAGTTCTGCTCGAACTCCCCGGGCCCGACACCAGGCTTCTGGTCGAGCTACAGCTATGAGGGGAGCTGGGAGATCGCGTACTTCTGGAAGGATCCGGTCGGCGTCGTCCACATCCAGGGCAGCGTTCAGGGGAGCCAGTTCGCCGGGCCGACGATCTTCCTCCTCCCGCCGGCATACCGGCCGAGCACCATCCGCCTGTTCGGCGTCTACGACGAGTCGGTGCCCGGCAAGTTCGGCTACGTCAAGGTGCTGCCCAACGGCCGCGTGGTCCTCGGGGACAACAGGTCGGGCGGAACTCCCTACCTGCAACTGGACGGCATCGACTTCCGCCCGTAATGGGGCCCCGAAGTTCGCCTGACCCGGCCGCCCCGGAGGCGAAGCCGAGGAGGCGGGCGGAACGTTCGGTATTCGGTCGCTAGTTGCCGCCAGGCGAGCAGCCGTAGCGCGCCTGGTAGACGACCGGGTGGTGGAGGTTGTCGTCGGTGACGTAGAGGGTTGGCTCGTCGATCGTGTTGACGGTGAAGCGGTCTGAGTCGGACGGGGAGTTCGTGACGTGGTAGACGGTGTCGCCTTCTCCCTCATTGTCGGGTCCGTACTCGAGGATCTCCGTCCCCGACGGGCAATCCGGCGGCACGAGCTTCTCCGTGGCCCAGAAGTGGGGCGCCGTCACCGGGTTCGACACGACGTTCGTGCACTTCGCCGGGTCCGTGGATACCGAGCAGGGCACGGAGGGAGTGGCAAGCCCGCCGCCTGAGGCCCCGCGAGTCACCACCTGGGGCGTGTCGTCCTCCGCCTGATCGCTGAAGCTCGCGTCGCTCGTGCCGTCGGCGTTTCGGTCCACCGAGTACGTGACCGCGCCGACGAAGTTCACGCCCCGCGCCTTCCGCGCCTGCCGGATCCCACGGCTCTCGGCTCGCGAGAAGAAGAGATGAGCCTCGAGCGGAAGGCGCCGGCCGTCGGTGGTCAGCGAACTCTTCAGGCGGGCGTCGGGCTCCGGATCGGCCGCGAAAGTCTTGCTTCCGATCTCCGCTTTGGCGCGAGCGGCGAAGCGGTGGACGAAGCTCGCCGCGCCGTGCCCAGAGTGGAAGGGTCGATAACGGGCCGCGACCTCGACTCCGATCCGCTTGTTCCCTCCTCGGAACTCCACGTCGGCGATCGCGATCCGCGTGATTTTCGCCCGTGAGCCCTGTGACGGCTTCGCTGAGACGGGGTCGGTGGCCGGCGCAGAGCCGGCGGCGATGCCCGCGCCCAAGACGAGCGCGGTGACACCGGTGATGCCTACGCCCCTGAGCCTCCAAGCTCCCGCTCCCACGGCAGCAACTCTAGCCGGGAACGGAGCCGCTCAGCGCCGGTACGCGAGCCCGGCCCAGGAGGGCTCGCGGGAGAGCTCGATCGGCTCGGCGTCGCGGTCCGGCTGCACGTAGCCGAAGCTGTGGGAGTCGGGATCGAAGACGACGTCGAGCTCGCCCTCCTTGACGCGCTGGTCGAGCCAGGCGCCGCGGAAGACGAGGCGGCGGATCCAGTGCACGAGGCTGCGATTCGCCGGGCCGACGAGCTCGGTCCAGTGCTCGTTGATGTGCTCGCCGAGGGCGGAGGTCGGCTCGCGGATCTCGCCGTTGACGGCGAGCTCGAGCAGGTCGTGGAGCTCGTCGTGAACGAGACCCTGGTCGACGAAGTCGAGCTTCACGGCCGCCTGCTCGACGCGCTGCGAGAAGTCCTGCTCGTTGAAGGAGAAACGGAGTTCGCCGTATTCGAGGACGTAGTCGGAACCCGACTCATAGTTGCCTCTGCGAGTTGCCCGTTCCACTGCTTAGCGCTCTCCGCTCCGATCGTTTTTCCCGGACTCCGCGTCCGGGCCATCCCAGGAGCGTCATCTTTGCCGATGGGCGAGCCGGGCGCATCGAGGTCGTTCGCGAGTGGGCGAGGGTTTGCACCTCGGACGTCGAATAGGGCCCGGTTCGGGGTCGTCAGATCTCGAGCCGCGAGTCCTCCAGATCGAGCTCGCGCTCGATCCGGCGCAGGACGACGTCGTTGATCTCGCCCCGGTCGCGCATCTCGATCACGGTCGCCCGCTGCGCCTCGAGCAGCTCGCGGACGACCTCCTGGTAGGCCACCGCGCGGGTCTCGTAGTCGATTCCGTCCCCGTCGACGCCGCCGTCGAACTCACCCTCCGCCGACTGGGCGGTGAACCGCCGGTGCCGGTAGCGGTACGCGCCGCGGACGCGCTCGGCCGTGTCGTCGAGGACCCAGTCCTCAGAGGCCAGCTCCTCGATTCGCTCGAGCGCTGCCTCGGTCGCCCGCAAGCGTGCCCGCACCTCTTCCTCGCGGAGGGTCTCGTCGGCGTCGTCGACGTCCAGCAACTTGATCAACGGTGGCAGTGTGAGTCCCTGGAGGAGCAGCGTCCCGAGGATCACGCAGAAGGTGAGGAAGATGATCTGGTCGCGCTCGGGGAACGCGCCGCCGCCGTCGATCGTCAACGGCACCGCGAGCGCGGCGGCGAGCGACACCGCTCCGCGCATCCCGGTCCAGGCGACGATCAGCGTGTGGCGCCAGGGCGGGCCCGGGCCGCTTCGCCAGAGCGACGGCAGGTAGGTGATCGGGAAGACCCAAGCGATCCGCACGAGCATCACGGTGCCCGCGATCAGCGCGCCGTCGCGGATCAGCTCGCCCGTGCTCAGCCCGTCGATCCCGTCGATCACGGTCGGGAGCTGCAGACCCACGAGGATGAAGAGCGCCGAGTTGAGGACGAACGTGACGATCTCCCAGACAGCCTCGCCCTGGATCCGCGTGGTCGGCGTTGTGAGCCTCGACGTCAGGCGGCCCATGTAGATCCCGACGGTGACCGCGGCGAGAACTCCGGAGACCCCGATCGCCTCCGCGGGCAGATACGCGAAGTAGGCGCTGAAGAGGGCGATCGTCACTTCGACGGGCGGGTTGTGGAGCCGGCGCCGCACGGCGGCGATCGCGGCGCCGATGACGATTCCGACCAGGACCCCGCCGAGCACGCTCACGAAGAACTCGCCGGAGGCATCGACCAGGCTGAACGTTCCTGTGACCACAGCCGCGACCGCGAACTTGTAGGCGACGAGCGCGGTGCCGTCGTTGATCAGGGCCTCGCCCTCGACGATCGTCACGATGCGCCCCGGAACGCCGAGGCGGCGCGCGATCGCCGTGGCGGCGACCGGGTCGGTCGGCGAGACGATCGCCCCGAGCACGAACGCCTGCGCCCAGTCGAAGCCAAGCGCCGCGTGGGCGACGACCGCGACGCCCAGCATGGTGGCGAGCACCAGTCCGATGGCGAGAGCCGAGATCTGCTTGACGTTTCGCCGCATCTCGCGCAGCGGGGTGAAATACGCGGCCGCGTAGAGCAGCGGCGGGAGCAGAACGAGGAGGACGACCTCCGGCTCGAGATCGATTTCCGGGATCTCCGGAACCGCCGCCAGCCCGAGGCCGCCGAGGACGAGGAGGATCGGATAGGGGATCCGCAACCACTGCGCGGTGATCAGCAGCGCGACCGCGGTGACGAGGACGATTGTGAGCACGAGCTCCGTGTGCATCGCTGGCTCGTATTTGAGCGGACCGGCCATGCCACGGCCAGGGGGGCAGGCGCTCCGGGTCCGGGCTTGTAGGAGGCGTGACCGTCGCCAAGACCCCGCTCCGGCTCCGCAAGCTGCCCCTAGCGGACGTCGCTTCACATCGGGTGCCGGTGGCGGTCAGCCTCCCCTCCCGTCTGCTCGGGCTCGCGCTCCTGCGACCCGAGCGGGCGGGAGCGGGTCTCTTGATCCCGCGCTGTCGCAGCGTGCACACGTTCGGCATGCGGTTCCCGATCGACCTGGTCTTCCTCGACAGCTCGATGCGGCCGATCTCGATCTGCCCGGCCATCGGCCCGGGGCGGGTCGTGCGTGATGGCCGGGCGCGGGCGGTGGTCGAGTTGCCGGCGGAGGCCGCGGAGTGAGCCTGCCGCGTCGTGAGCCGGCCGGGACGATCGTGGTCTGCGAGGACGACGCCCCGACGCTCGAGCTGCTCTGCGACAACCTCACGGCGGACCGCTTCGACGTCTTGCCCGCCCCTTCGGCCTCCGACGCGCTCCGCCTGTGCCACTACCGCCAGCCCGACCTCCTGCTGCTCGACCTCCGGCTCCCCGACGCGTCCGGCCTCGACGTGCTGCGCGAGGTACGCGCCGCGCACTCGGTCACGGATCCTTACGACGCCGAGCTACCGGTGATCGTCCTCAGCGGTCGCGGGACCGACGCCGACCGGTTGCGCGGACTCGAGTGCGGGGCGGACGACTACCTCGTGAAGCCGTTTCACTACCCGGAGCTCGCCGCGCGGATCCGCGCCGTCCTGCGACGGCGGAGCGCGAGCCGCGGGGGCCCGCTGCGCGTCGGCGAGCTCGTCGTCGATCCCTCGACGAGGGAGGTCCGCGTCGGCAGCCGCGAGGTTCGTCTCGCGGCGAAGGAGTTCGCGCTCCTGCGCACGCTGGCGAGCGACCCGTCCCGCGTCTTCGGCAAGGACGAGCTGCTCCGCGACGTCTGGGGCTTTCGAGCCAGCGGACGCACGCGCACGGTCGACTCGCACGCGAGCCGGCTACGGCGGAAGCTCGACCCTGAGCACGGGCGCTACGTGGTCAATGTTTGGGGGGTCGGCTACAAGCTCGTCGACGGGAGCGGCGGTGGGCGCGCTGACTGAGGCGCCCGGTCTGCTGGCGCCCTTGGCGCTCACGTTTGCCTCGCTCGCGCTCCTCGGCCGCGCTCGCCGGGGGCGTCGGCGGCTGGAGCTCAACCGCGCGCTGCACGAGCTGCGCCGGCCGCTGCAGGCGCTGGCGCTGTCCGACCGCAGCGGTTCCGAGCCGCAGCTGCGGGCGGCGATCGAGGCGCTCGCCATCCTCGACCGCGAGATCAACGGCGGGGCGGCAGAGCCTGCGCGCGTCCTCGTCGACGCCCAGGCGCTCGCCCGTGAGGCGGTAGAGCGCTGGCGGCGCCCAGTGCTCGAGCTCGGACGCGGGATCGAGTTGCGCTGGTACGCACGACCTTGCCCGATCGAGTGCGAGCCGGCGGCAATCGCGCGGGCGCTCGACAACCTGATCGCGAACGCGCTCGAACATGGGAGTGGGCCGATCGTCGTCGAGGGAACGAGCCGCGGCTCCCGTGTCCGCCTCCACGTCACCGACGGCGGCCCCGCCGTGGCGAGCGCGCGGGTTCGGCCCCAGCGCGCCGGCCGTGATCCGCGGCGCGGGCACGGGGCGGCGCTCGTCGCCGCGGCAGCGTCTCGCCATGGAGGTCGCTTTGCCAGCTGCCGCGGGCCGCGTGGCGGTAGCGCCGTGCTCGAGCTGCCGCTCGCGACGGCGCCGCAGTCCACGTGAACCGCCGCCGCCGGGCAATCGGGTTCGCCGCCGCCGCGGCTCTTTGCGCCGGCCTCGCGGCGAGCGCGATCGGGGGCTATCGCACCGACGTCGAGGCGCAGCTCGGCGAGCTGCGCCCGGCCCTGGTGACGAAGGCGCCCCTGCCTGCGCGCCGGGTCGTCGCCGCGAAGCAGCTCACGGAGCTGGTCGAGGTGCGGCGGGTGCCGGCGCGGTTCGTCTCACCGGACACCCTGAGCGCTCCCGCGCAGCTCGCGGGTCGGCGCCCGCTCGCCCCGATCCCCGCCGGCAGCTACCTGCTCGCTTCGCAGCTGCGTCTCGCCGGCTCCTCCGACGAAGGGCCGGCCACGGAGCTCGAGCGTGGGCGCCGCCCGGTCGAGATCGCCGTCGACGGCGCCGCGGCACTCGGCGCCGGGGCGCAGGGCCGCCGCGTGGACGTCATCGTCACCACCGAGCCGGGAGCCGGTGGGGCGGGGCGCACCTACGTCGCCGCCGAGGCCGTCGTCCTCCTCGGCCTCGCGGCGAGCGCCGGCGATCCGGCCGGCGACGACGTTGTTCCCGGCCCTCCGCTCGACGCGCAGGTGGCGACGCTCGCGCTCACCCGCGAGCAGGCGCTGCGCCTGATCCAGGCCGAGAGCTTCGCCCGCTCCGTGCGTCTGATCGTGCACCAGCCGGACTGAACTTCAGACCCCGAGCGCGCGCTCGAAGGCACGCCGCGCCTCATCCCCGCGGACGCAGAAGACAATCCGTTCGAGCCCCCCGCCGACTTCGAGGTGGGCACGGACCTGCTCGACCTCGATCGCCGCCGCTTCGGCGAGCGGGAAGCCGCCGACGCCGGTGCCGAAGGCGACCAGGGCGAGCGAGCGGGCGCCCAGCTCCTGTGCGCAGGCCAGTGTCGCCGCGGTCGCGTCGCGGATGATTCCCGCCGACGTCGGCCCGCCGAGCTCCATCGTCGCGGCGTGAATCACCCAGCGACAGGGGAGCGATCCGGCGCCGGTCGGGACCGCCTCGCCCAGGCCGATCGGAGCAAGCTCGTTGGACTCGTCCTGGATCGAGCGCCCGCCCGCGCGGACGATCGCCCCGGCGACGCCACCGCCGTGCGCCAGCTGGGTGTTCGCGGCGTTCGCGATCGCATCGACCGCGAGCGTCGTGATGTCTTCCTCCAGCACGTCGATCGACGCCATGTGATCCGAGCATAAGGGGGAGAGGCGGGCCCCCGCCGGCCCTCTAGGAGGTATCGCCACCGCCGACGATCACGCACGGGTGCTGGCCGCAGAGCTTCGCCTGCGGTTGATCGAGCGGCGCCGCGCCGAAGCCTCCGCCGGACGCGACGGCGGCGAGCTGGCGCCGACCGTCGCCGCGCTCGTCGACGAGGCGGCCGGGATCCTCTCGGAGCCGCGGCGCGAGCAGATCGCGGAGCTGATCCTCCGCGACACGGTCGGGCTCGGACCGATCGAGGAGCTGCTTGCCGACGGCGAGGTCGAGGAGGTGATGGTCAACGGGCACGAGGCTGTCTACGTCGAGCGCCGCGGCCGGATCGAGCGCACGTCGGTGCGCTTCGAATCCGAGCAGGCGCTGCGCGATGCCATCGAGCGCATCCTGGCCCCGGTCGGGCGGCGCGTCGACGAGCTCAGCCCGATGGCGGACGCGCGGCTCGCCGACGGCTCGCGGGTAAACGTCGTGATCCCGCCGCTCGCAGTCGACGGGCCGGTGCTCTCGGTGCGCCGCTTCACCGCCATGCGCCCCGATCCGGAGCAGATGGTCGCCTCGGGGACGTTGACGCCGCGCCTGCGCGAGATCCTCCACGACGCGGTCGCCGGGCGCCGCAGCTTGCTCGTCTCCGGCGGCACGGGCTCGGGCAAGACGACGATGCTGAACGCGCTCTCTGCCTGGATCGAGCCTGCCGAGCGGGTGGTGACGATCGAGGACGCGGCCGAGCTTCGCCTCGTGCAGCCTCACGTCGTCCGGCTCGAGTCGAGGCCGGCCTCGGTCGAGGGCCGCGGGGCGGTGACGATCCGCGACCTGCTGCGGAACGCTTTGCGGATGCGCCCGGACCGGATCGTGATCGGCGAGGTGCGGGGGCCGGAGGCCCTGGACCTGCTCACGGCACTCAACACCGGGCACGAGGGCGCGCTCTCGACCGTGCACGCCAACTCGCCCGAGGACGCGCTGCGGCGCATCGAGACGCTGGCTCTGATGGCGGGGGTCGGCCTCCCGCACGAGGCGATCCGCGAGCAGCTCGCCCGCGGCATCGATCTCGTCGTCCACATGGCACGGGGTGCCGGCGGACGCCGGCGGGTGATCGAGGTCGCCGAAGTCGCCCGTGCGGCAGGCTCGATCGGGCTGCGCGAGCTCTGGCGGCGCGGGTGAGCGCCGCCGGTCCCATGCCGGTGTTGCTCGCGGCACTCGCGGGAGGGCTCGGCGCGTTGGCGCTGCGCGAGGCGGTGATCGCCACCCCCGCAGCGGCCAGGTGGGTCGCCTCCACATTCGACCCGTTGCGGCGCGCCGGGCGCGAGGGCCACCTGCCGACCGAGGCAGAACGCCGCCGCCTGGCGCTGCTCGGAGCGGGGGCGATGTTCATCGCGGGCCTCCTGGTCGTCGGGCCGGGCCCCGCCCCGGTGCTCGCGGCGGCGGGGCCGGCCGCGGCGAGCTGGGCGGTCGCCCGCCGCCGGCGTGCCTACAGGCAGGCATTCGAGCGCGGGCTGCCGGGCGTCGCGGTCGCCGTCGCCGACGCGCTCGCATCCGGCCGCTCCGCGCGTTCGGCCCTGGCCGCGGCCGCGGGCGCCCTCGAGGGTCCGGCCGCTGCGGAGATGTCGCGGGTCGCCGCCGACCTCGCGCTGGGCGCGCCGACTCGGGACGCGCTCTCGGCGCTGTGCCGGCGTCTCGACTCACCGAGGGTCGACTCGTTCGCCGCCGCCCTCCTCTCCCAGCAGCTCGCCGGTGGCGACCTCGCCACGCTGCTTCGGCGCTTCGCAGACGCCGCCGCCGATCGCGACCGGACCGAGGCGGATGCGCGCTCGGCGACGGCACAGGCCCGCTTCACAGGCCTGCTGGTCGTAGCGATGCCGGCGGGTGCCGCCCTCTTCGCGGAGCTGCTCGAGCCGGGATTCGTCGGCGGGCTCTTCTCCGAGCCCGCCTCGGCGACCCTGCTCGGTCTCGCTGCCGCGCTCCAGGTCGCCGGTTTCACGCTGATCCGGCGTCTGAGCAGAATCGCCGAGCCGTGAGCGCTCTCCTCGTCGGATTCACCGTGCTGCTCGCCTTCGCCGCCGCCTGGGAGCTCCTCGGCGCGATCGAGGGGAGAAGCGGGAGGCTCCTGCGCCGACTCGCGGGTTCGAGGCTCGGCTCGGCGGACTCGCTCGCGACGATGGCGACGCGCCTCGGGATCGCGGGCCGGATCGAGCGTGCCGGTCTCGAGGGCCGCTTCGACCCCCGCACGATCGCGCTCGCGAAGGCGGGTGGGGGGCTGCTCGGCGGGTTCGTCGCCCTGGCCGTTTTCCCGGCGGTGCCCGGGCGCCTGGCGCCGGTCACGATTGGGCTGCTTCTCGCCGCCGGCTTCCTCGCCCCCGACGCCCTCCTCGAGCGCGCCGCCCGGCGGCGTCGCGAGCGGGCGGTCGCAGCCCTCCCGGATGCCCTCGACATGCTGGCCGTCGGTGCGGCATCCGGCCGCGACCCGGCGACCGCGTTCGCCGAGATCGCCCGTTCGAGTCCTGGCCCGTTGGCGGCCGAGCTCGGCCGGGCGGTGGCCGAGATCGAGGCGGGCGCCAACCCGCGTGCGGCGCTTGCCGCGCTCGGCGAGCGCATTCCGGGTCCGGAGATCGGGGCGCTTGCGGCAGCCCTCGACCGCTCGCGAAGCTACGGCTCTCCGCTGGCCGAACAGCTCCACCTGCAGGCGGTTGCTTTGCGCCGCGATGCCCGCCGGCGGATCGAGGAACGGGCGGCGCGCGCCGCGCCGAAGATCCAGCTCGCCGTCGCCCTCGTGTTGGTGCCCTCGGTGCTGCTGATGATCGGCGCGGCGATCCTCGCCCATACGGAGGAGCTCTTCGGGCAGTTCTAGACGGCGTCCGGCGTCGGGATCGGCCATAGACTGCGCATCGTGAGCGGGGCGAGCGCGAAGAAGGTGGCGCTGCGCGGGGGTATCGACCTCGGCGGGACGAAGATCCAGGCGGCGGTGATCGCCGACGGTGGAGAGGTCGTGGCCGATGCCCGCCGGGCGACGCCGAACGAGGGGCCGCCGAAGCGCGTCGCCGCCGAGATGGCGGCGGCGATGACCGAGGCCGCCGAGGCCGCCGGCATCGAGACCGACTCGCTCGGCGGGGTCGGGATTGGCACGCCGGGCGAGGTCGAGCAGGCGAGTGGCGACGTCAGCGCGGTAAAGAACATCGCCGGGTGGGAGGCCGCCTTCGCGCTGGGCAGCGCCCTCTCGGACGCGCTCGGGACGCGGGTGCGGGTCGGCAACGACGTCGACGTCGCGACCTGGGCCGAGTACGAGCTCGGCGCCGGGCGCCCCTACAGGTCGCTGCTGGGCGTCTTCTGGGGCACGGGCGTCGGCGGCGGGCTGGTGCTCGACGGCAAGCCATGGTCGGGGCGCGGGATCGCCGGCGAGATCGGGCACATGGTGGTCAAGCTCGACGGCCGCCGCTGCCCGTGCGGTAACAAGGGCTGCATGGAGGCCTACGCCGGACGCGCGGCGATGGAGGCCCATGCGCGACACGAACACGAGCACGGCCACCGCCACACCGACCTGTTCAAGATCGCCAAGAAGCGTGGGCGCGATCGGCTGACCTCGGGGATCTGGGCGCGCGCGCTCGAGCACGGCGACGAGCTCGCCGAGGAGCTCATCGGCGAGGCGGTCGAGGCGATCGGAGCCGCGGTCGCATCGTCGATCAATCTCGTCGACTTCGAGGCCGTGGTCATCGGGGGCGGCGTCGGCACGCGGCTGGGCGAGCCGTACGTGGCGAAGATCCGCGAGCGCGTCTCGAGGAACCTCTTCGCCGCCGACGACCCACCGCCAATCCTCCTGGCCGAACTCGGCGACTTCGGCGGGGCGATCGGTGCGTCGCTGCTCTTGGACGAGGCAGGCTAGGCCGGAGCGTTCGCGCCCGGCCCGGCCGTGGTGCGCGCCCAATGAGTCGAGCGGCATAAAACGTTCCATAGTGGGTCGTTAGCTGCCGCTCGATTGGCGGGCGTCGGCAGCTCCCGCCACAGCTGCGCGAGAGCCGACGCCGCGGGCGCTACTCCGGTAGCCAGGGCTCCCGCCACGGGCAGTAGCCCTCGAGGAGCTTGTCGGCGTCGGGCGGGCCCCACGTGCCCGGTTCGTAGTCGAGCGGCGCCGGTGGCTGGTCGAGGAGGGGCTGGACGATCCGCCAGGTCTCCTCGATCGCGACCTGGTCCGGAAAGAGGGTGTGGTCGCCGAGCAGCGCGTCGCGGAGAAGGCGCTCGTAGGGCTCGGGCTGCTCGCCGACCTGCTCCTCGAACACGAGATCGAGGTGGACCCGCTGGAGCGCCTCGGCGCCGGGCTTCTTCGAGAGCAGGCAGAGCTCGGCTCCGGGGGCGGGCTTGATCCGCAAGATCAGCTCGTCATTGTGGGAGACCACGTCCCCGCCGATCCCCAGCGGCGGGGGTGCTTGAAGATCACCCGCACCTCGGTGGACTCGACCGGGAGCGACTTGCCCGCGCGGATGAAGAATGGGACGCCTGACCAGCGCCAGTTCTCGATCCGCAGGGTGAGGGCGACGAACGTCTCGGTGCTCGAATCCTCAGCGACGCCGTCGATCTCGCGGTAGCCCCTGTACTGGCCGCGCACGTAGCGCTCCGGGTCGGCCGCCGGCATCGCCCGGAACAGGTCGTTCTTGCGGTCGCCGACCGGGTCGGGGTCGTCGGGTCCGGCCGAGGGCGGCTCGAGCGCCGTCAGCGCGAGCACCTGCAGCAGGTGGTTTTGGACCACGTCGCGGAGCGTGCCGACCGGGTCGTAGAAGCTGCCCCGGTCCTCGACCCCGAAGTCCTCGGCCATCGTGATCTGGACGCAGTCGACGTACTGGCGGTTCCAGACCGGCTCGAGGATCGCATTCGCGAACCGCAGGTACATGATGTCCATCACCGGTTCCTTGCCGAGGAAGTGGTCGGTGCGCAGGATCTGCGACTCGTCGAGGTAGCGGTGGAGGTCCTCGTTCAGCTGGCACGCCGACGCGCGATCGGTGCCGAACGGCTTCTCGAACATCACCCGGGATCCCTCGGTGAGCCCGACCTTGTGGAGCCGCTCGACCACGTCGCAGAACAGCGAGGGCGGGATCTCGAGATAGAAGAGCCGCTCCTTCGAGTCGGCGAGGAGCTCGGCGAGCTCCTGGTAGGTCGCGGGGTCGTCGAACTCACCCTGGTGGTAGTCGAGGCGCTTCTCGAGGCGCTCGATCACCGCATCGTCCGGGTCCTTGACCGTCGCCTCGATCGATTCCCGGCAGTGGTTGTCGAGCTCCTCCTCGCTCCAGCGGTTTCTGGCGATTCCGACGATCTTGCAGTCGAGGTCGCCGCGCTGCTCGAGCCGGTAAAGGGCCTGGAAGGTCATCTTCCTCGCGAGGTCGCCGGTGATCCCGAAGATCACCATCGTGTCGGCGCCGCCTGCCATGACCGCGCAGACTAGTTGGGGCTCGCGCGCTTAGTATCCGGCCGGATGCAGCTCGGGATGATCGGACTCGGACGGATGGGCGCCAACATCGTCAGGCGCCTGATGCGCGACGGCCACGAGTGCGTCGTCTTCGACGTGAACGCCGATGCCGTCACCGAGCTCGCCGGCGAGGGCGCGACAGCCGCCGACTCGCCCGAGGACCTGGTCGCAAAGCTCGACGCCCCCCGCACCGTCTGGGTGATGCTCCCGGCGGGCGACATCACTGAGTCGAGCGTCCAGGGGCTCGGCGAGGCGCTCGACTCCGGCGACGCCGTCATCGACGGCGGCAACTCTTATTACCGCGACGACATCCGCCGCGCCGAGGCGCTCGCGGAGAAGGGGATCGACTACCTCGACTGCGGCACGAGCGGCGGCGTCTTCGGCCTCGAGCGCGGTTACTGCCTGATGATCGGCGCTCCCGACGACGCCTTCGCCAGGATCGAGCCGATCTTCGCCTCGCTCGCGCCCGGCGTCGAGGCGGCGGAGCGGACCCCGGGACGCAGCGGCGATCCGACACCGGCGGAGCAGGGCTACCTGCACTGCGGCCCGCCGGGCGCCGGGTCACTTCGTGAAGATGGTCCACAACGGGATCGAGTACGGGATCATGGCCGCCTACGCCGAGGGCCTGAACATCCTGAAGAGCGCCGACGCCGGCCTGCGCGAGCGCGAGGCCGACGCCGAGACCGCGCCGCTCGCCCACCCCGAGTACTACCGCTACGAGCTCGACCTGCCCGAGGTGGCCGAGGTCTGGCGCCGCGGCAGCGTCGTCGGGTCCTGGCTCCTCGACCTGACCGCAACCGCCCTGCACGACTCTCCCGAGCTCGAGGACTTCGCCGGCCGCGTCTCCGACTCCGGCGAGGGGCGCTGGACCTCCATTGCCGCGATCGAGGAGGGCGTCCCGGCTCCGGTGCTCTCGAGCGCCCTCTACTCGCGCTTCGCCTCGCGCGATCTGGACGACTTCGCCGACCGGGTGCTCTCCGCGATGCGGAAGCAGTTCGGCGGCCACGACGAGAAGAAGTAGGCGGTGCCGGAGGTGGAGGTCGTCGCCGACGCCGAGGCGGCGGCGCGCCGCGGCGCCGAGCTGATCGCCTCCGAGGCCGCCGCCGCGATCGCCGACCGCGGCAGATTCACGCTCGCGGTCAGCGGCGGCCGCGGCCCGTGGCGGATGTTCGAGCTGCTCGCTGAGCACGAGCTCGACTGGAACGAGATCGCGATCTTCCAAGTCGACGAACGTGTCGCGCCCGACGACGATCCCGACCGCAATCTCACTCATCTGGAGGAGAGTCTGCCCTCGCCGGCGCTCTCCTCGCTGCGGCCGATGCCGGTGGGAGACGCCGATCTCGACGAGGCGGCGAAGGCGTACGCCGCGACACTGCCCGAGACGATCGACCTCGTCCATCTCGGACTCGGCCCCGACGGGCACACCGCTTCTTTGATCCCGGGCGATCCGGTGCTCGAGGTCACCGATCGCACGGTTGCGGCGACCGGCTCCTACCAGGGCCGGCGCCGGGTGACGCTCACCTACCCGGCGATCGACGCCGCGCGAAAGGTGTTCTGGCACGTGACCGGCGAGGACAAGCAGGACGCTCTCGAGAAACTGCTTGCCGGGGACGAGTCGATCCCCGCCGGACGGGTGAGGACCGCGGATCAGATCCTGATCGCCGACCGCGCCGCGGCCGGCTGATCAGAGCGTACGGCTGCTGACGCCGCCGTTCTCGCCGATCAGGATCTGGCTGACGAGCTCGGGCTCGAAGAGGCCGTGGTCGACCACGCCGGGGATCGCTGCGAGGTCGGCGGCGAGCGCGCCGACGTCCTCGACCGCGCCCGTGTAGTCGGCGATCACGCCGGCGTCCGGCGAGACCGGCGTGTCCGGGCGGATCTCCGCCTCGCCCAGGCGCGCCAGGGTTGAGCCGAGCCCGTAGCGGAGCAGCTCGAGCGGGATCGGAGCCTCGATCCGCTCGACCGTCTTCGACGAGTCGGCGATCACGATGAAGCGCTCCGCCGACGTGGCGACGATCTTCTCGCGCGTGTGCGCGCCGCCGCCGCCCTTCACCAGCCAGCCGTCGGGCGCGATCTGATCCGCGCCGTCGATCGCGATGTCCAATCGCTCGAGCGAGCTGAACGCCTCGACCGGGATCCCGAGCTCACCGGCCTGCTCCTCGGTCGCGATCGAGGTCGCGACGCAGCGGATCGAAAGCCTTCGCGCCGCGAGGGCGGGGAGGAGGTGCGCGACCGTCGAGCCGGTGCCGAGGCCGACGAGCATTCCGTCGGAGACGAGCTCGGCCGCAGCCTCGGCTGCTGCCCGTTTCTCCTCCTCGGCCGCGCTCATTGGGTGGGGATATAAACGCATGCCCGCACCGTTAGGCTGAGTCGTGATGGCGGAGACCGAGCACCAGCCCTTCGACGAGACCGACCAGCTCGCCATCAACACGATCCGCACGCTCGCGATCGACGCGATCCAGAAGGCGAACTCCGGCCACCCGGGAACGCCGATGGCGCTCGCCCCGGTCGCCTACGTCCTCTGGCAGCGCTACCTGCGCTTCGACCCGGAGGAGCCGATCTGGCCCAATCGCGACCGCTTCGTGCTCTCGGCAGGGCACGCCTCGATGCTGCTCTACGCGCTCCTTCACCTCGCCGGGGTGAAGGCTGTCGATTCCGACTATGAGACCGGCGGGGCCGAGTCGGTGAGCCTCGACGACATCAAGTCCTTCCGCCAGCTCGACTCGAAGGCGGCGGGTCACCCCGAGTACCGGTGGACATCCGGCGTCGAGTCGACCACCGGGCCGCTCGGCCAGGGCGTCGCGACCTCGGTGGGGATGGCCATCGCGAGCAAGTGGCTGGGCGCCCACTTCAACCGCCCGGGCTTCCCGCTCTTCGACTACGACACGTTCGTCATCTGCGGGGACGGAGACATGGAGGAGGGCGTGTCGCACGAGGCCGCCTCTCTGGCCGGCAACCAGCGGCTCGACAACCTCTGCTGGATCTACGACAACAACCACATCTCGATCGACGGCCGGACCGAGATCACGTTCAGCGACGACGTCGCGGGTCGCTTCATGGCCTATGGCTGGAACGTCGCCCGCGTTGGTGACGCGAACAACCTCGAGCTGGTCGCGCGCGCGTTCGACTCCTTCCGCAGCACCGACGACCGGCCCACGCTGATCATCGTCGACAGCCACATCGGCTACGGCTCGCCGCACAAGGTCGATACCGCGGCGGCTCACGGTGAGCCGCTCGGCGAGGAGGAGGTGCGGGAGACGAAGCGCGCCTACGGCTGGCCGGAGGACGCGCAGTTCCTGGTTCCCGACGAGGTCCCAAAGCGGTTCGCGGACGGAATCGGCGCCCGCGGCGGGGAGCATCGCCGCGAGTGGGGTCGGCTCAAGACGAGCTACTCGCGCGAGCACCAGACGCTCTTGAAGCAGATCAACGCGATGCAGCGTCGCGAGCTACCGGAGGGATGGGACCGCTTCGTCCCCACGTTCGAGCCTGATGCCGACGGCAAGGGGATGGCGACGCGCAAGGCCTCCCATGCGGTCGAGAACGCGATCGCGGAGACCGTCCCATGGCTGGTCGTCGGGTCCGCCGACCTCACCGACTCGACCTCCGTGCGCCTCACCGTCGAGGAGGCCGGCAATTTCTCCCCGGACGATCGCAGCGGCCGTCAGCTCCACTACGGCATCCGCGAGCACGAGTCGGCGGCGGTCTCGAACGGGCTCTCGCTCTCGAAGCTCCGCCCGGCCTGGTCGACCTACCTGACCTTCTCCGACTACGCCCGCCCTGCGATCCGGCTCTCGGCGCTCATGGAGCTGCCGGTGATCCACATCTTCACCCACGACTCGATCGGCCTCGGCGAGGACGGCCCGACCCACCAGCCGGTCGAGCAGCTCGCTTCGCTGCGCGCGATCCCCGGGCTGGTCGTGTTGAGGCCCTGCGACGCGAACGAGGTCGCCGAGGCGTGGCGGTGGACATTCGCCCAGCGCCACCAGCCGGTCGCCCTCATCCTCACGCGCCAGAACGTGCCGATCCTCGACCGCGACCGCTATACGGACGCGGCGGCCCTCGCCAAGGGTGGCTACGTGCTCGCCGACGATCCCGGCGGCGAGGCCCCGGAGGTGATCCTGATCGCGACCGGAAGCGAGGTCTCGCTCGCCGTCTCCGCCTTCGAGACCCTCTCGGCGGACGGCGTGCGCGCACGGGTGGTGAGCATGCCCTCGTTCGAGCTCTTCGACCAGCAGGAGCAGGGGTACCGCGACTCGGTCCTGCCGCCGGACGTCGGCGCGCGGATCTCGATCGAGGAGGCCTCGACGCTCGGCTGGGACCGCTACGTCGGACCGGCCGGGGCGACGATCGGCATGCACACGTTCGGCTCCTCGGCGCCGCTCAAGGACGTCCAGGACAAGTTCGGGTTCACGCCCGAGGCAGTTGTCGATAAGGCGCGCGAGCTGCTCGCGCGAGAGAAGGAGAAGAAGGCTTGAAGGCGACGCACAAGCTCCACGATCTCGGCCAGTCGCTGTGGGTCGACAACATCACCCGGACGATGCTCGACGACGGCACGCTCGCCCGCTACATCGACGAGCTCTCGGTGACCGGGCTGACCTCGAACCCGACGATCTTCGACAAGGCGATCGGCGGCGGCAGCGCCTACGACGAGCAGATCGGCGAGCTCGCCGGCCGGGGTCTTGCGGGCGAGGACCTCTTCTTCGAGCTCGCGCTCACCGACCTGCGCCGCGCCGCCGCCCTGTTCAGGGATGTGAACGCCCGCACCGACGGGGTTGACGGGCGCGTCTCGCTCGAGGTCTCGCCGCTCCTCGCCGACGATGCGGACGCGACGATCGCCCAGGCCGCGACGCTCTACGGCAAGGCCGAGGACAACTTCTTCATCAAGATCCCCGGCACCGAGGCGGGTCGCACGGCGATCGAGGAGACGATCTTCGCCGGCATTCCGGTGAACGTCACGCTGCTGTTCAGTGCGGAGCAGTACATCGCCGCCGCGGACGCCTACATGCGCGGAATCGAGCGGCGGCTCGAGGCGAACCTCGACCCGAACGTCGTCTCCGTGGCCTCGCTGTTCATCAGCCGGTGGGACGCCGCGGTTTCCGACCAGGTCCCGGACGAGCTCCGCAATCAGCTCGGGATCGCCGTCGGCCATCACACGTACTCCGCCTATCGCGAGCTGCTCGACTCCGAGCGCTGGCAGCGGATCGAGAACGCCGGCGGGCGAGCGCAGCGGCTCCTGATGGCGAGCACGGGAACCAAGGATCCGAACGCCTCCGACGTTCTCTACATCGAGGCGCTCGCGGCGCCGAACACCGTCAACACGATGCCGGAAAAGGCGTTGCTGGCGTTCGCGGACCACGGCGAGGTCGGCCAGCCGATCCCGGCCGACGGCTCCGCCGCGGAGGAGAAGCTCGCCTCGTTCGAGACGGCGGGCATCGACGTCTCCGCGCTTGCCACCCGCCTGCAGGAGGAGGGCAAGGACTCCTTCAACGCCTCGTGGCGGGAGCTTCTTGCCACGCTCGAAAAGCAGCTCGTGTAGTCCCTTTCGCCTGAGATAGGGTCGCCGCCGATGATGGAGGGGTCGAAGGCGATCAGCTCGCGTCAGGTCGGTCGCAACGTGGTCATGACGGCCGCGATCGCCGGCCTCGGCGGTCTCCTCTTCGGCTACGACACCGGCGTCATCGCAAGCGCGCTGCTGTTCATCACGCCGGACTTCGGGCTGAGCGCGTTCGAATCGGGGCTCGTCGTCGGCGCGGTGCCCATCGGGGCGGTCCTGGGCGCGGGCCTCGCCGGCCGCCTGTCGGACGCCTACGGCAGGCGGATACTGATCCTCGGCTCAGCTGTGGTCTTCGTCATCGGCTCGTTCGTCTCGGCCGCGGCGGGCGGGCTCGCGGTCCTGGTGCTTGCCCGCGCGGTCCTCGGCGTCGCGATCGGACTCGCCTCGGCGACCGCGCCCGTCTACATCTCGGAGGTCGCGCCGCCCGACATCCGCGGCAGGCTGGTCACGTTCTTCCAGCTCGCCGTGACGATCGGGATCGTCGTCGCCTACGTCGTCGGCCTCATCTTCGAGCCGAACCAGGAGTGGCGCGCGATGCTCGCGATCGGAGCGCTTCCGGCGTTCGCGCTCGGGATCGGAATGCTGAAGATGCCGCAGAGCCCGCGCTGGCTGGTGATGGCGGGCCGCGACTTCGAGGCGCGCGCGGTGCTGGCACGGGTGCGCTCCGGCGACCTGGCGGCGATCGACCAGGAGATCGAGGAGATCAAGCACGAGGTGTCGGTGAAGCCCGGGACATGGAGCGACCTGCGCAAACCGGTGGTCAAGGCGGCGCTGCTGGTCGGGATCGGACTGGCGGTTCTGCAGCAGGTCGCGGGCATCAACACCGTCATCTACTACGCCCCGACGATCGTGCAGTTCACGGGCGTCGACTCTTCATCGGCGGCGATCCTCGCGTCGATCGGTGTGGGAATCGTCAACGTGGGCATGACGCTGGTCGCGATCCGGCTGCTCGACCGGTCGGGACGCCGGCCGTTGCTCCTCGGCGGCAGCGCCGTGATGGCCATTGCGCTCGTGGGGCTGGCGCTCGTCTTCATCGTGGGCGCCGGCAGCACCGCCGGATCGGCCATCGCGATCGGGAGCCTGATGCTCTACGTGGCGGCGTTCGCCATCAGCCTCGGCCCGATCTTCTGGCTCTTGAACGCCGAGATCTACCCGCTCGCGGTGCGAAGCAAGGCGGCCGCGCTGGGAACGATGGCGAACTGGCTCTTCAACTTCATCGTCTCGCTCACGTTCCTCTCGCTCATCGACGGACTGGGACGCGGCGGGGCGTTCCTCTTCTACGCTGCGGTCTGCGTGCTCACGTTCTTCTTCTGCCTGCGTCTGGTGCCCGAGACCAAGGGCAAGCACCTTGAGGAGATCCAGGAAGTCTTCGAACAGCGGGTCGCGAAGGCATGAGCGAGGCGAGCGCGCCGTTGGAGGGCCGAGGGGCCTGGGAGGCGCTCGGCCGCCACCAGCGCTCGCTGGCCGGCACGCACCTGCGCGAGCTCTTCGCCACCGACCCCGCGCGCGGCGAGCGCTTCGTGCTCGAAGGGGCCGGCCTCTACCTCGACTTCTCGAAGAACCTGATCACGGATGACACGGTCGAGCTCCTCTGCGAGCTCTCGGCGGCCGTCGGGCTCGCCGAGCGCCGCGAGGCGATGTTCCGCGGCGAGCACATCAACACGACCGAGGACCGGCCGGTGCTCCATCCAGCTCTGCGGATGCCGCGGGAACGTTCGCTCGTCGTCGACGGCGTCGACGTGGTCAAGGAGGTCCACGAGGTGCTCGACCGGATGGGCGCGTTCTGCGAGCGGATCCGCTCCGGTGAGTGGAAGGGACACACGGGCAAGCCGATCCGCAACGTGATCAACATCGGCATCGGCGGCTCCGACCTCGGTCCGGTGATGGCCTATGAGGCGCTTCGCCACTACTCCCGCCGCGAGATGAACTTCCGCTTCGTCTCCAACGTCGACGGCACCGACTTCGCCGAGGCGACCCGTGACCTCGACCCCGCGGAGACCCTGTTCATCGTCGCGTCGAAGACGTTCACGACGCTGGAGACGATGACCAACGCCCGGACCGCCCGCGAGTGGTCGCTGGCCGGCCTCGGCGGCGACGAGGCGGCGGTCGCAAAGCACTTCGTCGCCGTCTCCACCAATGGGGACGAGGTCTCGGCGTTCGGCATCGACACCGACAACATGTTCGGGTTCTGGGAGTGGGTGGGGGGGCGCTACTCGATGGACTCCGCGATCGGTCTCTCGACGATGATCGCGATCGGGCCGGAGGGCTTCGCCGCGATGCTCGCCGGCTTCCATGCCGTCGACGAGCACTTCCGCGAGGCGCCCGCGGAGCGCAACCTGCCGGCGATGCTCGGGCTGCTCTCCGTCTGGTACGGCGACTTCTGGGGCGCGCAGACCGTTGCCGTGCTGCCTTACGACCGCTACCTGCACCGCTTCCCGGCCTACTTGCAGCAGCTGACGATGGAGTCGAACGGCAAGCGCGTGACCCTCGACGGGAAGAAGGTTGCGGTTCAGACCGGCGCGATCCACTGGGGCGAGCCCGGCACCAACGGCCAGCACTCGTTCTTCCAGCTCCTGCACCAGGGGACCGAGCCGTTCCATTGTGACTTCATCGGCTTCATGCAGACGCTCAACCCGCTCGGCTCACACCACGACCTGTTGCTCGCGAACATGATCGCCCAGACCGAGGCGCTCGCCTTCGGCAAGACCGCGGACGAGGTGCGCGCCGAGGGCATCGCCGAGGAGCTCGTCCCGCACCGGACCTTCCCCGGCAACCGGCCCTCGAACACGATCCTCGCCGAGCGCCTCGACCCGTTCACGCTCGGCTCGCTGGTCGCCCTTTACGAGCACAGCGTCTTCACCCAGGGCACCGTCTGGGGGATCAACTCGTTCGATCAGTGGGGCGTCGAGCTCGGCAAGGCGCTCGCCATGCGGATCATCCCCGAGCTCCAGGGCGAGGGCGACCCGGCCCACGACAGCTCGACCAACGCGCTCATCCGCCGCTACCGCGCGGCGCGGCGGACCGACTAGCCCTTCTCGAACCGCTTCCGCATCGCGGGTACGACGACGTCCGCGTACTCGGGATGCCCCTCGATGTAGTCGGCGATGAAGGGACAGATCGGGTAGATGGTCTCGCCGCGCTCGCGCATGGCTTCGAGCACGCCCGTGGCGAGCTTGCTGCCGAGCCCTTGACCGGCGAACTCCGCGTCGACCTCGGTGTGGAAGAAGGCAGGATGCCCGTCCTGATCGCGGTAGTTGGCGACCCCGGCGACGGCGTCGCCGATGTGGAGCTCGAAGCGGCTCTCCTCCGGGTTGTCGACCACCTGCGGCTCGATCCGATGAGCCTACCCATGGGTGTGACGCGCGGATCTGTCTGGCCGGCGATTTAGCGTCAGCGCGGATGCCCTACGGGGATGCAAATTGGAAGCGCGTCGCGGCCCGGGTCGTCGCCGGCGAGGTCTGTGTGCGCTGCGATCGACCGGCTCAGCACGCTCACCACGTCCTTCCTCGAGCCTTCGGCGGGTCCGACGATCCGTCCAACCTCGTTCCCGTCTGCAGCCGCTGCCACCCATCGCTCGAGCGGGTGGCGCGTCAGCGGGCCTACTGGCTCGGGTACCGGCCGGTCCCCGTCGGCGAGCCGCCTCGACGCGTGCGAGCCGCGCGTCGCGCACCGGGGCTCGCGCGACGCATAGAGCCCCGGGGCGCCCTGGCGGACCTGCTCGCGGAATCCCGCGGCGAGTGAGCCACGAGTCGCGGCTAGCGGGCGACGAGCTTCTTGTACGTGATCCGGTGCGGTCGGTCCGCGGCGGCGCCAAGGCGCTCGCGCCGGTTCTCCTCGTAGGCCTCGAAGTTGCCCTCGAACCAGACCACTTCCGAGTCTCCCTCGAAGGCGAGCACGTGGGTCGCGATTCGGTCGAGGAACCAGCGGTCGTGGGAGATGATCACGGCGCAGCCGGCGAACGCGAGCAGTGCCTCCTCGAGCGCGCGCAGGGTGTCGACGTCGAGGTCGTTGGTGGGCTCGTCTAGGAGCAGCAGGTTGCCGCCCGAGCGCAGGAGCTTCGCCAGGTGGAGGCGGTTGCGCTCCCCGCCGGAGAGGGTGCCGACGGCGCGCTGCTGGTCGGAGCCCTTGAAGTTGAAGCCGGAGACGTAGGCGCGCGAGTTCATCTCGCGGTCGCCGACCTTGATCCGCTCGTAGCCGTCGGAGACCTCTTCCCAGACGGATTTCTCGGGGTCGAGCGCGTCGCGACTCTGGTCGACGTAGGCGAGCTCGACCGTCTCGCCGAGCTCGACCGCCCCGGCGTCGGGCGTCTCGTCGCCGACGATCATCCGGAACAGCGTCGTCTTGCCCGCGCCGTTGGGGCCGATCACGCCGACGATTCCCGCCGGCGGCAGCGAGAACGAGAGGTCCTCGATCAGCAGGCGCTCGCCGAAGCCCTTCGTGAGTCCCTCCGCCTCGATCACCTTCCCGCCGAGGCGCGGGCCGGCGGGGATGTGGATCTGGACGTCCTCGAGCTTCACGTTCCGATCCTCGGCGAGGAGCGCCTCGTAGCGCGCGAGGCGCGCCTTCGACTTCTTGCGGCGGCCCTTCGGGTTCTCGCGTACCCACTCGAGCTCTGAGGCGAGCGTCTTCGCCCGCGCCTTGTCGCTGCGCCCTTCCTGCTCGAGCCGTGCTGTCTTCTGCTCGAGCCAGGACGAGTAGTTGCCCTGAAAGGGGATCCCGCGGCCGCGGTCGAGCTCGAGGATCCAGCCGGCGACGTTGTCGAGGAAGTAGCGATCGTGGGTGACGGCCACGACGGCGCCCTTGTACTCCTCGAGGTGCTTCTCGAGCCAGGCGACCGACTCCGCGTCGAGGTGGTTGGTCGGCTCGTCGAGGAGCAGCAGGTCGGGCGCGCGCAGGAGCAGGCGGCACAGCGCGACGCGGCGGCGCTCGCCGCCGGAGATCTTCGTCACCTCGGCGTCGCCCGGCGGTAGTCGCAGCGCGTCCATCGCCTGATCGAGCATCGTCTCCAGGTTCCAGGCGTCGGCGGCCTCGATCTGGTCGGAGAGGCGGGCGAACTCGTCCGCGTTCTCATCCGAGTAGTTGGCGGCGACCTCGTTGTAGCGGTCGACCAGGTCGCGGATCTCGCGGACACCGTCCTCGACGTTGCCGCGCACGTCCTTGGTCTCGTCGAGCTGCGGCTCCTGTTCCAGCAGGCCGACGGTCGCTCCCGGCTTCAGCTGCGCCTCGCCGCGGTAGTCCTCGTCGACCCCGGCCATGATCCGCAGGAGGGTCGACTTGCCGGACCCGTTGAGGCCGAGCACGCCGATCTTCGCCCCGTGGAAGAAGCTCAGGGAGATGTTCTCGAGCACGGTCTTGTCCGGCGGATGGGTCCGCGAGACCTGGTGCATCGAGAAGATGTATTCGGAGCTGCCCATCGCGGCGAGGTTAGCGGCGTGCCAACCCCGCTTTCCGGGTAGGGAGTGGACGTGGCAGGGAGACGAACGACTGCGCTGGTGCTGTCGCTCGTCTGCCTGGGAGCGCCCGCGAGCGCCGGCGCGGCGCCGACGGCGACCGGGAGCGGAGGCGCCGCCTCGACGGTCGACAGGCTCGCGACCCGCGCGGCAATCGAGACCCTGCGCGACGGGGGTAACGCCGTCGACGCGGCGATCGCCGCCGCCGGCGTCCTTGGAGTGACCGAGCCCTTCTCGTCCGGGATCGGGGGCGGCGGGTTCATGCTGGTGCGCACGCCCGACGGCCAGGTGAGCGCGATCGACGGCCGCGAGACTGCGCCCGACGCGATGCGGCCGCGCTCGTTCTTCGAAGCGGGCGAGCCCCTCGATTTCGACACGGCGCGCTACAGCGGGCTGTCGGCGGGGGTCCCGGGCACGGTCGCGACCTGGGACGAGGCGCTCGAGCGCTACGGGTCACGATCGCTGGAGCGCCTCCTGCGTCCGGCGATCGCGGTTGCGCAACACGGCTTTCGCATCGACCGGACCTTCTTCGGCCAGGTCGAGCTCAACGCCGAGTTCTTCGCCGAGGTTCCCGCCACCGAGTCGATCTACCTCGATCCGGATGGCACGCCGCGAAACGTCGGCACCCGCCAGCGAAATCCGGAGCTCGCGCGCGCCTACCGGCGGATCGCAAGGCTGGGAGCCGGCGGTTTTTACCGCGGCCCGATCGCCAAATCGATCGCCGAAGCCGCGCAGGATCCGCCCGTCGACAAGGAGGCGGAGACACCCTGGCTCCCCGGCCTGCTCACCGAGGCCGACCTGCGGCGCTACCGGGCGCTCGTCCGCGAGCCGACCCGCGTCTCCTACCGCGGGTTCGACGTCTGGGGCATGCCGCCACCATCGAGCGGCGGCTCCACCGTCGGCGAGGCGCTCAACATCCTCGAGGGCTACGCGCCGCTCGGCGCCGATCGCGCGCAGGCGCTCCATCGCTTCATCGAGGCGTCCCGCTTTGCCTTCGCCGACCGCAACGCCTACCTCGGCGACCCGGCCTTCTTCGACGTGCCGTTGGCCGGCCTGCTCTCGGACTCCTTCGCCGCCGAGCGGCGAGCGCTGATCACCGACCAGGCGGCCGACTCCGAAGCTGTCGCGCCCGGCGAGCCGGCCGACAACCCGCCACCGGGGCGGGTCGGAGTTGATCGCGAGGGCACCTCGACGACGCACCTCACGGTCGCTGACGCGAGCGGGATGACGGTGTCCTACACGTTCACGATCGAGTCGACCGGCGGCAACGGGATCGTCGTCCCCCGATGGGGGTTCCTGCTGAACAACGAGCTCACGGACTTCGACTACGACGATCCCGGGCATCCGAACGCGCCCGCGGGCGGTAAGCGGCCGCGGAGCTCGATGGCGCCCACGATCGTCACCCTCGGCGGCGTACCCGTACTGGCGCTGGGCTCGCCGGGCGGCTCGACGATCATCACCACGGTCCTGCAGGTCCTGATCGAGCGACTCGACCTCGGGCGGACGCTTCCCGAGGCGATCGCGGCGCCGCGAGCGGCGCAGGGGAACTCGCCGGAGACTCCCGCCGAACGCGCGTTCCGCCGCTCAGCGGAGGGGCAGGCGCTCGCGGCGACCTACGGACATGAGTTCATCCCCGTGCCATCCGACCCGCCTGAGATCGGCGCCACGACGGCGATCGAGTTCCTTCCGGGAGGCGCCATGCTCGCCGCCGCCGAGCCGAAGCGCCGCGGCGGCGGCAGCGCGATGGTCGTCGCTCCCTGATTTTCGGCTATTCCGCGGTCGCGGGTTCCCCGTAGGGGGAGTACCGGTTGTGGAGCATCAGGTCGTTCCCGTCGGGGTCGGTGAAGAACGCCATGTGACAGACGCCGGTGTCCATGGTCTCGTTCATGAACTCGATGCCCTTGCCCTCGAGCTCTGCGCGGGCGGCCGCCACGTCGTCCACGTGAATCGCGATGTGGGCGTTCTTCTGCGGCGCGAACTCCATCCCGAAGCTCGCCGGCTCCCAGATCGAGAAGCAGGTCTCGCCGACCCAGAACTCGTTCGGCTCGTTCTCGTCGCCCCGCAGACCCAGCTTGTCGACGTAGAACTCGCGCAGTCGCTCTCGGTTCTTCGCGGGGACCGCGACGTAGTCCAGCTTTTCCATCTCATCCTCCGATCGTCGTTTGCCCGGGCATTTATCCCCTGGGCGGCGACGCTAACCGACGGCGCGCCCCAGCACGTCCGCCATGCGGGCGGCCTGAGTCCCCACGGCATGCGCGGCGGCCGCCTCACGGGCGGCGGGGTTCGGTGCCGGCAGCTCGATCGCCTCGTGCAACCCCTCGAGCAGCGCGCGCTCGCTCAGCGGGTCGACGAGGACCCCCGCCGCCTCGGTGACGAACTCCGGCGGGCCGCCCACCCGGGTTCCGAGCACCGTGCGTTCCATCGCCATCGCCTCGAGCATGGCCTGGCCGAAGGGCTCTCGCAGGGAGGGCTGGCAGAGGACGTCGCAGGCGGCGATCCACTCCGGCACCTCGGCGTGGGGGACGCGGCCCGCGATGCGGACCCGCTCCCGTCCCTCGAGGGCCCGTCTCAGCGGGCCGTCGCCGACGAAGGCGAGCCGTCCGGTGCCGAGCTCGGCGAACGCGTTCGCGAGCCGGACCACGTTCTTTCGCTCGATGAGCGAGCCGACGTACAGGAGCGCAGGCCCCTCGCCGTCCCAGCCGAGCGCGGATCGGGAGGCGTCCGCGGCGCGCGGCGAGAACGTGTCGAGGTCGATCCCGCAATCGATCACCTCGGCCGAGCCCGCGAACCCGGGAAGCGACGACTCGAGCTCCGCACCGAGCCAGGCCGAGTTGACGATCAGCCCGGCGGCTCGCGAGAGGACCGCGCGCGTCGGCCGGCGGGTCCAGGGCATCTCCTGGAGGTTGGCCACGTCCTGGCCGTGCGCCATGACGACGAGCGGAGCCCCCGCCGCCCTCGCGGCGATCGCGCCCGCGGCGCCGGCCGGGAAGAGGAAGTGGGCGAAGACGACGTCCGGCCGGAAGTGGCGCGCGTCCCGCCGCGCCGCGGCGACCAGGTGTACGTACTTGAGCGGACCGCCTCCGCGACGCGAGATCGAGCTCACCTCGACCTCGTGCCCGAGCGCCTCGAGCTCGCGGGCAATCGGAACGAGGAAGCTGCCGAGGTCGGGGTTCTCCTCGCTCGGCCACATCTGGGTGACGAGGAGGATCCTCATCCAGTGGCGCCTCTCGCTACGAGGGCGGCGCGTTCGGGTCGCGCAGCGTCGAGTGCTCCGAGACCTCCATCGCCTCCTCGTGGAGGCGCCGCGCGACGGCCGCCGACGCCTCGCAGAGGAGATCGAGCTCGGCGGCTGACTTCTTGTGGCCCTTGACGTTGGCGACGAGTGAGCCGGCGACGAGCTCGAACGCGAACGCCTCGGGCGAGTGGTTCTCGAGCCAGACGAGGAAGGTGGGGGAGAGGATCTGGCGGGCGCGGTTCAGGTCGTCGTTCTTGCCCATGAAGATCTCGAACTTCTTGTCGACTGCCTCGGATTCGTGCTCGACCCGCTGGCGCGAGCGGAAAACGTCCTCGGCCGAGTCGAGGAAGCGGAAGCCGAAGCGGCGCTGGCAGAAGAGCTCCTGCATGAACGGCGCCATCTCCGGGACCTGGGTCATCACGATCGTGTAGTGGATGTAGGTCGTCTGCCGGTTGCCGTCGGAGTCCCGCGTGATCTCCTCGTAGGTGTAGAGGCAGACGCTGCCGTCGAGGCCGCCCGGGAGGATGCCGTTGAAGCGCTGCTGGGCGTAGCGCTTGTCGCCCTTCTGCAGCAGCGGCGTTACGGGCGGGAGGTTCGACTTGCCGTCGATCCGGTTCAGCTTCCGGCCTTCGGCGTAGGCGCGGTAGAAGTCGTCGGCCGCCTTGCCGGAGGCGAGTAGGTAGACGACGAGGATCGTGATCAGGAGGGCGACGACGGCCGCTCCACCGCCGATTGCGATGCTGCCGGCCGCGCCCCCCGCGATGAGCGCGCCCACCACGAGGACCCCGCCGATGATCAGCGTCGCCGGGTGGCGGAGCAGGCGGCCGAAGTGGTGCCCGCGGGTATCGTCGGCGTCCTCGGGGACCGGCGCAAGCTCCGGCGGAGCCTGGATCTGGACCTCCTCGCCCGCGGCGCCGGGCGGGCCCGCGCTCACCGCATCGGCGGCTGCTTCGGTGGGCTGCTCGTCGGCCACGGCCGCAGCCTAGATGACTGAGTGCTAATCCGCCTGTGCCCGGGGGCGCGCCTGGCCGAGCAGATCAAGGACGCAGGGTGTGAAGCGTGGCACCGCCACGCGAGCACCCGAGGACGCCGATATGCGAAGTGCCAGGTGCGTCATCCGGGCGCGCGGGGGTTGGGAATCAGTCATCTAACGCGGCCCGTAGGACGCCGGTTCTGCAAGGGCGGTTGCAGAATCGCCCCGCGCCCGGGCCCCCGCGCCGGGCACGGAAGACGCACTGCGAACCGCATCACGAAGCCAGATCGTGGTGCGGGTCAGACCGCTGTAGCGGTTCCGTCCGACGGAACGACTCCAATGCCCGGGCAGTGTTGTGTTGCAAAGTGGGACGTAGTGGGTTAGCGTGGCAGCACGAGTTGACCCATGGACCGGGGTGGTGAGGTTCCTCCCACCTCTCCACTCCGGTCCAAACCTTTTCCCTCTCCCATCTCACGCGATCACGCCAGCCGATGACCTTCCGCGGTCAGCACGAGCACAGCCTCGACGCCAAGGACCGGCTGACGATCCCGGCGCGCTACCGCGCCACGCTCTCGGAGGGTGTCGTTCTCCTCGCCGGCCTCGACCCCTGCGTCGAGCTCTACACGCCGCGGGGTTATGACGAGTTCTCGCAGCGCTTCCTCGCCCCGCTCAACCCGCTGAGCCGCAAGGGGCGGATGATGGCCCGCCGCTTCAACGCCTCCGCGTCGGAGGAGTCGGTCGACTCCGCCGGGCGGGTGCGGGTGGCGAAGCACCTGATGGAGCACGCAAGCCTCGAGGGCCCCTGCATGGTCGTCGGCGTCGACGATCACCTCGAGCTCTGGAACCCCGAGCGCTGGGCGGAGCACTACGCCGAGCTCGACGAGCAGGCCGAGCTCATGGCCGAGGAGCTCGCCGCCGGGCCGGGGACAAACTGATGGGTCGTCGATGGCCACACTGATCGAGATGCCAACCGATCGCGAACACCACCTCCCGGTCCTCGCGTCGGAGCTCATCGCGCTCACCGACCCGCAGCCGGGCGACGTCGTGGTCGACTGCACCTTCGGGGCAGGCGGCCACGCCCGCCGCTTCGCCGATCGGATCGGGCCGACCGGGCTCCTCGTCGCGATCGACCGCGATCCTGCCGCGGCCGAGCGCTTCGCCGAGGCCGAGCCGGAGCTCGCGAGCCCGGCTCGCCTGATCCGCGCCGACTTCGCCGACGCGCTTGGTTCGCTCGCCGACGAGGGCGTCGCACCCGACATCGTCTACCTCGACCTGGGCGTGTCCTCGATGCAGCTCGACGTCTCCGAACGCGGCTTCTCCTATTCCTACGACGCGCCGCTGGATATGCGGATGGATCCGGATCAGGAGTTCTCCGCGCTCGAGCTCGTCAACGAGTGGCCGCGGGATGAGATCGCGACCGTTCTGCGGGACCTCGGCGAAGAGCGCCACGCACGCTCGATCGCCGCCGAGATCGTCCGCCGGCGCCCACTGGAGCGCACGGGCGAACTGGTCGAGGCGATCCGCGCCGCCGTCCCGCCGGCGTACCGGTTTGCGCGTGGACATCCGGCGAAGCGCAGCTTTCAGGCGATCCGGATCGCCGTCAACGGCGAGCTCGAGTCACTCGACCGGGCCCTGCCCGCCGCGTGGGCGTTGCTTCCGACCGACGGACGGCTCGCCGCGATCTCCTTCCACTCGCTCGAGGACCGGCGCGTCAAGCGCTTCCTCGCCGAGCTCGCGCGCGGCTGCATCTGTCCGCCGGAGCTTCCGATCTGCACCTGTGGGCACGAGCCCGAAGCGGAGCTCCTGGCCCGCCGTGTGGTCAAACCAACCGAGGAGGAAGCGAGCGAGAACCCGCGTTCCCGCTCGGCGCGCCTGCGCGCGGCCCGCAAGCTCGCGGCACGGTCCGACGCAGGAAGTTCACGCACCCGAGGCGAAACCCCCGAAAGGTGATCTGAGATGGCGGCATCGACGGCTTTGAAGACCTCGCGGGCGCGCACGGCGCCGCAGGCACGGACCGCTCCGGCGCGCCGCTCGGCTCCGGCTCGAGCGCGTACCGCTCCGGCGCGCACGCGGAGACCCGCACCACGCCAGGCGACCGGTTGGATGACCCCGGTCGCGGCGGTCGGGAGGACGGCGGTCGCCGTCGGCGGGATCGCCGACTCCGGCCTCGTCTTTCGCCTCACTCGCGGACGGCTCTGGATCGGGCTCCTCGGAACGCTCCTCGTCGGGATCGTCGGCCTCAATGTCGTCGCCCTCAGCTTCAGCGCCACCTCCTCCGAGGCGGCGGCTCAGGCGGACGAGCTCGAACGGCGAAACTCCGCGCTGGAGGCGCAGCTCGCCTCGATGCTGTCCGCCGACGAGCTCGAGAAGGCTGCCGACGACCTCGGCCTCCACGTTCCGCTCCCCGGCTCGTACCGCTACGTCAAGGCGAGCCCCGACGACGCGGCGATCGCGGCGCAGCGGCTCAAGGACGGTGAGCTGAGTGGCACGCCGCCGCCGGCGCCGGTGATCGCCGACCCGACCGCCGCGGTGCCCGTCACCGATACCACCGCGGTCGTCCCGGACCCGGCCGCCGTCGCGCCCGTTGATCCGGCCGGCACCGTGCCGGTGGATCCAGCCGCGACCGTCGACCCCGCGACCGACCCGGCACTGGTCGCGGCCGGAGGCGTGCTGACGCCGTGAACCTGATCGAGCGCAGGGTCGGACTCCTCTTCGCCGCCTTCGTCGCGCTCCTCGCGCTCGTTCTCATCCGCGCCGTCTGGGTTCAGGGGATCCAGGGCAGCGGGCTCGCGAACGAGGCGCAGAGCCAGCAGAAGCAGACGGTCGTCATCCCGGGCTCGCGCGGGACGATCTTCGATCGCGCGGGCAAGGAGCTCGCCGTCTCCGAAGACGCCGCGACGGTGTTCGCGACGCCCTACCAGGTCGAGGATCCGCCCGGCACGGCCCACAAGCTGGCGAAGATCCTCGGCGCCGACGAGGACGGCATCCTCGAGAGCCTCACCGAGGACTCGGGCTTCTCCTACATCAACCGCAAGGTCTCGCTCGATGCAGCGGCGGAGATCACCGCGCTCGAGCTCCCCGGGATCGGGCTGATGCCCGACAGCCGGCGGATCTACCCGCAGGGCGAGCTCGCCGGCCAGGTGATCGGGACCGTAGGGACCGAGAACCAGGGCCTGACCGGGCTCGAGGCGTCCCAGGACGAGATCCTTCACGGCACCGACGGCGAGCGCGAGGTCGTCTCCGACGCGCTCGGCGAAGAGCTCGAACGCTCGACGCTCGCCGCCGCCGAGGCAGGGTCCGATCTGAAGCTCACCCTCGACGCCGCGATCCAGGCGCAGACGGAGGAGGTCATCACGGGCATCGGGCGCGACTACCAGCCCGACGGCGCGACGGCGGTGGTGATGGATCCGCAGACGTCCGAGGTGCTGGCGATGGCGAACTGGCCCGGGATCGATCCCAGCGACCCCGCCGGCATCGAGGACCCCGATCTCCTCGGCAACATGGCGACGGGCTTCAACTACGAGCCCGGCTCGACCTTCAAGGCGTTCACGGTGGCGGGCGCGCTCGAAGACGACGTGGTCACCCCGCGCACGCCCTTCACCCTCGGCCCGACGATCCAGGTCGCGGACCGGGTCATCGAGGAGTCCCACGAGGGTGGCGGCGGGACGCTGACCGTCGCCGACATCCTCGCCCAGTCTTCGAACGTGGGCGCGGTCACGATCGGCCTCGCCCTGAACGAGGAGTTCGGCGACTCGCAGTTCGGCTCCCGCTTCGACCACTGGATCCGCAAGTTCGGCTTCGGCTCGCCGACCGGCATCGACTACCCGGGCGAGGAGGTCGGGATCATGACGCCGCCAGACGACTACTCGGGCTCGACGATGGGAAACCTGCCGATCGGCCAGGGTCTGTCCGTAACGCCGATCCAGATGATGGCCGCCTACGCGGCGATCGCGTCGGACGGCGTCCTGCGCGCGCCGCGGCTGGTGCTCGAGGAGGACGGTGCGCCGGTGACGCCGCCGAACGGCAAGCGCGTGATCAGCGAGGAGAACGCGTCGAAGCTGCGCGAGATGCTCGAAGGGGTGCTCGAAGCGGGCGGCACCGCCTCGGCGGTGACCGTTCCCGGGTACACCCTTGCGGGAAAGACCGGCACGGCGCAAAAGGTCGTGGATGGCTTCTACTCGGAGACCGAGTTCGTCGCTTCGTTCGTCGGCTTCGCTCCTGCAGAGGACCCGCAGCTCCTGGTCGCGATCGTGGTCGACAACCCGAAGGGCGACTACTACGGCGGCACCGTAGCCGCGCCCGCCTTCGGCGAGATCGCCTCCTTCGCGCTGCCGTACCTTGGCATCCCGCCGCAGTAGGGATAGGGTCATCGTGACTCGAGACCGAGGAGGGTCGGCATGTCGAAACCCGGGAGCACGAGGCCGTCGCCGGCGACGCTCGTGGCCGCGATCGCTCTCGCGTTCGCGCTGATCAGCACGGCTTTCGCCGCCGACCCTGTCGCCAAGCTGAATCCGAAGAAGGTCCGCAAGATCGCCCAGCGCGAGATCGACAAGCGGGCTCCCGGGTTGAGCGTCGCCAACGCGACCAACGCGACCAACGCGACCAACGCCGCCGACGCCGCAAACCTCGGCGGGCTTCCGCCGAGCGCCTATGCGGGAAGCGCAATCGAGCCGTACCACGCGATCGGACAGCCCGGCGAAGCAGCGTTCCAAAACGGCTGGACGAACACCCCGGGGTACGCAACTGCGGCCTTCGCCAAGGACACTCTCGGAGTTGTCCATCTGCGGGGCGCCATCGACGGCACCGGTGGCAGCGTGGCCTTTACGCTGCCTCCCGGGTACCGCCCGGCGGACAACCTGCTCCCCGTGGGCGTCGCCGGGGGTCCGACCGCGGCGATCGTGGAGATCCAGCCTGACGGCGACGTGTCACCGAGCTGCAACCCCGCGTCCGCCTGCAGCGTGGCGGTGGGCCTCGACGCAATCACCTTCATCGCCGATCGGTAGATGGGGCGCGAGTTCCGGCTCGCCGTCGCCCGGCCTACCTAGAATCGGCGGCGATGGAGCTTCGCGAGCTGCTCGCCGGCGCCGACGTGATCGAGGTCACCGGCGACCCGACGGTCGAGATCACCGGCCTCGCCTATGACTCGCGCCAGGCGCGGGAGGGGAGCCTGTTCTTCGCCTATCCAGGTGCCACCGTCGACGGGCACGCCTATGCGGGGGCTGCGGCCCAGGCGGGCGCCACGGCGGTGGTCTGCGAGCGGGAGCTCGAGCTGCCGCCCTTCGTCGTCCAGGCGCGGGTGAGCGACGCGCGGGCGACGATGGCGCACGCCGCCGTTCGGCTCTACGACGACCCGACGGCCGAAGTACGCGTCATCGGGATCACGGGAACGAACGGGAAGACCACGAGCGCCTTCCTCGTCCGCCACATCCTCGAGCGGAGCGGCGTGCAGTGTGGCCTCCTGGGCACCGTGAAACGTGTCATCGGCGGCGTCGAGGAGGAGGTCGAGCGGACGACGCCGGAGGCGATCGACCTGCAGGCGACCTTCCGCCGCATGGCCGATGCGGGCGACCGCGCCTGCGCCATGGAGGTCTCCTCCCACGCGCTCACCCTCAACCGCGTCGACGGGATCCGCTTCGCGGTCGGTGCGTTCACCAACCTGACTCAGGATCACCTCGACTTCCACGCCGACATGGAGGACTACTTCCTCGCCAAGCGGCGGCTCTTCGCCGGCGAGCGCGCGGAGCACGCCGTGGTCAACGTCGACGACCGATACGGGGACAAGCTCGCGGCCGAGTTCGAGGCGACGACCTTCTCGGCGGGAGGCGACGAGCGCGCCGATCTCCGCGCGGTGGACGTCTCCTTCGACGCCACAGGGTCAAGCTTCCGTTGCCTCTCCGCGGACGGGTCGGAGGTCGAGGTGGCGTTGCCGCTTCCCGGCCGCTTCAACGTGGAGAACGCGCTGTGCGCGATCGCCTGCGTCACGTCGCTCGGGATCGATCTCGCGGCCGCTGCCGCGGCGCTCGCGGATGCCGACCGCGTCCCGGGACGGTTCGAGCCGGTCGACGAGGGCCAGCCGTTCGGGGTCCTGGTCGACTACGCGCACACGCCGGACTCGCTCGAGAACGTGCTCGTTTCCGCCCGGCAGATCACCGAGCCCGACGGGCGGCTGATCTGCGTCTTCGGGTGCGGCGGCGACCGCGACCGCGACAAGCGCCCGCTGATGGGCGAGGTGGTCGCGAGGCTCGCCGACGTTGCGATCGCCACCTCCGACAACCCGCGCTCGGAGGAGCCGGGGGCGATCATCGACGAGATCCTCGCCGGGATGACGTCACCGACGCGGGCGGCGAGCGCCGTCGACGTGGAGGTGGATCGGCGGGCGGCGATCGCCATGGCGCTCGACCGAGCCTCGGCCGGCGACACGGTCGTGATCGCCGGCAAGGGCCACGAGCAGGGGCAGGAGTTCGAGGGCGGGCGCAAGCTGCCCTTCGACGACCGCGAGGTCGCCCGCGAGGCGTTGCTCGAGCTCACAACGAAAGCCGACTAGGCCGCGTGATCGACCTCTCCCCGGATCGGCTCGTCGCCGGGACCGGCGCTTCCGTCGTCGCCGAGGGAGGGACCGAGCGGCCGGAGCGGGCGACCATCGATTCGCGGGACATCGAGGCGGGCGACCTCTTCTTCGGCCTTCGCGGAGAGCGAACCGACGGTGGCGAGCACGCGGCGGCGGCGCTCGAGGCAGGCGCCTGGGGAGTGGTCGTCGACCCGCAACGGGCGGAGCGGCTCGCGGGCGGTCCTCCCGGCGGCGGTTGGATCCTCGCGGCGCCGGATCCGCTTCGCGGCACTGCAAACGCTCGCGACCGCGTGGCGCCGAGCGCTCGACTGCCCGGTGGTCGGGATCACCGGCTCGACCGGCAAGACGTCGGTCAAGGACATCGCCCGCGCGATCCTTCCTTGGCGCACCCATGCGAGCCCGGAGAACTACAACACCGAGATCGGCCTGCCGCTGACGATCCTCTCGGCGCCGCCCGAGGCCGAGCTGCTCGTGCTGGAGATGGCGATGCGCGGTCGAGGGCCAGATCGCCGAGCTCTGCGAGATCGCCGAGCCCGACGTCGCGGCGATCACGAACGTCGGACCCGTTCACCTCGAGCTGCTCGGGACCCTGGAGGCGATCGCCGAGGCGAAGGCCGAGATCCTCGGCGGTCTCGGGCCGGAGGGCTGCGCCGTGGTCCCGAGCGACGCCGAGGCGCTCGAGCCGCATCTCTCCCACGACCTCGAGACGATCACCTTCGGACCCGGCGGCGACGTCTTCGCCGCCGAGACGACGCGCGGCGAGGGCTCGACGACGGCGCGGATCGTCGCGCCGAGCGGCGAGGCGAGCTTCGAGCTGCCGTTCACCGAGGCGCACAACATCGCCAACGCCGTCTGCGCCGTCGCGATCGGGGTCGCGCTCGCCGCTCCGCTCGACCAGATGGCCATCCGCACCCCGGGCATATCCTTCTCGCGGTTGCGGGGTGAGCTGATCGACCTGCCCGCAGGCTCCCTGCTCGTGAACGACTGCTACAACGCCAACCCCGTGTCGATGCGCGCCGCGCTCGACAACCTGGCATCGCTCGAGGTCTCCGGCCGCCGCATCGCCGTCCTCGGCGGGATGGCCGAGCTCGGCCCGGAGGCGCCGTCCTATCACCGCGAGGCCGGCGCGCACGCCCGCGACCTCGGGATCGACGTCGTGGTCGGCGTCGGCGAGCTGGCGCGGGACTACGCGCCCGACGAGTGGGTCCCGGAGCCCGCTCTCCGCGGCGGAGCTGGTCGAGAGGCTCCTCGGCGAGGGCGACGCGATCCTGGTGAAGGGCTCGCGCTCGGTCGGGCTCGAGGCCTTCGCCGAACGGTTGGTGGCCGACTGATGCCGCTCGCCCAGCTCACCAACCTCGCCTCCGAAGCGATCGACCGCGGCGAGGTCCTGATCGCCGGGATGGCGGCGATGCTGATCACGATCTTCCTCGGGCCGAAGTTCATCGAGTACCTGCGGGTGAAGGAGTTCGGCCAGCAGATCCGCGAGGACGGGCCGGAGGGCCATCACGAGAAGGCCGGGACGCCGACGATGGGCGGCCTGATCCTCTTCCTCGCGATCGCGATCCCGTACCTAGTCCTCTCCGACGCGACACACAGAGCCTCGCCGTCTTCGGGGTCGCGATCGCCTGCGCCGCGCTCGGCTTCGCCGACGACTTCATCAAGATCTCGAAGCGGCGCTCGCTCGGCCTCTCGGCCCGCTACAAGCTCCTCGGTCAGATCGCGATCGCGCTCGCCCTCTGGTGGGTCGCCTACGACGAGCTCGGCCTCGACCCGGCGCTCCAGTCGCGGATCTTCGACAGCGAGATCGAGATCGGGCCGGTCCTGTACCTCGTCTTCATCTACCTCGTCGTCGCCGGAGCGTCGAACGCGGTCAACCTCACCGACGGCCTCGACGGTCTCGCCGCCGGATCGTGCGCGATCGTCCTCCTTGCCTATACGGCGATCGCGATCGCCTCCGGTCAGGAGGGCCTGGCGCTGATCTCGGCGTGCTTCGTCGGCGCCTCCGTCGGATTCCTCTGGTTCAACGCCTTCCCGGCCTCGATCTTCATGGGCGACACCGGCTCGCTCGGATTGGGGGGCGCAATCGGCGCGTTAGCCGTGATGACCCAGACCGAGTTGCTGCTGATCATCCTCGGCGGGATCTTCGTCATCGAGGCGCTCTCGGTCGCCGTCCAGGTGATCAGCTTCAAGCTCATCCGCCGCCGGGTCCTCCTCATGGCCCCGGTTCACCACCACTTCGAGCTCATGGCCTGGTCGGAGACGAAGATCATGCTCCGCTTCTGGATCATCGCCGCCGTGTGCGCGGGGATCGGCTTCACGCTTTATCAGAACTCCATCGGCTAGCCCGCAGGGCTAGCCAATGGAGAACGAACAACGTTCCGTCCGTCTCAACGTTCCGTCCATCTCCTCGGGCTTCGCCCTCCGGGGATGTACGGGTCAGCCGTTGGACGAGCGCGCGGTTCGCTCAAAGCCCCAGGCTTCGAACGCCGTGCTCGTCCCAGCCCAGGTGGTGGGCGAGTTCGTGTCTCACCGTGCGCTCGACCTGGGCCTTGAGCAGCTCCGGGTGGTGGCCGAAGTCGCGCTCCAGCGTGTCCTGGTAGATCACGATGTGGTCGGGATAGACGTCGCGGGCGATCGTGCCGCCGACGTAGTGGCCGTAGGCGCGGAACTCGTGGCCGCGCATCGAGACGCTCACGGGCAGATCCTCGAGCACTTCGCGAAACGGCGACGGGATCTCGTCGAGCGCCTCGCATGACGAGCTCGTCGAACTCGCTTGGCGGGAAGTCCGGGGGCGGCAGCATCGCGAGCTTCTCGCTGCGGTCGACCAGCCGGCGGAACTCGGGCTCGGGGTCCTCGCGGCCGATCATGCGGACCGTCAGCCAGGCGGTGACGAGAATGATCAGGGTCGCCCCGGCGAGGATCACCAGCAGGTCCTCGAGGCCGCTCAGCGACGGCGGGTTCAAGAGCAGGAAGACGAGGCCCGTGATGAAGGCGGTAATCGCGCCTGCGCGCAGCGCCGGGACGAGAATGTCGCTCACAGGAAAAAGGTTAGAGAGGAGCCTGCGTCTAGCGGCGGCGCTTGCGCTTGCCGCTCGCGCGTGGCGTCGCTTTGGCCTCGGCGATCTCGCGCTCGCGTGCGGCGAAGCCCGCGACCGACTCGCGCATTCGCTTGCGGCCCATCATCAGCGACCAGACCCCGGAGGCGAAGCCGCTGACGTAGAGGCGGTGCGTGATCTCGCAGCCACCCGGTCGCGGTTCGAGGCGATGTTCATGGCCGAAGCGGGCGCCCGGGAAGCGTGCTTCGTCGATGAACAGCCGCTCGGGCTCGAGCGCGATGATCTCGAACCGCATCTTGCCACCGCGGCGGAGCTTCACTCGCACGGTCTCGCCGACGGCGAAGTCGCCCTCGAGCTCGCCCGACTCGATCTGGTCGTTCCACTGCGGCCAGCGGTCGGGGTCGGCCCAGAGCTCCCAAACCGCGTCCGGCGGTGCCGTCGCTTCCTCGCTGTGGATCGCCTCGAACATGGCCGCCGAATCTAGACGGACTCGTGAGACTGTGACCCATGGCATCCGCCCATCCTCGACCCGAGCTTCCCCGGGCCCCTACCTCGTCGTCGGCCTGGCGCGATCCGGAGCCGCCGCCGCCCGCCTGCTCGCCCGGCGCGGCGAGCCTGTGATCGGCGTCGACTCCGGCTCGCCCACCGGCGCCGACGAGCTGCGCGAACAGGGAGTGGAGGTGGCACTCGGGACGGATGGCCTCGCCGAGCTCGAGAGCGCGGCCACCGTGATCAAGAGCCCGGGCGTGCCGCGAGAGGCTGCGGTGGTCGCGGGCGCCGTCGCCGCGGGCAAGACCGTGATCGGGGAGCTCGAGCTCGCGTGGCGCCTGCTTCCAAACCGCTTCGTCGCGGTCACCGGGACGAACGGGAAGACGACAGTGGTCGAGCTCCTCGGCCACATCTGGCGCGTGGCCGGCGAGCCGGTGGCCGTCGCCGGCAACGTCGGCACACCACTCGTCTCGCTTGTCGGCGAGGTGGACGCGGCGGCGACGATCGTGTGCGAGGCCTCGAGCTTCCAGCTCGAGGACGCGAGCGCGTTCGCCCCCGAGTGCGGGGTGCTTCTCAACCTCGCCCCCGACCACCTCGACCGCCACGGCAGCCTCGACGCCTACCGGGACGCGAAGCTGCGCCTGTTCGCCCATCAGGTCGCCGAGGATGTATGCGTCTTCGATGGCTCCGACCGGGCGCTCGCCGGCGTCGAGCTCGGTGGGGCCGCGCGGCGGGTCGACTTCTCCCGAGCCATCGGCGGGTCGGAGACCTCGCTGCTGGGCGCTCACAACGCCGCCAACGCCGCGGCTGCGGCGGCGGCGGCCGAGGCGATGGGGATCGGTCGCGAGGCGATCGCCGCCGGGCTTGCGAGCTTTCCCGGCGTATCGCACCGGCTCGAGCGCGTTGCCGAGCGCGATGGGGTGCTCTTCGTCAACGACTCGAAGGCGACCAACGTCGCCGCCGCGACCGCAGCGCTGCGGTCCTTCGACGGCGGTGTCCACGCGATTCTCGGCGGCTCGCTCAAGGGCGGAGGGTTCGCCGGCCTCGCCGAGCCGGTGGTGGAGCGATGCGCTGCCACGTACCTGATCGGCGACGCGGCCGACGAGCTCGAACGCGAACTCGCGCCCGACACGCGAGCGCGGCGTCGCGATCCACCGCAGCGCCGATCTGCCGGCCGCGGTGAGCGCCGCGGCGGCGGCGGCGAAGGCCGGGCGAGGTCGTCGTCCTGGCCCCGGCCTGCGCCAGTTTCGATGCCTACCGCGACTTCGAGGAGCGAGGCGAGCATTTCCGGTCCCTGGTGAGGGCGCTCGACGGAGAATGATTTCGTGCATCGGGGGCGAACAAGCCTCAGATGGCCTCGAAGTCACGCTCGCGGGCGGCCAGTCCCTCGCTCGAGTACTCGCTCCTGCTCACGGCGACGCTCTGTCTGCTGGCCTTCGGCGTGGTCATGGTCTTCAGCGCCAGCTCGACCACCTCGCTGCTCGGTGAGTCCGGCGACGGCGCCTATTACCTGAAGCGCACCCTGCTGTTCGTCGTCATCGGCCTGCTGATCATGCGCGTGCTCTCGGTCAAGGGCGTGAGGCTGCTGCGGCCGCTGACGCCGCTGGTGCTCGCCGGGTCGTTCGTCCTCTGCGCCGCCGTCCTGGTCCCGGGGATCGGGATGGAGGTGAACGGCTCGCGCGCCTGGATCGGCGCCGGCAGCTTTCAGATTCAGCCCTCGGAGCTGATGAAGATCGCGCTCATCCTCTACGCGGCGAACCTGCTCGCGACCCGGCCAAAGCTGGTCAAGGGCGGGATCGGCCCGCTGATGCCGATCCTCGGCGTCTCCGGCTGCGGCATCCTGCTCGTCGTCGTCGGCGACCTCGGCACGGCGCTCGTGATCTGTCTCGGCCTCGCGGCTCTCCTGCTCGCCGCCGGCGCCCGCCCCCGCGACCTCGGCCTGCTCGCCGCCGGCGTCGGCGCGGTCGCGCTGCTCGCGGTGATGATGGAGCCGTATCGGATGGCCCGGATCACGACGTTCCTCGATCCGAGCGGCGACCCCGGCGGCACCGGCTTCCAGCTGATCCAGGCGAAGATCGCGCTCGGCTCCGGAGGGCTGTTCGGCACCGGCCTCGGTGAGAGCCTCCAGAAGGCCTTCTACCTGCCCGAGGCGCACACCGACATGATCGCCGCGGTGATCGGCGAGGAGCTCGGGATGATGGGGATCTTCGCGCTCATCGGCCTCTACGGGATGTTCGCGTACGCGGGCCTGCGCATCGCTCAGAACGCCCGCGATCGCTACGGCAAGCTGCTCGCCGCGGGGCTCACCTCGCTCGTCCTCGTCCAGGCGCTCGTCAACCTGCTCGCCGTCTTCGGCCTCGCGCCGCTGACCGGCGTGCCGTTGCCCTTCGTCTCCTACGGCAACGCGAGCATGCTCGTCCTCCTCGCCTCCGTCGGCCTGCTACTCAACGTCGCGCGGGGCGGCAGCGCCGGGACCGCGCGCAAGCCGTCGAGCGCCGATGCGAGACTCCGCGTCGTCGATGGCGCCAAGGGTGGTCATAGCCGCGGGGGGGACCGCCGGCCACGTCGTGCCCGCACTGGCGGTCGCCGACGAGCTTCGCGCTGACGGCGCCGAGGTCTCCTTCATCGGCACGAAGGACCGCGCCGAGGCGGATCTCGTCCCCGCCGCGGGCTACGAGATCGAGTTCCTGAACGTCGTCTCGCTCGTCGGCCGCAGCCCGCTCCGCGCCGCGGCCGCGAGCGCGATCGCCGCGCGGGCGGTGCGCACCGCCCGTGGCCTCCTGCGCCGAAGCGAGGCGGACGCGGTCCTCGGCGGGGGCGGGTACGTGTCCGGTCCGGTAGGCGTCGCCGCCGTGTCGCTCGGCCTGCCGCTGGTGATCACCGAGGCGGACCGCCACCTCGGCCTCACCAACCGCATGCTCGCGCGGCGGGCTCGCCGCGTCTGCCTCGCCTTCCCGATCGCGGGTCGAACCGGGGACCGTTATCTCGTCACCGGGCGTCCGGTGCCGGCGGACATCGGCGCGTCCGACCGGGGGCGGGCGCGGGAGCGATTCGGGATCGCGGCCGACGCCCGCGCACTCTTGGTGTTCGGCGGCAGCCAGGGCGCGCGCTCGATCAACGTCTGCGCGGT
The DNA here is from genome assembly GCA_963797995.1 of uncultured Solirubrobacterales bacterium. Taxonomy (GTDB): domain Bacteria; phylum Actinomycetota; class Thermoleophilia; order Solirubrobacterales; family 70-9; genus WHSW01. Next base: position 168,781 of record CAWCRP010000006.1, read on the forward strand.
CGAGGCGTTCGCCCCGGCGCAGGACCGCGACTTCCACGTCCTCCACATCTCCGGGCACCGCGACCACGAGCGGGTTGCCGAGCTGCTCGCCGAGGCGGGCGACCCGGGCGCCTACACATTGGTCGAATACGAGCCCGGTCTCGCCGACGCGCTCGCGGCATCGGACCTCGTGCTGGCGCGCTCGGGCGGCTCGATCTTCGAGCTCGCCGCCGCCGGGCGCCCGGCGATCCTGGTCCCCTATCCGCACGCGGCCGCGGACCACCAGGCCGCGAACGCGAGCTGGATGGCGGAGGCGGGGGCAGCCGTGGTGATCGCCGACGATGAGCTCGAGGCAGCGGCGCTGCGGGCGCTGACCGCGGACTTGCTCGCCGACCCCGGGCGGCTCGAGGCCATGGCGACGGCGTCCGCGGGGCTCGCTCGCCCCGACGCCGCGCGCCAGGTCGCCGCCGAGGTGCTCGGCTCGATCGGCCAAGCTTCCTTCCGAGAATCGTGAACGGGCGCGAGCTTCACTTCATCGCCATCGGCGGCGCCGGGATGAGCGGCGTCGCGCTGGTCTGCCACCAGCTCGGGGCCACTGTCACCGGATCCGACCGGGCGGAGAGCTCATATCTCGCGCGCGTGCGCGCCGCCGGCATCGAGGCACGCGTCGGCCACGCCGCCGCCGCTGTCCCGCCGGGTGCCGACGTCGTCGTCTCCACCGCAATTGCGGAGGACAACCCCGAGCTTGTGGCGGCCAGGGAGCGCGGTCAGCGCGTGATCCACCGCGGCGAGCTGCTCGCCGAGCTCTGCGCGCGGAAGCGTCTGATCGCGGTGGCCGGAACCCACGGGAAGACGACGACGACCGGAATGCTCGTGCACGCGCTTCGCGCCACCGGCGCCGACCCCGCCTTCTTCATCGGCGGCGAGCTCCCCGGCGCCGGGCCTGCGGGCGAGCCCGCGAACGCCGGCTGGGGAGCGGGTGAGTGGGTGATCGCCGAGGCCGATGAGTCGGACGGGAGCTTCCTCGAGCTACGCCCGGAGGTCGCCGTGGTCACCAACGTCGAGCTCGATCATCACTCGCGCTGGGGCTCGCTCGACCGAGCTCAACGCCGCCTTCGCCGATTTCGTCCGCCCGGCTGCGGGCGTCGCGGTCGGGGAGGGGGTGGAGGTGGACGCTCCGAGCCCCGTGCGCTTCGACCACGGCCGCCCGGGCCCTCCGTTCGAGCTCGCCGTGCCCGGCGTGCACAACGTCCTCAACGCGCGCGCGGCGCTCGCGGCGCTGGAGCTGGCGGGCTTCGACCCGGCTCCGGCCGCGGCCGCGCTGTCGAGCTTCCCGGGGATCAGGCGCCGGCAGGAGCTGAAGGGCGCGACCGCGACCGGCGCAGCGGTCTACGACGACTACGCCCACCACCCGACCGAGGTCGCGGCGACCCTCGAGGCGCTGCGCGAGCTCGAGCCCCGCCGCCTCGTGGCGATTTTCCAGCCGCATCTCTACTCGCGGACGAAGGCGCTTGCGGCCCGGTTCGGCGCCGCGCTCGCCGCGGCCGACGAGGTCGGCGTCCTCGACGTCTACGCCGCCCGCGAGCAGCCGGCCGGCGACCTCGCCGGGGTCAGCGGCCTCGACGTCGCCCGGGCGACGGCCGAGCGCGCCGGTGGCAAACCGGTCCTCTGGCTTCGCGACGCCGAGGCGGCAGCGCGGGTGATGCCGGCTCGGTTGGGCTCCGGTGATCTCGTCGTCACCATCGGTGCCGGCGACATCTACGCCCTCGCCGAGGAGCTGGTCGCGTGAGCGAGCTCCCCGAGGGTGTTGAGCGCGACCACTCGCTCGCCCGGCTGACGACGGTGCGCGCCGGCGGGGCGGCGGAGCTCTTCGCGCGGCCCTCGAGCGACGGGGAGCTGACCTCGCTGCTCGCCTGGGCCGCAGCCGAGGGCCACCCGGTCGAGGTCGTCGGCTCGGGGTCGAACCTGCTCGTCGCCGACGCCGGCGTCCCGGGACTGGTGCTGAAGCTCGCCGGGGAGCTGACCGCGCTCGAGCGTGACGGGACCCGGGTCCGCGCGGGCGGCGGCGTCCGGCTGCCCTCGGCCGCGGCGAAGGTCGCCGGGTGGGGACTCACGGGGCTCGAGTTCGGCGTCAACATCCCGGGGACCGTCGGCGGCGCGGTGCGAATGAACGCGAACGCCTACGGCGGCGAGCTCGCCCGGGTCCTCGAGTGGGTCGAGGTCTCGACCGCCGAGGGCACCGAGCGCCGTCACCCGGACGCGCTCGGCTTCGAGTACCGCCGCTCGAACCTCGGCGCCGGCGAGGTCGTCGCGAGGGCGTCCTTCGGGCTCGAGGAGGGGGCGTCCGACGAGGTCAAGGCCACGATGGCCGCAATGCGCTCGCGCCGTCACGAGGCGCAGCCTTCCGGGATCAAGACCTTCGGCTCCACGTTCAAGAACCCCGATCCCGGCCACCCGGGGGTCGAGGGGATGACCGCGGGCCAACTGCTCGAGGCCGCCGGCTGCCAGAGCCTTGCCGTCGGGGGCGCGCGTTTTTCGCCCAAGCACGCGAACTTCGTCGAGAACACCGGCTCGGCGTCGACCGCTGACGTGCTCGGCCTGATGGCCGAGGGCCGTCGGCGCGTCCACGAGCGCTTCGGGGTCGTGCTCGAGCCCGAGGTTCAGGTGCTGGGCCCGGCCGAGTGGCCCGACGCCTGGGAGCTCTGAGCGGAAGGAGGGACGGGCCCGGGCGGCGAAGTAGGCACGGATGGGCCGCTCCTCCGCATCGACCGCCGCCGGGCGCCGCCGGGGAACCGGAAAGGCGGCGACGACGAAGGCGCCGGCGCGCAAACGCGCCGCGACGGCCCACAAGCCCGCGCGGAAGTCACCCACGCGAAAGCCCGCGGCGCGAAAGCGGGTGGCGAAGCGTGCCGAGCCGAAACGAAGTGCGGAGCGACGGCTCTCTCTCGGCGGCCTCGGTTGGCGGGCGCGCGGTCTGATCCTCGTCCTCGTGCTCCTCTTCGCCGCGGGCGGCTACTGGTTCTGGTTCCGCGATTCCTCCTTCGTCGCGATCAACGACGTCGAGGTCGTCGGCGCGACCAGCGGCGAAGGCCCCGCCGTGGTCGAGGAGCTCACCGCCGCCGCCGAGGAGATGTCGACGCTGAACGTCGACCACGGGCGGCTCGAGGAGATGGCGACCTCGTTCCGGACGATCGTCGCCGTCGACATCGACCCCAACTTCCCCCATGGTCTCCGCCTCGAGCTCACCGAGCGCCCGCCCGCCATGCTCGCCGCCAACGGCGAGAAGGAGGCGGAGGCGATCCCCGTGGCCGCCGACGGAACCGTGCTCGCGGGCGTCCCGGTGCCAAAGGACGAGGGCCTGCCGACGCTCGACCTCGGCGGATCGCCCGCCGGCGGCGAACTCGGCGACGAAGCGCTCGAGAAGGCGTTGGTCGCAGGCGCCGCGCCCGCGCCCCTGCGGGCGCTGATCGGCGACGTCGAGGAGACCAAGGACTTCGGCCTGGTCGTCACGCTCGAAGGCGGCTTCCCGGTCCGCTTCGGCTCTCCCGACGGCGTTGTGGCGAAGTGGAAGGCGGCGGCCGCCGTGCTCGCCGATCCGAAGCTCGACTATGCCTCGTACGTCGACGTCCGAGTCCCCGGGCGCCCGGTCGCCGGCGGTGCGGCGCAGCCGGCGGACGAGCTGTAGCCCGATCAGCCCATTCTCGACCCAGGGTTGAGACTTTAGAGATTACGTAGACTCTCGACTCGTAGTCGAGAGTTGATGCACTGCAGGATCCTGTGCGGGGCAGGACTGCGGAGATTGACACAGACGGCTCGATACCCTACGGTCGATCCCACGTTCAGGCTGCTCGGAGCGAAAAACACTCAACTATCGCTTCAGCCTCGGACGCCAACTCGAACAACTCGTATCGACGTACAACTGGGTCAACTCGAAAGGGAACGGACAGGCAAATGGTCGAGTCCTCCTACCTCGCGGTCATAAAGGTCGTCGGCGCCGGCGGCGGCGGGACCAACGCGGTCAGCCGCATGGTCGACGCCGGGCTCAAGGGCGTCGAGTTCATCGCGATCAACACGGACGTCCAGGCACTTCAGTCGTGCGAGGCGGACATCAAGCTTGCGGCCGGACACCAGCTCACGCACGGGCTCGGCGCCGGCGCGAACCCCGAGGTCGGGGCGGGAGCCGCGGCCGAGTCGCGCGACGACATCAAGGAGGCTCTGAAGGGCGCCGACATGGTCTTCGTCACCGCCGGCGAGGGCGGCGGCACCGGCACCGGCGCCGCGCCGGTCATCGCCGAGATCGCGAAGGAGGAGATCGGCGCGCTCACCGTCGGCGTCGTGACGAAGCCGTTCGAGTTCGAGGGCGCGCGCCGGATGCAGCAGGCGATGGACGGCATCGACAAGCTGCGGGCGAAGGTCGACACGCTGATCATCGTCCCGAACCAGAAGCTGCTCGAGGTCGTCGAGCGCCGGACCTCCGTCCAGGAGGCCTTCCGGATGGCCGACGACATCCTCCGCCAGGGCGTCCAGGGCATCACCGACCTGATCACGACCCCGGGCCAGATCAACCTCGACTTCGCCGACGTCCGCACCGTGATGGCGGACGCCGGCTCGGCGATGATGGGGATCGGCACCGCCGCGGGCGAGAACCGCGCGCTCGAGGCGGCGAAGATGGCGATCTCCTCGCCGCTGATGGAGGAGTCGCTCGAGGGCGCGACCGGAATGCTCCTCAACTTCACCGGCTCCGACGACCTCAACCTGTTCGAGGTCAACGAGGCGGCGCAGATCGTCGTCGACACCGCGGACAAGGGCGCCAACATCATCTTCGGCACCGTGATCGACCCGAGCGTCGCCGACGAGGTCAAGGTGACCGTGATCGCGACCGGGTTCGAGGGCCGCGAGACGCTCGCGCGCAAGCCGATGCAGGTCCGCGAGCGCGGGCGCCGCCGCCAGGTCGGGCAGCTGCCCGACCGCGAGCGCCGCGAGCTCACGGTCTCCGACGACGACATCGACGTGCCGCCGTTCCTGCGCGGCAAGCTGAGCGAACCATCGGCCGCGCTCCGCAACTCGCTCCCGGCGAGCCGGTTAACTCAGGGATGGGTGTTAGGCGGATACCGGGCTCGGCGAGCGCGCTGGTCGCCCTGCACGGCGCTCGTGCTCGCGCTCTCCGGCGCGGCGGTCGCGCTGCCGGGCAAGAACACGGTGTCCGCGGACGACATCAAGAAGAACGCGGTCCGCTCGCAGGAGATCAACGGCAAGTCGATCAAGGCGGGCGACGTCGCCGACAACACGCTGACGACGAAGCAGGTGAAGGCCGAGTCGCTGACCCCGGCGGACATCTCCGGCCTCTCGATCTCCGACGAGTCGCTGATCCGGGTCGCCGCTCACGAGTCCGCGGGCGGGCTCGCCGCCGCGCGCGCCGCTGCGCCGGAGACGATCCTCTACGAGGAGGACGGGCTCAGCGTCTACGCGAAGTGCTATCGCGACTCGCTCGTCGGCGCGACCGAGGGCGCGATCTTCGGCCGCACGAACGACGACGGCGCACTGCTCGCCGGCGAAGAGTCCGGGCTTCCGAACGACGATGCCGCGCCCTTGAACCAGGGGACGCCGGAGGTGGCGCGCCAGATCGACGCCGAGAGCGTCACCGTGCCGAACGCCGCGGATTTCGGAGTCGCCGACGGGGCGCTTGCCGACGCCGACGGGACCGCGTTACGCCTCCTGACGACGATCGGCGTCAAGCAGGGAGGCTTCTCCGGCGACGACGCCTTCGGATCCGGCAACGCGTGCCTGTTCGCTCTCACCGTCGTCGGCTAGACGATTTCCAGACGTACAGCATGAGACCAGGGAAACCAATCGAAGGAGGACGTACGAGATGAGTTGGATCTCGAAGAGTCGCCCGTCGCCGGCGATGATCGTCGCGATGGCGGCGCTCGTGATGGCGATGTCCGGCGCCGCGATCGCGCTGCCCGGTAAGGGCAAGGTGCAGACGAACGACCTGCAGAACGGCTCCGTGACGAAGAAGAAGATCGCCAAGGGCGCGGTCGGCTCGGCGCAGATCATCGGCAAGTCGATCAAGGGCAACCGGCTCAAGGACGGCGGCCGTGAAGAGCAAGCAGCTCGCTGAGAACGCGGTCACGAACAAGAAGCTCGAAGCGCAGGCCGATCACCGCCGACAAGGTCAAGGACGGGTCCCTGACCGGCAAGCAGGTTGCCGCCGAGGGGCTGTCGAGCGGAAACATCAGCGACTACGCGGTCCTCGGCAATGCGGCGGGCCCGTTCGTCAAGCTCACCGCGACCGACGCCGCGACGGAGGCGGCCGGACGCACCGATGCGCCTGCGGTCGAGCTGTTCAAGAAGGGCCAGCTCACCGTGACGGCGAAGTGCTTCCGCGATACCGGCGGAAACGACGTCTATGCGGAGATCTACGTCGGTACGACGACTGACGGGGCGACCTTCACCTCGCTCACCGACGCGCTCGTCGGCGGCAACGCCGCGGCCGATTTCCTCAACGACGACACGGCGCTCGACCGATCGCCAGCTCGCCACCGTTTCGGCGGGCGCGACGAGCGCGAACATGGGCGTACAGCAACTTCGGCGCCAACGGCGTCGACGGTACCGCGCTCAACGGGCAGGTCACCGCGGCCGCCAAGAACGGCGCGCTCGCCGGCGGCAACGGCGTGTACGGCGAAGGCAACGTCTGCATCTTCAGCGGGCAGATCGCCGGGTAGTACGCGTAAGGATCGGACCTCGGGCTAGCCTGGGCGTCGTGGAAGCCTCCGCGGCGCTCAGGCGCACCCCGCTCTACGACCAGCACGTCGCCGCCGGCGCGAAGCTGGTTCCGTTCGCCGGCTGGGAGATGCCGGTCCAGTACTCAGGGGTGAAGGAGGAGCACCTGGCGGTGCGCTCCGCGGCCGGCGTCTTCGACGTCTCGCACATGGGGGAGGTCGAGACCGAGGGCCCGCAGGCCCTCGAGCTGCTCCAGCGGCTGCTCTCCAACGACGTCTCGAAGCTCGACGTCGGCGGCGCCCAGTACTCGCTCCTCTGCCGCGAGGACGGCGGCGTCATCGACGACCTGTTCACCTACCGCCTCGGCGAGGACCGCTACCTGACGGTCACGAACGCCGCCAACCACGAGCGGGACCTGGCGTGGTTCGAAGAGCACGCGGCGGGGCTCGAGTGCGAAGTCGGCGACCGCCTCGCCGACTACGCGATGCTCGCCGTCCAGGGGCCGAAAGCGCGCGCGACTGGTCCAGGGGCTGGCCGGGGGCGTGCTCCCGGCTCGCATGACCACGGCCACGCGTCGAGCTGCTCGGTGGCGAAGCGCTCGTCTGCGGCACCGGCTACACGGGCGAGGACGGGGTCGAGGTCCTGATCGCCCCCGATCGCGCGGCTTCGCTCTGGGACGCGCTCGTCGAGGCGGGCGCCGCACCTGCCGGGCTCGCCGCGCGCGACACCCTGCGCACCGAGGTCTGTTTTCACCTCTACGGCAACGACCTCTCACTCGACCGCAACCCGATCGAGGCCGGGCTCGGTTGGTGCTGCAAGGAGGAGACCGGTTTCATCGGCGCCGAGGCGATCGCGGCCGCACGCGCGCGGGGCACCGCCGAGAAGCTGGCGCCGTTCGCGATCACCGGCGCCGGCATTCCACGCCAGGACAACGAGGTCGTCTCGGGCGACGAGGTCGTCGGAGTCGTCACGAGCGGCACCTACTCGCCCAGCCTCGAGCGCGGGATCGGGATGGCGTACGTGCGCGCCGAGCTGGCCGAGCCCGGGACCGAGATCGAGATCGACGTGCGCGGGAAACGGCGTGCTGCGACGGTGGAGACCAAGCCGCTCCTCGACCTGGCCGACGGCTGATCGAGCCCGCGCCGACGCTACTTGACATCGGCCAGGCGATCGGGGAGCCTGGTCGCGGGCTAAATCCGGGGGGGCACGCATCGGGGGCTCCGCCCAAAACGGAGAGGGGCAGTACATGCATACGTTCAAGGTGGGGCGCCCGTCGCCGGCGATCATCCTCGCCGCGGCCGCACTCGCGTTCGCGCTCGCAGGAACGGCCGTCGCGGCCAATCCGGTTGCGAAGCTCAACAAGAAGAAGGTCGCGAAGATCGCCAACAAGGAGATCGACAAGCGGGAGTCGGGGCTTTCGGTGTTGAAGGCGACGAACGCGGACACGGCGACGAACGCGGCAAACGCCGCCAAGCTCGGCAACGTCGACGCGTCGCAGTACCTGCGGGGCAACGCGTGCCAGCAGGGCACGGTGCTCGGCTTCGCGCGTTTCAACCCGGGCGCGATGGCGGCGAATCCCAACTACTCGACGGCGGGTGTCAGCGTCACTCGCAACTGCACCGGAGGCACGGTCGAGGCCTCGCGGCTCGCCATCGGCGATTACCGGATCCGTTTCAACGGTCTCAGCGCCGAGATCACGCTCTGCGGTGTGGAGCAGGACGGTGACAGCGCGCCGAACCTCAATGTCTTGCCGACGAGTCTGATCGCGCCGGGGCACTGGCGGGTCAACCAGGTCAACGTCGGCCTCCATCAGCCCGACGACGCCAAGTTCACCTGCATCGTCCCTTAGCTCAAGCACGCCGGCTCGTCGCGTTTCGTTAGGCTGCGCGCGCGCATGGCCGACGAGAGCTATCCCGAAGACCTCAAGTACCACCCCGAGCACGACTGGGCGCGGCTCGACGGCGATGTCGCCACCTTCGGGATCACCTGGTACGCCCAGGACGCGCTGGGCGAGGTCGTGTTCTACGAGCCGCCCGAAATGGGCGCGACCGTGACGAAGGACTCCGCGTATGCCGAGGTCGAGTCGGTGAAGGCGGTTTCCGACGTGTACTGCCCGCTCTCCGGCGAGGTGATCGAGGTCAACGAGGCGCTCTCCGATGCGCCGGAGCGCATCAACGAGGATCCCTACGGCGAGGGCTGGCTGGTGAAGGTGAAGCTCTCCGATCCCTCCGAGGTCGAGGCGCTCCTCGACGTCGCCGCGTACCGCGAGCTGCTTTAGCCGAATCTGAACGGCGGGCCGGCTCGCTAGCCTCACGCGGGTGAGTCGCTACACGTCCGCAACGGATGCCGATCGCGCGGCGATGCTCGAAGCGATCGGGGTCGAATCGACCGACGAGCTCTTCGCCGACATTCCGGCCGATCTACGGCTTGGGAGGCCGCTGGAGCTACCGGATGGTCTCTCGGAGACCGAGGTCGTCGCGGAGTTCTCGCGGCTCGCGTCGCGCAATGCCGACGCCGAGCACGAAGTCTGTTTCCTCGGCGCGGGCATGTACGACCACTACTCGCCCGCGATCGTCGACACGATCCAGTCGCGCTCCGAGTTCCTGACGCCGTATACGCCGTACCAGCCCGAGGTCTCCCAGGGCGGCCTGCAGGTGATGTTCGAGTTTCAGACCGCGATCTCCGAGCTCACGGGCCTGCCGGTTGCGAATGCCTCCCTTTACGAGGGGCCGTCTTCGGTCGCCTCGGCCGCCTACCTGGCGCTCGGCGCCCGCAAGGGGAGGACGAAGCTGATCGTCTCGCGCGGCCTCCATCCCCACTCGCGCCAGACCCTCGAGACGTACTCGCGCGGCTTCGGAACCGAGGTGGTCGAGGTCGGCCTTGCGGAGGGGGCGACGAGCGCCGCCGAGCTGGAGGCGGCCGTCGACGACGAGACCGCCGCGGTGTTCATCCAGAACCCGAACTTCCTCGGCACGGTCGAGGACCTCGAGGCGCTGGCCGCGGCCGCGCACGACGCCGGCGCCCTCTGCGTCGCCGCGGTCGATGCGATCACGCTCTCGATCCTCCGCCCGCCCGGCGAGGCCGGCGTCGACGTCGCCCTCGGCGAGGGCCAGCCGCTCGGCGGCCGCCTCGACTTCGGCGGGCCGTCGTTCGGCTTCTTCGCCGCGACCGAGGAGCACCTGCGTCGCATGCCCGGCCGCATCGCCGGCGAGACGACCGACGTCGACGGGCGCCGCGGCTTCGTCCTCGCGCTGCAGACGCGCGAGCAGCACATCCGCCGCGAGAAGGCGACCCACAACATCTGCACCTCGCAGGCGCTGAACGCGCTCGGCGGGACGGTCTACCTCGCCTGGCTGGGCAAGCGCGGGTTCGTCGAGCTGGGCGAGCTGCTGGTGCGGCGGACGGCGTACGCGCGCGCTCGACTGGCGCAGGTTGAAGGCGTGGAGCTGCTCCATCCCGATGCGCCGGTTGTGAGGGAGTTTGCGGTGCGGGTGGAGGGCTCCGTGCCCGAGGTACTCGATGCCGTCGCGGCGGACGGGATCGCGGCCGGGTACCCGCTGGCGCGCGACTACCCGGAGTACGAGGACTGCATCCTGGTGGCGATCACCGAGCGCACCGGCCGCAAGGAGATCGACCGCCTCGCCGAGGCGCTCGAACGCGCGAGCGGGCAGCTTGTCAACCAGGGGGCTACAAAACGCCCGCTCGCCGAGGGGGTCGGCCAGTGACGCCCGAGCTCGCAGCCCCCTCGCCGCCTCCTGCCAACGCCGACACCCCCTCGGCGCAGCAGCGTGAGCCCGCCACGACTATCTACGAGCGCAGCGTGGAGGGCCGCCGCGCCGCCGTGATGCCGCCCACTGACGCCGGCGAGTTCACGGACGTGCCGCTCGACGAGCTACTGCCGAGGAACCTCCTCCGCGAGACGCCCGCAGACCTCCCCGAGATCTCCGAGCCCGAGATCGTCCGCCACTACAACCGGCTCTCGCGCCGCAATTTCGACCTCGACACCGGTCCCTATCCGCTCGGCTCCTGCACGATGAAGCACAACCCGCGCGTCAACGAGCGGGTCGCAGCGCTCCCCGGCCACGCGCGCCTACATCCGGCGCAGGACCCGAAGCGCGCGCAGGGCGCGCTCGAGCTGATGTGGCGCCTCGAGCGCGCGCTGAGCGAGATCTGCGGGCTCCCGCACGTCAGCCTCCAGCCGTCCGCCGGCTCGCACGGGGAGCTCGCCGGCCTCCTGCTCACGCGCGCCTACCACGAGGCGCGGGGCGAGACGCGGACGAAGGTGCTGACGCCCGACACCGCGCACGGCACGAACCCCGCGACGGTGACGATGGCCGGGCTCGAGGTGGTGAAGGTGGAGACCAACGAGACCGGCGGAGTCGACCTCGACGACCTGCGGGCGAAGGCCGACGACGACGTCGCCTGCCTGATGCTGACCAACCCCAACACGCTCGGGGTCTTCGACGAGAACATCGCCGAGATCGCCCGGATCGTCCACGGGGTCGGCGGGACCCTCTACTACGACGGCGCCAACCTGAACGCGATCATGGGCTTCACGCGGCCGGGCGACATGGGCTTCGACATCGTCCACGTCAACCTGCACAAGTCGTTCAGCCAGCCGCACGGAGGCGGTGGCCCGGGCGCCGGGCCGATCGCGGTCTCCGACCGGATCGCGCCCTATCTGCCGGTGCCCCGGATCGTCCGCAGCGAGGGCGACAACGGCTCCGGGCCGCGGTTCGACCTCGACTACGAGGCGCCCGAGTCAATCGGCCGGCTGCGCGGCTTCGCCGGTAACTTCGGCGTGTTCGTCCGCTCGTACGCGTACATCTCGAGCCTCGGTGGCGACGGCCTCAGAGAGGCCTCGGAGACCGCGGTGCTGAACGCCAACTACCTGCTCGCGCGGCTACGCGAGGGCGGCGCCGGGAAGTACCTGCCGCTGGCCTTCCGCGAGCGCTGCATGCACGAGTTCGTCCTCTCGGGCGCGCCCGCGAAGCGCGAGCTCGGGGCGAACACGCTCGACATCGCCAAGCGCCTGCTCGATTACGGCTTTCACCCACCGACGATCTACTTCCCCCTGCTGGTCGATGAGGCGCTCATGTTCGAGCCCACCGAGACCGAGACCCGCGAGTCGCTCGACCGGCTGGCCGAGGCGATCGAGGCGATCCTCGCCGAGGCCGAAGAGGATCCGGCGATCCTGCACAACGCGCCTTACACGACGCCGGTGCGCCGCCTCGACGAGGCCGCCGCGTCACGCAAGCCGAAGCTCCGCCAGCAGAATAAATAGCGTTCCGCCCGCCTCCTCGGGCTTCGCCCTCCGGGGGCGGCCGGGTCAGCTGGCGGGACGGCTCAGGCGGGGCTCAGGCTCGTCGTACGCGCGGGCGACTGAGCGACCAGTCGCAGATCCTTGCGTCGCCGCCTGTCCAGCTGGTCCGCGCGAGCGTGCAGCATCCCGAGGAGGTCGGAGGTCGCGGTGAACGGGTCCGCGATCGTGCGACCGCTCCCGATCGCGACCGCGGCACGGATCGAGCCGTCGACCTCGGCGACCAGGAGGGCGCCGTCCGGCACCGAGGCCGAGTCGCGCTGGGCGAGCTCGATCAGCTGGCCGCGGTCGCCGTAGCCGGCGGGCCGGATCGTCATGCTCTCGATTGTGCCGGTCATGGTTGACATTGTGTGCTCCTTGGGTAATACTTTCGCGACTCATCGCGCGTCTGACTCAGAGTGTACGACGATACATAGGGGTAATTGGTCTAGTCAATGTCATACAAAGAGCGATTGTCTGATCTGGACCGCGGGAGCGAGACCTCGCTCACGCAGCAGCTCGTGGACGCGGTCGCGGACGCGATCCGGGGCGGTGAGCTCGCGGCGGGCGAGCAGCTCCCGCCGACTCGCGAGCTCGCCGAGCTCGCCGGGGTAAACCACCTGACGGCCGTGCGCGCCTATCGGAAGTTGCGCGAGCTGGGTCTCGTCAGCGCCCACGTCGGCCGTGGCACCTTCGTCCGTGGGGCCGGCCGCGTGGAGAGTCGCGTGCGCGACTCGATCTCCTGGCAGCGCTACGCCCTGCCCGACTCCGAGGAGAGCTACGGCGACCGCGTGCTCGCCGAGATGCACCAGCACGTCGTCACCGAGGGCCTGATCCCGCTCTCCGTCGGCTACCCGTCTGACCGCATGGTCCCGGTCGCAGAGCTTCGTGCAGCGACCGACGCGGTTCTTCGCGAGCAGCCCGAGCGCGCGCTCCAGTACTCCGACGTTCAGGGCGTCCACGAGTACGGCGAGCAGATCGCGGCCCTCTCCGCCGCCCGCGGCGCTCCGGAGGACCCTCGCGACATCGTCGCCACCAACGGCGCCAGCCAGGGTCTGTCGCTGACGATGCGCGCCCTGCTCGAGCCCGGCGACGCCGTGGCCTGCGAGGACCCGAGCTTCATGTCGGTGCTGCGAGCGGTGCGTTCGAGCGGCGCCCGTGTACTCGGCGTGCCCGTCGACGACGACGGACTCGAGATCGACGCGCTCGAGCAGCTCCTGGCCCGCAACGAGATCAAGGCGCTCGCTGTGCAGCCGCGGCTCCACAACCCGACCGGCCGCGACATGGCGCCCGAACGCCGCGAGCGCCTGCTGGCACTTGCCCGGCGCTACGGCTTCTTCATCGTCGAGGACGGTATCTACGGCGACCTTCGCTGGAGCGGCGAGGATCTGGGCTCGCTGCGCGCGGAGGCGCCCGCCCACGTCATCTACTGCGATTCCTTCTCGAAGACCGTCAGCGGCGGCCTCCGCGCCGGGTGGGTCGCGGCCAGCGGCCCGGTGCTCGATCGGATCGTTGCCGAAAAGCGCTCTGACGACATCCACTCGAGCACCCTGACCCAGCTTACGGTCGCCCGGTACCTCGCAAGCGGCCACTATGCGGAGCAGGCGGAGACCGCCCGCAGCTTCTACCGCGAGCGCTGCGAGGTGTTGCTGGCGGCGATTGACGACAACTTCGGCTCGGAGGCGTCCTACCCCCAGCCCCTCGGCGGCGGGCACGTCTGGGTCACGCTCGACCTGCCGATCGACGAGCGCGAGTTGATCGAGGAGGCCGCACGGCGCGGGGTCGCCTGCGTCCCCGGCGCGGCGATGTCGATTGAGCGTCCGCGCGCGGTCTGCCTGCGACTCTCCGTCAGCTATCTCGAGCCGAATGATCTCGTCGAGGGCGTGCGGCGGATCGCCGCCGCCGCGCACGCGCTCGGGACCCGGAGGGCCCGCAGCGCCGTCGCCCCGGTCTAGTTCGCCTTCTCGCCGACTATCCGCGCCGGCGCGCGAGGCGCAAGGCCTCCGTGAGCCGGAGCGGCTTGCCCATCCGCAGGACCGCGCGGTCGTAGACGCGTGCGGCGAGCCAGAGGGTGAAGGCCGCCGCGAGCGCGATCAGGACGAGCGAGAGGACGAGCTCGCCGAGCGGCAGCGCGTCCTGGGCCGCCCTGCCCGGCACGACCATCGGGGCGGTGAGGGGGATCAGCGACGTGACCACCGCGAGCGTTCCCTCCGGGCTCTCGATGACCGAGATCCCGACGATGTAGGCGGCGACGAGGACGATCGAGAGAGGGGCAGCGGCGCTCTGCACGTCCTCCTGACGGGACACCATCGCCCCGGCGACCGCGAACGCCGCCGCGTAGAGCAGGTAGCCGAGGAGGAAGTAGACGAGGACGAGGACGAGCACCTCAGGTGTCGAGGCCGGCATCTCGATCGCCCCGGCCGCGAAGCCCGTTGCGGCGCCGACCCCGGCGATCAGGAGCACCTGGCCGAGGCCGAGGATCCCGATCCCGATGACCTTTCCGGTGAGGAGCTGGATCGGGCGGATCGCGGAGAGGATCACCTCGACCACTCGTGTCGACTTCTCGGCGACGACGGCGGAAGCCACCGCGTATCCGAAGCTGAGGATCGCGATGTAGAGGAGCAGGCTGCCGATCCAGGCGATCCCCGCGCCGGCGGAATCGCCGCCGAGCTCGGTGACCTCGAGGGGCGGTGGGTCGAGGGCCTCCGCGATCTTCGTGTCGGGAACGCCCTCGGCGCGGAGCGTTTCGCTCCCGCGTGCGTCGCGGCCCGCCGATTGAAGCAGCGGTATGAGGGCGTCCGCGGGGTCCGATCCGGTGACGATGCGGGCATCGGCGTCCCCCAGCACGGCGGCGTCGATCTCGTCGGCGTCGATGGCGCTCTCGGCCGCCCCGTCGCTCTCGAAGGTCTTCGGCGTCACCTCGGCGTCGTAGGCCGGCGCGGCCTTCTCCGAGGCCTTCACGATCAGCTCCGCCTCCTGGCCGACGTAGCCGATGTCGAACTTCTCCGTGTCGTCGCCGGATGTGGCCGCGGCGATGACCACGATCCCGACGACGATCAGGACCTGGACCAGGGTCGAGATCTGCATCGCGCGCGTGCGCACACCCTCGATCACCTCGCGGCGGGCGTTCAGGAAGATCGCGCGGCGGCTGTTCACGCGGACACCTCGGCGGACTCGGACTGGTTCGCGACGACGTCGCGGAAGAGGTCGGTGAGGGTCGCTTCCTCGGGCCCGAAGCGCACGACCTCACCCGCGCGCCCGGCGGCATCGAGGAGCGCTCTGCGGGTCTGTCGTCGTCGGCGAGCTCGTAGACGGAGGCCTCGCCGGCCACCGGCTCCGCCCCGGCCACCGCGCCGGCCCAGTTCTCGGCGGCGCCGCGGACCTCGACCCGCCACCGCCGTCGGGCCCGCTCGGCGCGTAGCTCGGCGACCTTGCCAGAGGCGACGAGGCGCCCCGCGGAGATGATCGCGACCGCATCGCAGAGGCGCTCGACCAGCTCGAGCTGGTGGGAGGAGAAGATCACCGGAACGTCGCGCTCGCGGGCGACGCCGAGCAGAACCTCGCTGAGGACGTCGACGCCGACCGGGTCGAGGCCGCTGAAGGGCTCGTCGAGGACCAGAAGGTCGGGGTCGTGGACCAGCGCGGCGGCGAGCTGCACCCGCTGCTGGTTGCCGAGCGAGAGCTCCTCGACCTTGTCGTTCGCCCGCTCGGCGATCCCCAGCCGCTCCGCCCAGCGCTCCGCGTTCGCGCGAGCCTGCTCGTCGTCGAGTCCGTGCAGGGTGCCGAAGAAGGCGAGCTGGTCGCCGACCCGCATCTTCGGGTAGAGGCCGCGCTCCTCCGGCATGTATCCGAAGCGCCGGCGGGTGCCCGTGTCGAGCTGCGCCCCGTTCCACCGCACGTCTCCGGCATCGGGCTCGAGCACGCCGATGACGATCCGCATCGCCGTCGTCTTGCCGGCGCCGTTGGGCCCGACGAAGCCGAAAACCTGCCCGGGCTCGACCGCGAAGCCGAGACCGTCGAGGGCGACGGTGTCGCCGTAGCGCTTGCTCAGGTTCTGAAGCTCGAGGGCTGCCACGAGGACGGACGTACCCGCCACCCTCGCGGACGGAAACGGGGGTTAACCCCCGTCGAGCGGAAGCTTCTGCTGCAGCTCGAGCACAGGAGCGAAGAGGTCGCCGTGCTCCTCGATCCGGGCGAGCGTGTCAGCTGCCTCGAAGCGGACCGCCTCCGGATCGCCGTCGCTCTCGAGCGCCTCGACCTCCTCCCAGGTGAGCGGGGTCGAGACCCATGGACGCGGCCGGCAGCGCAAGCGAGTATGCGGCGACGGTCGTCTTCGAGTAGTCGTTCTGGCTCCAGTCGACGAGCACCTTGCCCTCGCGCAGCTTCTTGTCCTGCTTCGAGACGACGAGGTCGGGCTCGGAGCGCTCGAGCGCCTGGGCGACCGCGCGCGAGTAGGACTTCGTCTGCTCGTAAGTCGCCTGCGGATGGTTGAGCGGCACGTAGACCTGGAGTCCCTTCGAGCCCGATGTCTTCGGAAAGCTCTCGAGCCCGAGCTCGCCGAAGAGGCCGCGGAGGATGAGCGCGACGCGGGCGCAGGTGACGACGTCGGCGGGAGGGCCGGGGTCGAGGTCGAAGGCGACGACCGTCGGGATCTCGGGCTTCTTCGCCAGCGAGAGCGAGGGGTGGAGCTCCTGCGCCGCGAGCTGCGCGAGCCAGACGAGAGTCGGGCGGTCGTCGCAGACGATGAACTCGAGCGTTCCGGCGGTGCCCATCTCGATCGGCGCGGTCGCGACCCAGTCCGGCGTGTGCGAGGGCGCCCGCTTCTCGTAGAAGCGCTGGTCCTCGACGCCGTTGGGGAAGCGGACCCGGGTCAGTGCGCGGTCGCGCAGGTGGGGGAGGATCGTGTCGGCGATGCGGGCGTAGTAGTCGATCGCCTCGCCCTTGGTGAACGCCTTGCCGGACTCGGGCCCGCGGCCGCCCTTGCCGGGCCAGAGGACCTTGTCGAGGTTCGTGAGCGAGAGCTCCCGCCCATCGACCTCTACTTGCTTGCCTTTGCCTTGCTTCGCGATCGCGGCTTGGTGGTCTTGGAGCTCTTGCCGTTCGAGCTCGAGCTCGGCGCTCTTACGCTTGCGTCGCGGCCGGCTTCGACTTCGCCTCCTCGCCCTTGACCGCGGCGAGGCTCTCCTCGAGCGCCGCCATCAGGTCGGGCGCCTTGGTCGGCTTCGACTTCCTCGGTCTCGGCGGCGACGATGCTCTCGCCCTTCGCCTTGCGCTCGATCAGCGCCAGAAGCTGCTCGCGGTACTCGTCGTGGTACTGGCCGGGGTCGAACTCGGAGGTGAGCGAGTCGATCAGCGCCTTCGCCATCTCGAGCTCCCGCTTCTGCGGCTTGTCGACCTCCTCGCCGAGGATCTCCGAGATCTCGCCGGGCGAGACGACCTCGTCGGCGAAGCGCATCGTCGCCATCGTCAGCACGCCGTCCATCGGGCGGATCGCGGCGAGGCTCTCGCGGTTGCGGAGCACGAAGCGTGCGATCGCGACCTTGTTCGAGTCGCCCATCGCCCTCGTCGAGCAGGTCGTAGGCGCGCTCGGCGCCCTTGTCGGGGCCGAGGTAGTACGGGTGGTCGAAGTAGATCGGGTCGATCGCGTCGAGGTCGACGAAGTCGAGGATCTCGATCGCCCGCGTCTTCTTCGGGTTCATCTCCTCGAGCTCGTCCTTGGTGATCACCACGTACTGCTCGGGGGCGATCTCGTAGCCCTTGACCATGTCCTGGTAGTCGACCTCCTCGCCGTCGGCCTCGGCGACGCGCTTGTGGCGCACGCGGGACCCGTCGGACTCGCGCAGCTCGCGGAAGCTGACCGACTTCTTCGAGACGGCCGAATAGAGCTTCACCGGGACGTTGAGAAGCCCGAAGGAGATTGAACCTGACCAAATAGCGCGCGGCATAAGTGTCTAGTACCTGAGACTACCCGGAGACCCTTTTCTCATCGGTCGGGCGAAAGAAAGCTTTGCGTCGGGGCTACACCTCACGGATCACGTCGCCAGGGGCCTTGTCGTCGCGCAGCCCCTTGAACGACGCCGCGCGCAGGGTGTCCTCGTGCGTCCAGCGCAGGAACTCGACCTCGCAGACGAGCTCGGGCTCGACCCAGCGCAGGCCGCCACGGTCGCGCGCTCGTGAGGCGTACTTGACCGCCGGATCCCAGCCGAGCTCGAACGGGCTCGTCTCCCGCTCGAGTGGCGCGAGCGCCTCCGAGAGCAGTGCGAGCGTGTCCTCGGTGAAGCCGGTGCCGACGCCGCCGGCGTAGACGAGCCGCTGCTCGCGGCCCAGGCTCTCGGCCTCCGCGGGCGTCGTGTCCCAGTAGCCGACGAGGAGCGAGCCGACCTGCTTCGAGCGCAGGCCCTCGCCCGGCATCCAGCCGCCGATCACGAGCTCCTGGCGGCGCCGGTTCTGGACCTTCACCCACTCGGAGCTGCGGCGGCCGGGGCGATACGTGCTGCCGAGCCGCTTCGCGACCACGCCCTCGAGCCCGCGTTCCTTGACGGCGGCGAAGAAGGCCGTGCCGTCGCCGAGGTGGTGAGACGGCGCCCGCCAGCTCGGCCCGTCGAACTCGAGCTCCGCGAGGAGCTCGCGGCGGCGCTCGTAGGGCTCGGGGCAGAGCGAGCGCGTCGTCGATCCAGAGCAGGTCGAAGGCGACGTAGGTCACCGGCGTGTCGGCGACGCGGGCGCGTATCCGCCCTGGATCGGAGGCGTTCATTCGCCGTTGCAAGAGCCCGAACTCCGGGTTCCCGTGCTCGTCGAAGGCGACGACCTCACCGTCGAGGATCGCCGGGCGTCCCCCGAGCGCCTCGCCCAACGCGGCCAGCTCCGGGTAACGCGGGGTCGTGTCCGTCCCTTTCCGCGCCGAGATCCGCACCTCGCCGCCGTCGATGTAGGCGAGCGCGCGTACGCCGTCCCACTTGAGCTCGTAGGCCCAGCCGTCGCCCGGTGGCAAACTTCGCTCGTTCGTCGCCAGCATCGGCTCGAGCTTTCGCGGCATCGAGGACTCCATCGCGTCGATAATCGCAGCGCATCGTGCTGTTTGAGCTCAACGAGGTCACGCTCGCCCGCGCCGGCAAGTCGGTGCTGCGGGGGGTGAGCGCGCGCATCCCCGCCGGCGCGACCTGCATCGCCGGCCCCTCGGGCTCCGGCAAGTCGACGCTTTTGCGCCTGCTCGACCGTCTCGCCGACCCGGAGTCGGGCTCGGTGACCTACAAAGGGGGCGATGTGCGTGATCGCGACCCGCTCGCCCTGCGGCGCGAGGTCGTCCTCGTCCCCCAGCTACCGGCGCTGCTCGAGGGCACGGTGGAGAGCAACGTCCGCTTCGCCGCCGAGCTCGCCGGCCGGGAGCCCGACGTCGCCCGTCTGCTCGACCTCGCGGGCCTCGACGCCTCGTTTGCCGAGCGCGACCCTGCAAAGCTCTCGGTGGGCGAGCAGCAGCGCGTGATGCTCGCACGGTCGCTCGCGCTCGAGCCGCGCGTCCTGCTCCTCGATGAGCCCACCTCGGCGCTCGACGCGAGGGCCCGTGATGCGGTCGAGGCGACCCTGCGCGGCCTGCGCGCGCGGCTCGACCTCTCCACGGTGCTGGTCACCCATGACGTCGAGCAGGCGAAGCGGATGTCGGAGTGGGTGGTCCGGATCGAGGAGGGGCGGACCGTCGCCCAGGGCCCCACCGAGGAGATACTCGGATGACGGGGATCGACGTCAGCGTCGGGGAGGTCGTCGCCAGCCTGGCCCTCGTCGCGATCGCGGTCGGCGTGTCGCTGTGGCGGAGAACGGGGCTCGAGAACGAGATCGCGGTCGCCGTCGTCCGCTCGGCGATCCAGCTGATCGCGATCGGCTACGTGATCCAGGCCATCTTCGACGAGGACAGCCTCGCGCTCGTCATCGGGCTGCTCGCTGTGATGGTCACGTTCGGCTCGTTCACGGCGAGGGCTCGCGCGCGGAGCGTTCCCAACGCACTCGTCCCGATCGCGATCGCGCTCTCCCTCGCGGCGGTGGGTACGCTCGCCCTGGTCGTGGCCCTCGGGATCTTCGAGCTCGAGCCGCGCTACCTCGTGCCCGTCGGGGGCATGGTCATCGGCAACTCGATGACCTCGGCGGCCGTGGCCCTCAACCGCCTCGGCGACGAGATGCACGGCCGCGCGCGCGAGATCGAGGCGACGCTGGCGCTCGGCGCGACATCCACACAGGCAGCGGCCCCGTACGTGCGCCGTGCCCTGCGCTCGGGGACGATCGCGCTCATCGACTCGACCAAGACCACCGGGCTGATCTTCTTCCCCGGCGCGATGACCGGGATGCTGCTCGCCGGCGCCGACCCGATCGATGCCGTCCGCCTGCAGCTGATCCTCCTCTGGACGCTGCTCGGCGCCGTCGCGCTCTCGGCGCTGGTCGCCACGACGCTCGCGTATCGCAACTTCTTCACCGACGCGCACCAGTTGCGCGAGCCGCCGGAGCCGTAAAGGCGACGCTCAGCGCTGCGGCAGGATCCAGCCAACCGGGCGCGGGAAGCCCGCGTTGTGCCCGGCCCCGGGGTCGAACTGCTCGGAGATACGGTCGATCGCGATGACCTGCTCGGGGCGGTCGGGATTGATGAACAGCCACTGGTCCGCCTCGCGCCAGCCGACCAGGAGCCACTCGCCGTCCGGCGACCAGGTCGGCCCGGTGAGATCGCCGGGGCCGGCGAACAGGACGCGTGGCCGGGGGGACCCGTCTCGCAACAGGACCAGCTCCTCGCGCTCACCGCGAATCCGGATCATCGCCGTGCTGCCGCCCTGCGGCGAGCGGGCCGTCTCCCTCGGCCCTCCGGCCGCCGGAGCCAGGAGCAAATCTCGGTCGCGTTCCGTGGTCCGCAGCGAGGCGCCGCTGTCCGTGTCGATCGTGCGGACGTCGCCGGCGGCGGTCACGAAGCTGAGCACGTGGCTGCCCGGGGCCTCCGGCGCCGCGGCGAGCTTCGACTCCGGATCGATCGGCCGCCACGCCGGCGGCACGGCAGCGACACCCTCGGCGACGCGCGAGGCCTCGGTCCCGTCCCCGGCGACGACCCAGAGATCGTCACCGACGCGGTATGCGATCCGGTAGCCGCTTGTCGACCAGCGCGGGTCGTGGACCGTTTCCGGCGCGGTGATCGTCCACTGGACCTCGCCGGCCGGATCGACCGCGATCAGCTCGCGGCCGTCCGTGACGGCGACGTTCAGGCCGCGGGGGTGCGACCAGGTGGCCTCCGTGTAGTCGCCGAGCAGCCGCTTCGAGCCGTCGGCCCGAACGATCCACGGCCCCTGTTCGCTCTCGACCAGCAGCTCGCCCGCCGCGGGCAACGAGCGGAGGGCAGGCTTCGCCTCCTCCTCGTCGACGCCGATGACGTCGGAAACGAAGTCGCGCACCTCGGCGCCGGCGGGGGTGAGCGCGATCGCGACGGCGGCGACGCCGCCGGTCACGGCCACCGCGAGACGGAGGGCGGGGCGGGTGGGCCGCGGGAGTGGCTCGCGCTCGGCATAGGCGGCCTGGATCAGCTCCCAGGCTCGGTCCTCGGCCTGATCCTCATCTGGCATCCGGGTGCCGCTGAGCCGCTCGGCGAGGCGGTGATCCTCGGTCATGTCCGCTCCCCCGATTCGGCGTCGAGGCTGGGCCGGAGCCGGTCGAGCGCCCGCCGCATCCGTGAGTTGACCGTCCCCCGCGGGAGGCCGAGCATCTCGCCGATCTCACCCGGCGTGTACTCGAGCACGTAGCGCAGCACCACCACCGCGCGCTGCTCAGCGCCGAGCGTCTGGAGCGCCGCGACCAGCTCGTCCGAGACTTCGCTGCGATCCGGCTCGGCGCCCTCGGCGGCGGGGGAGAGCGCGCTCTCCGCACGCAGCGCGCGGGATCGCGAGTAGTCGATGGCCCGGTTCACCGTAATCCGGTGAAGCCAGGGCCCGAATGGTCGCCGGCGGTCGAAGCGGTCGAGGGCGCGGATCGCCGCGAGAAACGATTCCTGGGCGATGTCCTCGGCCGCCGCGGGGTCCCCGATCACGAGGTACGCGGCCCGGTGCGCGCGGCGCCAGTGGCGCCGGAACAGCTGCTCCAGCGCCTCCTCGGACCCGCGCTGCGCGTCGCGGACGAGCGCTCCGTCGCGTCGCTCGCGCGGGGCCCGGTCGCGGGCGAGTCGCGCCAGGCGCTCTGAAGCCGGCTCTGCGTTCATCGACAGCGACGATTGTCCCGCCGCCGCGGGTCGAGCGTACGGGCCGAGTGACAGCGCGGCGGCGCTCACCCGACCCGCTCGGGCTCCCGCTCTTCTCGTGGTGAGGGATCGACGCCGACCAGCCTCTCGAGATCGGCCTCGTCGACGGGACGGCGCCGGCGCCAGATGACCATCAGCCCGCCCGCGAGCGCCAGCAGCGCGACCCCGCCGCCGATGAGGGTCCAGGCGAACGATCCGAGGTCGTCCTCGTCGCCGGCGGTGGCGCCCGGCTCGCCGGCCGGGTTCGGTGTCTCGGGCGCCGGCGCCGGGGCGACCTCGAACGTCTGCGTATCGACCACCTCGAGCGGCTCGCTTCCCTTGACCACGGTCATGGTGGAGCCGTCCGGCGTGAGCTGCAGGCCGAAGCCGCGGAACGCGGAAACGCGGTCGACGGACTCGAGATCGATACAGATGGCTCCGCCGCGCTCGGTGTCGAGCGCGTGGATGAACGGATGCTCGCGGCCGTCGTAGAGGGTGTACGCCCAGCGACCGTCGGGACTCGTCGCCCGCGTGACCGGCAAGCCGTACATGTCCTCGCCGCTCTCGTTCGGGTCGATGATCGGCTCGGAATTGAGACGACCCTTCTCGAGGTCATAGGCGAGGACGTCGTAGACCGTCGGGTCGTGCGACGGATAGTGGATCAGGTACATCGTCGACCCGTCCGGGGACAGCGCGTCGAAGCTGTAATCGCCCTCGAGCGTGAATTCCTCGCGAACCCGCATGTTGTCCGTGTCGAGGAGTGCGAACGTCGTGCGGGCGCGGGGAAACGTCGTGCGAGGCACGATCAACACCAGCCGCTCGCCGTCGGCGGAAAGGCCGCTGGGGCTGCCGTCATAGGCGACGAGGGGGATTCCCCACGTCCCGCGCAGAACGGCGGTTTTCAGGATCTCGCCGTTGCCGGTTGCCGTCTGCACCGCGACCGTCTCATCGCGGGTGGCCACGGTGGCGTAGCGGCTTCCCCCGTCCAGGCTCTGGATGCCGACGTTGTTGCCGCCGTCGAAGGGCACCGGCAGGCCGTCGGCAACCGCGCTGGCGGGCGCGATCCCAAGGACGGTCGTAACCAGTCCAAAAAACGCGGCGATTCGAAGCTTTTGGGACATCCTCGTCCTCCCTCGCGATGGATCTGCACCCGGGATACGGTGCGCGCGCGTCGAGAGGTCCCTGAGGGCAGCCATTACATTGCCGCCCATGACGCGGATCTTCTCCGGCATCCAGCCCACCGGGCGAAAGCACCTCGGCAACTACATCGGCGCGATCCGCCAGTACGTGGAGGGCCAGGAGCGCGCCGGGGGCGACGCGATCTACTGCATCGTCGACCTGCACGCGATCTCGGTGGCGTACGACCCGGTCGAGCTCCGCGAGCGCGTCTACGACACGACCGCGATCCTGATTGCGGCAGGAATCGATCCGGACCGCTCCATCCTGTTTCGGCAGTCCGACGTCCGCGAGCACACCGAGCTCACCTGGCTCCTCTCCGCGGTCACCTCGCACGGCGACCTGAACCGGATGACGCAGTTCAAGGACAAGACCGGCAAGCAGCGCGAGCTCGCCTCGGCCGCGCTCTTCCTCTACCCGGTGCTGATGGCAGCGGACGTGCTCGCCTACCGGGCCGACGATGTTCCGGTCGGCGACGACCAGCGCCAGCACGTCGAGCTGATGAGGGAGATCGGGCGCCGCTTCAACGAGCGCTTCGGTGGCGGGCGCGACATCCTCGTGGTGCCGGACCACCGGATCCCCGAGGTGGGCGGGCGGGTGATGGATCTCCAGGACCCGACCTCGAAGATGTCGACGACGGGCGGGACCGAGCAGGGGACGGTGCTCGTCCTGGACGAGGCGGACGTCGTTCGCAAGAAGGTGATGAGCGCGGTCACCGACTCCGGGTCAGAGGTGGTGCGCGCACCCGACAAGGCCGGGATCTCGAACCTGATCGAGATCCTCTCCGTCGTTCGCGGCATCGAGCCACAGGCGATCGAGGCGGAGTTCGAGGGGTCGGGCTATGGCGACTTCAAGCGCGCCGTCGCCGACGCCGTCGTCGGCTACCTCGAGCCGGTGCGCGAGCGCTTCTCCGAGCTTCGCGGTGACGAGGCCGAGCTCGAGCGGATCCTCGCCGCCGGGGCCGAGAAGGCGCGCGCAATCGCCGGGCCCGTGCTTGCGGAAGTTCGCGAGGCCATGGGCTTCGGCTCCACCTAGTCGTCATCCTCCTCGCGCACCTGTCCGTAGTTGATCGCGGCGACGATCAGCACCCCTCCGGCGATGTTGCCGAGAATGGTGACGGCCAGCCAGCCGGCGAAGTCGCCGAACGCGAGCGGGCCCTCAAACAGAGCCGTAAAGGCCTCGACCGTGGTCACGATGCAGTGGTCGAAGCCGCCGAGGCCGACGAGCAGCGTGATCGCCCAGATCACCATGATCTGGCCGATCGCGTGCTCCGCGGCCTCGACCAGCCACGCGACCAGCGCCAAGAGCCAGCCGGTGACGACGGCGCTCCAGAACGTCGAGGTCAGTGCGCCGGACGTGTCCCCGACGCCCTCGGCTACGAACCCGGCCTGTATCGGATCGCCGAAGGCTCCCGTGAACATGACCAGCATCGCGAACAGCATCGCCCCGATGAGGTTGGTGGCCAGGACGATCGCCCAGAGCCGCGCCGACGTCTTCAGGAACTCGGGCCTGCGCATCGTCACCATCACGGGATAGAGCGTGTTCTCGGTGAAGAACTGGGCCCTCCCGATGATCACCGCGATGTAGCCGATGGGATAGACGAGGGCCGCGACGAACTTGTCCCCGTCGCTGTCATTCCCGAGAGTGACGAGGGCGAGCACGTAGGCCAGCGGCGCCGCGCCGACCGTGAAGCCGGCGAACAGGCCGGAGTAGATGAGGCTGGACCACGGCCGGCCGAGCTCCTCGATCGTGTCGTCGCAGACGCGCTCGTAGATGTCGACCGCGTGCGGGCGGGGCTCGAGCTCCGCGTCGCGCTTGTGACCCTCGGCATCCATGCCACGCGGAGCCTAATGCCGCGCGGCGACGCCGCGGGGCGCACTACGCTTCGCGGGGATGGGAGCCGCTACCGAGCTCGACCTCGACCTCGACGTTTTCGCCGGCCCCTTCGACCTCCTGATGAGCGTCGTCCTGCGCGAGGAGATCGCGCTCGCCGAGGTCGAGCTCGGCGAGATCGTGATCGCCTACCTCGACCACGTCGAGGAGCAGGGGGAGCTCGACCTCGAGGCGGCGACCGAGTTCCTCGTACTCATCGCGTCCCTGCTCGAGCTCAAGTCGCGCTTGCTGCTGCCCGCTCCCGAGGAGGACGAGCTCGAGCTCGCGCCGGAGGAGGCCGCCGAGGAGCTGCTCGCGCGGATGCTCGAGTACCGGCGCTACCGCGACGCCGCGGCGCACCTGGCCGAGCTCCACGCTGACGGGCACCGCTACCTGTATCGCTCGGCGCCTCTGCCACCGGAGCTGCGTCAGGTTGCGTTGGAGGCGGCCCGGCAGGCATACGAACCGGAGCGGCTCGGGTCGGCGATCGGTGACCTCCTCCACGTGCCCGAGCCGCCGGACACGAGCCACATCCGGCCGACGGTCTCGCTCGAGAAGCGCCTGCGGGTGCTCCGCGACTTGCTCCTGGGCCGCGGCTCGCTCGACTTCGACGACGCCTTCGGCGACGAGGACAAGCTGACTCAGGCGGTGACCCTGTTCGCGCTGCTCGAGCTCCACAAGCGCGGCGAGGCGACATGGGAGCAGCGAGGTGTGTTCGCGCCGATTCAGATGACGAACGTTCCGCCCGCCTCCCGGAATACAAACTTCCGCCCGCCTCCCGGAATACAAACGTTCCGCCCGCCTCCCGGAATACAAACGTTCCGCCCGCCTCCTCGCCTTCGGCTCCGGGGGCGGCCGGGTGAGCCCAGGGACGAGCTTGGAGCGGGTCGTCGAGTCGCTCCTGTTTCTCTCGCCCTCGCCGGTGAGCGTCGCCGAGCTTGCCGAGGCGTGCGACTCGACCGAGGCGGAGATCGACCGGGCGCTCGACCTGCTCGGCAGCGCGCTCGAGGGGCGCGGCGTGGTGCTGCGCGAGGTCGCCGGCGGCTGGGCGCTCGCCGCTCACCCCGAGGCCGAGACTGCGGCGCGCCGCCTGCTCGCCCGCCCGAAGACGCCGCCCCTGACCCAGGCGCAGGCGGAGACGCTCGCGATCGTCGCCTACCTGCAGCCGGTGTCGCGGCCGGAGATCGCCCGCATCCGCGGCGTCGCCTCGGAGTCCGCCGTCCAGACGCTGACCGAGCGCGGGCTGATCGAGGAGTCGGGACGCTCGCGGTTCGGCGCCGTCATCCATCGCACGACGCCGCTGTTCGAGCGCCTCTTCGGGCTCAGCGGACTCGACGCTCTTCCCGACCCGTCGGTGTTCGACCCGACTCCCGAGGTCGAGGTGGAGCTCCGCGAGCGCCTGCTGAAGGCCGGCGAGCAGCGGGCCGGCGGCCAGTAGCCCACTAGCGTCTCCTCCGACATGCGCCTCGCCAAGTACCTCGCTCACGGCGGCGTCGCCTCGCGCCGCCAGTCCGAGAAGCTGATCGCCACCGGCCGGGTGAGCGTCGGCGGGTCCGTGGTCAGCGACCCGGCCCGCGACGTCGATGCGGAGAGCGGGGTGGAGGTCGACGGGCGCCCGGTCGACGTCGAGCAACGCGAGGTCTGGGTCCTGAACAAGCCGGTGAATGTCGTCTCGACCGCGCGCGAGCCTGGTCGGCGGAAGGCGGTGACGGAGCTTGTCCCCTCGGCCCGCCGTCTCTACCCGGTCGGCCGCCTGGACGCCGACTCGACCGGTCTCATTTTGCTCACGAACGACGGCGAGCTCGCGAACCGGCTGACCCACCCCCGCTACGAGGTCCCGCGCACCTACCGGGTCCGCCTCCGGCGCCCGCCCGAGGATCGCGACCTGACGGCGCTGGCGCAGGGGGTCGAGCTCGAGGACGGCCCGACCGCGCCGACGCGCGTGCGGCGGGTCTCCCCCCGGGTGATCGAGATGACGATGCGCGAGGGGCGGAACCGACAGGTGCGCCGGATGGTCGAGGCGGTCGGGAACGAGGTCGTGGAGCTGGAGCGAATCGCGTTCGGCCCGCTGACGCTCGGTGAGCTGAAGCCCGGGGGCGCGCGACGGCTTCGTGCGCCTGAGGTCGAGGCGCTCTGGAAGGATTCCCGGTCGTGACCGACCCGGCGACAACCAACGACCGCCTGTGGGCCGTCCGCGGCGCGGCTCAGGCCGACCGTAACGAAGCCGAGTCGATCCTCGCCGCAACAACGGAGCTGATCGACGAGCTGATGAGCCGCAACGGGCTCGTCGTCGATAGCTTCGTGAGCGTGATCTTCACCTGCACCGAGGACCTCAATGCCGAGTTCCCCGCGGTCGCGGCACGCGAGCTCGGGTTCGGCCAGGTGCCGCTTCTGTGTAACCGCGAGCTCGATGTTCCCGGCGCGATGGAGCGGGTGATCAGGGTGCTGGCCCACTACTACGGCCCTGCCGGCCACAAGCCCGAGCACGTCTATCTGGGCGAGGCGCGGAAGCTCCGCGCGGACCTCCACAGCGCGCAATGAGCGTCGCTTTCGCCAAGAAGCTCGAGGAGATCCCGGGCTACGTCGCCGGCGCCCCCGCGGGCAAGTCACCCGAGTCGATCGCCGGTGAGGGAATCGCTCAGCTCGCCTCGAACGAGTCGCCATGGGGGCCGCACCCCGCGGTGATCGAGGCGATCGGCCGCGCGGCCGGCGCCTCGAACCGCTACCCGGATCCTTCCGGGAGCCTGCTTCGGCGCCGGATCGCCGAGCGGCTCGAGACCGAGCCCTCCCAGGTCGCGCTCGCCAACGGTTCGTGCGAGCTCCTGCTCGCGGCCGCGATGGCGCTTTGTGAGCCCGGCGCCGAGATCGCCTACGCCTGGCCCTCGTTCTCGATGTACCCGTACCTGGCGCCGCTCTCGGGCGCGCGCGAGATCCGGGTGCCACTGGCGGAGCCGGACGGGACGGGAATCGGGGTCGTCCACGACCTCGAGGCGATCATCGGGGAGATCACCGCCGCGACCCAGCTCGTGATCGTCTGCAACCCGAACAACCCGACCGGGACCCACATCCCGGCGGCGCGGATCGCCGAGTTCCTCGACCGCGTCCCCGGTCACGTCACCGTCCTCGTCGATGAGGCCTACGTCGAGCTACAGGTGGACGACGACCCGGCGGAGACCCTTGACCTTCGTCGCCGGTTCCCGAACCTGGTCATCGTGCGCACCTTCTCCAAGGTCTACGGCCTCGCGGGTCTCCGCGTCGGCTACGCGCTCTGCTCGCCGAAGTTCCGCGCGGCGGTCGACGCGGTGCGCCAGCCGTTCTCCATCAACGCGATCGCGCAGGCGGCGGCGGCGGAGGCGATCCTGCACGGCGACGACGTCGCCAGCCGGGTCGAGCGGACGATCGTCGAGCGGGTCACCGTCGAGGAAGGGGTGCGCGAGCTCGGGCTCGAGACGCCCGACTCCCAGACCAACTTCTCCTGGATCGCCCTGGGCGAAGCCGACGAGGCGGAGGTCGTGACGAAGCTCGGCGAGCAGGGGATCCTCGTCCGCCCAGGAACGCCGCTCGGCGGGCCCGGTCACATCCGCGTCAGCTACGGAACGCCGAACGAGAACCAGCGTTTCCTCGCGGCGCTCGCGAAGCTGGTCTAACGAGCGAAACGTCCCGATCACCCCCGCATAGGGGGGTGTTTGGGACGGTTGCCTACGGGTTGCCGTCGCCCACGTCGGGCTGGGCCCGGTAGAGCTCGGCGACGAGGAACGCGAGGTCGAGCGACTGGCGGCGGTTGAGCCGCGGGTCGCAGAGCGTCTCGTAGCGCTGGTGGAGGTCGGACTCGCCGACCTCGTGGCCGCCGCCGACGCACTCGGTGACGTCGTCGGCCGTGAACTCCACGTGGATCCCGCCCGGGTGCGTGCCGAGCGCGCGGTGGACCTCGAAGAAGCCGGCGACCTCGTCGAGGATGTGGTCGACGCGGCGCGTCTTGTGCCCGCTCTTGGCCTCGAACGTGTTGCCGTGCATCGGGTCGCAGATCCAGGCGACGGGTGAGCCGTGCTCGGTCACCTTCTCGACCAGCGGCGGCAGCAGCGAGCGCACCTTCTCCGCGCCCATCCGCGTGATCAGGCTCAGGCGTCCGGGCTCCCCGTCGGGGTTGAGGCGGTCGATCAGCGCGAGCGCGTCGTCCGCCGAGGCCGTCGGCCCGAGCTTGACGGCGATCGGGTTGCGGATCCGGCTGAAGAACTCGACATGGGCTCCGTCGAGGTCGCGGGTGCGCTCACCGATCCAGATCAGGTGGGCCGAGACGTCGTAGGGATCGCCGGTGCGGCTGTCGATCCGCGTCAGTGCCCGCTCGTACTCGAGCAGCAACCCCTCGTGGCTCGAGTAGAGCTCGACTCCGTGGAGCTCCTCGGGGTCGATCCCGCAGGCGCGCATGAATGCGAGGGCTCGGTCGATCTCGCTCGCGAGCCGCTCATAGCGCTGCCCGGCCGGGCTCTGGGCGATGAAGTCCTGGTTCCAGGCGTGGACCCGGTGGAGGTCGGCGTAGCCGCCGCTCGAGAACGCGCGCAACAGGTTGAGCGTGCCGGCGGCGACGTGGTAGGCCTGGAGCATCCGTCCCGGGTCGGGATGGCGCGCCTCGGGCGTGAAGTCGAAGCCGTTCACCGCCTCGCCGCGATATGCCGGCAGCTCGACCCCGTCCCGCGACTCGGTCGAGCGCGAACGCGGTTTCGCGAACTGCCCGGCCATCCGTCCGATCTTCACCACCGGGACGCTCGCCGCGTAGGTGAAGATGACGGCCATCTGCAGCAGCGTCGTCAGCCGGTCCCGAACGGCGTCGGCGGTCGAGCCCGGAGAACGTCTCGGCGCAGTCGCCGCCCTGGAGGACGAAGGCCTCGCCGCGGGAGACGGCGGCAAGTCGCTCCTTGAGCTGGTCGCACTCGCCGGCGAAGACGAGCGGCGGCTGCCCGGCAAGATCGGCCGCGACGGCGTCGAGGCGCGCCGCGTCGGGCCAGTCGGGTTGCTGGACCGCAGGCAGGCGGCGCCAGCGGTCGAGCTCGGAGTCGGTGTCAGTCGCCATCAATCGCCGTTCGATGAGAAGTGTTGGTAGTCCTTGGTCTCGCCGGGCCAACCGCCGCCCCAGCCCCAGCCCGCCTGGCGCTCGAACGCCTTCACCACGGCGTCGTCGGCATGAATCATGCCGCGCGCGTCGCGCGAGCGGTCCGCGAACGGCTCCCCGGCCGGCGGCGAGGTGTGGGAGCCGGAGACGTACGGGTTCTCGATCGGGTTGATGTCGATCGCTCTTCCGTACGCGTGCATCGACCACCGCTCGGTGCCGGCGACGAAGCGGCAGTTGAACGCGGAGGTGTTGTCGGCGTTCATCGAGCGGTGATCGTCGGCGCCATAACGATCGATCAGCTCCATCCGCCGGATCGGGAAGCGGAGCTCGAAGAGCCGCTCCATCACCGCGAGGACACCGTCGGCCTCCCGGCGATGGATGACGAGGCGGCCGTTGTGGACCGCATCGTCGAAGCCCCAGTGGGTGAGCCGCAGCAGTCGCAGCCGGCCGAGGCCGAACGGGACACCCCGGATGCCAGGAGCTGCCCTCGATCCGCTCCTTGACCTTGCCACGGATCGGCTCGACCTCGCCTTCGAAGGAGTCCCGGGGCCCATGGCAAGCGCGATGGCGGCGGCGGCGAGGGTCGACAGCATCGGCGGTGATGCTAGATACACGCGTACGGAGCGGATAGGATCGCCGCCGCGATGAGACGCTCCCTGCTGACGATCCTCGCCCTGCTGTGCCTCGGCGGCCCGCTGCTCGGGCACTCGTACGCGCGAGGAATCCAGGAGCCGGTCATGTACTCAGGGGCCAAGGGCGGCGCGTTTGTCTACGAGCCGGCGAAGCTCAGGTACTCGAAGGCCGACACCGATGCGGGGATCGCGGTCGTGATCAAGCACATCGAGTGGTCCGACTGGGGCGCGAAGGCCGCGACAGGCAACGGGACGCTCCGCGGCTGCCCGGCCGGTGGCGCCTGCTTCAAGTCGGATGTGGTCCTCAAGGCGCGCAAGCTGGAGTCCCTGGACACCATCGGCTACTACACGAAGCTCGGCCTCACCTTCGGCCAGCAGCGGTTCGGTTTCCCGCTGCCGACCCCGTAGCTCGGCGGCCCGCCCGGCCTCGTGTGGTTCAATACCCGCAATGAATTCCGTGCACCCGACCGCTTTCGGATCTGCCCTCGAGGGCCGCGAGTCGCGTGCATCGTTTGCG
This sequence comes from uncultured Solirubrobacterales bacterium, assembly GCA_963797995.1. GTDB lineage: Bacteria > Actinomycetota > Thermoleophilia > Solirubrobacterales > 70-9 > WHSW01. The sequence continues at coordinate 200,320 of CAWCRP010000006.1, forward strand.
TATTACTGGCGATTTAGCTAGGCGTCCGGCCGGCCACTCAGGGCCTTCCAGCATCAGATCTTCGCCGGGCGCCGCAGCAGCTAGACCGTGTTGAACCAGTCTTACGCGAGGATGTTTCGAAGATGATGATCGTGATGAAAGAGGGGGCGACGGAAGAGCAGATCGCCCACGTCGTCGAGCGGATCGAGGAGGTCGGGTGTTCGGCCCACCTCTCGCGCGGCGAGCTGCTGACCGTGATCGGCGCGATCGGCGACCGCGACCGCGTCGCCGCGCTCGGGCTCGAGGGAACGGACGGAGTCGATCACCTGGTCCCGATCCTGAAGCCGTACAAGCTTGCCTCCGCCCAGTTCAAGAAGGGCGAGCGGACCGTGGTCGAGATCGACGGGCGTCGCATCGGCGGCGACCATTTCGGCCTCATCGCGGGGCCGTGCACGGTCGAGAGCCGCGAACAGACGCTCGAGGTCGCCCGCGTCGTCAGCGATGCGGGAGCCGACATGCTGCGCGGTGGCGCCTACAAGCCCCGCACGTCGCCGTACAGCTTCCAAGGTCTCGGCGTCGAGGGCCTGCGGCTCTTGCAGGAGGCGAAGGACGAGACCGGCCTGCCGATCGTCACCGAGCTGATGGACGTCCGCGATGCCGAGCACGTCGCCGAGGTTGCCGACGTGATCCAGATCGGCGCACGCAACATGCAGAACTACACCCTCCTCACCGAGGCTGGGCGGACGGGCAAGGCGGTGCTCCTGAAGCGCGGCCTCGCGTCGACCCTTGACGACCTCCTGATGGCGGCGGAGTACGTCCTCAAAGAGGGGAACCCGAACGTGATCCTCTGCGAGCGCGGGATCCGCACGTTCGAGACCGCCTACCGGTTCACGCTCGACCTGCTGGCGATCCCGGCGTTGCGCGAGCTCACGCACCTGCCGATCGTCGTCGACCCGAGCCATGCCCCGGGCCGGCGCGATTGGGTTCCCTCGATGTCGCTCGCCGCCGCTGCGGCCGGCGCCGACGGGATCATGGTCGAGGTCCACAACGACCCCGAGCACGCGATCTGCGACGGTCCGCAGGCGCTGCCCACCGAGGAGTTCGCCGACTACGCGGAGCAGGTCCGCCGGGTCGCCGAGGTCGCGGGCAAGCTCGTCGGCGTCTGAGTCCGAGGGTCGGCGGGCTGTGAAGATCGCGGTCCTCGGGGTCGGGCTGATCGGCGGTTCGATCGGTCTCGCGGCGCGCGATCGCCTCGGCGCGAGCGTGGTCGGCTTCGACCCCGACCGTGCCAACCTCGAGCGGGCGGTCGAGCTCGGCGCCGTCGACAGGGCCGCCGAGTCGGTGGCCGACGCGGTCTCGGACCCCGAGACCGCGGTCGTCTTTTGCGCCGCCCCGGTCGCCATCCTGCCCGGGCTGGTCGCGGAGGCGCTCGCGGCGAGCGGGCCGGACACCGTCGTCAGCGATGTCGGCTCGACCAAGCGGGCGCTGATCGAGGCGGTCGCGACGAGCGAGTCGAGCTCGCGCTTCGTCGGCGGCCACCCGCTCGCGGGCGCCGAGACCGCGGGGGTGTCGAACGCACGCGCCGAGATGCTCGAGGGCGCGCGCTGGTACCTGACGCCGGCCGAGAACTCGAACGGCATCCTCTACGACCGCCTCCAGCGCACGCTCGCCGACCTCGGCGCGCGCCCTCAGGCGATCGACGCCGAGACGCACGACCGGGTCATGGCGACGGTCAGCCACCTGCCGCACGTGCTTGCCAACGTGCTCGTCGGCGAGGCGGCCGCGGCGCTCGCGGAGGAGGCCGAGCACCTCCCGGAGGTCGGAACGAGCTTTCGCGACACCACCCGCGTCGCGGGTGCGAACCCGGCGATCTGGGCGGACATCTTCTCCAGCAACGCCGACGCCGTGGCACGCGGGATCGACGCCGTGATCGAGCGCCTCGGCGAGGCGGCCGAGCTGATCCGCTCCGGCGACCCCGAGGCGGTCGGCGAGTGGCACGGCCGGGCGCTCGAGGCGCGCCGCACGCTCCTCGAGTCCGACCTGGTCGGCGGCGAGCTGCTCGAGCTCAGGATCGGGGTCGAGAACCGGCCCGGAACGGTCGCCGAGATCGCGCTGGCGCTGGGCGCGGCCGGCGTCAACATCGAGGACATGGCGCTCTATCCGGCTCCCGATATGCGCACCGGCGCGATCTCCGTGTGGGTCGCCGGCTCCGCCCAGGCCGAGCGCGCAGCCGAGGTCGTGCGCGGTCTCGGACACGTCGTCGGCGTCGGCGGCTGAAAATGGCGCCCCGCTTCACTCCCTCAGGGCCGCTTCGCGGCTCGCTGACTCCGCCGCCGGACAAGTCGATCTCCCATCGCGCGGCGTTGGTCGCGGCGATGGGGGAGGGCACGACGCGGATATCGGGCTACCTCGATGCGGCCGACACGCGCTCGACACTCGGCGCGGTCTCCGCGCTGGGTGCGACGGTCGAGGAGCGCTTCGTCGATGACGGGGCCCCCGGCTCGCTCGAGCTGGATATCGCCGGGGTCGGCCTTCGCGGCGCTCGAGCCGCCGGCGCGCCGATCGACGTCGGCAACGCCGGCACGCTCATACGGCTTCTCCCGGGGTGGCTCGCCGGCCAGCCGGCGGGCGAGTGGACCCTCGACGGCGACGAGTCGATCCGCCGCCGACCGGTGGACCGGATCACCCAGCCGCTGCGGGCGATGGGCGCCGAGCTCGAATGCCGCGACGAGCGGCTGCCGCCGCTCACAGTGCGCGGCGGGCGACTCCAGGGCATCGACTACCGCCTCCCGGTGGCGAGCGCGCAGGTGAAGTCATGCGTCCTGATCGCCGGGCTCAACGCCGATGGCGAGACGAGCGTCACCGAGCTCGATCCCACCCGCGACCACACCGAGCGCATGCTCCGCTCCGCGGGTGCCGAGGTCGACGTCACCAACGCGAGCACCACGGTGACGATTCGCGGGCACCTGCCCGCGCAGCGGATCACGGTGCGCCCGGCGGACCGGCTGGAGCTCGGCGAGCTCGAAGTGCCGGCAGACTTCTCGTCGGCCGCCTTCTTCCTCGTCGCTGCCGCGATCGTGCCGGGGAGCGAGCTTCGGATCGAGCGAGTCGGCGTCAACCCGACGCGGATCGGCTTCCTCGGGATTCTGACCCGGATGGGAGCGGCGATCGAGGTGATCGAGACGGCGGCTGCGCGCGGCGAGCCGCGGGCGACGATCGTTGCCCGGTCCGGACCGCTGCAAGGAACGCGTGTGGGCGGCGGTGAGGTCCCGCTCGCAATCGACGAGCTTCCCTTGGTCGCGCTCGCAGGATGCTTCGCGGCGGGAACGACGGTGGTGGGCGGCGCGGAGGAACTCCGCCACAAGGAGTCGGACCGGATCGCGACGGTCGTCGATGGCCTGCGCGGCCTCGGCGCCAAGATCGAGGCGACCGAGGACGGATTCGCGATCGAGGGTGGCGGTGGCCTGAGCGGTGGGACGATCGACTCGCACGGCGACCACCGGCTGGCGATGCTCGGAGCCCTCGCCGGCCTCGCGTCTCGCGACGGGGTGGAGGTCGAGAACTTCGAAGCGGCGGCGGTCAGCTATCCGGGGTTCGAAACAGACTTGCGCTCGCTAACCAGCTGACCCGGCCGTCCGACCCCGGACGCGAAGCGGAGCACATTTTCGGAACGTTCGGTATTCCCAGGAGGCGGGCGGAACGTTATTTGTTCTGGCTCGGATGCCCGACGCCCGGCCAGGGTGAAAGCAGCAGCAGCAGGCGGGTGTCTTCGGTCGCGCGGACCTCGTGGCGCTCGTTCGGGTCGAACGCGGCGAGCAGTCCGGTGCCGCCACTGATCGCGCCGCCGTCGGCGTCGGCGATCTCGACCGCGCCGGCGACGACTACGAGCCAGGCGCGCTCGTGGACCTGATGTTCCTTCAGCTGCTCGCCGGCGAGCAGGTGGATGACGATCGCCCTGCCCTCCTCATCGGAGGCGAGGACCTGAGGCTGTTGCGCCTGCACCGCGAGTTCGTTCAGGTTCCAGCTCTCCATCGGCCCAACTCTATTCCGTGCCGCCGATCAACTCGGGCACGTCGGGCGGGCGATGGCGCCAATGATCCCCCGCGAGCTCATTCGGTCGCCAACTCTATCCTCGCCTCGGGATGGTGATCGCAATCGACGGCCCCGCCGGGGCCGGAAAATCGACCGTGGCGCGCGGCGTCGCCGCTGCGCTCGGTTTCACCTACCTGGACTCTGGGGCGATGTACCGGTCCGTCGCGCTCGCGGCGGTCCGAAATGGCGTCGACGTCGATGACGGCGACGCCCTCGGGAACCTCGCCGGGGGTCTTGAGATCGTCCTCGACCGCGACCGTGTCCTGCTCGATGGAGAGGAGGTGGGGGAGGCGATCCGCGCGCCCGAGGTCACCGCCGCCGCCTCTCGCGTCTCCGTCCATCCCGGCGTGCGCGACGCGATGGTCGCCCGCCAGCGTTCGCTGATCGAGGCCGGCTCCTACGTCGCCGAGGGCCGGGACATCGGCACGGTGGTCAGCCCCGACGCGCCGCTGAAGATCTTCCTCACCGCCTCCGCCTCCGAACGCGCCCGCCGCCGCGCCGCGCAGACGGGCGAGCCGGCCGACCTGGTGCGCGAGCAGCAGGGCGAGCGCGATGCGCGTGACAGCGAGCGTGAGATCGGCGCCCTGCGGATCGCCGAGGATGCCTTGGAGGTGGACACGACCGGGCTCGGGATCGGCGAAGTGATCGCGCGCGTGGTCGAGCTCGCCCGCGAGCGCGGGCTCGGTGGCCCCTGATGGCGGCGCGTAAACCAAGGATCGCCGTCGTCGGCTTTCCCAACGCCGGGAAGTCGACGCTGGTGAACAGGCTCGCGGGCGGACGCGAGGCCGTCGTCCACAAGGAAGCGGGTGTGACCCGCGATCGCAAGTCCGTGCCCACGCACTGGAACGGCGTCGAGTTCGAGCTCATCGATACCGGCGGGGTCGACCTCGCCGCCGAGGACTCCCTCTCGCGCTCGGTCCAGGACCAGGCGCGGGCGGCGATCGCCGATGCCGACGCGATCGCCCTCGTCGTCGACATCCGCGCCGGACTTCGTCCCGGTGACACCGAGGTCGCCGAGATCCTCCGCCGTGGCGACGTGCCCGTGCTGGTGGTGGCGAACAAGGTCGACGGACCGACGGTCGAGCCGGAGGTTGCCGAGCTCTACGGCCTCGGCCTGGGCGAGCCCATGGCTGTGTCCGCCACCCAGGGCCACGGAACCGGGGATCTGCTCGATCAAATGGTCGCCGTTCTCACGCCTGACCCGTCCGCCCCCGGAGGCGAAGCCGAGGAGGCGGACGGAACGTCCGGTGTGGTGGCCGTTGCGTTCATCGGCCGCCCGAACGTGGGCAAGTCGTCCCTCTTCAACCGGCTTCTGGGCGAGCCGCGGGTCATCGTGTCGGAGATCGCCGGGACGACGCGCGACGCGATCGACACGGAGCTCGAGTTCGAAGGGCGCCAGGTGCGGCTCGTCGACACTGCCGGGCTGCGTCGTCGGACGAAGGTCGCCGGGACCGTCGACTACTACGCCCAGCTCCGCTCCGAGACCGCCGCCGAGCGGGCCGACGTCGCGATTGTCGTCTGCGATGCCACCGAGGGCGTCACCGCCGAGGACCTACGGATCGCCGACCTGGCGATGAGGACCGGCTGCGCGACGGTTGTCGCGATCAATAAGTGGGACCTGCGAAAAGCCGGGCCCTCGGCTGACCCGGCCGCCCCCGGAGGCGAAGCCGAGGAGGCGGGCGGAACGTTCGGTATTCAGTCCCTGGAGGAGCTCAAAGCTCGTATAACCCAACGCGTCCGCCAGCGCCCGGACGTCCTGGCCGTTTCCGCCAATACCGGCCGAGGTGTCGCGAAGATGCTCGCCACCGCCATCGACCTCGCCGACCGCCGCGCCGAGCGGATTCCGACGCCGGACCTGAACCGGTTCGTCGGCGAGGTCGTCGCCGCGCACCCGCCGCCCGCCCGTCGCGCGGGGAAGCGCCTGCGCCTCTACTACTCGGCCCAGGTCGGCGACCGGCCGCCGCGGATTGCGATCCAGGTCAACGACCGCCGGTTGATCACCCGCGACTGGGCGTATCACCTCGAGAACCGTCTCCGCGAGCACTACCGGCTCGGCGGCGTACCGCTGGTGATCGACTTCATCCCCAAGCGGGCTCGCGAGCGACGTGGCGCCTAGATATAAAGCCCGCCGGTGAGACGCGGTGCGGGATCGATCGTCGCCTGGCTGCGCCAGCGCCTCCGGGATCTCCGCTACCTCTTCGGCGACCTGATCTACGCGATCGGTCGGGCGCTGCGGTCGATCGGTCGCCTGATCTTGCCGCTGGTCGCGTTCGTCGCCCACCTGGTCTCCGCCGCCGGAAGGGGCATCGCGGCCGCGTGGCGCGGGCTGTCCCTCGTCGCCCGCCGCCGCCTCGTCGCGGCGCTCGTCGTGGCCGCTGCGGTCTTCGCTTTCCTCGAGCTCGCCGTCCCGGCCCTTCCCTGCCAGTTCCCCGCCGGCGATCGCTGCCCGCCCGCCGACAACGCGGCCGAGCTGATTCCCGCCGACTCGCTCGCCTACGTCCACGTGAACCTCGACCCGGAGACCGAGCAGTTCGAGGAGTTGAAGGCACTCGCCGCGCGCGTGCCACTGTTCGCGCAGCAGCTCGCGACGCGGGCCTTGACGCTCATCCCCGGGCCGGGGGGAGCGGCGCGGACTACGCGAGCGATGTCGATCCGTGGTTCACCGGCGAAGGGGCGCTCGCCGTCCTCGGCGACGCCGCCCCCGCCCCGGAGCAGGTCGTTCTCTTCGAGATCGGCGATCCCGAGGGGGCGAGCGCGTACGCGGAATCGATCGCCGCGGGCACGCCCACCGAGGAGGATTACCGCGGCGTCACGATTCGCTCCGATGAGCGCGACCTCGCGACTGCGGAGGTCGAGGACTTCCTCGTCATCGGGTCGCTTGACGGCCTGCGGACGGTCATCGACACCGCGACGGACGCGGAGGGGTCCGCGTCCCTCGCTGAGGACGAGCTCGCCGAGAGCGTGCGCGAGGAGCTTCCAGAGCACCGCTTCGTCGAGGCGTGGATATCCGGCGACGGTGTGACCGACCTGATCGGGTCCGACTCGGGGACGGTCGGCACGCTGGCACCGTTCTTCTCCCCCGGCACGAGCGAGGGGGCGGCCGTATCGCTCACCGCGGCCGGGGACGCGCTCGAGATCGCGATCCGCAGCGAGCTCGACCCCGAGCGCGAGGAGACGTCGCCAGGCTTCTTCGCCGCCTTCCCCAGCTTCGACCCGGGGCTTCCCGAGACGCTGCCCGCTTCCGCGCTCGCCTACCTCGGCTTCGGCGAGCCGCGGTCGACCGTGACGGCGCTGCTGGACCAGGCCGCAGCGCAGGCGCCGGCGATCGCCACCGGCTTCGCGGCCTTGGTCGAACGTCTGCGAAGCGGCGGCGACGTGGACATCGAGAACGAGCTCCTGCCGGCGCTCGGTGACGAGGCTGCTGTGACGATCGGATCCGCCGTTCCTTCGGCTGACCCCGCCGCCCCCGGAGGCGAAGCCGAGGAGGTGGCCGGAACGTTCGGTATCCCGTTCCTCGAGTTCGTCGCCGCGGGCGTCGACGAGGATGCGGCTCGCCGGGCCCTCGCCGCGCTCCAGGGAGCGGTCGTTGATGAGGTTGGAACCAGCGCGGTTCAGGCGCCCGTCTTCCAGGAGCTCGACATCGCCGGCGTCGACGCGCAAAGCCTTCGCCTCACTCCGAACGTCGACCTCACCTACGCGGTCTTCGAGGACCTGGTTGCGGTCGCGACGAACCCCGCCGCGATCGCGCAGCTCGCCGGATCCGAAGAGGCGCTCGACTCGCGTGAGGAGTACGAGCGCGCGACCGAGGACTTCCCGGAGACCGTCTCCCTGCTCGCCTTCCTCGACCTCCGCTCGCTGCTCGCCGAGGGCTTCGAGATCGGTCTCGCCCAGGTGCCTGCGTTCAACACCTTTGCCGAGGACTTCCGCCGCCTGGACGCTCTCGGCCTCGCGGTCGCCAGGAGCGACGGGCTGCTGGCCTCCGACGCGCGGGTTCTGTTTGGCGATGCGGACGAGGACGCTCTAACCTCCTCGCCCGATGACTAACGAGAATCAGCAAAGCGAGTTTCTGTTCACGTCCGAATCGGTGACCGAGGGGCACCCGGACAAGGTCGCCGACCAGATTTCCGACGGCGTCCTCGACGCCGTGCTCACGGACGATCCGTACGGCCGCGTCGCGTGCGAGACCCTGGTCAACACCGGGCTCGTCGTCGTCTCCGGGGAGATCTCCACCGACACCTACGTCGACATCCAGGAGATCGCCCGCGAGACGATCCGCAAGATCGGCTACACGGACGCCGACCTCGGCTTCTCCGCCGATTCCTGCGCGGTCATCAACGCGATCGACAAGCAGTCGCCGGACATCGCCCAGGGCGTCGATGCCGCGCTCGAGAAGCGCACCGATCCCTCCGACGACGACGAGCTCGACATCGCCGGCGCCGGCGACCAGGGAATGATGTTCGGCTACGCGAGCCGGGAGACGCCGGAGCTCATGCCGCTGCCGATCTCGCTCGCGCACAAGCTCGCGCACAGGCTCGCCGAGGTCCGTCGCGGCGATGTCGTCCCGTACCTACGTCCCGACGGCAAGACCCAGGTCACCGTCCGCTACGAGAACGGCGTGCCGATCCAGATCGAGAAGATCCTCATCTCCACCCAGCACAAGGACGGCGTTGACACGGACACGCTCATCCGGCCCGACCTCTGGGAGCACGTCGTGCACCCGATCCTGCCGTCTGAGCTGTACGACGAGCGCGAGCTCAACACGTCGAAGAACTTCCTCGTCAACCCGACCGGCCGCTTCGTCATCGGCGGGCCAGTCGGCGACGCGGGGCTCACCGGGCGCAAGATCATCGTCGACACCTATGGCGGCATGGCCCGTCACGGCGGCGGCGCCTTCTCCGGCAAGGACCCGTCGAAGGTCGACCGCTCGGCCGCGTACGCCGCGCGCTGGGTGGCGAAGAACGTCGTCGCGGCCGGGCTCGCGGACCGCTGCGAGGTCCAGGTGGCCTACGCGATCGGCGTCGCCCACCCGGTCAGCGTCATGGTCGAGACCTTCGGCACGGAGAAGGTCTCACGGGCGAAGATCGCCGAGCTCGTCGCCGAGCACTTCGACCTCCGCCCGGGATCGTTCCGCGAGGAGCTCAACCTCCACCGGCCGATCTACCAGAAGACCGCCGCCTACGGCCACTTCGGCCGCGAGGACGCGGACTTCACCTGGGAGCGGACGGACCGCGCTGAGACGCTGCGCGAGGCCGCCGGCCTCGGAGCCGCCGACAGCGAGGGCGCGCTCGCCTAGACGCGCCGGCGAGTATCTCCTCAGTTGGCCGCGGCGGGACCCGCGTGGGCGTATTGCGCGTGGGGTTTGCGCGCTCCCGTATTCCGAACCGAGCGGGGAGTTTGTCCCGCATAGCGGTACAAACTCCACCCCTCGGTTGAGCGGCGGAGAGGCGCACCGATCCCGCGCGAAACCGTCAACACGGTCGCGCCGACGCCAGAGCTCTCACGTCTGGCCCGATCCCCTTACTGCGAATCTGAGCGGTGGAGCGCCCGCACGGACGCCGCAGGGGCTCGGAAGCTGCTCAGGCCGGTCGCGAAGCCTGATCGGCCGGGTCGTCGCCGAGCCCGCGGGGGGCGCCGGACTGCGTCGCCTGGTCGACCATGTGGACGACCTCGGCCGGATCGCCGACGCCGGAGAAGACGAAGTTGTAGTCGTCGCCGGCGGCGGTGTCGAAGTCGACGTCGCCGACCTGGAGCATGCGCTGAAGCACCGACTGGTTGTAGTTGACGTTCTGCACCCGCTCGAGGCGCGTCTCCTGGATCGTCCGCGAGACGATGCCGCGCTTGATGTGCAGCCGCCGGTCGGTGATCGTGTAGCTCGTCGCGACCCGCTTCACGAATCCGATGAGGATCGTTCCCGCGACGCCGACGAGGGCGACGATCGTCACCAGACCCGAGTCGGTCCCGCCGTCGCCCATGCCGCTGATGAAGCCGATGATCAGCGCGACCACCGCGGTCGCGAGGATCCCCTTGATGTAGAAGTCGAGGATCGCCCGCCACGAGGGGTGACCCTCGTAGAGCACTCGCTCCCCTGGCTGAAGCTTGGGCGCCATGACGGCCGGGATGTTATCCCGTGGAATACCGAACGTTCCGCCCGCCTCCTCGGCTTCGCCTCCGGTTGGAATGCCGAACGTTCCGAAAATGTGCTCGGCTTCGCCTCCGCCAAATCCCGGACGTTCCGCCCGCCTCCTCGGCTTCGCCTCCGGGGGCGGCCGGGTCAGCCGCTGCGCGGGCTAGCCTCGGATCGGTGCCGCCGCGGATCTTGAAAGTCGAGCCTCTGACTACCGCGCGCGGGCTGAGGGGGCCGTTCGATTACAAGCTCCCCGACGACTTTGCGGATGTGGGGATTGGGTCTGTCCTGCGCGTGCCGTTCGGAAATCGCCGCAAGCCGCTCGTGGGGGTCGTCGTCGAGATCGCCGAGCGCAGCGACCTCGCGCTCGAGCGGCTCGCGGAGCCGCTCGAGGCGCTCGCGGACGGGGCGAGCCAGGAGCTGGTCGAGCTCGGCCTCTGGGTCGCCCACGAGTACTGCTCGACCCCGTCGCGCGGGCTCGAGCTCGTCCTGCCGCCCGGGACCGGGAGCGCCCGCGGGCATATGCGGGCGCGCCGGGAGACCGTCGTACGTGTCGCCCCGGACGCCGCCGAGGCAGCGGCGGACGGAGCCCGGCTCGGCGCAAGCCAGCGCGCCGCCATCGACATGCTCGTCGCGAGCCCCGAGGGAGAGCTCGCCGCCTCGACGCTGCGAGCGGGCGGCGTCGGCCGCGAAACCCTGAAGCGGCTCGAGCGCCGCGGGCTGATCGAGCTGAGTGAGCGCGAGCTGCGCCGCCGCCCCCCGTCGGCTGCGATCGGCGCCGTGCGGCCGGAGGGCTCGATCGAGCTCAACCCGGCGCAGGCTGCGGCGGTGCGACGGGTGGTCGGGGCGCTCGACCGGGCGGAGCCGGAGGCGGACGCGCTCCTGCTGCACGGCGTCACCGGCTCCGGCAAGACCGAGGTCTACCTCGCTGCTGCGGAGGCCGCGCTCGAGCGGGGCCGCGGCGTGATCGTCCTGGTCCCGGAGATCGGTCTCACCCCACAGGCGGTGGCCCGCTTCGAGGCGCGCTTCGGCGATCTCGTCGCCGTCCTTCACTCACGCCTCGCCGCCGGCGCCCGGCGCGATGAGTGGCACCGGCTCCGCTCGGGCGAGGCGCGGATCTGCGTCGGCCCGCGCTCGGCCGTGTTCGCGCCGATCGACGGCCTCGGCCTGATCGTCGTCGACGAGGAGCACGACTCCTCCTACAAGCAGGAGGGCGACCCTCGCTACGACGCGCGCGAGGTCGCCCGCAGGCGCGCGGAGGCGACCGGGTCCGCGCTCGTCTTCGGCTCGGCGACACCGCGGCCGGAGAGCTGGGCCGAGCTCGAGCGGATCGAGCTGCCCGAACGGGTCGACGGCCGGGGCCTGCCGCCGGTCGAGGTCCTCGACCTGCGCGGGCGCGCGGGCACCGCCGGCGTCCTGCACCCGCGCACCCGCGAGGCGCTGGGCGCGCTGGCGACAGACGGGGGCAAGGCGATCGTCCTCGTCAACCGGCGCGGCTTCTCGCCGTTCCTCAACTGCAGCTCCTGCGGTCGCGCCTGGCAGTGCCCCAACTGCGACGTCTCGCTCGTCCTGCACCGCTCGAGCGGCCTGCACTGCCACCACTGCGGCCATCGGGAGCCGCCGCCGAAGTCGTGTCCGGATTGCGGCTCGGTGACCCTCGCCCGCGGCGGCGCCGGCAGCGAGCGGGTCGAGGAGCTGATCGGTGAGGCGGTCGCACCCGTGCCCGTCTTCCGCCTCGACTCCGACAGCGCCGCGAGTCCCGGCGGGCACCTGGGCATCCTCACTCGCTTCCAGGCGGCGGAGAGCGGCGTCCTCGTCGGCACCCAGATGGTGGCCAAGGGCCACGACTTCCCCGACGTCGTTCTCGGCGTCGTCCTCGACGCGGACGCGACCCTGCGCTTCCCGGACTTCCGCGCGGAGGAGCGGACCTTCTCGCTCGTCACCCAGCTCGCCGGGCGAAGCGGGCGCGGTGAGCGCGGTGGCCGGGTGCTGGTGCAGACGCTCGATCCGACCGCCTCCGCGATTCATCACGCCGCCGACCACGACTCGGCGGGCTTCCTCACCGCCGAGCTCGAGCGCCGCCGCGAGCTTCTCTATCCGCCCTTCTCGCATCTGATCCGCGTTGAGCTCACCTCGGCGCGACACGCCGAGGCTCGACCGCGCCGCCGCCGAGATCCGGAGCGCAGCTCGATGCCGCGTTGCCCGCCTCGGCGTCGGCGCTCGGGCCTGCGCCGCGGTTTCGCCTTCGCGGCCGCGAACGCCGGCAGGTCCTGATCAAGGCTCGCGAGCGCGGGGCGGCCGTCGATGCCGTGCGCGCGGTCGTCGACGCCGCGGTCGCCGGGCGCGGCCTGCGCGAGATCGCGCTCTCCGTCGACGTGGACCCGGCGTGAGCGGCCAAATAGACTCGAAAGCGTGAGCGAAACGGCCGAGCACGAGCTCGAGCAGACGACCGAGGTCGAGGACGCCGAGGAGCACGAGGGCGGCCTCAGCGAAGAGGAGCGCGAACGTCGCAGCGTCGCGCTCTCCCAGGTGCGCCAGTACGGTGACCCGGTGCTGCGCTCCGCGGCCTCGGACACGACCGAGTTCGGCCCCGAGCTCGCCGCCGAGGCGGAGCAGATGGTCGCGATCATGCGCGACGCGATGGGCGTCGGTCTCGCCGCGACGCAGCTCGGCGTGCTGCGCCGGTTGCTCGTCTTCCAGGCCGGGGTCGATGCGCGCCCGACCGCGATCGCGAACCCGAAGGTCGAGTGGCTCTCCGACGAGCTCGCGACCGCGGAGGAGGGCTGCCTCAGCCTCCCCGGGATCGCCGTCGATGTCGAGCGCGCCGCTCCACGCCCGGGTCACCGGGGTCGACGTCTCGGGCGAGCCCCTGCTGATCGAGGCTTCGGGGCTCGAGGCACGCGTCCTCCAGCACGAGATCGACCACCTCGACGGCGTCCTGATCCTCGATCGCACGAGCCGCGATCAGCGTAAGGGCGCGATGCGCGCGCTGCGCGAGGGCGAGCCCTACTCGCCCGACCCCGACCCGCCGGAGGACGAGACGGACGCGGACTCGCGCTCCGAATGAGGGCCGCTTGAGGCCCGTCTATCTCGGGACCTCACCCTTCGCCGCCCACGTCCTGCGCCGGCTCACCGACTCACCCCACCGCCCGGCGCTCGTCGTCACGCCAACCGACTCTCGCAGCGGCCGAGGTCGCAGGACGCATCCGCCGCCCGCCGCTGAGACGGCGCGCGAGCTCGGCCTCGAGCTCCATCAGGCGGCCGACGTGAACGATGCGGCGACGCTCGAGCGCATCCGCGCCGCGGGACCCGACATCGGCGCCGTCTGCGCGTTCGGCCAGCTGATCCGCGAGCCGCTGCTCTCAGAGCTTCGGTTGCTGAACGTGCACCCTTCGCTGCTTCCCCGATGGCGGGGCGCAGCGCCGATCGAGCGCACGATCCTCTCCGGCGACACGACCACCGGAGTGACGATCTTGGAGGTCAGCGCCGGACTCGACTCCGGGCCGATAGCGCTGGCCGAGGAGGTCGAGGTCGGAAACCGCGACTACGGCGCGCTCGCCGAGGTGCTCGCGGGGATCGCCGGTGACCTGCTCGTGCGCGCCCTCGACCTGGCGGCCGCCGGGAAGCTCGAGCTGAGCGAGCAGGACGACGCCGCGGCGACCTACGCGGAGAAGATCGACCGTGACGAGCGCCGGCTCGATCCGAGCCGCCCGGCGCTCGAGCTCGAGCGGACGGTGCGTGCGCTCACGCCCCAGGTCGGCGCCCATCTCGAGCTCGAGAGTGGGGAGCGGCTTCGGATCTGGCAGGCGCGGGTCGTCCCGGGCGGGCTCGAACAGGGCGAGGTCGAGGAGGTGGACGGGGCGCTTCGCCTCGGCACCGGCGAGGGGACGCTCGAGATCACCCGCGTCCAGCCCCCCGGCGGTCGGCCGATGGCGTGCGCGGACTATCTGCGCGGACACGACCTACCGCGCTTCGCATGAGCGCCGCGGAAACCGATCCGGGCCGCCCGGGGATCACCCCGGCGCGACGGGCCGCCTACGAGGTGATCCGCAGGACCTTCGACGAGGACGCCTGGACCGACAGGGCGTTTGCGTCCGCCGTCAGCCGCTACGAGCTCACCGGCCGCGAGCTGGCCCAGTCGCGGCGCCTCTCCTACGGCGCCGTGCAACGCAAGGCGACCACCGACGCCTTCCTCGCCGCGCTTGCTCGCCGCCCCGGACGCTCGATCGATCCGGGCGCGCTCGCGGCGCTCCGCCTCGGTCTGTATGAGATCTGCTTCTCGGATGCCGCTCCCGACCATGCCGCCGTCGACCAGGCTGTCGAGCTTGCGAAGGCGGGCGTCCGCCGCGACGGGGGCCCGCCCGCGCGTGCCAAGGCCGCCGCCGGGTTCGTCAACGCGGTGCTCCGTCGCGCTGTCGGTGAACGTGAGCGCCTGCTCGCACCACTCGACGATTCGACGCCTGAGGGAGCTGCGACGGCGCTCTCCTATCCACTCTGGCTGGTCGAGATGTTCTGGGCCGAGCTCGGCGCGCATGACGCCCGTGCCCTGCTGCGGGCGATGAACGAGCCCGCCGAGACCGCCTTCCGGGTCAACACGCTCGCCGCCGAGCCGCTCGCCGTCGCCGACCTCCTGCGCGGCGCCGGCGTCGAGGTCCGGGGCCCGGGGGAGGGGTCCTTGCTCGACGCAGCCGACGGCCTCGTCGTCGACGTCGCATCGCCCCCGGTGCGCACCCGCATCGACGCGGGCGTCCTCGTGCCGCAGTCGCGCGGCTCCCAAGCGGTCACCTCGCTCCTCGATCCGCAGCCGGGTGACCGGGTCCTCGATCTCTGTGCCGGTCCCGGGATCAAGACGACTGCGATCGCCGCGCGGATGGGAGACCGCGGCGAGGTGGTGAGCGTCGAGGCCGATGCGCGTCGCGCCTCCGAGGTCGAAAGCCTGTGCAAGCGAGTGGGCGCCACGATCGTCAGGGTCGAGGTCGCCGATGCCGCGGAGGCCGACCTGGGGTCCGGTTACGATCGCGTCCTCGTGGACCCGCCCTGCTCGGATCTGGGAACACTGGCGTCGCGACCCGACGCCCGCTGGCGCAAGTCCCCACAGCAGATCGAGCGGCTCGCGCTCCTGCAGCGCCGGATCCTCACCCGCGCCGCCCGCGCCCTGCGTCCGGGGGGCACGCTCGTCTACTCGACCTGCACCGTTTCGGCCCACGAGAACGAGGCGGTCGCCGGTGCGCTCGACGGGCTCGCCCCCGGAGTGGTCGCGCACGAGCTCGGAACCGAGTTCCGCGATCACCGCTCGCGGCGCGACCACCGCTTCCTCCAGCTCCGACCCGATCGCGACCGGACGACGGGTTTCTTCCTTGCTCGTTTCGGCAAGGAGGGTGATGAATGATCCCCAACCCCCGCGCGCCCGGATGACGCACCCGGCACTTCGCATATCGGCGTCCTCGGGTGCTCGCGTGGCGGTGCCACGCTTCACACCCTGCGTCCTTGATCTGCTCGGCCAGGCGCGCCCCCGGGCACACGCGGATTGGGAATCAGTCATCTGATGGAGGGCGAGAGCGGAGGGGAGAAGCCGCCGATCCAGCGCCCGTCGTGCCCCGGCTGCGGCGAGCCCTGGCTGCGCCCGACCCAGCTTCCCGGTCGCTACCGGTGCGTCTACTGCCTACGCCGCTTCGAGCTCGTCTCCGGCTGCCCGAACTGCGGTGAGCACCAGACGATGGTCCGAATGTCGACCGACGAGGACATGCTCTGCCAGCATTGCGGCCACTCGATGCTGAAGCCCGTTTGACCGAGTCCCGACGCCAAGCCCACGCTCTCTACCGCGACCGTCGCGTCGCGCCGTCGATTCTCTCGGCCGACTTCGCGCGCCTGGGCGCCCAGGTAGCCGAGGTCTTGGCTGCCGGCGCCCGGCTGATCCACGTCGACGTCATGGACGGCCACTTCGTCCCGCCGATCACGATCGGCCCCCTCGTCGCCGGCGCAATCGCGGACCAGGTCCACGACGCCGGCGGCGCGATCGACGTCCACCTCATGATCGAACGGCCGGCCGCGCACATCGAGGAGTTCGCGCGTGCCGGCGCCGATTCGATCACGATCCACGCCGAGGCGGACCCGCACCGCCACCGCACGCTCGCCGCGATCCGCGAGGCCGGCTGCCTCGCCGGGCTCGCGATCAACCCGGGGACGCCGGCCCTCGCCGTGAGCGAGGCAGCCGCGCTCGCCGACATCGCGCTTTGCATGACCGTCAACCCGGGTTGGGGAGGGCAGGCGTTCATCGAGGCATCGCCGGGGAAGGTCGCGCGGCTGCGTGAGCTCGCACCGGACTCGCTGATCGAGGTCGACGGCGGCATCGACCCGCAGACGGCGCCTTCGGTCGCCGAGGCGGGAGCGGGCCTCTTCGTCGCCGGCTCCGCGGTGTTCGGGGCAGAGGACCCCGGGGCCGCGTACCAGGCGATCGCCGCCGCCGCGGGCGCGACCTAGTTCGGCGCCGAGAGCGCGCCCGCCGCCTCCTGGAGCCAGGCTCGGTCCTGCGTCGAGAGGTTCCTGATCGTCAGGCGTCGCCCGACCCAGACGGCGAGTTGGCGGCGGCCTCCGACTGCGACGACGCTCTCCGGAGGCAAGCGCGTAGCGGCTGTCGGCCAAGAGCAGGAGGGAACCTGCCCCATCGCGCCGCACGCGCAGATGGGCGACGACGTCGATTCCGTCGATCGCCGAAACCTGTGCCGCGTCCCCGTCCTTCTCCCGCCACGGCCGCACGGTGAAGATCTGCGGTGAACCGCGCGGCGGGAGGGTCGGTACGGGCGGCTCACCGAGCGGACCCTCGCGCCAGGCCTCGGTCAGCCGCTGAACCGTTTCCAGTGCCTCGTGGCGGACGACGACGTGCAGCTCGTCGCCGGCCTCGATCTCGGTTGATCCCCGTGGAGGGATCACCGACCCGCCGCGGACGATCAGGTTGACGAGCGCCTCGCGCGGAAGGTTCAGCTCCTTCACCTGGCGCCCGACCGCCGCGTCCCCCTCGCGAACCTGCCAGACGAACGACTCACCGCCGAGCCGGCGCACCGTCCCGGTCTCGATCAACGACTCGGGGAGGGCGGGCTCGGTGCTCGTCACCCCGAGGCGGCGCGCGAGCGGCTCGAACGTCGCACCCTGGATCAGAGTCGAGCTGACGACGACGAAGAAGATGATGTTGAACATCACCTCGCTGCCCTCGACGCCGGCGACGACCGGGAAGGTGGCGAGCCAGATCGGGATGGCTCCGCGGAGGCCTGCCCAGCTCAGCATCACGCGTTCTCGCATCTCGTAGCGCGCGAACGCCGTCGCCACCAGCGTCGCCAGCGGACGCGCGACGCCGATCAGGACCGCGGACAGGATCAATCCCTCGAGCGCGACCTCGCCGAGACCGCTGGGGAAGACGAGCAGCCCGAGGAGGCCGAAGAGTGAGATCTGCGCCACCCACGAGAGCCCCTGGTGGAATGCGATCGTCGTCTGGCGCGCCGGGACTGGCCCGGTGCCGAGGATGAGCGCCGTGATGTAGACGGCGAGGAAGCCGGAGCCATGCACGAGCTCGGGCAGCCCGTACGCGATCGCCCCCGCCGCGATCGAAGCGACCGGGTAGAGGCCAGGGCTCGGCAGGTCGAGGCGGCGGATCGCGGCGCGGGCGGCGAAGCCGACGGCGGCGCCGAGCAGGGCGCCCAACGCGAGCTTGCCGATCAGCGCGCCGGCCATGTCGACGGCGCCGTAGTCGGGCAGCTCGATCCAGTCGATGAAGCCCACCACCAGCAGCAGCGCGACCGGATCATTCAGTCCCGACTCGCCCTCGAGCGCCCGCGCCACTCGCCGGCGCAGGCGCGATCCGCGGAGGACCGCGAAGATGGCGGCCGAGTCCGTCGCGGCGATCGCCCCGCCGACGATCAGGCCCTCGAGCAGGCCGAGGTCGAAGAGCCAGGTCGCCACCAGGCCCGAGATCACCGCGGTCCCGACCGTGCCCACGGTCGCGAGCGAGACCGCGGTGCCGAGCACCGGGCGGATCTCGTTCCAACCAGCGGTGAGACCACCCTCGAACAGGATCAGGATGAGGCCGATCGTCCCGAGGGTCCTGGTCAACTCGGCGTCGTCGAAGTCGACTCCGCCGAGGCCCTCCGATCCGATCAGCATCCCGAGCCCGAGGAAGAGCAGCAGGCCCGGGACGCGGACGCGGTCGGCGACCTTCGCCGCGGCGAGGCCGGCGGCGAGCAGCAGGCCCGGCGACGAGGATCAGCTCGTAGTCGTCCATCGTTCGTCAGCTCGCTTCGTCGGCGAGCGCGAGCCGCGCCGCGATCTCGTTCGCCGATCCGGGCGCCGGTGCCTCGTCCGCCGTCGCCGCGCTCGCGGTTCACGTGCGCGAGTGCCGCGCAGAGGAGGCCTGCGGCGAGCGCGAAGCCGGTCTCGATCCGCAGATCGACGTCGTCGATCAGCGGCAGCGCGCTCCACGTGAGGAAGACCGCGGCGCAGGCGACCCAGGCGTACGCGGCGTGGCGGGCGCGCCCCTGTGCGAGCGCGGCCTGGCTCAGCGTCGTCGCAGCGAGGTATAGACCCATCGCCCCGGTGATTATCAGGAGGCCGAGGCGGTCGTAGGAGAAGCGGTCGCCGAACGCGATCTGCATCAGCTCCGGTCCCGCTGCGGCGACGATCACCGCGACGAGCGCCGTGAAGGCGGCGACCGCCCGCAGGGTCTTGCCGATCGAGCCCTCGAACTGCGCCTTCGACTCGCCGTCGCCCCGCGAGCGCAGCCGCGTCAGATGAGGGAGGAGGCTGATCGAGATTCCCTGGAAGACGAGCAGCGGCGCGCGCGCGAGCATCAGCACGTTGAAGATGAAGCCCGCCGCGGCCGCGCCCTCGAGGCCGCGCACGAGGAGCGGCCCGCCGCTGAGCAGCGTCTGCTCGGCAAGCATGATCCAGAAGACCGCGCCGGCGAAGGCGCCGCCCGCCCGAATACCGAACGTTCCGCCCGCCTCCTCGGCTTCGCCTCCGGGGGGGTACGGGTCAGCCGAAGGACGGCCAGATGCCCGCTTGCGGAATGCGAGCGGAACAACGACGAGGCTGACGATCGGCGCCGCCGCGATCCCGAGTGCGAGGGCCTCCTGGCCGCTGGTGATCCCGAGCGCGAGCGCGACGGCGAACAGGGTGCGCGAGGCGGACTCGCACACGAGGAGGCCGGCGAGCAGGCTGAACTCCTGGCTTCCGGCGAGGTACCCGCGGGCGAAGAAGCTGGCCGCGAAGCAGAGGACAGCGGCGACGTAGATCCAGTAGAGGCTCTCGTTGCCGGAGAGCAGTTCGTCCTGGATCGGCCCGCGCAGGGCCAGCGCGACGATCGCGAGCGCCAGCGCGATCCCGCCTTGAAGCAGCGCTGCTGTGCGGAGGGTGGCGCCGATCGCCTCGCCGCGCTCCCGATGCTCGGCGACGCTGCGCGAGACGAAGTGCTCAACCGGGCGGTAGAGCAGCGCGATCGTGACGAACACGGACGACCAGAGGACCACGACCTCGCCGTAGGAGGTCGAGTCGAGGTTGTGCGAGGCGAGCGCGAAGTACGACGTAGGTCAATACGCCCGACTCGCGACCCCGAGCGAGAGGGTTCCCGCCGAGCGCGCGAGGCGGGTTCGCCGGCTCGCGGCGCCTCGCTCTGCGCTCGGCTCTCCGTGCCTGACGTACCGGCCCGGAATACAAACGTACCGCTCGCCGCCTCGACTTAGCGTCCGGGGGCGGCCCGGCCAGGCGGGGACGACCGCGAGCGCTCGCGGTAGACTGCGTTGACTGACCAGTCAATCAGGAGCTCTGAACTCGGATGGAGACCGTCGCGACAGACGCCGACCGGGTACTGCTTCGCAGGGCCCTGGACCTGGCGCAGGGCGGGCACGGAGCGGTCGCGCCGAATCCGCTCGTCGGCGCGGTGATCGCCCGCGCGGATGCCGACGGCGGGCTCGAGATTATCGGCGAGGGCTTCCACGCGGAGCTCGGCGGCCGCCACGCAGAGGTCGCGGCGATCGAGGCCGCGCGCGCCGCCGGCTGGGACGTCGCCGGCTCGACCATCTACGTCACGCTCGAGCCCTGCGCCCACCACGGGCGCCAGCCCCCTTGCACGGACGCGATTCTCGAGGCCGGCATCTCCCGCGTCGTGATCGCCTCAGAGGATCCGACGGGGAAGGCGTCCGGGCGCGGTCCGAAGACCCTCGCGGATTCCGGCGTCGAGGTCGTGGTCGCCGACGGCGCGGAGGCGCTCGCGGCGCGGCTTGCGAACCAGCCCTTCCGCAAGCTGGCGGCAACGGGGCGGCCGCTGGTGCGGTTCAAGTCCGCGGTCTCGCTCGACGGCTTCACCGCGACCGAAGATGGCACCTCACAGTGGATCTCAGGACCCGAGAGCCGCGCCCTGGTGCACCGCTGGCGCGCCGAGAGCGGCGCGGTCGCGGTCGGCGTGGAAACGGCCCTCGCCGACGACCCACTGCTCACCGCCCGCGACCTCGACCCGCCGGCCGCCCGTCAGCCCGCACGCGTCGTCTTCGACTCCTCCGCGCGGCTGCCGGTTCGATCGAAGCTGGTCGCGTCGATCGTGGAGGCGCCGGTCTACGTGATCGCCACCACGGGCGCACCCGGCGCCGCCGGGCTTCGCGCCGCCGGAGTCGAGGTGATCGAGTCCGAAGCGCTCGGGCCGGACCGCGTCGGTGCCGCGCTCGACGAGCTCGGCAAGCGTGGGATCGACTCCGTCCTGCTCGAGGGTGGTGCGACCGTGGCGGGTGCCTTCCACGACGCCGGCGAGATCGACGAGCTGAGGTTGTTCATCGCCCCGATCCTGCTGGGCGCCGGGCGCCCGCTGCTCGCCGGAAGCGGTGCCGCGACCCCGGCGGATGCCCTGCCCGCGCTGGACGTCGACTGGCAGCCATCGGGCGCGGACGTGCTCGCGACCGCCCGCTTGCGAGAGTGGTGAGGATGTTCACCGGGATCGTCGAGGAGCTGGGCGAGGTGGAGCGGATCGACGTCGGCGAGGGCGGCGTTCGTCTCCGGATCCGCGCCGGGATCGCCCGCGATCTGCGCCAGGGCGACTCGATCGCGGTCGAGGGCTGTTGCCTCACCGCCGCCGGGCTCGACGAAGGCGCATTCGAGGCCGATGTGATGAACCAGACCCTCTCACTGACCACGCTTGGAGGGCTCGAGCCAGGCGACCGCGTCAACCTCGAAGCGCCGCTCCGCGCGGGTGAGCCGCTGGGCGGCCACATCGTCCAGGGGCATGTCGACGGGGTCGGCGAGGTCGCCGGAGTGAGCGAGGACGGCTTCGCACGCCGCGTCCGGGTCCGCGTCCCGGATCGAGCTCGAGCGCTATCTGGTCGAGCACGGGTCGGTGACCGTTGCCGGGGTGAGCCTTACGGTCGCCGGCCTCGGCGAGGAATCGTTCGAGGTCTCGCTGATCCCGGAAACGCTCGAACGCACCACCCTCGGCGCTGCGGCCGAGGGCACAAGGCTCAACCTCGAACTCGACGTCGTCGCCCGCTACGTCGAGAGGCTTCTAGGCTTAACCAGGAAGGAGACAACTGATGGCAGAGACGGAGACCCAGACGCACGTTCGCAACGATGGAAGAGGCGTTGGAGGACATCCGCGCCGGGAAGATGGTCGTCGTCTGCGACGACGAGAACCGCGAGAACGAGGGAGATCTCACGCTCGCGGCTCAGTTCGCGACGCCGGAGGCGATCAACTTCATGGCGAAGGAAGGGCGCGGGCTGATCTGCCTCTCGCTCACCGGCGAACGCTGCGACGAGCTCGGTCTCAACCTGATGGCGGCGAAGAACGAGGCGCCGCTGCAGACCGCGTTCACGGTCTCGGTCGAGGCGCGCCACGGCGTCACCACCGGGATCTCGGCCGCCGACCGTGCGCACACGATCCAGGTCGCGATCGATCCCCGCTCGACGCCGGAATCGCTGGTCCAGCCCGGCCACGTCTTCCCGCTGAAGGCGAAGGACGGCGGCGTGCTCGAGCGCGCCGGGCAGACCGAGGCGGCGGTCGATCTCGCCCGCCTCGCCGGCCTCAATCCGGCCGGGGTGATCTGCGAGATCATGAACGACGACGGGACGATGGCCCGGGTCCCCGATCTGGTCCCCTACTGCGAGCGCCACGGCCTGAAGATGATCACGGTCGCCGACCTGATCGCCTACCGCCGGCGCACCGAGCAGCTCGTCGAGCGCGTCGTCTCGACCAAGCTGCCGACCGCCTTCGGTGAGTTCACCGCCGTCGGCTACCGCGCCCTGCTCGACGAGAAGCACCACGTCGCGATGGTCAAGGGCGACGTCGCAGGGCAGGAGGACGTTCTCATCCGCGTCCACTCCGAGTGCCTCACCGGCGACGTCTTCCACTCGCTGCGCTGCGACTGCGGCGAGCAGCTCGAGGCGGCGATGGCGATGATCGAGAAGGAGGGCCGCGGGGTACTGCTCTACCTGTCCCAGGAGGGACGGGGGATCGGTCTCTTGAACAAGCTCCGCGCCTACAAGCTCCAGGAGGAGGGCCTCGACACCGTCGACGCCAACCTCAAGCTCGGCCTCCCGGCCGACCTGCGCGATTACGGGATCGGCGCCCAGATCCTCGTCGACCTCGGCCTCACGAGCATCCGGATTCTCACCAACAACCCGAAGAAGATCCACGGTCTCGAGGGCTACGGCCTCTCGCTTTCCGAGCAGGTTCCGCTCCAGTCCATGCCGAACCCCCACAACGAGGAGTACTTGAACGCGAAGCGCGACAAGCTCGGCCACGTCCTCCACCACCAGGGCCTCGCGCTCGACGAGGAGCTGATCCACGACGAGCACGAGAAGGACGAGGGTCGCGGTGGCTGAGCGGAGTCCGGAGTTCGCGATCGTCGTCGCGACCTTCTACGACGACCTCGCCGAGCGGCTGGTCAACGGGGCGACCGAGGCTTTCAACGAGGGCGGGATCGCGCCGAGCTCGGTCGAGGTGTTCGAGGTCCCGGGCGCCTTCGAGCTGCCGTTCGCCGCCAAGGTGTGCGCGGAGAGCGGCCGCTTCGACGGCGTCGCCTGCCTCGGTGTCGTCATCCGCGGCGAGACCAACCACTACGACTACGTCTGCGCCGAGGCGGCGCGCGGGATCCAGCGCGTCCAACTCGACACCGGCGTGCCCTGCGCGTTCGGCGTGATCACCTGCGACACACGCGAGCAGGCCGAGGCCCGCGCGGGCGGCGACAAGCGCGATCAGGGGCGCCACGCGGCCGAGGCGGTCGTGCGTTCAGCGGAGCTGAAGCGCTCGCTCGCGTAGCTCCGCGCTGTCGCTACCATTCCGAACCCAATGCACGGCACCTGCTTCTTTCATCGCCTGACGGCGACTCACCGGAATCTCTAGTGGCGAAGGTCTGCCACAGCTGCGGCAAGAAGCCCGCGTTCGGAAACTCGCGCAGCCACTCGATGGTTGCCACCCGGCGCCGCTTCAACCCGAACCTGCAGAAGGTCCGGATCACCGAGGACGGCGCCCCTCGCCGCGTCTACGTCTGCACCCGCTGCCTCAAAGCGGGCAAGGTCCTGAAGCACGCGTAGCGCCTCAGCGCCCGTTTCTTGCTCATACCCCCGGATGCAGGAGCGGAGGACGTGGCGGGAGACGAGTCCGCGGCGAAGCGCGGACGGTCGGGGCGAGCCAGGGCGCGGCGAGCGCCCAGCGCAACGTAACCTCTCGACCCGTGTCGGACCCCTCTCTTCATCGTTTCCGCGAGGTCGTTGCCGTGGCGCTCTCTCATCTCGAGGCGCGCCGGGAGGAGATCAACGATCTGAACGTGTTCCCGGTCGCCGACGGCGACACCGGGGACAACATGGCGCTGACGATGCGCCACGTACTGGATGAGCTCGAGCACCTCGAGCGGGCAAGTGAGGCGGATCCGCAGCGACCCGAGATCGTCCGTGAGGTTGCGCGCGCTGCCCTGCTCGGCGCCCGCGGTAACTCGGGCGTAATTCTGAGCCAGATCGTCCGCGGAGCCGCCGAGCAGCTGGTCACCCCGCCGGGGCGCCTGATCGATCCGGAGCTGATCGAGGCGGCGCTCACGAACGCGGCGGACCGCGCCTACGCCTCGGTTCGCGAGCCCGCCGAGGGGACCATGCTCACCGTGATTCGCGCGATGGCCGATGCGGTCGCCGAGCGGCGGGCACAGTGGCAGCGCGAGCGGCTCGAGGAGAATGCCAGCGACGCGGAGCAGAACGCGCTGCTCGCGGAGATGCTGACCACCGCCCTCTTCACCGGCGAGGAGGCGCTCCGGCACACCACCGAGCAGCTCGACGTGCTCGCGGAGGCGGGGGTCGTCGACGCCGGGGCGCTCGGGCTCGTGGTCATCGTTCGCGGATTCGTCGCCGGCCTCGCCGGCGAGGAGGCCTCGGCACTGATCCCGAAGATCCCCCACTACGCCGCCGCCCGCCTCGACCAGGTCCACCACGCGGATTCCGAGTACCGCTACTGCACCAACTTCATCGTCACCGGCGAGGGGCTCGACGGCGACGCCCACGTTGCCGCGCTCGAGGCACTCGGTGACTCGGTTCTCGTCGTCGGTGACGAGGCGACGATCAAGGTCCACGTCCACACCGACGATCCCGACGCGGCGAAGGCGATCTTCGGCGGCGTCGGCACGGTCGAGCGCGAGGACATCGCGGACATGCACGAGCAGGTCGCCTCGCAGAGGGAGCGCCTGGGCTCCGGCGGGTCCGCGGGCGTCGTCGCGGTTGCGAGCGGTGACGGCATGCGCCGGCTCTTCGAGGACCTCGGCGCGATCGTGGTCGACGGCGGGCCGACTCTGAACCCGCCGACCAAGGATCTGCTTGCGGGGATCGACGCGTGCGAGGCGGCGGAGGTCGTTCTCTTGCCGAACTCCAAGAACGTCCAGATGGCTGCTGAGGAGGCGGCGCAGCTGGCGGCGAAGCCTGTCGTCGTCGTCGCGACGACGAGCCAGCAGTCGGCGCTGGCCGGCCTCGTCGAGTTCAATCCGGCAGATGACGCCGCCGCGAACGCCGGGCGGCTCGAGGCGGCGATCGCCGCGATCCGCACCGGCGCCGTCGCCCCTGCCGCCCGCGACGACGTCGAGGGCCGCTTTCGACGCGGCGACTCGGTCGGCTTCGTCGGCGAGGAGATCGAGGCCTGGGGCGGAGCGGGCTCGACGCTCGTGCAGACGGTCGCCGCGCTGCTCGACGGCGAGGACGCCGAGATCGTCACCGTGATCGAGGGAGCGGAGGCGCCGATCTCACTCGACGAGCTCCAGCTGGAGCTCCCCAACGGCGCCGAGCTCGAGCTGCATCGCGGCGGAACGCCCAACTACTTCTGGCTGATCGCGGCGCAGTAGTTAGGTCTTGCCGTAGCTGCCGTCGATCTCGACGACCACCTCGATCTCGACCGGGACATCGAACGGCAGTTGGCCGGCGCCGATCGCGCTGCGTGCGTGGTGGCCGGCATCGCCCCAGATCTCGAGCACGAGGTCGGTGAACCCGTTGATCACGGCCGGTGGCTTGTCGAACCCCGGCGCGCAGGACACGAGGCCGAGGGCCTTGACCCAGCCGGTGACCCGGTCGAGGTCGCCGAGCTCCGCGCGGAGGCTGGCGAGGATCGCGAGCGTCGTCAGGCGCGCGGCCTCATAGCCCTGCTCGACCGTGACCTCGTCGCCGACGCGGCCGCGCACGAGCACCTCGGAGCCGTCGGTGGGCAGATGGCCCGAGACGTAGGCGTGCGGCCCGCTCACCCGGACCAGGTCGAACGGGAACTCGACTCCGGGCGGCGGGGCAAAGACGGCGGGCAGCTCGAGGCCGAGTTCTCCGAGTCGGTCGTCGATCCGTCCCATCGGCAGGCCAATCTAGCCTTCTGCGAGCCGTGACGACCGACACCCTGGAGATACCGCGCGCAATCGGCTCCGGGCAATCCCAGGGTCGGGAGGAGCTGCGGTCCGTCGAGCTGCGCTCGCGACCGCGGCCGAGCCGACTCGCCGCGCCGATCTCGAGCCTGCGAGGCGCGGGGCCGAAGCTGGCCGCGGCGGCGGCCGAGATCGGGATCGAGACGCTCGCCGACCTGCTCTGGCACGTCCCCCACGGCCACCGCGACCACGCCGACGTGCGGGAGGTCGCGGACCTGAAGATCGGCGAGCAGGCGACGGTTCGCGTCACCGTGCGCACGGCCCGTGTTCGCCCCACCCGCCGCCGCAACCTGCGACTCGTCGAGGCGAGCGTCGCCGACGCGAGCGGGCCGATGAAGGCCGTCTGGTTCAACCAGGCCTACCTGGCCGAGCGCCTGAGCCCCGGGACGACCCTGCTCCTCAACGGGAAACTCGACCGCTCCGGCTTCCGCGTCTCCGCGCACGAGATCGTCGCCGGCGGGACCCCGGCCACCGGGATCCACACGACCGGGATCGTCCCGGTCCACAACGCGACCGCGCGGCTCTCGGCGAACAAGCTCCGCGACTGGATCTGGCAGGCCGTCGCGCGGGCGCCGGACGCGATCGAGTCGCTGCCCGCCGAGATCCGCGTTCGCCTCCACCTCGCCTCGGAGGCCGACGCGCTGCGCGCGGCCCACTTTCCGGATTCGCCGGAGGAGGCGGCAAGCGCACGCGACCGACTCGCCTTCGAGGAGCTGTGCCTGCATCAGGTGGCGCTTGCGATGCGCCGGGACACCCGGCGCGGCTCGCGCCCGGGGATCCCGATCGGCCGGCGCGGCGAGCTCGCCGAGGGATGGCTCGCCTCGCTTCCGTTTGAGCTCACCGGCGACCAGCGCCAGGCGCTCGCTGAGATCGACGCCGACCTCGCCACGGGACAGCCGATGCAGAGGCTGCTGATGGGGGAGGTCGGGAGCGGGAAAGACCATCTGCGCCGTCTACGCGATGCTGCGCGCGCTCGAGTCCGGCCATCAGGCGGCCCTGATGGCGCCCACCGAGACGCTCGCCGAACAGCACGCCGTGACGTTGAACACCCTGCTCGCACCTTTGGCGAACCCGGCCGCCCCCGGAGGCGCAGCCGAGGATGGCGGGCGGAACGTCGTTGTTCCGTTCGCTCTTCTCACCGGCGCGACACCAACCGCTCGCCGCCGCGAGGCCCTGGAGCGGCTCGCGTCCGGCGAGCTCGGGCTCGTCGTCGGCACGCACGCGCTGATCGAGCGCGACGTCGAGTTCGCGAGCCTCGCCGTCTGCGTCGTCGACGAGCAGCACCGCTTCGGCGTCAGCCAGCGCGCGGCGCTCGACCGCAAGGGCCCGGGCGACGCGGCTCCGCACACGCTCCACATGACCGCGACCCCGATCCCGCGGACGCTCTCGATGACCGCCTACGGCGATCTCGACACGACGACGATCGCCGAGCTCCCGCGTGGCCGGCGGCCGGTCAAGACATGGGTGGTCGGCGAGGAGAAGCGCAAAGGCGCCTACGAGTTCATCCGCGAGCGCCTGCGCGAGGGCAGGCAGGCCTACGTCGTCTGCCCGCTCGTCGCCGACTCCGAGCAGATGCAGGCGAAGGCGGCGAGCGTCGAGGCGGAGCGGCTCGCCCGAGGGGAGTTCGCCGACTTCCGGGTCGGGCTCCTGCACGGGCAGATGCCCTCGCGGGACAAGGCAACGGCGATGGAGGCGTTCGCGGCGGGGGAGACGGACGTGCTCGTCGCGACGACGGTGATCGAGGTCGGCATCGACGTCGCCAACGCGACGGTGATGCTGATCGAGGGGGCGGAGCGCTACGGCCTCTCCCAGCTCCATCAGCTCCGCGGCCGGGTCGGGCGCGGCGAGCACGAGTCGCAGTGCATTCTCTTCTCGGACCCGGACTCCGAGCTCGCCCGGCGGCGGATGAAGGCGATTGCCGCGAGCCGCGACGGGTTCGAGCTCGCGGAGGTGGACCTGACGCTCCGCGGGGAGGGTGAGATCCTCGGCACCCGCCAGCACGGGTTGCCCCGTTACCGCGCCGCCATGCTCCCGGACGACGCCGCGCTCCTCGCCGCGGCCCGCGGAGAGATCCAGCGCCTGCTCGAGGAGCACGGGACGCTGGACGCCCCGGAGCTCGGCCCGCTCCTGGACGCAGCCCGCATGCGTTTCGGAGATGAGCGGGTGGAAAGCATCGCCGCGTGAGGGTCACCGGAGGCCGGTTGGCCAGCCGCAAGCTGATCCCGCCGAAGAAGGGGACGAAGGACGTCCGCCCGACCTCGGACCGCGCACGCGAGACGCTTTTCGCGATCCTCGGCGACATCTCCGACCTCAGCGTCCTCGATCTCTTCGCCGGTTCCGGGGCGCTCGCGATCGAGGCGCTGTCGCGCGACGCCGATTCGGCGGTGCTCGTCGACAAGGCGCCGGCCCTCGCGAACCGCAACATCGCCGAGCTCGGACTCGAGCGCCGCTGTGAGGTGATCCGCGGTGATGCGATCCGCTATCTCGAGCGCGCGGTGGAGCGCAAGGAGCGCTTCGGGCTCGTCCTCTGCGACCCGCCCTATAGACTCGCCGACCCGCTTGAGCCCGAACTCGCACAGCTGCTGCCCCCGCTCCTGCCGCGCTTCGGCCGCCTCGTGGTCGAGAGCTCCGCGCGGCGCCCGCTCGCGATCGATCTGCCGCTCACCGCGGAGCGCGAGATCGGCGAGGCGCTGATCCGCATCTACTCGAAGTGATGGCTGAGAACGAAAAGATCGCGGTCTGCCCGGGTAGCTACGACCCGGTCACCAACGGGCACCTCGACATCATCGGACGCGCCTCGCGTGTCTTCGACAAGGTCGTCGTGGCCGTCGTCGGCCAGGGCATCCGCAAGTCGAAGACCATGTTCACCCCGGAGGAGCGCGCGCAGTTCCTCATCGATGCGACCGCCGACCTCGCCAATGTCGAGATCGAGATCTTCACGAACCTCCTCGTCGACTTCGCCCGGGACCGCGGCGCGACCGCGCTCGTCAAGGGCATCCGGGCGATCTCCGACTTCGAGTACGAGCTCGAGATGAACCAGCTCAATCGCAAGCTCGCCCCCGAGCTCGAGTCGGTCTACCTCTTCGCGTCGCCGGACTACAGCTTCCTGCGCTCGACCGGCGTCAAGGAGATGGCGACGTTCGGCGGCGACGTCGCCGACCTCGTCCCGGCACCGGTGGCCGAGGCGCTCAAGGAAAGGGCAACGCGGGAGGAGTGAAAATTCCGAACGTTCCGTCCCCCTTCTCGGAGTATCGACCATTCCGAAAATGTGCTCCGCTTCGCGTCCGCCATTTTCTGGTCAGCTGACGGAGCTCGGGTCAGGCGTCGCATGGGCAGGAGGTTGCAAGAACATGGCGAAATGACCGCCGAACCGGCCCCCCTGTGAAAGGCCCCGTAAGCTTCCCCCAGCTTTTATGGACGTTCTCGTACTAATAGACAAGCTCGACGACCTGATCCACAACGCGCGGCCGGTGCCGCTCACGGATCAGGTTCGCGTCGATCGCGAGGAGATCTACGACCTCCTCGACCAGATGCGCGCCACGATCCCCGAGGAGATCAAGCAGGCGCGCTGGATCGTCAAGGAGCGCCAGGAGATGCTCGCCGAGGCCAAGCGCGAGGCAGAGCGCGTGGTCAAGGAGGCCCGCGACCAGCAGGCCCGCCTGATCTCCGACGAGGAGGTCTACAAGCAGGCCGAGCGCGCAGCCGAGGAGATCATCGAGGACGCTCGCGAGACCGAGCGCCAGATCCGCCTCGGCGCCGAGGACTACGCCGACGAGATCCTCTCGACCCTCGAGGTCAACCTCGAGAAGTTCCTCTCCGCCGTGCAGCGAGGCCGTGACCGCCTCGCCGGCCGCGAAGAGGAAGAGCCGGTCGAGGTCCAGTAGCCGTTCCCGCCCCGGACGCGTGACGACCGAGGGCGCCGAACCGCCGGACCCCGCCGCCGTCCGCGAGCTCGCGCGTGCGGCCACGGATGAGGATCCCGGCGAGCTCGAGCTGCGCCCGGTCGAGGGCGGGGCCTCACGCGAGACCTTCATTGCCCTCGCCGGTGGCGAACCCCGCTTCGTCGTCCGCCGGGAGCCCGCCGCAGGCATGTCGCTGACGACGCTCGAGCTCGAGCGGCGCGTGGTCGAGGCCGCGGACCTCGCGGGCGTTCCGATCGCGCTCCCGCTGGCCTACGAGGAGCCGGGCGGCCGGCTCGGGGCCGGCGCCGGATACCTGATGGATCACGTGCCCGGGACGTCGCTGGCGCCGCGGGTCCTGCGCCGCGACGAGTACGCCACCGCGCGCGAGCGGCTACCGGCCCAGCTCGGCTCCGCGCTGGCGCAGGTGCACACGGTCGATCCGGCGACGATCGACGGCCTCGCCGGGGGCGCCGGTGATCCGGCGCTCGAGTCGTGCGAGTTCTGGGAGCGCGCCCTCGACGAGGTCGGCGAGCCGCTGCCCGCGGTCGAGGCCGGGCTGCGCTGGCTCCGCCTCAATCCGCCGCCGCCGCCGGAGCGGATCACGCTCGTCCATGGCGACTACCGCCTCGGGAACTTCATCGTCGACGAGCACGGGCTCGCCGCCGTGATCGATTGGGAGCTCTGCCACGCCGGCGACCCGGCCGAGGACATCGGTTGGCTCTGCATCCGCTCGTGGCGTTTCGGAAATGACACGCTCCCGGTGGCCGGCATCGGCGGGCTCGAGCCGTTTCTCGCCGCCTACGAGGCGGCCGGGGGCGCGCGCCCGGACGCCGAGCGGCTGCGCTGGTGGGAGGCCTTCGGGAACGTCAAGTGGGCGATCATCTGCGCCCGCCAGGCCCACGACCACCTCGCTCGGCGACCGGCCGAGCCTCGAGCTCGCGTCGCTGGGACGCCGCATCTGCGAGCCGGAGTGGGACCTGTTGCAGCTTGTCCGTCCTGGGGCGGACCCTGACGGCAGCGGAGGCGAAGCCGAGCAGCCGGCAGGCGGTGTTCCGTAATGCAGGATCGTCCGACCGCCCCCGAGCTCCTCGACGCTCTCGCCGGGATGCTGTTCTCGCAGGTTCGCGAGTGGGTGCCGCGGGAGCGGCGCTTTCAGATCCTCGTCGCCGCAAACGTCTGCGCCGTCGTCGCTCGCGAGCTGCGGGCCGGGAGCGAGCCGGCGCTCGCAGACGCGCGGCTCTTCCGCGAGTTGGTCGGTAACGGCGCGGTAGACGATCCGCCGCCCGAGGAAGCCGAGGCGGCGGCGCGCGCCTCCGCGGCCGAGCTGGCGAGGTCGATCCGCGCGGGGAGCTCGACGACGGCCTCGAGGCGGTGATCGGGAGGCTGCGCGAGCACGTCTCCCGCAAGCTCGCCGTCGCCCGCCCGGGCTACGACGGCGCTCAGTCGTAGACGGCGCGGATCACGGCGAGGTCGTCGCCCTCCCAGACGACCTCACCGCCGGCCCACTCAGCCTGGTCGGCAGCCGGTGAGGGCTTGTCGAACTCCGGGTGGGGAGGTGCGACCTGCTGCTCCGGTGGGACGAGCACGAGGTCGCCGATCACGAGCGAGCGCGACTGCTCGCGAACGCGTCGAAACAGCTGCTGCTTCTGGGACGCGTCGAGGTGGTGGACGGAGAGGACCGCGATCACCAGATCCCAGGGACCGTCGGGGAGTGGGTCCTCCATGCGGCCGAGGCGCATCTCCTCCCAGCCGAGCTCACGGGCCTTGAACACCATCTCCGGGCTCGAGTCGACCCCGGTGATCCGGGCTTCCGGAAAGCGCTCCCAGAGCCGCCGGGTCGTCTCGGCGGTTCCGAAGCCCAGCTCGAGCACCCGCTTCGGCTCGAACGGGATCGCCGCGAGCGTGTGCTCCTGCAGCTCCTCGTAACGCGGGATCTCGCCGACGACCATCTCCAGGTAGGTCTCGGGATCCCATCGAAAATCAGCCTCCACGCGGTCCTCTCGCTATCGTGATTTCGGGCCCCCGCGGACCCGCGGCGGAACATGATGAGCGATTCGGCGCGCGACAGACGACAGACGATCGAGCTCGCCGGCCTCAACCTGAGCCCGGGCGAGGGCAAGCGGGCCGACGTCTCGGTCATCCCCGACGCGCCGACGGTCGGGGGCGTCGAGCTCGCGGTCGGGGACGGGCCCGTTGCGGCGCGCCTCGACGTTTCTCGAACGGCGGCCGGCTTCGCGCTTCGCCTGCGCTTCGAGGGTGAGGTCCGCGGCCCATGCTTCCGCTGCCTCGAGCCGGCGGCGATGACGGTCCCGGTCGACGCCCGCGAGGTCGACCAGCCGCTCTCCCGCGACGAGGACCTGCTCAGTCCCTACGTGGACGAGGGCGACCTCGATCTCGGCGCCTGGGCGCGAGACGCGCTCACGCTCGCCCTTCCGGCGAAGATCCTGTGCCGTCCCGACTGCGCGGGCCTCTGCCCGGTGTGCGGCGAGTCGCGGAACGACGCGGCCCCCGGAGCGCACGACCACCCGAAGGAGCCGGATCCGAGGTGGGCGAAGCTGCGGGAGCTTCAATGAATAATTCCGCGCCACGTCCTCCGCTCCCGCCTTGAATCAATGGTCCGCGGCTACGCCGCGGACTTTTCATGCTGCTCCCGCGTCCGGGCGTGCGCGGGCTTGCTGAAAGATCGCGTGTTCGTCTTCCGTCGCTACCATGCTCGGCCTCATGGCCGTCCCGAAGAAGAGACAGTCCCGCACGCGCCGCGACAAGCGTCGTGCGAACCACAAGGCGGCCACGCCGCGCCTCAACGAGTGCCCGCGCTGCCACAGCCCTCGCCTGCCCCACCGCGTCTGCCCCGTCTGTGGCACCTACGCGGGGCGCGAGGTGATCTCGCACGAGATCGCCGAGGACGACGCCGGCACCGGCTCCGGCGCCGGCGCCTAGCCAAGCCACGGACTCGATGACGACGATCGCCCTCGACGGCCGGGGGGCCGACGGCGGCGCCGACGTGATCGTCGCCGGCGCCCGCGCTGCCGCCGCCGACGGGATCGCCCTGCGCGTCTTCGGCGACCCGGGCGACCTGGGCGAGCTCGAGGGTCTCGACGGGGTCGAGGTGATCGAGGCCGCCGACGCGATCACCAATGAGGAGGAGCCGGTGAAGGCGGTTCGCGGCAAGTCCGAGGCCTCGATCGTTCGCGCCGCACGCGATGTCGCCGAGGGCGATTCGGACGCGCTCGCGAGCGCGGGGCCGACCGGGGCGACGATGACGGCGGCGCTCTTCGCGCTCAAGCGGATTCGGGGCGTCCGGCGGCCGGCGCTTGCGCTCGAGCTCCTCGTTCCCGGGAGCGAGATCCCGCCCGTGCTCCTGCTCGACGTCGGCGCGAACAGTGAGGTGCGCCCGCAGGACCTCGTCCAGTTCGCCTACCTCGGCGCCGCGTTCAGCCGCGCCGTCCTCGGCGTCGAGCGACCTCGCGTCGCATTGCTCTCGGTTGGCGAGGAGCCGAAGAAGGGGACACCCGAGGTGGTCGAGGCCCATGGGACCCTCGCCGCCAACGCGGACGCCGGGATCGACTTCCGCGGCAACGTCGAGGGCCGCGATCTGCTCAGCGGCGCCGCCGACGTGATCGTCACCGATGGCTTCACCGGCAACGTCGCCCTGAAGACGATCGAGGGGACGGCGAAGGCGGTTGCCGGCGCAGTCGGCGACGCCGCCCGGTCGGGACCGATCGCGGCGGCAGGAGGCCTTCTCCTCCGCCCGGCGCTCGGCGGCCTTCGCCGCCGCATGGACCCCGATCGGACGGGTGGGGCGATCCTGCTGGGACTTCGGGGCGTCGCCGTCGTCGGCCACGGCAGTTCCGGGCCCGACGGGATCGCCAACGCCGTCCGCCTCGCCGCACGCGCGGTGGACCAGGACGCGGTGGCGAAGATGACCGAGCTGCTCGCCGCCTCCGGACCCCATCGCGGCGAGGATGAGAAGATCCCCGAATGAGCCTCGATCGCGACCAGGTGATGGCGAAGGTGCGGGAGCACCTCTCCGCGGAGCTTCAGGTGAGCGCCGAGAAGATCGACGACGCGACCAGCTTTCGCGACGACCTCGATGCCGACTCGCTCGACCTATACGAGCTCGTGATGGAGCTCGAGGACACCTACGGGATCTCCGTCTCCGAGGAGGAGGCGTCGAGAATCAAGACCGTCGGCGATGCCGTCGACTTCGTCGTCGGGCGGATTGCCGCGTAGCTCTGGGAGACGGGCACGGTTAGATGGCACGCGGAATACGGAGGCTCGCGAGGGGGAGTCGCTCGAAGGCTGTCCCGGCGGGACCGCGGCCGCTGCGTGCGCTGCTCGACGGCCTCCCCCCGGATCTTCGCTTCCGGGCGCTGACCCACTCCTCCTGGGTCGAGAAGCGGTCCGACTCCTATGGGCGACTGGCCTTCCTCGGCGACAGCATCCTCGGCCTCGCGCTCGCCGAGCACCTCTTCCGCCGGTACCCCAGCGCCGACATCGGCCGGCTGACGAAGATGCACGGACAGGCGGTCAGCGGCCGCGCCTGTGCCGAGATCTCGATCGCGCTCGGCGTGCCCGACCTGCTCGCGGAGGCGATGCCGAGCGAGCTCGAGGGCGGCATCGACGTCGAGGCCCTGCTCTCCTCCGAGCGCGCGCTCGCCTCCGTCTGCGAGGCGGTGATCGGCGCCTGCTACCTCCATCACGGCTTCGAGATCACCGCCGCGGCCACGGTTGCCGCGTTCGCCTCCGAGCTCGAGATCGCCTCGGAGCGCCTGCTCGACTTCAAGTCGGCCCTGCAGGAGCGCCTGGCCCGCAACGGGTCCCGCGTAAAATATGAGGTGACCGCGGAGTCCGGCCCGCCGCACGACCGCTTCTTCGAGGTCGCGGCGAGCGTCGACGGCGAGGTTCTCGGCCACGGCGAGGGCCGCAGCAAGAAGGCAGCCGAGCAGTCGGCGGCCGAGGAGGCGCTCACGTCCCTCGGCGTGTAGGAGCGCGCCAGAAGGCCGAAAGTGTCGTCCGACTCCGTCGCGAGGCTTACCGGACCTGCGCGGACCGTTCACGACAAGTCGCATGCCCAAATGCACCTGAGTTCGATCACGATCAAGGGCTTCAAGTCCTTCCCCGAGAGGACCAAGCTCGTCTTCTCACCCGGCGTCAGCGTGATCGTCGGGCCGAACGGCTGCGGTAAGTCGAACGTCACCGACGCTGTCCTCTGGGCGCTCGGCGAGCAGAGCCCGTTGAGCGTCCGCGGCCAGTCGATGCAGGACATGATCTACGCGGGCGGGGAGGGGATCGGCCCGTCGCGGTATGCCGAGGTGGAAGTCGTCCTGGACAACGACGGCGGCGAGGGCGGCGAATGGTCCGAGATCGCGGTCACGCGTCGGCTCGAGCGCGGGGGAGACGCCGGCTACCGGCTGAACGGGGCTCGCGCCCGGCTCGCCGATGTGGTGGAGACCCTCTCCGACGCCAACCTCGGCCGGGAGATGCACTCGGTCATCAGTCAGGGCCGGGTCGAGGAGATCGTGCTCTCGGCGCCGCGCGAACGCCGCCTCCTGGTCGAGGAGGCCGCCGGACTTGGGAAGCATCGAAAGCGCCGCCGCCGCGCGCAGCTGAAGCTCGAGCGCACCCAGGACAACCTCGACCGGGCGCTCGACGTCGAGCGCGAGGCACGTTCCCGGCTGCGCCCGCTGAAGCGCCAGGCACAGGCCGCGGACATCCACGCGCGCCTCGAGCGCGACTCGGCCGAACTGCGCGCCCGGCTGCTCGCCGCGGAGCTCCTCGGCCACGAGGGCGAGCTCGCCGCCGCGCAGACGAAGGCCACGAAGGCGCGCGAGGCACGGGCGAAGCTCGACGCCGAGCTCGCGGCGCTCAACGAGCGCCGCAGCGCGATCGAGGAGAAGCTCGCCGCCCGCGACCGGGAGCGGACGGAATCGTGGGGGCGGCTCACCGCCGTCCGCGGCGCCAACGAGCGCCTAAGCGTCCGCGCCGAGGCGCTCGCGGCGCGACGGACGGAGCTCGCTGCGGCTGTCGAGCGTCGCAGCGCAACCCTCGGCGCGCTCGCCGAGGAGCTCGCGAGCGCGACCGGCGCCGGGGACGGCGACGATCCGGTCGCCGCCGGCCTCGAGCGGATCGGCGAGTCGCTGGCGAAGGCGTCCGAGGCGCTGGACGGCGCGCGGGAGCCGGGCGCCGCGACGAAGCGCGCCGCCGCACTGGCGCTCGTCCGCGAATCGTCCGAGCACGCTGCGCGGATGGCCCGCCGGGTCGAGGACATGCTGGGCGCGGGCAAGCAGGACTCGCTGGCGACGCGAATCGACCGCGAGGCCGCGATCCTGGCCGCGCTCGCGGAGCTTTGCGAGGCGGCCGCCGACGCACGCGACGCGACCGGCGACCGGGCCCGGGAGCTCGAGGGACGGATGGTCGGCGGGGACACCGACGATGTCACCGAGGCGCTTCGCGCCTGCGCCCGCGCGGACGCCGAGATCCAGGCGAAGCTGCGCGCGGCCGGCGACCTCGTGACGGAGGCCCAGGTGAGCGTCGCCCATCTGGAGGATCGGCGCACGGACGCCGCGGATGAGCTCGCGAAGGCCGCCGCGACCCTCGGGCACGAGATCCCGGTCGCCGAGGAGCCGCTCGACACGGAGGAGCGCACGGACATCGAGGCGAAGCTCGAGCGCCTCGCCCGCCGCCGCGAGCAGCTCGGCCCGGTGAACCCGCTCGCGGAGGCGGAGTACAAGGAGGCGCTCGCCCACGTCGAGGATCTCGAGGCCCAGCGCACCGATCTGGAGACGGCGCTCGCGGAGCTGGCAACGCTGATCAAGGAAACGGATCGCAAGATCCACTCGGCCTTCGAGGAAACCTTCGAGGCGACGCAGAAGAACTTCGAGGAGCTCGTGGAGCACCTCTTCCCAGGCGGCCGCGGCCGCCTGCGGCTCGTCGACGACGATCGCGGCCCGAAGCGGGTACTGGGGGGCGGCTCGCTCGCGGAGTCGGACGAATCGGTATCGACGACTGACCCGTCCGCCCCCGGAGGCGAAGCCGAGGAGGCGGACGGAACGTTCGGTATGCAGACCCAGGGGGTCGAGATCGAGGTCACGCCCGCGGGCAAGGCTACGCGCCGTCTCTCGCTCCTCTCCGGTGGCGAGAAGGCGCTCGTGGCGCTCGCCTTCGTCTTCTCCGTCTTCCTCGCCCGGCCCTCGCCCTTCTACATCCTCGACGAGGTCGAGGCGGCGCTCGACGACGCCAACATCGACCGCTTCCTGCAGCTCGTCAACCGCTTCTCCGACCGCGCCCAGTTCATCATCGTCACCCACCAAAAGCGGACCATGGATGCTGCTGAGGTCCTCTACGGCGTCTCGATGGGACGCGGCGGCGTGACGAAGGTCGTCTCGCGGCGCTTCGAGGCGGAGCAACCGGCTCTTGGCGAGGAAGAGGCGGCCGAGGCCGCATAGCTAGCCTGCCCAGGCCGATGGACTGGGAAGAGCTGATAAACGTTCCGTCCGGCTCCTCGGCTTCGCCTGCGGGGGCGGACGGGTCAGCCGAGGGCGCGGATGATCAAGGCAAACGTCGCCCATTTGCACGTCTGCGTGAGCGGCTTTCAAAGAGCCGCCAGGCGCTCACCGCGGAGCTCTCGGCGAGCCTCTTCGAGCGGCTCGACGAGGAGACCTGGGAGCGGCTCGAGGAGGCGCTGATCCTCGCCGACGTCGGCGCCGCCGCGACCGCCGACGTGGTCTCACGGCTCGAGGGCGAGGTCGAGGCCGGGAAGATCACCGACCCTGATGCGGCACGGGCTCGCCTGGTCGAGCTGCTCGCCGAGCTGGCGGCGAGCGAGCCGCCGCGGCTCGATCTGAGCGCGAAGCCGGCGGTGATCATGGTCGTCGGCGTCAACGGAACCGGGAAGACGACGACGATCGGCAAGCTCGCGTCGGTGCTCAAGGAGCGCTTCGGCCTCGAGGTGATCGTCGCGGCGGCCGACACTTATCGGGCGGCCGCGATCGAACAGCTCGAGACCTGGGCCGACAGGGCCGGCGTCGAGATCGTCCGCGGCAACCCTGGCGGCGATCCCGGTGCCGTCGTCTTCGACGCGGTTGCCGCCGCCGAGGCGCGCGGGGCGGACGTCGTCATCGCGGACACCGCCGGCCGCCTGCACACCCATGGCAACCTGATGGAGGAACTGGCGAAGATGAACCGTGTGGTTTCGAAGCGGGTCGAGGGCGCCCCGCACGAGACGCTGATCGTGATCGACGCGACCACGGGCCAGAACGGCCTTCGTCAGGCAAAGGCGTTCTCGGAGGCCGTCGAGCTCTCCGGGGTCGTGCTGACGAAGCTCGACGGGACGGCGAAGGGCGGGATCGCGCTCGCGATCGCCAAGGACCTCGGCCTGCCGGTCAAGCTCATCGGGGTCGGTGAGTCGATCGAGGACCTGCGCCCCTTCGACGCTCGAGAGTTCGCATCCGCGCTCGTCGGCGAGTAGCCGTGCCCGAGGTAGGAATCTTTCTCGTACCCGCAGCCGAGGATCCGCAGCTGACCCTCCGCCAGGCGGTCACAGCCGACGAGGTCGGTCTCGACTACGTCGCCGTCCAGGATCACCCGTACCAGCGCCGGCACCTGGACACGTGGACGTTTCTCTCCTTCGTCGCGGCGCAGACGCGCGCGGTCCGGTTGCTCACGGACGTCGTCAACCTCCCGCTGCGCCTTCCGACGGTGCTCGCCAAGTCCGCCGCGACCCTCGATCTACTCAGCGGAGGCCGAGTCGAGATCGGAATCGGAGCCGGCACGTTCTGGGATGCGGTCGAGGCGATGGGTGGGCCGCGGCGCACGCCGAAGGAATCGGTCGATGCCCTCGAGGAGGCCATCCCGATCATCCGCGACTTCTGGGCTGCCGACGGATCGCTGCGCCACGACGGCGAGCACTACCGAGCGAAAGGCGCGAAGCCCGGGCCCGCTCCCGCGCATGAGATCGGCCTCTGGATTGGCGCCTACGGGCCGCGGATGCTGCGACTCACCGGGCGGCTCGGTGACGCGTGGCTGCCGAGCCTCGGCGACCACTACCTGAGTGCCGAGGACGTTCCCGCGATGCAGGCGAAGGTCGACGAGGGTGCCCGGGCCGCCGGGCGTGATCCTGCCGAGGTCAGGCGCGCGGCCAACCTGACGGAGCTGTCGGGAGACGCCGGCACCTGGGTCGATCAGCTCGCGCGCGCCGGCGAGCTCGGATTCGAGACCCTCCTCGTCAGCGTCCCCGACGACGACCCCCTCGGATTTATCCGCCTGCTCGGCGAGGAAGCCGTCCCGCGGCTGCGCGAGATCGCCGGCTGAGCGCCGTGCGGCTCTAAGCTGGTCCGTCCGATGTTCGACCAGCTCTCGGACAGCCTCCAGTCCACCCTCGGCGACCTGCGCTCGCGCGGGAAGCTGACCGAGGCCGACGTCGACGCTGCGATGCGCCAGATCCGCCTCGCCCTGCTGGAGGCGGACGTCAATTTCAAGGTGGTCAAGTCGTTCACCGCCCAGGTGAAGGAGCGCTGCCTCGGCGCCGGCGTGCTCGAGTCGCTCGACCCCGGGCAACAGGTCGTGAAGATCGTCAACGAGGAGCTCGGCGCGCTCATGGGCGGCGCGAGCCGCGATCTCGCCTTCGCATCCTCCGGCACGACGGTGATCCTGATGGCCGGGCTTCAGGGCTCGGGTAAGACGACCGCCTGCGCGAAGCTCGCCAAGCAACTCGGCGATCAGGGCAAGTCGGTCGGACTCGCGGCCTGCGACACCCAGCGTCCGGCAGCGGTCGAGCAGCTGGTGACGATGGGCAAGCGCTCCGGCGCGACCGTCTTCGAGCAGGGCACCGATCGCGACCCCGTCGACATCGCCGAGTGGGCGCTCGGCCAGGCGCGCTCGGCGAGCCTCGACGTGCTCATCGTGGACACCGCCGGACGCCTCCACGTCGACGAGGAGCTCATGGGACAGCTCGCGGCGATCCGCAAGCGGACGAAGCCGCACAACATCCTCCTCGTCCTCGACGCGATGACGGGTCAAGACGCCGTCAACGTCGCCGAGAGCTTCGCCGAGACGGTCGATTTCGACGGCGTCGTGCTGACGAAGCTCGACGGCGACGCCCGTGGTGGCGCCGCGCTCTCCGTTCGCGCCGTGACCGGGAAGCCGATCATGTACGCGTCGACAGGGGAGCGGATCGAGCAGCTCGAGCGCTTCCACCCGGAGCGGATGGCGAGCCGGATCCTCGGCATGGGCGACGTGCTCTCGCTGATCGAGAAGGCGGAATCGGTCTCCGACGCGGACCAGGCGGCGGAGCTCGAGCGCAAGATCCGCAAGCAGGAGTTCACACTCGACGACTTCCTCGATCAGATGAAGCAGGTCCGCAAGATGGGCCCGCTTCAGAACGTGCTCGGGATGATGCCCGGGATGGGGAAGACGATGAAGCAGATCCGCTCGGTGAACATGGACGAGCGCGAGCTGGACCGGCTCGAGGCGATCATCCTGTCGATGACCCCGGCGGAGCGCGCCAACCCGACGATCATCGACGGATCGCGGCGCAAGCGGATCGCGCACGGCTCGGGGACGACCGTCCAGGCCGTGAACCAGCTCGTAAAGCAGTTCGCCCAGATGCGCAAGATGATGAGCCAGCTGGCGAAGGGCAAGATGCCCGACCCCGCCCAACTGATGAAGGGCATGCGGTAGAACCAATCCTCGCCACGTCCTCGGCTTCGCCCGCGGGCGTGCCGGGGTAGGTGTGTAACCTGCTGCGCTTCAGATGGCTGTACGAATCAGACTCAGAAGGATGGGTTCGAAGAAGAACCCCCAGTGGCGCATCGTCGTCGCCGACAAGCGCTCCCCGCGCGACGGTCGGACGATCGAGACGATCGGCCACTACAACCCGCAGACGGAGCCCTCGGTCATCGTCATCGACGAGGACCGGGCCAAGCACTGGCTCGAGCACGGAGCGCAGCCTTCCGCCACCGTCGCGACGCTGTTGCGGACAAAGGGCATCGAGGCCACGGGGACCTGACGCCGACGCCCGGCCGCGCTTTTAGCGCCGGGTGCGGTAGAGATACGTCGAATGCGTGATCTGGTCGAGTTCCTCGTGCGGGCGCTGGTCGCCGATCCCGACGCCGTCCGCGTCGAGGAGATCGACGAGGGCTCCGAGGGCATCGTTCTCGAGGTCCACGTCGCCGACGAGGACCTCGGCCGGGTGATCGGCCGGGAAGGCCGAGTCGCGAACGCGATTCGCACCCTCGCCAAGGCCGCGGCCACCGTCGAGGGTGTCCGCGTGATGGTCGAAATCGTTGAGGACTAACGCTGCGAATCGATTTCTTCACCCTGTTCCCGGAGTGGTTCGAGTGGTTCTCCGGACAGCGCCACGTCCGTAACGCCGTCGAGCACGGCTCCGAGCTCTCCTTCTTCAACTACCGCGACTCGACC
Organism: uncultured Solirubrobacterales bacterium; assembly: GCA_963797995.1. Lineage (GTDB taxonomy): Bacteria > Actinomycetota > Thermoleophilia > Solirubrobacterales > 70-9 > WHSW01. Next base: position 241,740 of record CAWCRP010000006.1, read on the forward strand.
CAGCTGAGCGGAGGACAGGTCGACGACTCGCCCTACGGCGGCGGCGCCGGGATGGTCCTGCGGGTGGACGTCGTGGACGCCGCCCTGCGAGCGGCCTACGGCGACGGGCCGCACTCGGCCCGCGTGATCCTGCTCGCGCCCTCCGGACGCCAGCTCGACGACGCGCTCGCGACCGAGCTCGCCGAAACGCCGCACCTGGCGCTCCTCTGCGGGCGCTATGAGGGCGTCGATGAGCGCGTCCGCGACCACCTCGCCGACGACGCGATCTCGGTCGGGCCGTACGTCCTCGCCGGCGGCGAGCTGGCGGCGATGGTCGTCGCCGACACAGTGCTGCGAAAGCTCCCCGGCTCGCTCGGCCACGCAGACAGCGCGCTCGAGGAGTCGTTCTCGGAGGCGCTCGACGGGGCGCCCGAGTACCCGCACTACACCCGGCCGGCGACTTATCGCGGCTGGGAGGTACCCGATGTCCTCCTCTCCGGCGACCACGCCGCCGTCCGCGAGTGGAGGCTGGGGGAGAGCCGAAAGCGGGCGTAGTGTTTCGGCCTGCGAGCGGCGTTTTCGTCCGCTTTAGAGAGGAGTTGTCTACTATCTTCTGCCCGGCGGGCCCCGCGATCGTTTCGATCTGCGAACGGCGCCCGCTTTTCTACGTCCCATCCGGACACCGACCCATCAGGACTCCCTCACATGAGCACGATCATCCAGAGCATCGAGCAGCGTCAGCTGAAGAAGGTGGCGCGTTTCGAGCCGGGCGATCGCGTACGAGTCCACTTCCAGGTGATCGAGGGGACACGCCGTCGCACCCAGGTCTTCGAGGGCATCGTCATCGCTCGCCGGGGATCGGGCGCGCGCGAGACCTTCAGCGTCCGTAAGCAGTCTTTCGGGGTCGGCGTCGAGCGGACGTTCCCGGTGCACTCGCCGAAGGTCGAGCGGCTCGAGGTCGTCGCCCGTGGCGACGTCCGCCGGGCGAAGCTCTACTACCTGCGCGGACGCGTCGGCAAGCGCGCCCGGGTCGCCGAGCGACGCTGGGGGATCGAGGACGATCTCGTCCTCGCCACTGAGGAAGAACCGGCGGCGGTCGACTCCGAGGGCGTGACCCAGGAGGAAGTCGATCCGGCCGAGACCCCCGAGGAGCCCGAGGCGGAGGGCGACGCACCGACGGAGGAGCCCGAGGCCGAGGCGCAGACCGCAGACGAATCCGAGGCAGACGAGGCCGTCCCTAACGCTGACCCGGCCGCCCCCGGAGGCGAAGCCGAGGAGGCGGGCGGAACGTCCGAGTCTGCGGATGATTCCTAAGCCGACCACCGGCCGCGGAGCCTTCATCGAGCTGGTCGTGATCGTCGCTCTGGCGATCGGTCTCGCGCTCGGGATTCAGGCCTTCATCGTCAAGCCGTACCAGATCCCCTCGCCGTCGATGGTGCCGACGCTGGAGGTCGGCCAGCGGGTCCTCGTCAACCGCTTCTCCTTCCGGCTCGGGGGCGATCCCGACATCGGCGACATCGTCGTCTTCCACCCGCCGGTCGGCGCCATCTCGGGGCGTAACGACTGCGGCGTCGAGGTCAGCGGCAACGAGGCCTGCCCGCAACCGGTCGACGAGATGGCGGAGGAGAACTTCATCAAGCGCGTGGTCGCGGGCCCCGGGGATACGCTGCGCATCGAGAACGGCGACCCGATCGTCAATGGCGAGCCGGTCGACCAGTCGGACTGGACGATCCGCAAGTGCCCGAGCTGCGATTACCCCGAGGAGATCACGATCCCCGAGGACCACTACTTCATGATGGGCGACAACCGGGGCTCGAGCGACGACAGCCGCTACTGGGGCCCGGTGCCGCGCGACTGGATGATCGGCAAGGCGTTCTTCACCTACTGGCCGCCGGACCAGATCGGCCTCTTCTAAAAAGACACACAAACGTTCCGCCCGCCTCCTCGGCTCCGCCTCCGGGGGCGGCCGGGTCAGGGGTCAACTTCCGCACTTTGCGGCCGCGACGGATCGAACCGCCCGGGCCGTTGTGCATCATCCGGCCTGTGGAAGCGTCGCCGAGGATCGACAACGAGGACGAGCGGCCCGTCAAGCGCGGGCCCGGCAAGAAGGCGCTCGCTCGCCGTCGGCGCAAGGCCGCGAGGCTGTTCAAGTTCGATCGTGAGCTCGGCGCGCGGTTCGTTGCCGGGGCGGACGAGGCCGGCCGCGGGTCGCTCGCGGGCCCGCTCGTTGCCGCGGCGGTCCTCATCGACTACGAGCGGCTCAGCATGCGCGACCGGCGAGCGCTCGGGATGCTCGACGACTCGAAGCAGCGGAGCCCCGAGGAGCGCGAGCAGCTCTACCCCTGCGTCATCCGCGCCGTCGCCCGCTCCGCGGTAACGATCCGCTGCGTGCGCGGGATCGATTCGCGCGGGCTCCACGTCACCAACCTGAACGCACTGGGGCGGAGCCTCGAACGCGTCGCGCGCGGAGTTCCGGACGTGGTCTGCCTCACGGACGGCTTCCCGCTCGGGCAGCGGTGCTGCGTCGAGCACCGGCCGGTCATCGACGGCGACGCCAAGAGCGCCGCGATCGCCGCCGCCTCGGTGATCGCGAAGGTGACCCGCGACCGCTACATGCACAGAATCGCCGACGCCTACCCGGTATTCGGATTCGACGGCAACGTCGGCTACTCGACCCCCGGCCACCGGGCGGCGATCATCGAGCATGGGCCGTCGGACCTCCATCGGCGTTCGTTCGCGTCGATCGCGTACTCGCAGCTTCAGCTGGGCTGAGGGCCTAGAACGCCCCGCGCAGGTGCTCGTACTCGGTCACGCGGCCGGTCCCGTCCAGCCGCAGCCCCACCACGTCGAAGCGCAGATCGCGATGCCGCGGGACGTCGTAGCCGCGCTCGCGTAGCCAGGCCGCCGCGAGCGCGCGGATCTTCGCCTGCTTGCGCGGCCCGACCGCCAGGGCCGGGCTCTCCGGCCCGCCGGCCGAGCCGGCTCGGCGTGCCTTGACCTCGACGAACACCAGCGCGGGTCCATCGACCCCGATCAGGTCGAGCTCCCCCCGCAGGTGGACTCCGTTTGTCCGCGCGTTGCGGTCGACGATCTGCCAGCCCTCGGTGCGCAGCCGGCGGGCGACGAGATCCTCGGCGATCCGGCCTAGCCTCTGGCGGGCGTCGGGCATGCTCGGAACGTAGGTCGCACCGGCGCGCGGGTGTGCCGCCAATCGCGCCGACTCGGTCGCAGATCCGACACAGGGCGCCGGCCACGCGCGCGCCGGGCGGACCTACCGTCGCCCCAATGGCCGCGACCGTGCGCACGTACTCCATCGTCGGCGTCGAGGCGCGGGAGGTCCGCGTGGAGGCCGACGTGCGGACCGGGCTTCCAGCCTTCGCCCTCGTCGGCCTTCCAGACACGGCGGTACGCGAGTCGCGCGAACGGGTGCGGGCCGCGCTCTCGAACAGCGGGTTCAAGTTCCCGCAGGAGCGGATCACGGCGAACCTGGCGCCGGCGGACCTGCGCAAGGCGGGGCCGGGCTTCGACCTCGCGATCGCGGCTGCGGTCCTCGGCGACTCGGGTCAGCTCGAGGCGCCGGTGCTCGAGGGGCTCGCTCTGGCCGGTGAGCTCGGGCTCAACGGCGAGATCCGCCCGGTCCCCGGCATCCTGCCGATGGCCGAGGCCGCGGCGCGTGCGGAGGCGCGGGCGTTCGTGGTGCCCCGGGCCGTCGCGCCGGAGGCGGCCCTGGTCGGGGGCCTGCGGGTGATCCCGGTCGACCACCTGAAGCAGCTGGTGTCGCTCGGCACGGACGCCGAGCCCGGCTCGCCCGAGCCTCTCACGCTCGGCCCCGATACCGCCGAGCGGATCCAGCAGCCGGACCTGAGCGAGCTCCGCGGACAGCCGGCGCTCGCCCGTGCGCTCGAGCTCGCGGCGGCCGGCGGCCACAGCATGATCATGGTCGGACCGCCCGGCGCAGGGAAGTCGATGGCCGCGCGGCGTCTGCCGTCGCTCCTGCCGCCTCTCGATCCGTTCGAGATGGTCGAGGCCATGCGGGTCGCCAGTGCGTGCGGCCGCCCGCTCGAGCCGCTCGCGTGTGGTGTGCGCCCCTTCAGGGCCCCGCACCACTCGGTCTCGACGGCCGGCCTCCTCGGCGGCGGCAACCCGCCGCGTCCGGGCGAGATCTCGCTCGCCCATCGCGGCGTCCTCTTCCTCGACGAACTCCCCGAGTTCCGCCGCGACTCCCTCGAGGCTCTCCGCCAGCCGCTCGAGGACGGGCGGGTCCTCATCGCCCGCGCTCGGCACTCGATCGAGCTTCCGTGTCGCTTCCAGCTGGTGATCGCCGCGAATCCGTGCCCGTGCGGGCGCGGCGCCGACTCCGGGAACTGCGAGTGCGCGGAGCCGTCGGTCCGCAGCTACCGCTCGAAGATGAGCGGAGCGCTCGCCGACCGGATCGACCTCTCGCTCACGGTCAACCAGCCCTCGCGAGAAGCGCTCACCGAGGAGCCCGGCGAGGCGTCCGCGATCGTCCGCGACCGGGTGCTCGCAGCGCGCGAGCGCCAGGCCGCCCGGCTCGGTCCGGGGCGGGCCAACGCCGAAATGACCGTTGCCGAGACACGCTCGTGCACCGCCCTCGCCCCGGACGCACGCGCGTTTCTCTGCAGCGGCCCGCTCCGCTTCAACGGACGCGGCCACGACCGCCTGGTGCGCGTCGCCCGCACGCTCGCTGACCTCGATGGGCACGAGCGGATCGGCGTCGATCACCTGGTCGAAGCTTCGGCCCTTCGTGGTGGAGACGGCACGTGAGCGTCGCCGAGCCGTGGCGCATCGGTCCGGATGACGAGGGCTACCCCGAGCAGCTGACCGACCTCGGAGAGGCGAACGGGCCGGTGTTGTTCGGCCTCGGCAAACGTGGAGCCGTGGCGGGCCTCGAGCGCCGCAGCGCGGTGACGATCGTCGGCACCCGGCGCCCAAGCGCCTACGGCCTCCGAATGGCTGAGGAGCTCGCGGCGGATCTCGCGATCACCGGCGTCGTCGTAGTCAGCGGAATGGCGATCGGGATCGATGCGGCGGCGCATCGCGGTGCGCTCGCCGCCGAGGGCGTGACCGTCGCCGTTCTCGCGGGCGGGCCGGACGTCGTGTACCCGGGCCGTCACCGTCGGCTCCATGCGGAGATCCGCGAGCGCGGCGCCGTAATCGCCGATCGGGCGCCCGGCAGCCCGGTCTACAAGGAGGGCTTCCCGGCGCGCAACCGGCTGATGGCAGCCTTGGCTCAGGTGGTGGTGATCGTCGAGGCGGCTGATCCGTCCGGGACGCTGATCACCGCAGAGCGAGCGATGGAGCTGGGGCGTGACCTTGCGGCCGTCCCCGGCCAGGTCGGCATGCGCGTCGCGGTGGGAACGAACACGCGGATCAAGGAGGGCGCGGCGCTCGTCCGCGACGCCCATGACGTGCTCGACCTGCTGGCCGGAGTGGGCGCCACGGGGCCGGTCCGGCGCGGACCGACGCTCGAGCCGCATCTCGCCGCTGCCTGCGAACTCCTGGCGGCGGGTGCCTCGACGCCGGAGAAGCTCGCCGCGGCCGGCCACATGGAGGCGCGCGACGCCGCGATCGCCCTCGCCCGGCTCGAGCTGCTGGGCTATGCGCGCCGTGACGAGCATGGCTCCTACGCGCCCACCGGCCTTCGCCCCGTTCCTGATTAGCTAAACGGGTGCCGAAGTCCGTCCCCGCATGTCTTTCAATCGCCGGATCCGACTCGGGTGGCGGCGCCGGAATTCAGGCGGACCTGAAGGCGTTCGCGCGCAGCGGCGTCCACGGGATGACGGCGATCACGGCGATCACGGCGCAGAACACCGTCGGCGTCGAGGCGGTGTTCACCATCCCCCCGGAGACGATTGTTGCCCAGGTCGAGGCGGTGGCGAAGGACATCGGCGTGGACGGGGTGAAGATCGGCATGCTCGCCGACGAAATCACGATCGAGGCCGTCGTCGACGCCCTGGAGATGCTGGAGCCGGGAACGCCGGTCGTGGTGGACCCGGTGATGATCTCCGAGAGCGGCGCCGCGCTGCTCGACCCGAACGCGAAGGCGGCATTGATCGAACGCATCCTGCCGCGCGCGACGGTGGTGACGCCGAACCTACCGGAGGCCGAAGCGCTGTCCGGCCTCGCCTCGGGTGCGAGCCAGGAGGAGCTCGGCGCCGCCGTCCTCGCGCTCGGCCCGGACGCGGTGATCGTCACCGGTGGGCACACCGAGCACGGCACCGACGTCCTCGTGGAGGCTGCCGGGTCGCTGCGGATCGAGGGTCCGCGCTACCCGTCGGGCTCGGCGCACGGTTCCGGATGCACGCATTCTTCGACCCTCTGCGCCTACCTCGCGCGCGGATTCGAGCTTCCCGAGGCCGCTCACTGGGCGAAGGAGATCGCCGCCGATGCCGTCGGCCACGGCTTGCGCGGGATCGGCGCCGGCCCGGGACCGGTGGACGTATTCGGCATCGGGCGCGATAATCGCTCCTGATGAAGCTCGTGCGGATGAAGGCAGGCTACGGCGACGTGCTCCTCGCTGAGGGCGATCCGGAGCTGGCCGAGGACGAGGAGCGGCTCGTCGAGGAGTTCCGCCGTCAGCTCGACGCCGGTATGTGGGCGGCTGTTCCGACGACGAGCGCCGGCCGCAACGAGGCCCTGCTCGTCCGTGACTTCTCCGAAGTGCCACGCGATGCGGACCGGGTGATCTTCTTCCCCCAGGCCGCCGGCGGCTAGATGAGCGATTCCACGACTTCACGCACGCCTGGCCCCGTCTGGCACTTCGCATCTCTTCGTCCTCAGTCGCTCGCGTGCCTATCGGCACGCCACGCTCCCTGCGTCCTCGATCTGCTCGGCCAGGCGTGCCCAGGCGCACGCGAGGCCGTGGAATCACTCATCTGATGGAGGCTGCCGAGGCGCGCGCCCGGGAGCTGCTCGCAAGCGTCGTCTCGACGGAGGAGTTCGATCTCTACGAGCGGCTTGGGTTCCTCTCGGTCGCGGGCTCAAACCCGAATTACGCCTGGCTCGTCTACCCCTACCGGCCGCTCATCGCCTACGACACGGCGTCCGGCGAGTTGCTCTCCGAGTTCTGCATCCGCTTCGCCGACGACGGTGAGCGGCTGCCGCCCGCCGACGACGTGCTCGCGCGCTGGATGACCCTGCGCTCGCGCGAGCGCGAGCTGATCGCGGCCTCGAACCTCAACCCGCCCGGGGCGCAGGTGGATCCCGAGCAGGCGCGCCGCGACATCGCCCGTATCCGGGCCCTCAGCGCCGCGGCCTAGACTTGCCTGCTCTCATGGGCGATTCGAACGGCGACACGAGCTCACTCCCGCGCCCGCGCTCGGCGGCGGTCTTCGACGGCCCGGACCGCGCCGCGGCCCGGGCCTACATGAAGGGGATCGGCTACGACGACGACTCCCTCAGCCGTCCGACGATCGGCATCGCCAACACCTGGACCGAGGCGATGCCGTGCAACTTCCACCTCCGGGCGCTGGCCGAGCCGATCAAGGAGGGCGTGCGCGCCGCCGGCGGGACGCCGATGGAGTTCAACACCGTCGCGATCTCCGACGGGATCACGATGGGGACGAAGGGGATGAAGACCTCGCTCGTCTCGCGCGAGGTGATCGCGGATTCCATCGAGCTGATGGCCCGCGGCTACCAGTTCGACGCGATCGTCACCCTCGCCGCCTGCGACAAGACGATCCCCGGCGCCGTCATGGCGCTCGCCCGTCTCGATATTCCCGGAGTGCTGCTCTACGGTGGCTCGATCGCCCCGGGCCGCTGGCACGACAAAGACGTGACCATCGTCGACCTGTTCGAGGCCATCGGGACTCACGCGGCCGGGAAGATGTCCGACGAGGAGCTGAAGTCGCTCGAGGACGTCGCCAGCCCCGGTGCCGGCGCCTGCGGCGGGCAGTTCACGGCGAACACGATGGCCTGCGCGTTCGAGGCGCTCGGGATCTCCCCCGGGGGCGCCGCGATGGTCCCCGCCGAGGACGACGAGAAGCGGACGGTCGCCGAGAAGGTCGGCGAGCTGGTGATGAACGTGCTCGCCGAGGACCTGCGCCCGAGCCGGGTGATCACGCGCGAGTCGCTCGAGAACGCGATCGCCTGTGTCTGCGCCTCCGGCGGCTCCACCAACGGAGTGCTGCACCTGCTCGCCGTCGCGCGCGAGGCCGGAGTGGAGCTCGCAATCGACGACTTCGAGCGGATCTCGAAGCAGACTCCGCTGCTCGCGGACCTGAAGCCCGGCGGCCGTTTCGTCGCGACCGACCTCTACCGAGCCGGTGGCGTGCCTCTGATCCTCAGCCGTCTCTCCGAAGCCGGGATCCTCCACGACGACGCGCTCACGGTCACCGGCCGGACGATCGGGGAAGAGGCGGCCGCTGCGGTCGAGGAGGCCGGGCAGGAGGTGGTGCGCCCGATCTCCGACCCGCTCAAGGCGGAGGGCGGGCTCGCGATCTTGCGCGGCAACCTGGCGCCCGAGGGCGCCGTGGTGAAGCTCGCCGGCACCGAGCGCACCGGACAGACGGGCCCGGCCCGGGTGTTCGAGTCCGAGGAGGAGTGCTTCCGCGCGGTCAAGGCGCAGGAGATCGAGTCCGGCGACGTGATCGTGATCCGCAACGAGGGACCGGCCGGCGGCCCCGGGATGCGGGAGATGCTCCAGGTGACGGCCGCGATCGTCGGCGAGGGCCTCGGCGAGGAGGTGGCCCTGCTCACCGACGGCCGCTTCTCCGGCGCGACCCGCGGCCTCATGGTTGGCCACGTCGCCCCGGAGGCGGCCAAGGGCGGCCCGATCGCGGCCGTCCGCGAAGGCGACCAGGTAACGATCGACGTCGCGGCTCGCGAGCTCTCGGTGGACCTCTCGGACGACGAGATCGAGGCGCGCGTCGCGGCATACAAGTCCCCGGAGCCGGAGTACCGCACCGGCGTGCTGGCGAAGTACGCGAAGACGGTCTCCTCCGCCTCGCACGGCGCGATCACGGGCTAGGCGTGAGGGAGATCCGTCCCATCGGGCTCGCGGCATCGATGAGCATGGCGGTCGTTTCGGCTGCGGCGGCGAAGCCGGATGCCGTCACGATGAAGGGACCCGTTTGAGAAGGACGGGCGCGCCGAGCTCACACTCGGAGGCCAGCCCCTCGACGCGTCCGGGATAGGCTGCGCGCACATCGACAGAGGAGGTTCCCGTGTCCGTGATCGTGACCGTGCGCGTCGGCGGTGATCCTGCGAAGTTCGAGGAGTACGCGCGGGCGAATCCCGATCAGGTTCAGGCGGTCCTGGACGTCGCCAAGCGCAACGGAGTCATCGCCCATCGCTTCTACGCCGGCGATGGTGAGTTCATGGCCATCGACGAGTGGCCCGACGGCGAGAGCTTCAACGCGTTCTTCTCCGAGGCCGGGCCCCAGATCGGCCCCCTGATGGAGGGTGCGGGCGCCACCTCCGAGCCGGTCGTGACCGTGTGGCAGAAGCTGGACACCGGCGACGAGCTCGGCT
>CAWCRP010000007.1:0-206214 GCA_963797995.1 uncultured Solirubrobacterales bacterium
TGGTCTTCGGAGTTTGCCTGAAGTCGGTAACCTGGTAGGGCCCCTAGTCCAAGCAGTGCTCTACGGCCAAAACGCACTTACTCGAGGCTATACCTAAATATATTTCGGAGAGAACCAGATATCTCTGGGCTTGATTAGCCTTTCACTCCTATCCACAGGTCATCCGCCCAGTTTTAAACCTAGGTCGGTTCGGTCCTCCACGAGGTCTTACCCCCGCTTCAACCTGCCCATGGATAGCTCGCCCAGTTTCGGGTCTACCGCCAGTGACTGAATCGCCCTATTCGGACTCGCTTTCGCTGCGGCTCCGCTCATCGCTTAACCTTGCCACTGACGAGTAACTCGCCGGCCCGTTATGCAAAAAGTACGCCGTCACCCCGAAGGGCTCCGACCACTTGTAGGCACGCGGTTTCAGGTACTATTTCACTCCCCTTCCGGGGTGCTTTTCACCTTTCCCTCACGGTACTAGTTCGCTATCGGTCACCAGGGAGTACTTAGCCTTGGAGGGTGGTCCCCCCGGGTTCAGACCGCGTTTCACGGCAGCGGTCCTACTCAGGTACTCGATCGACAGGTCAGTGCTCTTTCGCCTACGGGACGATTGCCCTCTATGGTGCAAGGTTCCTCTTGACTTCGGCTAGAACCTGACTTGGTAACTGTCGCCGGATCGGACACGATCCGGACACGAGCCCTACAACCCCCGCCATGCAACGCGTGTCCGCTTACACATGGCAGGTTTAGGCTATTCCCCTTTCGCTCGCCACTACTCGGGGAGTCTCGGTTGATTTCCTTTCCTCGAGGTACTGAGATGTGTCAGTTCCCTCGCTTGCCTTCCAACGCCTATGAATTCAGCGCTGGACAACACCGCATTACCGGTGCTGGGTTTCCCCATTCGGAAATCCGCGGGTCAATGCCTGTTCAGCGACTCACCGCGGCTTATCGCAGCCGTCCACGTCCTTCTTCGGCTCCTGGTGCCAAGGCATCCACCGTGTGCCCTTACTATCTTGACGGTGAGCTCCACGCGCCCGAAGGCGTGTGGAGATGAATACCCTTTACTTTTAGCCTATTGGTGCAGTTTTCAAGCTCCGCCGAGGTCGGCAAACGGGGGACTCCCGTTGCGGTCTCTCAAAACTGAGCAGCGCCCGACGGCCCGAAGGCCGGCGTACAGGTCCGGTCGACATTCAGAGAGACCCGATCTTCCCCGCCTAGGCGCCGGCCGAACGAATTCGGCCGGCTCCCAAAAGGAAGGCCGGTCTTTGTATCTCCCTAGAAAGGAGGTGATCCAGCCGCAGCTTCCGCTACGGCTACCTTGTTACGACTTCACCCCAATCACGAGCCCCACCTTCGACGGCTCCCTCCCGTAAGGGTTAGGCCACCGGCTTCGGGTGTTGCCCGCTTTCGTGGTGTGACGGGCGGTGTGTACAAGGCCCGGGAACGTATTCACCGCGGCGTTGCTGATCCGCGATTACTAGCAACTCCACCTTCATGGAGGCGAGTTTCAGCCTCCAATCCGAACCGAGACACGCTTTATGGGATTTGCTCCACCTCGCGGTATTGCTTCCCTCTGTGCGTGCCAATGTAGCACGTGTGTAGCCCTGGACATAAGGGGCATGATGACTTGACGTCATCCCCACCTTCCTCCGGTTTGTCACCGGCAGTCTCCCATGAGTCCCCAACTAAATGCTGGCAACATAGGACAGGGGTTGCGCTCGTTGCGGGACTTAACCCAACATCTCACGACACGAGCTGACGACAGCCATGCACCACCTGTGATGGTGTCCCGAAGGAAGAGTGTGTTTCCACACTTGTCACCAACATGTCAAACCCAGGTAAGGTTCTTCGCGTTGCGTCGAATTAAACCACATGCTCCGCTGCTTGTGCGGGCCCCCGTCAATTCCTTTGAGTTTTAGCCTTGCGGCCGTACTCCCCAGGCGGGGCACTTAATGCGTTAGCGTCGGCGCGGAAGGAGTCGACACCTCCCACACCTAGTGCCCATCGTTTACGGCGTGGACTACCAGGGTATCTAATCCTGTTTGCTCCCCACGCTTTCGCGCCTTAGCGTCAATACCGTCCCAGCGAGCTGCCTTCGCTATTGGTGTTCCTCCTGATATCTGCGCATTCCACCGCTACACCAGGAATTCCACTCGCCTCTTCCGGATTCTAGCCCGGCAGTATCCATCGGCTTTCAAAGGTTGAGCCTTTGACTTTCACAACGGACTTACCGGGCCGCCTACGCGCGCTTTACGCCCAATGATTCCGGACAACGCTAGCCCCCTACGTATTACCGCGGCTGCTGGCACGTAGTTAGCCGGGGCTTCTTGTGGAGGTACCGTCAGTCCGGTCGGCTATTCACCGCCGAACCTTCGTCCCTCCTGAAAGGGGTTTACAACCCGAAGGCCTTCTTCCCCCACGCGGCGTTGCTGCGTCACGCTTTCGCGCATTGCGCAAGATTCCCCACTGCTGCCTCCCGTAGGAGTCTGGGCCGTGTCTCAGTCCCAGTGTGGCTGATCGTCCTCTCAGACCAGCTAGTCATCGCGGCCTTGGTGAGCCGTTACCTCACCAACTAGCTAATGACCCGCGGGCCCCTCCCAATTCGGAAGCCGAAGCTACCTTTACGCGTCGGACTGAAGTCCAACGAGCACATCCGGTATTAGCCCGAGTTTCCTCGGGTTGTCCCGGTAATCGGGGCAGGTTACCCACGTGTTACTCACCCGTTCGCTGCTTTGCCCCAGGGCAAGCCCTGGTTCGTCGCTCAACTTGCATGTGTTAGGCACGCCGCCAGCGTTCGTCCTGAGCCAGGATCAAACTCTCCGTGAAAAATTAACCGAGGTTTTTCAAATCCGACAGCCGGGGGTTAGCCGGCGCCGGCTCCTCTGTCATGACGGAAAGGTGTCACGTCGGATGTCCGCCGAGTACACAAAATGGCGAACGACGTGACGGGGTTTGGCTTGCCTGCCGCTCGAAAGAACGGATCGACGGCAGGTCGGACATGTGCGATTCAGAGCATTGATGACTCTGGATCGCGCGCTGCTCAGTTTTCAAAGACCGCTTCCGGACGGGAGGGGGGTCTCCCCTGCCGCCGGTGCCATTTCAGGCGCGACCAGCAAGTATATCCAGCTGACCGCAGTTATCGCAAGCCCAAGGGCCTGCGACGGACGCGGAAAGGTAGCAGGTCGCCTCACGCACAATCCGTGCCTGGGTCGCGCGCGACCGCTTTCAGCCGGCCTCGAGCCGCCGGAAGCGGCGCTTGCCGACCTGGAGCACCTTCCCGGCGAGCTCCCCGGCGGGCAGGTCGAACGTGCCCGCCTCGAGCACGTCACCGTCGAGCCGTACGCCGCCCTGCTCGATCAGTCTGCGCGCCTCGCCTCGCGAGAGATCGAACTCGTCCCCGATCAGCCCCGGCAGGTGGACGAGCTGCCCATCCGCGGCCTCGAGGCGCGCGACCGGGATCTCGTCGGGCAGCTCACCGCGCACGTGAACCTGGTCGAAAGCGCGCTCCGCGCCATCGCCGGCCCCCTCCCCGTGGAAGCGGTCGACGAGGCGCCGCGCCAACTCGCGCTTTGCCTCACCCTGGTGGCGATCGGTGTCGAGCTCCTCGCCAAGGAGCAGCAGCCAGTACTCGCCCATGACGCTGTCCGGGATGCTCATCAGCTTCCCGAACATCTGGTCCGGCGGGTCGGTCACGCCGACGTAGTTCCCGTACGACTTGCTCATCTTCTTCACGCCATCGGTACCGGGCAGGATCGGCATCGTCAGGATCGACTGCGGCGTTTGGTCGTAGGCGAGCTGCACGTCGCGGCCGAAGAGCAGGTTGAACTTCTGGTCGCTGCCGCCGAGCTCGACGTCCGCCTCGACCGCGACGGAGTCGTAGCCCTGGAGCACCGGGTAGAGGAGCTCGAGCACGGAGATCGGCTGCGCGTCGGCCATGCGCCGGGAGAAGTCGTCGCGCTCGAGCAGCCGTGCGACGGTGAAGCGGCGCACGAGGTCGAAGAGCCCGTCGCTCGACATCGCGAGCCACTCGCCGTTGTGCCGGATCTCGGTTCGCTCCCGGTCGAGCACGGCAAACGCCTGCTCGAGATAGGTGCGGGCGTTCGCGTCGACCTCCTCGGCCGTGAGCACGGGCCTCGTCGCGTCCCGGCCGCTCGGATCGCCGACCCGCGCGGTGTAGTCGCCGATGATGAGCACGACCGTGTGCCCCGCGTCCTGGAACGCCCGGAGCTTCGTCAGCACCACGCAATGGCCGAGATGGATGTCCGGGCTCGTCGGGTCGACTCCGAACTTGACCCGCAGGGGGCTCCCGGCCTCGAGCTGCTCGGCGAGCCTTCCGGCCGGCAGGACGTCGACCGCGCCCGTGGTCAGATCGGTGCGCGGAGCGCCCGGCGAGGCGGTCGAATCGTCGCTGGGCGACACGAGGCCAATGCTAGCCTCGGTTTCGGCGTCCGACGGTCCTCGCGGCTGCCCGCATGCGCGCACAACCCTTCGCGCGGGCGCACGGGGACGCTCGCGAAGCCGTAGTCACGATGGAGTCCGGTTCGACAGATCAGCCCAACGGCGGCCAGCCATCCGCGAAGCGCGGTCGCGGCATCCTGCGCCAGCGCCGCCTCCTTCCAGCCCCTCCCGGTCCTGGCGATTCCGGCCCGCCGCGGACGAAGCCGAAGATGCGGAAGCTCCGCTTCGCCGTCGTCCTTCTCGGCCTCGGGGCGCTCGCCTTCGTCTCCTGGATCTTCGGGATCATGATGGCCGTCGCCCAGGACCTGCCCTCGCTCGAGAATCGCGACCAGTACGAGCGGGCCGAGAACTCGATCGTGTACGACGTCAACGGTGAGAAGCTCGCCACGCTGACCAACAACCAGGGGCGGATCCTGCTCGAGAGCGATGAGATCTCCCCCGCGATGAAGGAAGCCGTGGTCGCGGTCGAGGACAGTCGCTTCTACGACCACCGCGGCGTCGACTTCCAGGGCATCGGCCGTGCCCTCTACCAGGACATCCTGTCCGGCTCCGCGCAGCAGGGTGCCTCGACGATCACCCAGCAGTTCGTCAAAAACGCGCTCGCGGCCCAGGAGCAGCGCACGATCCTGCAGAAGTTCCGCGAGGCGGCGATCGCCTACCACCTCGAGCGCCAGTGGTCGAAGGAGAAGATCCTCACGGAGTATTTGAACGAGATCTACTTCGGCGAGGGCGCGACCGGGATCGAGGCGGCCGCCCGCACGTACTTCGGCAGCGACCCCGACCACGCCGGCTGCGGCCAGGGCGACGACGCGACGCCTTGCGCTTCGGATCTCTACCCGTGGGAGGCGGCGCTGCTCGCCGGGATGATCTCCTCGCCGAGCGCCTACTCGCCCCGTACGAACCCGGAGTCGGCGCTCGAGCGCCGTGCGCTGGTCCTGCAGCGCATGGCAGAGCAGGGCTACCTGACCGAACAGCAGGCGAGCGACTACGCCGACCCCGTGCTTCACCCCCTCCCGGAGGGCAAGGACATCCTTACTCCGAGTGAGAACTCGCAGGCGCCGTACTTCACGTCCTGGCTGCGCCAGCAGCTCGTCGACCGCTACGGGGCCGGCGAGGCGTTCGGCGGCGGCCTCCGGATCCAGTCGACGCTCGACCTCGACCTGCAGCGCGCGGTCGAGGACTCGGTCTACGCTCGTGTCGGCGGCATCGCCCCGACCGCGTCCGTGGTCGTCCTCGACAACGACACCGCCGCCGTCCGGGCCATGGTCGGCGGCTTCGACTACGAGGAGGCGCCGTTCAACCTCGCCACCAACGGCCAGCGCCAGCCGGGCTCGTCGTTCAAGCCCTTCACCCTCACCGCGGCGCTCGAGGCGGGTCACTCGACCAGCGAGGTCTTCGCCTCACAGCCGGTCGAGATCCCGTTCACGGTCAAGGTCTCAAAGAAGAACGGGAAGACGCAGGAGGTTCCCGAGGTCTTCGACGTCAACAACTACAACGACTCCTATCTCGGATCCGCGTCGCTCGCGAGCGCGACGACCTATTCCGACAACTCGGTCTACGCCCAGCTCGGAATGCAGGTCGGGCCCGAGAACGTCGCCGCGACGGCGGAGAAGATGGGGATCGAGACCGATCTCGCGAGCGAGCAGCAGTACTCGATCGAGGGCGGCGACTACCAGCCGTACAACCCGGCGATGATCCTCGGCGGCCTCTCCTACGGGGTCACGCCGCTGGAGATGGCGCACGCCTACAACACGCTCGCCGCCGACGGCAAGCGAATTTCGGGCACGATGGCAGCCGACTCCGGCGGGCCGGTCGGCATCACACGCGTGGTCGAGGGCGACGACGAGACCGAACCCGCGGACGAGGTCCAGGGCGAGGACTTCAGCGAAGGCGAGCCCGTGCCCGACCAGACGGGCGCCAATGGTGAGAACGAGGTTGTCGCGAAGCAGGTGGTCGACCCCACCGTCGCCCAGACGGTCAAGGACATCCTCGCGACCGTGGTCAGCTCGGGAACCGGAAAGCGGGCCGCGAATACCGAGCCGACGTGGGGTAAGACCGGGACGACAGACGACAACGGCGACGCCTGGTTTTGCGGCGCGACCGAGCAGATCACCGCCTGCGTCTGGGTCGGCCACGCCGACAGCAACACACCGATGCTGACCGAGTTCGGCGGCGCGCCCGTCGACGGCGGCACGATCCCGGCGCTCATCTTCGCCGACATCGTCAATGACTTCGAGACGCTCGAGGCGGCCCGCAAGGCGGGCGAGGACCCGAAGAACAGTCCCAACAACGACCTCGGCACCGAGTCATCGGCGGTCGCACCGGTGACCGAGACGGCGCCGGCGCCCGAGGCCGAGACCGTGCCCGTCCCGGACGAAAGCGCGCCTGTGCCCGACGCCGGCGCGACCGACGCGGCACCCGCCGCGCCTTCGGGCGGCGCCGCGCCGAGCACCAGCGGCGGCGGCGTAGCCCCCGGCTGAGCGACCGTCCTAGACGGGAAGCGGGAGCGGACGGGAGAGGTACGGGCTGTCGACGGCGCAAAAGCGCCACGGCCGCTCGGTCGCCTTCGTGATCCCGATCCGGGGGCCGGTTGCGATCACGATCTCCGCCGCCTCCGCCTCGCGGGGCAGGACCTCGAACGGGTCGCGCGTGAGCGGCGCACCGTCGTTCTCGAGGCCGATGCCCAGCGCCTGGGTCAGCTTTCCGGGGCCGGAGCAGAGCTCACCGAGCCGCTCCCGCCCGCGCCGGGCGACCATCCGGTCGACCCCCCAGCGCGGCTCGAGCGCCCGAATCAGGACCGCCGCCGCCGATCCGGCCGGCTCGCAAACGAAGTTGAGGCAGGAATGGATCCCGTAGGAGAGGTACACGTATGCGTGCGCCGCCGGGCCGAACAGGGGCGCCGTGCGCTTCGTCAGCCCGGCGTGCGCATGGCACGCGGGATCGTCGCGCTCGTAGCTCTCGGTCTCGACGATCACCCCGCCGACGCCGTCGTAGCGAAGCGCGCAGCCGATCAGGTCGTGCGCGACCTCGTGCACCGAGCGCTCGAAGAAGTCGGCGCCGAGCCGGCTCACGAGGGCGAGAGCGCCGCAAGCGCCGCGGCGGCGGCCTCGAGCTGCTCCGCCACGCGCGCCGAGGAGGTGCCACCCGCAGAGCGCTTCGACTCGAGCCAGGCGCCATCGGCGAGCACGGCGTAGTACTCCTCGTCGAGGAGCTCGGAATGCGCGCGCAGCTCGTCCTGCGAGAGCCCGGAGAGCGGCACGTCCCGGGCGAGGGCGGCCCGCACCAGGCTCCCCACCACGCCGTGAGCTTCGCGAAACGGCATCCCCTTCCGCACCAGGAGGTCGGCGACGTCGGTCGCGGCGAGCACCTCGTCGGCGGCCGCTGCAGCGAGACGCTCGCGATCGAACGCGAGACCGCCGATCAGGCGCGCGGCCGCCTCGAGGCTGAGCTCGACGTTGTCGACGGCGTCGAACAGGGCCTCCTTGTCTTCCTGCAGATCCTTCGAATAGGCGAGCGGAAGCGCGTGGAGAACGCCGAGCAGCGTCGTCAACGAGCCGACGATCCGTGGCGCCTTGGCGCGCAGGAGCTCGGCCGCGTCGGGATTCTTCTTCTGCGGCATCAGGCTCGAGCCGGAGGAGAAGTCGTCCGCCGGCTCGCAGAAGCCGAACTCCTGGCTCGACCAGATCACGACCTCGGAGCCGATCCGCGACAGGTGGGTCGCCGCCGTTGACGCCGCGTAGAGGTAGTCGAGGGCGAAGTCCCGGTTGGAGACTGCGTCGATCGAGTTCGGCGTCGGCGCCGCAAATCCGAGCTCGCTCGCGGTCGCGTCGCGGTCGAGATCCCAGTTGAGCCCGGCGAGGGCGCCCGAGCCGAGCGGCATGACTCCCGCTGCCCGCTCGGCGGCGGCAAAGCGCTCGGCGTCGCGCGCCAACATCCAAAACCAGGCGAGCAGGTGGTGGGCCAGGTAGACCGGCTGGGCCCGCTGCAGGTGCGTGTATCCCGGCATCTGCCAGTCGGCGTGGGCTCGGGCACGCTCGAGCACGGTCCCCATCAGCGCAGCGAGCAGCTCGCGGGCGCGAGCGGCCCTTGCGCCCACGTAGAGCGCGAGGTCGGTCGCGACCTGGTCGTTACGCGAACGGCCCGTATGGAGCTTGCCGCCGAGCGGACCGATGAGCTCGGTCAGCCGCCGCTCGACCGCCATGTGGATGTCCTCATCATCGTCGGCGAACGGGAACGCACCGCGCTCGAGCTCATCCGCGACCCGGTCGAGGCCGCCGTGGAGCTGCTCGAGCTCGCCGGCGTCGATCACGCCGGCCCGCTCCAGCGCGCCGGCGTGCGCCTTGGAGCCGCGAATGTCCTCCGGCCAGAGGCGGCGGTCGAAGGAGATCGACGCGTTGATACGCGCGAAGAGCGGGTCCTGCGGTTCGTCGATCCGGGCCATTCGCGCCTCAGCTCCAAGTGCCGAGCAGTGCCTCGGCCAGAGCCTCGCAGACACGGTCGATCTGGGTGTCGGTGATGGAGGGGAAGAAGGGCAGCGCGAGCAGCCGCGCGGATGCGTCCTCGGCGACGGGGAACTGCCCCTCGCGGAAGCCGAAGCGCTCGCGGATGTGGGTGATCAGGTGGATGCTCGGCATGTAGGCCTTCGCCCCCACCCCGCGCTGGTCGAGATCGGCGACGACCGCGTCGCGGTCGGCTCCGGAAGGCAAGCGCACCGCATAGATGAACCAACTCCGCCGCTCCTCACCCTGGTCGGCGCATGGGAGAACCAATCCCTCCGCATCGCCCTCGCCGGCCCGCGCGCCGTAGTCGAGGGCCGCGAGGCGCTCGTCGTAGCCGGCGGCGGCCTTCGCTCGGTCGGCGAGCATGTCGTCGAGGCGCTCGAGCTGCGCGAGTCCCAGCGCCGCCTGGACCTCTGTGAGCCGGTAGTTGAAGCCGAGGCGGTCATGGTCGACCCAGCTCATGTCGGGAGCCCGGCCCTGGTTTCGCAGGCTGCGCAGATCGGCCGCCATCTCGGGATCTGAGACCGTCAGCATCCCGCCCTCACCCGTGCTGAGCTGCTTGTTGGCGTAGAAGGCGAAGGTTGCGAGATGGCCGCGCGACCCGATCCGCTGCCCGTCCGCGTCATGGGCGCCGAGGGCCTCACAGGCGTCCTCCAAAATCCCCAGCTCCCCTTCGGCAGCGATCTTCTCGAGCGCCGGCAGCGCCGCCGGATAGCCGAGGATGTCGACCGGCAGGAGACCCGTTGTCTTCTCGCCGATTGCCTCCCAAGCGGCCGCCGGATCGAGGTTGAGAGTGACCGGGTCGACGTCGCAGAAGACGGGCGTGACGCCCTCGTAGAGGAGGCAGTTGGCGGAAGCGACGAAGCTGAACGGGGAGGTGACGACCTCGTCGCCCGCGCCCCAGCCGAGCGCCCTGACGCCGAGATGGAGGGCCGCGGTCCCCGAGGAGACGGCGACCGCATCGGGAGCGCCGACATACGCGGCGAACTCTCGCTCGAACTGGTCCTGAGCGGGGCCGAGCGAGAGCCTGCCCGACCGCAGCACCTCGAGCACGAGCTCCTCCTCGCGCTCGCCGAGCACGGGACGCGCGAGCGGAATCGGCTCGGAAGTCACCCTTCGTCGCGCCCCGGCACGCCCGCAGGCGAAGCCGAGGACGTGGCCGGGATTCGTTCAAAAGAAGGCTGGAAGGCGTATTCCAGTGAATCCACCAGCGCCTCCCACGACGCCTCGATCACGTTCTCGGAGACGCCGATCGAGCCCCAGGCCTGTTGGCCGTCGGAGGAATCGAGGAGCACCCGGGTGACGGCGCCGGTCCCGTGGTGGGAGTCGAGGATGCGAACCTTGAAGTCGGTGAGCTCGATGTCGGCGAGGTGCGGGTGTAGCTCTCCGATCGCGTCACGGAGTGCGCTGTCGAGCGCATGCACGGGGCCGTTGCCCTCGGCGGTGCGGACGTAGCGGCGCCCCTCGATCCAGATCTTGATCGTCGCCTCGGTCTCGACCCTGCCGTCGGCGCGCTTCTCGGTGATCACCCGGAAGCTCTCGAGCCGGAAGAGCGGCTGGTAGGAGCCCGCCTCGCGGCGCAGGAGGAGCTCGAAGGAGGCGTCGGCGGCCTCGTAGTGGTATCCGCGATGCTCCCGCTCCTTGATGTGCTCGACGGCGCGCTTCGCCGCGCCGGCGTCGAGCTCGATCCCGGCTCCCTCCGCCCGTGAGAGCACCGAGCCCTTCCCCGAGAGCTCCGAGATCAGGACGTCGCGGCTGTTGCCGACCAGCTTCGGGTCCATGTGCTCGAACGTCCGCGGGTCCGCCTGCACGCCGGCGACGTGCATCCCGCCCTTGTGGGCGAAGGCGTTGCGGCCGACGTAGGGCTGGTCGGCGTCCGGGGCCGTGTTGGTGAGCTCGTCGACGAAGTGGGCGGTCTCCGTCAACAGCCGCAGCTGCTCGTCGGAGACGCACTCGAAGCCCATCTTCAGCTGCAGGCCGGCGAGGATCGAGACGAGGTTCGCGTTACCGGTCCGCTCCCCGTAGCCGTTGATCGTCCCCTGCACCATCCGCGCGCCGGCCTCGACCGCGGCGAGCGAGTTGGCGACCGCGCACTCGAGGTCGTTGTGGGTGTGGATGCCGATCTCGACGCGCTCGCCGAGCTCGGTGACCACGGAGGCCGTCGCGGCGGCGACCTGGCCCGGGAGGCTGGAGCCGTTGGTGTCGCAGAGGGTCACGGTCTCGGCACCGGCGGCGGCAGCGGCCGCGAGGCACTCGAGCGCGTACCCCGAGTCGTCGCGCCAGGCGTCGAAGAAGTGCTCGGCGTCGTAGATGACCCGCTTGCCCTCGGAGCGGGCGTAATTGACCGAATCGACGATCATCGCCAGGTTCTCGTCGCGAGTCACCTTCGTCACCTTCTCGAGGTGAAGCGCCCAGGTCTTGCCGACGAAGGTGACCACCGGCGCCTCGCAGCCGACGAGAGAGCGCAGCGCCGGATCGTCCTCCGCGGACATCCCGCGGCGGCGGGTCATGCCGAAGGCGCAGACGAGGGCCTGCTCCAGCTCGACATCGGCGAGCAGGCGGAAGAGCTCCGCCTCCTTGGGATTCGAGCTCGGGAAGCCGGCCTCGACGTAGCTGGACCCCGAGGCGGTCGAGGGCCTGTACGACGCGAACCTTCTCCGCAGCCGAGAGCGACATGCCCGACCCCTGCATGCCGTCGCGGAGGGTCGTGTCGTAGAGATGTACCTGAGTCACGTGATGCCTTTCTGAGTGTCCGGGGGAACGAGCGTTTGAGGGCGCGGCCATGGCCGCGCGAGCCGCGAGCCGCTAGGCGGTCGCGGCGGTACTAATTCGCTCGATTCCCTCGATACTGAGCATCTCTACGAGGTGACCTTACTCGGTTGTTCCACCACGTCCAGCCACTCCGAGTACTCGGGGGCGCGGCCGTGCAGGGCGTCCTCGAACTTCGCCTGAATCACGCGGGTGATCTCACCGGGCTCGCCGATCTCGTGATCGTCGATCTCGCGCACAGGGACCAGTTCGGCCGCCGTGCCGCAGAGGAAGACCTCGTCGGCGAGGTAGAGCTCGGAGCGGGAGATGTCGCGCACATCGACGCTGTAGCCGAGGTCGTGTGCGATCTGGATGATCGACTTGCGGCTGATCCCGTCCAGGATCCCGGCGACGTGCGGCGGCGTCGCGATCTCGCCGTCCGAGACGCAGAAGATGTTCTCGCCCGAACCCTCGCAGACGAATCCGCGCTCGTCGAGCAGGATCGCCTCCTCATAGCCGGCATTCGCCGACTCGGTCTTTGCCAGGATCGAGTTCAGGTACTGGCCGGAAGCCTTCGCGGCCGGAATCAGGCCCGCCGAGGAGATCCGGCGCCAGGAGGAGACCTTCGCCCGGATCCCCTGCCGCTTGCCTTCCTCGCCGAGGTAGGCGCCCCAGGGCCAGACGGCGATCGTGACGTCGACCGGGGCGCTCTTCGCGTAGAGCCCCATCTCGCCGTAGCCGCGGAAGGCAAGCGGGCGGATGTAGCAGCTCTCCAGCTCGTTGCGGCGGATCAGCTCGTGCGTCGCCGCGCGGATCTCCTCGACCTCGTACGGGAGCGGCAGGTAGTAGAGCTCGCCGGACTTCGCCAGCCGGCTGAGGTGATCCTTGTGCCTGAAGATGGCCGGGCCGGCATCGGTCTCATAACAGCGGATGCCCTCGAAGACGCCGGTGCCGTAGTGGAGGCCGTGGCTGAGCACGTGGACCTGGGCGTCGTCCCAAGCCACGAACTCGCCGTTCATCCAGATCCACTCTGACTTCTCCACCTCTGCCTCCAGCTCGCTCTCTAGCCATTCAAGTATGCCTGCTGCACCGGTATCCGCCAAGCCGGACAGGCTGGGTATCGTCGCCTGGATGAGCGTCACCTGCCCACGCTGCGGAGAGGCTACGGCGGACGGAGCCCGATTCTGCCCGTCCTGCGGATCCCCGATCGCGACCCCGGCGGAGGCAGAGCGGAAGCTGGCGACGGTCGTCTTCGCCGACCTGGTCGGATCGACGCAGCTCGTCGCCGGGCGCGACCCCGAGGACGTACGCAACTCACTGCAGCCGTTCATCGAGCTCGCGCGCCGGGTAATCGAGGACCATGGCGGCCGCGTAGAGAAGTACATCGGCGACGCGGTGATGGCGGTCTTCGGCGCCCCGGTCTCCCACGGCGACGATCCCGACCGGGCCGTCGCCGCGGGCTTGGCGCTGGTCGAGCGCTTGGGTGCCGAGGGCCCGCACCTCGAGCTGCGGATCGGCATCGAGGCCGGTGAGCTGCTCGTCAGCGCCCGCGACGGCGACCTCAGCGTCACCGGCGAGCCGACCCATGCAGCCGCGCGACTCCAGCAGGCAGCGACGCCCGGCGAGGTACTCGTCGGCCCACGGGCGGCCCGCGCGGTGCGCTCAGCGGAGCTCGCCGGCCCGAGGGAGGTCGACGCACCGGGATTCCCCGAGCCCCTGCGCGCGTGGCGGGCGACCGCGGGGGGCGGGAACGGCGCCCGGCCGGGGACGAGCGAGTCGCGCGAGGAGGTCGCGCTGCTCGGCCGCGGCGCGGAGCTCGAGGCCCTGCGGCTCGCCTACCTGCGGACGGTCCGCGAGCGCAGGCCGCACCTGATGCTGGTCGTCGGCGAGGCCGGGGCCGGCAAGACCCGGCTCGTGCGGGAGCTGATCGCCGGCCTCGGGGCGGCCGACCAGCCGCCGCTGCTGCTCACCGGCCGCAACCCGCCCTACGGGGACGGCATCGCCTTCTGGGCGCTCGCGGAGCTCCTGCGCGCCGCCGCGTGCGCGCCGAGGGACGCGGGCGCCGAGCGCGTACGCGAGGCGTTGACCGCTTGCCTCGAGCGCCTCGGCGACAGTGAGGGCGAGGAAACGGCGTCGACGCTGGCAGCAACGCTCAACGGAGGCAGTGCGACGACGGACGCCGGCGCGATCCGCCGAACCTGGCGCCGACTGCTCGCGACGCTCGCACGCGAACGCCCGGTGCTGATCGCCATCGACGACGTCCACTGGGCCGACGAGGGGTTCCTCGACCTCGTCGAGGACGCTGCCGACCTGCCGGCGCAACCGGTGCTGATCGTCTGCACGGCGAGACCGGACATCGACCAGCGGCGCCCGGGACTCGCCGAAGGCGAGCGTCGCGAGCGGCTCGCGCTCGGGCCGCTCGAGCCACTCGCCGCCGAGGAGCTCGCCGCTTCGCTCGTCGCCGGCGCCGACCTCGCCCTCGCGCGCGAGATCGCGGCCACGAGCGGCGGCAACCCGTTCTTCACCGAGGAGATCGCGCGTGCGATTCACGCCGAGGGCGCCCACGACCACGAGCTCCCGGACAGCGTGCAGACGGCGATCGCCTCTCGCCTGGACGCGCTGTCGGCCGAGCAGAAGCGGGCGATCCAGTTCGCCGCGGTGCTCGGGGACCGCTTTCGCGTGGACTCCCTCATGGACCTTCTCGGCACGCATCCCGGGGATGAGCTGGCCGCCCTCGAGCTCCGCGCGCTGGTCGAGGACCGGAGAGCCGATGAGCCGGGCCTCTACGGCTTCCATCACCAGCTGATCCGCGAGGTGGCCTACGCCTCCCTGACCCGTGCCGAGCGCGTTGACCTGCATGCCCGCGCCGCGGCCGGAATCGCCGCGCACGCGGGCGAGCGCTTCGCGGAGCTCGCGGAGGTGATCGCCTTCCACCGCTCGCGCGCGGCTGAGCTCGATCCGGATCCCGCACGCCGAGCCGCCGCCTACGAGGCGACCGCGGAAGCCAGCGCGCAGGCAGCCCGCCGCGGGGCCGTGGCGCGAGCACAGCAACTCCTCGAACAGGCGGCAGCGTTCGCCCCCGATCACGAACAGCGGATGAAGGTGCTCGAGCAAGCGGCACTGTTCGCCCTCTCCCGCCTGCGCGGGGACGAGGGCTACCGGCTGATGCTGGCCGCCGGGGAGGCGGCGGAAGCAGCGGGGAATCCCCACAAGGCGGCGGGGGTCTACGCGAACGCGGTCGAGGTCGCCTCGCGGATGGCCGGGATCAGCGGCCGTTTCGAAGAGGCGGACCTGGTCGCGGTGCTGGACCGCGCCGAAGGGCTCGTTTCAGACCCGGATCCGCCGCTCAAGGCGCAGTTCCTCCTCGACCATGCCTGGATCCCGTGGAGCTTCGGGCGTGAGGAGGAGATGGCGGAGTACGTCACGGAGGGCCTGACGCTCGCCCGAGAGGTAGACGAGCCGCTGCTGCTTTCGAGTGCGCTCGACGGTGCGGCGTCGACGAGCTGGGCCGACGGCCGCTTCATGGAGGCGGTGGCGATGAACCGCGAGCGGCTGGATGTGCTGGCGAGGCTGCCGGCCTCGCCGGCGGTCGCCGCCGAGCGCACGGACGCGCTCTTCATGCTCACGCAGTCGATGATCCGCGCCGGCGAGCTTCGCGAGGCGCTGCGGTGGGATCAGATCAACGCCGACGAGATCGCCGCGAACGCGCCGCACATCGCCGCCGCTCACTCGATCCCGCCCCTCTACCTCCTCGGCGAGTGGGACACGGCCCTCGAGCGCGGCGCGACGATGCGGGCGAGCTGGGACGCGGAGGGACGCCCGCCGTTCGTGCCGTTCTCTCCCTCGATCGCCGCCGTCGGCGCGATTCACGGCCTCCGTGGCAACGAGCCGGCGTTCCGCGATTGGGCGGAGCTGGGCGAGCGGATCGCAAACGGATCGCAGCAGCTCCCGGGCGTCCGGCTCATGCTCGCCGATGTGGCGGTGCATTTCGGCGACCTCGAGCGGGCGGTCACCCTGCTCACGGATCTCGGGCAGAAGAGCTTCTGGTGGTGCGACCCGGTGCTCGCACAGCGCGCGGAGGTGCTCGCGCGGCTCGGGCACCCCGATGCGCCGGAGGCGGTCGCCGAGCTCGAGGCGCGCCGAACCGACGACCCGTTTTTGGACGCGGTGACCCTCAGAGCTCGTGCAGCCCTCACCGGGAATCAGGACCTCCTGTACGAAGCGGCTGCAGCTTTCGATCGCATCGAGTGCGCGTACGCCGCCGCCTACACGCGCTGGCTCATCGGCGGCGAGGAGCGTGAAGCCTCCCGCGAGGCGTTCGCGCGGCTCGGGTCCGTCGTCCCGGCCGAGACGTAACTAGGCGCCGCGGGCCTCAGCCTCGCGAAGCCGGGCGACGAGGGTCTCGAGAAGCGGCCAGGCGATCTCGCCGTGCGCCTCCACGAACGGGCGGAACGCCCACGCGGTCATCCCCTGGCAACGAAGCGCGGTCTCCGCGGTGACCGTCGCCGAGCGGGGGCCGTTGTCGATCAGCGCCATCTCGCCGAAGTAGTCGCCCGGGCCCAGGCGGCGGATCTCCTCCTCCGCCTGGCTGACGGTCGCCTCCCCGGACTCGATCAAGAAGAAGCCGACCCCGTCGCGGCCCTCGACCGCGACCTCGTCGCCTGCCTTGAAGGTCCGCTCCTTCAGATTGCGCGCGAGCCGCTGGAGCTCCTTGTTCTCGAGCCCGGAGAACAGCCTCACGCCTCGCAGCGCACGAACGAGATCCTCGTCTCCCATCGGACCGATCATAACCCTCGCCTGTCGAGCGGTCCGGCGACGCCTACGCGGCGCCCGACATCGACCGTGTAGAGACCGCCGTCCTCGGCCTCACTGCGGTAGGTGCCGTATCTGAATCCGACGCCGATCTCCTCGAAGCGCGGATCGAGCAGCAGCTCCTTGTGCGGCGGGCTGCCCATCAGCCGGCGAACGATCCCTCGCGGCGTGCCCCCTTCGCCGCCGGCCCATGCGATTGCCTCGCCAAAACGCCAGAGCCGGAGAGCGTCGACCAGGTAGCCGGCGGACGCGAGCCGGACCTCGAGCGGCTCCTCACCCGGACAGACGTGGGCGAAGCAGGCGCTCTGCTGCATGAACGCCGAGTGGGTGTGCGCGGCGAGGGTCAAGGTAGGGCTACGGTGAAGCGGCGAAGCCCCGACCCCCGCCCGGCGCCTGTTGACCAGGCACCGGACGGCGCGCTCGGCGTCGGCTACCGCGAGCGCCGCGGGCGGTGTGCCGACCTCATCGCCGCACGCGTGCGGGCGCTCCGGGTCCTTCTCGGCGGCCGACGTGAAGGCCGGCAGCGTCGCGCCGGCGAGCGCAAGCGCAATCGCCATTCCCGTCATGCCGGCGCCACAGCCCCTTCGAACGAATGGCACGGCAGCCCAACTACCTTCGCGGGCGAAAATTGAAACCCGCTCACGCGCGCGCCGCCCGGCTAGCCGAGTCCGGCGATCACCGCGTCGGTGATCTCGTCCGTCCCGACGGCATCCTCACCCTCCACGGCGAGATCACCCGTCCGGAGGCCGCGTTCGAGCGCGGCCTCGACCGCCGCCTCGACGCGCCGCCGCCTCCTCGGCCAATCCAAGCCCGTCGCGCAGCAGCATCGCGGCCGAGAGAAACGTGGCGAGCGGGTTGGCGATCCCCTGGCCGGCGATATCCGGGGCGGAGCCGTGGACCGGCTCGAAGAGCCCGGGCCCGTCGCCGCCGAGGCTCGCCGAGGGCAGCATCCCGAGCGAGCCGGTGAGCATCGCCGCCTCGTCGGAGAGGATGTCGCCGAACATGTTCTCGGTCACGATCACGTCGAAGCGCGGTCGGATCGGAGACGAGCTGCATCGCCGCGTTGTCGACCAGCATGTGGTCGAGCTCGACGGCCGGGAACTCGCCCGCGACCCCGCCGACGACCTCGCGCCAGAGCCGCGACGTCTCGAGCACGTTCGCCTTGTCGACCGAGGTCACCTTGCCGGAGCGCCGGCCCGGCCGCCTCGAACGCGACCCGGGCGATCCGCTCGATCTCCTCGGTCGTGTAGACGCAGGCGTCGCTCGCCGCGGTCTCGGTCCTGCGTCTTCTCGCCGAAGTAGATGCCGCCGGTCAGCTCGCGAACGACGAGGAGGTCGGTGCCCTCGATCCGCTCGCGGCGCAGCGGGCTCGCGTCGAGCAGCGCCGCGATCGGCTTCACCGGTCGCAGGTTCGCGAACAGGCCGAGACCCTTGCGCAGGCCGAGCAGGCCCTGCTCGGGACGCGGGCGCGTCGGGGTCGGTCGTGTCCCACTTCGGCCCGCCGACGGCGCCGAGGAGGACGGCGTCGGCGCGCTTGCAGGCGTCGAGGACCTCGTCGGTGAGCGCCGTGCCGATCGCGTCGATCGACGCGCCGCCGACCGTGTGCTCCGTCGTAGTCGAACTCGCCGACGGCGTCGAGCACCCGGCGTGCCGCGGCGACGATCTCGGTGCCGATCCCGTCGCCCGGGAGGAGGACGATCCGCGGCGCTCATCGGCTTTCTCGCGGAGACGTTGAGGCGCACGTACTCGAGCGTCAGCGGCCGGGGCATCGAGACGAGCACCGCCTCGGTGAACTCATCGTGGAGGTTCTCGGGCAGCCGGTGAAGGTGCTTTGCGAGGCCGACATGGCGCGACGTATTCCTCGGGCTCCGACGGGGTCGACCGTGCGGTTCTCGAGCCAGATCCGCGTCGACCTCGAACCCGACGCGCTCGAGCCGGTCCTCGGTGTCCCCGACGGAGGCGAAGTTGTAGGTGTCGGGCATGCCGCGCAGGTACGCGGAGAAGCGCTCGTCGCCCTCGGCTGCCTCGATCGCCCGCTTCCACTCGGCGACGTTGTCCTGGCCGCCGAACTGGGCCTCCATCACCCCACCCTGGCGCAGCGCCGCGTGGAGGCGGGCGAAGAGGCGCTCGTGGTCGAGGATCCAGTGGAAGGTGGCGTTGGAGAAGATCGCGTCGACCGGGCTCGGCAGGACGAGGTCGGTCAGGTCGGCGACGATCAGGTCGACCCGGTCGCCGAAGCCGGCGAGCTGCTCGAGCGCTGTCTCGATCATCGAGGCGAGGCGTCGACCCCGATCACCCGGCCCTCGGGGACGCAGCTCCACGATCAGGCGCGTGACCCGTCCGCTCCCGCAGCCGGCGTCGAGCACGGTCTCGTCGCCCGCTGAGCTCGAAGCGCGAGAGCACCTCGCGGCCCCACTCCTCCTGCGGGTCGGCGACGCGGTGGTAGGTCGCCGCGTCCCGCCAGTCGGCGGTTTCCTCGCTCACAGCGCCGTCGTCACCGGGCCGCGGTCGGCCTTGCCGGCTGCCTCGAAGGCGTCGATCGCCTCGATCGTTCTGGAGCGTGACCGCCGATGTCGTCGAGGCCGTCGAGCAGGCGGTGCTTGATCTCCTCGTCGATCTCGAAGCGGACGCACGCCGCCGGCATAGTCGACGGTCTGGTCGTCGAGGTCGATCCGCGCCGCACCGGCCTCGGCGATCGCCGCGGCAGTGCTCCTCGGCAGGATCACCGGCAGCAGCCCGATCTTCGTGCAGTTGCCGTAGAAGATGTCGGCGAACGAGGGCGCGATGATCGCGCGGAAGCCGAAGTCCTGGAGCGCCCACGGCGCGTGCTCGCGCGAGGAGCCGCAGCCGAAGTTGCGCCCGGTGACGAGGATCGGGTTCGGCTCGAGCTCGATCTCGCCGTCGCGGATCCAGTCGTAGAAGAGGAACTCGCCGAAGCCGGTGCGCTCGACCCGCTTCAGGAACTGCTTGGGGATGATCTGGTCGGTGTCGACGTCGGCGCGGTCGAGGTGGCTGACTTTGCCTTCGATGATCTCGACGGCGTCCATCAGGCGGCGTCCCACTCCCGAATGTCCACGAACCTGCCCTCGATCGCCGCCGCCGCGGCCATCTTCGGGCTCACCAGGTGCGTGCGCCCGCCCTTGCCCTGGCGGCCCTCGAAGTTGCGGTTCGAGGTCGAGGCGCAGCGCTCGCCCGGCGCTGAGGATGTCGGGGTTCATCCCCAGGCACATCGAGCAGCCGGCGCTGCGCCAGTCGAAGCCCGGCGGCGCGGAAGACCTCGTCGAGGCCCTCCGCCTCGGCCTCGGCCTTCACCTGCGGCCGAGCCCGGGACGACCATCGCCTCGAGCGTGCGTCGCGACCTTGCGGCCCTCGACCATCGAGGCCGCCTCGCGCAGGTCCTGGATCCGCGAGTTCGTGCAGGAGCCGATGAAGACGCGGTCGAGCTCGATCTCCTGGATCGCGCGGCCCGGCTCGAGGGCCATGTAGCGCAGCGCGCGCTCCTCGTCTGTCCGTCGTCGGGCTCGGGGACGCTCGCCGGTGACCTCGACGACCTGCCCGGGGTTCGTGCCCCAGGTGACCATCGGCGAGAGCGAGGCGGCGTCGACCTCGACCTCGGTGTCGAACTCGGCGCCCTCGTCGGTCGGCAGCTCGCGCCAGCGCGTCGACCGCGGCGTCGAAGTCCGCCGGGCGCCGCCGGGCGGCCCTCGACCCACTCGAAGGTCGTCTCGTCCGGCGCGATCATGCCCGCCCGGCCGCCGCCCTCGATCGTCATGTTGCAGATCGTCATCCGGTTCTCCATCGTCAGCCCGCGGATCGTCTCGCCGGCGTACTCGACCGCGTGCCCGACCATGCCGCCCGTTCCGAGCCGGCCGATCGTCGCCAGGATCAGGTCCTTGGCGACGACGCCGTGCCCGAGCTCGCCCGAGTAGCTGATCCGCATCGTCTTCGGCCGCCGCTGGCCCAGGGTCTGCGTCGCGAGCACGTGCTCGACCTCGGAGGTGCCGATGCCGAACGCGAGCGCGCCGAAGGCGCCGTGGGTGGAGGTGTGGCTGTCGCCGCAGACGATCGTCATCCCCGGCTGGGTGAGCCCGAGCTCGGGGCCGATCACGTGCACGATCCCCTGCCGCTCGGAGCCGAGCGAGTAGATCGGGATGCCGAACTCCTCGCAGTTGCGCTCGAGCGTCTCGACCTGCTTGCGGGAGAGCTCGTCGGCGATCATCCGCGCGACCGGGGTGCCGTCGGTGGGAACGTTGTGATCGGCGGTGGCGACCGTCTTGTCCGGGCGGCGGACCTCGCGGCCGGCGAGGCGGAGGCCGTCGAACGCCTGCGGCGAGGTGACCTCGTGGACGAGGTGGAGGTCGATGTAGATCAGGCCCTCGTCGACCTCGTGGGCGCTCCAGATCTTCTCGAACAGGCTCGGGCCATCCTCTAGCTCCTCCTCAGGCCGGCGGCGACGACGGCGAGGAACGTCGGACGCCACGTCGCCCTCGTTGCTGAAGTGGTGCGGCAGGTCGGCGTCGAAGGTGACGCTGTCGCCCTCGCCGAGGTCGTGGCGCTCGTCGTCGATCAGCAGGGTCGAGCGCGCCGGAGAGGACGACGGCGGTCTCGCGGGCTGCCCGGCTCGTGCATCGGCGGGTCCCCGGCGCGGCCCGTGGCGGCGCCCGGCTCGAGCGAGTGCATCGAGACGTCGGCGCGCTGACCCGGAAGCGGCGGCGTCAGCTCCTCGGTGCGGTGGCCGCCGCGGTTGCGGGCGCGGCGCTCGGAGCTGCGGGTGACGACGACGTGCACCGCGCTCGTCGAGCCGCAGAAGCTGCGAGAGGCTGAGCTCGAGGCCGGCGGCGATCCGCTCGGCGACGGCGAGCGTCGGGCTGGTCTCGCCGCGCTCGACCTGGGAGAGCATCGGCGCGCGAGACGCCGCTGCGCTCGGCGAGGTCACGCAGCGAGAGGTCCATCGCCTCGCGCAGTGCGCGGGCCCGGGCGCCGATCCGGGGGTCGCGGTGGCTGTACCCGCCGTTCCCATTACGTTTGTACGCTATCACATACGCCTGTGCCTGCTTGATCGAACGCTCGCGGCGGATGGCGGAGGCGAGCGGCTCTATCGCGACTGGCGGCTCGGGCGGACCAGGATCTCGTTGATCGAGACGTGCTTGGGCTGGCCCGCGGCGTAGACGATCGCGTTGGCGATGTCCGCGGCCTTGAGCACCTCGCCCATCTTCTCGCGCTCCTTCTCCATCCGCTCGATCACGATCGGGTTCTTGTTGTGGCCCTGGAGCTCGGTCTCGACGTAGCCGGGTTCGATCAGCGTGACGCGGACGCCGATCATCGCGCCCTCCTGGCGGAGCGACTCGGAGTAGCCGACCACGCCCCACTTGGTCATGTTGTAGACGCCCGATCCGAGCCCGGCGATCCGGCCGGCGACCGAGGAGACGTTGACGACGTCCCCTCCCCCGCCGTCTCGGATCAGCGGCAGCGCGTAGTGCGTGCAGTAGAGGAGCCCCAGGCAGTTGACCTCGATCATCGTCCGCCACTCGCTCGGGTCGGCTCCCTGGAGCGGGCCGAGCAGCATCACGCCGGCGTTGTTGACGAGGCAGTCGAGGCCGCCTAGCTCCTCGTGCGCCGTCTCGACGAGTCGCTTCGCCTGCTCTTCGTCGGTGATGTCCGCCTCGATCGCGACTGCCTTGCCGCCGTCGTCGTTGATCTTCGTGGCGAGCTCGTCGAGGCGGTCCTTGCGCCGCGCCCCGAGCGCGACGGAGGCGCCTTCGGCGACCGCGGCGAGCGCCGTCGCCTCGCCGATCCCCGACGAGGCGCCGGTGATCAGGAGCTTGCGTCCTTCGAGCGTGCTCGCCATCGCGGCGCGAGTCTATGTGGGATCCGCGGGGCCTACGATCCCGGCGTGGGACGCGGGTATAGCTTCTGTTGGCAGGTCGGCGCGGCGCTCGCGGCGCGTTCGCCGCGCTCCCGGCAGTAGCCGGCGGCCGGATCTCAACGGAGCAGGTGAATCCGTTTGCCGGGACGAAGGCCAGTCAGCCGGACTTCGGCACGGGCGGCGCCGCCGGCAACACGTTCCCCGGAGCGGTCGTGCCGTTCGGGGCGCTCGCGTGGAGCCCCGACACGCATCCTTCGCGCGGCAATTTCGCCGCCGGCTACACCTACGCCGACGACTCGATCGAGGGGTTCAGCCTCACCCGCCTGAGCGGCGCAGGCTGCCCGCAGCTTCAGGACTTCCCCTTCATGCCCACGAGAGAGCGGGTCTACGCGTCACCGGCGCGCCGCGGCGGCCGGGGGCTTCGGTCGCGCTACCGGGCCCGCTTCTCCCACCGGTCGGAGTCGGCTCAGCCGGGCACTCTACACGGTTGTGCTCGACCCCGGAACGCGTGAGCAGATCGGCGTCGAGTTGACCGCAGCACCGCACTCGGGCGTGGCGCGGTTCGGGTTCGCGGGCCGCGGCCCCGCGAATCTGCTGATCGACGCCGGCGGCTCGGCGACGCCGAACACGCTCGCCGGCGTCGCGATCGACCCGCGCCGCCGGGAGGTGAGCGGCACAACCAGCGCCGGCGGCTTCTGCGGCCAGCAGAACTCCTACGAGGTCCACTTTCGTCGCCCGCTTCGACCACGGCTTCGACAGCAGCGCGACCTGGCGCGGCGGCGATCTGGCCCGTGGCGACCTTTCCGCCAACGACACCGGCCGCGGGGCGCAGGCGGGCGCGTACGTCGGCTTCGGCCGCGGCGTCGGCACCGTCGAGGCTCGCGTCGGGATCTCGTTCACAAGCATTGCCGCCGCGCGGGCCAACCTGCGCGCCGAGGTCGGCGGGCGGTCGTTCGAGCCCGTCCGCGCGGCTGCGCACCGGGCCTGGCGGAAGGCGCTCGGCGCGGTCTCCGTCCGCGGTGGCGGCGCCGGCGCGCGGCGAACATTCGCGACCGCGCTCTACCACTCGCTCATCCACCCCTCGATGATCAGCGACGTCGCCGGAACGTTCCCGCGCTACGACGGCGGCGTCGGGCGCGACCGCAAGCGCGACCGCTACTCCCACATCTCGGGCTGGGACATCTACCGGACGCAGATCCCGCTGCTCGCGCTGCTCGAGCCCCGCGTCACCTCCGACGTCGTCCGTTCGCTGCTCGGCGCCGCCGACGAGTCCGGCGCGCTGCCGAAATGGCCGGTCGCGGCCGGGCACACGAACGTGATGACGGGCGACCCCGCGGACCCGATCATCGCCGGCGCCTGGGCGATGGGGGCTCGCGACTTCGATGTCGGTGCCGCGCTCGCCCGCACCGTCGCAGGGGCGACGAGGCCTCTCGTGCTCGACGATGGCTACTCACAGCGTCCCGGCCTCGCCGAGTACCAGGCCCTCGGCTACGTCCCCTTCGAGCTCAACGCGGACCCGATCGCCGCCGTGCCAGCCCCGCACGTGCTCGCCTGGGGCAGCGCCGCCACCACGCTCGAGTACGCGCTCGCCGACTTCTCGATCTCCTGCCTCGCGGAGGCCGCCGGCGCCGCTCCGCTGCGGGCCGAGTTCCTCGCCCGCTCGGCATGCGTGGGAGAACGCGTTCGACCCGGCGACCCGGTTGATGGCGCCGCGGCGGTCGAACGGCGCGTTCGCCGGCGGGGCGGCCACGTCCGACGTCGGCTTCGCCGAGGGCAGCGCGTCGCAGTACTCGTGGATGGTCCAGCACGATCTCCCCAGCCTGATCGCCGCGCTCGGTGGGAGCGCCGCGACAGCCTCGCGGCTCGACGACTTCCTCACCGATCTCAACACCGGGATCGACTCGACCCGCGCGTTCCTCGGCAACGAACCGACGCTGCACACGCCGTGGATCTACAACTGGCTCGGCCGTCCGGCGGCGGCGCAAGAGACGATCCGCCGCGCGCAGCGCGAGCTCTACGGCGCGGGGTCCCGGCGGCATCCCGGGCAACGACGACCTCGGCTCGCTGTCGGCCTGGTACGCGTTCTCGGCTCTGGGCCTCTACCCGGTCGTCCCCGGGACCGACCTGCTCGCGCTCTCCACACCGTCGTTCGCCCGCGCCGGAGATCCGCCTCGGCGGTGGGCGCAAGCTCACCGTGGTAGCGCCAGGAGCCGGGCGCAAGCGCCCCTACGTGAGCTCGGTGACACTCGACGGAGTCCCGCTGGAGCGGTCCTGGATCCGCGTAGGCGAGCTCGGAGCCGACTCCGAGCTCCGCTACACGCTCTCGACGACGCCAACGGGATGGGCGGCCGCAGGGACGCCGCCGCCGGACTTCGCCGGCGGCGCGCCCTGCTCCTGACCCTTACGGCCCGGGTGTCAGCGGTACGCGTGCCGCATCGGCGGTGACGTCCTCGGCCTCACGCACCGCGGCGCCGTCGAGCGCGTTGGAGAGCGCGCGTACGTAGGCGCGCGCCGAGGCCTCGAGGATGTCCGTCGCGACGCCCTGGCCGGAGGCGAGCCTGCCGTGCGCCCGGAGCATCACGGTGACCTCGCCGAGCGCGTCCTCGCCCTCGGTGACCGCGGAGACGGTGTAGGAGCGCAGCTCGCACTCGGTCTCGACGGCGTCGCGGATCGCGCCGAAGATGGCGTCCACCGGACCGTCGCCGCCGGAGTCGCCGACCGACTCATCACCGGAGGGCATGCGTACGGCGACCCGTGCCTTTGGCTCGCGCCGCGAGCCGGCCTCGACCTCGAACCAGGCGAGCGCGTAGGAGTCCGTCCGCTCGCGCATCTCGTCGGAGACGATCGCCTCCAGGTCGAGCGCGGTCACCTGCTTCTTCTTGTCGGCGATCTCCTTGAAGCGCGCGAACGCCTGGTTGAGCGCGTTGCCCTCGACCTTGAAGCCCAACTGCTCCAGCGCATCGCGCAGGGCGTGCCGGCCGGAGTGCTTGCCGAGCACGATCGAGTTCGACTCGAGCCCGACGTGGGTCGGGTCCATGATCTCGTAGGTCGTCCGCTCCTTGAGCACGCCGTCCTGGTGGATGCCGGATTCGTGCGCGAACGCGTTGCGGCCGACGATCGCCTTGTTCGGCTGCACCTGGTAGCCGGTGAGGCGCGAGACCATGCGGCTCGTGCGGGCGAGCTCGCGGGCGTCGAGCGTCGTGTCGAGACCGTGCTCGTCCCGCCGCGTCCGCAGCAGCATCACGATCTCCTCGAGCGAGCAGTTACCCGCCCGCTCGCCGATCCCGTTGACCGCGCACTCGACCTGACGCGCCCCGGCCAGCACGCCGGCGAAGGAGTTGGCGACGGCGAGGCCCAGGTCGTCGTGGCAGTGGACCGAGACCACGATGTCCTCGAGGCCCGGGACCAGCTCGTAGAGCCGCCGCGAGGTACGCGGTGTACTCCTCCGGCGTCGTGTAGCCGACCGTGTCGGGGATGTTGATGACGTTGGCGCCCTCGGCGACCGCGATCGCACACACCTCTGCGGTGAACTCGAGGTCGGCCCGCGTCGCGTCCATCGGCGAGAACTCGACGTTCTCGCAGTAGGACTTCGCCAGCGCCACGGCCGCCTTCGCCTGCCCCTTGACGTCCTCGCGGTCGGTCTGGAGCTGGTGCTTGATGTGGATGTCCGAGGTCGAGATGAACGTGTGGATCCGGGGTCGCTCCGAGTCCTTGATCGCGCCCCACGCTGCGTCGATGTCGGCCTTGTGGGTGCGCGCGAGTCCGCAGATCACCGGGCCCTCGACCTCGCGCGCGATCGCCTCGACCGCCTCGAAGTCGCCCGGCGAGGTGATCGGGAAGCCGGCCTCGATCACGTCGACGCCAAGGCGCCCGAGCTGCTGGGCGATCTCGACCTTCTCCTGGGTGTTGAGCGAGATCCCCGGGGACTGCTCGCCGTCGCGCAGCGTCGTGTCGAAGATCTGGACGCGGTCTGCTTCTGAACTACCTGGGCTCATAGCCCTTCTCCTTCTCTGCTTGACCGAAACTGAACCTGTATCTCGCGGCTATCGCGCCGCCCAGCGATTACTCCCCCGGAAGGGGGAGGAGAAGAAGAAGCGCCAGGCGAGCGCGGAGCGTCACCAAAGGAGACGTGGTTCGGCGCGAAGCGCGATCCATTGTTTCCGGCCGCGGGTTCATTCGGTCCGGAAACAGTAGCGCACGATTCAAGCCAGGCCCCGGCGCCGGGAGGGACGGCCCGCCCGGCGGTGAACACATCGCGGGTAGACCATGGTTGCTGCCCGCATCGAGTCCCGAGCCGTGTTCAAGGTCGCGGCGATCGTGCTTGTCGCGATCGGCGTCGCGCTCCTGCTCGAGCACGCGATCGTCGAGGTGCGCACGACGGTCCGCTGGCTCTTCGCCGCGATCTTCATGGCCCTGGCCCTGAGTCCGGTCGTCGACCTGGTCGAGCGGCCCCGAATCCGGGGCCGCTCGCTGCCCCGATGGCTCGCGATCCTCGTCGCCTACGTCCTCTTCCTCGTCTTCATCACCTTCCTCATCCTGCAGGTGATCCCGCCGATCGTGCGCGAGTTCGAGCAGCTCGGCTCGCAGCTGCCCGACCTACGTCACCGACTTCGAGCACTGGGCGAGCGGCAGCGAGGCGTTTCGCGAGCTGAACGACAAGTACGACCTCACCAAGGTGCTCTCCGAGCAGGCGGCCGAGGTCCCGGCGAGGCTCGGCGACGCGGCGGGCGAGCTCAAGTCGATCTCGGTTGGCCTGCTCAGCAACCTCGTCGAGGCCATCGTCGTTCTGACCCTCGCCTACTTCCTCCTCCTCGACGGCAAGCGGCTCTTCGCGGGCGCCACCGCCCGCCTGCGCTCCGAGCACCGCGAGCGCACGCGCCACGTCGGAGCGCGGATCGCCCGCATCGTCCGCGCCTACGTGACCACCAACCTCCTGCTCGCCGTCACCGCGGGCCTCTTCACCTGGGCCGCGCTCGAGATCCTCGGGGTCCCGCTCGCGGTCCCGCTCGCCGTCCTGGTGGCGATCCTCGACCTGGTGCCCCTGATCGGCTTCACGGTCGGCGGCCTCCTGGTCGCAATCGTCGCGGCGCCTGCCACGACTTCCCCACCGCGCTGATCATCTGGGGGATCCTCTTCGTGGTCTACCAGCAGCTTCAGGACCGGGTCGTGCAGCCGCTCGTCATGCAGCGCTCGGTCCGCATCCATCCGGTTGCCGCGATCGTCGTCGTCCTGGCCGGCGCCCAGCTCGCCGGGATCCTCGGCGCCCTGCTCGCGATCCCGGTCGCCGCGTCGCTCGGGGCGATCTACGACGAGCTCTGGCCGGCGCCGGAGCCGGAAGACGAGTCCGCCGAGGAATCCGGCGGCGATGGCGTCGTCTCGCCCGCCCCCGCCGGGTAGCGCTCCCGCGAGCGCTCGAGCTTCTCGGCGCGATAGAGCTTCTTCGCCCACAGCGAACGAGGCTTCGCGAGCCGGAACGCGGGCCCGATGCCGGCCGGCCAGATGAAGAGCCCGAGGATCGCCATGCCGAACTTCTCCTTCGCGGCGTTCACGAGCGCGACCACGACCCCGATCACGCCGAACGCGCCAACGAAGGCAACCACGCCGTCCTTGACGTCGTCGGCGAGCTGGGCCCAGGCGCTGATCCCCACCAGCAGCGCGCCCGCGACGCAGCCGGCGATGAACATCGCGTCGAGCGATTTGCGGCCGTCCTTCTCCCAGTAGACGTCCTTGAGCTCCACCCAGAGCGCGAACTCGTCCAGGGTCAGCCCCATGCCGATCGCGAAGAGGACGGTGACGATCTCCCGCCACGGCGAATCGGGCTGGAAGACGATCCCGAGGTAGCCGAAGATCATCATCGCGCAGATCCCCCACACCAGGTGGTGGACGTGCGTGCCGCCGACCGAGACGTTCCCCGGCCACCAGCTCACCTGCTTGCGGATCATCCAGGTGCTGGTGCGGATGAAGGCGAAGGTGCCGATCAGGGCGATGAAGAAGAGGAACGCGGAGAGCCTGCCGCTGTCGACGATCTCACTCTGAAACTCGCTGCCGACGCTGGCGAGGGTCCCAATCACGGCCGGGACGCTACCGCGCCGGTCAGTCGTCGCAGCTCACGGACTTGCGATGGAAGTTCGCCTCGTAGAACTGGGGCTTCGAGAGGCCGACCCCGGCCTGCCCGTTCTTGGTCTCACTGTCCGGGTTGATGAAGAGCTGGTCGGTGAGGCTCGCCGGCGGCGTCTTGTATCCAAGGCCGTCGAGGTCGTCCTCGTCGTCGAGGCCGAGGTCGGTGATCAGCGCCCACGGGCGGGTCACCAGCTTGCTCCCGTGATACTCAACCGGCGCCTGGACGTATGCGCTCGACGGGTCCTTGCTCCACGGGTGGTAGCTCTGTTCGGCGTCCGGGTAGTAACAGGCGTAGTTGCCGGGCGTGATCGGATCGCCGTTGTTGTGGCCCGGCTGCAGGGAGTAGAGGGTGTAGCCGGTCGGCAGCAGGGCGCCCCAGAACTCCTGCTCGGTCGAGAGCTGCAGGTTGGTTTGGATCATCTGGCGCTCGTCGTTGCTGATGTTCCAGGCACCCTGGAGCGCGAGGGGTCCGGCGACCTTGAGCTTGCCGAAGTCGCTGACGAGCAAATCGCCGACGTGGTTGACGCTGGTCAGCGCCGCGCCGTACGCGGCGAGGACGTCGGCGCCGAGATGAGAGGCCTCGGTGTCGAGGTCCGTGATCACCTGCGAGCCGGCGCGGTTCGCCGAGACCACGCCCATGATCCCGAAGACGCCGCCCACCGGCCCGGCGAGCTGCAGTCCCGGCACGGCGGCGAGGATGCGAGTCGCGTTGGAGACGATGTTGAAGATCTCGGTCTCGACCTTGTCGCTGTCGTTCCCGGAGATCTGGCTCGCGATCTCGTGCGCGATGCCGGCCGCCCCTCCGTTCTCGGACACCTCGACGTCGGTCAGCGCCGTGTGCAGCTGAGCCTGCATCGCCCTCACCGCGATCACCCAGCCGAACTCGCTCAGCAACCCGTTCTTCACGTCGGTGAACTCGTTCGGCGTGAACGGGATCAGGTTCTCGGGAAAGCCGCTCGGCCCCGGATACGGAACGTCCTTGAGCGCGTTGGTGTACGTCGTCTGGTTGCCGAGGAAGTCCTTGCTCACGTAAGCGGCGCGGAGGTCGCCGAGGCCGACCTGCTGGGTCACGTACTGGAGCGCCGCGTAATGACCGGCGTCGCTCGGGTCCGTAAAGGGCCATGGCGTCGGGTCCTGGTAGGCGAGCGGCAGCATGCTGAGGTCGACGCCGTCGACCGCGCTGTCGAGCCGCGGCTCGAACCGGGTCTGCTTCGTCCGCGCGAGCATCCCGGTGAGCTGGGCCGGGGCGGGTGCAGGCGTCGAGTCCTCCGGGATCAGCGCCGTCTCGGCGTTCTGGGTGGACGTGCTGCCGACGTACGCGTAGCCGCCGTTCTGCGAGGGCAGCAGGTTGAGCGCAATCTCGCTGGAGCCGATGACGCCGTGGAGCTCCGGGGCGAGTTGGCTGGTCCACGTGTTCTCGAGCGGGTGCGGCGAGCCGATGCTCTGGATCAGATAGAGCTTGTCGCGCTCGAGCTGCGAGGCGGCCTTGATCGCGCCCGCCATCGCGCTCACCTGCTGGACGTCCGGCCCGGACGAGGTGTTGGTGAACCACGTGCCGTGCGTCAGCGGCTCGAGCGAGCCGTGATCGAGCACGAGCATCTGGAACCCGGACTGCCCGGGCGCCGGAGCGGCCGACTCGTAGGTCTTCGGCGGGCACGTCGGACAGACCGGATCGCCCACGGACATCAGGTTGGCCGTGGTGCCCGTCTGGTTGGTCAGATTTGTGTCGAACGGGGTGTAGTCGCCGTACACGAAGGTGAAGTTGCCGTAGGTCGGGTCCTTGCCGAGGAACCCCTTCATCACCCCTCCGCTCGTACCCGTGCCGATGCCGAGTCCGAGGTTCTGCGCCGCCTGCCCACTCGGGAGCCCGGGGATGCCGATCACCGACCAGGTGCCCCTGTCGAAGAAGTAGGTGGGGTCGTTGAGGCCGCTCTCGGTGGCGCCGCCGATGTCGGCGATCACCCCCGCCAGGTCCTTGGAGAAGCTGCTCGAGACGCTCGTCTCCCGGGCGCCCCCGGTGAGCATGACGAGCTTCGACCCGTCGCCCTCATAAGGCGCGAAGGCAGTGCCGATGTCGTCACTCGGCCCGTAGGAGGCGTTGCTGACCAGGCCGAGCGACTCCCGCTCGAGAACCAGCATCTGAACCGGCCCGGGACCCGGGTTCGGGTACGAGTAGGGACCGAACGTGATCCCGGCGCCCGAGACGCTGGTCTCCCAGCCGACCTCCGGTACCGGCGGCTGCCCGATCACGGTCACCTCTTGGGTACTGGCCGCCGCCGAACCGGAGGGTTCGGTCACCGCGGCCTGCAGGACGTACTCGCCGTTCACATCTGGGACGAATGCGGGCTTGGCGGCGGTCGCGTCGGTGAGCTTCGCCTCCGAGCCCTCGGGAGCCTTGGCAATCGACCAGGCGTAGTCGAGGCTCCGTCCCGGCCGGGTCGCCCGCGAGGCGCTGCCGTCGAGCTGGACCGCAGACCCGACGGTGACCCGCCGGTCGTCGCCGGCGCCGACCAAGGGGGCCTTGCGCGAGATCGTGAAATCGCGCACCTCGCGGTCGTAGCGGCCACGGTCATCGAAGGCGGTTACGACGAGCAGGTTGCGGCCGTAGCGGAGCCCGTCGTCGGCCCCGAGCCAGGCCGACTCCACGCCGCCGGTGGCGGCGAGGAAGTCACGGCGCACCGACTTCCCGTTGAGGCTGGCGGTGAGGTGGATGTCGGTGGCCCGGGAGCGGGCGCGGATCAGCTGCGCCCCGCTGCCGGTTCCCTTCGGCGCGCCGTTAAGCCTCAGCAGGTTTGCCTGGCCGCGTGCGACGACGAACTGGACCGTGTCGAAGTCGCGCCGCTTCCCGCGCCGGGTCGTGACGACAACGTGATTGCGGCCGCGTTCGAGCTGCGTGCCGACGGCTAGCTTCGCTGTGCGAACGCCCTTCTTCGCGGGTCCGAACAGGCCGGTGACCGGGCGCTCGTTGATGAATGCCTGAAACGTCGTCCGACCCTCGAATCGCACGCGCAACGTCGCCTCGCCCGCGCGCACGAGCCGCGTCTTCGGCGAGAGGATCTTCGCCAGCTTCGAGTCGGTGGCGGCCCCGGCGGCCGCGGGCATCGAGGTGCCCGCGAGCGCGAGCGCGCCGAGCGTGATCGCGAGCGGAACGCGCGTACCTCTAATCCAATCCCTGCATGCCAGCCCCACGACACGTGATCCTAGTCTTGGGGGCGGACGATTGCGCCGATTCGTCAGGGCGTGAGAACGACCTTGCCGATGTTCTTGCGCTCGGCGATGAAGCGGTGGGCGTCCGCGGCGCG
Organism: uncultured Solirubrobacterales bacterium; assembly: GCA_963797995.1. Lineage (GTDB taxonomy): Bacteria > Actinomycetota > Thermoleophilia > Solirubrobacterales > 70-9 > WHSW01. The sequence goes on from CAWCRP010000007.1 coordinate 31,791, forward strand.
GTCGAAGGGGAACGCTTCGGCCACGACCGGGTCGTACTCACCGGCCTCGAGATCGGCGGCGAGTGGCTCGAGCACGCGGTCGAGGCCTTCGTCGGTCCACCACGTGAGCATGTTGAGGCCGAAGACGCCCTTGTTCTCGTTCATCACGGCGAGGCTCTTCCACCACGGTGTGGTCGCAAACGGGGCCCGGGCGAGCGTGCCGAGCAGCGCCGGGATGTTGCGCCCGCCGGCCGACTCGGATTCCGAGAAGCCGTACATGATCAGCCGTCCGCCCGAACGCAGGAGGCGGTAGTCCTTGCGAAAGCTCTTCGGCCCGAGCGCGTCGAAGGCGACGTCGATGCCCTCGCCGCCGGTGATCCGCCGGACCTCATCGGCGAAGTCCTTGGTGCGGTAGTCGATCGCGTGGTCGACACCCTGAGCGAGGATGGCCTCGTGCTTGGACGCCGACGCGGTGCCGAAGATCTCGGCGCCGATCCGCTTCGCCACCTGCGTCGCGGAGATCCCGACCCCGCCGGCGGCGGCGTGAATGAGCACCCTCTCCCCCGCCTTCAACCCGCCCATGATCACGAGCCCGGCATACGCCGTCGTGTAATTCACGACCACGGCCGCCCCCTGCTCGAAGCTGAAGCGCTCAGGCAACGGGATCACCTGATCGACGGGGACGCTGACGAGCTCCGCATGGCCGTTGAACTTCGTCCCCGCGATCACCTTGTCGCCGACGGAGAACTCCTCGACGCCCGAGCTGACGCTCTCCACCTCGCCCGAGACCTCGTAGCCGACCACGCAGGGAGTCGGCGGCGCGTCGGGATAGACGCCGCTTCGCGCCAGCAGATCGGCGAAGTTGATCCCGGCGGCCCTGACCGCAACGCGGACCTCCCCGGGGCCGACGGGTGGGTCCGGACGCTCCTCCACGCGAAGGACGTCCGGAGCCCCGTGCTTGGGAATGACGACAGCGCGCATAAGCGGACCCTAGCCTGACCCGGCCGCCCCCGGAGGCGAAGCCGAGGAGGCGGGCGGAACGTTATGTATTCAGAGATCCACGGCGCGGCCGATGAAGAAGCCGTCGCCGCCGGCGATCTCGGCCACGACGCCATCCGGGACCGGCGCGTCGGTCGTGAGCGCCATCACGGCCTCGCGCTCGCCCTCCGAGGCGCCTACGGCCGCGGACACGATGTTGACGCCGTGCTCGCCGAAGGCGTTGCCGACCCGGCCGATCATCCCGGGCCGGTCGGCGTAGCGGAAGATCGCCAGGTGCTCGGCGATCGGGAGGTAAAAGCCCTGTCCCCAGACGCGCACGAGGTGCGGAAGGCTGCGCGGGCCGACCGCGGTGCCGGCAACCTCGACCGCGTCCTCGCCCTCGCCGATGCGGACGACGATGAGCTCGGTGAACTCATCGGACGCCTGCTCCTTCAGCTCGGCGATCTCGATCCCGCGGTCCTCCGCCATCGAGGGCGCGTTGACGAGGTTGACGGGCTCCTCGGTGTGTCCGGAGAGGATCCCGACGAGGACCGCGATCCCGAGCAGGCGGGTGTCGTGCTCCGCGATCCGGCCGCGGAACTCGACCTGTACCCGGTCGATCGCCCCGACGCCGAGGCCCTGGGCGATCTTGCCGAGGCTCTCGCAGAGCGGGACGAACGGCGCCAGCGCCTCCATCGCCTCGGGGCGCACGGCGGCGATGTTCACCGCGTTCGTGACCACGCCACCAGTCAAGGCCGCGGCGACCTGCTCAGCCGTGTCGGTGCCGGCGCGGTCCTGCGCCTCCGCCGTCGAGGCACCCAGGTGCGGGGTGACGACGACGTCGCCGCGCTCGAACAGCGGGTGCTCGGTGAACGGCTCCTCGGGGAAGACGTCGAGCGCGGCACCCGCGACCTTGCCCGACTCGAGCCCGCGCTGAAGCGCCTCGAGGTCGATCAGCGGGCCGCGTGCGCAGTTGACGATGCGCACGCCGTCGCGCATCTTCGCGATCGCGTCGTCGTCGATCATCCCCTCGGTCTCGGGCGTTTTCGGTACGTGCAGGGTGATCACGTCGGCGCGCGCGTAGAGATCCTCCAGGCTCTCGGCGCCCTCCGCGCCGAGCTCGCGAAAGCGCTCCGCGGTGACGAACTTGTCGAAGGCGACGACCTCCATGTCGAACGCCAGGGCACGCTTGGCGACCAGCTGGCCGATACGGCCGAAGCCGACGACACCGAGGGTCTTGCCATAGAGCTCGTTGCCGCCGAACCTCGAGCGCGCCCACTCGCCCGCGACCAGGGTGCCGTGCGCCTGGGGCACGTTGCGGCAGAGGGCGAGCGCGAGCGCGAGGGTGTGCTCCGCGGCGGCGATCGAGTTCGACTCGGGCGCGTTGGCGACGATGATCCCGCGCTTCGTCGCCGCGTCGATATCCACGTTGTCGACCCCGGTGCCGGCACGGCCGATCACCCGCAGGCGGTCCGCCCGGCCGATCAGGTCGGCGGTCAGCTTGGTCGCCGAGCGGATCAGGATCGCGTCGAACTCGCCGATCCGCCGCTCGAGCTCGGCGTCGTCCCAATCGAGGCCCAGCTCGACGTCGAACTGGCTGCGCAGGAGCTCGACGCCCGACTCGGCGATCTTCTCCTTCACGAGCACGCGGGGGACGGCGTCGATGAGCGTGGGGTCCGCCATCAAAGCCTCTCCGTCACGTAATCGATCGAGGCCGTCAACGCCTCGATGTCGGAGGTCGGGATCGAGGGGAACATCGCGATCCGCAGCTGGTTGCGGCCGAGCTTGCGGTAGGGCTCGACGTCGACGATCCCATTGGCGCGCAACGTGGCAGCGATTGCGGCGGCGTCGACCTCGTCGTCGAAGTCGATCGTCGCGACGGTGAGCGAGCGCTTCTCGGCCTCGGCCACGTAACGGCGAGGTGTGCGCGCCCGTTCTCCGCCCAGCCGTAGAGATGATCAGCCGAAGCCCGGCAGCGGGCGACGCAGAAGTCGAGCCCGCCCTCGGCGAGCATCCACTCGACCTGGTCGACGAGGAGGAAGACGGTCGCGAGCGCCGGCGTGTTGTAGGTCTGCTGCTTGCGCGAGTTCTCGAGCGCCGTCGCAAGGGACAGCGAGGCGGGCTGCCAGCGACCGGCGGTCCCGTCGAGCTCCTCGATCCGCGCGATCGCGGCGGGGCTCGCGACCGCGAGCCAGAGCCCGCCATCGCCGCCGAAGGCCTTCTGCGGAGCGAAGTAGTAGACGTCGGAATCGGCGAGGTCGACGGGCAGCGCACCCGCGCCGGAGGTCGCGTCGATCAGGACGAGGGCGTCGCCGGCACCTTCGGGGCGAACGACGGGGACCATGACCCCGGTCGAGGTCTCGTTGTGCGCCCAGGCGAGTGCGTCAACGCCGGCCTCGGCGACGGGCTCCGGGGCGCTGCCGGGCTCGGCCTCCACGATGATCGGATCGGCGAGGAAGGGCGCGGCTGCGGTCACCTTCGCGAACTTGCTCGAGAACTCGCCATAGCTCAGATGCAGCGTGCGCTCGCGGATGAGACCGGCGGCGGCAGCGTCCCAGAATGCCGTGGTGCCGCCGTTGCCGAGCAGCACCTCGTAGCCCTCGGGCGCGCCAAGCAGCTCGGCCAGGCCCTCACGGGCGCGGCGAACGAGGTCACGGACCGGCTCCTGGCGATGCGAGGTGCCGAGCACGTCACCCTGCTCGGCGAGCGCCGCGAGCGCATCCGGCCGGACCCTCGACGGGCCCGAGCCAAAGCGGCCGTCACCCGGGCGGATGTCGGCCGGGATCGAGATCTCGGTCGCGTTCGTCGTCATCGGGATCGATGAGGGTAGGGAACCGGCCCGACGGGCACGGGCCTCGCGCGGGCACTCCGACTAGGATGCCGCGCGATGAGCGAGGAGATCGCCAACGGGGACGGCTATTCGATCGGCTCGATCGACGCACTCGGGTTCGATCCGGGCTTTCGGAAGATCCGCAAGGGACTCGGCGTGACCGAGTTCGGCGTCAACGCGATCGTCCTCCCGCCCGGCTTCGAGGGCGGCTTTCACTACCACGAGCGCCAGCAGGAGCTCTACATCGTGATCGCCGGGAACGTCGAGATCGAGCTCGGCGACGGCACCAGCTACCCGCTCTCGACGGGCGGCCTGGCCCGGGTCGACGCCCCGGTCCATCGCAAGATCCGCAACGTCGGCGACGACAACGCCGTCTACGTGATCGTCGGCGCCGAGGGCGGCTACGTCGGCCGCGACGGCCGCATGCCCGAGGGCGAGACCCGCTCGGGACCCACCCCAAACGCCTCGTAGCGCCCCCGCGCGGGGGGGCGAATCGGTCTGTTCCGACTTTGCCGCCGATGCGACCGATGACGAGGCCGAGTGGGCGATCGGGCGGGCGCAGCGGGGCGGTGCCGCCACGCGTGGGCACCCCTCGCGTTACTCGAGCGTCGCCCGCGTATCCATGGGGCCGCGCGCATCCGCCGCCTGCTCGCTGGGCCGACCCCGTTCACCCGCTCGAAGGCCGAGCGGCGGCTGCTTCGCCTGCTCGCCGCGCATGGCCTCCCAGTCCCACTCGCGAACGAGCCTCTTCTTGGCTTCGAGGTCGACCTCCTCTGGTCGCAGGTATCGCGGCCGGATACCGAGCCCGCTACTCGTCCCAGTCGAAGGGCGGGTAGCGGTCGACCATGAAGGCGGCGTAGGCGACCGTCCGGTAGTTCCAGCGGTTCGGGATCAGGATCAGCTTGAACATCCCCTGTGGCAGCGCGCCCGTGAACAGGATCACGAAGACGCCGATCAGCGCGACGAGCCCGGCGACCGCGTTGAGGATGCTCGAGAGGAGCGCGAAGGGAAAGATCAGGAGCCAGTGGACGAGCGGGCGCCAGTTGTCGATACCGCCCTCCGGATAGTCGATCTCGAGCGTCACCGGGCGCCCCTCGCGCTCGAGCGAGAAGGGCGGGTAGTCGTCGTGGAGCAGCATGATGTAGGCGGTCACGTCCCACGCCCAGTTGAGCCAGTTGCGGACGAAGTTGAAGACGCCCTCCGGATAGCGACCGGTGAAGAGGACGTGGAAGAACGCGTAGATCTTGGCGAAGAAGACCCCGATCCCGAGGAACCCGAGGACGAAGTAGTGCGGGAACGCCAGCAGCCACTTGACCAGCGGCAGAAAGCGGTTGAGCTCGCTCGGATATGTGGCGTCGACGCGGACCGGGTATAGCGGCCGAGGCCGGTGCGGCGGGCGGCTGCGGCGGTGGCGTGGCTTCCATCGTTACTCCCCTCTCGTGGCGCTCAGGCGCCGAGCCGGAATGGCGGGTATTTGTCCGTAACCAGGGTGAAGGCGTAGCCGATCACCCGGTTGTGCCACCGCATGACCCCCTCGACGTAGTCGAAGAGTCCGCGGGGATAGCGCCCGGTGAACAGGATTGCGAACCAGGCGAAGATGACGGCGAACGCGCCTCCGATCGTGAGAAAGAACAGCACGACGTAGTGGGGGATCGCGAGGAACCACTTGACCAACGGCATCCCGCGCTGGAGGTCGGTCTGGACGTCCGGGTAGTCGTAGTGGAGGTGGACAGCCTGCTCCTCGTCCGTGGATGGATATTGGTCGTCCATGAGCGCGATGTACACGCCGAGGCGATTCTCGAACCGCTGGAAGTTGAGGTTCCAGTCGAACCACCACCGCGGGTACTTCTCCCGGAACAGGATCATCAGAAGCGGCGGCAGGAAGAGCAGGCCGATCCCCCCGATGACGACCGTCTGGGCGGTTTCACCGACGTCGTCGTAGCCCATCGAGAAGCCCGTGATCGCCGCGGCGACGATCACGATCGGGATCGCCGCGAACAGGCGGAAGAAGGTGCTCAGGCGATTGAGATCCCGCTCCGGGTACTCGACCGAGAAGGTAACCGGGTAGGCATCACCACCTGGCGCGGACGGCGGTACGGTCGGCGGGGTCGGCGGGGATGCGGCTTCCATCGGACCTCCCAAGATCGGGGTGGGGGCCCGAACGATCGCAGGCGGCCCGGCTAGAACTCCTGGTCGATCCAGGGCATCATCGAGCGCAGCTCCTTGCCGACGGTCTCGACCTGGTGGCCCTTGGCCTCGTCGCGGAGGCGGTTGAAGTTCTCCGCCCCGGCGCGGTTCTCGGCGATCCACTCCTTCGCGAACTCGCCCGACTGGATGTCGGCGAGCACCTGCTTCATCGCCTCGCGTACCTCGGGGCCGATCACCTTCGGCCCGCGCGTCATGTCGCCGTACTCGGCCGTGTTCGAGATCGAGTAGCGCATCCCCTGCACGCCCTTCTCGTACATCAGGTCGACGATCAGCTTCAGCTCGTGCAGGGTCTCGAAATAGGCGAGCCGGGGGTCGTAGCCGGCCTCGACCAGGGTCTCGAACCCGGCGCGAACGAGCTCGGTGGCGCCGCCGCAAAGGACGGCCTGCTCGCCGAAGAGATCGGTCTCGCACTCGTCCTTGAACGTCGTCTCGATGATCCCGGCGCGCCCGCCGCCGATCCCGCTCGCGTACGCGAGCACGAGATCCTTGGCGTCGCCGCTCTCGTCTTGGTGCACCGCCATCAGGCAGGGGACGCCCTTGCCCTCCTCGAAGGTGCGGCGGACCAGGTGCCCCGGGCCCTTCGGCGCGACCATGCCGACATCGACACCGGCCGGCACGTCGATCTCGCCGAAGTGGATCGCGAAGCCGTGGCCGAACATGAGCAGGTTCCCCGGCGCGACCCCGTCGCGGATCTCCGATTCCCAGATCTCACCCTGCTTCTCGTCCGGCAGCAGGACCATGACGATGTCGCCGCGACTCGCCGCGTCGGCGACGTCGAGTACCTCGAGCCCCGCCTCCTCGGCCTTCGCGCGGCTCGAGGAGCCGGGCCGCAGCCCGACGACGACATCATGGCCGGACTCCTTCAGGTTGAGCGCGTGCGCATGACCCTGCGATCCGTAGCCGAGGATCGCGATCGTCTTGCCCTCGAGCGCGGAGGGGTTGGCGTCGTCGTCGTAGAAGATCTTGTCGTCAGGCATGGCGCGGCATGCTACTCAGGGCCGCGCCGCTCCATGAAGAACTCGGTGAACTCGGCGCACCGGCCATCGCCGTCGAAGCGAAGCAGGAAGGCGTTGTCAAAGATGCGGATCGCGCCGTCCTTCGTGTAGGTGGTCGACCCGACGGCGACCGCTCGGTCGCCCTCGACCGCGTACGGCTCGTAGGCGGCCTCGTAGCTGCCGGGCGGGTCCGGGTCGTCCTCGATCCATGACTTGACGATCGTCTCGCGGCCACTGATCGTGTCGCCGTGCGGCCGGTAGCTGTACTCGCAGTCCTCCGCGAGCAGCGCGCCGATCGCCTCCGCGTCGTAGGTCTTCCACGCGTCCACGTACTGACCCAGCCAGCGGGCCACATCGGCCTTCGTCATCGCAGCGCCCTTCGCTTCAGCTTCCCTGCTGGCTGTCCGCGGCAAGCTCGGTCGCAAACTCGATCCGCTTCGGCACCTTGAACCCGGCGAGCTCGGCGGCGCAGTGGCGGCGGAGCTCCTCGGCGCTCGCGTCCGCGCCGTCGCGCAGGACGACGACCGCGGTCACGGCCTCCTGCCACTCCGGGTCGCTGCGCCCGACCGCCGCCGCCTCGGCGACATCCGGATGGCGCAAGAGCACGTTCTCGACCTCGGTCGGAAGCACGTTCTCGCCACCGGTGACGATCAGATCGCCGATCCGGTCCTCGACGTAGAGGAAGCCCTCCTCGTCGATCCGGCCGAGGTCGCCGGTGTGAAGCCAGCCGGCTTCGTCGGCGAATCCCGGAGCGACGGTCGGGCCCTGGACGAAGATCTGGCCGTCGCTGATCCGCAGGTGGGTGGTGAGGAGCGGCCGCCCGGCAGAACCGGCGCGCTCGTGCGCCTCGCCGGGCGACAGCGTCGTCACCTGGGAGGCGGCCTCGGTGAGGCCGTAGGTCTGAACGACCGTCGCGCCCCGCCCGAGCGCCTCCTCGAGCACCTCCGCCGGGACCGGGCCGCCGCCGACGAGGATCGCGCGCAATGGCAGCAGGTCGACACCCGCCTCGAGCAGTCGCGTGAGCTGCGTGGTCACGACCGAGATCACGGTTACTCCGTCGCCCTCGAGCGAGGTCGCGATCCGGTCGACGTCGAAGCCGTCGTGGACCACCGCGGTGGTCCCGTAGATGACGCTCCGCATCACGATCGAGAGCCCGCCCACGTGGAAGAGCGGCAGGCAGCAGAGCCAGCGGTCGGTCGGCTCCAGCCCGAGGTTGAAGGCGGAACCGACGGCGCTCCACAGGTGGTTGCCGTAGGTGAGGCCGACGGCGCGCGGCGTCCGCGAGGTGCCGCTGGTGAGGATTCGGCAGTGGACCGCGTCGAGGTCGTGCTCGCCCAGCAGCGGCAGGTCGGCCTCGGTCAGGCTGAGATCCAAGGAGCGATCGATCGTCAGCGCCGGAGCCGCGTGCTGGAGCTCCGCCTCACGCTCGCGGTCACTGAGCCGGGTGTTGATCGGATACGCAACGGCGCCGAGCTTCATCAGCGCGTGCAGGTTGACGACGTACTCGAGGCCAGCGTCGAGCTCGATCGCCACGGTCGCGTCGCGTCGCACGCCCCGGGCCGCGAGCCGGCGAGCCGCCCTCGTCGACTCGTGCTCGAGCTCGGCGTAGCTGAGCTCCACCCCGTCGGCAATGAGCGCGGAGTGGCCTGGCCGGGTCTCGGCGCGCTGGGCGAGCCAGTTGTCCAAGAGCATGTGTGGCATTGTTGCGGCCCGCCCCGGGTCGCGAATCCGCGGCCCCGAAACGCGCGAAATTCGATGTCGAGACCCCACAAGGACGCACCCGCGGAAGCTGAGCTCTACGCGCCGATCGACTGGCGCGAGGCGCACACGCTACGAGGACATCCTCTACGAGCGCGCCGAGGCGATCGCACGGGTCACGATCAACCGCCCGGAGGTCGATGAACGCTTTCCGCCCGCAGACCCTCGCGGAGCTCCGCGACGCGTTTCGACGCGCGCGGGACGACACGGAAGTCAGCGCAATCATCTTCACGGGCGCCGGCGAGAAGGCGTTCTGCGCGGGCGGCGACCAGCGGATCCGTGGCGACGACGGGTACGTCGGCGACGACGAGGTCGGGCAGCAGGGAATCGGCAGGCTCGATGTCGGCGACCTTCACGTCCAAATGCGCCGCTGCCCGAAGCCGATCGTCGCCGCCGTCGCGGGCTACGCGGTGGGCGGCGGACAGATCCTTCACCTCGTCTCCGACCTCTCGATCGCCGCCGACAACGCAACCTTCGGGCAGACGGGCCCCAGGGTCGGAAGCTTCGACGGCGGCTTCGGCGCCGGCCTCCTCGCACGCGCCGTCGGCGTACGCAAGGCGAAGGAGATCTGGTTCCTCTGCCGCCTCTACGACGCCGGGGAGGCTCGCGAGATGGGGCTGGTCAACGAGGTCGTGCCGCTCGCGGAGCTCGAGCGGGAGTCGGTCGCCTGGTGCCGGCAGATGGCCGCCCTCTCGCCGCTCTCCCTGCGCCTTCTGAAGGCGAGCTTCAACGCCGCCGAGGACGGGATCACCGGCCTCCAACAGCTCTCCCACGACGCGACGCTCCTCTTCTACATGACCGAGGAGGGACAGGAGGGCCGCGACGCCTACAAGGAGGGCCGAAAGCCGGACTTCTCGAAGTTCCCGAAAAGACCTTGAATGACCGAACGTTCCGTTCGCCTCCTCCGCTTCGCGTCCGGGGCGAACGGGTCAGGGCTGTATGAACAGGGAGGGGGGTGAGGCTGTGGCTCATGGCGGCGCGGCCGCGGACTCTGCCCGCGGCGATCGCGCCGGTCCTCGTCGGCAGCGCCGCCGCGCGTGCGTCACTCGGGCGCACGTGACGATCCAGATCGTCGGGCCGACACTCCCGGCTTCCATTGGGGCGCGTTCATCGCCGCCCTCGTCGGCTCGATCTTCATCCAGATCGGGACCAACCTCGCGAACGACTACTCGGACGCGAAGCGCGGCGCGGACACCGAGGAGCGCCTGGGCCCGGTGCGCGTTACGTCGGCCGGCCTGATCGCCCCGCGGCGAGTCCTCCACGCGACCTGGCTCGCATTCGGAGTGGCCGCGATCGCCGGCATCTACCTCGCCACGGTCGCCGGCTGGCTGATCATCGTCGTCGGGGTCGCATCGATCGCCGCGGGCGTTCTGTACACGGGCGGGCCGCGGCCATACGGCTACGCCGGGATGGGCGAGCTGTTCGTGTTCCTGTTCTTCGGCGTCGTCGCCGTGAACGGCTCCTACTACGTCCAGCTCGAGGAGATCGACGCTCTGCCGATGCTGCTCTCGATCACCGTCGGCTTCCTCTCGACGGCGATCCTCGTCGTCAACAACGTCCGTGACATCGACACGGACCGCCGGGCGGGCAAGCGCACGCTCGCGGTCCGAGTTCGGCCGCGACCGTGCCCGCGCCCTCTACGCCACGCTCGTCGCGGGCGCGTTCATCGCGCTCCCGCTCGCCGTGCTCCTGGCCGACGGCCCGGCGCTGGCGCTGATCGGCTTCGTCGCCGCGCCGCTCGCGATCGCGCCGGCGCGGGCCGTGCCGGACACGTGCCGACGGACCGGCCTTGAACGCCGCGCTGGCGCAGACGGGCGCGCTACTTGCCGCCTTCAGCCTCCTCGTCGCGGCCGGGCTCACGATCGCGGCCTGACGTGAAGGTCACCGACGTCGACCTGATCCCGCTCGCGCTGCCCTTCGAGCGCCCATATGTCAGCTCGCGCGGTTCGCTCGAGCGCCGTGAGATGTTCCTCGTCCGGGTGCAGACCGACGAGGGGCTCGAGGGGATCGGCGAGGCCGTGCCGCTCTCCCTTCGCGGTGGCGCCAACTCGCGCGTCGTCTACCGCGCCCTGTTGAAGGCCTCGCGGCGACTGAAGCGTTCCGATCTCTCCGACTTCAGCGGGCCCGAACCGCTCCTCGCAGCGGTCGACGTCTTCATTCACACCGCCGCGGGCCGGCGGCTCCCCGCCACCGGTGAAGGCGGCGGTCGAGATGGCCATCTTCGACCTCGCCGGCAAGGCCTCGGGGCAGCCTGTCTGGTCCCTGCTCGGGGCCGAGAAGGCCGAGCCGGTGGTGTGCAACGCGACCCTCGTCGCCGGCGAGCCCGCCGAGGTCGTCGCCGACGCCGAGCGCTGGGCGGCGCTCGGCTTCACGACCTTCAAGCTCAAGGTCGGGACCGGCGACGACGTCGCCCAGGTACGCGCCGTCCGCGAGGCCCTCGGCCCCGAGGCGAAGATCCGCGTGGACGCCAACGCCGCCTGGAGCGTCGAGGAGGCGCTCGGGGTCCTGAAGATGATCGAGCCGCTCGGGATCGAGCTGATCGAACAGCCCGTGGTCGGGGCGCGGCAGATGGCGCAGCTGACCGCGGCCGGGCCGACCCTCATCGCCGCGGACGAACTCGTCGAGGGCGTCAAGGACGCGAGGCGCGCGGTGGACGCCACCGCGTGCGACCTCGCGACGGTGAAGCTGGCGAAGGTAGGCGGGATCGGAGAGGCGAACGGGATCGCCGGCCAGCTACCGATCTATCTCTCGAGCGCGCTCGACGGGCCCGCCGGGATTGCCGCGGCCGCCCATGCCGCCCAGGTCCTCCCCTTCCAGGGTCCGGCGGCCGACCTGGCGCACGGCCTCGCAACTCAGATCCTCTTCGCAGACACGACGGCCGCGCTCGAGTGCGAGCTCGGGGACGGCACGGTCTCGGTGCCCGCTGGGCCGGGACTCGGCATCGAGCTGGACGAGGAAGCGATCGCGCGCCTGCGCATCTAGCGTTAGACGAACTTGGACCGGACCAACCGCAACACCGCGCTCGCGTCCGCGCTCGTCGAGGAGCTCGCGCGCTGCGGTGTCCGTGAAGCCGCCGTCTGTCCGGGCTCACGCTCCTCCCCACTCGCGCTTGCGCTCCTGCGCGAGCCGTCGATCCGCGTGATCAGCGTCGTCGACGAGCGCAGCGCAGGCTTCTACGCGCTCGGCGCCGGACTCGCGCGCGGCGTCCCGTCGGTCGTCCTCTGCACCTCCGGCACCGCGGCGGCGAACCTGCACCCGGCCGTCTGCGAGGCGAACGAATCCGGAATACCGGTGATCGTGCTCACCGCCGATCGCCCGCCGGAGCTGCGCGGCATCGGCGCCGGGCAGACGATCGATCAGCTCAAGCTCTACGGCAGCGCGGTGCGCTGGTTCTGCGACGTGGGGACGCACGATGCCGACGACAGCGGGCTGCTTCACCACCGCTCGATCGCGTGCCGCGCCTTCGCTCTCGCCACCGGCGACCCTCGCCCTGGACCCGTCCACCTCAATCTCTCGTGGCGCGATCCGCTCGGCCCCGAGCGCCGGCCGCGCGACGTCACCGCGGTCTCCGCCCTCGCCCTGCACGGGCGCGGAGACGAGCCGCTGACCGAGGTGGTTGCGGCGCCCGGGAAGCCTTCCGAGGAGGAGATCGACCGGCTCGCCGCGCTGGTCGAGCACTGCGCCGGCGGCGTGATCGTCGCCGGGAGGATGCGCGACGCGCGGGCGCGCGAGGCGATCACCGCCCTCGCCCGGGTCTGCGGGTTCCCGATCCTCGCCGAGCCGACCTCCCAGCTTCGTCTCGGCCCCCACGACCGCGACCTCGTCATCGACACCTACGGGGCGATCGCGACCTGGGCGACCGGAGCCGCCGCCGGTTCCTCTCCGGGCGATGACTACATCCCGCCGGTTCCACTCGCACCCGACCTCGTCCTGCGCTTCGGCGAGATGCCGACCAGCAAGGCCCTGCGCGCCTGGCTCACGTTCCTGCATCCACGGCAGGTGGTCTTCGCCCCGCGCTTCGGCTGGAACGAGCCGACCCGCGCCGCCGACCTCATCGTCCGCGCCCAGGGCGGGCTCGAGAACGTCGCCACGGGGCTCGAGCAGCGGCTGGGGAGGGTTGTGTCCACCCCGCACTGGCTCGAGCACTGGCAGGGGGCCGACGCCGCGGCTCGTGGCGCGATCGCGGCTGCCCTCGAGCAGGAGCCGGGGCCCACCGAGCCGGGCCTACAGGCCGCGCTCGGCCCCCTGTACGCGAACGGTGATCTCGTCTACACGGCATCGAGCATGCCGATCCGCGACCAGGAGTCGTTCCTGCCACCCTCCGATGCCGACGTCCGCTTCCTCGCCAATCGGGGCGCGAACGGGATCGACGGCCTGATCTCCTCCGGGATCGGCGCCGCCGTCGCCAGCGGATCGCCGGCCTGGGTGATCACCGGCGATCTGGGGCTCTTCCACGACATGAACGCACTCGCGCTGATCCGAAATTGCGAGGCGCCGATCCGCATCGTCGTTCCCAACAACGACGGCGGGGGCATCTTCGAGTTCCTGCCGCAGGCGGGCCAGGTCCGCCGCCCGGAGTTCGAGGCGATCTTCGGGACGCCGCTGGGCCTCGACCTGAAAAAGGTCGCGGCGCTCCACGGGCTCGCCTACGAGCGGGTCGAGGACCTGTCGGACCTTGAGGCGGCAACCGCGTCGACCGCGCTCGTCGAGGTCCCGGTCGACCGTCGCGGCAACGTGGAGACGCACAAGCGTCTGGGCGACGCCGCGGCGGCGGCGATCGGCCGGGCGCTCGGCTAGCGACGACCCAAGGTGATTACGGCGAAGGAAGATACGTCTCGGCTTCGCCTAGGTGCGCGTGCAGGCGCTGCGTTCGGGACGTGGCGGCGCCCTGATCGCTCTCGCCGGTGTGTTCGCGACCGTCGACCTGGCGACCACCAGGCGCGATGAGTGAACGCAGGAGAGTTGGACCTTCAGACGCTTCTCCGTGGGCTCCAGCCCGAGCGCTCCCCCCACGAGTGGGTGTTCGCCACCGTTGGCACGGAAGCCCCGCCGGAGCCCTCGCGGCGGTCGGCATGACTGCGGCGGTCAGCGCCCGGCTCACCGCGGCCGGCATCAGCTGCAACGTCATCGCCGGGTATCACCACGACCATCTACTCGTCCCGCACAATCGCGGGGCTGAGGCCGTCACCCTCCTAGAGCAGCTGGCCGCCGACGAATCGTGAACCCAGGCGAGCCCGTGGCGCTTGGGGTTTCGCGTCGACCGTCTCCCAGCCGAAGTGAAACACCCGCTCAGCCTTTCACGTACTCCGCCAGATGCTTCCCCGTGAGCGTCGAGCGTGCCGCGGCGAGGTCGGCCGGTGTGCCCTCGAAGACGACCTTGCCGCCGTCGTGGCCGGCGCCCGGGCCGAGGTCGATGATCCAGTCGGCGTGCGCCATGACCGCCTGGTCGTGCTCGATCACGATCACCGACTTGCCGGACTCGACGAGCCCGTCGAGGAGGCCCAGCAGCTGCTCGACGTCGGCGAGGTGGAGGCCGGTGGTCGGCTCGTCGAGGACGTAGACGCCGCCCTTCTCGCCCATGTGAGTGGCCAGCTTGAGCCGCTGCCGCTCGCCACCGGACAGCGTGGTCAACGGCTGGCCGATGTTGAGGTAGCCGAGGCCTACGTCACTCAGGCGCGTGAGGATCTTGTGAGCCGCGGGCACCTCCGCATCGCCGTCGGCGAAGAACTCCGTCGCCTCGTCAACCGGCATCCCGAGCACCTCGCTGATGTCCTTGCCGCCGAGCTCGTACTCGAGCACCGAGGCGTCGAACCGCCTCCCTTCGCACTCCTCGCAAGTCGTCGCGACCCCGGCCATCATCGCCAGGTCGGTGTAGATGACGCCGGCGCCATTGCATCCGGGGCAGGCTCCGTCGGAGTTGGCGCTGAAGAGCCCCGGCTTCACGCCGTTCTCCTTCGCGAACGCCTTCCGGATCGGGTCGAGCAGCTTCGTGTAGGTAGCCGGGTTCGACCGCCGCGAGCCGCGGATCGCGCTCTGGTCGACCGTGACCACGCCGTCCCGCCCTGATACCGAGCCCGTGATCAGCGAGCTCTTGCCCGAGCCGGCCACGCCGGTGACGACCACCAGCACCCCGAGCGGGATGTCGACGTCGACCTTCTTGAGGTTGTGCGTGTCGGCTCCGCGCACCTCCAACGCCTCTGACGAGGTCCGGACCTCGTCCTTCATGGAGGCGCGGTCGTCCAGGTGCCGACCCGTGAGCGTCTTCGACTTCCGCAGGCCCTCGACGGTGCCCTCGAACACCACCTCGCCGCCCCCGGTGCCTGCGCCGGGGCCGAGGTCGACGACATGGTCGGCGATCGCGATCGCCTCGGGATCGTGCTCCACGACGAGCACGGTGTTGCCCTTGTCGCGCAGCTGCAGGAGCAGATCGTTCATCCGCTCGGTGTCGTGGGGGTGCAGGCCGATCGTCGGCTCGTCGAAGACGTAGGTGACGTCGGTGAGGCTCGAGCCGAGGTGGCGGATCATCTTCGTCCGCTGCGCCTCGCCCCCCGAGAGCGTGCCCGATGGACGGTCGAGCGACAGGTATCCCAGCCCGATCTCGACGAACGAGTCGAGCGTGTCCCCAAGTGCTTCCAGCAGCGGCGCCACGGACGGCTCCTTCACGCCGCCGATCCACTCCGCCAGATCCCTGATCTCCATCGTGCACAGGTCGGCGATGTTCTTGCCCTTGATCTTCGACGACCGGGCACCCTCGTTGAGCCTGGTTCCGTCGCAGTCGGGGCAGGTGGTGAAGGTCACCGCCTTGTCCACGAACGCACGGATGTGCGGCTGCATCGCGTCTGGGTCCTTGGCGAGGAACGACTTCTGGATCTGGGGGATCAGACCCTGGTAGGTGAGGTTGATGCCCTCGACCTTGATCTTGGTCGGTTCCTTGTGGAGCAGATCGTCGAGCTCCTTCTTCTTGTATTTGCTGATCGGCTTGTCCGGATCGAAGAAGCCGCAGCCGCGGAAGATCCGGCCGTACCAGCCCTCCATGCTGTAGCCCGGGATCGTGATCGCGCCCTCGTTCAGTGACTTGCTCTCGTCATACAGCGCGGTGAGGTCGAAGTCGGTGACGGCGCCCCGGCCCTCGCAGCGCGCGCACATGCCGCCGAGATAGACCTGCTTGCGCACGACCTTCCGCTGTCCCTTGCCCTTATCCGTCGTCATCGCGCCGCTCGCCGTCCGCGTCGGGACGTTGAACGCGAAGGCCGTCGGCGGGCCGATCTGCGGCTTCCCCAGGCGGCTGAACAGGATGCGGAGCATCGCGTTGGCGTCCGTGGCGGTACCGACCGTGGAGCGGGGGTCGGCGCCCATCCGCTCCTGGTCGACGCTGATCGCCGTCGTCAGCCCGTCGAGGAGGTCGACCTCGGGCCTCGCCAGCGTCGGCATGAAGCCCTGGACGAAAGCGCTGTAGGTCTCGTTGATCAGCCGCTGGGACTCCGCGGCGATCGTGCCGAACACGAGCGAGCTCTTACCCGATCCCGAGACGCCGGTGAACACGGTCAGCCGTCGCTTTGGAAGCTCGACGGTGATGTCCTTGAGGTTGTTCACGCGCCCGCCTTGCACGCGGATCAGATCGTGGCTGTCGGCGGCCTGCTGGGCCTGCTTCTTTCGGGGCTTGGCCACGGTGCTAGCCCGTCTCCTGGATCCGCAGCAGGTTGCCTGCCGGATCGCGGAACGCGCAGTCGCGAACCCCGTACGGCTGGTCCGTGGGCTCCTGCACGACCTCGGCGTTCTCGGCCGCCTGCAGTCGCTCGAACGTGCCCTCGAGATCGCCCGTGGCAAGGTTGATGCTGGCAAAGGTTCCCTTGGCCATCATCTCCGTGATCGCGCGGCGCTCGTCGTCGGTGACGCCCGGCGTGGCCTCCGGTGGGTACAGGACGATCGACGTGTCGGGCTGATCCGGGGGGCCGACCGTGATCCAGTGCATGCCGCCGTACTCGACGTCGAGGCGGACCTCGAAGCCGAGGGCGTCGCGATAGAAGGCCAGCGCGGCGTCGGGGTCGTCTTGGGGCAGGAAGCTCGCGTGGATGGTGATGTCGTTCATGGCGCGCAAGCTAGCTGCGGCCGGCCACGGGCGCTTCTCGATTCCTGACCGGTTTGCTGACCCGCTTGGCCACGCACGGGGCCATCCCCGCCATCGCCCCCGCCGCCTCCTGCCGATAGGCGCTCGGCGGCACGCCGACCAGCTCGGTGAAGCGGGTGCTGAACGTGCCGAGCGAGGAGCAGCCGACCTCGAAGCAGATCTCGGTGACGCTCAGGTCTCCCCGGCGAAGCAGCGCCATCGCGCGCTCGATGCGCCGCGTCATCAGGTAGCTGTAGGGCGACTCGCCGTAGGCGAGCCGGAACTGGCGACTGAAGTGGCCGGCGGACATGTGGGCGCCGCGGGCGAGCGCCTCGACGTCGAGTGGCTGGGCGTACTCCCGGTCGATCCGGTCGCGCACGCGGCGAAGCAGCGCGAGGTCGCGCAGGCGCTGGGACTCGGCGATCACTTCTGCGATTTCTTCTTCTTCCGCTTCACCTTCCACTTCGCCACCGCCGGCGAGGAATCCCGGTTGCCGAGCGCATCGAACGAGAAGACGAAGAGCGCGTGCTTTCCCTTGCCGACCCGGGCGATATAGGGTGAGGTGCAGGCGGCGATCGGTCCGCCGTCGAGGCTGCAGAGGAACGCTGAGCCGGGCTCGCTGGAAACGAACTCGATCGCGACCGTCGCCTTCTTCTTCTCCGTCCTCACGGTCCGCCGCGGGCGCTCGCTGATCGCCGTGTCCGGGCCGATCTGATCGAACTCGTAGGCGCCGATATCGGGGGCCGGGCCCTGGAGGCGATGGGCCCGGTCGAGATCGCGACCGCCCGGCGGGGGCTCGCCCTGGCTGGTGCCGGCGTTGACCGTCGGCGAGCCGGGGAGCTGGTGGAAGTTTCCGGCCGCGGGGGCGGCCAGCAACGCCGGGGCGCTCACCGTCGCCGACTCCTCCACGTTCGCCCCGCCGGTGGTGCTGAGCTGCTGGTAGTTCGAGTGATCGAGGACGGCGTTGACGCTGCCGCCGCCCTCGGAGGCCGCGACGTCCGGTGCGCCCATCGCGATCGTGTTCACGATCGTCGAGGCCTGATCGGCACCGGCCGCGTCGTCGACGTGAATCGCTGCCGCGCTCGCGGACACGGTCAGGTTGCGGAGCAAACCGCCGCTGCCTCCGGTGACAACCCCGCGCGCGTCCGGCCCGACGGCCGAGATCACGCTGTCGCGGATCGTGCCGCCGTTTCGCACGAGCGCGGCTCGATGATCGCCGCCGGTTGCGGAGAGGGCAACGCGCTCGAGCGTCCCGCCGTTGAGATCGACGAGCTCCGAGCCGGCGGGAACGGCGGCGCCGACGATGTCGATGCCGCGGACCACCGCCCCGGCGTTGCTGACCGAGAAGACGATTCCGGGCGCAAGTTGGAACAACGGCCGGGTGGGCGCCGGGGAGGGCTCGACGGTAAGCGCGTGGGTGACGACGATCGACGCTGCCGGGACGTACGTACCGGCACGGACGAGGACCCGATCGCCGGTGCCCGCCCCGGTGCCGGTCAACGCCGACGTGAGGCTGCACGGCGCCGCGCGTACGCACGGCTCCGGGCCGCTGCCGGAGGGCGCCGCGTAGCGATCCTCCGCGTTGGCGCCGGCAGGCACCACGAGAGCGAATACGAGGCCGGCCAAGGCGGCCCCCGGTCGGATCCATCCTCCCCGCTGCATCGCCGCGAGGTTAGCGCCCCGGTGGGCGCGAAACACGTACCCGCGAGGTCGCATTCAGCCCGCGAGCAGCGGCATCATCGCCTGGAGCTTCACCTCGGTCTCGGCGAGCTCGGCGGCCGGCTCTGAGTCGGCGACGATTCCGCCGCCGGCATACAGGTGGGCGACGCGGTCGCGAAGCAGTGCCGAGCGCAGGGCCACGCAGAACTCCCCGTCCTCCGCGGCGTCCATCCACCCCACCGGGCCGGCGTACCAGCCGCGATCCATGCGCTCGAGGTCCGGGATCGCCGCAAGCGCCGGCTCGCGCGGCTCACCGCCAACCGCCGGGGTCGGGTGAAGAAGGGCGGCGAGCTCGACTGCCGAGAGCGACTCGGCAAGCTGGGCCCGCACCGGGGTCGCCAGGTGCTGGATGTTCGCCACCTTGATCAGCTCCGCCTCCGGCGCCGCCTCGACCCAGACGGAGTGCGGGCGCAGCGTGCGCTCGATCCTGCGGACGACGATGTCGTGCTCCGAGCGATCCTTGCTCGAGTGCAGGAGCTGCTCGCCGAGGTGGTCGTCGACGGCAGGGTCGGCGCTCCTGCGGGTCGAGCCGGCGAGCGCAACCGAGGCGGCCCCTGCGCCGCGGCGGCGGACGAGAAGCTCGGGGCTCGCGCCGAGGAACGCGCCGTGCGGGGAGCCGACACAGAAGCAAAAACAGGATGGAAAGAGCTCTCTGAGGGCGCCGAAAACGGCCGCCGAATCGTGCGCCGCCGCGGCCTCGACCGTGACCTCGCGCGCCAGCACGATCTTCTCGAACTCGCCTGCACGGATGCGGGCGACCCCTGCCGCAACCGCGTCCTCGAACGCGCGAGGGGGTGCGACGGAGGTGATCGTCGCCTCCTCGGTCGGGTGCGGGTCGAGCATCGGCAGCGTCTCTTCGGCGAGCGAGGCGAGGCGGCCGCCGATCCGGGCGAGCACGGCATCGCGCTCCACCTCGCCACCCACAACCGCGCTGAGCGTGAGCCAGGTGCGTCCGTCGAGGCGGCACAGCGAGACTTCGGGCAGCACGAGGAGCGCGGGCGGGAACGAGGACCAGTGCGCCTCCGCCCCGCCCTCCTCATCGAAGGCGAATCCGCCCGTCCACAACGGGCCGGCGCCGGCGGGCAGGTCGGAGGGCTCGTCGGCGATCCGGTCGCGCACGACGTCGGCGCACTCGGCGACCAGATCACGGAAGCGTCCGGGGCCGCGCGAGATCGACTCTCGGGCGCTGCCGAGCGTCGCCAGCGCGAAGCCACGGTCCGGCTCCTCCCATGCATACCAGCGATCGCCCGCGCGGCGCGAGGCGAACACGGCGGCGACGGGGTCGGCGAGCTCGACCGGGGTGGTGACGCTGACGAGCCGGCGCCCGGTCGCAGACTCGAGACAGGTCTCGAATGCCGCCAGCGCTCGGGTCGTCTCTGTGGTGAGCGTGGCTACGCCTCGGGGCGTGACTTGGTGATCGCGACCTCGCCCGTGCGCGCCATCTCGATCAGCCCGTGGGGGCGGACCATGCGCTCGAACGAGTCGACCTTGTCCTGCGTGCCCGTGACCTCGATCGTCAGCGTGCGGCGCGAGACGTCGACGATCTTGGCGCCGAAGATCTCGGCGAACTGCATGATCTCGGCGCGACTCTCGACCGGGGCGCTGACGCGGAAGAGGGCCATCTCGTGGGCGACCGTCTCCCCCGGCTCCATGTCGCGGATCTTGATCACGTTGACCAGCTTGTGAAGCTGCTTCGTGACCTGATCGATCGGGTGCACAGCGCCGTCGAGCGTGAGCGTGATGCGCGAGACATCCGGGTCCTCGGTCGGGCCTACCGCGAGGGTGTCGATATTGAACCCGCGGCGGCTGAACAGGCCCGCGATCCGGGCGAGGACGCCCGGCCGGTTCTCGACCAGCAGCGAGAGGATGTGCTTGCGGCCGGTGAGCGTCCGCGCGGCCTCGAGATCCTCGAGCCGGACGACGTCCTTGGTGCCGGGGTCGCCCATCGCCCTAGCCGACCATGTCCCGGGCGGCTGCACCGGCCGGGATCATCGGGTAGCAGTTCTCGTCCTTGGTGACGCGAACGTCGAGGAGGACGGGTCCCTCGGTCTCGAGCGCCGTCTTCATCGCGCCGCGCAGCTCGGACTTGTCCGAGCACTCCATCCCGGTCCAGCCGAACGCCTCTGCCAGCTTCGGCCAATCGGGGCTCGGACCCATCTCGACCGACTGGTAGCGCTCCTCCCAGAAGAGCTCCTGCCACTGGCGGACCATGCCGAAGTGGCCGTTGTTCATCAGGAAGACCTTGACGGGAATGTCGTGATGGGCTGCGGTCGCGAATTCCTGGCAGACCATCATCAGGCTGCCGTCGCCGGCGAGGCAGACCACGGTCTCGTCCGGGCACGCGACCTTCGCTCCGATCGCCGCGGGAAGGCCGAAGCCCATGGTCCCGAGACCGCCGGAGTTGAGCCACCGGCGGGGCTTGGAGAAGTGGTAGTACTGCGCGGCCCACATCTGGTGCTGGCCGACGTCCGAGGTGATGATCGCCTCGCCCTCCGTCGCCTCGTACATCGCCTCGATCATGAACTGCGGCTTGATCTCGGAGTCGCGCGAGTCCTCGTAGCGCAGCGGGTAGGCGCTCTGCCACTCGCGAATCTGCTTCCACCAGTCGTCGAGCCTGCTCGAGTCCGGGGACAGCGCGCGGTACTCGCGGTTCAGCTTCGGCAGCACGTCGGCGGCGTCGCCGACGATCGGGATGTGCGCCGGGACGTTCTTCGAGATCTCGGCCGGATCGACGTCGATGTGGACGAACTTGGCCCGCGGGGCGAACTCGGAGAGCTTGCCGGTGATCCGATCGTCGAAGCGGGCGCCGACGCAGACGATCAGGTCGGCCTCGTCCATCGCGTAATTGGCGGTGCGCGTGCCGTGCATGCCGAGCATCCCGAGCCACTGCTCGTGCGGAGCCGGGAAAGGCGCCGAGGCCCATCACCGTGAGCGTGACCGGCAGACGGTCGGACATGCAGAACTCGCGGAACTCCTCCGAGGCGTTCGCGTTGATGATCCCGCCGCCGCCGTAGATCACGGGGCGCCGCGCGTTGGCGAGCGCCTTCGCGGCGAGGCGGATCTGCTTGATGTTGCCCTCGGTCGGCGGCTTGTAGCCGGGCAGGTTCGGCGGGCCCTCGGCGGGCGTGTAGTCGATCTCGGCACGGGAGAGATCCTGCGGGATGTCCACCAGCACCGGGCCGGGGCGCCCGGTCGAGGCGATGTGGAAGGCGGCGTGGATGTAGTCCGGGACCGTCCGCGGGTCGGTGACCATGAACGAGTGCTTGACGATCGGCAGGGTCATGCCCGTGACGTCGGCCTCCTGGAAGCCGTCGGTCCCGATCAGGTCCGTGCGCACCTGCCCGGTGATGAAGACGGTCGGCACCGAGTCGAGGTTTGCGTCGGCGATCGCCGTGATCAGGTTCGTCGCCCCCGGGCCCGAGGTAGCCATCGCCACGCCGACCTTGCCCGAGGCCTTCGCGTAGCCCTCTGCCATGTGGCCGGCGCCCTGCTCGTGGCGCGCCTGGATGTGATCGAGGTCGGCGTCGTAGAGGGCGTCGTAGACGGGCAGGTTGGCGCCGCCGGGGATGCCGAACACGTGCTCGACCCCCTCGGCCTTGAGCGCGGCGAATATCGCGTCAGCGGCCCTCATGGGCCGAAAAGGTTAGCGGTCAGGGTGCGGCGAGAACCAGGGTGAAGAGCTGCTCCAACAATGCTCTCATCCGGGCTACGTCGCCTGCCCCGCGGACGCCCTCGGAGAGCGCGTGGACGAGGATCCCGTCCGCCGCCGCGACGAGCAGGGGCGCGAGCCGCTCCGGGTCCCCGGCGCCGGCGAGCGCGAGCGAGGACGTAGCGAGCTCAGTGAACGCCTCCTGCCAGCGGGCGGCGTGGGTACGCAGGCCGGGCCGGCGGGCGGCCTCGAGGTAGACCTCGAACTTCGCCAGCAGGCCGCCGACCGCCTCCTGATCGGGGAAGAGCACCTCGGCCACGGCCCGGGCAGCCTCGTGCGGCGAGCGGATCCGGGGGCCGAGCGCGCCGGCGCAGTCGCGCAGGCGCTCGATCTCGTCCTCGAGCAGGATCGAGAGCGCCTCGCCGATGAGCTCGTCCTTGGAGGAGAAGTAATACGTCGTCGCCGCGAGTGGGACGCCCGCCTCGCGGGCGACCGCGCGATGGGTGACCGCGGCCAGCCCGTCGGCGGTGAGGATGCGGACGGTGGCGGCGAGGATGGCGCCACGCCGCTCCGCCCGCTGCGCCTCACGGCGCGGGCGCGCGGTCTCCGAAGGGGAAGCGATCGGGGCGCTCATCGGCGCGATCCTACCGGCGAAGCTACGAGCCCGCCGGAGCCTCGGCCGCGGACTCGCCGGCGAGCTCCCCCGGCTTCCACTGGGTGCGCGGGAGGATCGCGCGCTCGATCACGCGGTCCTTATGCGCCTCGATGATCCCGATCAGGGAGCGGACGAGCTCCTCGCCGAGCAGGTGCGGCTCGAGCCCGAGGTCGCGGAGCTTCGTATTCGCGGCGTTGTAGTAGTGGCTCTCGGCCTCGATCCGCGGGTTCGGGTAGTTGCGGACCTCGACCTCCCGGCCGACCTCGCCGGCGGCGTGGCGGACGAGCTCGGCGAGCTCGGCAACCGAGAACTGCTCGGTGAACTGGTTGAACACGCGGAACTCACCGAGGTCGGCGGGGTTCGCGACCGCGAGCTCGACGCACTGCAGCGTGTCGCGGATATTGAGGAAGCCGCGGGTCTGGCCGCCCTCGCCGTAGACGGTCAGCGGGTGGCCGATCACCGCCTGGACGCAGAAGCGGTTGAGGACCGTGCCGAAGTACTCGTCGTAGTCGAAGCGCGTGACCAGCCGCTCGTCGCCGGCGGACTCGTCGGTCTCGACGCCGTAGACGACGCCCTGGTTCAGGTCGGTCGCCCGCAGGCCCCAGATCCGGCAGGCAAAGTGGATGTTGTGCGAGTCGTGGACCTTCGAGAGGTGGTAGAGCGATCCGGGCAGCTTCGGGAACGGCAGGGTGTCCTTGCGGCCCTTGTGCTCGATCTCGATGAAGCCCTCCTCGATGTCGATATTGGGCGTGCCGTACTCGCCCATCGTCCCCAGCTTCACCAGATGGCAATCGGGGACCCTGTCGCGGATTGCGAACAGGAGGTTCAGGTTCCCGATCACGTTCGTGTACTGGGTCTCGACGGCGGCCTCGCGCGACTTCATCGAGTACGGCGCCGAGGGCTGCTCGCCGTAGTGGACGATTGCCTCGGGGAGGGTCTCGGCGATCACGGCGTCGAGGAATGGGAAGTCCTCGATCGACCCGACGTACGTGTGGATCTCGTTCCCGGACGCCTCGCGCCACGCCTCGACCCGGTCCGCGAGCGAGCGGATCGGCGTCAGCGAGTCGGTCGAGTGCTCTGTGTGCCAGCGGCGACGAGAGAAGTTGTCGACGACCGAAACGTCGTGCCCGCGGGCTGAGAACCGCATGGCTGTCGGCCATCCCAGGTATCCGTCGCCACCCAGGATCAGGATGCGCATGGGGCGCGAGGGTAGCGGAGCGCCCGGCGCCGATCCTCAGAACCGGACCTCGCCGGTGACGGCTGTCTCGCCCCCGCCGGGCGCAACGTCGCCCTCGCCGCTCACTGCCGCGAAGGCGATCCGGACGGTCGCCAGCGGGGGATCGGCGATCGATCCCGCCGTCGTTGCCAGGCTCGAGACGGCTTCGGTCTAGACGCCTACGCCCGCAGGTACGCGATCACCGCGAGGACACGGCGGTGGTCGTCATCCGCCTGCGCGAGGTCGAGCTTGCGGAAGATCGTCCGCACGTGACTCTCGATCGTCCGCGGGCTGAGCACGAGGCGGTCGCAGATCCCCTGGTTCGAGCGTCCCTCGGCCATCAGCGCGAGGATCTCGCGCTCGCGCTCGGTGAGGCCGTCGAGCTTGCCGGCGTCCCGCCGACGCCCGACCAAGGACGAGACAACCTCGGGGTCGACGACCGACCCGCCCTCGCCGACCCGACGCACCGAGGCCGCGAACGAGTCGAGGTCCCCCACGCGGTCCTTCAGCAGGTAGCCCCGACCGGCGGTCCCCTCCTCCAGGAGGCGCATCGCGTAGGACGCCTCCAGGTACTGGGAGAGCACGACCACGCCGACATCCTGGTGGGTTTCGCCGAGCTCCTGGGCAGCGCGCAGACCCTCGTCGGTCTGGGTCGGCGGCATCCTGATGTCGACGATCGCGACCTCGGGCTTCAGCCCTCCGACCCGCCGGACGAGGTCGTCCGCGTTCTCCATCTGGCCGACGACGTCGAACCCCTGCTCTTGCAGCACCCGCACCAAGCCCTCGCGAAAGAGGAGCGAGTCGTCGGCGACGACGACCTTCATCGATCAGTCGGGCGTCGTCGTCAGTTCGTCGAGGGCATCGCCGGAGAGCTCCCGCTTCGGGATGAAGCCACCCACCGGAGAATCCGCGAGCCGCTGACCGTAGTCCGACGCCTCGCGGCTCGAGGTCAAGATCACGACCGGGGCCTCGGGCTCCTCGGCGAGGCGGCGGGCCACCTCGAACCCGTCGATCCCGGACCCGAGCTGCACGTCGAGCAGGACGACGTCGGGATGGACCCGAGCGACCTCCTCGAGCGCCGACTCGCCGTCCTCGGCCTCGCCGGTCACCTCGTATCCATCCGCGGTGAGCAGCGACTTGGCGAAGCTACGAAAACTCGCATGGTCGTCAACGATCACGAGCGTCGTTGTCATGCCCACGATGATGGCGGGTGCAACCGACGTTGTCCTCAGTGGTAGCCCTGTTGTGAACCCCGCGTGACGGACGCGACAATATGCGCGTGACAGGGGCATCACGATCAGGTAGATGGTCGATCGACGCATCGCTGGCGCAGGCTTACCAGCGCAACGGGCGCGCCTATCTTCGCGCGCTGTACGGCTGGCTGGCCGCCGCGCTGCTACTGCTCACATCGACAGCAGCCAGTTCGGTCCCCGCGCACTTCCTCGGCGCATCGCTCGAGGAGTACCTGATCGCCGTCCTCCTTCTGCAGGCGGCGACGGTCGCGAGCGTGGCCTTCGTGGTGTTCATGCTGCGCCGGCCGACGACACGTCTTCGGCGTTGGGCGTCCGGCGAGCGTGCTCCCGGGCTCGCCGAGGAGGTGAGCGCAGCGGCGTACTCGCTCCCGCGACGCGCGCTCGTGTACGCCGCGCCCGGCGCCCTGCTCCTTCAGATCCCAGTCGCGACGCTCGCCACGATGGAGCTGACCGACAACTCCGGCTTCGGCCTTTTCTGGGAGATCTACTTCGGCGGTACGTGGGCCGCGCTGTTCTCGGGCCTGCTCATCTACGTGTCCCTCGAGCTGGGCTACCGGCCGCTGCGCGCGAGCCTCGCGCTCGCTTCTGCGCCGCCCGACGCACCGAGCAGCCTCGGAACGCGGCTACTCCTGTCCCTCCTCGCGCTGCCGATGGTCGCCGGGATCTTCGCGGGTGGACTCAACGTCGAACACGGCGATGGCTCGCTCTGGGCGGTTTACGGACTGTCGTTTGGCGCCACGGCCGCCGGGGTGGGCGTGCTCACGATCCTGCTCACGAGCAGCGTCCTCGGGCCCATCCGCGATCTGATCGGGGGGACGCGGGCGATTGGCGAGGGCGAGCTCGGGACGCGCGTCCCGGTGACAGGCGACGACGAGCTGGCCGCGCTGACCGGGAGCTTCAACGAGATGGCCGCTGAGCTCCAAACCGCGCGCACGCGAATCGTCACTGTGTCCGACGACGCCCGGCGCCAGGTTGAGCGCGACCTCCACGACGGCGCCCAGCAACACCTCGTGATGCTCAACATCAAGCTCGCGATGCTCGAGCGCCGCCTCGCGGACATGCCACAGGCGGACCTCGCCGCCGAGGCGCGCGCGGACCTCGACCGGGCGATGGCCGAGCTCCGCGACCTCGCCCACGGGATCTATCCGGCTCTGCTCAACAGCGATGGGCTCGCGGCCGCCCTCGCCGAGGTGGTCGAGACCTCGCCCATCGAGATCACCTTCGAAGCCGGCGGCGCTTCAGGCCGCTACCCGCCCGAGCTCGAGGCGGCCGTCTACTTCTGCTGTCTCGAGGCGCTGCAGAACGCCGCCAAGCACGCCGGCCCCGGAGCGACGGCGTCGATCCGGCTCTCGGAGGGCGCGAGCACGCTCACGTTCGAGATAATCGACAACGGCGCCGGCTTCGACCCGGCGACGACCAACGGCAGCACCGGACTGAACAGCATGCGTGACCGGGTCGGGGCGCTCGGCGGTGCGCTGCGAGTGGACTCCCGGCCGGGCGTGGGGACGACGATCACCGGGGCGGTTCCAATCGAGGCGCGGGAGACACACGATGGGGCGCATCTGCAACCGGTACGCGCGTAACTCATTTACTCGTCGTTCGACTCAGCCCTGGCGATCGCGATCAGCGTCGCCGGCTTCATCGTGATCGCACTCAACGCGTGCGTCCTGCGCTTCCAACTCTTCGAAATGGCGCTTCGACCCGCACGTCTCCTGGCGGGGCGTCATGAGCTCGACACGACGCCAAAGCCGACGTGGGCGGTCGGGGACGCGGCCATCACGCCGATGCGACGGCTGCTGGAGGGACACCGTTCCGTCGGGGAGGGAATACCCGAGCAGATCCCCGTCACCGCCGCCGACGGAGCGGGCGAGCTGACCGCGTGTCTCGAAGCACTGCAAAACGCGGCCAAGCACGCCGGCGACGCCGCCCGGCCGCGCGTGCGGCTGACCGAGGAAGGCGAAGAGCTGCGCTTCGAGGTCGTCGACGACGGCGTCGGTTTCGACCCCCACGCGGCCGACGGAAGCGCGGGGCTCCAGAACATGGTCGACCGGATCGGCGCGCTTGGAGGCGAGGTTGCGATCGAGTCCGCACCTGGACGAGGAGCGCGGGTTGGCGGGAAGGTCCCCGTCGCGGGCTGAGACGATGGTCCGGGGGGAACGACGCAGTCGCGTCCGCCGCCTCTCGGCGGGATTCGACCGTGGGCTCGTCGGGGTCTACGAGCGGCTCGGCGCACGCTACGTCTACGTCACGTGGGCTGCCGCGTTCGGCCTGATGCTCCCCGCCTTCCTGGCGGTCGCGTACTTCCTGGCCCTGCCCCATCTGCCGGAAGAGGACCTGACCCTGCTCGCGCCACTCCTCGGGGCGACCGCGCTGTACGCCACCGCCGGCATCGCCTGGCTTCGCATCGGGCGGCCGAGCGCCCGGATGATGGCCCGGTGGTGGGCTCACGACCGCCCTCCCGAGGAAGCGCTACCGGTCTGGGCAGTGCTCTCCACGCTCTCGCGGAGGATCACCACGACATTGCTCGTCGTCGGCGGGCCCGTCGCCCTGCCGATGGTGGTCCTGATCTCAGTCGATCTGGGCATCGGCGTCGACGGAACGCTCGCGATGGTGGCCGCCGCCCTCCTCCTCGGCATCCTGGGCGGCACCGGGTCCTACTTCCTCGTCGAGGTCGCGCTGCGGCCCGCGGTTCTCGATGCGACGGCGCGGATCCCGCGCGACTTCCGCCCTCCCGGCCTCGCCTTCCCGTTCGGCGCCCGGGTGTTCGGCTCCCTGCTCGGAATCGGCGTCTTCGCCAGCGGGCTCGGAGTCGTCCTCGGCAGCGGCGGCAAGCCGATCGATGAGCTGATCGGGCCCATGCTGGCGGTGACCGCCGTTGCCGCCGTCTTCGTCAGCGGCCTGACGCTTGTGATCGTGCGGTCGCTGATCACCCCCATCGACGACCTGATCGAGGCGACGCACAAGGTCGCGGGCGGCGACCTCGACGCCGTCGCCCCGGTCTCCTCGGACGACGAGCTCGGCGCCCTTGCCTCCAGCTTCAACCTGATGGTCGCCGACCTGCAGCGAAACGCGGCGGAACTGCGCGCCTCGCGGGCGCGAATCGTCGCCTCCGGCAACGACGCCCGGCGCCGGGTCGAGCGCGACCTCCACGACGGCGCCCAGCAGAGCTTGATGCTCGTGAACCTCAAGCTCGGCCTGATCGAGAAGCGCCTCGCCACCGACCCGGACGCCGCGGCGGGGCTGATCGCCGGCGCTCGAAACGACCTCGACCGCGCCCTCGACGAGCTTCGCGACCTCGCCCACGGGATATACCCCCAGGTCCTCACCAGCGACGGGCTGCACGCGGCGCTGACGGAAGCCGCTGGAGAGGCCACGGTCCAGGCGGAGGTCGAGCTCGAGGAGAGCGTCCGGTATCCCGCGGAGTTGGAGGCTGCGGTGTACTTCTGCTGCCTCGAGGCCCTCCAGAACGTCGGCAAGCACGCCGGTGAGGCAGCGACCGCGGTGATCAGACTGACCGAGCGAAACGGCCAGCTGCGCTTCGAGGTCGCCGACACGGGAAGCGGCTTCGACCCAGGCGCCGTCAACGGCAGCACCGGTCTGCAAAACATCGCGGACCGGATCGGGGCGCTCGGCGGTTCCGTCCGCATCGAGTCCGAGCCCGGTGCCGGGACCACCGTTGCGGGCGCCGTCCCGCTCACCCGTTAGCCCGAGACCCCCATCTATCCTGCTTCGGCTCGGATGCCGCTCTTCGCCGACATCCTGCCTCCTGAACTGACCGCGATACGTGCCGGTGGGCTTCTGCTCGCCATCGCGATCGGGACGTTCGCGATCCTGCGCCGACGCACGCTGCGGAATGCGGATGTGCTGATCCTGCTCGCGATCGCGATCGGCCTCGTGATCGTCGCCGCCACGGAGATTCCAGACGCGCTGCTCGAGGCGTTCTCCTTCGACCGCGAGAACGGCACCCGGATCGTGGGCGTCGCCGTCTTCGCGATCCTCATCCTCTTCCTGCTCACCCTGCGGGCACTGGCGCAGAGCTCACGCGTCTCCCAACAGCTCGGTGGCGCGCTCGAGGGGCTCGCCGCGGAGGAGTTCCGGGCGGGCGGAAACGCCGAGAGGTTTCGCGACAAGATCGCGATCCTGATTCCGGCCTACAACGAGGCCGACAACGTCGGTCACGTGCTGGACGGCCTGCCGACCGAGGTGTGTGGCGTCGCCACGGCCGTCCTCGTGGTCGACGACGGCTCGCGTGACGGCACCGGCGACGTCGCCAAGCAGCACGGCGCCGTCGTCGCCAGGCACGCGGTCAACCGCGGCGGAGGGGCCGCCCTCCGCACCGGCTACCGGCTGATGGCCGATGCCGGGGCGAAGATCGTGGTGACGATCGATGCCGACGGGCAACACCTCCCCGAGGAGATGCCGCGTCTCGTTCAGCCGGTGCTCGACGGCGAGGTCGCGATGGCTCACGGATCGCGGGTCCTTGGTGAGGCGGAGAAGAATCACCCTGCGCGCGAGGCCGGGATCGTCTTCTTCAACAAGCTCGTCTCCTTCATCACCCGCACGCACGTCACGGACTGCTCGAACGGCTACCGGGCGGTCCGCGCCGACGTCCTCCCCATGCTCGTGCTGCGCCAAGAGCAGTTCCACACCTCCGAGTTCATGATCGAGGCGATCAAGCGCGGGATCCCGGCGAAGGAGGTCCCCGTCACCGTTGTCAGCCGGCTCTCCGGCCACTCGAAGAAGCCCGCCGTGGTGCGCTACGGCATGGGCTTCGCGAACGCGATCGTCAGGACCTGGCTGCGTTGACGGAGGATCTCCTCGGCGAGTGGACACTGGTCTCCTGGACCGGCGTGGACGAGCAAGGCAACGCGGTCGATCACGGCGGGCAGCTCGCCCCGCGGGGAGCTGATCTACCTCGCGAGCGGGCGGATGGCGGTACAGATCGAGCACGACGGGCGCGAGCGGTTCGGCTCGCGCGAGTGGAGTGCCGGCAGTCCCGCCGAGCGCGCGGGGGCCTACTCGACCTACAACGCCTACTGCGGGACGTTCCGCGTGCCTGAGCCAGGAGTCGTCGTCCACCACGTCGAGCTCGCGATCCATCCCGATCAGTCCGGGACGGAGAAGCGCCGCGAGTTCGCGCTCGACGGGGACGAACTGGTCCTTCGCACGCAGCCGGTGGACACGCCCACGGGTCCGGCAAGCTCCGAGCTGCGCTGGAAACGCCGCTAGCTCAGGCGCGCGAACGGGCGAGGGCGACGCTCACGAGAACGCCTGCGCATGCGAAGACGGCGAGCCAGGGACCCAGCTGGGTGCTCAGCGGCAGGTCGTAGTCGAGGTGGACCGACTTGCCGATCACGGCCTCCTGGAGTTAATTCCCAGCAGCCCGGCCGCGGGCACGCCGACAAGGGTCGCGAGTCCGAACGCGAATGCAACGACGCCGGTGATCAGCCAGACGACATCGCGGAAGTCGAAGAACCCGAACCCGTCCCACCACCAAGCAGGAGGGAGACCACCAACAGGGCACCCGCGGTGACCGCGAGGACGCCGGCCGTCTGCGTCCTCGTCATCGGAGGATTCCCAGCCGCTGGGCCTTCGTCGCGGCCTCGACGCGGCCGCGCACCTCGAGCTTTCCGAGAATCCGAGAGACGTGGACGCTGGCCGTCTTCGGTGCGATGAACAGGGCTTCGCCGATCTCGCGATTGGTGCGCCCGTCGGCGAGCAGCGCCAGGACCTCGAGCTCTCGCTCGGTGAGCCCGAAGCGGTCTGGCTCCGCTTCGCCGGTATCACCCTCGCGCTCGGGTTCGGCGCCGTCGTCGATGGCGACCCGCGCCCGCCGCGCGAGCGCCTCGATCTCGCCGAGGAGGCTGGTGGCGCCGATCTTGCGCACGGTCGCGGCGGCGCCTGCGAGCAGTGCGCCCGCTGCGCCGCGGTTCCCACCGGCGACGAGCATCGCCTCGGCCTCGCGCCACTCGGCGTAGGTGCGCTCGAGCGGATCGGAGAGCTCCGCCCAGCGCTCCGCAACCGCGTGCCAGAGCTCCGGGTCGGAGCTGCCGGCGAGGCGCGACATCTCGGCGTCGATCACGACGCGCCAGGTGAGCGCTGCCGGGGGTGGCGTTCCTTCCGGATAGCGCTCGGGCGACAAGACGTCGTCGTAGCGCTCGATCGCGGCGACCGCCGCGCTCTCGATCCGCGCGAGCTCGGCCGCGTCGCCGACGTCGCGGGCGCGCTCGGCGAGCTCGGAGTAGGCACGGATGCCGCGCGCGTAGAGGCGTCCGACCGAGAACGCGTACTCCTCGCCGGTGATCAGGTCGAGGGCCTGCTCGAACGTCTCGGCCGCGGCGTCGGGCCGGCCGCGAGCGAGGCCGACCTCGACCTCGACCGCCGCCGTCGGACCGAAGTACATCGAGTCCCTGGTCCGCCCGAGCGCCTGCCGGGCGCGCCGCGCGGCCGCCTCGGCCCGGTCGAGGTCGCCGCGGAAGCGGGCGAGCTCCGCCTCGGCGTCGCTGAAGATCGTGCCGCTGAACCCGAACGGGCCCGCCTCGCGGACGCGGGCAATGGCCTGGTCGGCGGCCTCGAAATTGCCCAGGCGCACGAAGCGGTGCGCGGCCTCGACCTCGAGGAAGACCACGTAGGCGCGGGCCCCGAGCCGGCCCATCTCCTTCGCACCCTCGAGGGTCAGCTCCACCGCTTCGGCGGTGCGCCCGCTCCAGTCGATCTCCTCGGCGAGGTTGACGTAGCAGCGCCCGATCTCGTCGATCCAGCCGAGCTCCTTCGCGATCGCGAGCGCCTCGGTGAGGCACTCGATCCCCCGCTCGCGGTCGCCCAGGGTCGAGATGTCGACCCCGAGCGTGTCCATCGCGTGCCCCTCCTCGGCTCGGGCGCCGACGCTGCGCGCGACGGCGATCGCCTGCTCGCAGCGCTCGCGCGACTCGCGCGGGCGCCCGCGCAGCATCAGGATCTGACCGTGCGCGGCGAGCACCCGGGCAAGCTCGGGTGTCGGCGGGTCCGGGGGCATCAGGTCGACCGCCTCGTGGTAGTTCCGCAGGGACTCATCAGAGTCGCCTGAAACCCACATGAAGCGGCCCATCCGCTCGTGCATGAGTGCGGCGCGCACCGAGTCGGTCTCGGGATCGACGAGCCCGATCGCCTTGCGGGTGAGCGCGATCGAGCGCGACGGCTCCAGGATCAGGTTCGCGTTCTCGGCCGCCCGCGCGAGCACATCGGCCAGATCCGACCCGGCGCGCTCCTCCGCGTCGTCGACCTCGTCCCAGATTTCCAGCGCGTGCTCGAGGTGGTGGTGCGCCTCTGCGAACGCGAACACCTCCTCCGCCGCCTCACTCGCGGCCAGCGCCGAGCTCAGCGCCTCGGGAAGGCGCCGCGCCTCCCACCAGTGGTAGGCGACCTCCGCCGCGGTCGTCCCCGCCATCCCGTCGCCCAGCGATGGATCCTCGGTCAACGCCTCGGCGAGCGCGGCGTGGAGCTTCGCCCGTTCTCCCGGGAGGACGTCAGCCGAGACGGCTTCGCGAACCAGCGCGTGGCGAAAGGCGAACGTGTCGGACTCCTGGACGACGACGTTGGCGGCGACGGCCTCGCGCAGGGCGTCGTCGAGCTCGCCGTCGGGGAGCTCGCCCACCCGGGCGAGCAGCCGATGGCTGACCCGCCGCCCCGCGGCGGCGGCCAGGCGCAGCAGGGCCCGGGTCGGCTCCGACAGGGTCTCGACCCTGAGCATGAGCGCGTCGCGCAGGGTCTCCGGAATCGCCCGCCCCTCGGCGGACGCGGCGATCAGCTCCTCGGCGAAGAACGGGTTGCCGTCGGAGCGGTCGAAGAGCTCGCTGAGGAGCGCCTCGGTCGGGACCTCGTCGAGGATCCCGCCGATCAGACCGCCGAGCTCTTCGCGCGAGAGCGGCGAGAGGTCCATGCGCTCGACGACCGGGCGTCGGTCGAGCTCGGCGAGGAACGGGCGCAGCGGGTGGCGGCGATGGAGCTCGTCGCTGCGGTAGGTGCAGACCAGCAGCAGCCGCGCCGCGTGCGCGTTGCGGACGAGGAACCCGAGGAAGTCGCGGGTGGAGCGGTCGGCCCAGTGCAGGTCCTCGATCACGAGCATGATCGGCGCCTGCTCCCCGAGCCTCTTAAAGAGCGCGAGCAGGACCTCGAACAGGCGCGATTGCGCGAGCGGCTCGTCGAGCGCCGAGTCGCGGGTGATCCACGCCTCCGAGTCGCCGAGCTCGGGCAACAGCCGCGCGAGCTCCTCTCTCCCGGGCAGGGTCTCGAGGTCGCCCGGCCCGAGCTCGCGGGCAACACCGCGAAGTGCCGCGGTCAGCGGCGCGAACGGCAGTTCGCCCTCGGCGAGCTCGACGCAGTCGCCGGCGAGCACGCGCCCGCCGGCCGCGATCGTCCGCAGCTCGAGCTCGGAGACGAGGCGCGTCTTGCCGACGCCGGCCTCTCCGCCGACCAGCACCGCCTTGAACTCCCCCGCCTCGGCGCGCGCGAGGGCACTTTCGAGCATGGCGAGCTCATCGGCACGCCCGACGAGGTCCGGACTGGAAACGCGCTTCGCCACGGACGGAGTATCACCGTCCGTGGCAGGCGCGAGCCCACGGGGCCGGAGGCTCAAGCGGTCGAGGTGACCGTGGTGCCGCGGCCCCTTGCCGCCCGCAGGCGGAAGAGGGCCGTGACGCGGCTCCCGCCTCGGCGGAGGGAGCTGCGGTGGATGTGGGAGCGGCGATGCTCGGCCGCGTGGCGATGGAAGTCGTCGAGCCTCGAGGCGTGGGCGTCATATGTCATCTGGCCGGTCATTTCGTCTCCATTCGTTGCGATGGAGCGAAATTAGGCGTAAGACCCCCACCCCCACATGGGGCGATCGCCTATACCTGGGCCTTACCCGTGCCTAGATCGGCGGTAAGGGGCCTTACTCAGGCACGACCGGGGATGACGTCCTCATCGGCGGGCAACTCCAGGTCGAGGCCGCAACGGGTGCAGACCTGGGCGTGGATCGGCTGGATCGCACCGCACTGCGGGCATGCCCGCTTCGGTTCGTCGCGCTCGTTTCGATAGAGCAGCGCCGCGATCGGCCCGATGACCGGCAGCCCGAGCCCGATCAGGGCCCAGAGGAAGAACGAGCTCCCCTTCATCTTCCCGAGCACCCCCGCGGCGAGAGCCGAAAGCGCCGGTACGACCATCCAATACATGCGCTAATCCACGGGCCGGTGGGTGCCGCCGCGGGTGTAGACCTCGTCACGCAACGGGCGCGGGTGGCCGATCGAGCCCACCTCGGAGAGGTCGCGGCGGAACGGGAGGCCAACGGTCCAGTCGACGACGGCCCGTACCTTACGCACGGCCCCCGGGATCTGGCTCATGTGGTAGCTGCGCGCCATCCACCAGGCCGGGAAACCGTGGAACTCGGTGCTGCCGAGCTGGCCGACCGCCTTGTAGCGGCCGAGGTTGACGAACGACGCCTTCGCCTTGTAGGTGAATGGGCGTGGGCCGCCGTCCACCGCGCCGAGCTCCGCCGCGATGTTGTGCGCGACCACCGGCCCCTGCCGGACGGCGTGCTGGGCCGTGGGCGGGCACGGTGCCTGCTGGTCCCTGCCGGGGTCGGGCACGGCGGCGCAGTCGCCGATCGCCCACACGCGCTCGAGCCCGCGGACGCGCATCGTCTGGTCGACCTCGACCTTGCCCTGCTCGGTCAGCGGCAGGTTGAGCGCCTGAAGGCTGGGATGCGGGGCGACACCGGCCGTCCAGACGATCGTCCGCGTCGGGATCTCCTCGCCCGTCGAGAGCCGCACCGAGTCGGCGCGTGCCACCTCCAGGCGGGTGCCGAGGCGAATGTCGATCCCGCGGCCGCGCAGCTGGTGCACCGCGTAGTCGGCGAGCGTGCGCGGGACCTCGGGGAGCACCCGGTCCATCGCCTCGACCAGGATCCACCGCATCCCGTGGAGGCGTGCGCGCGGGTAGTAGTCCATCGCGTGGGCCGCGAAGTCCTGGAGCTCGGCGAGCGCCTCGAGCCCGGAATAGCCGCCGCCGACGAATACGTAGGTGAGGAGCTGCTCCCGGCGCGCGGGATCCTCGGTCGCGTTCGCCAGCTCCAGCGTCTCGATGACGTGGTTTCGAAGCCAGATCGCGTCCGCGAGGCTCTTGAAGCCGATCGCGTGCTCGTCGAGTCCCGGGATCGGCAGCGAGCGCGAGACGGAGCCGACGGCGACGAGGAACTGGTCGTACGGGAGCTCCTCGTCCTCGCCCTCGTGATTCGTGACGGTCACCGTGCGCCGCTCGGGATCATGAGCCGAGACGGCGCCGAGTCGCAGGTACGTGCGCTTGAGGATCTCGCGCAGCGGCGTGACCACGTGGCGAGGCTCGAGCGTCCCGGCGGCGGCCTCGGGCAGGAACGGCGCGTAGAGCAGGAAGTTGACGTCGTTGACGAGGGTGAGCCGGGCGGACTGCTTCGGCAGCAGCTTCTCCAGCTTCCGCGCGGCCGTCGCCCCTGCGAACCCACCACCGGCAATGACGACGTTCCAAGCCATGGACTCAGTATGCAAGCTTGTAACAGTTACCGCGAACGTATCCCGGTGCCACGGCCCGCACGCCCGGAGTCGAGAGCGAGGTTCGGCGGGAT
Source organism: uncultured Solirubrobacterales bacterium (assembly GCA_963797995.1). Classification (GTDB taxonomy): domain Bacteria; phylum Actinomycetota; class Thermoleophilia; order Solirubrobacterales; family 70-9; genus WHSW01. The sequence goes on from CAWCRP010000007.1 coordinate 67,750, forward strand.
TCAGCCGAGCTGACTCTCGGATCAGCCGGGTGACCTCGCCGCCGTCGGCGCGGCCCTTGGTCTCCTTCATCACGAAGCCGATCAGCGGCCCGATCGCCTTCATGTTCCCTTCCTTCACCTGGGCCGCCGCGTCCGGATCGGCGGCGAGCGCCCGCTCCACGACCGCCGCAAGCTCACCTTCGTCCTCGACCCCCGCGAGTCCCTCGCGCTCGGCGATCTCGGCCGGCTCGCCGCCCTCGGCGACCAGCTTCGCCAGCACCTGGCGGGCGGCGCCGCTCGAGAGCTCCTTGCGCTCGACGAGGCCCGCCAGCTTCGCGATCGCCTCCGGCGACACCTTCGAAGTCCAGGGCCCCGCGTCCCCCTCCCCCGCCTCGCGCAACCTGGCCACCAGCTCGCCGGTGATCCAGTTCGCCACCGCGACCGCGGCCGCGCCGTCTGCGGCAGCGAGGGCGCGCTCGAAGTACGCGGCCAGGTCCGCGTCGAAGGCGATGAGGGTCGCGAGCTTGTCCGTCAGCTCGAACTCGGAGAGGTAGCGCGCCCGGCGCTCGTGCCGGCAGCTCGGGCAGAGCAGCGCGCGCCGCCTCGAGCATCTCCTCCGTCGGAGCGATGGGGACCAGGTCGGGCTCGGGGAAGTAGCGGTAGTCGTGCGCGTACTCCTTCGAGCGCAGCGTCGTCAGCGCGCCGGTGCGCGGGTCGAAGTGGAGCGTCTCCTGCTCGACCGTGTCGCCCGCCTCGAGCAATCCGCGCTGGCGCTCGATCTCCGCCTCGATTCCGCGCTCGATGAAGCGGAAGCTGTTCATGTTCTTCAGCTCGGCCTTGGTCCCGAGCTCGTTCGTGCCCGCCGGGCGCAGCGAGATGTTCGCGTCGCAGCGCAGGCTCCCCTCCTCCATGTTCACGTCGGAGGCGCCGATCTGGCGGATCGTCGTCCGCAGCACCTGCAGCCACTCGCGCGCGGCCGCCGCGTCGTGGATGTCGGGCTCGGTGACGATCTCGACCAGCGGCGTTCCGCCGCGGTTGAAGTCGACCAGCGACGCGCCGGAGTCATGGATCCGGCCGGAGGCGGAGACGTGGATCAGCTTCGCCGCGTCCTCCTCCAGGTGCACGCGGTGGATCCGGACATCGCCGAGATGCCCATTGCGCGCCAGCGGAATGTCGTACTGGCTGATCTGGTACGCCTTCGGATTGTCCGGATAGAAGTAGTTCTTGCGGTGGAAGATCGAGCGCGGGGCGATCTCGCACTCGAGCGCGAGCCCGATCTGGAGCGCGTATGCGATCGCCCTCTCGTTCGGCACCGGAAGCGAGCCGGGATGGGCGAGGCAGATCGGGCAGGTGTGCGTGTTCGGCTCATCGCCGAAGGAGAGCTCGCAGCCGCAGAACATCTTCGTCCGCGTCTTCAGCTGGACGTGGATCTCGAGCCCGATGACGGGCTCGAATACCGAACGTTCCGCCCGCCTCCTCGGGCTTTGCCCTCCGGGGGCGGCCGGGTCAGGTGTCGGTACTGATTCACCCATAGCCGAGTGCTTCCAGCTGTTCCTCGCCCATGCCCATGTGGTGGCCGATCTCGTGCCAGACGGTCTTTCGCACCTCTTCGGCGTTCGGATTCGCGCTGCGGAAGATGACGATTCGCTGCAGGCCGCCGTACGGGTCGTAGATGCCCATGAGGTCGTCCGGATGGGATTCCTCGACGACCACCGCGACCTCACCGATCCGCTCGTGTACCCAAGCCGGCAGCGCGTCGAGCGCCTCAATCGCCGCAGTGCGGCACTCGTCGGCGGTCCAAGGCCGCTCCTCGAATCCGATCGCCTGCTCCAGCGCGTAGGCGGCGTCGAGCATCCGCGTCTCGCTGAACGCCGGCCCGGCGATCTGGAAGCCGACCGGAAGGCGCGGACCGCCGCCGTCGGGCTCGGCGAGTCCCGAGGGAATGGACACGGCCGGTAGTCCGGCGAGCGAGACCGGCACGGTGCAGTAGTCGTTCAGGTACATCGACCAGGGGTCGTCCGTCTTCGCCCCGAGCTCGAAGGCGACCGAGGGCGACGTCGGCGTGACGAGGAAGTCGAAGCGCTCGAAGGCGCTCGCGAAGTCCTGCGCGATCCGCGTCCTCACCTTCTGCGCCTGCCCGTAGTAGGCCTCGTAGTAGCCGGAGGAGAGCGCGTAGGTGCCGAGCATGATCCGGCGCTTGACCTCGGCGCCGAAGCCGCGCGAGCGCGTGCGCTCGTACATCCGCACGAGCTCCGCGTCGCCGTCCTCGCGCAGGCCGTAGCGGACGCCGTCGTAGCGGGCCAGGTTCGCCGACGCCTCCGCCGGGGCGATCACGTAGTAGGCGGAGATTCCGTTCGTCGTGCTCGGCAGCTCGCACTCGTCGAGCTCGCCGCCCAGCTCCTCGATCAGCTTCAGCGTGGCCTCGAAGTTCTCGCTCACGCCGGCCTCGATTCCCTCGGCGTCGCCGGCGAGCTCTCGGGGGACGCCGAAACGCAGGCCCTTGAGGTCCTCGCGCGACGGCAGCTCGACCCCGCCCTCGATCCCGATCGAAGTCGCGTCGCGATCGTCGCGGCCCTCCATTACCCCCAGCAGGAGCGCGGCGTCGGTGACGTCGCGGGTGAACGGCCCGCACTGGTCGAGCGAGGAGGCGAACGCGACCATGCCGTAGCGGGAGATCGCCCCGTAGGTCGGCTTCAACCCGACGATCCCGCAGAGCGCCGCCGGCTGGCGGATCGAGCCGCCGGTGTCGGTGCCGATCGCCCAGGGCGCGAGCCCACCCGCCACCGCCGCGGCCGACCCGCCGGAGGAGCCGCCAGGGACGCGGGTGCGGTCCCACGGGTTGAGCACCGGCCCGTAGCCGGAGTTCTCGTTCGAGGAGCCCATCGCGAACTCGTCCATGTTCGTCTTGCCCAGGATCCGCGCGCCGGCCTCGGTGAGCTTGGCCACCGCGGTCGCCGAGTACGGCGGCCGGTAGCCCTCGAGGATCCGCGAGCCGGCAGTGGTTGGAATGTTTTCCGTACAGAAGAGGTCCTTCACCGCTACGGGAGCTCCGGCCAGCGGGCCGTCGGCAGCCGCAGCACCATCCTCGGCCACCCACACGAAGGCGTTCAGATCCTCGCCGCGCGCCGCGTCGAGGAACGCGGCGAAGTACTCGTCGCGGTCGAGGTCTCCCGACTCGATCCGCCGAATCGCCTCGGCGGCCGTCAGCTCGCGAAGGTCGCTCACGCCTGCGGCGAGGGGACGCGGAAGAGGCCGTCGTGGGGGTCGGGCGCGGCTTCGAGCGCGCGCTCTGGCGGCAGGCTGGGGCGCGGCTCGTCGGGGCGCAGGACGTTGACGAGCTCGACCACGTGCGAGGTCGGCTCGACGCCCTCGAGGTCGAGCGCCGAGATGCGGTCGACGTGTTCGAGGATGCCCGAGAGCTCGGAGGCCATCCGCTCGATCTCGTCGTCGTCGAGCTCAAGGCGCGCGAGGCGGGCTACGTGCAGAACCTGGTCGCGGTCGATCACGGGGAGAACATAAACGTTCCGCCCGCCTCCTCGGCTTCGCCTCCGGGGGCGGCCGGGTCAGGCGGCGGGGCGGCCGGGTCAGCCGCCAGGCTGGGCGGGTAGGATGCCGCCGCTGATGTCGGGGGCCGCCACAGAGCGCTTCGTCGTCCTGAGCCTGCGACTGCTGGCCGGGACCTTCGCCGTCGTCGGCCTGCTCTTCATCCTCGCGCCCGACGGGACGCTCGGCGCGCTCGACGACTTCGGCGACTGGCTGCCGCTGGGGCAGTTCAGCGAGGCGCCGGAAACCGCGGAACAGCTCTGGCTCGCTCTCGGTTTCGCCTATATGACGGTGATCACCGGGCTCTGCCTGCTCGCCTCGACCGACGTCGTCCGTTACCGCCCGCTCCTCCTCGTGCTCGCCGCGGGCAAGGCAGCCTCCTCCCTCGCCGCGCTGGGTTTCTACCTCTTCGACACCGACGTCTTCGCCTACCTCCTCAACTTCCTCGTCGACGGCTTCCTCGTCGGCGTCGCGCTGTTCCTCTACGGGCTCGCCGGCAGGGTCGAGGGGCCCGCCGCCCCGACCTGAAGGCGCACACCGGGGCTCGGCGCCGCCGGGATCAGGACCCTGCGCGCGTTCGCCGAGGCGATGGCGCCGGGGACGCACGGGATGCCGGCCGCTGCAGGGCCGGACGGGCCCACCGCGAACGCCGTTGACGTAGCCGTACCGCTCGAGCGCTACCTCTCGAACCTGCCCCCGCGCCGGGTGATGCTCGTCCGCCTGGCGCTCCGCGCATTCGAGTGGTCCTCGTTCCCCTGGCGGTTCTCGCGCGCCAGCATCGAGGCCCGCCAGGACTTCATCCGCAAGATGGACGCCTCGCGCTCGGGGCTCCGCCAGGACATGGTCCTGCTGCTCAAGGTGTTGACCTCGAGCGGCTACGCGAACGACGTGCGGGTGCAGGCGGTGGCGGGCGCGAGCTCGAGCTGCGCCGTTTCCGGTGAGGAGCGGGCGCCGGCGCGGACGGCGGCCCTCCCGCTGGGCGACCTCGAGCCGCGCGGCGACGGTGAGGAGTGCGACGTGGTCATCGTCGGCTCGGGCGCCGGCGGCGCAGTGGCGGCCGCCATCCTTGCCGAAGCGGGCCTCGACGTGCTCGTCTGCGAGGCGGGCCCGTACATGGACCGAGACAGCTACCCGGTGGAGCCGCTCGAGGCCCTGAGCACGCTCTACCGCGACGGCGGCCTGACGATCGCAGAGGGCGCCCCTGCCATTCCCACGCCCGTCGGGCGCGCGGTCGGCGGGACGACGGTGATCAACTCGGGGACCTGCTTCCGCGCCCCCGACCCGGTGCTCGAGCGCTGGCGCGCCGAGAGCGGGATCGACTGGGCTACCGAGCTCGAGAGCGAGTACGCGGAGGCGGAGGACATGCTCGCGGTCGCGCCGGTGGATCCCGAGACGATGGGCCGAAACGGTCAGCTGCTGCTCGAGGGCGCCGAGGCGCTCGGCGTCTCCCACCACCCGCTCGCCCGAAACGCCGGGCGCTGCGTCCAGTGCAGCTCCTGCCCGCTCGGCTGTCGGCTCGACGCGAAGCGGGCGATGCACGTCTCCTACCTGCCGCGCGCCGTCGCCGCCGGTGCGCGGGTGCGAGCCGGCGTCGAGGTCCGCTCGATCCGGTTCGAGAACGGGCGCGCGACCGGGCTCGACTGCGTCCGCGGGGTCGCCGACCCGCGCCGCGCGAGGGCGAAGCCGTTCACGGTCCGCGCCCGTCGCGCGGTGATCCTGGCCGGCGGCTCGTTCGGGACGCCCGAGCTGCTGCTGCGCTCGCGGGTCGCCTCCGAGAGCGGCGAGATCGGCCGCAACCTGCGCATCCATCCGGCCTGCTGGGTCGGCGCCCGCTTCGAGGAGGAGGTCCGCGGCTGGGACGGGGTCATGCAGAGCTACGCCGTCGATGAGTGGCAGCACGACGGGCTCCTGCTCGAGGCGACGTTCACTCCCCTCGCCTTCGGCGGCCACTGGATGCCGGGGGTCGGGGCCGAGCACCAGGAGCGTCTCGCCAACTACGCAAACGTCGCCTCCACGGGCGTCCACCTCTCCGACACCTCCCGCGGCCGGGTCGGACTCGCCTCCGATGGATCGCTGCGGATCACCTACAAGCTCACCCGCGAGGACGCGACGAAGCTCTCGTTCGGCGTCGCCCGCGCCGCCGAGCTCTTCTACGCCGCCGGCGCGCGCGAGGTCTACCCGCAGATCGGCGGTATCCCGACGATCGCGGAGAACCAGATCGGCTTGCTGGACGCCTCTCCCCCGCCCCCGCGCCGGATGCGGCTCGAGGCCTTCCACCCGCTCGGCACCGCCCGCATGGATGCCGATCCGAGCCGCGGCGTAGCCGGGGCGAACGGTGAGGTGCACGGCTACGAGTCGCTCTACATCGCCGATGGCAGCCTCTTCCCGAGCTCGATCGGCGTCAACCCGATGATGACCGTGATCGCGATGGCCGCCCGCGTCGCGCGCGGGGTGGCGGAGCGCCAGTAGGCGCGTCGCGCATCGCCGAGATCGTGCTTAACCGCGAATAACGCGGTCAACCGTGATCGCGAGCGCGAGCCTCGAGGATGATCGCGTGCAGATCCGCGTCGAGATCGCCGCGCTGGGTTCGAAGGTGGCGCCGGGTCACGCGCGCTGAGTGCCATCCGGCGGCGAGCTCGTCCGCGGCCGCGGTAGCCCGCGCTCGTCGCAGAAGGCGATGAAGTCCTCCGCGAGCCCCGTCTCGATCCTGTCCTCGCCGAGGCCCTGGAGCTCCCGAATGCGGCGCAGAGCAGCGATCCCCCGTGCGCGCGGGTGTCGATCGAGGAGGACGGCCGGCGGCGTCGAGTCTGCGAGCTGCCGGTACTCCGCCTCCCGCATCGCCCGCTCGACCTGGTGCAGAGTCAACATCCCTGCGAGGTCTAGGAAGGTGCGTGCGACGGTGGTGACCGGGATCCCAGCCTCCTCGGTGACCTCGTCCGCGGCCAACCTCGTCCAGTGAAAGATCAGGTGCTTGCGCCGGCCGACACGTCGCGGCGTCGTCACGGGGGTGCCTCCGCGCTGCGGCACGTGAAGCTCCCACAGCGCGGCGGCGGAGACGTGACTCATTACGGCGTTCTCGCCGCCAGCGAGAACGCCGGCGATCCAGTCACAACGGCCGCGGCCGCCTCGAGGGCGGCCGCGGGAACGGTGCTTGTGCCTGGTCGCCTAGGCGGCGGGAGGCGCAGCCGGGGGCGGCGGATCCTGGTATCCGCCGGCCTGGCCGCTGAACGAGGTCCCTTCCTCCTCCATGGCACGCCAGCCTCCGAAGGCGACACCACCGGCGGCGATCAGTCCGAGGAAGACGCCGATGCTCCGGTTGATCTCGAGATCGATCCCGAGGCCGCCGAGGTCCGGCTCCGGCGGATCGATGATCCGGTAGGCGATCAGGACCACGGCGAGGATCCCGAGCCCTGCGGTGATCGCGCTCGCGGCGACCGGCAGGTTGACATCGGACTGGGTCGCGGCAGCTACCGCGAGGCCGATTCCGGCCAGGGCGGCGAGCAGGATGATGAAGCGAATGAGCTCCATCGAGTCCCATGCGTTCGCACCGCCGTCACCGAGTCCGCCGGTGTCGATTGAGAACCAGTTGAAGATGAACATGATCAGGATCAGCGCGAGCCCTGATATCCCCGCGATTTTCTCCCCTGTAGTCAAGTTGGCCATTTACTCTCCTTGCGCTCGATAGGTGACGCAAGCCTATACGCGGGCCCCGACACGATTCGTGGCGGCCGCGAGTGTGTTCGAGAGCAGCATCGCGATCGTCATGGGGCCCACGCCGCCGGGAACCGGCGTGATCGCCCCGGCGACCTCGCTGACCGCCTCGAAGTCGACATCGCCGACGAGACCGTCATCGGTGCGGTTGGTGCCGACGTCGATCACCGCCGAGCCCGGCTTCACGAAGTCGGCGCCGACCAAGCCGGCCGAGCCAACCGCGGCGACGAGAATGTCGGCGCGCGAGCAGACCGCAGCGAGGTCGCGGGTGCGGGAGTGGCAGAGGGTGACGGTCGCATTGCGGCCGAGAAGCAGCGCGCCGAGCGGGCGGCCGACGAGGATCGAGCGGCCGAGGACGACCGCCTCCGCCCCCTCGATCTCGACCCCGGCGTGGTCGAGCAGCTCGATCACGCCCTGCGGGGTGCAGGGAACGAGCCCCGGGCGGCCCTGGGCGAGCATCCCGGCGCTCACCGGGGTGAGGCCGTCGACATCCTTGGCGGGGTCGATCGCGCCGACGATCTCGTCGGCGTCGATCTGCTCTGGAAGCGGGAGCTGAACCAGGATCCCGTCGACGGTGTCGTCCTCGTTGAGGCTGCGCACGAGGTCGAGGACCTCGTCGTGGGGGGTGTCGTCATCCAGCTCGGTGTGAAACGAGCGCATCCCGACCTCCTCGGACAGGCGGCGCTTGTTGGCCACGTAGACGTGGGAGGCGGGGTCGCTGCCGACCAGCACGGTGGCCAGGCCCGGCACGTCGCCGTCGTTCGCCTGGGTGAACTCCGCAACCCCGGCCGCGACCCGCTCGCGCACCTGAGCGGCGAGGGCCTTGCCGTCGATCACCCGGGCGCTCACGCCACCTTCTTCAGCGGCGCGTAGTCGGCCATCAGCTTGCGCTCCGCCCCGTCGCCTGCGAAGCGGACGATCACCACCGAGCCCGGCTCGACCGCGGTCACCACGCCCTCGCCGAAGCTCGCGTGGACGACGTCATCGCCGATCCCGAACGGCTGCGGCGGCGGGGTCGCCTCACGCCGCTCGGGCACCGAGAAGCCGCCGCCGGACGCGCGCCGCGGGCCACCGAGCGCCGCCTCGCGTGCGTTGCCGGGCGACCATCCCGTCGAGAGGGTGGTGACCGCCGAGTACTTCTCGACCAGGCCCTGCGGAAGCTCGGCGAGGAAGCGGGAGGGCAGGTTCCAGCTCGTGCCGCCGTGCAGGGAGCGGCGGCGGGCGAACGTCATGCACAGCCGCTCGCGCGCGCGGGTGACGCCGACGTAACAGAGCCGGCGCTCCTCCTCCAGGTTCCCCTCCTCGATCGAGCGCGAATGCGGGAACAGCCCGTCCTCACAGCCGATCACGAAGACCGCGTCGTACTCGAGGCCCTTCGCGTTGTGGAGGCTCATCAGGGTCGCGAGGCTCTCCTCCTCCTTCAGGTTGTCCTGCTCGGAGAGGAGCCGGATCTGGGCGAGGAACTCCTCGAGCGGCGGCGTCTCCTGATCGCCCTCGAGCTCGCGGTTGGCGTCGAACTCCCCGGCGACGCCGACCAGCTCCTCGAGGTTCTCGATCCGGCCCTCGGCCTCGATCGTCCGCTCCGCCTCGAGCACCTCGAGATAGCCGGACTCCCGCAGGACCGCCTCGAGCAGCGAGGCGACCGTGTCGGTCGTTTCCGCGCTCTGGCGCAGCCCGGCCATCGTGTCGGCGAAGCGTCGCACCGCCTTGACCGCGCCGGCGCCGAGGGCAGGCACCTTCTCCGGCGCCATGAAGACGTCCCAGATGTCGACGCCGAGCGTGTTCGCCTGCGAGAGCAGCCGCGCCTGGGTCTGCTGGCCGATCCCGCGGCGGGGCGAGTTGACGACGCGGCCGAAGGAGACGGCGTCGGCGGGGTTGGTGAGCAGCGAGAGGTAGGCGACCGCGTCCTTGATCTCGGCACGGTCGTAGAACTTCGTGCCGCCGATCACCTGGTAGGGAATCTCGAACCGGACGAGGGTGTCCTCGAGCACGCGGCTCTGCGCGTTCATCCGGTAGAAGACCGCGATCCGATCGCGCGGGGTTCCGCCCTCCACCAGCGCGTTGATCTCCGAGGCGACGTAGCGGGCCTCGGCGTGCTCGTCGTCCAGCTCGGCGACGACGATGTTCTCGCCGCTCGCACCGTCGGTCCAAAGGTGCTTCTCCTTCTGGCTCTCGTTGTGCGCGATCAGCCCGTTGGCGGCGTCCAGGATCGTCTGGGTGGATCGGTAGTTCTGCTCGAGCAGCACCGTGTGCGCGTCGGGGAAGTCCTTCTCGAACTCGAGGATGTTGCGGATGTCGGCTCCACGAAAGGAATACACCGCCTGAAAATCGTCGCCGACCACCGTCAGGTTGCGGTGCTCCTCGGCGATCAGCTGCAGCATCCGGTACTGGGCGCGGTTCGTGTCCTGGTACTCGTCTACGAGCACCCAACGGAAGATGCGGCGGTACTTCTCGCGCATGTCCTCGAACAGCTCCAGCAGGTTGACCGTGCGGACGAGAAGGTCGTCGAAGTCCATCGCACTCGCCTCGACCATGCGGCGCTCGTACAGCGTGTAGACGTCGGCGACCGCCTCCTCGAAGCTCGAGCCGACGGACTGCGCGTACTCGGTCGAGTCGGTGAGCGCGTTCTTCGCCGAGGAGATGTGCGACTTGATCGCCCGCGGCGCGTAGCGCTTGGGGTCGATCTCGTGCTCCTGCATGCAGCGCTTGATCATGCGCAGCGAGTCCGCTTCGTCGTAGATCGTGAAGGCCCGCTTGTAGCCCAGGCGCGTCGCCTCGGCGCGCAGGATCCGCGCGCATGCGGAGTGGAAGGTCATCACCCACATCGCCCGCGACACGCCGCCGACGAGCTGGCCGACGCGCTCGCGCATCTCCCCCGCGGCCTTGTTGGTGAACGTGATCGCCAGGATCTCCAGTGGGCGCGCACGTCCGGTAGCGAGCAGCCACGCGATCCGATGGGTGAGCACGCGGGTCTTGCCGGAGCCGGCACCGGCGAGCACGAGCAGCGGGCCCTCGGGGTGCGTGACAGCCTCCCGCTGAGCGGCGTTCAGGTCGGCGAGCAGCCACTCTTCGGGATTAGCGCCAGCGTCGACCGGCGCGCCGTACGAGGTATCCATCTCCACTGATCCGAGGATAGTCGCGGCAACGGCCGCCTCGGCCAAGTCGGGGGGTCAGCCGCCCGCCGAGCTCGGGCCCCGCTTCGGGCGCAGCTCCTTGAGCTCGCCCTCGGATGCTTTGCCATCCAGCTCGCGCAGCCGATCCTCGAGCGTCGCGAGGCGCTCGGAGAGGCTCTTGATCGCATCGGCGATCGGATCCGGGAGGTGAATCCAGTCGGCGTCCGGACCCTCGGGCTTTCGGCCCTCTACCCGGACCGTGTGGCCGGGGTTGCCGACCACCGTCGACTTCGCCGGCACATCCTCGATCACGACCGTGTTCGCTCCCACCTTCGCCCCGTGCCCGACCGTGACCGGGCCCAGCAGCTTCGCCCCGGAGCCGATCGTGACGTCGTCCTCGATCGTCGGGTGGCGCTTGCCGCGGGCGAATCCGGTGCCGCCGAGCGTGACCCCCTGATAGAGGGTCACGCGGTCGCCGATCTCGGCCGTTTCGCCGATGACGACGCCGGAGCCGTGGTCGATGAAGAAGTCCTCGCCGATCTGCGCCGCCGGGTGGATCTCGATCCCGGTGATCGCGCGGCTCGCGAAGGAGATCGTGCGCGGGGCGACCGGAACCCCGGATTCGTAGAGCGCGTGCGAGATCCGATGCGCGAGCAGCGCCTGGACCCCGGCCCAGCTCCCGAGGATCTCGATCGTTCCCACGCCCCGTGCCGCCGGGTCGCGGTCGCGGGCACTGGCGACGTCACAGCCGATCTCATGCGCGACGCGGCGGAAAGTCCCGAGGCCGAGCATCTCAGTCGACGAAGAAGGGCAACGAGACGTAGCGCTCGCCGCCGTCGGGAATGATCGTGACCACCCGTTTGCCCGCCATCCCGGGGCGCGCCGCGACCTCGACCGCGGCGTGCAAAGCGGCGCCGGCGGAGATCCCGACCAGCAGACCCTCGCGGCTCGCGGCATCGCGCGCCATCGCAAGCGCCTCCTCGTCGCCCACGCCGATCACCTCGTCGATCACCGAGCGGTCGAGGACATCGGGGACGAAGCCCGCGCCGATGCCCTGGATCTTGTGCGGGCCCGGGCGCTCGCCGGCGAGCACCGCGGAGGCGGCGGGCTCGACCGCGATCACCTGGCAGCCGGGCCGGCGCTCCTTCAGCACCTGACCGACGCCGGTGATCGTGCCGCCCGTGCCGACCCCGACGACGAGCGCATCCACCTCGCCCCCGGTGTCGCGCCAGATCTCCTCCGCGGTCGTCCGCCGGTGCATCTCGGGGTTGGCGGGGTTCGAGAACTGCTGCGGCATGAAGGCGCCGCGCTCGGCCGCGATCCGCTCCGCCATGCGAGATCGACTCGTTCATCCCGCCGAGCGAGGCGGTCTCGTGGACCTCGGCGCCGTAGGCGCGCAAGAGCTTCGTCCGCTCGCGGCTCATCCCCTCGGGCAACGTGAGCACGAGGCCGTAGCCACGCGCTGCGCAGACGAGCGCCAGCGCGATCCCGGTGTTGCCGCTCGTCGGCTCGACGATCAGCCCTCCCGGCTCGAGCAGGCCATCCCGCTCGGCAGCGTCGACCATCGCGACGCCGATCCGGTCCTTGACCGAGCCGCCCGGGTTCAGGTACTCGAGCTTTGCGACGACAGAGCCGGCCGCGTTCGCGGTGAGGCGATCGACGGCCACGAGCGGCGTCTCACCGACGAGGTCGGCGGCCGCGGCGGCGATTCGAGCGGGCGTGGTCGTCTCCGGGGGCATACAGCCAAGGTACCGTTGCCGCCTCACGATCGCCATGAGCGCGCGCCCGACCACACGAGCCCTTGCCGCCCTCGCGGTTGCGCTCGCGGTCGCGATTTCCGGCTGTGGTGGTGATGACGAGGAGGAGCCGAAGGAGCGCGAGCCCGGCGCCGTGATCGTCAAGCCCCCGCAGGAGGAGAGCGAGCTGCGGACGCGCTTCGACGAGCTGGTCGGCGAGGTGCTCGCGGAGCGCGGGCTCGACGAGGCGACGATCGAGTGCGCGCTCGACGAGCTCGGAAACGCCATCTCCGACGCCGAGATCGAAACCGCGACCGACGAGATCCGGGAGACGGGCCTGCCGCCGCCAGGCGTGATCGAGGCGGCCACTGCCGCGGGAGCGGCCTGCGGCGGCGAATGAGCGGCGCGGCGGACGGTGAGCGGGGCCAGGCGCTACGCGTGCTCGTCGCCGACGACGACGCCGACATCCTCGAGCTCCTCGCCCGCCGGCTCGAGCGTCGCGGCTACGAGGTCATCCCGGCTGCGGACGGCGACGAGGCGTTAGCCCTCACGCTCGCGCACATGCCCGACGCGGTCGTCCTCGACGGGCTCATGCCCGGGCTCGAGGGCGAGCAGGTCTGCGCCGAGCTCCGCGACCGCGAGCCGACTGCGACGATCCCGGTCGTGCTGCTGACGGCGAAGGCGACCGACGCCGACCGCCAACGGGCGATCGACGCCGGCGCGAGCGCCTACATGCTGAAGCCGTTCTCGATCGAGGAGCTCGACGAGACGCTGCGCGGCCTGATCGGCCGCGGCGGCCAGGCCGCCTAGCTCAGCAACCGCGCTTCGTGTCCGTCCCGGGGCCGCCGAAGCAGACGTCCGCGCCGCCGCCGCCCTTGAGCTCGTCGTTGCCGCCGCCACCGCGGACGGTGTCGTTTCCACCGCCGCCGCGGACCTGGTCGTTTCCACCGCCGCCGCGGACCTGGTCGTTGCCGCCGCCCCCACGAGCGATGTCGTTTCCGCCCCTGGCGCGGATGGCGTCGTTACCGGACTTGGCGCAGACGAGATCGTTGCCGCCGAGCCCGTCGATCGAGTCATCGCCGCCGAGGCCGACGATCACGTCCGACTCGGGCGTCCCGACGAGCGTGTCAGCTCCGTCGCTGCCGACGATCGTGGCCGCCTGGCCTGCACAGGTCGGCGGCTTGAGGGCCGGGATCACCGTCGTCAACTCAGTGTCGCTGTCGTTCGGCTTGTAGGCGTCCGTTTCGGCGCTCGAGACGGTCGCCGTGTTCTCGATCGTGCCTTCCTTGTTCGGCATGACCCGGATCGTCACCGTCGCCGTCGCCGCGTTCGGGAGGCCGCCCAGCGTGCAGGTGACATGCCTGCCCTTCACATCGCATGAGCCCGGTGAGGATTCCGTCCCCAGCACGTCGACCGAACCCGGGAGCTTGTCCGAAACGACGACGGCGTTGGCGGTGTCAGGTCCCGCGTTCGCGACCGTGATCGTGTAGGTGAGCTCTGCGCCCACCTGCACCGGGTCGGCACTATCCTGCTTCGCGATCGAGAGATCGGCGGTCGCGGCGAGCGTCGTCGCCGGGACGATCGCAGCAACTGCGAGTGCGATCAAAAGCGTGAGCTTGAGCATCAGGATGTGCCGATTTGAGGCCACGGTCCCTCCTCATTGGGTCTGATTCCGGCGCAAGTATATGGCTGGCCTCCCGGTCCGCCATCGGCATCGGAAGCCCTGGTGCCTTCCGGCCCTGGCGGTCTCGTGCCCGCTCTCGGGCCAGGCGAGAGGGTCCTAGATGTGGTACCTGCGCGGAGCAGGCACCGCCAGGGCGGATCACGCATGAAATGGCCCAATTGGACCCGGTTGTTTCCGGTCTTACTGGCGCACGAGTGGCGCACGGATCTGGCCGGGGCACTTCGCGTGAAGCAGCGAGCGGCGCTGCGGAACAGAGCGCGCTATCGACCTAGGAATGGATTGCGCAGAGTGGGTTACGCGCGTGACTAAATGGGTGACGCCCGCCACCTGCTTCCGGAAACATGTGGTGGTGGGACTCGTCGCGCTCCATCCCCTTTGTGAGAAGGGCCGCTTCCACGTCGGACGCCTTCCGGGGTTGCCACTCGGCGGTCTAGGGGGAGCGACGGAGGTACTCGAGCTGCGCTTGCAGGTCAGCCGACAGGGATCTCGCGTCCGCTATTTGCTTTCGCCCGGTCCGTGAGGGAGAGTGGGAACGCTGCAACAACAGAGGGGAAGGGGACCCATGCGCAACCTGACTTACGCGAACGTGATGTCGACGCTCGCCGTCGTCTTGGTCGTCGGCGGAGGAGCCGCCTACGCCGCGGACACGATCGGCAGCTCCGACGTGATCGACAACTCGCTGCGAAGCGTTGACCTCAAGAACGCCGACGTGAGGACCGCCGATGTCCAGAACGACGGGCTGACCGGGGTCGACATCGCGGACCAAAGCGGCGTCGACACGTGCGTGTCGACAGTCCGGCTCGGCCAGCTTTGCGTCAGGGCCGAGAACCAACACCGCACGTGGCCCACAGCACTTGTGCACTGCGCGAATCTCGATCTGCGGATCCCATCGCTTGGCGAGGCCATGGAGTTGGCGCAAACCCACGACATCCCGAATGTCGATGAAGGCGAGTCCTTCTGGACGGACGAGACCTTCTTTAACGAGGGTACGCTCTACTCCTACGTCCTCACCGACATTGGGATCGTCGGTCAAGTCCCTCAGAGCACATCGCTGGAGACCGTCTGCGTGACGACTCCGACCAACTGACGGGCGGGGCCTCGATCCCTCTTCGGGGCGCGCCGAACGGACGGGCGTCTGCCCGTAGGGGACTTCGTAAGCAGCCGAGACTCGGGGGGCGACAAAGCGAGTGATCGCCGGCGCGGTGGGCCCGGCTTCGAGGCCCAGGACCCCGAACTGATGCGCGCGTGGGTGCAGAGCAGCACGCCCGCGACCTTCCTGCTTGTTTCCCGCGGGGACAACGATGGGACAATGAACCCGGCTTAGAGCGCCCCCGAGGCGACCCGACTCGACCGCAGGAACTGCTCGGTCAAGCGGAATGCCGCTTCAGCAAGCGAAGCCCGCTAGATGTGGTACATCCCGGCCCCGGCCTCCTCGGCCTCGCGGCGGGCGATGTCGGCGATCGTCGTACGGCTGAACACGTCGCGCATCGACTCGACGCCTTCCTTCCAGATGCCACCGGCTTCGCGGGCCTCCTCGCCGACGCGGCCGTCGAGCGCCTGGACGACCTCGAGCACCGTGATGTCCTCGGGCGGGCGGGCGAGCGTGTATCCGCCCTTGACCCCGCGCTGGCTCAGCAGCAGACCGTCGCGGCGCAGGGTCGAGAAGAGCTGCTCGAGGAACTGGACCGGCATGTCTCGGCGTTCGGCGATCTGCGCGATCGGGACCGGGCGGTCGCCGGAGACGGCGAGCTCCGCCAGAGCGACGACTGCGTAACGGGACTTCGAAGTGACGGAGATCACGTGATCGCAGGTTGTAGCGGATGCTCGCAAGGAAAACGTCGCTCCTAGCAGCCGACACGCCGACCCGCTGCGCGCACCGC
Source organism: uncultured Solirubrobacterales bacterium (assembly GCA_963797995.1). Classification (GTDB taxonomy): domain Bacteria; phylum Actinomycetota; class Thermoleophilia; order Solirubrobacterales; family 70-9; genus WHSW01. The sequence continues at coordinate 83,396 of CAWCRP010000007.1, forward strand.
AGCTAGGATGGCCCAGGTCGGCCGGTGCACCGCATCGGCGTCCGGAGTGGTTACGCGAGAAAGAGCGCCTCGGGTGGTTGCAGCTTGAGGCACGGGGCATGGAGATAGAGAAACGACGCTGCCTGGTCATCGACGGCCAGCCCACGGTCAGACTCGGCATCCGGCGTCTGATCGCCGAGAGATACGAGGTTGAGGAGGCCGCCGACGGGCGGGCCGCACTCGCTCTCATGACCTCGCTGGGCGAGTTCGACGTGGCCGTGATCGAGATCGCGCCGCGCTCGGGCGGCCCGCGAGTGGTCGGCGTCCGGGCGGTCCGCGCCCTGCGCAAGGCGAAACCCGGACTGGGGATCGTCGCCCACGGGGCCCGAGCCGAGCCGCACGCCGCCGCCGAGGCGATCGACGCCGGCGCAACCGCTTACGTGCTCAAGAGCTCGCCGCCCGAGTCGCTCTCCGCGGCGATCGACTCAGCGGCCGCATCAGAGCCGTTCGTCGATCCCGACGCGAAGTCGAACGGGGGCCCGGTGCTCACCCGCCGCCAGCGCCAGACACTCCAGCACTACGCCGACGGCCGTTCGACCGCCGAGGTCGCCGAGCGCCTGGGCGTCACCACGGAGACGATCCGCACGCACACCAAGGGAATGCTCGCGCGCCTCGACGCCCGCGACCGCGCCCACGCGGTGGCGATCGGCCTGCGCTCGTCCCTGATCGAATAGGAGCCGTCCCTCGGCGCGCCCGCGCACGCCCGGAGGCGAAGCCGAGGACGTGGCGCGGATGTCTTCTTCAGAGCCAGCCGCGGTCGCGTGCGATGAGGACGGCCTGCGCTCGATCGACCGCCCCGATCTTGCGGTAGACGTTGTGGAGGTGGGTGCGGACGGTGCTCACCGAGAGCGAGAGCTCCTGGGCGATCTGCTTGTAGACCTTGCCTTCGGCAAGGCCGCGCAGGGCGTCGATCTCGCGCATCGAGAGCGGGCAGGGCTCGCTCGAACGGCGGCGGCGCGCGCCCGCGTGCGGGAACTCGTAGAGAAGCGTGCTGAGAGTGTCGTCGCCGAGCGCCAGCGGCTCCGCTGCCTCGCGGAGAGCGTCGGGCGCGACCGGGTCGCCGGCGACCTGGTGGGTGATGAGGTCGCCGAGCCGGATCGCCGCCGCGTGGCCGGTGGCGTCGGGCGCATGATGGCGCTCGACCGCCGCCGCAATCGCCGGTCTCAGGCCCCAGCGCCGGATCAGCACCGCGCCGACCAGGGCGTGGTCGATCCCGAACTCGCGCCGCTCCAGGCGAACGCGCTCGTCAGGGGTCCGCGTGCTTCGGGTCGCGTCGAGCTCGCCGCCGTAGAGCTCTGTCATCACGAGCCCACCGATGTCGTGAAGGAGGGCCGCAACGGCGAGCTCGTCCGGGTTCGGCAGTCGGGCGAGCTCCCCGACCCGCTCGGTCGCCCGGCGTACGGAGACCGCATGGCGGCGGAAGCGCTCCTGGCGCGCGCTGAGCGCCGCCGGGGAGTCGAGCAGGTCGTAGGTCGGCAGATTCGACGCGAGCGAGCTAACCCCCTCCAGGCTCAGCTCCTCGACGGCGTCGCGCGTGCCACCGGCGCGGCCCGCGGGCCCGACGCCGTTGTTGGCGGCGCGCATGATCGCCACCGCGAGGACAGCGTCGGACTCGATCGCGTCGGAGAGGTCGCCGGGCGAGGCGCTCTCGCGCGCGCACGCGTCGATCAGCCGTCGTCGCGCCTCCGCCAGGACCGGGAGGGCGGAGACCGCCTCGAAGGCATCGGCGAGCCGGCGCCCACCGGCGCCGCCGGGACGGGACCCGCTCGGGTTCGTCGCGCTCATCGTCTCGCTCTCATGCGTGTTCCGTTGCCGCCACTCCGTGGCGTGGGTGTGTGCTCACGCTCTTGATCGGCAGCGAAGGGCCGTCGGTTTAGCGATGGAGCGTGATTAGCCGTCGCGCAGGCGTGCGAGCGCCGCCTGGATCCGCTCGATCGCGCGCTCCTTGCCGAGCACGGCGAGCGTCTCGAAGATGCCCGGGGAGATCGTGGTCCCGGTGATGGCGACCCGGATCGGCTGGTAGACCTCGCGCGCCTTGACGCCGAGCTCCGCGACGAGCGGCTCGAGCACGCGCTCGAGCGTCGGCGCGTCAAAACTCTCCTCGTCCACGTCCGTCAGGGCCGCGAGGACCGCCTCGAGCCGCGGCGCAGCCTCCGGCTTCATCACCTTCGACCACGCCTTCTCGTCCTCGACGGGCGGCGCGAACGCGAACGCGATCAGCGGCCAGACCTCGCCGAGCGTCTGCGCCTTCTCCTGCGCGATCGCGCATGCGGCCGTGAGCTGCTCGCGGTCTGCGGCCGCCTCCGGGTGGCCGCCGCGCTCGAGCTCCGCGGCGACGGCCTCGACGTAGTCGGGCAACGGCGCCTCGCGCATGAAGCGCCCGTTGAGCCACCGCAGCTTCTGCTCGTCGAAGATCGCCGACGCGCGGCCGACGTCCCCGATCGCAAAGCGCTCGACCAGCTCGTCCGTGGAGAGGATGGTCGTGTCGTCGTCCGTGCCCCAGCCGAGCAGGGCCAGGTAGTTGCGCACCGCCGCGGGCAGGTAGCCGCCGGCGCGGAGCTCCTGCACGGAAGCGGCCCCGTGTCTCTTCGAGAGCTTCTTGCCGTCGGGGCCGTGGAGCAGCGGCAGATGGGCGTAGCGCGGCGGCTCGAACCCGAGCGCGTCGAGCACGAGAAGCTGCTTCGGCGTGTTCGAGAGGTGATCGTCGCCGCGCACGACGTCGGTGATCCCCATCTCGGCGTCGTCGACGGCAACGGCGAAGTTGTAGAGCGGGGTCCCGTCGCCGCGCGCGATCACGAGATCGTCGGTGAGCCGGTTCTCGAACGTCACCGGGCCGCGGATCACGTCCTCGACCACCGTCTCACCGGTGTCGGGGACGCGGAGGCGGATCGCCGCCCCCTCCCCCGGGCGTGCCTCGCCGCGGTAGCCGCGGTTGCCGTTCGCCGCCTTCCACGCCCGCACCTCCTCCCCGGTCGCGGGGTCCGGGTAGGCGCGGCCGGCCGCGAGCAGCTCGTCGATGCGCTCGCGGTGTCGACCCGCGCGCTCGGCCTGGCTCAGAGGACCCTCGTCCCAGTCGAGCTCGAGCCAGCGCAGGGCGTCGAGGATCTGCTCGACGTTCTCCGGCGTCGAGCGTTCCCGGTCCGTGTCCTCGATCCGCAGCACGAGGGTTCCCCCAGAGCCGCGGGCGACGAGCCAGTTGTAGAGCGCCGTGCGTGCGCCGCCGATGTGCAGAGCGCCCGTCGGCGACGGCGCGAAGCGGACTCTGGTCGGTACGTTGCTCTGCATGCTGATCGGCGCGCATGTTTCCACAGCCGGAGGGCTGCACACCGCCGTCGAGCGCGGCGTCGAGCGCGAGTGCGACGCGATCCAGGTCTTCAACCAGAGTCCGCGGATGTGGCGGCCGACCGCCTACAGCGAGGATGACTTCGCCGAATTCCGGGCCGCGGTGGGCGACTCGCGCATCGACTCGGTCGTGATCCACGCGGTCTATCTGATCAACTGCGCGAGCAGGGAGAGGGAGATCCGCAAGAAGTCGATCGACTCGCTAACCCACGCCCTGCGAGTCGGTGACGGGATCGGCGCCGACGGGGTCGTCCTGCACGCCGGAGCGCGAAAGGGCGAGCCGCACCGCGCCTCGATGAGACGCGCCGCGAAGGCGATCGCCAAGGCTCTCGGCGACTCGGAGGCCTGCCCCGTCCTGCTCGAGAACACGGCAGGCACCGAGGGGCCGCTGGGCCGGAACTTCGAAGAGCTGGCCGAGTTGCTCGAGCTACTGGATCGCGACGAACGGGTCGGGATCTGCATCGACTGCTGCCACCTATTGGCGTCCGGCTACGACATCCGGGATGCCGAACGAGTCGCGGCGGTGGTCGACGAGTTCGACTCCATCGTCGGCCTCGACCGGCTCGCCTGCCTCCACGTCAACGACTCGTTGATCCCGCTGGGTGGTAACCGCGACCGGCACGCGCCGTTCGGCAAGGGCGAGCTCGGGCGCGCGGGCCTCGCCGCCTTTCTCGGGGAGCCGCGGTTCGAGCGGCTGCCGGCGCTGCTCGAGGGCCCCGGCGCGGACGGCGGCGCGACGGAGCGCAAGGACGTGCGCCTCGCGAAGCGGCTTCGTAAACAAGGACTCGCCGCCCCGAACTAATCCCTTCAGGGCGGCGAGTCTCGGCGTCCCCTACGCCGAAGAGCTTCGAGCGTCGCTCTAGGTGTCGGACGGCTGGCGGGAAACCGCTCGCTGGAGCGCCAGGCCAAGGCCTGCGACAGCAAGGGCAACCGCGGCCATCGCGATCACGTCGAAACCGGTGAATGGCAGAGGACCGACACGCCCACCGAGCCCAGAGGGGCTGCCCGGATCACCGGGGCCACTGGTGGCGACGTTCGAGGGCGGAGCCTCGACACACTCGTCGAGTGAACCGGAGCCGGCACCGTCGGTACCGGTGCCGGAGCCGTCACCGGTGCCGGAGCCGCTGTCGTTGTCGAGACAGACGTCCGTCCCGGTTTCGATCTGGGTCAACTCGTCGGCGTACTGGCTCGTTGTCGGATCGATCTGCTGGGCTCCCGCCAGCGACGGAGCCGCGACGGTCACGCAGAGCGCAACGACCATTGTGCCGGCGAGCTTCGTCTTGATGAGGTTGGTGACTCGCAAGGAACCTTTCTCCCTGTAGATCGCGGAGAACTTACGTGGTCCAAGGTAGGCCCGGTCGGTGAGAGGAGCGTGAGGTTTCCATGAGAAAGCCTCTTATGCTCATGCCTGTCTCATCCCTTTCTCATCGCTGTCTCATGCGGACAGGACAAGCTAGGCGGACATGGATGGTGCTTGCACGATCGGAGCGCCCTGTTGATGCCCCGCCCGACTGACGGCATCTCCCGGGGAAGGTTTTAGTGACGCGCGCTCGTGCGCGCGTCATCGCCGTGCAGGCGATCGTCGTCTGCGCGCTGCTGGTGATCGTATTCGTCACCATCCTCCGCCCCGACGAGGAGAACCCGCTGCGAAGCGTGCAGGCCCCCGAGGGCACGGAGCAGACCGACCACTCGCCCGGCGACGAAGGGTCCGAGGACAACGGCGAGACCGGCGCCCCGTCGAGCGAGCAGGGGATGGGCGACGGGGACGGCGGCCAGGGCTCAGACGGCCAGGGCCAAGACGACGGTACGGGTGACGGCGGTGCAGGCGAGAACGCGCCTGTCGAGCCCGAGACCGGGACCGTTGTCCCGCCGCCGATTCCACCCACCGGGGGCCCCGGCATCGGCGGCGAGGGCACGGACTCCCCCGCCGGCGACCAGTACTCGGACACGGTCGCCCGGTTGATCGACCGCCTCTACCCCCCATCCTGATTGGGCCGCAACGCCTGTCGCAGCCGGGTTTTCCGGCTCGTGGGCAGCGGAAACCCGGCTAAATTTGGGGCGTGTTGATCGAGTCCCGGCCCCCTGGCGCCGAGGACGAGCGGGGCAGCGCCCACGAACGCCGCCCGCTCCTGGCCGGAATGCGCACCAGGGTGCTCGTGTCGTTCCTCGCGCTGCTCCTTGTCTCGACCGCGGCCTCGGTGCTCGTCCTGCGCGCCGTCCTGCTCTCGCGGGTCGGCGACCAGGTCGAGGAGCAACTCTCGGTCACCGCCGACTCGCTGCGAGCGCTCAACGCCCGCGGCGAGCCCGAGACCGGCAACCCGTTCGCCGGCGTCGGCCCGCTCTTCCTCGCCTACCTCGAACAGCAGGCGCCACCGGCCGACGGCGCCTTGATCACCTTCGTCGACGGGCAGCCGTTTCGCGCGGAGACCGCATCGGCCGACGAGGCGGGTCTGGTCGAGTCCTTCGTCGGCCTCGCGAGCGTCTCGGCTCCGGAAAGCGGGACCGTCGAGACGCCTCTGGGTGAGGCGCGTTACGTAGCCGTCCCCGTAGGTGGCGGCCAAGGGGTCCTCATCGTCGCGGGCCTCACAGCCGTCGAGCGCGACCGGGTGGAGAACGCGGTCACGATCGCGATCGGAGTCTCGATCGTCGTCCTCCTGCTCGCGTCGCTGTTCATCTGGCTCGCGGCAGGGCGCGCCGTGGCGCCGCTCCAGGCGCTCTCGCGGACGGCGCGACAGATCGGCGAGACCGACCTCTCGGGCCGGATTCCCGTGCGCGGCGGCGATGAGATCGCGGAGCTCGGCCGAACGTTCAACGGCATGCTCGACCGGCTCGAGACCGCGTTTGCCGGCCAGAAGGACTTCCTCACCGACGTCAGCCACGAGCTGAGGACGCCGATCACGGTCATCCGCGGGCACCTGGAGACGCTCGGCGACACCCCGGAGGAGCGCGAGGAGGCGATCGCCGTGATTCAGGACGAGCTCGACCGGATGAGTCGATATGTCGACGACCTTCTGCTGCTCACGAAGGCGCCGCGGCCCGACTTTCTCCGCCTCGGACCGATCGACCTCGATCTGTTCGCCCACGACCTGTTCGCGAAGGCGACCAGTCTCGGCGAGCGCGACTGGCGGCTCGACGGGACCGGAGTCGGGATCATGGTCGCCGACCAGCACCGGCTCACGCAGGCGGTGATGAACCTCGCCGATAACGCCGTACGCCACACCCGCCAAGGCGATGCGATCTGGATCGGCAGCTCGCTCGTCGGCGAGACGGCCCGGCTCTGGGTCCGCGACGAGGGGCCGGGCGTCGACGCCGCCGACCGGGAGCGGATCTTCGAGCGCTTCACCCAGGCCCAGAGCGTCGATCCGGCGACCACGGACGGCGCCGGGCTCGGGCTCTCGATCGTGCGGGCGATCGCCGAGGCACACGGTGGACACGTCGAGCTCGACACCCGGCGCGGTATGGGCTCGACGTTCACGATCGTGCTGCCGACGGCACCGTGAGCGCGGGCTCGTGAGCCGGATCCTGATCGTCGAGGACGAGGTTCGCCTCGCCTCCTTCCTCGAGAAGGGGCTGAGGGCCAGTGGCTTCACGACGACCGTGGTCGGCGACGGCGCCTCGGCGACGGCGCTCGCTCGCGACGAGGACTTCGACCTGATGATCCTCGACCTCGGACTCCCGGGCAAGAACGGAATCGAGGTCCTTCGCGACCTGCGTCGCGGCGGCGACCGGCTGCCCGTGATCGTGCTCACGGCCCGCAGCGATCCGAACGACCGCGTGCTCGGGCTCGAGACCGGCGCCGACGATTACCTCGGCAAGCCGTTCCACTTCGAGGAGCTGGTCGCCCGGGTGCGCGTGCAACTGCGCGACGGCGTCGCCGAGAAGGAGGAGACCCAGCTCAAGGTCGGCGACGTCTCGCTCGACCTGCGCACCCGCTGGGCCAGCGTCCGCGGCGAGACGATCGAGCTCAGCGCGCGCGAGTTCGAGCTCCTGCGCGCATTTCTGAGCCACGCCAACCAGGTCCTGAGCCGCGAGCAGCTCCTCGCCCGCGTCTGGGGCTATGACTACGACCCCGGGTCGAACGTCGTCGACGTGTACGTCGGCTACCTCCGCAAGAAGATCGGCGCCGACAACTTCGAGACGGTGCGCGGGGTGGGCTACCGGTTCCGGGAGTAGCGATCTGATCTGTAACGAACATGCCCCGCGCCGGAACCGAGGGGCATGATCGACAAACAGAAGCTCCCCGTGCTTGCGCTGCTGGCGTTCGCGATGCTGATCGTCTCGCTCGACCAGTACATCGTCGTCGTCGCGCTGCCCGACATCGCCCGCGACCTCGGCTTCTCCGCACAGACGCTCCAGTCCGTCGTCAGTGCCTACGCGATCGCATCCGCCGGCCTCCTCCTCTTCGGTGGGCGCGCCGCCGACCTGCTCGGACGGCGGCGCATCTTCTTGCTCGGGCTGTCCGTCTACGGCGGGGCCTCGCTCGCCGGCGGGATGGCGACGGCCCCCGAGGTTCTGCTCGTCACTCGCGCCCTCCAGGGCCTCGGCGGAGCGCTCGTCTTCCCGGCGACGCTGTCGCTGGTGAACACGACGTTCGCGGAAGGACGGGAGCGCAACCGTGCTCTCTCCGTCTGGGCCGGCGCCGGTGCCGCCGGGCTCGTGGTCGGCGTTCTCCTCGGAGGGGTTCTCACCGAGGTCTCGGGCTGGGAGGCGGTCTTCTTCGTCAACGTCCCCCTGGTCGCGGTTGCGATCGCCGGAACCCTGGCGCTGATCGACCCCGACGGCGAGCGAGACCGGAGCCGGACCTTCGACCTGCCCGGAGCGCTCTCCGTCACGGCGGGTGTCACGGGGGTCGTCTACGCCCTGGTCGAGGGGCCGAACTTCGGCTGGGACTCGCCCCGGATCGTTCTCGCCGGCGTCGGTGGACTGTTGCTGCTGGGGCTGTTCGTGGCGATCGAGCGACGTAGCCGCGACCCGCTCGTCCCCCCGAGCCTCAAGGCGAACCGGTCGCTGCGCACCGCTGTCGCGGTCGCGTTCCTGTTCATGGCCACGTTCGGATCGGTTCTCTACTTCCTCTCGATCTTCTTTCAGGACGTCCTGGGATACGACGCTCTGACGACCGGCCTCGCGTTCCTGCTGCCGACGGGCTTCGTTCTTACCGGGTCGGCCCTGGGCGGGCAGATGGCCACCCGCTTCGGCCTCCGCACCACGCTGTTGGTGGCGCTGGGGACCGGCGCCGCCGGCGCTGTCGCGCTGGGGCTGGCGATGGGTCCCGATTCACGCTACGTCGAGCTCATCCCCGGGCTCGCGCTGCTGAGCATCGCCGACGGCACTGTCTTCACCGCGATGTTCATCGCCGCGGGAACGGGGGTGGACGACGAGCGCCAAGGCGTCGCTGCGGCGATCGCATCGACCGCGGCGGGAGTCGGTACGAGTGTCGGTCTCGCCGCTTTGGTCCTGGTCGCCAACGCCGGCACCGACGGGCTTGCCGGGGAGGCCCTGAGGGTGGCCCAGGCCAAAGGGCTCGCCGACGCGGTGCTGGTCGTCGCCGCGGGCATCGCCGCGACCGCTCTGGTCGCCTTGACGCTCAGGCGTGCGGAGGGGCCCGGCACCGATCGAGCGCGGGTGCGGCTGGCCCCGTGTAGCTAGTCGAGCGCCTTACGGAGATCGAAGGCCCTGATTCCCTCCGGGCCCTCGTCGGTGCAGTCGAAGAAGCGCTGGTTGACGCACGAGTAGGCGCGGCCCTCGCCCTCGTAGGAGGGCTCGACGGAGAACTGGCACTGTGGCAGAGGCTGGCCCGCCATCTTGATCCCCCCGTAGCCGCCGCTCGCTTCGGCGAGGTCGAACATGTCGAGGTCGATCTCGGCGCGGAACACCTTGCGCAGGCACCCCATGTAACGGCCGCCGCTGAGCTGGTCCTCGTAGCTGTAGAGATAGCGGCAGCCGATCTCGATACAGCCGCGCGGCTCGATCAGCTTGTCGCAGAAGGTGCGGCAGCGGCGACACTCGCCGAGCTGCGTGCCTGATCGCTGAACGGTTGCCACGTGGAAAGTCTACGTCGATTATGTGGTCGCCGCGTGAGCGCCGAGGGGGACAAGGAAGCAGGGAGCGTGGCGTGCTCTGCACGCGAGCGACCGATGACGCAGTCCAACGACGGCGATCACGCGGCCAGCGCGGCCGGACCGAGGAGGTGGTCGAGCTCGGCTCGCAGGGCGGCCGTCGGCTCGACCCGGTACTCGGAGCCGAAGCGCAGCCGGCGAACGCCGTCCTGGGTGCGCATCTCGAGCAGGACCTCGCTGTTGCCGGGGAAGGTCCCGAAGATCGACTTCAGGTCCTCGATCAGCCCGGCGCCGTGAGCGGAAGCGTCGATCTTCAGCAGGATCGTCGTCGGGACGGCGGCCGCCGCAGCCTTCGCCTTCGCCCGGGCGATCTCGACCTCGTCGGGCTCGAACAGCTCCGCCTCCTGGACCACGATGCTCGTCTGGTCGCGCCCCTTGTGGTCGACGCGGCCGCGGATGACGACGACCTTGTCGAGCGCGATCGCCTCCGCCGCCGGACCGGCCGCGTCGCGGACGAAGAGCTCCACCTGAGCCTCGAGGTCGTCGAGCTTCGCGAACATCACATAGCCGCCGGAGCGCGTTCGCACCTTCTTCGCCTCGGCGATGATGCCGCCGACCGTCACCCAGGCGCCGTCGCCCATCCCGGCGATCGCCGTGAGGGGCCGCTCGACCCGGGACGCCAGCGCCTCGCGGACCTCGGTCAGCGGGTGGGCGGAGAGGAACGTGCCGAGCACCTCCTTCTCCAACCGCAGTAGCTCTGAGGACTCGAACTCGCCCTCGGGCACGAACTCCTGGCGAGGCGGAGCCAAGCCGCCGGGCTCGCCGCCGTTGGCGTCGCCGAAGTCGAAGATCGAGCCCTGGCCGCGGCGGGTGTCCTCCTGTGCCTTCTGTCCCGCCGCCTGCGCCTGGGGCAGCACCTCGAGCATCCCGCGCCGCGACGCCCCGGTGGAGTCGAACGCGCCGCACTTGACCAGGCACTCGATCGCGCGCTTGTTCACCGCCTGGCAGTCGACCCGCTCGCAGAAGTCCCAGATCGAGGTGAAGTCGCCCCCGGCCTCACGCGCGCGGATGATCGACTGGACAGCCTGGTGGCCGACGTTCTTGACCGCGTCGAGGCCGAAGCGGATCGACTTCCCGGAGACGATGAAGCCGTGATCGGAGGAGTTGACGTCCGGCGGGAGCACGTCGATCCCCATCGCGTCGCAGCGGTTGACGAAGAACGGGACCTTGTCCTTGGTCGACATCACCGAGGAGATCACGGCGGCCATGTACTCGGCCGGGTAGTTGGCCTTGAGATAAGCGGTCCGGTAGGAGGTCAGCGCGTAGCAGGCCGCGTGACTCTTGTTGAAGGAGTAGTCGGCCGCCGCCGTCATCAGTGACCAGAGGTCCTTACCGACTGCCTGGGCGGTGCCGGAAGCAGCGCAGCCGTCGATGAACTTGCCCTCCATCGTCGCCATCAGGTCGCGCTTCTTCTTGCCGACGGCCTTGCGGAGGTCGTCCGCCTCCGCCGGGCTGAAGCCGCCGAGCTGCTTCGAGATCTCCATCAGCTGCTCCTGGTAGATGCAGCAGCCGTAGGTCTCCTCGGTAATCGGGCGCAGGCGCGGGTCCTGGTAGGTGACCGAGGCGGGGTTGCGCTTGCCGCGCGCGTAGTCGGGAATGAAGCGCATCGCTCCCGGCCGGTAGAGGGCGCCGATCGCGACGATGTCGTTGAACTCGGTCGGCTGAATCTGCTTGAGCGCCTCGCGCATGCCCTCCGACTCGAGCTGGAAGACGCCGACGGAGTCGCCGCGGGCGAGCATCTCGTAGGTCTTCGCGTCGTCGAGTGGGATCGACTCGATCTCCACGTCCTCGCCCCGCGAGCGGCGGATGATGTCGACCGCATCCTCGATCACGTCGAGATTGCGCAGGCCGAGGAAATCCATCTTCAGCAGGCCGATCTCCTCGATCGGGTTCATCGAGTACTGGGTGACGATCTTGTACTTGCGCTCCGGGCGCCCACCGGTCCCGTTGCCGTTCCCGTTGCCGCCGGCGGGGCCGCCGCGATCCTCCGCCAGCTGCAGTGGGACGATCTCGTTCAGGGGCCGATCCGCGATCACGACCGCGGCGGCGTGGATCGAGTTGTTGCGGACGATCCCCTCGAGCCCCTTGGCCACGTCGACCACGCGGCGCACGTCAGCGTCGGCGTCGTAGGCCTTGCGCAGGTCCTGGCCCGGCTTGAGGCACTCCGCGAAGCTCGGGCTGCGGCCCATGATCGGCTCCGGGATCAGCTTCGCCGCGCGGTCGCCGGTGCCGTAGTCGTAGCCGAGCACGCGGGCGGCGTCGCGGGTCGCTGCCCGCGGCGCCATCTTGCCGAAGGTGATGATCTGGGCCACCGACTCGCGCCCGTACTTGTCCTGGACGTAGTGCATCACGCGCTCGCGCCCGCGGACGGAGAAGTCGATGTCGATGTCCGGCATCGACTTGCGCGCCGGGTTCAAGAAGCGCTCGAAGAGCAGGTCGTTGGCGAGCGGGTCGAGGTCGGTGATGTTGAGCGAGTACGCGACGATCGAGCCGGCGGCGGAGCCGCGGCCGGGGCCGACGGCGATCCCGCTCTCCTTCGCGAAGCGGACGAAGTCCCAGACGATCAGGAAGTACGAATCGAAGCCCATATCGCCGATCACGCCCAGCTCGTACTCCGCTCGCTCGACCGCCTCGGCGGGTAGCGGGTCGCTGTAGCGGCGGCGCATGCCCTCGAAGACGAGGCGGCGAAGCATCGCCGCCGGCTCCTCGCCATCGGGCGTCGGGAAACGCGGCAGGAGCAGCTTGCCGAGCTCGAGCTCGACGTGGCAGCGCTCGGCGATCTCGAGCGTGGTCTCCACGGAGCCCGGGTGTGCCGCGAAGGACTCCTGCATCTCCTCGGCGCTCTTGAGGAAGAACTCGTTCGTGTCGAAGGTCAGCTTCGGCTGCTCGAGCGTCGACTTCGTCTGCACGCAGAGCAGCGCGGCGTGGGTCGAGTAGTCCTCCTTGCGCAGATAGTGGACATCGGCGGTCGCGACGAGCGGCCGGCCGAGCTCGCGGGCGTGGCGGACGATGCCCTCGTTCGCCTTCGCCTGTTCCGGGATGCCGTTCTCCTGCACCTCGAAGTAGACGTCGTCGGCGCCGTAGATCTGCAGCAGGTCATCGAGGTGGGCCCGGGCGTCGGCCGGGCGCTCCTCGATCAGCCGCCGGCAAAATCGCGACTGCAGGCAGCCGGTGAGCGCGATCACGCCCTCCGAGTGGCGGGCGAGCAGCTCGGTGTCGACGTTGGCCTTCCCGCGGCTGAAGCCCTCGAGATAGCCGGCGGAGGTGAGCTTGACCAGGTTGCGGAACCCCGCGTCGGAGGAGGCGAGCAGGGTCAGATGGTTGCGCTCGACCCTGCCCTCGGCGTGGCGATCGTCGACGAGGTAGGCCTCGAGCCCGAGGATCGGCTTCACATCGTGCTTGCGGCAGGCTTTGTAGTGCTCGACCGCGCCGTTCATCACGCCGTGGTCCGTGAGGCCCAGGGCGGGCATTCCCAGCTCCGCCGCGCGGGCGGCCATCGCCTCGATCTTGCATGCGCCGTCGAGCAGCGAGTACTCGCTGTGGACGTGCAGATGGGCGACGTTTCCGCTCACTCGCCGATCATGGCAACCGGGCCAGATGCCACCGGAGGCTCAACCCGCACCGACCGGATATTCGTGGACGCGATTAACGGAAACGGAGCGCGACCGAGGACTTCTTGCGTCCGCACTTGCGCGGCTGGTCCGGGAATGCGTCGACGGTGAACGTGTAGCGGCCGGCGCCGAGGCCGCGCACGAGCTCGTTGTCCATCGTCGCGGTGCCGAAGAGAACCTTCAGGCGGCTGCGGCCGAAGAGCTGTCCGTCGAAGTTCGACAGCGTGCCGCGAAGATCGTGGATCGTCACGCCGTCGCTGCGGACCGGAACGGAGACGTACCCCGCGTAGTCCGACGCCTGGCCGCTCGGGCGCTGCGGGAACTTGAGCGGCAGCTCCGTGCCGCAGGGGTGAAACCGGACTACCTGCGAGCGTTCGCGCTCGTTCGAGCAGCCCTCGGCGACGCCCTTGATCACAAGCGTGAACTTGCCGGCCTGCATCGGGAAGCGCAGCTTGATCCGCTTGGTCGCGCCAACCGAGAAGTTGCCGAAGTCCTTCGACTCGCCGAGCTTGACGCCGTCGAACGTGTAGAGCTCCGCGTGAACGTTGCTCATCGCCGGGCCGTCCGTCTCGACGTAGACCTTCACCGACTTCCGGTACGCGATCGCGTACGGCTTCTCGTACTCGGTGACGATCTTCCCGCTCGCGGGCAGCCCTCCACTGCAAAAGGCGGTCCTTGCCGGCGCGGGGCTCGCTTCGACCGAGAAGATTGCCACCCCCGCGAGCAGCGCGATTAAAGCCGCGACTCGCATGCTGCGGCCAGGATAGCCCGGGACGGCGCCGTCGCCGCAAGGCTCCGCCCGGTTGCGCATCGAGCCTCTAGATTTCTCGGCGTGATCTGGCTCCTGCGCCACGGCGACGCGGAGGACTCCGCCGCTGACGACTTCTCGCGCCACCTGACCGCGAAGGGGAAGCGCCAGTCACGCGACGCCGGGCTCGCGCTCGCGCGCCTCGAGGTGACGTTCGACGCCTGTCTGACGAGCCCGAAGCTGCGCGCGCGGGAAACGGCGGAGCTCGCCGCGGCCGAGCTCGGGATCGAGGTCGAGGAGGACGAGCGGCTTCGCGGCGGCGACTTCGATCCCCACGAGATTGCCGCGGGGCGCGGGACCGCGCTTCTCGTCGGCCACGAACCCGACTTCTCGCGCGCGATCCAACTCGTCACCGGAGGGCGGATCGAGATGAAGAAGGGCGGGCTCGCCGCGATCGACGAGAGCACCTTGAAAGCTCTCCTACGCCCGCGGCAGGTCGCCGAGATCGCCGGGACGCGGTAAGCGTTAGCCCCGGGAGCTAGGCGCCGTTGGCGCCCTCTTCGGGCACCGCGCGCAGGTGGCGGAGCGCGTCCTTGGTCCGCTCGTCGCTCGCCCGCAGGCGCTCGTCGGCCTCCTGGAGGCGGCCGATCACGTCCTCGAGCCGGGTCCTGGCCTCGACCGAGCCCGCCTGCTCCTCGATTCTCCGGGTCGCGTCGGTCGCGCTCGCGGTGACCTCGCGGACAGCGCCGGCGGCCGCGCCCTGAGCGCGGGTCGAGATCGTCGCCTCGCCGATCCGGGTTGCCTCCGCGACCCGTTCCTCGGCGGCGTCGGCGGCGGCGCGTACGTCGACGGTGATCTGCGCAATCTCGTCGCGGACCGAGAGCAGCTCGGCGCGCGCGTTGTCGACCATCTGCGCGACCTCGGCGTGCAGGCGAGCGCTCAGCTCACGCTCCTCGCCGCGGGCGGTGTCGAGCAGCCGCTGCGAAATCTCGGCGCCGCTGCGGTCGGTCGCCTCGCGGGCGGCGCTCGCCGCGGCCTCGAGCTCGGCGCGGGCGGCGGCGAGGGAGGTGTCGACGGCCTCGGCCGACGCGCTCGCCCTCTCGCTCAACAGCCGGTCGGACTCGATCGCGCGATTCGAAATCGCCTCCTCGGCTCCCGTGGCAGTGCGGGAGATCGCCGCCACGGCGGATTCCGCTCGCGCGTTCACCGCGCTCTCGGCCGACTCGGCTCGCTCGGCGATCGCCCGCTCGGAGTCGAGCGCCGCGCGCTGGGAAGCGGCCAGACGCTCGCCGATCCGCTGCTCGCCCGTCTCGAGCTGAGAGGTGAGGCGCTGTTCGGCGCTCGCCGCCCGCTCTTCGACCTGGGCGAGGCGCTCGGCAAGAGTTCTCTCCGCACCCTCGAGATTGCCCGTGATGCGCTGCTCCGCGGTCGCTGCGCGCTCTTCGATCGCTTGCTCGCTCGCGGCCGCGCGCTGGGCGAGCGTCCGTTCCGCCTCCGCGGCGCGCCCGCTGATCGTGCGTTCGGTCTCCGTCGCTCGCTCGCCGATCGCCTGTTCGCTCTGCGTTGCCCGCGTTTCGATCGCCTGCTCGGCTTCGGCGGCGCGGGCTCCGATCCGCTCCTGAGCCTCGGCGCTCGCCGTTTCGGCCGCGGCGAGCCGGCTCGCGATCGCCTCCTCGATCTCCTCGGCGCGCATCGCGATCCGCGCCTCCGTGTCGGCGGCAGAGCTCTCCGCGCGGGCGAGCCGTTCGGCCATCGTGCGGCCGGCGGCCTCGATGTGGCCCGTGACGCGGCGCTCGGCATCCTCGGCCGAGCTCTCGGAGCGCGCTACGTGCTCCTCGATCGACCGGTCGGCCTCCTCGGCACGGAGCGCGAAGCGCTGCTCGGCCTCGCTCACGTATCCCCCGAGGCGGCTCTCGGCCTCGCCGAGCCCGGTCGCGATCGCCTCCCGGGCGCCCTCGACCGCTCCGGCGATCTCCTCGTGGGCGGCCTCGGCGTCGTCGGCGAGCTGCTGCGCGGCCGACGTCGCTCGCGCGGCGATCACCTCCTGCGCTGCCTCGGTGCGACGTTCAACGGCTTCCTCCGCGCTCTGCGCGGTGGTCGCGATCTCCGCCTCGGCGGACTCGGCGCGGGTGAGGATGCCCTGCTCGGCGGACTCGGCCCGCACCGTGATCCGGCGCTCGGATTCGTCCGCGGCCTCCGTGACGCGCGCCGTGTCGCGATCGATCCGCTCGCCGAGGTCGCGCTCGGAGCTCGCGATGAGCTCGCGCAGTCGGGCCGCCTCGCCCTCCGCCTCGGTTCGCATCGTCGCGACCTCGGCCCTGATCACGGTCAGATCCTCGGTCTTCAGCTGCTCGACGGCGCCCTTTGCCTGCTCGAGGACCTCGTCGCCGTGCTTTCGAATCCGCTCCTCCGCGTCCTGGATCCGGCGCTCCCGCTCCTCGCGGGCGAGCTTCAGCTCGTGGCGGCGCGCCTTTCGCGAGAGGGTGTTCTCGGCGAACTCTCCGATCGAGCGACGCGCCTCCTCCGCCTCGGCGGCGAGCTCGGAGCGACTTGTCTTCGACGCTTCGGCGAGCTCGGCCGCGGCCGTCTCACGGGCGGCGGCGTTCGTCTGCTCGGCGACCTCGGCGACCTTCCCGGACACCGAATCGGCGAGCTCGGCACCCTTCGCCTCGAGCGAGGCTTCGCTCGACTTCCGAATCGCCTCGATCGAGTCGGTCGCTCGTTCGACCTCGCCGGCGACGGTCTCACCGATCAGCGACTGGGCGCGGTCGCGCTCGAGCCCGAGCTCCGCGAGTGCGGACTCGATCCGGCCCTCGGCGGCGGACACCCGGGTGTCGATCTGCGACTTGCTCTCCGCGAGCGAGGTCTCCGTCCTCTCCGCCCATGAGCGGGTCTCGGCTTCCTGGCTCTCGCTGCGCTCCAGCGCGCGCGCGGCGAGTTCCTCGCGGGCACGCTCGATCTGGTCGGTGAGCTCGCTCGCGGCTGCCGTGAGGCGCTCGTCCACCCCACGCTCGAGTGCCTCGTGGCTCGCTCGGGCCTGCTCGTGGACGCGCTTCTCGGCGGCGTCGGCGCGCTCGCCGAAGAGCCTTTCCGCGACGCTCGCGCGCTCGGCGAGCAACTCCTCGGCCGCCGCCGCGCGGTCGGCGGCTTCACGCTCGGCAGCTTCGGCGCGCCGGGCCGCGGCGGCGTTCGCGGCCTCGGTGCGTTCCTCGGCCGCCTTGCGCGCCGCCTCGGCCTCCCTGCGGGCCTCCTCGGCTCGCTGAGCTGCGACGATCTCGGCGGCGGCAGCACGTTCGGCCGCTTCGATCTCCGCCGCAGCGGCGCGCTCGGCCGCTTCCGTATGCGCGGCCTCGGCACGCTCGGCGGCGTTCCTCGCAAGCTCCTCGGCGCGCGCGGATGCCTCCCGCTCCGCCGCTGCCGCCCGCTCCGCTGCCTCCTTCTCGGCCGCCTCCGCTCGCTCCGCGGCCTCCCGGAGCGCCGCCTCTGTGCGCTCGGTCGCCTTCTGCTCCGCGGTCTCGGCCCGCGCAACGGCCTCCTCGGCACGCTGCTCGAACATCTGCTGCGCCGCCTCGGTGCGCTCCTGGGCGCCGGCCTCGAGCCGCGTCGCGAGCTCTTCCATCGACGCGGTGATCCGCTCGCCGAGACCGGTCGTCGCCGCGGCGACGGTCGCGCGGAGCTCGGCATCGACGCGCTCGGAGCGCTCGGCGGCGGCCCCCTCGAGCGTGGCCGAGAGCTCGCGTGCGCTCTCGGCGACGTCGGCGCCGACGCGGCGGCTGATCTCCTCGCGCAGCTCCGCGGCGAGGGTCTCTACCCGCCTGGTCAGGATCTCGGAGAGGTGCGTCGTGCTCGACTCGAGATTCGAGGTCAGAAGGCCGGCGCGCTGCTGGACCCCACTCGAGAGCTCTCCGATCCGGCCCTCGAGATCCGCGGCCAGCACGTCCACCCGCGCTCCGGCCTCATCGCTCAGGCGCTCGACCCGCGTGTCGACGCCCCGCGAGAGCTCCTCGACGCGCTTCTCGACGCCGCCGGTGAGCTCTTCGACCTGCTTCTCGACGCCGCCGGTGAGCTCTTCGACCTGCTTCTCGACGCCGCCCGAAAGCTCCTCGACGCGCTTCTCGACTCCGCCCGCGAGCTCGTCGGCGCGCTCCTTGGCCTCGTCACTGACGCGCGCGAGCGCCTCGTCGAGCCGCGCCTCGAGCCCTTCGTTCGCCTGCTTGCGAAGCTTCTTGATCCGCTTCGAGATCTCGTCGCGCAGGTCATCGCGGATCGATCCGAGGGCCTGCTTACGGAGTCGGGCGAGCTCGGTGCGGTTCTCTGCCACCCGCGCCCCGAGCTCCGACTCGATCGCATCCATCCGGGCCTCGATCTCGCCCTGAAGCTCGCCCCGGGTCGCGGCGGTGGCGGTGCCGACACCCTCCGAGAGCCGGCTCTCCGCGCTGGTGATCGCGGCCTCGAGCTCCCGCTCGAGCTCCTCGCGCTGGCGCGCTGCGGTGCGCGAGATGTCGCCGACGGCCCCCTCGACCGTGGCCGTGATCCGCTCCCGTAGGTCGGCCCGCGCCGCCTCGATCTCGCCCGTAAGCGTGCCGGAAGCCTGCGCGAGACCGGCGTCGAGCCGGCCCGCGGCCGACGTCTCTGCGGCCTCGATCGCGCTGTCGACCCGCCGGCGAAGCTCGGTCTCCGAATGCTCGAGCCCGGCGTTGAGCTGGCGGGTGAGCTGGGTCTCGACGCGGGTCGACCCGTCGGCGACGCGGGCGTCGAGGTCGCGGCCGAGCCGCTCGCCCAGGTCGCGAACCGACTGGTCGGCCTCGGCCCGCATCAGCTCGGAGTCGCGGTTGAGCTCGGCGGTCAGCGTCGCCCGCACGTCCTCGGTGCCGTCGGCAAGTCTTTGGTGAAGCTCCGCGCTCAGCTCCTGGGAGCTCGAGGCGAGCCTCGCGATCTCCCGCTCGACCCGTTCCTCGGCGATCTTGCGCGCGCCGGCGAGCATCCGCTCCGAGAGGCTCGAGAGCTCTGCGTCGAGGCGATCCGCCTCGTCACCGAGCTGTTGCAACAGCTCCTCGCGGGCGCGATCCGCCGCCTCGCGGAAGGGGTCGCCGCCGCTGCCTGCGCCTTGTTCCATCGCTCGTTCGCTCCTGCTCTCGCCGTAGCCAGATGACCGGGTCGAGCCACGCTTCGCGCCAACCCGCCCAGCTCCCCCCATTGCAACGCACGACCCAGGCGCCGCCAGGCATCCTTTCAGGCGAGTGTTCGAGCACCCGCGCTCGACGGGGGGATCAACCTCGACCAGCATCGGAACCGGCCGCCTGGAAATTGCGGCGCTGTTCCTCTTGCCGTGCTCGCGGTCATCTGCGGCTGGTGGGCGTGGAAGGAGGGCGCCTACTTCAGCACCGTCCTCCTGCCGGGGGTGATCGTCCTCTGCATCGCCACGGTGCTCCTCGCCGTGCTCGCGCCGTGGCGCGGCAACCTGCGGCTCTCCCCGCCGGCGGCGGTCGGGCTCGTGGCCCTGATCGCGCTCGCGGGCTGGACGGCTCTCTCGGCGATCTGGAGCGCGGCGCCGGACATCGCCGTCATCGATGGAGAGCGGGTGCTCACGTATGCGCTCGTCTTCGGGCTCGGGATCTGGCTCGGAAACCTGCTCGGCCCGCGGATGGAGCTGTCGCTCGTGCCGGTCGCGGCGGGCGCGGGCTTTGCCGGGATCGCGACGATCGTCGCCCTCTTCGGGTCCAACCCCCGCGACCTGCTCGAGGTCGACGGAACGCTCGACTTCCCCCTCGGTTACCGCAACGCGAACGTCGCCTTCTTCGCGATCGCACTGTTCCCCGCGGTCTCGCTCGCCGCCAACCGCGCGCTTGACTGGCGCGCCCGCGGCGTCGCGCTCGGCATCGCCAGCCTCGCGATGATGATCTTCCTCCTCGGCCAGAGTCGCGCCTCCCTGCCCGCGATGGGCGTCGCCGTCCTCGTCTACATCCTCCTCTCCCCCTACCGCCTGAAATCCATCTGCTGGCTCGGGCTGGCGATCGTCCCGGCGCTCCTGGTGGTCCCGTCGGCGCTGAGCCTCTACTCGGCCGCGAACGGTGTCTTCTCCGAAACGGTGGACGAGATGAACGGCGTCGCCTGGATGCTCACGGTCGCGAGCGTGGCCTCCGTCGTGCTTGGCGCGTTCGCCGCTCGCTTCGAAGCACGCCTGCCCGGGATCCGCAGCGCCGATACCGATTCGAACCGGGTCATCGGCCGCACCCTCATCGCGGGCGGCGTCGTGCTGGTGATCGGCTTCTTCATCGTCGTCGGCGATCCGATCAAGTGGGTCGGTGACCGCGCGACGGAGTTCACCGAGACGGGTAGTCCGGATCTCAGCTCGTCCTCGAGCCGCTTCTCCTTCAACGTGGGCTCGGTCCGCAACGACCTCTGGCGGGTGGCCCTCGACGACTTCGCCGACGACCCGCTCTTCGGCGACGGCGCCGGCGGCTACCAGTACACGTATCTCCTCAAGCGCGAGGGGGGAAATCATTACGCCCGTGACGCGCACAGCGTTGAGCTCGAGCAGCTCGCGGAGCTCGGCATCCTCGGCTTCGCCCTGATCATCACCGCGATCGTCGCGATCGGGCTTGCCGCCTTCCGGCCGCGAAAACTCGGCCCCGCCGCCTCAACCCTGAGCGCGGCAGCGCTCGCGAGCGGCGCCTACTGGCTCGTCCACGCCTCCGTCGACTGGTTCTGGCCCTACCCGGCAGTCACCGCCATCGTCTTCATCCTGCTCGGCGCGGCCGCATCCCCATCGGTGCTCGCCGTCGCTGATCCCGAAAAACAGCGGTGGCGACGATCGCTGATCATCGCCGCTGTCTTGCTCGCCATCGTCGCGATCCCGCCGCTGATCAGTGAACGCTACGTCGACAGCGCTTACGACGGCTGGCGCGACGATCCCGAGCAGGCGTACAGCGATCTCGACGCCGCCCACTCGATCTTTCCACTCTCCGACACGCCGCTCCTGGTCGAGGGCGCGATCGCGCGCGAGCTCGGCGACGAGGAGCGGGCGATCGAGGCGCTCGCCGACGCGGTCGACTTCCGCCCCTGGGAATGGGCGGGGCACTTCCTGCTGGCCGAACTCTACGCGGACAACAACCCGCTCCTCGCACGCAACGAGGCGCGGATCGCGCTCGAGCTCAACCCGCGCTCGGAGCGGGTGCAGGAGCTTGCCGCCACGCTCGGCGTGCGCTGACGTCTCAGGCCGCCGCGATCAGCCCGCGGCGGAGCGCGAGGGCGACGGCCTGCGCGCGGGTGCGGGCGCCGAGCTTGGCCTTCGCGTTGCGGACGTGCGTCTGCACGGTCGCGGGTGAAAGGTCGAGCCGGGCGGCGATCTGAGCGTCCGTGGCGCCGGTCGCAAGCAGGCCGAGGATCTCGCGCTCGCGCGCGGTGGGCTTTCGCGCCGGGCGCGACTTCGACCGGGGCGGGCTCGTGCGTCAGGCGGATCGAGGAGGGTGAGCGCCGGCTGCGCGGTTGCCGCGGGAGTGAGCGCGATCAGGTGACGCGACGGCAGGACCTCGGCCTCGACCGAGATCTCAACCGATCCCGCGGCGGCGGGAGCGTCGAGGCGGAACGGACCGCCATGGCCGCCGCTGGCACGGAAGGCGCGCCAGAAGTGACCGAAGCTCTCGCGCGCCTCCGGCTCGAGCAAGGTCGCGAACGGGCGATCGACGATCTCGGCACGGGCGACGCCGAGCATCCGGCAGGCTCCGAGGCTGGCCTCGGCCGTCACCCCTTCGTCGTCGACGACGAGCACGGCCTGCGCGCTCCCGGCGACACCGTGCGTCGTCTCGCCCGCGGCGAGCGCTGTCTCAGCCACGCGCCTCTTCGGAGAGCAGGAAGCGCTCGTCCGGGGCGCGGAGCGCACGGTGCGCGTCGCGGAAGACCTCGACCGCGGTCTCGGCGAGGATGAGCGCGTCGACGAAGACGGAGCGGCGCTTGATGTAGAAGAGGTCGTGGCAGAGCTTCCAGGCGGTACCGAGGTCGGACCCCGCGTAGCCGCAGCGAAGCGCCGCCCAGCCGGCGATGCCGGGCTTGACCAGGTGGCGGCGTGTGTAGTGGGGGAACTTCTGCTCGAGCTCGCCGACGATCTCGGGGCGCTCCGGGCGCGGGCCGACGAGCGTCATGTCGCCGCGAAGCACGTTCCAGAGCTGCGGCACCTCATCGAGGTGGGTGCGGCGAAGGATCTGGCCGACCCTGGTCACTCGCGGGTCGCCGGCCTCTGCCCACTGCGGGCCGTCGCGCTCGGCGTCGACCTGCATCGTCCGCAGCTTCAGGATCGAGAACGGCCGCCCGAACTCGCCCAGGCGCCGCTGCCGATACAGAATCGGGCCGCCGTCGCTGAGCTTGATCGCGATCGCCGCGATCAGCATCAGCGGGGCGAAGAGGAGGGCGATCAGCCCGCACAGCGACAGGTCGAAGATCCGCTTCGAGAGCGGCGCACCCGCGCGGTAGCGCGGGTGCATGATGTAGCGGTACCAGGCGGCGTCGATCGTCCCGACCGGGACGTGGCCGAAGAGCTCCTCATAGAGCTGGTTGGCGGCGATCAGACGCACGGGAAGGTCGAGGCACTCGTCCGCGACGAGGCCGAAGACGTCCTCGATCCGCGAGCCGGCCGGGTCGCCGGCCGAAGGAGCGAGGACGAGCAGGTCGATGCGCTCGCCGATGACCGCGTCACGAACCTGGTCGAAGCGGCCCGAGCCAGCGCAGGCGCCGGTACTCGGCGGGCCCGGTCGAGCCGACCCAGCCGACGACCTCGTAGCTGGTGACCCCGGACTCGGTCAGCTCGGCGGCGAAGTCGGCAGCGAACTCGCGCCCGCCGATCACCGACGACCCGCGCCGTCAGGTTGCGGGTCACGCGCTCGCGCATCCACGCGCCGAGCGTAAGGACGAGCCAGGAGCCGGCGATGACGGCCTCGAACTGCGTCAGACGAGTAGCCGTGGCCCGCGCCGAAGAGCACCAGCCAGGCGACGAGGGCGCCGACGACCGGGGCGAGCGCGGCAACGATCAAGCGGCTCGCCGGCATCAGCTGCATCGGCATCTCAGCGCGATCCAGCGCGTGCGTGGCGAGGAGGACGCCGAAGAAGACGATCAGGCCGGTACCGACCTCCGACATGTGCGAGTAGGCGATCAGTCCCGCCGCCGCGGAGGGCGCGAGCCGCAGCGCGATCAGGTCGATCAGGCGCTGGGCTTCGAGCGCCTGGATCCCGCCGCGCAGGCGGATGGGGCGCGCCGCGCGCAGCTCGGCGGTCGTCATCCGGTCGTCCTCGGGGATCCCGGCACGACGGGGAGGCCGCCAACAGCGGCCCGCCGACGTATCCCCACGCTAGATCCTCCGTGCATTCAAATCCCAATCACCCATCGGTCAGGTCCACCGTCCGAGTGAACCCCCTCGCGACGGCCTCATGCCGGCCGGAAGGTGCGCACCTACCCGGGGCTTCCGAGCACCCGGTACGGACTGTTTCTACGGACCAGTTGGGCCTCGGTCAACGGGTGCGGCGCTTAAATACGCCGAAACGAAGCCTGCATTACCTCAAATTGGTTACTGGTAGATTGCGTGCTGGGCCAGGTCCCAGGCGGCCGGGACGAAGACGAAACGAGGGGTTGGGCAAGGCATGAGCGACGACGCAAGGAGATCGGCGCCGGGCAACGGGAGGTGACGGCTCGACCCGCGTCGCGCTCACCCGGCGCGAACGCGAGATTCTCGGCATGCTTGCCGATGGCCTCAGCGGTGCCCAGATCGCCGCTCGTCTGGTGCTCTCCCCCGAGACGGTTCGCACGCATGTGCGCAACGCGATGGCGAAGCTCGGCGCCTCCACCCGCTCGCAGGCCGTCGCCCTCGCACTTCAGAGCCACGAGATCTCGAGCGAGGCAGCGCCGCCCGCGGAGGCCTCCGCCCGCCCCCGCCCCGGCGCGACAGCGACCGCGACCGCCAGCCCGCCCGCCGAGGCGCTTCGCCGGATGCTCGACGGGCTGGTCGAGCTCTACGACGTCGACCGCGGCGCGATCTACCTCGCCGACGAAGATGGGCTCGCGCTCCACCGAGCCGCGCAGGCCGGCGGCGGCGACCACGGTCCCGACCTCGCGGAGACGATCGCCCTCGGCGACGGTGCCCTCGGACGCGCGGCGCTCGACCGCCGAGCGCAGCTGCTTCAGGACTCGAGCAACACCGGGAAGGGCGGCGCCATGATCGCGGCCCCGATCGTCGGCGGCGGGCGCCTGCTCGGCGTGATCGCCCTCGCCGCGCGGGTCAGCCGACCCGGTCGGCCGCAACGAGATGCTTCTGCTCCAGGCCTTCGCCACCCGGGTCGGCGACGTCCTCGCCGGCGGCAGCGCCATCGAACCACGCCTCGAGCGGGCCATGGAGCGCTTCCGCGCCTCGTGGTCTTCGGCGACCCGCGTTTCGTAGAAGCGGGCCCTCAGCAAGCGCGCGCACGCCCGAAGGCGGGAGCAGGACAGGATGTCCGCGGCGTAGTCGCGGACAATTGTTTCAAGGCGGGAGCGGAGGACGTGGCGCGAATGTATCCAGTCGCCGGCGCCCAGGGAGGCCAGCGAGAGGTCCAGCGATTCGTCCATCGGCGCGACCGAGTCGACGGCGCAGAGCTCGAGCACACGGCGCATCGGGGCCTGCACGGGGACGACGAGGCGCATCTGCTGGCGGCGGGCGGCGAGGCGCCGCCCGAGGTCGAAGAGCAGGTGGATGCCGGAGCTGTCGAGGTAGGTGACGTCGCTGAGGTCGAGGACGAGCGAGCTCGAAGTGCTCGGCAGCCGCTCCGAGAGCGCCAGCCGGAGCTCGGCCGCGTTCGAGCTGTCGATCTCGCCCTCGACCGAGGCGACGACGACGCCGCCGTCGTGCTCGGCGAACTCGAAGCCGGCGATCCGGTCCCTCATACGGCGCACCTTCTCCTCACCGAGCGCCCGTCGCATGCGCACGGTTGTCCCGGTCGGGCCGCGGTCGATCTCGACGTCGTCCATCAGCTCCTCGATCAGCTCGAGCCCGCGGCCCTGCGAGCCGCTTCGCGGCGCCCGCCAGCTGCCGAAGTCGCGGACCCGGATCTCGATCCCGTCGGTGACGCGCACCGCCTCGACCACGTAGGAGGCCTCGCCCGGCGGGTAGGCGTGGGCGATCGCGTTCGCGCACGCCTCGCCCGCGGCGACCAGCGCCTCGTAGATCTCCTGGTCGGTGGCTCCCGCGGCGCGCAACCATCGCCCGAGCGCGCGCCGCATCTGCGCCAGCGACTCGGGCTCGGCGCGCAGGGTGATCTCGATCCGCTCGACCGGGATCGGCTCGATCCGGACCGCGAGCAGGGCGACGTCGTCGCGCGGAGACGGAGTCGCGGAAGCGCGCCTGCAGCAGGGCGCCGCAGAGCTCGTCCGGATGGTCGGGGACGCCGGAGGCGAAGCCGCGCAGCCATTCGAGGCCCTCGTCGAGCGGCGCCTCGGGGCGCTCGACCAGTCCGTCCGTGTAGAGGAGGACGGTGGAGCCGGGCTGGAGCGAGATCGACGACTCCTCGTAGGTCGGAAAGGGGACGACGCCGAGCGGACTGCCGGCCGGACCCTCGGCGAAGTAGGCGTGGCCGTTGGGCTCGATCACGAGCGGCGGCGGGTGGCCGGCCGAAGCCATCCGCAGGCTGCCCTCCTCCGAATCGACGACGCCGTAGAGGAGTGTCGCCATCGGCCCGCCCGCGACCTCGCGCGCGAAGCCGTTCATCCGCTCGAGCACGAGCGATGGGCGCAGGCCCTCGAGCGCGTAGGCGCGCAAGGCGTTCTGGAGCCGCGCCATCCGAGCAGCGGCGTCGAGGCCGTGGCCGACGACGTCGCCGATCGCGATCCCGGCGTGGCCCTCGCGCAGGGTCGACGACGTCGTACCAGTCGCCGCCGACCTGGGCGTCGGCGCTGCCGGCGACGTAGCGCGCGGCGCTGTCGAGCCCGGGGATCTCGGGGAGACGCTCGGGGAGCAGGCTGCGCTGAAGCGTCTCCGCGACTGCCGCGACGTGCTCGACCTCCTCCGCCGCGCGGCGCAGGCCCTCGAGCGTCGCGCCGATGATCGCGTCGCCTCCAGGAGCCCCCGGCCCGGCTCGCGCGCCTGGCGCGGTGCCTTCCGCGGATCCTCTCTCCTCGGCTGCCACTGCGGCGAGTCTACGTCAGCGCGGGCAGCGGTCAGCGGGAGGTCGGCGTGACTGGGCGCCGCGCGCAACTTGGCGACCGGGCCGCCGTCTACGTTGACCGCGCATGGAGCCGCCAGCGCGCGGGGAGAGAACGCGCTCGCACGAAGACGACCAGCAGCTCGCGAAAGAGTGGTTGCTGCGCATGGTCGAACGCACGCCGCTCGCCGACGTCGAGAACCTGCCCGTTTCGTGGATCACGACCGAGGCGCCGCAGCTGATCGCCGACATCTTCAGCGCCCTCGCCGATCCGGCCGCAGGCTCGACCCGCGCGCTCGCCGGCCGCAAGCGGGCGGAGACGCTCGCCGGCCTGCGCCGCGGCGCCGACGCCGCCGAGCGGGTCTCCCGCGATCTCGCGGCACTCCAGGGGCTGATGGTCGAGGCGATCCGCCGCGATGCGCACGAGGCGCAGCGGGCCGAGTTCCCTGGGACCGTCGCGCGGCTGGCGGAGATCTTCGGCGAGCTCCAGGGCGCGGTCAGCGCTTCGATGGTCGAAGCGTTCACGATCGAGGCGCCCTTCGACGAGCTCACCGGGCTGCCGAAGGCGGCGCGGATGGAGGACTGGATCACGCTGCTCCTGGCGGAGAACCGCCGCTACGGGTATCCGTTCGCGCTCGCTCTCGTCGACATCGACGGGCTCGAGAAGATCAACCGCGCCTACGGGGAGTCCGCCGGGGATCGGATGCTGAGCGCGATCGCCGGAGTCATTCGCCGCCAGGTGCGGTCCTGCGACCAGGCGTTCCGCTTCGCGGACGACGAGTTCGCGATCCTCGCGCCGCACACCGAGGCCGCCGGGCTGGTGCCGATGATCGAGCGGATCGCCGGTCTGATCGCCGAGGCGCAGCTGCCCGAGGGCCCGCGCCTCGCGATCACGGCGGGGGTCTCCTCGTGCCCGGCCGACGGCCGCTCGCCCGAGCATCTGATCGCCCGCGCAGAGCAGGCGACCTACGCCGCGAAGGCCCAGGGACGTCCGATCGTCGTGCCGATAAACGGCGGCGCGCCCGAGTGACCGGTGCAAGATCGCGGCCGCGCAACCCGAGTCATCCTTGCCAATCGCTCCCAGA
The DNA here is from genome assembly GCA_963797995.1 of uncultured Solirubrobacterales bacterium. Classification (GTDB taxonomy): domain Bacteria; phylum Actinomycetota; class Thermoleophilia; order Solirubrobacterales; family 70-9; genus WHSW01. The sequence goes on from CAWCRP010000007.1 coordinate 110,496, forward strand.
AGTGGTTCGATCCTACGACCTCCCCTCTACTTAGAATCAAGTAGAGCGACCTACCTCGACCAATGAGCGGCATCAGGATCAACGCGGCTGCCGAGATGCTCGGCGTCAGCCCCAGCACCTTGCGGAGCTGGGAGCGTCGGCTTGGCTACCCGCACCCGCGCCGCACGCCTGGCAACCACCGCGTCTACGAGCTCGAGGAGGTCGAGGCCCTCCGCGAGGCACTGCGCGAGACGCACAACATCTCCTCCGCCGTCGAGGTCGCCCGCCGCCGTGGCCGCGGACCCGCGACCCCGGCCCGTCTGGTGGCCGCCTTCGACCGCTTCGACGAGCTCGCCGCGGACCGCGAGCTGGAGGAGAGCCTCGCCGTGCGCTCGGTCGAGCGCACAGTGAGCGAGCTCCTCCTCCCCGCCCTCGAGCTCGCCTCGCGCCGCGACAACGGCGTCGCCGAGCTCGAGCACGCGTGCCGCTGGGCGACCGGGTGGCTCCACGGAGCGCGCCGGCTGGCCGCGCCGGCGAATCGCCTCGAGGGCGTCCTGTTGCTCGACTCCGGCTCCCCGCTCGGGGTCGAGGCAGTGCACGTCCAGGCGCTCGAGCTCTTCCTCCGCCGCTCCGGCATGCGCGTCCTGACGCTGTCGGCGGGGCTCGCCGAGGGGCGCTTCCGCAGCGCCCTGCGCGCGCTGAACCCGGAGGCGATCGTGATCTGCGGCTCCGACGCCCGCCTCGACGTCCTCGGCGATCCACTCCGCCATCTCCGCACCGAGCACGTGGCGGCGACGCTCTACGGCTTCCGCGCCGCCCGCCTGATCGCCGGCCGCGACGGCGTCCCCTCGCTCGGCGAGGACCCCGCCGCCGCCACGGCGACGCTGGTCGAGTCGTTCTCCTAGCGCCCCGAGCGCGAAACGTCCCATACGCCCCCCTATGCGGGGGCGTTACGGACGTTTGCGCCGGGCTCGGGCGCACGTTTGCGCCCAATTTGCAGCGGCTATGCAAGTTCGCCCAAGTTTCGGACGCAGAAGTTGCGCAGTGCTTCGCAGAGGGCGCGTAGGCCTTTGGCAGTTGGGTGGCCGAAGGGCTACCAAGGTCAGGTCAGTGCAAGTTCTGCCCGCTTTCGGGTGGAAATGAACGCGTAAGAAAGCGACTGCCATGGATCCGTCACGATTTCTCAACGTGAGTGAGGCCGCGGCCCACCTTGGAGTGAGCGCCGCTTCGCTTCGCAAATGGTCCGATCAGGGCCTCGTTCCCGTCTACCGCACGCCCGGCGGCCAGCGCCGTTACTCCCTCGACGACCTCGAGCGCTTCCTCTCCTCGATGCGCCAGCCGGTTCAGGGGCCCGCCGGCAGCGAGCGAAACTCGGCGGCGCGCTGATCCAGGCCCGACCCCGGAGGCGACCGCCCCCAACCCCATGACGCCAAGACCCTCACGAGGTGTAATCGCCGCTGAGGTCATCGCGCTGATCGGCGCCGTGGCGGTGTCGGTGCTCGCCGACCCGTTCGCCGACTGGAATCTCGGACCCCTCGCGCTGCTGCTGGCGATGGCGATCATCAGCGATCTGATCCGGATCGAGCTGCCTGTAAAGCGCACTGTCCTCTCCGCGAGCTTCCTGGCGATCGTCATCGCCGCGGTCTTCTTCGGAGGCCCGCCGGCGGCCCTCGCCGGCGTCCTGACGATGATCGTGTCCTGGGTCCGGGAGCGCTACTCGCTCACGGACCTGCTGATCAACACGGTCGCATTCGCGTGGTTCCCGCTGATCGCCGGGATGGTCTTCCACGGCGTTGCCGACTGGGGGAGCATCGCCGAGGGCAGCACCGAGTTCTACCTGCTCGTCTTCGGTGTCTTCTGCCTGGCGCTCGCCATCGACTTCGGCTTGATCGCGGGCTACACGTGCTACCAGGACCGCTCGAGCTTCAGGGCCGAGGTCAACCGGGCGCTCGTGCCGCTCCTCCCGTCCGAGCTCGCCTCGGCGATCCTCGCGCTCGCCGTCGCACTGGCCTACGTCGAGGTCGGCACGGAAGGGGTCGCCCTGTTCGGCGTGCTCGTTCTCGTCTTTCAGGCGTTGGTCCGCGCTCTCCTCACCTCGCAAGAACGCGCGGACGAGCTCGAGCGCCGCGCGAAGCAGCTCGCCGGCTTCCAGGTCGCTTTGCTCTCGGCGCTCCTGCGCACACTCGACCTGCGCGATCGGATGACGGCCAGGCACTCGGCCGCCGTCGCTCGCTACGCGCGGGAGATCGCGGCCGACGCGGGGTACTCCGCCGAGGACCAGGACGTCGCTCACGCCGCCGGCCTCCTCCACGACATCGGCAAGTTCGTGCTCCCGGACCACATCCTGAAGACGACCCGCCGCGGCCTCGACGCCGAGGAGTGGGCGGCGGTCAAGCGGCACCCGGAGGAGGGCGCTCGGATCGTCTCTCAGATCGAGGGCTACGCGCCCATCAGCGAGGTCATCATCGCCCACCACGAGCGCATCGACGGACAGGGCTATCCGCACGGCCTGTCGGGCGATGAGATCCCGGCGCTCGCGCGCATCGTCGCCGTCGCCGACTCCTACGACGTGATGACCGCGCGCGACTCCTATCGCGAGCCGATGAGCTCGTTCGAGGCGATCGCGGAGATGCGGCGTGTCAGCGGGACGCAGCTCGACGGCGGCTTCGTCGAAGCCTTGGTCCGCGTGCTGAACGAGAAGGAGCCCGAGGCACGGACCGGCCGCGACGCGGATTTCGAGGCCGAGCTCGCCTCCGACCGCCGCATCCACGACTACGTGGCTGCGACGCCCTCGGCAACCGCCGAGCTCGCGCCCTCCTAACCGTCACGGGACGGCAAAACGCCGCCGGCATCCGAGCGCTCTGGCGGCGTTGCTTTCCTGCGAAACGTTTGAGCGGTGACTAGCCCTTGCGGTAACCCATGACGACTCCCATCCCTGTCATGCCTGATTAAGTCTGCACAACCCTACACAAACCTCCAGAACTTGCAACTCGCGGCCGGAAGCTGTGCGTGCGCCTCGTGCCCGCAGTGCAACTTCCGTTGCATGAGAAGGAATTCCCACCGCCCACCGAGGGGCGGTCCGCACCCCCTTCGCTAGGATCGGCCCTCGCCGAATCGCCTGCAAATGGGCTCTTCGTTTGCTGGTGATCGGGGGACCCGAACGCGGTCTTGCTCTTGACCGCTCGGGGCGAATCGCGACGTCCGTCGCGTAGCGCCTGCCCAGGCGCGAGCCCGTCAGCTAACCCCGTAGGCGCCGAAAGATGGGCACCCAGATCGACGAACAAAACTCCTCCCGCCCCCGCCTGCGCTCGGCGGCGCTCGCCGCGCTCGCCGCGGCGAGCTGTGCCGCAGCGCTCGGCGTCTCACGCTCCGGCGCCCAGTCGATCGACGAGCTCAACTCGAAGATCGCCGGCGCCCGCGACCAGGCTCAGGCTCTCGGCGCCGAGATCGAACAGACCAGCGCGGCCCTCGCGCAGGCGCAGGGCCAGGCCCTCGCCGCCGCGCAGCGGGAATCACAGCTGAGCCAGGTCCTCGCCCAGGGCGAGGAGCGCGAGGCACAGCTCGAAGCCGGAGTCGTCGAGGCGAAGGCCGAGCTCGAGAGAGCGCGCGCGGACCTGCAGCGCTCGCTCAACCTGCTCTCGAACCGGCTCGTCGCGATCTACCGCGACCACATGCCGGACACCCTCAGCCTGCTGCTCGAATCCGACGACTTCGACGACCTCGCCACCCGCAGCACCTACCTGCAGCGGATCGAGGAGGCCGACGCGGCGCTCGTCGGCCGCGTGCGCTCGCTGCGCGACTCGGTCGAGGTCCAGCTCGCCGCGGTCGCGAACGCCGAGGCCGCGGTGCAGGAGCAGAACGAGCGCATCGCCGCAGCTCGCGACCAGATCGCGGCTGTGCGCGCCGAGGCCGAGGCGCGTGCCGCGGAGCTCGCCGTCGCCCGCGACGCACGCGCAGCCGCGGTTGAGTCCCTGCAGTCGAAGATCGGCGGCTGGACCGGCGAGGTGGCGAAGCTCGAGCGGATCTCCGAGCAGCAGGCGACCTCCGAGGTCGGCGAGTGGCTTGGTGACTACGCGATTCCGGAGTCGATCGTGATGTGCGAGTCGGGTGGCAACTGGGAGGCGGTCAACCCGAGCTCCGGCGCCGGAGGCGCGTACCAGATCCTGCCGTCCACGTGGGACCTATACGGCGGCGAGGGCGATCCCGAGGACGCCTCTCCCGCCGAGCAGTCCCAGATCGCGGCCGAGATCTGGGCCGACTCGGGCGGCGCCGCCTGGGTCTGCGCGGGCTGAGCCGCGCGTCGGCGGCTCCTGCTCCGGGCGCCCTAGCGAGTGCAGTCCGCGTCTTTGACGCGGCCGCTCCTGGTCAACGTAGCTTCCGAGGTGCAGTCGCGGCGCAGGAGGCGGCCGACCTTCACCGAGGCGAGCGCCTCACCGGCAACCAGCTCGTCCGGCGTGAGCGCCTGCCGATAGATCCGGACATCGTCGATCAGGCCGTCGAATCCCTCCGTGCTCCAGATCGTGTTGCCGCCGATCTGCAGCGGCCCCGAGGTCGCCGCAGGCGGCGCCACGCCGGTCTGGGTGGCGACGAGCTGGCGGTTGATGTAGATCCTCATCGTCCCCTCGGCGTATGTCGTCGCGAGGTGCGTCCAAGTGCCGACGGGGATCGTGTTCGGCGAGGCGACCCCGCCTCCCGACGACCACGCGCTCGGGATCGGGCCCGCTCCCGCCGACGCATAGAGCGCGTAGGAGAACCGGCTCGGCGGGGCCTCCTTGAGCACCACCGTCCGCCACCAGTTCAAGGAGTCCGGCCTGATCCAGGCCTCGATCGTGAACGCGTGCTCGAGATCGAGGTCCGCGTGGTCCGCGACCGTGACCCGGTCGTCGATGCCGTCGAACGACAGTGCGTTGCCCGTGTGCCCGGGGGTCCGCATCGCGCCGTTGATCGTGCCGTCGTGCCCGTTGCCGGAGGTGTCGGCGGCGGTGTTGCCCGAGGCCTCGTCGAAGGTCAGTTCGAGCGCGGGAGCCGGCAGGTCGTCGGGGGGCGGCGCGACGGGCGTGTCGCGGTCCGTCTGGACCTCGGCCTGGCTCAGCGCCCGGGCGTAGATCCGGACGTCGTCGATCAGCCCATCGAACGCCTCGCCGCCCCAGATCGAGTTGCCGCCGATCTTCAGGGCGCCTGCGGAATCCCGAGCCGCCGCGATGCCGGTGGCGGTGGCCGCCAGCTGGCCGTTGACGTAGATCCGCATCGTCCCGCCCTCATACGTCGTCGCCAGGTGTGACCATGCGCCGACGGGGGTGGCGCTCGAGCCGACGACGCCCCCGCCCCGGATCCAACCGCTCGGCTGGTTGGCGGCGTTCGTCGATGCATAGAGCGCGTAGGCGAAAGACGACGAAGCCTCCTTCATCAGGACCATCCGCCACCAGCCGTTCAGCGTGTCCGGCCGCACCCAGGCCTCCATCGTGAACGCGTTCGTCAGGTCGAGACGAGCATGGTCGGGCACGGTCACCATGTCGTCGACACCGTCGAAGGTGAGCGCGCGCCCCGAGTGTCCCGGGGCCCAAGCTGCGCCCGAGATCGAGCCGTTGTGTCCGTTCCCGGTCCGGTCCGTGAGCGTCCCGCCCGCGCCCTCGTCGAACGCGTAGGCGGCAATCGGCCCGGTGGGCGCCGGCTGCTCGACGGTGATCGAGACGGGCGCGCTGGTGGTCACGGCGCCACCGGAGTCGGTCGCCTTCGCCGTGAGCGTGTAGGCACCCGGCCCGATGTTCGTTTCACCGACCGAGAACGGCGAGCTCGTGTCCGTGCCGACGAGCGTGGAGCCGCGAAAGAACTCGACCTTCGTGATCTGGCCATCCGGATCGCTTGCGTTCGCGCTGATCGTGTACGCCGCCGGAGCATTGAACTTGGCTCCGTTCGCTGGAGCGGTGACGCTGGCGGTCGGCGGCTTGTTCTCCGCGTAGGAGACTTCCGCGAGCGCGAGCGAGGTGTTCTGCGCCGGCGACTGGATCCGGAGGTAGCGGCCGGTCGCGTTCACCGCAGCGTTGCCGACGCTGCCCGTCGGCGTCTGCATGCGGACCGCCGTTACGCCCGGCTGGGCGAGCGTTCCGGCCACCGTGCCGGATGTGAACGGCGTCTTCGAGGAGAACACCCAGACGTCCCGCGTCCGGTCGGTGCAGCAGTCGGTTCGCATGTCGACGCGGACGTTCCCGAGATCGCGCTCGCGGCCGAGGTCGACCTGCCACCACGGCTCGTTCTGCGTCTTCGTCTCGGACATGTAGCCCGCGGCCATGCTCCCGTTCGCGTTCCCGTCGAGCGCTCGTCCGGCGCCGCGGCTGACGTCGCTGCTCACGTTGGTGGTGCTCTGGGTTGCGAGCGGTGGCGAAGGCACGCCGGCCTCGTTGGGAGTCACCTCAGCGAGATGGAGGAAGCCCGTTCCCGGGTGCTGCACGCGGATGTAGCGAGCGGTGCGGTCGAGCGCAGCGACGTTCACGTCTCCATCGGGTGTCTGGAGGCGGACCGCGCTCACGCCGGGCTGCGCCTGTAGTCCCGCAACCGTCGTGGAGTTGAACGGCTGGTCGGAGGCAAACACCCAGAGGTCGCGGTTGCGATCGGTGCAGCAGTCGGCGCGTAGGCGAACGGTGACGCTGTCCAGGTCCTTGCTCTCGCCGAGGTCGACCTGCCACCACGGCTGCGGCTCCTCGAGGGTGTGGCTGATCTTGGAGCCGGGGCCCTGCGAGACGTTGCCGTCGAAGGCGTTCGAGGCCGGCGTGCTCACGTCGTACTGAGAGCTCTGCACGACCCGCGGCTGCGGCGCGGTCGAGGACGTCGGATACATCCGGACCACGGGGGCGATCGACGGCACCCCGCTCTTGCTGACGAGGAAGACCATGTAGTAACCCGGCGGCGCCTGGTCGACACTTGGCGCCACCATCCCGACCCGCCCGCTCTGCACACTCACGGGAAGCTTCACGAACGCCTGGCCCGCGTTGACCTGATGCGTGGTGCCCGCCATCCGGATGAACGACGCGTACGCGATGTCGCTCGGATTGCCGGTCGCGATCGAGAAGGGCTGCCCCGCGGCGACGGTCGACGGCGCGCCCGTGGCGCTCGGCCGCGTCGCCGGCTGGCCGGTGCCGTCCTTGCGGTAGAGGTAGGGAGGCGAGAAGAACTGGCCGTTGGGCTCCTGGACCTCGTCGAAGGACGAGCCGGCCGACCAGACGCGGCCGTCCGGGAGCAGAGCGGCGACGGAGTGATACGTGCGCCGCCTCGCCATGTCGGCCATGTCCGTCCAGTTGTTCGTCGCAACCGAGTAGAGCTCCGGCGTCATCACCGGCGTTCCCTTGGTGTCGTTGCCCGAGGAGTTGCCGCCGACGGCGAGGACGTCGCCGGTCGGCAGGGTCACGTGCCTGACCCGTCATGTGCGGGTAATCGCTCGACGCGACCTGAGTGAAGGTCGGCGTGCCGCTCGACGCGTCGATGATCATGCTCTCCCGCGAGGTCCCGCCCGAGTTGTAGAACATCGTGTGCGGGCCGATCAGCGTGCGGACGCCGCGCCGGCGGGTCTTGAGCTGGGTCGTGTTCGAGACCGTGCTGAGACTGGTGCCGGAGAGCATGAAGCGCCCCGGGCCGGCGACGGCGTTGTCGCCGACGTCCTCGATCAGGAAGTTCCCGTTCGCCATGCGGACGAGGTCCGGGTACCAGTTCGCGCGGAAGGTCGAGTCCAGCGTGGCGCTCGCGCCGGTCAGCTGGTTCATCTCCTCGACACCCGTGCTCGTGCCGCCGGCGACGACCATGTTCCCGTCGCGGTCGATCGTGCCGCCCGGATACCAACGGCGCTGGTTCATCTGCCCGAGCACCGAGAAGGTCTTCGAGTCTCCGTCGTAGATCTGGACGTCGCGGGTCGCCCCGCCGCCCGAGTCGCTGCCGCCGCCGATGATCGCGAGCTTGCCGTCGGGAAGCGTGGCGATGAGGCTGCAGAAGGTGGTCCGCGGCGCGACGTTCGCCGAGCGAGTGACCTGACCCGTCTGCGGGTCGAGGATCATCGCCGGGCCGTTGTTCGGGATGTTCGGGAAGTTCGGCGGCTTGTTCGCCTGGTCCCACGCGACGATCTTGCCGTCGGGCATGACGCCCATCGAGACGGGGACGATCGGGTAGCTCTGGAGGCTCGACCAGGAACCCTCGACACCCGGGTCAGCGAGCGCGGCCTGCGGCACCGCCGCCGTGAAGCCGGCAACGATCCCGGCGATCCCTATACGGACCGCAGTCCTTTTGAGCATTCCCCCCGCCCCTCCTCCGAGCGTGTCCAAGTTGAGTCCGTGCGGGTGGCATTGTGGAACGCGAACGTGACGCAGGTGTGAGATGACGATGAGAGTTGCTCTCATCGAGCGAGGGATCCGGCGGCCGACTACCGCAATCAGGTACCCGGACCGAGGTAGTTCAGCTGCGGGCGAAGGTCACAGCCCGCCCGCGCGGACTCAGCCCTCCGGCGGTTCCTTTTTCGCCAGGACGTAGATCCCGGCGAGGATCCCGGTGCCGAGGACGGCGCCGACGACGGTGATCTGGCGCCCGTAGCGGGCCCAGGCAAAGCGGACGACGAACCGCCCGATGATCTCGTAGATCGACGACATCGGGTCGAAGCCTACCCCGGATCGCGCTCGCGAATCCGGTGCGCCATCCGGCTCTGAAGCGTGAAGAGCTCGATGAAGCCGGGACTCGCGTGCTGGCTGAACTCACCACCGGACTCGCCGAACGATGCGAGCGACTGGTCGTAGAGCGCGTACGGAGAGCTGCGCGCGACGACGCTCGCCGAGCCCTTGTAGAGGCGCACGGTGACCTCGCCGGTGACGAACTCATTCGCGGACTCCATGTAGGCGTCCAGGTCGGAGCGGAGCGGCTCGAGCCAGAGGCCGGCGTAGACGAGGTAGGCCCACTTGTCCTCGAGCGTCCGCTTGAAGTTGTTCTGGTGGATCGTCGAGACGACCTTCTCGAGCTCGCGGTGGGCCGGGAGCAGGATCCCGGCCGCCGGGACCTCGTAGATGTCGCGGACCTTGAGGCCGACGATCCGGTCCTCGATGTGGTCGACGATCCCGACCCCGTGGCGCGCGCCGATCTCCCCCGCGCGCTCGAGCAGCTCGACGAGCCCGAGTCGCTCGCCGTCGATCGCCACGGGCCGGCCCTGCTCGAAGGCGACCGTGACCATCTCGGCTTCGTCGGGGGCGCGCGAGGGGGGAGTGACCAGCTGGAACACGTCGTCGGGCGTCGGCGCCGCGAGGTCCTCGATCGCACGCCCCTCCGAGGAGCGCCCCCAGAGGTTGTCGTCGATCGAGTAGGGCGCCGCCTGCTCGCTCGCGCCCTTGATCGGGATCGCGTGCTCGCGCGCGTAGGCGATCTCCTCCTCCCGCCCCATCTGCCACTCGCGCACCGGGGCGAGCACCTTGAGCTCCGGAGCGAGGGTGGCGATAGTGCCGTCGATCCGCACCTGGTCGTTGCCCTTGCCGGTGCAGCCGTGCGCGATCGTGTCGCAGCCTGTCGCGCGCGCGTGCTCGACCGCGAGCTTCGCGATCAGCGGTCGCGCGAGCGCGGTGAAGAGCGGGTAGCCGCCGCCGTAGAGGGCGTTCGCCTTGATCGAGGGGAGCACGTAGTCCTCGGCGAACTCCTCGCTCGCGTCGGCGCGAATCGTCTCGACGGCGCCGAGCTCCTTCGCCTTGCCGACGACCACGTCCCAGTTCTCGCCCGGCTGGCCGAGGTCGACGGTGAGCGTGACGATCTCGGCCCCGTAGCGGGCCTGGATCCAGTGGAGCATCACCGAGGTGTCGAGGCCGCCCGAGTAGAGCAGGAGGACGCGCCCGATCGAGTCCGGGTCGGCCTGGTAGCTCGCGATCCTCGGTGCCTGTGGCTGCTCGTCGGTCATCGGGGCGCAGAAGTCTCGCATGCGGCGCCCGGGCCGGGCGATCGGCGATGATCCCCGGCGCTTGCACCGCTTTCTCAGCATCCTCTCCACCGCTCTGATCACCGCGGGCGCGGTGATCATGATCGACGTCGGGATGACGCTCGCCTGGAAGGAGCCCGTCTCGACCCTCTATGGCTCGATCCAGCAGGGCAACGCCGAGGACTCACTCGACGAGCTCGCGGAGGGGTTCCCCTCGCCCGCCGACCTCGAATCGGTCGCGGGCGCGAAGGACCTCGAACAGCGGGTCGAGGGGTCTGGCCGATCTCTTCGCGAAAGAGGTGCGGACCGGGCAGGGGATCGGGAAGATCCGGATCCCGTCGATCGACCTCGAAGTCGTCGTCGTCCAGGGGACGGACACCGCGAGCCTGCAAAAGGGGCCCGGCCACTACCCGGACACCGCCTTTCCCGGCCAGGGGAAGACGATCGGGATCGCCGGGCACCGAACGACCTACCTGGCGCCGTTTCGGAAGATCAACGAGATCGAGAACGGGGACGAGATCGAGCTCGACATGCCGTACGGGACGTTCACCTACGAGGTGCAAAAGCACGAGATCGTCGATCCGAGCCAGATCGAGATCGTCGACGATGTCGGCTATGAGCGGCTCGTGCTGACTGCCTGCCACCCGCTCTACAGCGCCGCCCAGCGCTGGGCGGTGTTCGCGAAGCTGAGTGAGATCAGCCTCTTCGACCCGGGGCCCGGGACCTGGGTCGATCCCTGACCGGGGCTAGCCCGCGCCGAGGATCTCGTTCACGATGGGCGCGGGATCCGTGAGCCCGAACTCGCTGCGCAGCGCCTCCTCGATCCCGGCGCGGTCCACCCCGCGGACAGCCATCTGTGTCGCGCGGATGAGCGCCCCCTCCCGGTCCTCCGACTCATCGGCATCCACGGCCGGCTGTGGCCTCGTGCCCGGGTATGCGAAGGCATGCGCTCGCGGGGCGCGGGAGACCTCACCCGGGTCGGCAGGCGCAGGGCCGTTCGCGTCCGGAGCCGCCTCGGCTTCCTTGTCGGTCGCGCTCACCGGGGTCGGGGCAGGGCGCCGCGCCTCCTCGAGCGCAGCCTCGACTGCGCTCACCATCGAGTCCGCCTGCCGCTTCATGGCCCGAGCCTCGGCGCGTACCGACTCCAGAACCGCCTCGAGCCTGCCGGCCTGCTCCCGCGCGATCTCGTCAGCGGCTTCGCGCTGCGTACGCAGGTAATCCTCGGCCTCGGCCTCGGCGTCGCTCCGGATTCCCGCCGCAACCTCCTCCGCCGCGTCGAGGATCCCCTGGATCCGCTCGCCTGCCGCAGCCACCGACCGGGAGAGGGCGCTTCCCGCGCCTCCGACCGACGCTGCCGACGCCTGCGTGGCATCGTCAGCCGCACGGCTGGTTCGCTCCGCGGGCGCCGGCTCGGACGAGCCACGATCCGATCCCATCGCCTCCCGCGCACGGCGCAGGAACGTCGGCTCCGACTGCTTTCCAAACTCCTCAGCCACTTGCTTCGCTCCTCAGGTTCTCGAGCACATCATTGATGATCGGGACCGGGTCGACAACGCCGAACTCGTCACGGAGCCGATCCTCGATCTCGGAGCCGCTGCTTCCGGCAACCGCCATCTGCGTGGCGAGAAGCCGGATTCCGTTCGTGTCGAACGGTTCCGGACCGTTTCGCGCCTCGCGCGCGCGGCGCTTGACCGCGAACGGACGCGTCGAAGGCGTCACCCGGCGAATCTCGTCGGCACGCTTGAAGTTGGGCGAGGCTCGCGGGGCCGCCGGAGCGGCGGTCTGCGGCAGATGCGGCGGTGGTGGCGCGAGCGCGCGGAGCTGCTCCGTGGGCTCGCTCTTCGTCTCCTCGGCAGGCGGGTCGTCGCCTGGAGACCCGTCGTCGTCGCTCCCGAGCCCCCGCTTCGCGCGCTCGAGGACGCCCGCAAGCTCGTGGGCGTCTCGACTCAGCGCGGCGGCGCGATCGGCGAGCGACTCGGCGAGCTCGCCGACCAGCTGCCGGCGGTCGATGGGCGACGCGCCCTGTGAGGTCGAGTTTCGCGCCTTCGCCTCGCTTCGAATCCGGCCGGCTGCCTCATCCGCTGCAGCGACCACGGACTCGACCGCGGCGGTGGTCACGGACAGCAGCTTCTCGACCTCGTCGGATGACGGCTGCGGCGAAGTCAAAGGCGCCTCGTCCGCCGACGACGCAGGCTGCTCGTCATCCAGCCACCTGCCGGCCTCCTCCGCCCGCTTGCTGAAAAGCCCCATGAGTCCAAAAGTAGCGGAGATGCTCGCTCGTTCCTAGCCGAATTGGGGTAGTGACACGTCACGTTCATGGGAGCCGCCGTGCACGGCGAGCGCAAGCGGCGAGCCCGAAAGTCGGGGCTGACAGAATCCCGCCGTGATGAATGCCGCATCCTCGAACGGCAAGGCGGTCGCTGCCGACTGGCTCAAGCCCCCCGCGGAAGAGGAGGGCCTGAGCCGCTACGTGCGCACGATCCGCGAGCGGATCTGGATCGTGATCGCCGTGATCGCAATCTCGACCGGCTTCGCGATCCTCTACGTGGCCACCACGAACGAGGTGTACGAAGCGCAGGCAGACATCCTCGTGCTCCCGGCGGCGACAACGGATCAGGCGCTGATCAACCTGCCGCTGATCCGCGAATCCACCGATCCCACCCGAGACGTCGAGACCGCTTCCGCCCTGATCAGCAACATCGACGTTGCCGTGCGCGTCAAGCGCCTCCTCGGCTCCCCTCTGAGCCCCGAGGACCTGCTCGAGAAGGTAAGCGCCCAGCCGGTGGCCCAGTCGAACATCGTCGCCGTCGTCGCCGAAGCGGGCTTGCCCGAGGACGCGCAGGCGCTTGCCAACGCCTTCGCGGAAGGCGCGATCGACGAGCAGACCGCCGCGCTCCACGAGTACATCGACGAGACCCTGCCCGCCCTCGAGTCCTCGGCCGCGGCGAGCGACGACCCGGCGCTCGCCGACGCGGTGACCCAGCTGCAGATTCTGAGGGCGGCCGACGACCCGACGCTGCGCCTCGAGACGCCGGCCACCTTGCCCACCGACCCGATCGCCCCGCGCCCGCGCCTCGCGATCGCCGCCGGGCTCCTGATCGGACTCGTGCTCGGCGTGGCCACCGCGTTCGCGATCCAGGTACTCGACCCCCGCCTTCGCCGCGAAGAGCAGCTCCGTCGCCTGTACCGCCTGCCGATCCTCGGCCGCATTCCGCGCGAGGATCAAGCACGCGGCAACCCGACGCCGATCGACCCGCTCGGCCTTTCCCCGGCCGCCTCGGAGGCATACCGAACGCTGCGCGGAACGCTCGCGGTCGCCCAGCGGAGCGCGAATCGCGAGTCGACGGCCATCCTCGTCACCGGCTCCTCCCCCTCCGAGGGGAAGACGACCACGGCGATCAACCTCGCCGCGTCGCTCGCCGCCGCGGGCCACTCCGTGATCCTGATCGAGTCCGACCTGCGCCGTCCGGCGATCAGCCGCGCGCTCGGCGTGACGCCGGAGGCCGGCGTCGTCAGCGTGCTGATCGAGAGCGTCGACCTCGAGGACGCCCTCGTCACCACCGACGACTTCGGGCCCAATCTGGGACTGCTGCTTGCGGACTACGAGGGCGGCTGGATCACAGAGCTGTTCTCGCTGCCGACGGCGCCGAAGCTGATCGCGGACGCGCGGCGGATCGCCGACTTCGTGATCATCGATTCGCCGCCGCTCACCGATGTGATCGACGCCCTGCCCCTCGCCTCCTACGTGGACGACGTCCTGATCGTCACCCGGCTCGGGCGCACGCGGCTGTCGAAACTCTCCCAACTCGGTGAGCTGCTGGCAGAGAACGCGATCCGCCCGGTCGGCTTCGTCCTCATCGGGACCGCCCGACCGACGCGCAGCGACTACCACTACTACAGCGCGACATCACCCCAGAACCCGGGCAGGCTCAGCACCCGCCTGCCCTCGATCGGGCAAACCACGGATCAGCCCTGAGCATGGGTGAGCGCTTGGCGAGCGCCCGCTTCGACCCCGGGCTCTGGGCGTTGCCCAGCGCCCTCGCGCTCCTCGCGGCGATCCTCGGGACGCTCGCCGGGGCCGAGCCGGCGATCGCCATTGCGATCGCGATTGCGGCCGCACTCCTACTCGTTGCGCTCAGCAACCTCCTGCTCGGCATCACGGGGTTCATCGCGCTCTCGTTCATCGGCCTCCTCCCCAGCCTGGGCGGGCCGACGTTGAGCGTTGCGAAGGTCGCCGGACTCGTCCTCGTCGTTGTCGTGGCTGGCGGGCATCGCCACGGGTCAGTACCGGCGCCTGTTCCCGTCCGCCCACCCGACCATCACCTTCCTGATGATCGCGTTCCTCGCCTGGAGCGCGATCAGCATCACGTGGGCGGAGGTCGCGGGTGAGGTGCAGCCCTACGTGCTCTCGTTCCTGCTCCTGTTCACCCTCTTCCCGATCGTCTACTCGGCCGTCGACTCCACGCGGGCGGCGCGGATGCTCGTGCTCGCGTTCGTCGCCGGTGCCAGCGCCACGGCGCTCTACGGACTCGTGGCGCAGCCGAGCGCAGCGTCGCTCGCCAACAGCCCCACCGCCGCCTCCGGCCTCGGCCGGCTCTCGGGGACGGTGGGAGATCCGAACGAGCTCGCGACGCTGCTCGCCGCGGGCATCGCGCTGAGCGGCGCGATCATCTTCGACCGCGCGAATTCGCCCGCGCTTCGCGGGGCCGCAATCTTCGCCGCCCTGGTGATGCTCACCGGCGTGTTCCTCACGCTCTCGCGCGGTGGCCTGGTCGCGCTTGCAGCCGTCGTCGTCGCCGCGATGCTGTTCGGAGGCCGCCGTTACCGGGCGCGCATCATCGTCGTCGGCGCCACGGCCGTAGCGGCCGGGATGCTCTTCTTCTTCGCCGTGGCTTCTCCCGAGGCGCGCGACCGGATCACGGCCGCCGATGGCGGCAGCGGGCGAACCGACATCTGGAAGGTCGGCTGGCGGATCGTGGAACAGGAGCCGCTACAGGGCATCGGCGCGGGGAACTTCCAGGAATCGGCCATCCACTTCGTCGTCGCCCCGGGCGCGATCCGGTCCGACGAGTATCTCGTCGACGCGCCCGCCGTCGCTCACAACTCCTATCTCCAGGTGCTCTCGGAGACCGGCATCCCGGGACTGGTCCTCTGGCTGAGCATCGTCGTGGGTTGTTGCGCGTGCGCGGTGAGCGCTCGCCGGAGTTTCCTCGAGCGAGGTGACCAGCGGGGCGAGCTGATCTCGATCGCCCTCCTGGCTGCGATCGGAGGGCTGCTGGCCGGCGGGTTCTTCCTCTCCGAGGAGAACTCGAAGCACCTCTGGCTGCTGCTCGCAATCGCCCCCGCGTTGCTGGCCGTCAGCCGGCAGCCCAGGGCAGGGGCCCTGACCTGAGGAAGCCCGCGGCTCCGCTGCGCATCCGCGACGATCAGGCTCTATGCGCTGGCTAGCCAAGGCGGCCCTTCAGGGCCTCATCAGCTTCGCGCCGCGGGCGGATGCGGCGAACCTGTTTCTCCAGCGCCGGGTGACGAAGACGCTGCCGCGCAACGAGGCGGGCTTCGTGCAGCATGCGCTGGAGGCCACGAAGCACGTCGTCGCGTTCGAGCGCCACGGCCAGGCGACCCTCGCCGACGCCCGAGCGTACGAGTTCGGAGCCGGCTGGGACCTCATCGGACGCTGGTCGACATCCGGCCGAATGTCCGCCTCGACCTGATCAACCACGCCATCGGCCAACTCGAGGACCACCTCGAGCCGTTTCAGGAACGCCTCGACCGACCGCTCCGCCCACCGTCAGGGCCGCTCAGCAGCCTCGACGAGCTCGAGCCTCGCTTCGGGATCAGCTATCTCGCCCCTCGCGATGCACGCGACACCGGGCTTGCGACCGGGAGCTTCGACCTGATCTCCTCGACCTTCACCATGGAGCACATACCGCGTGCCGACCTGGCGGCCATCCTGGCCGAGTCGAGACGGCTATTCACCCACCGACCTCGGCGCCCGGGAGCTCACCGTGATCGCCGGCTGAGCTACTTCGCCGGTGAGGCGACCTTGACCTTGATCGCCTTCGAGCCGCGCACCGCGTCCGCGGTCGCCTTCACACGCATCTGGCCGGCGTGGCGAGCGCGGAGCTTGGCCGCAAACGAGCCGTCCGCCGAGGGCGTGACCGTCTTCACCGTCGTCCAGGAGCCCTTGCGTTCGACCTTCAGGGCGACGACTTCGCCTGCGGGCGCGTGCCCGTAGAGCGCGATGGACTCGTCGAGCGCCACCTTGCCGCGCCTGGCGTGGAGGTCGATGCGACCGGCCTCGGTTTCGCTCGCGGGCTCACCGTCCTTCGCGACGCCTCCGCACGGGCTGCCCGGGACGAGGTTCAGGTTGCCGTTCGCGCGATCGACGAACTTCGGCGTGCCAATGCTGTTGGCGACGGAGACGAAGCCGGGCCGCGCCGCGGCGAGGATGCCACCGTCGCCGTTGTCGTAACTGCCCCCGCCGATGCAGTTGTTGCGAACCACGTTCCCGGTGCCCGCCTCGCCGGCCCAGGTCGACTCGACGTTGTCGCGCAGGAGCGAGTTCGAGATCACGTTGTTCTCGACGATGTTGTGAGACGACGGGTTCGTCTGCTCGCCTCCGAACAGGACCCCCTGCCCGTTGCCGTCGATCACGTTCCCGGTTACGTGTGTGCCCTGGGCCTGCGAGTACAGCTGGACCCCGCGATCCGCGTTGTCGTAGATCCAGTTGCCGCGGATCACGGTCCCGATCGCACGACTGATGTAGACGCCGTGGTCGAAGTTCGTCGCCGGCAGGCGACCGCAGTCATGGATTCGGTTGTTCTCGATCAGGACTCCGGTGGGGATCGGCGCGCCCGGATAGCGGTCGACGGCGACGCAGATGTGGGTGTGGAAGTTGGTGATGTCGTTGTCGCGCAGGACGGCACCGCTCGCGTGAATCAGCGGGCTGAGCCCCTCGGGATTCCGGCCATCGAGGGTCAGCCCCTGGAGGGTGGCGCCGACGGCCGTCGCCTCGATGCGAACCCGGCCGTGCACAGTCGCCCGCTCGCCGGGATAGGAGCGCAGCGTCGTCCCGGGCTCCGTCAGGCGAAGCGAAGCAGTGAGAACGTAGTCACCCGTCCGCAGGCATCCGGCCTGCCCGGGCGCGAGGCGCGAGACGAGCTCGCTTGCCGTCTGAAGCGGTGCCGTCTCACTACCGGCGGCTGCATCGGACCCGCTCGGCGACGCAACGAAGTCGCAGGTGGCTGCCTTCGCCGGCGAGGCCGGGCTGAAGGCGGCCGCGATCAGGGCTGTCAACAGGGCAAGTCCGATTCTCTGTATCCAACTCCTCATGGCAGGGAACTGATCGGCGCCCGGCACCCATGCCTCGCCTGAGGGCCCGCCCTGATGGACGTTCGTACGACCCGCCCATCGAAACCCGGCGCCATCGCGCCGCCGCGTCCCGCTGCGTTCGATTGGTGTCCCCACGCCCTCGGCCCCCACGCCTCGTTGCGATGTGCACGATGAGTTCTACCACAAAGCGGGGATCCTTCTACCGCAAATCGGGAATGGCCCTCCCGCCACCGAGCAGGTGCTCGTAGAGACCTTCGAGACGGCGAGCCCAGGCGTCCACGCCGAACTCCGCGGCGACGTGCTCGCTCGCGGACTCCCCCATCGCGCCGGCGCGGGCCGGGTCGTCGAGCAGGCGGAGCGCCGCTTCCGCAATCGCGCCGGGGTCGCGCGGCGGCACGAGGTCTGCCCAGCGGCCGTGGCCCAGCAGCTCAGGCAGTCCCCCGACGCTCGTGGCCACGATCGGCAGGGCCGCGGACATGTACTCCATGACGGAGAGCGGGCCGCCCTCGAAATCCGAGCAGCAGACGGCGAGATCGAATGCGGCGAGCAGGTCGGGAACGTCACCGCGCTCGCCGGCCAGGATTACCGCGCTTCCCAGGCCGAGCCGATCGATCAGGCCTTCGAGCGCGGATCGCTCGGGACCTTCGCCGACGATTACCACGCGGATCCTCGCGTCGCGTTCCCGCATCAGCGCCGCGGCCTCGATCAGCACCTCGTACGCCTTCTCGGTGCGTAGATGGCCAACCGCCCCGACCACGCGCTCGTCCTCGTCGATGCCGAGGGCGCGGCGGGTGCCCGCGCGATCCCCCGGCGCAACCGGGGCGATGCCGTTCGGTACGAGGACGATCTTCGCGGGCGGGATCCGCTCGATCTCGACCATGCGCCGCACCCCCTCCTCCGAGACGGCGATGAAGGCATCGGCGAGCCTCGCGATCACCTCGCGATCCACGATCGGGCGCAGCGCTCGCCCCGCATACGCCCACATGTGCTCGTGCGCGACGACCGCGGGGATCCGTGCCGCGCTCCCGAGCAGCGACGCCCAGACGTTCGACCCGTAGAGATGTCCGTGCAGCACATCCACCTCTTCGTCGCGAAGCAACTGCACCAGCGGTCGCCAGGCGCCGAGGTCGAAGCGGCCGGATCGCCGCAGGCCGAGGACTCGAACCCCGGCGTCCTCGAGCCGATCGACGAGGGAGCGCCCCGGGTCCTCCAGACGGAACGCGTCCTCCCAGCGCGTAAGGCAGAGCGTGCGCTCGTAGCGCGCGGGATCGAGGCGGATCGCGTTCTCGACGGCCAAGCGCTCGCCGCCCCCCGGGCGCGCGAGGCTGTCGAGGAGAACGACGACCCGCACCCGGCGCTGGGACCCGGCCTCGACCACGCGTTTCTCTACTCCGGAGTCCTGGGCTTTCGAGCGACCAGGACGAATCCGGCGACGGCCAGCTCTCTATCGGCAAGGGCGGCGAAGGCCGGCGTGAGGCGCGGCCGGATGGCATCGATCCCGCCCTTCACGCGCTCGGTCAGGGCCGCGTGGTCGGCAAGCGGCGCCGGCGGCTTGAGCTCCTCCTCCATCCCCGCCAGGTGGGTGATCATGCAGGAGGCCTCGTAGCCGCGGCCCTTCATCTCGTCGATGTACCAGCCGATCGGAACCCGGTTCGGAAGGCCCGCCGATTCCTCCCCCATCCATCGATAGACCCGATCGCTCAGTGTCAGGAAGGTGAGCGCGTTGTGGCCGCCGTCCGTGAACAGTCCGTGGTCCCGCAGGTCCACCTTGTGGATCATTAGACCGCCGCCGGCCAGCAGCTGATCCATCGCCTCGAAGGCACGCTCGAGGTCGTGCACGTGCTCGAGCACCGCCCGCGAGACGATCAGGTCGAACTCGGCCGCCCCCAGGATCGCCGGCGCTTCCTCGATCGGAGTCTCCTCGAGCAGCGCCAGCCCGACCTCCTCGAACGCGGCGCTCCCGCGCTCTGCGACCGGAGCCACCCGCCGGCGCTCGGCCGGGGGCAGCCGGGCGATGAGGGCGGAGTAGATCTCACGCTCCTGGGCCGGGTCGCGGATCGGCAGAAATCGATCCGTGCCGACCACCCGATCCGCGCCTCGGGCCAGCATGCGCAGCGCAACGCCGAGATTGTCTCCCGGGCCTAGCTCGAGGACGCGCGCGCCGGACAGGTCTTCCGGGCCCAGGTCTCCGTAGGCGAGATAGTCCTCGAAGACCTCGTCGATGTAGGCCAGGCTGTCCTCGAGCGAGAAGCGCCGGTGCGTCGCGCCCATCACGCCGTCGCGGCGGCCCAACACGCGCCTCAGGTCGCGGATCCGCTCGACGGTCACGCGGCCGGCGATCACGCCGGCCCGCGATCGCTTCGCGGTCGACTTCACGCGTTGGACCGTCTCGTCGATCACGGGGAGGACCATACGCGGACGTCGCGCGGGTGGCGATGATGCGCCGCGCGGTGGCAGCACGCCTGCCGAAACCCGATCCGGCAAGCTTTGGGCGATGAGCACGGGTCCGACCTCGCCGGAGGACCCGACGCGCGACGAGCGGCATTCGGGGGGTCTCGCCGCGACTGTGATCCGCGGCGCCGGCCAAGCCGGCGGCGGCTACCTTCTCGCCCAGACGCTCAACCTCGGCGTCTACATCGTTCTCTCGCGGCTCCTGCTGCCGGAGGAGTTCGGGGAGTACGCAGCGGCGACGGTCCTGGTCGGCTTCGGAATCCTGCTGACCGGGAGCGGGCTACAGGCGGCCCTCGTTCAACGCAGCGACCGTCTCGACGAGGCCCAAAGCACGGCCCTCGCGGCAACGATCATCGGCGGTCTGCTGGCCACCCTTGCGGGCGTGGCGGTGGCGCCGCTGCTCGGCGTCCTGTTCGACAGCGACGAGATCATGGAGCTCGCGCTGGCCTCCTCGGCCCTCGTCCTGGTCAACACCCTCTCCGTCGTCCCCGATTCCGTGCTTCAGCGCCGGTTCTCATTCCTCCGGCTGGTGGCCGTCGATCCGCTGGGGGTGATCGTCTTCGGGGCCGTGGCGATCATCTGCGCGTCTCAGGACATGGGCCCGTGGTCGCTCGTGCTCGGGCAGTACGCGAGCTTCTTCACCAACACGACGCTGTCGTGGGTGCTGGCCGGCTGGCGCCCGACCCTTCGCGGGGCGACGGTCTCGATGTGGCGCGAGCTCGTCTCCTACGGCCGCCACGTATTCGTCGCCACGGGCATCCTGCGCCTTGGCGAGTACGCCGCCGACACGGTGGTCATCGGCAAGGAGCTGGGCACGGCCGCCCTCGGGCAGTTTCGCTACGCGCTTCGCATCGGCTCGCTCCCGTACCACTTTCTCCTCTCGGCGGCCGGCTTCGTGGTCTTCCCCGCGCTCGCGCGGATTCAAGGCGACCGGGAGCGCCTGAACGCCGCCTTCCGGCGCTCGCTCAGATGGCTTGCGGCTTTCGGGCTCCCGGCCGGCCTCATGCTGATTCCCCTCGGCCCGGCAACCGCCGCGCTGGTCTTCGGAGACGTCTGGCTGCCTGCGGGCTACGCGGTCACGTCGATGTGCCTGTATGCCGGCGGCGGTTGCATCGTCACCGCGGTGGCCGAGACGGTGAAGGCCACCGGCGACCCGAGCCCGCTGCCGCGCCTATACGGGCTGATCACCGTGGTCACAATCGGCACGATGGTTCCGCTGGCCCAGATCGACCTGCAGGCGGCCGCCGCAAGCCTCTCGATCGGTTCGCTCGCGGGGGCGGGGTACGCCCTCACGATCGCGCGGCGAGTGACCGGGGTCGACCTCCGGGCGATGTGGGCCGATATCTGGCCACCGGCGATCGCGGCCGTCGTCGCGGCGCTCGCGGTCCTCCCGCTCGATCGCTTCGTGCTCGAGCCCGCGACGCATTCGACCGCCCCGGGGCTCGCCCTCCTCGCCGCCGAGGCGGTCCTGTTCGCGACTCTCTACGCGGCCGGCCTGCGCGTGCTCGCCCCCGAGACGGCGCGGGAGATCTGGGCCGAGGTGCGCGCGCGGCTTCCGGGGAGGACCCGATGAGCACAGGCCCGATGCGCCTCGCGTACATCGTCTCCCGGTTCCCGGTCGCATCGGAAACGTTCATCGTCCGCGAGCTGAACGAGCTGACACGGCTCGGCGGTTTCGACATCACCCTGCTGTCCCTCTTCCGCAACTCCAACCGCTTCGTCCATCCCGAGGCGGCGTCGTGGCTGGAGCAGCCGCTGCGACCGAGGGCAGGAGCTGCGGCGTCGGCGTTTGCGACGTCCATCGTTCGCCGGCCGGTCACCTGGGCGCGGATCGTGGGCGGGGTGCTCGCGTCCACCTGGCGGGAGCCGATGCTGATGCTGAAGTCCATCGCCACCCTGCCTCTGGCCGCGGCCCACGCGCGCGTCGTCACGGAGCGCGACATCGAGCATGTCCACGCGCACTGGGCGACGTTCCCCGCACTGAGCGCGTGGGTATGCGCTCAGCTCTGCGACGTGACCTACAGCTTCACCGCGCATGCGCACGACATCTTCACGTCGCAGGCGATGCTCGAGCGAAAGCTTCGCGACGCGGCGTTCGTGGTGACGATCTCGGAGTTCAACCGCGGCTTCCTGCTGGAACTCGGCGACGGGGTGGACACCTCGATCCACGTCGTGCACTGCGGCGTCACGCCGGCGGCGTTTCCCTTCGCTCCCCGAGCGATACCGGCGAGAGGCGAGGTCCGGGCGCTCACCGTCGCCACCCTCCAGGAAAAGAAGGGCCACGCCGTGCTGTTCGCGGCCCTCGCGCGGGAGGCCCGCCTCGCGCGGCTGACGCTCGACCTCGTCGGCGACGGCGAGCTGCGCGCTGAGCTCGAACGCCGAGTCGACGAGCTGAACCTCGGCTCCCGCGTGCGCTTCCACGGCCCCCAGACCGAGGACGAGGTCCGCTCGATGCTGGGTCAGGCGGACATGTTCGTGCTGCCGAGCATCGTCGCCCGGGACGGACAGATGGAGGGGCTCCCCGTCGCCCTGATCGAAGCCCTGGCGTCGGGGCTTCCGGTCGTCGCCTCGCGTCTCTCGGCAGTTCCCGAGCTGATCGAAGAGGGCGTGAGCGGCGAGCTCGCAGAGCCGGGCGATCCGGAGAGCCTCGCGGCGGCGATGGTGAGGCTGATCGAGGGCGAGGCCTACGACCCTGCTGCCGGGCGGGCACTCATCGAGCGCGAGTTCGACATCCGGGTGTCGGCCGAGCGGCTCGCGACGCTCCTCCGGCACGCGGCGCGCTAACCCGCAGCGCGGGGCTCGAACTTCCCCGGGTCCGCCAGGTATGCCTCGGTCGCCTGGCTCAGGTCGCCAGGCGTCCCGACGTCGAACCACACGCCGTCGAACTGGTATCGGGATACCGGCTTCCCGGCGTCGAGGAGAGCGAGCACGAGGTCGGGAAAATCGAAGCGGCCCGGCGGGATCGCTTCGACCGCCTCGCGCGAGTACACGTAGATCCCCATGCTCACCTCGTAGTGGAGCGTGGGCTTCTCGACGTACCCGCGGACCGCCGACTCCTCACCCTCGATGATCCCGAGCTCGAGCTTCACGTCCCGCGTGTGCGTCGCGATCGTCAGCGCCGATCCCTGCTGGTCGTGAAAACGCATCAGCTCCGCGAAGTCGATCGTCGTCAGCACATCCGCGTTCATCACCAGCAGCGCGCCGTCGTCGCGCTCCAACTCGCGCACGGCGCCGGCGGTGCCAAGCGGCTCATCCTCCCAGTGGTAGTGGAGGTCGACCCCGGCAGGGACGGCGTCGCTCTGGCTGAGGAACGCCTGGATCAGCTCGCCGAGATGGGCGACGCAGAGGTCGAACCGCGTGAAGCCGCATGCCGCAAGCTGCCGCAGTATCAGCTCCAGGATCGGCCGCTCGCCGACGGGTACCAGTGGCTTCGGCAGAACGGTCGTGTACGGCGCGAGCCGGGTGCCCTGGCCCCCCGCCAGGATCGCCGCCCGCATCAATCGGCTCCGGAATTGATCCCGGACGCCGCCACGTAGGCGTCGCTGATCGTGTGATTCGTGAAGAACCCGGACCGCCCCGCCCGATCGCGGTAGACCCCGGCCCGCACCGCCCCGATCAGCGCCGCGACCGAGTCGCGGGCGCGATGGCGAGGTTCGAAGCCGACGACCGATGCGATCTTGTCGAAGTTGACGCGGTAGTTGCGCGGGTCCACCCCGCCCTCGACATAGGAGACGTCCCCGCTCCCGCCCAGCTGCTTCTGGATCATCTCCACGACCATGCGCTTCGTGTAGTTCTCGTCGGCGTGGCCCGTGTTGAAGACCTCGAAGCCAACGCGCTCCGCCGGAGCCTCCAGTACCGAGATCACCGCGTCGGAGATGTCGATGACGTGGCAGTAGGGCCGCCACGTGTCGGCGTCGTAGACGACGAGCTCCTCGCCGGACGCCATCGTTGCCGTGAACTCGGAGATCGTCAGATCGAACCGCATCCTCGGCGAGAGTCCGTACGCCGTCGCGATCCGGAGCACCGTCGGCGTCAAGTCCACCGTGCCGCGGAGCGCCAGGATGCGCTCCTCGATCGCGACCTTCTGGCGTGCGTAGAGAGACACCGGGGCGAGCTCCGAAGTCTCCGTCGCCGGCTCGTCCGTTTCGCGCAGCCCGTAGTTGCTGCAGGTAGACGTGAAGACCATTCGCTCTATCCCACCGGCCTCGAGGCGCTCCAGCACGGTCGTGCACCCGTCGACGTTGATCGCGTCGGAGAGCTCCGGGTACGTCTTCGTGATCGGATCGCCGACGAGCCCCGCGAGGAGGACAACGTCCGTGATTCCCTCGAGCGCCGCGTCGACGGTCGCGGGATCTCGGAGATCGCCGTGCATGAACTCGAATCGATCGTCCTCGAACAGCGCGGCGATCGCCTCACCGTGGTCGAAGATCAGCCGGTCGAGCACGCGCACGCCGTAGCCGCGCGCGAGCAGGCGCCGAACGAGCACGTTGCCGACGTACCCGGCCCCGCCGACCACCAGTGCGGTTCGCGCCTCTGAGCTCATCGGCTCGGCAGGTTAGCCGCGCGTACCAGGTCGCGCAGCAGGCGCTCGAGCCGACTCACCTCGCGCTCACGCAGATGCTCCCGCGCGAACGCGCGGCCGCGTTCGGTGAGGGCGGCGGCAAGCTCGGGCTCGAAGCGAAGCCGGCGGACCGCTTCCGCGAGGGCGGAGGGGTCGCCGGGCGGCACGACGAGCGCCGCCTCTGCCTGCTCCGCAAGTCGACGGGCCTCACCCGGCGCGGCGACGATCACAGGGCGCCCGATCGCGCACGAGTCGTAAAGCTTCACCGGGACCGAGCGCCCTAGCTCCTCCCGGTCCGCCAGCGGAACCAGGAGTGCGTCGGAGGCTCGCATGACCCGCATGGCCTCCTCGGGTGGGACCGCGGCTCGCAAGACGGTCGTCTCGGGAGCGCGCATCCCGGCTTGCTGCTCGACCCGCGCCCGCGCCGAGCCGCCACCGAGGATGAGGAGCCGGTACTCGGCGCCGAGGATTCGCGAGGCCTCGATCGCCGTGTCGAGGTCCTGAGAGAGCCCGGTGTTGCCGGCATAGGTCCAGACGAACGGCCCCGGATCGATTCCGAGCGCGCTCCGGTCGGGCGCCGCCTCGCCGGCGTCGAGCCACTCCTGCCGGGTGCCGTTGGCGATCACGGCCACCCGGGCACCCGGCGGCGCGATCGACGAGATATGTCGGCTGAACGGCTCCGTCGGTGTCGTAATGGCATCCGCCCGCCGATAGAGCCACCGCTCGAGGCCCTCTGCCGCACGCAAGGCGCGGCCGGGGGCGAGCTCGCCGAGGGCGACCGCGACCTCGGGCCAGAGGTCCCGGATGTCGAGGACGAGCGGCACGCGAAACCGGCTCGCGAGCAGCGCGCCGACCAGGCCCGTCGGCAGCGGCGGCGAGGAGGCGAAGACGATGTCGGGTCGCGATGCGAAGGTCCCTTGGAGCGAGGCCGAGGCGACGAACGAGGCGTAGGCGCCCAAGCGCGCGCTCGTCGAAGCCGGCGGGCGCGCCCGAAGCCACACGTGGGTGACGCTGTAGCCGCCGGCCTTCCTCCGCACCCGCCAGCGGCGTTCGAAGCCGGGCTGAACCACACCGTCCGGATGGTTCGGCACCCCGCAGAGAACCTCGACGTCGTGGCCCGCGGCGGCGAGCCCGGCAGCGATGGGCTCCAGGCGCAGCGACGGTGCGTGGAGCTCGGGGGCGAAGTACTGGCTGACGATCAGGACGCGCATCGGCAGTCCCGCGAGGATGGAGGCTCTACGGCGCCTCGGTGCCGCCGCCCTCGGTGATCGTCCCGAGGTCGGTGACGGTCGAGGTCGACGTGGTCGAGGTCGAGGTCGAGGTCTCCTCGGTTGCCGTGGTGGTTGTGGTCGGCTCCGTGGTGGTCGACGTCGTGCTCGTCGCCGTGGTGGAGCTCGTCGTCGGCTCGGTCGTGGTCGAGCTGGTGGTGGTCGAGGAGCTCGTGGTCGAGCTCGTGCTCGGCTCGGCGTCAGGACCCGCGTCCTCCTCGTCGGAAGCGACGACGATCAGCGCCGCACCAAGGCCCAGGACGGCCGCAATCAGGAGCACGATCGCGGCCTTTGCGCCGGTGCTCATCCCGCCGCCGTCCGGTGGCTCCTGGCCGGTCCCACGCCCGTATGGGTCGTTGGGATCGTTCGGGTCGGGCACGTCCATCCGCCGTGTCGGGTCCTCGTGCATCGGCGCGCGAGTCTATTCAGGTGAGCGGCGGCGGCAGGCGCCAGGTTGCCCACGGCGCCTCTCCGAAACTACGTAGTTGGGGAGAGTCCCGCACGGCGGGTGCGATTGCCTCGCTGCTCGTTCTGGCGCGCTCGAGAGCGGAACTCAGCGTATTTACGCCGTCAATGATGCGGCGCGGGGAGACATGATGGACCCGCCGACGGGGCTCTCCGAACCTACGTAGTTGCGGAGAGCCGTACCGCCGGTGACCTGATGGACGGACGATACGCCCCACCACCCCTCCTGCCGGACCCGCGGCGCGGTCCGTGGCCTCTGGTTGAGGTGTCGCTGACGGAGCTCAATCGCAGCGTCTCAACGGTGGTGCGGCGCGCGGAAGAGGACGGGGAGATCGCGGTGATCACCCGTCGTAGCTTGCCCGTCGCCATGCTCCTGCCCGCTTTCACGGCGCTCGCATGGGCGCCGGGAGACCTCACCGCCACTGGAGAGGGCCGGCGGCTCAGCGACGAGTTTCATGCTCGCGAATCGCGCAAGCGCAGGTCGGCCTGGATGCACTCACGACCCTGGGGCCCCTGGCAGGACTAGTGCGCCAGTGCGCGCGCCAGCCGCTCGAGCGCCTCGTCCACCTCGGCCTGGCCGATCGTCAGTGGTGGCAGGAACCGGAGCATGCTTTCGCCGGGGACGTTGATCACGAGGCCGGCATCGAGCGCCCGCGCGCCGACCTCCGCGGCGTCGTAGCCGTGGGCGAGCGTGGCGCCTACCATCAGCCCGCGCCCGCGCACCTCGACGATCGCCTCGAGCTCGGCGAGCCCGGCGCGGAACGACTCCCCGGCGGCCGTCGCGCTCGCGAGCAGATCGGGATCGTCGACCACCTCGAGCGCTGCCAGCGCTGCAGATGCCGTAACCGGCCCGCCGCCGAAGGTGGTTCCGTGCTCGCCGGGCTCGAGGGCGTCGCCGAGCTCGCGGCTGGTGACGATGGCGCCGACCGGGAGCCCGCCGCCGAGCGCCTTTGCGCTCGTGAGCACGTCCGGGCGCGCCGGCAGCTGCTCGTACGCCCAGAGCGTCCCGGTCCGCCCCATCCCGGTCTGGACCTCGTCGAAATGGAGCAGCGCCCCGACCTCGTCGCACGCCTCGCGGGCCGCGGAGATCACCTCGTCGGCAATCGGGAAGATCCCGGCCTCGCCCTGGATCGGCTCGAGCATCACCGCGGCGGTGCGCTCCCCTACGGCGTCGCGCAGCGCGGCCGGGTCGTCCCGAGAGACGGGGACGAAGCCACGCGGGAGCGGTCCGAAGAGATCGTCGCGGGCGAGCTTCGGGGTCGCCGCGAGGGCGCCGAGCGTACGTCCGTGGAAGGCGTCCTCGAGGACGACGATCTCCGGCTCCTCCATGCCACGCCCGTGCGCGTGCTTTCGGACCAACTTGATCGCGCCCTCGTTCGCCTCCGCGCCGCTGTTGGCGAGGAACACCTTGCCGCCGAGGCTCGACTCGGAGAGTCGCTCGGCGAGCCGCAGCGCCGGCTCGGAGTAGTAGAGGTTCGAGGAGCCGGCCAGGCGACCGACCTGGTCGCGGATCGCCTCGACGATTCGCGGGTGGCAGTGACCGGCGTTGTGAACGGAGAGCCCGGCGAAGAAGTCGAGGTACTCCTTGCCGTCCGAGTCCCAGATCCGCCAGCCCTCGCCACGGACGAACTCGACGGGCGCCCGCTTGTACGTCGGCATCGCGTACCGGGCTTCGAGACCCTGGAGCTCCGCGAGCTCGGTCACGGCGTGATCATCGTCCCGATCCCGGCCCGGGTGAAGAGCTCGAGCAGGAGCGAGTGCGGGCGGCGGCCGTCGATGATGTGGGCCGAGCCGACGCCGCCGCGGATCGCGTCGACGCAGGCGGCGAGCTTCGGGCGCATGCCGCCCTCGATCCCGGCGAGAGCGGCCTCGACCTCGTCGATGCTCGCGCGCGAGGTGAGCGACTCGGGGTCGGCCGGATCCGCGAGCCAGCCGGGGACATCGGTGAGGAAGATCGCCTTGTGGGCGCCGAGCGCGGCCGCGACCTTGCCGGCCGCCGTGTCCGCATTGACGTTCATCGAGTTGCCGTCCCGATCGGCCCCGGCCGACGCGACGACCGGGATGTAGTCCTCCGCGATGTGGTTGAGGACGTCCACGTCGACCCGCTCGATCTGGCCGACGAAGCCGACCTCCTCTGCCTTCTCGTGCGGCGAGATGCCGAACAGCGTCCCGTCCTCACCCGAGAGCCCAACGGCGGGCTGGCCGTGGCGGTTGAGGCGCATGACGATGTCGGCGTTCACCTTGCCGAGCAGGACCATCTTCGCGACCTCGACCGTCTGCGCGTCCGAGACCCGCATCCCCTCGACGAACCGGACCTCCATCCCCAAGCGCTCCATGTAGGTGGTGATGTCGGGGCCGCCGCCGTGGACGATCACCGGGTTGAGGCCGACGTATTTGAGGAGGACGACGTCGGTCGCGAAGCCGTCGCGAAGCGCGTCGTCGGTCATCGCGGCCCCGCCGTACTTGATCACGACGGTGCGCCCGTGGAACTCCCGGATGTAGGGCAGCGCCTCGAGAAGTGTCTCGACGGAGGTGGTCACGTTGTGTAGTCCGCGTTGATGGCGATGTACTCACGGGTGAGGTCGGAGAAGTAGACATGGGCGGAGCCGGGGCCGCGGTCGAGCTCCAGCGCGATCTCCGCCTCAGGCGTCTCGGCCGCGAGCTCGCCCGCGTCGATCACATCCGGACCGAGCTCGCCGATGTCCTCACCGGCGAGCGCCATCCCGGCGGCCTGCGCAATGCGCCCCCAGTTCGGGTCGCGGCCGTGCAGGGCGGTCTTGACCAGCGGGGAGTTGGCGATCGTGCGCGCGACCAGCTCCGCCTCTGCGTCGTCAGCGCCGCCACGGACCTCGATCCGCCCCACCCGCGTCGCGCCCTCGCCGTCGGCGGCGATCTCGAGCGCGAGCTGGAGGCAGACGGCCTCCAGGAGCCCGTCGGGCAGCGGGGCCCCGGACGCACCGGTGGCCTGGAGGACCACCGTGTCGTTTGTGCTCATCTGCCCGTCGACGGTGATCCGCTCGAACGAGCTCGCGACCGCGCGCCGCAGGGCAGCGTCGGCGTCCTGGATGACAGCGTCGGTCTGCACGAAGCAGAGCATGGTCGCGAAGCCCGGCTGCATCATCCCCGCGCCCTTCGCCTGGGCGGAGACGGTCACGCCGCCGGCGCGGACGGAGCATCGCTTCGGCCCCCGATCCGTGGTCATGATCGCCTCGGCGAAAGACTCGCCGCCGGTCTCCGAGAGCCCGCCCGCAGCGGCCGCGATTCCACCGAGCACGGCATCGATCTCGAGCGGCACGCCGATCACCCCGGTCTCCGCGACGGCGACCGAGCGAGGCTCGACGCCGAGCTCGATGGCCGTCGCGTCGCGCATTGCCAGCGCGTCGGCATAGCCCTGCTCGCCGGTCGCCGCGTTGGCGTTCCCCGAGTTGACGACGACCGCGCGCACGGAGTCGCGATCACAGTCCTCGCGGCAGACCCGGACCGGCGCGGCCGCGGCGGCGTTCTTGGTCAGGAGCACGGCTGAGCGCACCTCCTCGGCATCGCAGACCACCACGCCGACATCGGTACTTCCTGCATCCTTCAGCCCGCAGGCGGCCGTCCCCGCGCGAAACCCGGGCGCCAACCCGGCCGGATCGAGTTCCTCGACGCCCGCCGGCGCGTCGACCCAGCGTGAGCGGAAGAAGCTCACGAGAGGCCTTCCGCTTCGTCGAACCCGAGCATCAGGTTGAGGTTCTGAATTGCCTGTCCGGCGGCGCCCTTCCAGAGATTGTCGATGACTGCGAAGGCGGCGACGCGGGTCTCGCCCACGGAGATCGCGTGCACACGGCAGAGGTTGGTCTCGCGCACCTCGCGCACTCCCGGCGCCTGATCCACCACCTCTACGAACGGCTCGTCCGCATAGCGGTCGTTGTAGAGGGTCTGGAGATCGGCTTCACCCAGCGGCTCGGTCAGGTCGACGTAACAGCTCGCGAGGAGGCCCTGGTCGATCGGGAGCAGATGGGGGAAGAACGCGACGGGCACGTCGGCTCCCATCCGCTTCAGCTCTTGCTCCATCTCCGGCTGGTGGCGGTGGCCGCCCAGGCCGTAAGGCGTCACGTTCTCGGTCACGGTGGCGAACGAGGTGCCCTCTCCCCCGTCCCGCCCGGCTCCGGAAACGCCCGACTTCGCGTCGACGACGACCGCCTCGATCAGCCGGCGCTCCGCCAGCGGCGCGAGCGCGAGCAGCGCAGCGGTCGGATAGCACCCCGGGTTCGCGACGAGCTCGGCGCTGCGGATCCGCTCCCGGTCGAGCTCGGTGAGGCCGTAGACGGCGTTCTCGAGCAGGTCCGGGTCCCCGTGGGGCCCGTACCAGAGCTCGTACGTCGCGGCGTCGACGAGGCGGAAGTCGGCTGAGAGGTCGACCACCGTGATCCCGAGCCCGCGCATCCCGGCAACCACCGGCGTCGCCGCGGCGTGCGGGTAGGCGACGATGGCGGCCTCGACGTCCTCGAGCTCGGAGAGGTCGAGCTCGGTGAGCTCGATCCGCGAGCGGTGCCGTGGGTACAGCTCGTTCAGCCGCTTGCCGGCGTGCGAGCGTGAGGTCGCGTAGGCGAGCTCGAGCCGCGGGTGGCGGTCGACGAGCTCGGCGGCGAGCGCGCCCGAGTAGCCGGAGGCGCCCGCGACGACGACGCGGGTCTCACTCACGGAGCGATCCTCCGATCTCGGCGAGCTTCTCCTTGATCCGCTCACGTACCGCGCCGACCTCCTCGTCGGTGAGGGTGCGGTCACGAGCGCGGAACTCGAGCCGCAGGGCGAGGCTCTTCGAGCCCTCTCCTACTTGCTCTCCGTGGTAGACGTCGAAGACCTCGACGGAGCGCAGCAGCTCACCCCCGCCCTCCCCGATGGCCGCGGTGACCCGTGCCGCCTCGACCTGCTCGGGCACGATCAACGCCAGATCCTGATGAACGGCGGGGTAGGAGATCACGTCCTCGTAGTGCTCGCGACCCGCCGGCGAAGCGAACACAAGGGGCCCGAGATCGAGCTCAAACGCCGCCGCGGCCTCCAGATCCCATGCGCGACACACGAGCGGGTGGATCTCGCCGATCCAGCCGGCCGGGCTTCCGTCCACGCTGATCCGCGCGGCGCGGCCCGGGCTCAGGAACGGCTCGGTCGCCTCCTCGACGTCCAGGGAGCAGCCGAGCTGGCCGACGATTCCTTCGAGCGCGCCCTTGAGGACGTGGAAGTCGGGTTCGATCGGGTCCCCGCGCCAGCCGCCCGGCACCGCTCCGCTCGCAATGCAGGCGATCCGCGAAGGCTCGTACGCCGGAGCCGGGTCGTTGCCGGGGAAGGTGCCGCCGAGGGCTCCGGGATGAGCGTCGCCCGCTCGAAGATAGGCGCGCCCGGACTCGGCCAGCCGCACATGCTCCGCCCCGTGGGCGAGGTTGTAGCGCGCGGCGTCCAAGAGCCCCACCAGGAGCGTGGTGCGAAGAACCGAGTGATCGCGCGAGAGCGGGTTGGTGATCCCGATGAGCTGGGCGCGCGGATCGTCAGCCGGGATCCGCAGCCGCTGCGGAAACTCCGGGTCGACGAGGCTCAGCGACACGATCAGATCGAAGCCGAGGTCGCGCGCGGTGTCCTCGACTCGCCGGCGCAGGCGCTGGTCGAGACTCAGTCCGCCGGCGCGGACGATCTCGGGCAGCGTCGCGGGAAGGTGCTTCGCGTAGCCGTGGATACGGCCGACCTCTTCGACGAGATCGACCTCGCGGGTGACGTCGTAGTGGCGGTGATAGGGCACGGTGGCCTCGACGTCGTCGCCGCCGTCCTCGACCTCGAAGCCCAGCCGGCGCAGGTACTCGGCCCGGGCGTCGGCCGGGATCTCGATCCCGAGCAGGCGCTCGACGCGCTCGCCGCGCAGGCGGATCCGGTGGCGGTCGGGGATCTCCCCCGCCGCGTCGATGGTCCCCGGCACGAGCTTCGCTCCGCAGAGCTCGACGATCAGCTTGGACGCGACCCGCTGCGCGCGCAGCGCCAACTCGGGGTGAAGCTGCTTCTCGTTTCGGTTCGACGCGTCGGAGCGCAGCCCGAGGTTGCGCGAGGTGCGCAGGATGTTGACCCCATTCCAGGTCGCGACCTCGAGCAGCACGCGGGTCGTCGAGTCGCTGACCTCCGAGACCTGGCCGCCCATGATCCCGGCCACGCCGGTGGGCCCGTCGCGGTCACAGACGAGCATCGCGTCGGTGTCGAAGCTGCGCTCGACGCCGTCGAGCGTGGTCATCTTCTCCCCCTCGCGCGCCGTGCGGACGATGATCTCCCCACTCGGCACCTTGTCGAGGTCGAAGGCGTGAAGCGGCTGCGCGGTGAGGAGCATCACGTAGTTGGTGATGTCGACGACGTTGTTGATCGGCCGCATCCCGGCGCCTCGGAGGCGGGCCTTCAACCAGGGCGGCGACGGTCCGATCGTCACGTCGGTGAAGACGCGGGCGCTGAAGCGGGGACAGAGGTCGGGAGCCTCGACGGTGACCGAGGCGTAGTCCTCGACGTTGCCCTCACCCGCCGCCTCGGCGTCGCCGTCCCATGGCGCGGGCGCCAGTTCAGCGCCGGTGACCGCGTGCAGCTCGCGCGCGACCCCGTAGACGCCGAAGCAGTCGACCCGGTTCGACGTCGGCTCGAGCTCGATCACCGGGTCGGAGACGGCGAACATCTCGGCAAGCTCGGTCCCGGGTGCCGCGCCGTCCGGGAGGACCATGATCCCGTCGTGGTCGTCACCCAGCTCCAGTTCTTGCTCGGACAGGATCATTCCGTTCGACTCGATCCCCCTCAGCTTCGCCTTGCCCAGCTTCGTCCCGTCGGGCAGCACGGCGCCCGGGAGCGCGACCGCGACGGTCTGCCCGGCTGCGACGTTCGGCGCCCCGCAGACGATCGTCCGCGCGCCCTCGCCGGTGTCGACCTCGCACACGCTCAACCGGTCGGCGTTCGGATGCTGCTCGGCGGAGCGCACCTTGCCGACGACGAACCCCTCGCCGCTCGGAGCGCCGGACTGCGAGATCCGCTCGAGCTCGATCGAGTGCATCGACAGGGTCGCGCCGATCTCCTCGGGCGAGAGCCCGGGATCGCAGAGCTCGGAGAGCCAGGAGTACGGAACCTTCATCGGAACTGCCTCAGGACGCGGACGTCGTTCTCGAAGAACTTGCGCAGGTCCGGGATCGCGTGCTTGAGCATCGCGATCCGCTCGATCCCCATGCCAAACGCGAAGCCCTGGACGCGCTCCGGGTCATAACCGTTCTCGCGCACGAAGCCGAACACGTTCGGGTCGACCATCCCCGAGCCGAGGATCTCGATCCACCCGACGCCCTTGCACAGTGGGTCGCGCGACCCGTCGGGCAGGCGGCCGGTGCCGCCGCAACCGAAGCAGGAGACGTCGACCTCGACGCTGGGCTCGGTGAAGGGGAAGAAGCCGGGGCGAAAGCGCGTCTCGCGCTCGGGCCCGAAGATGCCGCGGGCGAGCGCGTCGAGCGTGCCCTTGAGGTCGGCGAGCGTGATGTCCTCGCCGACGGCGAGCCCCTCGACCTGGTGGAAGACGGGGCTGTGCGTGGCGTCGAACGGGTCCGAGCGGTAGCAGCGCCCCGGCACCACGATCATGATCGGCGGCTCTTGAGCCTCCATCGCTCGCACCTGCATCGGCGACGTGTGCGTCCGCAAGACCACGTCCTCGGGCCCGGCCGGCAGCTCGACCGTTTCCGGGTCGACGTAGAACGTGTCCTGCGCCATCCGCGCCGGGTGGCCGGGCGGGTGGTTTAGGGCAGTGAAGTTGTAGTAGTCGAGTTCGACCTCCGGACCCTCGAGCACCTGGTAGCCGAGGCCGGCGAAGACGTCCTCGATCTCGCGTTGTGTGCGGACGAGCAGGTTCTGGGCCGCGGACGGCGCCGGCGGGGCGCCCGGAAGGGTCACGTCGATCGCGCCGGCGGCGAGGGAGCGCTCCAGCTCGGCCCCTTCGAGCTCCGTCGAGCGGTCCCCGAGCTCGGCCTCGAGTGACTGTCGGGCCTCGTTCGCCGCCTTGCCCACGGGCCCGCGCTCAGCGGGCTCCAGGTCGGCGATCCCGCGCAGGATCGAGGTCAGCTCGGACTTCCGGCCGAGGAACCGCACCCGCAGCTCCTCGAGCGCGGCAGGCGTCGGTCGCGGCGGCGATCGCCGCCGACGCCTCGGTCCGCAGGTTCTCGATCTTCTCCAGGGTCGTCACATCAGGCCTCGTCGAGGGTCGCCGACGATATCCGCCCGAGGGCGATCGCAGCCGATGCGGCCACGTTCAGCGACTCGGCGCTTCCGCGGAGTGGAATCGTCCACAGCCTGTCGCACGCGCCCACGACGTCGGCTGGAAGACCTTCTCGCTCTGCGCCAACGACCAGAGCACCGACCGGCTCGTCGTCCGGGGGCTCGCCGCCGTGTGCGACCAGGCCTACAAGCGGAGCCGGAAGACCGGCGAGGCTCCCGATCATCGGGGTCGAAGCGAAGATCGAGCCCATGCTCGCGCGCACCGCCTTCGGCGAGAACGGATCCGCCGATCCGGGCCCGACGATCACGGGCGCATCGAGGAGCGCATGCGCCGTCCGGATGATCGCTCCGACGTTTCCCGGATCGCCGACGCCATGCAGGTAGACGCGGAAGCCGTCGACCGAGGGAGGCGGATGCTGCCGGTACACGCCGAGCACCCGCGTGCCCGACCCGAGCGCGCTGACCCCGTCGAGCAGCGCCGGCTCGACATCCTCGCCGGAGCGCAGCACGAACTCGGCCTCCACCCCTGCGGCGGCCGCGGCCTCGACCAGGTCCTCGCCCTCGGCGACGAACAGCCCCTCGCGCTCGCGGTGCTTGCGATCCGCGAGCTTGCGGATCAGCTTGAGCTTCTCGTTGTCCTTGCTGGTGATCTATCCGTTCTGTAAACAAAAAGGGCGCCCTCTCGGACGCCCGGTGAAGTCTGGTTGGCGGTCGAGGGTTGCCTCAGGCCGCCACGGCCTCCCGGGCTTGCTCGGTAAAACGTCGAAACGCCTCGGGGTCGCGCACGGCGATGTCCGCGAGCATCTTGCGGTTGACCTCGACGCCGGCCTCGGAGAGGCCGTGCATCAACTGCGAGTAGCTCATGCCCTCGCGGCGGGCGGCGGCGTTGATCCGCACGATCCAGAGCTTGCGCATGTCGCGCTTACGCACCCGCCGGTCGCGGTAGGCGTAGTAGCCGGAGCGCATGACCTGCTCGTTCGCGAGCCGGTAGCTCGAGTGCTTGCGCCCGTAGTAGCCCTTCGCCTGCTTGAGGACCTTCTTCTTGCGCCGCTTGCGAGCGACGGCATTGGTGGCGCGGCTCACCGCTTGCCTCCGAGCAGCTCGCGGGCACGCTTCTTATCGGCGTCGGAGACGAACTTAGGGCTCGCCATGCGGCGCTTGCGCTTCGGCGACTTCTTCTCGAGGATGTGGCTCGAATACGCGCGCCGGGCCTTGATCTTGCCGTTCGCGGTCTTCTTGAAGCGCTTCTTCGCGCCCGAGTGGGTCTTCATCTTGGGCATGAGAGCGTGTTATTGAAGCAGACAGCCTGCGAGCAAACGGACGGAGCGCTTTCACCCCGCTTTCGTAAGAGCGTTCTCACGGCTTTCTCATAGCGGCTTCACCTGAGGCGGATACGGTCTCTCCCGCATGGAGGTCCGCCCGGTAGGACTGACGGTGCGAGGGCTAGCGCTCTCGGGGATCACCGTCCTCACAGTCGCAGTTGTTCCCGCAGCCGCGACCGCAACCGAGGGCTATCCGTACGCGACCGCAAACACGTACGACTGGACTGTCGATGACGCGGCGGCAACCGACGTCGACCGGGATGGTCAGGTAGACCTCCTGGGTCGAGACGGCGGGAGCTTTGACGATCCGAAGCCGTCTGCCATCGTCGTCAGCCGCGGGCTCGGTCAGGCAAGCTTCGCTCCACCACAGGTGGTCGTCGCTGGCCAGTTCGACCGGTCGCTCGCGACGGACCTGAACGACGATGGCCACGTGGATCTCGTGACTCGCACCGCCGGCTCCGACGCAGCTCTCCAGATCTACCTGGGCACCGGCTCGCTCGCGTTCACCCACGCCGGGACCTACGA
Organism: uncultured Solirubrobacterales bacterium; assembly: GCA_963797995.1. Classification (GTDB taxonomy): domain Bacteria; phylum Actinomycetota; class Thermoleophilia; order Solirubrobacterales; family 70-9; genus WHSW01. The sequence goes on from CAWCRP010000007.1 coordinate 146,574, forward strand.
CGCCGCTGCGACCCGGCGGTCGATCGCGCTCGCCGATTTCGACGGGGACGGCGACGACGACATAGCGCTCCTCTCCGTTCTCTCGGTCGACGGTCAAGTCGTCGTTCTCCGACCCGGTGACGGGGAGGGCGGTTTCGGAGCGCCGTCGACTACGCCGCTAGACCTGCCAGTTTCGGATCTCCCGAAGAGTGGGTGGTACCTCGGCGCGGGATTCATCAACGGCGACGCCTACGCCGATCTCGCCGTCGTCGTCTACGACACCCTGACCGCGCAGGGGCCGATCCTCAGCCTGCTGGGCGGCGGCTCTGGGACGTTCACGCAGGTTGACGCCCAAGTCGAGAGTGGAGGCACCAACGCGATCGCCCTGGGTGACTTGGACGCGGACGGGGCGAACGATCTGATCACGACAGCCTCGTCGGCCCAGAGCCACGCCATGCTGCGGATCCACTGGGGTGACGGCGACGGCACATTCTCGGGCCTGACCTACACCCCGAATGACAACGACGGCGCGTACCCCCCAACAATCGCGGACCTGAACCTGGACGGGCAAAGTGACGTGATCGCCGGCGTCAGTCCGTTCCCCGGCGCGACCCTTGCCCTCGGATACCCGTACCGCTACGTCGATTTCGCATACGAGGACGGCCCTCTTGGTTCCGCCCCGACGACCGGACCAGTGACCGTGGGGGACTTCGACAACGACGGTGGGCCCGACATCGCCTATCCGAGCCAAGGCAAGACGCTGGTGAAGACGAGCGCGATGCCCCAAACGACGATCACGTCCGGTCCAGCAGACGTCACCAACGATTCAACCCCAGCGTTCGCATTCAGTGCCGACATCCCATGGACCACGTTCGACTGCGCGCTTGACGAACGGCCTTGGGAGCCCTGCGCGTCGCCGCTCACGGTGCCGCCTCTAGACGTCGGCGTTCACGATTTCCGCGTCCGCGCGGTCGGCTTCCTCACCGATCCGACGCCGGCAAAGCGAAGGTTCACCGTCCTTCCGCGGCTCTCCGGGGATCCGCCCGTTGCCCCAGTTCCGCCGATCCCGCCGGATGGCGAGGCTGACAATGAACCTGCGCTCGAGCTCTCCGTCCTCCGCACGCGAATCCCCCGGTCGGCGTCCGGGCTGGTCAGACACGGCGCCGGGGGACGTGTGCGATGCACAGCGGACTGCGTCGTCCACCTGAAGGTGATCGCTCGGGGATCCGCGCCGCGGCGGATGGGCTTCGCCGGCCCGATCGGCCGCGACAAGGTGAAGCTCCCGGCGGGCAAACGCGGCAAGCTCACCGCCTATCCGCCTCGCGCCATCGCCGCGAAGCTCCTCAACCCGACGGCGTCGGGCTCACTCCGGGTCGAGCTCGAGTTCGACGCCGAGCCGCGGTGATGGAGGTCCGCCCGTTTGGCCAGATAGCACGAGTGCTCACGCTCTTGGGGCTTGCGGTTCTCACAGTCGCAGCCGTTCCCGCAACCGCATCGGCAGTTGTGGGCTACCCGTATTCGACCGCGAACACTTATGGCTGGACGCTCAGCGACGTGGTGGCAACCGACGTCGACCAGGATGGTCACGTCGACCTTCTGGGCCGCAATGGCTACGGACCTTTCTTGTTAGCACCCGTAGTCGTCAGCCGGGGCCTCGGCGGCGCGAACTTCGCGGCGCCGCAGCCGGCGGTTGCAGGTTCTTTTCGCTCGCTCATCGCGGCGAACCTCAACGACGACGCCCACATCGACCTGGTGACGTACACCCCCGATCTCGCTGACAGGCTGGCCATCTACCTCGGCACGGGCACGCTCTCATACACGTTCGCCGGGACGTACGACGCGAATGGGCAGGCTCCGCGCGCGGTCGCTGATTTTGACGGGGACCAGAAGGCGGACATCGTCTCGAATACCGCGAGGGCCATCAATCTCCGGCCGGGTGACGGCGAGGGGAACTTTGGGCCTCCCGTAGTCACGCCACTTGATCTGCCGGCGGGGGCTTCTGTGCGGAGGGTCGATGCTGGCTCCATCGACGGCGGCTCCGCGCCGATCTCGCAGTCGCAGCCCACGACAGCACCGGGAACGGGCCGATCGTCAGCCTTCTCGGCGGCGGCGCGAGAAAGTTCACGCAGGTCGACGCCCAGATTGAGAGCGCACGTACCGAGGCAATGGCCCTGGGCGACCTCGACGCCGATGGAGTGAACGACTTGATTTCAACGTCCTCGTCGGCCCAGGGCCACCGCCAGTTGCGAATCCATTGGGGCACCGGCGATGGCAGGTTCTCGGGCCTCGTCCAGACTCCGGATGACACCGCCGGCGCGTACCCAGCGACCGTCGCGGACCTGAACCTGGATGGGCGAAGCGACGTGATCGCCGGGGTAGCCCCACACCCGGGCGAGACCTTTGCCCTCGGGAACTCCTTTCGCAACGTCGCGTTCAGGCACGCGGGCGCGCCACCGAACTCTGGCCTCACAGCCGGCCCCGTGACGGTGGGTGATTTCGACGACGATGGCGGGCCTGACATCGCCTACCCGAACCAGGGCAAGATGGTGGTAAAGACCGGCGCGATGCCCGAGACGACGATCACGTCCGGCCCAGCAGGCAGCACAGAGGATCCGACCCCGACGTTCTCGTTCAGCGCTGACGTTCCGGGGACAACCTTCGAATGCGCCCTCGACAACCGGCCCTGGGAGCCGTGCGCATCGCCGTTCACAGTGCCGCCGCTCGCGCCCGGCGACCACGAGTTCCGGGTCCGCGCGGTCGGGTTCATGACGGATCCCACTCCGGCGGTGCGAAGGATCACCGTCCTTCCGCCGCTCTCCTCGGGTCCTCCGGATGGCGAGGCTGACAATGAACCTGCGCTCGAGCTCTCCGTCCTCCACACGCGAATCCCCCGGTCGGCGTCCGGGCTGGTCAGACACGGCGCCGGGGGACGTGTGCGATGCACAGCGGACTGCGTCGTCCACCTGAAGGTGATCGCTCGGGGATCCGCGCCGCGGCGGATGGGCTTCGCCGGCCCGATCGGCCGCGACAAGGTGAAGCTCCCGGCGGGCAAACGCGGCAAGCTCACCGCCTATCCGCCTCGCGCCATCGCCGCGAAGCTCCTCAACCCGACGGCGTCGGGCTCACTCCGGGTCGAGCTCGAGTTCGACGCCGAGCGGCGGTAGCGCGCCGGCTTGGCTACGACTGCCCTACGGCGCTGAGCTCAGCGCGGTGACGACGCGCGCCGGCGCATCGTCGTCCATGTGCGGGTAGAGCGGCAAGACGAGATGAGCAGCCGCCGCAGCGTCGGCCTTCGGCAACGAGTCGGACTCCGCCCCGCGTAGGCGCTCAGCCGATGGACGCCGGGGAAGACCGTGGTCTGGACGCCGAGCTCCTCGCGCAGCGTGACCCGCAGGTCGGGGCGGCGCTCCGCGTCGTCGAGGAGCACAAGCATCAGGTAGCCGGAGGAGCCTCGAGATCGAAGTCCTCGTACGCGACCGTCACGCCGTCGACGCCCGCGAGGAGGTCGCGGTAGCGCGCGACGAGCTCGCGCCGGCGGCGCAGGTCGTCCTCGAGCCGTCGCATCCGCGAGATCAGCATCGCGGCGCGGCACTCGTCGATTCGGTAATTGAAGCCGACCGCGTTCACGTCGTAGGTCTCCGAGTGGCCGCGGTGCCGATCCCAGGTGCCCGAGGTCATCGCGTGGCTGCGGCGCGAGCGCACCTCCGCGGCGATGTCGTCGTCGTCGGTGACGAGCGCGCCGCCCTCCCCCACGCCGAGCACCTTGTTCGAGAAGAAGCTGAAGCAGCCGGCGGCGCCGAAGGTCCCGAGCATGCCGTTCTTCACGCCGACGCCGGGCGTGTGGGCGGCGTCCTCGATCAGCACCACGTCCCGATCTCGGCAGAGCGCCGCGAGCGCATCGATCGCCACCGGGTAGCCGGCGAAGTGGACGGGAAGCACCGCCTTGGTCTTCGGCCCGATGCGCGCCTCGACGGCCGCCACGTCGATCCCGAGGTCCCCGTCGCCGACGATGTCGGCGAACACGGGCGTCGCTCCGCAGTAGCGAACGGCGGCGGCCGTGGCCACGAATGTCAACGGTGGGACGATCACCTCGTCGCCCGGTCCGACGCCGGCGGCGAGGCAGGCAAGATGGAGTGAGGCGGTGCAGTTCGCCAGCGCGATCGCGTGTTTCGCACCCGTGCGCTCGGCCCAGAGCGACTCGAACTCCTCGGTGCGAGGACCCATCGTCAGCCAGCCCGAGCGCAGCACTTCGACGACTGCCTCGACGTCCTCGTCCTCGACCCGGACGTCGAAAACCGGGATCTGCGTCCGGCTCACGACTCGGCGGCGGCCGGTGCTTCCTGCTGCGGTGCTTCTCTGCGGTGCTTCCTGCTGCGGTGCTTCCTGCTGCGGTGCTTCCTGCTGCGGTGCTTCGTCGGCCGCTGCGCCCTGCTGGCGCTCCTCGCGAACCTTCGCCAGCACCGACTGGGAGGGCGCGAGCATCATGTGCATGTTGCGCCCCTCCTGCTGCGGGTTCTGCTCGATCACGGCGAGCTCGCCGAGGTCCTCGGTGAGGCGCTTGAGCAGTGCGCGGCCGCGCTCGGGGTGCGCCTGCTCACGGCCACGGAACATGATCGTGACCTTGACCTTGTCGCCGTGGTTGAGGAAGCGTTCGACGTGCCCGCGCTTGGTCGCGTAGTCGTGGTCAGCGATCTTCGGCCGCAGCTTGATCTCGCGCACGTTCACCTGCTGCTGGTGCTTGCGTGCCGCCTTCGCCTTCTGTTCCTGCTCGTACTTGTACTTCGAGTAGTCGAGCAGGCGGGCGACCGGGGGGCGCGAGTCCGGCGCCACCTCGACCAGGTCGAGATCGCGCTCGGTCGCCATCCGCAGCGCCTCGTCCGTCTTGATTACGCCGATCTGGCTGCCGTCCTCGTCGACGAGGCGGACCTCGTTGACGCGGATGCGTTCGTTGATCCGGGTCGGATCACGTTCCGGCGGCTTGCGATCGAAACGTCGCGGGACCGGCACTATCGATACCGAGCGCTGAGCAGCGTCAAGCTACCTGCGGTCCGGGGAAGGTTGACGGCGGGGACGGGATGAGGGACACGGAGCGCACTAGGTTCGGCTAGGGCGCGGACGGCTGTGGGTTCCTCTCATCGCCGCCGAGTATAGGGCAGCCCGGACGGCCGTGGGAAACGCGGCCGAAAGCGGCCGCGCAGGCGACAGATCGGTCTCAGGCTCTAACTACCTATTTATAGGTACTTGTTCCGTGGTATAAACCAACCCGCGGACCTCCGTGCAAGTAGTTCGCTGACAGGGATGTCTGGGCGGTCCCGCGAGCTTGGTCAGCTATCCCCCGACCGGGCCCGCGGACCGCCCAACCCTGTCTCACGTCAACCGCCCTTCGAAGCGCGCGCCTTCTCTATCGTGCTCCCGATCGATCGGGGATCCGGCATGGCAATCGAACGGCTCGATGCGGCAACGGCCGCCGCCCGCCTCCCGGAGGTGCGCGAGCGAGTCGGAACGCTGCTCGGGCGGATCGGGGGCTTCATCGACCTGGCGGCCGGGGCGCGGATCCTGGACGTCGGCGCGGCGCAGGGCGTATACGTGGCTGAGCTTCGGAGGCGCGGCTATGACGCGACCGGGGTCGATCCATCGCCCGAAGCTGTCGGAGCCGCCCGGGAGATCGCCTCGACCACCGAGCATCAGACTCATGTCGTCCTCGGGTCCGCGGAGTCCTTGCCGTTCGAGGCCGGGGCGTTCGATCTCGTCACGGCGTTCTCGGTCCTCGAGCACGTCGGCGAGCTCGACGCGGCCTTCGCCGAGGCCGCCCGCGTTCTGCGCCCCGGCGGCGCCTTCTACTTCTATACGACGAGCGCAATCTGCCCTCGCCAGGCCGAGATCCGGCACTTCCCGCTCTTCCCCTGGTATCCGGCGGGCGTCAAGCGCCGGATCATGGACTGGGCGGTGCGCGAGCGGCCCGCGCTCGTGAACTACACATCCGCCCCCGCATACCACTGGTTCACCCCCCGGCGAACTGCGCTGCTGGCGACCCGCTTCGGGTTCACGGAGCTTCACGACCGCTGGGACCTCCGCGCCGCCTCGACGACCACTCCGCCGGGTCGGGCGATCGGGGTGGTTCGCCGAAACCGGCTCACGCGGTTCGCCGCCAACCTGGTCGTCCAGGACTGCTCCTATCTCGCGGTCAAGGACGGCCGGTAGAGCTCGAGAAGGCGCGCTGCGAGCACCTCGACGGAGAGGTGATCTTGCAGCCACATCCTGGCCTGCTCGCGCTCGGCGGATGCCTGTGCCGGGTCGCGATCGAGCGTCTCCCTGACCGCCGCCGCGAGCGCCTCGGGGGCCGACCCGGCGAGTCGGCACGCGGTGACGTGCTCACCGATGAGCGCGTGGCCCGGAATCCGGGTCGCGACGACCGGGGCCCCGGAGGCGAGTGCCTCCAGGACCGAGTAGGCCATGCCCTCCGAGGCGCTCGAGGAGACGACGACGTCGGCGGCCGCGAAGAGCGGCCGGATTGAAGGCAGCGGGTCGATGAAGCGGACTACGTCGCCAAGCCCGAGCGCATCCACGTCGGCACGCGCCTCCTCGCCACCGCCGCGCTCGAGCGCGACGATTCCCTCGCCCCCGGCATCGACCAGCTTGCGAACGGTTTCCACAAAGGCCCGCCCGCCCTTCAGGCGCCAATGCCACCCGAAGTGCAGCAGTGCCGTCGCGCCTGCCGGAATGCCTAGCTCCTCTCGGGCCCGGCGCCGCTCGTCGGCGCTCGTCGCGGGGAACTGCGCGAGGTCGATCGCACTCGGAAAGAGGCTGACGCGCTCGCGGGGGCCGAAGCGCGCCTTGACCCCCTCGACCACGTTGGGGGCCGGGCACAGGATCTGGTCGACGGAGCGAGCGACGAGGCCGAACTTGATCGCGTTGCGTGCCCAGCCCACAGCCGATGTGGGAAGGGTCGAGTGCACGTGCCAGAAGACCCGCGTGTCCGGCCGGCTTCGTGCCACGCGGACGGCGGCGACGTCCCAGGTCGTGAAGTGGGTGTGCAGGATCGCGGGACCGCCGGCATCGATGAACTCGGCGAGGACCTGCCCGCGCTCACGGCGGGTTCGCCCGCCCGCGACGTGCGCCTCCAGGCCCTGGCGCTCGAAGTCGGCGAGCCACGGGAGCTCGAATCCCGGATCGGTGAACACCGCCTTGGCGCGCCATCCTTGTGCTTGGGCGCGCCTCAGGACCTCGGCGATGAACGGGATGAACGAGCCCGCCTCCGCGCGGGGGAAGTTGCAGACCTGAAGGAGCTGTTGGTCGCTCACCTGGAGTCGATTTGCGACACAAATTCGGCAACGCTCGCAGAGCCCTGATCGCCCTCGGCGTGAGAGCGAACGGAAACCGCTCCCTCTTCCTGCTCGCGGTCGCCGACCACGAGCATGTACGGCACCTTGGCGAGCTCCGCGTCGCGGATCTTGCGTCCGACCGACTCCGAGCGCTCGTCGACTCGCAGTCGCACGCCCGCCGACTCGAGCTCCCCGGCGACCTGACGCGCGTAGTCGGCGTGGCGGTCGGCGACCGGCAGAACGGCGACCTGAGTCGGTGCGAGCCAGAGCGGGAAGCGGCCGCCGTAATGCTCGATCAGGATGCCGGCGAAGCGCTCCATCGAGCCGACGCAGGCGCGGTGGAGCATCACGGGCCGGTGGTCGGCGTTGTCCTCGCCCTGGTAGGTGAGCTCGAAGCGCTCGGGCATCTGGAAGTCCACCTGGACCGTGCCGAGCTGCCACGAGCGCCCGAGGGCGTCGGTGACGTGGAAGTCGATCTTGGGGCCGTAGAAAGCGCCGTCCCCCGGGTTGAGCTGGTAATCGCGGCCCTGGCCGTCGAGGGCCTCGGCGAGCGCCGCCTCGGCGCGCTCCCAAGCCTCGTCCTGACCGATCGATTTCTCCGGCCGGGTCGAGAGCTCGACGCTGACGTCGCCGAAGCCGAAGCGGGCGTACAGCTCGTCGATCATCTCGCACATGGAGTCGACCTCCGACACGAGCTGGTCAAGGGTGCAATAGACGTGCGCGTCGTCCTGGGTGAACGCGCGCACCCGCAGCAGGCCGTGGAGCACGCCCTCGCGCTCGTAGCGGTAGACGTGGCCGAACTCGGCGAGGCGAAGTGGCAGGTCGCGGTATGAGTGGCGGCGGGAACCGAACACGAGGCATGCGCCCGGGCAGTTCATCGGCTTGAGCGCAAAGCGGCGCTGATCGCCGCCGCCCTCGCGCTCGGCGACGTCGACGAAGTACATGTTCTCGCGGTAGTGGTCCCAGTGGCCCGAGCGATGCCAAAGCTCCTCGTCGAGTACCTCCGGCGTCTGGATCTCCGAGTAGCCGCGCTTTCGCAGCTGTGCCTCGACCTCGGCCTCGATCAGACGAAGGAGGACGGTGCCCTGAGGGAGCCAGAACGGCATCCCCGGCGACTCCGAGCGCAGCATGAAGAGGTCGAGCTGCGGCCCGAGCTTGCGGTGGTCGTTCTCGCGGGCCTGCTCGAGCCGCTCCGCGTGGGCGTCGAGGTCGGCCTTCGAGTGGAAGGCGGTGCCGTAGATGCGGGTGAGCATCTGGCGGTTCTCGTCCCCGCGCCAGTACGCCCCTGCCAGGGAATTCAGCTTGTAGGCCTTGATCCGCCCGGTCGAGGGGGCGTGCGGGCCGCGGCAGAGGTCGGTGAACGGGCCATTCCGATACAGCGAGACCGTCTCGACGCCCTGGTCGCGCACCAGGTCTTCGATCAGCTCGACCTTGTACGGCTGGTCCTCGGCACGGAAACGCTCGAGCGCCTCATCGACCGTTACGTCCTCGCGCTCGAAGGCCTCGTCGGCAGCGACGTGGTCGCCCATCTTCGCCTCGATCCGCTCGAGGTCGGCCTCGCTCGGTCGCTCGCCGTCCGGGAACTCGAAGTCGTAATAGAAGCCGTCCTCGATCGGCGGGCCGATCGAGACCTTCGTCCCTGGCCACAGGTCGACCACAGCGCTCGCCATCACGTGGGCGGCGTCGTGTCGGATGAGCCAGAGCGCGTCGTCGGCCTCCGCGCCCTTGCTCTTCGACGTCACCACGGCGATCTCGGCGCCGTCGGGAAGCGGCGCGGCGAGGTCGCGGAGCTCGCCGTCGACCTTGATCCCGAGCGCATCCTTCGCCAGCCGCGGCCCGATCGCCGCCGCTGCGTCGGCGCCGCTCGAGCCCTCCGGAAGCTCCAGCGGCGTCCCGTCCGGGAGCTTCACGGTCACGGTCGCCATCGGCGGCCATGCTAGCCGCGCTTTAGGTTGAACCAGCGCCGGTCGGGTAGCTTGCGGGTTCGAACGATTCCATACAGGAGGACTCAAGAATGCTGAAGAAGAAGATCGCCGGCGCGACGCTGGCACTCACCGCGACCGCCGCGGTGGCAATCCCGGCTCTCTCCACGGCCGCGCCCGACACGGTCGAGCTGGACGCGACGCTGAGCGGTGACACAGAGGTTCCGGGACCGGGCAGCGAGAAGGGCAAGGGCAAGTCCACCGTCTTCGTCACGCCGTCGAAGAAGAAGCTCTGCTTCACGCTCGAGGTGAAGAAGCTCGACCCGCTCGTCGCCGGACATATCCATAAGGGCAAGGAAGGCGTGGCGGGTGACGTCGTCGTGCCGCTGTTCGAGGACGAGGCGGGCCTCGACGGCAACGGCTCCTATGAAGGCTGCGTGAAGAAGCTCGACAAGAAGCTGCTCGCGAAGATCATCGCGAAGCCGGAGAAGTTCTACGTGAACATCCACACGGAGGATTACCCCGACGGCGCGATCCGCGGCCAGCTCGCGGGAATCGAGGCCTAGACACACATCGTTCAGGCACCCGTCGCGGCGAGGCCGCGGCGGGTGTCGTTCCTATACTCCCCGCCCTCATGCGGGTGGTGATGCTGGAGCTGAACGAGCTCTCGCCGGTGCTGATGGAGAAGTTCATCAACGCCGGGAAGCTGCCGAACTTCAAACGGCTGCGCGACCGCGCGGACGTCTTCACCACCGAGGCCGACGCCCCCGCACCCGATCTCGAGCCCTGGATCCAGTGGGTCAGCGTCCACACCGGGATCACCTACGACACCCACCAGGTCCATCACCTCGGCGACGGCCACACCTTCGACCAGCCGAGCATCTGGGATCTGCTCTCGGATGCCGACAGGTCCGTCTGGGTCTGCGGCTCGATGAACATCAACTACCGCACGCCCATCGACGGCTGGGTCCTGCCGGACCCGTGGGTGAACCGACTCGGCCCCCATCCCGCCGACGAGCTCGAGGCCTACTACAAGTTCGTCTCCGCGAACGTTCAGGAGCACACGAGTGGGAACGTCGAACTGACCCGTGCCGACCAGGTCGAGTTCCTGCGCTTCATGGCCACGCACGGCCTGCGACCCGCGACGGTGGGCGCGATCGTCAAGCAGCTTGCGAGCGAGCGTCGCGCCGACACGGGCTGGAAACGCGCCGTCATCCTCGATCGGCTGCAGACCGATCTGTTCTGGAGCCATTACAAGCGCGCCCGGCCGGACTTCTCAACGCTCTTTTTGAACAGCACGGCGCACTACCAGCACCTCTACTGGCGGAACATGGAGCCGGAGCACTTCACGGTGAAGCCGGAGCCGGGCGAGCAGGCCGTCTACCAGGAGGCGATTCTCTTCGGCTACCAGGAGATGGACCGGCTGGTCGGTGAGGCCCTGGCGAAGGTGGGGGCCGACGCGACGATTGTCCTCGTCACCGCACTCAGCCAACAGCCGAGTCTCAAGTACGAGGACATTGGCGGCAAGAACCTCTACCGCCCGAACAACTTCCAGCGCCTGCTCGAGGAGGCCGGGATCACGGAGAGCGCGCACGTGACGCCGGTCATGGCTGAGGAATTCAACGTCGACTTCGAGACGGAGGCAGCGGCGCGGAGTGCGAAGGAGAAACTCGAATCGATGCGGGTCGGTGACGACGTTGCGATGAGAGCAAAGCTCGAAGGCACAGGGCTGCGGTGTCAGTGCATGATCTGGACGCCGCTCGAGCCCGACGCGGAGCTGTCCTTCGACGGCAGCGACCGTCGCGTTCCCTTCTTCGACATCTTCTATCGCCTCGACCTGATCAAGAGCGGCCAGCATCATCCGGACGGCCTCTTCTGGGTCCACCGGCCCGGCGGCCGCGGCCAGGTGCACGCCGGCCGAGTCCAGCTCGACGCGATCCTGCCGACGATCCTGGGCCTCTACGGCCTCGAGGCGCCGGCGAACGTCAAGGGCGAAGCGCTGCCGCTCGCGGCCTGAAGCTAGTCGTCGCCCGCGGGATCGGCCCGGGCCCCGTCCTCGATCAGGGGGCAGGCATCGGCTTCCGGAGGGGCGCCCTCGCTACGGCTCGTGTAGACGCCCTCTGGCACCACCGCTCCGTCCTCGTCGACCGCCACCGGCAAGAGCGTCGCCCCGCCCAGGTCCAGCGAAATGTCCGGGTCCGCGATGCAGATGTGGTTGCCCCGCAGCTCCCAGACCAGGTAGTCGCGACCGTGCTGCTCCTCGAGCAGCTCCCGGGGCGCTGCGACATACACCGACTCGTCGCCGATGTCGCCGCGGACCTCCGCGAGCTTCGGCGAGTAGCCGCTTGGTCCAACGGGCCCGTTGACGAGCGCCAGCGCGCCCGAGCCACCGGCGGCCGCCAGAAAGGCGAGCGCCACCGGCAGGGGCGCGGCGGCCAGTAGTCCGCGGACCGAGACGAGCACGAGCAGTGGCGCGAGGATCACGAGCGTCTTCGCCTCCTGGTACGGCGTCCCGCCGACGCGCGCGTAGAGCCACAGGACAGCTGCAGCAGCGACCGCGGCCGGGATCGCCGACCCCCATCCCCGCAGCCATTGCAGGGCGCCGAAACCGAAGGCGCCGGCGCCGAACGCCGCGCCCGCGTAGAACGCGATCGCGGGCACGGCTCCGTCGCCGGGCTCGACCCGGAAGTCGCCGGAGGGCCAGATCCCGAAGGCCTCGAGCGGCGAGAGCCGGTCGAAGAGGTTGCCGAGCCCGGCGCCGTCGGGGTCGAAGGTCTCGAAGCTGGCGAAGCTCGAGATCCGCCCGAGCTCCGGCGCGATCGCCGCGACCAGCAGGCCAAGCCCGAGCGCCACCGGCGCAGCCGCGGCGCGGAGCAAAGCGCCGCGTTCCGTAGGGCCGGCGCGGAGGAGCTCGATCGCAGCCCACGCGAGCGCGGTTCCCGCGAGCCACGCGAGCCCGGGAAAGCTGTAGGCGTAGACGCTCCCGATGGCGAGGGCGGCGAGCGGCAAAGCCGCTCGCGCCCGGAACACAAACGTTCCGCCCGCCTCCTCGGCTTCGCCTCCGGGGGCGGCCGGGTCAGCCGAGGGGCGGCGCTCGCTGAGTCCGACCGCGAACGCGAGGACGAAGAGCGCCTGGATCGCCTCCTTGAACGCGCCTTGGATGTAGTTGGCGGCGAGGAGATAGGCGAAACCGACGACGAGCGCCGCGGCGACACGACGCCAGCCTCGCAGTTCGCCGAGTGCCCCGAGCGCCGCCAGACAGGTGGCTACGGCGATGGCGATCATCAGCCCGTTGAACGCCTCGACTGTGCTCGGCCCGATCGCTGCGATCGCCGCGACGAGGGCGTGCGGGCCGAGCGGGTACCCCTCCGCGATCAGGCGCTCCGTCCCCCCGTCGACGAGACGGTCAACCGCGAAGAGGTGCTGCGACATGTCCGGGTTGAGGCCGGTGCCGAGGATGCCGAACCGCATCTCGATGATGAACGGCAGGGATGCGGCCAGGGCCGCGGCGAGCACCAGCGGCAGCTCGGCGCGGGCGGCGGCCACGCGCCCTGCGGGCCGGGATCCGAGCACGAGCGCAGCGAGCACCGTGAGGATGCCGAGGGCGATCGCCGCCGCCGCGCCCTCTCCGGGAAGCCGGACGGTCGCCCAGGCGATCGCGAGCAGGGCGGCAAGTCCGACGGCCGGCGAGATCGGCGACCAGGCGGAGCGCCCAGCGAGGACACCGATCGCCTGCCCGACGATCGCCGAGCAGCCGAGGATCAGCACGAAGGCTGCGTAGGTGCCGAGCATCAGCGGCGCATTCTCGCGCCCGCGTCGGCGCTGCGGTCAGCTCGGCGTCGCGTCGGCCCGGCGCTCGAGCATCGTGACCGTCAACCAGGCGGCCACCGCAGCAAGCACCGCCGCAGGCAATGCGTCGAAGCCTGCGCTCCCGACGAGCAGCGTCGCGAGCACGAGCGCGGAGAAGATCAGGCGGGTCGCCGCGGCCATGCCGGCGGCGACCCCGGCCATGGCGGCGAGCGTCGGCGAGACGTCGAAGGCGATCGTCGCGAGTTCGGCGATCGCGACGCCGAGGAAGATCGCCGGAAACACCAGCCCGCCACGAAAGCCCGCTCCCATGCTGACGGCGTAGGCGAGTCCCTTGGCGAGGATCAGAAGCAGAACGATGCCGGCGGAGGCCTCTGCGAGCAGTGGGCCGAGCGAGCTCTGGCCTGAGAAGAGGACGTCCTGCGAGTTTGCGCCGAGACCGTCCGCGATCAGCGCAATGAGGCCGACCGCGAGCCCGCCGGCGAGGAGGAGCTGCGGCATGCCGATCCTCGCCACTCCCCGACCGTCGATCTCGCGCCCCAGCCTTCGCGCTCCGAAGATCACGAGCGCGGCGAGGACACCGACGCCAACCGCCACGAAGAGGTCGGGCACCTGCACGGTGCCGTAGACCGGCAGGCCCGGGAGCTCGAGCGCCTCCTGCTGAACGCCGCCCCAGTCCCCGATGCCGGTGAAGACCGTGTAGCCGACCGCAGCGGCGACCAGGCCGGGGATCAGCGTAGGGATGAGCGCCAGGCCCATGCCGATCCCAGCCTCGACCAGCAGCACGCCGGCGACGAGCGGCCCGCCGAAAAGCGCCGAGACCGCCGAGAACGACCCCGCCATCGCGATCACCGCCTGCTCCTGCTTTCCCAACCGCACCAGGCGGACGACCGCGAGCGCGACGACGGAGCCAATCGCGATCAGCGGGGCTTCGGGGCCGAGCACCGCGCCGAACGGGAGGGTGCCGAGGGCGGCGAGCGCGACGCCCGGGCCGTAGGCCATCGGGGTCGGCTCGGCTGCGATCCCGTCGAGCGGCGAGTGCCCGCCGTCGCCCGGGAGCAGCCGCCGCGCGACGATGACGATCGCGGCGCCGACGACGGGCAGGCCGACGATCAGGTACCACGGTGGCGAATCAGCGCCGAGGGCGTCTGGGAGGTCGCTCCAGAGCAGGTCCTGGAGCCCGTGGACCAGGGCGAGGAACCCAGCCGCGGCGAGCGCGGCCGGAATGCCGACCAGCGCCCCGAGCCCGACCAGACGCAGGTAGGCGGCGCCGCTCGGCGGCTGCGCTTGAGAATCGGTGCTCATCCCCTCGCGGGGGAGACTATTCGCGCGACCCGCCCGGCTTCTTCTTTGCCTTGCGTTGAGCGTGGTCGTGTTGACCCCTGTGGACGATCGCGCATGTATTCGCGCGCTCCAGTCATAGACAGTCCAAGCTCGAAGTGGAACTCTGGACATTGCAACTCACGACCAGATCGGAGCGATGATGGCGTCCCAAGGACAGACCCGCGAAACCGCAGCCGACCGCAACGCAGACATCGTGCTGGCCGCCGCCGTGGTCGCCATGGGCCTGCTTGCGGGGCTCTTCTACTTCTCCTCGATCGCCGTCATGCCGGCCCTGACGGCGGCCGACGACCACACGCTCGTCGACGCGATGCAGCAGATGATCGTCAAGATCGAGAACCCGTTCTTCTTCTTGACCCTCATGGGTGCGCCGGTGCTCGCGGGAGTCGCCCTCTCTCAGGCGCGTCGCTCGGGCTCGGATGCGGCCGCACGCTGGATCGTCGCCGGCCTCGTCCTCTACGCGGTGATGGTCGTCATCACCGTCGCAGTCCACTTCCCGCTCAACGACGACCTGAGGAACGCGGGTGACCCAGCCACCATCGAGAATCTCGCCGAGGTCCGCGACGACTTCGTGGGCCCCTGGGTTGCCTGGGACATCGTCCGGGTCCTGGCGACGACGGCGTCCTTCGCCGCCCTCGTCTGGGCGCTCGTGCTGCGCGGCCGCAACCCCCAAAACGCAGAGCCCGCTCGGTAGAGATACTGCGCAGGCGATGTCGGGAGAGCACGTGGAAACCGTCGAGAAGATGGTCGCGGCGTGGAATCGCCGCGACCTCGATGCCCTCCTCTCACATACCGACGCGCAGGTGGCCTACATCAACCAACCAACGGCTGTGGAGCCAGGGACTCGGCTGGGCCACGAAGCGCTCGCCTCTGTGGCGCAGAAGCAGTGGGAAGCGCTGGGCCCGGCCGTCCGACAGAAGGTCGACGAAGCTCACCCACGCGGCGACGACGTCATCACCGTCGGCCGCATCTCCATGGAGATGCCGGGGAGTGAGACCCGGCTGGAGCAGAGAACCGTTCTCCGCTGGCGCTTTCGGGATGGGGTACTCGTGAGCCTGGAAGTCCTGGGAGCGGGCCCGACGTTCAATCAGGGCCTCGAGGCGGCCGGGCTGTCGGAGTAGCCTGCGAGCCGGGTTGCGGTCGAAACGATGGGCGCTACTGGGCTCGAACCAGTGACCTCCAGCTTGTCGAGCTGGCGCTCTCCCAACTGAGCTAAGCGCCCGAGGCGCGCGATTCTACCGGCGCCGCGTCACCCGCTAGCGCGTCGAGGAACGGAGGGCCCGCCGCGCGGCGTCCGGCTCGCGGAAGAGCGACTCGTACGTCGGCCGCTGGACCTCGTAGCCGAGCCGGTCGAGCAGGCCCGAAGTCTCGAGCGACACGAGGTCGTGCTCCTTCGGCCGCTCTGCACCGCCGCCCTGGAGCCCGCACGGGGTGGCGAGGATGGCGGTCGGGTCCGGGACGTCCGGGGGCTCGAAGTCTGCCTTGGTGAAGTCGAAGCTGCGCCCGATGTTGGAGGAGTAGCGATGGCGTTTGTTCAGGTAGCCGAGCTCGATACCGATAGGCGATCAGCTTCAGGATCGACTCGTGAGTCGCGGTCATGTGGCTCACCACACCGCCGCGGGCATACGGGGAGATCGCGACGGCCGGGATCCGGAAGCCGGTCAGACCCCAGTCCTCGTTGATGTCCTTGCGGTTGGCGCGGTCGTCGGGGACGCGCTTCGGCCGCACATGGTCGAAGAACCCGCCCCACTCGTCGTAGTTGATGAACATCGCGCCGCGGCGGTACTGAGGGGCCTCCATGAACGCGTGGGCGACGTCGGACATGAACGCCTGGCCGAGGCGGACATCGCCGTGCGGGTGCTCGTCGGCCGAGATTCCCTGGCCGCCGCCCCCGTCGAGGAAGGGCGGGTCGATGAAGCAGACGTTCGGCAGCGTCCCGGACGCAGCGTCTGCGTAGAACTGGATCGCGGGGCGGACCCAGGTGAGGCCGCGGGCCCCGTAGAGCGCCGGCACCGGGAGATCGTTGACGTAATAGCCGACCGAAACGCCGTGCTTCACAGCGCGGTCGAAGATCGTCTCCCACTCGAAGCCGATGCTGTCGGAGTCGTCGACGATCGGCAGGGCGTTGTTCTTCTGCCCACCGCTCTGGGCGCTGATTTGATAGTGGCGGTTGGGGAACGTCGACGCCATCAGCGAGCAGAAGTAGCGGTCGTAGAGGGTGAAGGCGTCGGCGACGTGAGGGATGAACCCGAGATCGGCCTTCTCGTAGTAACCGATCGCGAACTCGTCGCTGCCGGTGCCCGCCTTGTTGCCCTGAAAGAAGCCGTCCATCGCGCCGCGGTTGTACTGGTGGCGGCCTCCGTTCCAGCCGTGGTCCGGATCTCGGAAGCCGCAGCCTTGGAAGTCCGGTGTGAGGTGATGGGTCTTGTGCTGGACGCCGTTGATGTCGGGATACGTGAGGCCGGCGTTCTTGCCGTCGGCCTGCGGGTGCCAGCCGAAGTAATGGTCGAACGAGCGGTTTTCCATCATCAGGACGACGAAGGTGTCGATCGGCAGGTCGCGCGGGGTCGGGAACGGCTTCTTTGCCGCCGCGAGCGCCGCCTCGCTGATCAGCCGCTCGGCGGGGAGCACGCTCGCCATCCCAGCCACACCGGCGGCCGCAGCGGTGCGGCCGAGGAACTCGCGGCGCCTCAGGACGGCCTCCGGGCTGCGCTGCTCCAACTGCTCGACCTGCTCCGAATCGGCGAGCTCGCCGGCGGCGAAGCGCGAGGAGTGGTCGGTCGGCCTGCCGATCACGAGGCCGGCTCCACCAGCCGCTCGCAGTCGTAGACCCCGTCCTCCTCGACGTCGACGATCGCGACGTCGCGGCCGGCGCCGCAGTTGATCTCGTCCGGGGCGCCGTCGCGGGCCCGGATTCGGTCCGCGCCGGGGCTGGGGAGTTCCACGCCTTCCTCCATGTTGAACTCGTCCCGGCCGGGACCGCCGCGAAGGACGTCGGGCCCCGGGCCGCCGATCAGGCGGTCGTTGCCATCACCGGCGATCAGGGTGTCGCGTCCGCGCCGCCCGTCGAGGAGGTCGGTGCCCTTGGTGCCCGTCAGCCGGTCGGGGCCCTTCGTGCCCGTGCGGGTCGCGCCGAGCGCGGCCGACGCGAGCAGACACAGGGAGGCCAGCCCGATCAGCACCATCGCGCGCCCACCCATGCGCGCAGGCTAACGGCTGGGCGCGCTCACGAGTGTCGGTTCCGTTATCGGCGCGGGCAGCTTCCGTTGGGACGGACGCAGCCGGTCGAGGAGCGCCCAGCCCGCGAAGATCAGCGCGCCCACCGCGCCGGTCGCGGTGAGGAGCGCCCCCGCTGCCGCCACAACGGCCTCGCCGTTCGAGCCGAGGATGAGCACCGCGGTCGCGACGCCGGTCGTCGGCCCGATCGGCAGCAGCCCCACGGCGGCCGTGCCGATCAGCAGGGCCATCGAGTCCAAGACCGAGATGTCGACGCCGAGGCCACGAAGGACGAGGTAGTTGCGGACGACCTGCGCGCCGGTCGCGAGCATCGTCAGCCCGATGATCCGGTTGCGATGACTCAGCCCGCGCATCACAGCAAGGCCGTTCCAGAACCCACTGGTGCGCTTTCGCGAGAGCCTGGTGACGCCGACCATCGCGGCGCCCGCGACGGTGAGGAACACGATCGGCCACCACCAGGCGAGGCCCAGCGGCCCGACCAGAGTGAACGAGCAGATGGCGGCGAGGCCGATCTCGACGACGATGATCGGCATCTCGGCGGTGATCAGCGTCCCGACCTTCGGGCTCTCCTCGGGCGCCGTCTTTCGCAGGGCCGCGATCCGCAAGCCGACGCCGATATGGCTGTTGACGAGATTGCCGAGGTAGCCGATCGCCGAGGCGCGGTAGAGGCGTCGGCGAGCCACCGATCCTCCGGCGGCCTCGACGCAGACGTGCCAGGCCTCACTGCGGAAGACCAGCCAGATCACCTGCAGCAGCACCGCTATGCCGAGAACCAGCAGCGAGGCATCGCCGAGCGCGGAGACGAACTCGCCGCGCATGTCCCAGAGGACGTACGCGAGGATCGCGGTGACCGCGAGCGAGCAAGCGGCCGTGAGCGCGACCGGGTGCCGTGAGAGGCCGGCGCGAATGCGGGCCAGGAGGCCCGGTCGAGCCGGGTCGGCTTCAGGCATTCCGTTCGAGTTTAGAGCCGGTTCGCGTGAGGTTCGACGACCAGCGTCAGGCCGTCGACCTCCCGCACGGTGATCCGCTGTCCCTCGTCCACCCCCGGGTCCGCGCGCGCATTCCAGATCTCGTTTCGCACCCGGACCCGGCCGCGAGGCCGGCAGCGCTCGATCACCTCGCCCGACTCGCCGACCATCCCCTCGGCGCCGGTGGTCACCCGGTAGCGACGCAGGAAGCGGATCCAGAGGTAGACCTCCCCCACCTCGATCACGAGCGCGGCGCCGAGGATGATCACCCGCCAGGGGTCCGGGAGGAAGAACAGCCCGACGATCGCGAGCACGAGCAGCACGTGGCTGAGGCTACTTTTCGTAGCCTGACGTCGTTCTGAGCGACCTCGCGACCATCGACCCAGCCGAGCTCGAGCGGCGACGGACCGAGCTCGTCGAGCAGGTCGGCGCCTGGCACTTCTTCAACTTCGAGCTTCGCGACGGCGTCTTCACGATGGGGCCGGGCGAGCAGGGGCACGAGAACCGGCTCGAGCCGCTGATGGGCCTGATCGCGGACGTGCTCGGCCCGGTCGCGGGGATCCGGGCACTCGATCTCGGCTGCATGGAGGGCCTGTTCGCGCTCGAGCTCGCTCTCCAGGGCGCGGAGACGGTCGGGATCGAGGGCCGCGAGGGCCACGTCGCACGGGCCGAGTTCGCCCGCGAGGCGCTCGGACTCGACTCAGCCTCGTTCCACCTGGACGATGTCCGCAACCTCTCGGTCGAGAATTACGGCGAGTTCGACCTCACCCTGGCACTCGGGATCCTCTACCACCTCGACGCGCCCGAGGCCTTCGAGTTCGTCCACGACGTCGCCGCGGTGACGAAGCGGGTTGCGATCTTCGACACCCACTACAGCCTGCGCCCGGTGACCTCATGGGAGCACGGCGGCGAGGCGTACTCGGGCATCGTCGTCCGCGAGCACGACCCGGCGGACACCGAGGCCGACCGCGACCGCTCCTACGGCTCGTCAATCGAGAACCTCGACAGCATCTGGCTCACGAAGGAGTCGCTGTTCAACCTGCTCGCCGACGCCGGCTTCACCAGCGTCCTCGAGGCGCGGATTCCGCACGTCTTCCCCGAATTCGACCGGGTCCATCTCGTCGGCCTGAAGGGCTCGCCGGCGGTCGAGCCGAAGAGCAGCCCCCGCCTGGGCGGCTACGTTTCCCCGCGCTGGAAGGAGGGCGAGCAGCCACGCCTGAGCCGCCAGCAGTCGGTTCGCGAGCGCGGTTTGCGCCGCCTCGCCGCGGTGACTCCGGCGCCGCTTCGCCGCGCTCTGATCAATCGCCGCCGGGCTCAGCGCTGATCGAGGCCCGGCTCAGGGCTGAAACAGGACCTTGAACGCCGAGTCCTGCTTCTTTTGGAAGGTCTCGTAGGCGCGCGGCGCCTCCTCCAGCGGAACCCTGTGACTGGCGAAGTCCTCTGTGCCGAGCGGATCGGCGTCGTCGAGGACCAGCGGCAGCAGGTCGTCCATCCAGCGCTTCACGTGTGCCTGACCCATGCGGATCTGGATGCCCTTGTCGAAGAGCTGCATCATCGGCATCGGATCGACCGCGCCCCCGTAGACGCCGCTGATCGAGACCGTCCCGCCGCGGCGCACGGACTCGAAGCAGGCAAACAGGGCGCTCAGCCGATCGACGCCCGCCTTCTCGATCATCGGCCTCGCGATCGCGTCGGGGAGCATCCCCGCCAGGCGCTGGGCGAGGGATCCGAACGGCGCGCCGTGGGCCTCCATCCCCACCGCGTCAATCGCGGAGTCGGTCCCACGGCCGTCGGTGAGCTCGCGGATCCTCTCGGCGATCCCAACGCTGTCGCCCGCGCCGTTGGACACGTCGATCGTCTCCGCTCCTGAACGCTCCGCCATCGCAAGCCGCTCGGGGACCAGTTCGACGCCGATCACGCGCGCGCCGCGGTGCATCGCGATACGCGAGGCCATCATCCCGATGGGCCCGAGCCCGAAGACCGCCACGGAGCCGCCCTCGGGGATGTCCGCGAATTCGACCGCCTGCCAGGCAGTGGGCAGCACGTCGGAGAGGAAGACGAAGCGCTCGTCCGGCGGTCCCTCCGGGACCTTGATCGGGCCGAAATGGGCCTGAGGGACGCGCAGGTACTCCGCCTGGCCGCCGGGCACCTGGCCGTAGAGCTTCGTGTAGCCGAACAGCGACGCGCCGGTGCCGGTGTCGCGGTTCTGCGTCGTCTCGCACTGGGCGAAGAGGTCGCGCTCGCACATCCAGCAGCGCCCGCAGGAGATGTTGAACGGGATGACCACCCGGTCGCCCTTCGCGATGTGCTCGACCTCGGCGCCAACCTCCTCGACCACGCCCATCGGCTCGTGGCCGAGGACGTCGCCGGGGTCGATGAACGCGCCGAGGACCTTGTAGAGGTGCAGGTCGGAGCCGCAGAGCCCAGACGAGGTCACCCGGATCACTGCATCGGTGGGCTCCTCGATCGTCGGATCCGGGACCTCGTCGACCCGTACGTCCTCTACACCCTGCCACGTGACGGCCTTCATCGCTCGCGCCTCCAGTCGTGTTTCGTCGAAGCGGTGCCCGTGTCTCGCTCTACCCCGGGGCGGCGCCGCTACGCGGCCGACGGTCGCGTTTGGCGTCTTGCCCCTCCGTTTCAATCCCCGCATGGAGGCCGCCGCGCGCCCCGCCGCCCCACCGCCGATCGGCCTCGCCGATCCGCTCACCCGCACACTGATCGGTCTCACGTTCGTCACCGGGATCGTCGACGCGGTCGCCTTCCTCGGCCTCGGCGAGGTCTTTGCCGCCATGCAGACCGGAAACGTGATCTTCCTCGGCTTCGGCATCGCCGGCGCTGGCGGGGCCGAGCTGGGCGCGCCGCTGATCGCACTAGGCGCATTCCTCGCCGGCGGTGGTGTCGCGACCGTGGTGGGGCGGCAGCTCGGTCCTGCCCATCCACGGATCCTGCTCGCCGCGATCGCGCCCGAGGTGGCGCTGCTGGCGCTCGCGGCGTCGGCGGCGGCCGTGTTCACGATCGAGCCCAGGGCCGCATCGGGCTACGCCCTCGTCGCGGTGCTCTGCTTCGCGATGGGCCTCCGCAACACAGTCGCCCGCCAGGCCGGCAACCCCAACCTGGCATCGACCGTCCTCAACCTCACCGTGACCGCGATCGGGTCGCACACGCCCATCAGCCTCGCGGCCGGTGAGGACCTCGCGCAGCGAGTCGCGGGGTTCCTCTCGATCCTCCTCGGAGCTCTCTGTGGCGCGCTGCTCCTGGAGGCAAGCGTCGCGCTCGCACTCGGCGTGGCGGCGGCGGTCGCCTGCGCCGCGGGCCTCCTCCACATCTCCCGGACCGGGCTCCCGTAACCAGCGCTCGAGGCTGATTTGCTGATACCCCTAGGGGGTATGGACGAAAGTGTGCTACGGTACCCCCGAGGGGTACCTAATGAGCCGAAGGAGAGAAGGAGATTCAATGTCACTCGCAATGACTTCCCCCACCGAGGCACCCGCGCACCGAGCCCGCCCGGCAGTCCGCTTCCTTGCCCATTACCTCGAGATGGTCGTGGTCATGCTCGCCGGCATGGGGGTCCTCGGCGGTGCCTTCGCGCTGATCAAGAGCGCAGTCGGATTCGAGACCGGCGATGCCTTCGACCTCGCCGCCATGGGCGCCTGGATGACGATTCCGATGGTCGCGTGGATGGCCTGGCGCGGGCACAGCCGCGCGGCGACCCTGGACATGGCCGCGGCGATGATCGTCCCGACCCTGTTCTCGCTCGCCCTCCTGGGGGGCACGATCGTCACAGACGTCCATGGGCTGATGTTGATCGAGCACACGCTCATGTTCACCGCGATGTTCGGCGTCATGCTGTATCGGCGCGAGGAGTACATCGGGTCACACTGATCGTGGCGCCGGCTGCGAACTGCCCGACTTGCGTCCCACCCCGCGGGACCGAAGTCGGGCAGTTCTGCAGGATGGAGCGACCGCTGGGCGCCTGGGATACTCGAGCTCAATTTGAGCGAGCACGTTTTCCACCTGGCGCAGGCCGCACCGCAGGTCTCCACGCCGCACGGCGCGCGGACCCTCCTCAGCGCCGACAACTTCCCGATTCTCGAACGAATGTCCCTGGCGCGGCTGACGCTCACGGCCGGCAGCTTTCGCGAGCCGCACTGGCACGCGAACGCGAACGAGCTCGGCTACTGCCTCGCCGGCGAGTTGCTGGTGACCGTCTTCGGCGACGCGAACCAGCACTCGACCTTCACGATCTCACCGGGCCAGATGTTCTTCGTCCCCTCCGGCGCGCTCCATGCCCTCGAGAACGTCGGCGACACCGAGGCCGAGCTGATCATCGTCTTCTCCGATTCCCGGCCCCAGGACTTTGGCCTCTCGGGTTCCGTCGGAATGCTGACGCCGAACGTGATGGGGAACGCCTGGGGGCTACCCGGCGAAGCGCTCTCCGGCCTGCCCGACGGTCCCGAGGACCTGTTCGCGGGCAAAGCCGACGGGATGCCGGAGGTTCCGGAGTCGGCGAGCTATCCAAACGAGCTCAAACTCGACCTCGAGGGCATGTCGCCGCGGGTCGACAACGAATACGGCCGGCTGAAGACTGCGCGGCTCGACACCTGGCCCGCGCTCGACCGGCTCGCCATGTACTCGCTGCGGATCTCGGGCGTCGGGATGCGGGAGCCGCACTGGCATCCGCAGACAGCCGAGCTCGGCTACGTGCACTCCGGTCGCGCGCGAATGACGGTCAAAAGTGCCAACGGGTCGGTCGACACTTACGAGCTCGTCGCGGGCGACGTCTACTTCATCCCGCGTGCGTTCCCCCACCACATCGAGAACCTCCAATCCGACGAGACCCACTTCCTCGTCTTCTTCGATCAGCCCGACGTGCGGGACATCGGCTACACGGGTGGCGCCGGGGCCTACCCGCCGAGAATCCTCGCGCCGACGCTCGGGCTGAATGCCGCTGAGCTGCCGCCCTTGCCGGAGATGCCGAGCGACCTGCTGATCGTCGAGAAGCGAAACCCCGTCGACCCGTGAGCACCCAGCGCGCGCATCCGACACGGACGAATGTCGGGCGGTTTGCAGCGTTCGGTAGGGGTAGATAGGCGGTGCTTGTGTCTGCCTGGAAAGAGCCCGGGCACGGCAAGGATCACAGATCGAGCGTCAAGGACGACAGCAATGCGAGGGTCTTCGCGAGTGGCACCAGACGCATGCGGGCCGGAACGGTTTGGCGCCGAGGAGCCGTTCGCGCTCGGGGTCGAGGAGGAACTCCTCCTCGTCGGGACCGACAACGAGCTGATCGACGGCGGCGGCGAACTCGCCGGCGAAGCTGATCCCGACCGCGGAGGGGTGAGCGGCGAGCTCTTCGAAGCGATGGTCGAGGGTCGCTCAGACGTCGCCCCGAACGCGGCCGTGGCCGCCGAGCACCTCCGGCAGGTGCGCCATGAGCTTCTCGCCTCCTCTCGCTTGATGGGCGCCGGGGTGCACCCGAACGCTGCGCCGGGCGCGACCGCCGTTCAGCAGACCCGGCGCTACGCGCTGATCGAGGCTTCGCTTCAGGGCGTCCTGCGAACTCCGATCTGCGGCCAGCACATCCACGTCGGCCTCCCCGACAAGGAGACCGCGATCCACGCCTACAACGGGATTCGCACTCACGTCCCGCTGTTGAACGCGCTGGCGGCGAACTCGCCGTTCTGGTTCGGCGAGGACTCCGGCCTCGCGAGCTCCCGAACGGTGATCTTCCGCAGCTACCCGCGGGCGGCGATGGCGCCGGCCTTCACGGACTACGCCGACTTCGAGCGGGTGACGCGGCAGGTGTGCCGAGCGGGTGACCTCGATGACTACACCGAGATCTGGTGGGACGTGCGCATGCACCCCCAGCTGGGGACGATCGAGATCCGTGCCGCGGACACCCAGTTCGACCTCGCCCGCGTCGCCGCCCTCTCAGCGCTCGTCCACTGCCTCGTGCGCGTCGAGGCCGAGCGCGATCAGAGCGAGATCCCGTCGCGCGAGGCGCTCGCCGAGTCGAGCTTCCAGGCCACCCGATACGGACTCGATGCGACCCTGCTCGACCGCGACTGCGAGCGCGTCCAGGCGCGAGACCTGGCGAAACACGCGGTCGAGGCCGCAGGCGAAGCCGCTCGAGAGTTCGGATGCGAGGCCGAGCTCGCCGGAGTCGAGGCGATCCTCGAGGAGGGCTCCGGCGCGGAGGTCCAGCGACGGATTTACAACGAGCGGGGCATGTCGGGGTTACTGGCGTTCTTGGTTGCGCGTACCGCGGCGTACTGACTGACAGATACCCCTAGGGGGTACACTGGCGCATCGCAGGTGCTCCTCGCGGCGAAGGCTCAATCCCAGATTCCTGGGTGATCCCGCGCCGCGGTGAGGGCGACCGATCAGTCGTCGTCCGCGGTCGTTTCGAAGTCGAGTTCGTAGCGCACGCGCTCGTCATCCTCGGCGGAGATCTCAACCTCGCCGCGCGCGCCGACGTAGTCGCCGGTGCCACCGGTGATCGCCCGGACCACGCCGGAGGCAGGGACTGCCACGTCGGGTTCCGCGACGTAGTTGCCCGAGGCGAGGATGTTCCCGCCGTCGAGCGTGAACTGGATCGTCCCGGAGCGGTACTCGACGGTCGTTCCGCCCTGCTCGACGATGTCCGTGATCGTCGTCGTGCCGTCGAGCCGGCCGATCGCAGCGTCGGAGCCCTCCTCGAAGAGCTCGTGGTTGAAGGCGCGCGTGTCGCCGTGCGACGTTCCCTTTTCCCCCGTGTCGACGGCCGTCGCCGTGATTGGGCCCGAGATCACGGTCATCTGCTGGGAGTTCTCGGAGTCCGAATCGTCGTCACCACAACCCGAGACGATCAGGACCGCGAGAACGCCGACGAGGATTGAAAGGAGTCGTGACACAGCGGCGACCCTATCGAGACAGCCGCGTTCACAGCGCGAGCCCGTGACGGACCGTGTTCTCGGTGACCACCACAGGCTCGACGAAATGCAGGAGGTAGTCCGGCCCGCCGGCTTTCGTGCCGGTGCCCGAGAGCCGGTTGCCGCCGAACGGCTGGCGCCCGACCATCGCGCCGGTGATCGCGCGGTTGACGTAGAGATTGCCCACCGGCGTGCGGCGCGCGACGTCCGCGATCACATTCGGGTTGCGGGAGAAGAGTCCGCCCGTGAGCGCGTAAGGCTGCGCTTCGATCAGCTCGCAGGCCGCGTCGACGCTCGGGACCGCCTCCACGGTCAGCACGGGTCCGAAGATCTCCTCGCGGGTGATCGCGGCACCTGCGGCCGGATCCTCGACGATGGCCGGAGCGGCGAAGAACCCTTGGTCGGGGATCGCTTCAACCCGATGCACGCGCGCGCCCTCGTCAGCGGCCGCAGCGACCATGCCCTCGACCCGCTCGCAACTCGATTGCTCGATCAGGGGCGGCACGTCCACGCCGAACATCTCCGCGGGTCCGACGAGCAGCGTGTCGAGAGCCGCTCGGAGCCGCGAGGAGAGCGCCTCGACGACCTGATCGTGAATGAGCGCTCGAGACGCCGCCGAGCACTTCTGCCCGCCAAAGCCGAACGCCGACCCGAGCAATGCCGGCACGACGTCGTCGAGATCGGCGTCGGCGTCGACGATGACGCAGTTCTTACCGCCCATCTCGGCGACCACTCGCTTCAGGTGCCGCTGGCCCGGTTCGGGAGTGGCGGCGCGATCGATGATCTCGAGGCCCACCGCGCCCGAGCCCGTGAACGCGATCGTGTGCACGCCCGGATTGCGCACGAGCTCCGCGCCGACCTCGCCGAGTCCGGGCAGGAGCGCGAGCACACCGGCCGGGAGACCGGCGCCTTCGAGCGCGTCGACGAGAGCGAGCGCACAGGCCGGCGATTGCTCCGCGGGCTTGAGGCAGACCGAGTTGCCGGTGGCAAGGCCCGCCGCCGTCATGCCCGCCGCGATCGCGAACGGGAAGTTCCACGGCGCGATCACCGCGACGACCCCTCGGGGCCTGTAGTGGAGGGTGTTCCGCTCCCCGGGCAGTTGGACGAGCTCGGTGCCCGATTCGAGCTCGATCGCCCCGCGTGCGTAGTACTCGAGAAAGTCGATCGCCTCGCAGACGTCGGCGTCCGCCTCCACCCACGGCTTGGCGCACTCCCGCACAGCCAGTGCTGCGAGCTCGTAGCGTCGGCGGCGGAGCTCGCCGGCCGCACGAGAGAGGACATCCGCGCGCTCGCTCGCGGGCTTGCGCCCCCACGCCGACGCGGCATCCGCGGCCGCCGCCACGGCCGCGGCCACCTCATCGCTCGTCGCGCCGGCGGCGCTCGCGACCACCCGACCCGGATCACCCGGATCAACCGAGTCGAAGTCCGCTGCATCACGCCGCTCGCCGCTCACAATCACCGGGACTCGGATCGGCAGGGTCGCGTCGATCGTCCCGAGCGCCTCGGCGAGCTGATCGCGCTCCGTCGATCGGCGGAGCTCGAGCAGGGGTTCGTTCCGAAAATCCATCATGGACGCTGCAGGAGAACGCTCGCAGGAACACCGCGCTTCTGCGTGACGAGGAACGAATCGTTGGAGCTGTTCTCGAGCAGGCGACGGACCAGATACCCCATCCCCGCGACCAGGTCGCCGACGGGACAGTAGGAGCGGACACGCAGGCCCTCGGCCGCCACGGCCGTCGCCAGCTCATCGCCGAGTCCGCGAAGCACCTGCACCTCGAGGTCCGCCGGGGCGAGTTCGGATCGGCGGGCGTAGGCGACAGCGTGGGCTATCGACCGAACGTTGTGCGAGGCGATTGCCGGCCGGACGATCGGATGCGCATCGACGACCCGCCGCACCAGCCGCTCGAAGCAGCGGTCGCTCTCATGCTTGTTGCTCCAGACGGGCGGCGCCCACCCCTGTTGGAGTGCCTTGATCGTCTCGTGGTCCCAGTACGCGCCCTTGACCAGCCGAACGGTCAGCGGAACCGTTCGGCCCATCCGAGCGACCTGCTCGAGGACGCGCTCCAGGACCTCCTCGCTGTCTCGCAGGTATGCCTGGATCACGAGTCCGGCGGACGGACCATCAGCGAACTCGGCCTCGGCGAGCAGATCGAGGGTGACGTCCAAGGTCAGCTCTCGCGTGTCGACCGCTTCCATGTCGATGTGCAGATGGGCATCGAGATCGCGGGCCCGGCGAAGGAGCGGCCTGAGACGGCCGGCGAGATCCGGATATCCCAGCTCCGGGGCGTCCGGGTACACGAGTGGCGTCAGCGCGGTCGGCTTGATCGAGAGGTTTACGCGCGCAACGGGACCGGCGCTGTCGCGCTCCAGGAGGGGCCTCTCCGGCCACCGCGCTGCGGCGGCGGCGAGGCTCGCGAGCGCACGGTCGCAGCGGAGCGCGTAGGCATCGGCCTCTGGCGCGCTGACGCTTGCTTCGCCGAGGAGGTCAACCGTGACGGCTACGCCACGCGCCCAGAGGGCTCCGAGCGGAGCGGCAGCCGCCTCGACGGTCTCGCCGATGATGAACCGCCTCGCGACACGGCGAACGCCGGCCCGGATCAGGCGGCCCAGCGTCCGCGGCGGAATCGGGCGCTGCACAGCGTGGACGAAGGACGCGACGCGCCCCGTTGGCGCATCCGCGCCATCGATGAACGCGCGAAAATGCTCGGCCAGATCCTCCGGCGTCTCGCAAGCCGGCGCGACGTCGACGACTCGAAACAGGGCATCCCGCAGGCGTGGATCGTCGACGAGCGGGGCTACCAGCCGGCCCTGAATCGCACTGGACGCACCGCTCGCTGCAATCAGCCGGCTTCCGAAAGCCCGGACCTCATCGTCGAACCCGGGACTTCGGTCGGCTGGGTCCGTCGCGGCCCTCAGGGGAGCACGACCGGCGGCGAGCTTGCGCGCTCGCAGAGGAGGGCCCCGTCGGCCATCGCGCTCGCCGCCAGCGCGAGTGTGTCGAGAAGCAGAGTTGCGATCAGCCTGAAGCCTGCCTGCACTGCCGCCATCGTATCGGCGGGGTCAATGGCGGCCTCTCGCGGTCACGAGAGTCTTCATGCGGCATGCACCGGTACTCGACCGGAGTACGAGCGGTCCTCACCGTCGCGATCATCTGTCTCGCCCTGCCGGCGGTTGCCGTGGCCGACCCGGTGTTCCGACCCGGTCCCCAGTTCATCGCCCTCGCGGAGCGTGTCTCCGGCCGGCACCTCGGCGCCTTCTTCGAGGAGTGGCTGTTCACGGCCGGGAAGCCTGGGTCGTGACGGTCTAGGCCGGAACGGCCGCCAGGCGCTGATGCAGGAAGCCGACGACGGCGGCGCCTTCGCCGACGGCGGTCGCGGCGCGCTTGGTCGAGCCCGCGCGGACGTCGCCGACGGCGTAGATGCCGGGGACGCTCGTCTCATACAGGCCGTCGGCGCCGGCTTCGTCGCCGGTGAGGATGAACCCGTTCTTGTCGCGGGCGAGCGTGTCGCCGAGCCAGTCGGTGCAGGGCTCGGCTCCCAGGAAGCAGAACAGGGACCCGAACGCGAGGCGCCCGCCGTCCTCGAGCGTCACTGCCTCGAGCTCGCCGTCCGCGCCGTGCAATTCGGCGATCTCGCTCCGGTCGCGAACGGTGACGGCGTACCGGTCCAGGTCGCGGATCAAGTAGTCCGACATGGTCTCGCGTAGGTCGGCGCGCCGGTGCAGAAGGGTCACGAGGGCGCCACCCCGGGCAAGCCAGACGGCTGCCTGCCCGGCGGAGTTGCCGCCGCCGACGACGCCCACGCGAGTCCCTGCACACGCGCGAGCCTCGGGTGGGCCGGCGGCGTAGAAGATGGTGAGGCCCTCGTAGTCCTCGAGGCCTGCGACCGCAAGACGCCGGTAGTCGGCACCGGTGGCGATCACGACCGAGCGGGCCACGATCACGTGCCCGTCCTCGAGCTCGATCCGGTGCGCTGCGTCACCGGGTTCGAGAGCGCGAGCGCCGTAGGGCGTGGCGGTCCGGGCGCCGAACTTGCGGGCCTGGGTGATCGCGCGGCTGATCAGCTCTGAGCCGCTGACCCCGCCGGGGAAGCCGAGGTAGTTCTCGATCCTGCGTGAGGCTCCCGCCTGGCCGCCGAGGGCGGTGCTCTCGACGACGAGCGTCTCGAGTCCCTCCGAGGCGCCGTAGACGGCAGCACCGAGGCCCGCCGGTCCGCCCCCCACCACCGCCAAGTCGACCTCCTCGCGGGGCCCGAGCTCGAGCCCGATTCCGAGTGCTCGCGAGAGCTCGCCGTTGCTCGGGTTGCGAAGCTCGGCCCCGCCGGGAAGCCGCACGAGCGGGAGCTGGTCCGCCTCGACGTCGGCGATGATCGCCGCAGCCTCCGGATCGCTGCCCCGTTCCGGCTCGCGCCAGACGTGCGGCAGACGACCGCGGCGCGCGTAGTCGATCAGCCGGCGGGTTGATGCCGACGATCGTGGCCCGATGATCTCGAAGCCGACGCCATCACGTTCCTGGAGGAGCTCGCGGCGGCGCATGAACGTGTGCAACAGCACGTCGGCGAGCGACCCGTCCTCCGTCATCAGCGACCGCACGTCCTCGCGCTCGACCGCGATATAGCGCATCGTCTCCGTCACGACGCCGTCGATGTAGACGCTCTGCCCGGTCATCAGGTTCAGCTCGCCGAGAAAACCGCCCGGTCCCTGGCGGGCGATCTCGTTCCCCGCGCCGTCGAGAATCGCCGCCTCACCTTCCAGGACGACGATGAGTGGATAGCGGGCGTCACCGATCCGAAACAGGAACTCGCCCTCCGCGGCCGTGCGCTCCTCGTCCCCGCGTCGCGAGCGCTTCGAGGTGCCCCGGGGAAAGAATCGGGCTGAGTGGGCTCGCGGTCGACATGCGAGCGAGGGTACCGCCCGGCTCAGGCAGCCGAAATGGCTCCCCAGAGGCTCAGGTGAGTCGGAAGTGGCCCGTGTTCTCTTCGTCGTCGCGGACCTTTTCCACGCGTCCGGACTTGCGGGCGCGCAGGAAGGCCTGCTTGAGCTCCGGCTTCTCGACGCCGAGCTGCTCCGCGACGTCGGCGCGGGTGAATTCGTCTTGGTCGAGCGCCTGGGCGGCCTCGACCAGGTTGTCCGCGGTGATCGTCAAGTTCATCGTTCTCCTAACGGAGGCGTAGACAGGGTTGCGCGCGACCGAGCCCGCGAGGGCCCGGCCTGCGTGTGGCCGATATGAGCCGGTTTCGCCGGGAACTAGGCCAGCTGAACGTTGGCGGCGCGAGGGCCCTTGTCGCCGGCTTCGGCGTCGAAGCTGACCTTCGCTCCCTCGGCCAGGGTGTGGTGGCCGTCGGGCAGGGCGCTCTGATGGACGAACAGGTCGGCCGAGCCGTCCTCGGGGCTGATGAAGCCAAACCCCTTCTGGTCGTTGAACCACTTCACGGTTCCGTCGGGCATGTGAACTCCTCACATGTGGGGTGCTGGCGGGCGCGGAGGATGCGGTGACGCAACGACTGCGGCGCGGGCACTGTGTACGCCGTGCAGCATTGCGCGGCTCGCCGAGACGGTAGCAGCGCTGGGTTTCGCCGCTAGCCTCAGCGCCGTGTCGGTGAGCCACGACGCATCGGGTCTTCGCCAGGGTCGAGTCGAGGCGAACGGGATCGAGTTCGGGTACCTCGCGGCTGGAAACGGGCCGCTGGTCTTGTGCCTGCACGGCTTCCCTGACTCGGCGCACACGTGGCGACACCTGCTGCCAGAGTTGGCGCGGAACGGTTTTCGCGCCGTCGCGCCGTTCATGCGGGGCTACGCCCCCACGGCGCTCGCCGCCGACGGCTGCTATCGCCTCGGCGCGCTCGTGGCGGACGCAGTCGCATTGCACGAGGCTCTCGACGGGGACGAGCAGGCCGTCCTCATCGGGAGCGACTGGGGGGCGGAAGCGGCTTACGGCTCGGGCGCGATCACGCCCGAGCGCTGGCGCCGGCTCGTGACGCTTGCGGTGCCGCCCGCGGCACTCGACGAGCGCATCTTCAGCGACTACGAGCAGCTGAAGCGCTTCTTCTACCTCTTCCTGATGAAGACGGAGCGCGCCGACGATGTGATCGCAGCCAACGACATGGCGTTCCTCGACCGGCTGTGGGAGGACTGGTCGCCTGGCTACCCGGCGGCGGAGGAGTTGCGACACGTGCAAGCATTGCCTTCGCGAGCCGGTCAACCTCGCGGCGGCGATCGCCTACTACCGCGCCGAGGAGGAGGCGTTGCTGAGCGTCGCCCCGCAGCCCACGCTCTATCTCCATGGGGCTCGCGACGGCTGCATCGACGCGGCCCTCGTTCGTGACGCGGAGCATCACCTCTCCCCCGGCTCCCGAATGGAGATCCTCGAAGGTGTCGGCCACTTCCTCCACCTCGAAAAACCCGAGGCGGTGAACGAGCGGATCCTCGACTGGGTCAGCTCCTAGCCGTCAGGCGCCCACCCAAGCTCCTCGCGCGCACGCTTCGGAAGGGCGCTTACGACCAGGTCGTAGGAGTCCGCGACGAGCTCGCGCACGAGCTCGTCGGAAACGCTGCCGTCCAGGGTGATCGTGTTCCAGTGCTCCTTGTTCAGGTGGTAGCCAGGATGGATCGCGTCGTAGGATTCGCGCAGCTGAACGGCCAGATCCGGCTCGCACTTGGCACTCACCGCGAGCGGCGTGCGGTCGAGGGCGCTCAGCGCGAACATCTTGCCTGCCACCTTGAACACCGAGGTCTCCGGGCCGAACGGGAAGTCCTCTACCGCCCCGCCCTGTGCGAGGCAGTACCGGCGCAGCTCAGCAGCATCCACCCGTCCATCCTCTCACCGCCCCGGCGAGGGGTAGAGCGGCTCGACCTCGGTGGCGCTCGCGTCGAGCAGCCGATCGGCGTAGCCCAGCCAGCCGAGCACCGAGGTGATCGCGACGACGCCGCCCGCCACGGCGGCCAGCGCGAGCGATGCGTCCACGAACGCGCCGAGCGCGAGCGCCGCGGTGACCCCGCCGACCACGCTGTTGAGGACCAGAATCGCAGTGGAGAAGGCGAAGTACGGCTTCCGACCCTCAGCGGGGACGCCCATGTTCTCGAACACGCCGACCCCGTCATCGTGTCCTGAGAGCAGGAAGAGATCCGCCCGGTCGCCGGCGATCT
This sequence comes from uncultured Solirubrobacterales bacterium, assembly GCA_963797995.1. Lineage (GTDB taxonomy): Bacteria > Actinomycetota > Thermoleophilia > Solirubrobacterales > 70-9 > WHSW01. The sequence continues at coordinate 179,204 of CAWCRP010000007.1, forward strand.
CCTTGTAGTAATGCCGGATTCGGTTGATCGCAAGGCCGTACCGAAAGTCCTCGGCGCCGCACTCGACCAGCCGCACGAAGGTAACCGCGCCGAGCGCATAGAGGGTCGGCAACACCGTGAGCGCGAAGACGTTGAACACGTCGCCGAGGTCGGAGACCTGCCCGATGAAGCCGAGCGCGACGAGGGCGCTCGAGACCGCGAAGACGTAGACCGACGCGCGCGCGGAGCTCTCGCTCATGGTCTGCGACCTGGCGCCCTGGAGGGTGAAGTGCTCCGTGCTGAGGGCGGTCAGGAGCTGCTGCGGATCGGGCTGATCGGGCTCCTCCATCGGTGCCTCGATGCTGACACACCGCCGGAGATCGCGACCACGCCGTCGGGTGGGTGGGTAACCTGAACTTGTCGTACACCGCCCTTCGAGGCCTCTCGTTTTTCCCTCTTGACCGCGCGGCCCCTTTCGGGAGAAGCGAGGAATGGTGTTGAGATGGGTGACGAGCTCGAGCAGGGCGGTGACGGGATGGCTGATTCACCCGCGCCCAGCGCAGTTCCGCGATCCGTCGTCGACGCCGGGCTCAGGATCGAGATCGGGCCCGAAGCGGAGACCTGTCTCATTCGCGTCGTCGGGGAGCTCGACCTCGGAACCGTTCCTGCGCTCGAGCGCGAGCTGCATCGGATCCTCTCGCACGACCTTCAACGGGTGATCGTCGACCTCGAAGATCTCGAATTCATCGACTCGACCGGCCTCCTCTGCCTCGTGAAGGCGACACGGCACTCCCGCGCCGATGGGGACCGGCTGAGATTCATCGGGGCTACGGGACAGGTCGACCAGGTACTGAAACTGACCGGCATTGGCGACCTGCTGCCGACGATCGAGACGTGACCTACCTCACTACTCCAGGTTCCAGCCGAAGTAGACCTCCGTGCGGGCGATCTTGTCCTCGTCGTCGAAGGTGATGACCTCGGTGTTCCGTCCCCTGCCACCGCCGGAGGCATCGCTCTCGTAGGTGACGATCACCTCGTCGCCGGACTCGATCAGGCGGACGATTTCAAAGCCTTGGCGTCGCCCCGCCCCGGGCCAGCACCGCTCGAAGTAGCCGTCGCGGTCGAGCTTCGGATCGGGAGGGGCGGAGAAGAGGAAGTCGTCGCTGAGACGCTCTTCGAAAAAGCCCCGATCCCCGGCGGCGAAGGCGGCGTAGGAGTCACGAACGATCTGCTTGCGATCGGCAGCCATGGACCAAGTCTTACATGCGAACGAGCAGGCGCGGAACGGCCCGCGCCGTTTCGATTCTCCGGCCGCGGGAACGTCTGCGACATGCCTCGTTGTTTCGCGGTGCTCACCGTGCTCACCGCGATCGTCATCCAGATGCCGGTCGGACATAGGCCACCTCATCCTCGAGACATCCGGTAACGACCTCGTCACCGACACGGATTGAGAAATCTGAGCGGGAGTGTCGGATCGGGGCGGTGGCGTTCGTGGTAGGGGTGAGGCCGCCCACAAGGGGGCGGCGCCAAACCAAAGGAGCAACCGTGACCGCTACCTACACATACGACGTCTTTTCCACCCTCGATGGCTTCGGCAGCCCGATCCCTGGCAGCTGGGGTGGCTACTGGGGCAAGGAGGGCCCCGAGCTGCTGGACCATCGTGCGGCCCTGTACGACGAGCCGCAGCGGATGGTGTTCGGGGCGGATACGTATCGGCTGTTCGCACAGTTTGCGGCCTCGGGCAGCGAGGAGTTCCGGAAGGTGAATGACGAGTGGGTTACCCGGATGCTGAGCCTGCCGGCAACGGTGGTATCGAACACCCTGAAGGAACCCCTCGATTGGCCAGAGGCGACCCTCGAGAGCGGTGATGCCACCGATGTCGTCACTCGGCTCAAGGAGGAGTCCGACATGCCCTTGCGCTCGCACGGCAGCCTCTCGCTGAACCGGGCACTGATGGCCGCCGGTCTGGTGGACCGTGTCCAAGTGACGCTCTTCCCGGTGATCACCGGACAGACCGGGGCCAACCCACACTTCTGGAGTGCAGCCGACTTCGACCTCGAGCTGATCGACAGCAAGACACTCGACGGCAACATCCAAGAACTGACCTACGCGCCCACCCTTCATGCCTGAGTCCGTCGATCGCCAACCCATAGACGCCACAGGAGGTGATCTCAGATGCAGTACCTGCTTTCGGTGATCCACGACCAGGCCGGCCTCGCCACCCCGGACGAGCACGCTGCGATCGACGTATTCAATGACCGGCTCCAGACCGACGGCCACTGGGTCTTCGCCGGCGGCCTCGCCTCGCCCAGCACGGCCACCGTCATCGACAACCGGGGCGAGGAGGCGCTGGTCACCGACGGGCCCTTCATCGAGTCGAAGGAGTACCTCGCCGGGTTCTGGGTCGTCGAAGCCCCCGACCTCGACGTCGCGCTCAAGCTCGCCACCGAAGGGTCGAGGGCCTGCAACCGCAAGATCGAGGTGCGCCCGTTCCAGTGAGCGTGGCCGGAGTCGAGCAGGCGATCATCCGGGTCCACCACGCGGAGTGGGCGCGGGTTGTCGCCTCGCTGACCCGGCGTTTTGGTGACCTCGACATCGCCGAGGAGGCGGCCGCCGAGGCGTTCGCGACCGCCGTCGAGCGGTGGCCGGTCGAGGGCGTACCGCCCAGCCCCGGCGCCTGGCTGACCACCACCGCCAACCGTAAGGCCATCGACCGGATCCGGCGGGAGAACAAGCGCGACGACAAGCACAAGGAGGCTCAGATGGTGTACGACGACGACGCGCCCGAGCCGCTCGGTGCCGTCGACGACGACCGGCTCCGGCTGATCTTCACCTGCTGTCACCCGGCGCTGGCGATGGAAGCCCGCCTGGCGCTGACGCTGCGCATGGTCGGCGGTCTGACCATGCCCGAGATCGCCCGCGCCTTCCTGGTGACCGAGAGTGCCATGGGGCAGCGGATCACCCGCGCGAAGGCCAAGATCAAGGCCGCTCGCATCCCGTACCGCGTGCCGTTCGCCGAGGATCTCCCGGCACGGGTGTCCGGCGTACTCGCCGTCCTCTATCTCGTCTTCAACGAGGGCTACCTGGCGACCGGCCCCGGTACCGATCCCGTACGTCACGAGCTGACGACCGAGGCGATCCGGCTCACCCGCCTAATCCGTGGCCTCCTGCCGGACGACGGCGAGGTGACCGGCTTGCTGGCGCTGATGCTCCTCATCGAGGCCCGCCGCCCCGCCCGGGTCTCGAGGAGCGGCGAACTGGTCCCCCTGGCCGACCAGGACCGTGGGGCCTGGGATGCGGCGCTGATCGCCGAGGGCCACCGGCTCGTGCGCGAGCGTCTCGCCGCTGCCGCCTCCGGGGTGGCCCCGGGTCGCTACCAGATCCTCGCTGCGATCAACGCCGTGCACACCTCCGCCCGCGACATCCGCGACACGGACTGGTCGCAGGTTCTCGTCCTCTACGACCAGCTCGTCCGCCTCGACCCGTCACCGATCATCGCTCTCAACCGGGCCATCGCCGTCGCCGAGCTCGACGGCCCGCAGGTGGCACTGGCGGCCGTCGATCGCCTCGAGCAAAGGCTGGCCGGCTATCACGCCTACCACGCCACCCGCGCCGATCTGCTGCGCAGGCTGGGCCGCGGACAGGAGTCGCGGGCGGCCTACGACAAAGCCATCGACCTCGCTGGCAACACCGCCGAGACCGCCTACCTGACGCGCCGCCGTGACCAACTGCGGTAGCCGCGCTTCTGCAATCGCGCACCGATTCGGGTGGTTCGAACGTCGCCCGACGGAGCGTCACGGCACGAACCGGTACCCGGCACCAGGCTCCGTGATCAGGTACCGCGGATGCGCAGGGTCCGGCTCGAGCTTGCGACACAGCTGGGCCAGATAGACCCGGAGGCAGTTGGTCTCGGTCTCGTACTGGCGGTGGGCGTCAAACGCACCGGCTTGCCCGCCGAGTCGCGAACCTCGCGACCGGCGAGGTCGACCACGAATTTGTTCGTCTCCACCGTCGGCAAGTCCTCGCCGCCGCTGGCGCGCCGAAGGGCGGCCCGGAGACGGAGGGCTTCGTCACGAGAGGACGATGATCGGCGCCTCGCTCCAGCCGCGTAGTCCCTCGATCACCTCCGCTCCATCCATGTCGGGAAGACCTAGTCGATCAGGAGGGCGGACGCCGCCGTCAGCGAGGCGCTCTCCCCGAGGTTCTCGCGGCTGACTGGGTACGCGCCGCCGACGTTTGGGTAGGAGGCGCGGGTCTGGCGATACAAGGCGACGGCGACACGAGCAGCCGCGCCGGTCAGGGGCCGGTTAGCGCAGAGGCGTCGGCGAGTCCCCCACCGTTACTCCGCCGCTTGGCGGGATTCCGGGCTCGCCGGGCTGCTCTTCGCGCTCTTCGAGGCGAGCGCTCGATGGCCGGCCGCGAGCAGGGTCGGCGAACGCTCGGAGCGCGAACCGCCCAACAACGATCGCACCGAGGGCGAGGAGGAAGATCAGCACAGCGAGCAGCGGCGAGGCCCCGATGGCCAGGGCCGCCACCAAGAGGAACGCTCCGATTCCCCCGGTGAGGAATATTGACCAGCTGGCCCACATGGAATGCGATTACCCGGACAGAGCCGAATCAAGCGCTTCGTCGAGCGCGCCCTCGCCTCAGGCTCGCCTACTCCCCTCGACGGGTCCGCTGGTAGGCCTGCACCAAGTGAAGACGCGGGGTCGACTCGGTGCCCCTCATTGGGGTCGAAATCTGGCGCCCGATCGGAGTTCGGGCGTAGGTCACGCCCCCGCCGGCTCCCGTCCGCTCGACCGTACTCGTCTGCTTCGTGGGCATCTTGCCTCCTCAACTGGCCCCTTTTATCAGCGCCAACACGAGCGTGCTGCCTGCAACGAGCTTTACCCGGAGCGCCGGCCGATTAACCCGATCAGACCTAATGAACGATCCAGAGTTGGCGCTGCTTCTCGGTCGCCACGATCCGAGGCTCAGCTGGATTTTTCCAGACATGGCTTGTCTCCCTTCGCTCCACGCGGTTCGTGCCTGGAGGGCCCCGCACGGGGGCCCTCTCAAGCGATGAGCGTGAGATTTATCATGGGATGAGCGGGAGAACTTCGCGGACGCCGGTGAGCCGCAGGATGCCGTCGACGTGGCCTCCTGCAGGCGCAATGACCCGGAGGCGATCGCCGTTGCGACGCGACCGCTCCGCAGCCCGGACGAGACACTGCAGCCCCGTCGAGTCGATGAACTGAAGCTCGGTCAGGTCAAGGACCACGGACTCGACGTCGCTCGACAGGAGCCGATGAAGCTCGTTCTCGAGGAGCGTCACGGAGCAGAGGTCGAGATCGCCTCCGACAATGCGGACCAAGCACGTTTCGTGCTCTGGACCGACCTCGAACCTCAGGAGGCCGTCGTCAAAGGACTGGGGTGCGAAGTCGCTTCTGATCGAACGCATGGATCAACCTCCAGGTCGAACACTTTCCAAGCTCGTTCGCACCCCCCGTGCGCTCGGGTCTCTTCTTCGATCTGGAGGCTTCAGCCGCCGAGGACCGTCAGCCCCATTCGTCCGCGACAATACCGCGTTCTGCCGGCCATCCGCCAGTCTTGACGGCTCCCGTCTCACTCCTCGCGGTGTTCCGCCTCTTCCGGCGGCGCGTCCGGCTCACCGTCGGGCGCAAACACAAAGATCTCAGCGGCAATATCGGGCGTGTCGAGCTGATTTGCGCTCATGAATCGCGCCACGCGACGCCCCGTGATCTCGCTCACGAGATTGCAAGCTTCGCGTTCCATGACTTGTTGATACGCACGCCGCATCGCGGCAACGTCTTCACGGTGACCGTTTTCGACCAGGGTCCTCTCCCCTTCGGTGAGGGAGTTGTCCAGCATCACCAGGACGTGATCGCGCCCGATCGTCGTCCGCGCGCGGTTTGGACCGCGCCCCGCGATACGCCGAACAAGACCCACCATCGACCGTGAGATTGCCGCAGCCTGTTGGCCTCTCTCCGACCCATCCGCTGTCGCGCCCGCACTCGGGGCTACGTGCTCGCCGTTCATTTCCGTCTTTCCTCGCCTCTCCCGGGGCTGCCGCGCGATCAAGTGAGAGAGACGGAAAGGCTCGAAGGGCGGCTGTCTATCAAAGACGGTACCCGATCGAGGCCGATGAAGAGAGAAGCCCGACGGACTAGCCGGTCATAAAATAGGTAGGCCCCGCCGGGAAGTCGCGCCGCTTCATTTCGGCCGCTAAGCAGACGCCGAAGCGAAGCGAAGTGACTATCTATGGGCGGTACCGCGACGGGAGACGGGCCTACCTGGCGCAGAGCCTACCCGGCCGGCTTCGGTCCAAGCAGAAGGGACCAGTTGGCGGTATTTCCTGATGGGGCTACGTCAGCGTGATCGCCAGCTTGCCCTGGGTGTGGGTTGCGCCCAGTGCTTGGAGAGCCTCCGGCGCGCGGTCGATCTCGTAGGTCTGCTGGACGGGCACCTTCAGCTCGCCTGAGCTGAGCAACCTGCCGACGCGCTCGAGGTTCTCCCGTGGAGGAGGAAGCCAACGACCTCGTCACCGAGCCGCCCGCCGCTCGCGAAAGCATCCTCGACGCACACCGCTCGCGGGCGGGCCTGTGGCTGGCTCTGCTCGGCCAGGAAGCGATGCGCCGTTTGCGCGCCGCGCACACTGCGCACGAGCTCAAGCCCCGCCAGTTCGAGATCCTCGGTCTGCTTCACGACCATGGCGGCGGCTCGAGCGAGCATCGCGGGCCCAAAAGGAGACCGAGGACGAGCTGTTCGCCTTCCTGAGGCGAGCCGACCCCTACTCGCAGTCGGCGCCGACGAGGTCAGCGGGTTCGGCGGTGTGGGTATCGATGCCGGTTCCGCAGGAGAGCGAGTCGACGTAGGCGGGAGCGTCGATTGCGTCGAGGTCGTCGTTGCCCGGGCCGCCGAAGAGGCGGTCCTTGCCGCTCTTTCCGCTCAAGTGGTCATCGCCACCCCGGCCGTCGATGCGGTTGGCGAAGTCGGTGCCGGTGAGCGTGTCGTCGCCGTCGCCGCCGATCAGCCACTCGACGTCGATGTCGATCTCGTCGCCCTCGCCGACGCCCCCGTCGTTGGCGCCGTCGCCGATTGAGAGCCAGACGTCGTCTGAGCGCGTCGAGTACTCGGCTCGGTCCACGCCGTCGCCGCCGCCGAGCAGGTCGGCGCCGGCGCCCCCGTCGAGGATGTCCCTGCCGGCCGTACCGGAGAGCACGTCGTCGCCGGGGCCTCCGCGCAAGAAGGCGCCGGGACCCTGTAGCGCCGCCGCAGGGTCGGCCAGGAGGGAGTCATCGCCGGAGCCGCCGCGAAGCGCCTCGACGTCGGTGTCGATCTGATCGCCCTCGCCGCTCTCGCCGCTGCCGTCGTTGGCATCAATCGCAAGCACGACCGGCGCGGTCTTCTGCGAGTAGTCGGCGAGGTCGCGGGCGCCGGGACCGCCGATCAACAGGTCCGATGCCAGGGGCGCTCCGGGTTCGAGGCGGTCGCGCCCGCTTCCCCCGTCGAGGGTGTCGACCTCGCCGGGTCCGCCGGTGAGATCGTCGGCGATCAGGCGGTCGTTGGCCGCCCCGCCGAGGAGATCGTCAGCACCACCGCCGCCGCGGATTACGTCGTCTCCGCCGAGCCCGCAGATCACGTCGTCGGACGCGGTGCCGATCAGCCGGTCCTTGCCGGGAGTCCCGGTGATCGTGCATTCGGCGGTCTGGAGGGTCAGCTTGACGTTGTCGGCGTAGGCATCGTTGGTCGGCCCGGCACTCCACTCCGCGTTCAGCTGGATACGGATCGAGCGCGTGCTTTGCCGGACGACGAAGGTTTGCGAGCGGCCCAGGAGCACGGTGCGATTGTCGCGATCCGCGGCGTCGAGCGGGCCGAGGAGGTCGCGGTCGAGCAAGTCTCCGTTCGCGTCGAGGGAGTCCGCCCAGACGCTCATACGATCGTTCTGACCCCCGCGGCCGCCGAGGTCGGCTTCGATCGTCGCCTCGAGGGCCGAGGAGTCGATCTCCTCGGCCAGAGAGGAGACGTCGATCGTCTGAGCTGCGGATGAGTCGCTGGATGTCGGGCCGCCCCAGAAAGCGTTCATCCCGCCCTCCCAGCGTGCGGCCGGCAGGTGGCGCGGGGGGCCGCCGGCGATCCCGTAGCGGGCGTAGGTGAAGCGGCCGGACTTCCGCTGCCAGCCGTCACGCAAGGCTGGCGCCTGGTCGCTCTTGCGCGCCGCGCCGGATCCCTCGATGCCCCCGTTTTGCAAGCGGTTGCCGAAAAGCAGCGCTGGGCCGGACCCGAGGCGAATCGTCACGCCGTTCGAGAAGGCGTTCGCGACCGCCAGGTCCTCGTTGCCGTCGGCAGAGAAGTCGCCGATCGCGACCGACTGCGGCGAGTCGCCCGCGGGGAACGGCGAGCCCGCCGGCTCCGTCGGGAAGGTCCCGTTACCGGCGCCGAGGCGGACCGTGACGTTGTCGCCGGTGAAGTTTGCGACCGCGAGATCCTCGTCTCCGTCGGAGTTGAAGTCGCCGATCACGACGGATCGGGGCTGGAAGCCCGCGCCGAATGGCGAGCCCAGGGGCTCGGTCGCGAAGCTGCCGTCGCCGGCGCCGAGCCGGATCGTGACGTCAGCTGAGAAGTCGTTCGCGACCGCGATGTCCTCGCTGCCATCGGAGTTGAAGTCTCCGATCGCGACTGAACTCGGGCGCGATCCGGCTCCGAACGGCGAGCCCGTCGGTTCGGTCGGGAAGGTGCCGTCGCCGGCGCCGAGGCGGACCGTGATGTTGTCCGAGGTCACGTTCGCGACCACGAGGTCCTCGTTGGCGTCCGAGTCGAAGTGGCCGACAGCGACTGAGGTTGGCCCGTCGCCCGTGGGGAACGGCGAGCCCGCCGACTCAACGAAGAAGGAACCGTCGCCGGCGCCATACCGGACCGTGATGTCGTCCGAGTTCAGGTTCGCGACTGCGAGGTCGTCGTTGCCATCGGAGTCGAAGTCGCCGACCGCCACCGACGACGGCCCGTCGCCGGCGGGCAGCGGCGAGCCCGGTGGCTCGGTCGGGAAGGTGCCGTCGCCGGCGCCGAGGCGGATAGTCATGTTGTCGGAGCTCGAGTTCGCGATCGCGAGGTCCACGTCGCCGTCCATGTTGAAGTCGCCGATAGCGACCGAAGTTGGCCCGTCGCCCGCGGGGAACGGCGAGCCGGTCGGCTCGGTCGGAAATGTGCCGTCGCCGGTGCCGAGGCGGACCGTGACGTCGTCCGAGTTCAGATTCGCGACCGCGAGGTCCTGGTTGCCGTCGGAGTTGACGTCACCGACCGCGACCGAGAACGGGCGGAACCCGCTCCCGAACGGCGAGCCCGCCGGCTCGGTCGGAAAGGTCCCGTCTCCCGGCGAGGCTCGATGGCGGGACGATCATCGCGACGACGGCGATTGCCCCCGTGGCGCTCAGCGCCCGTCGGACACGGTCCCGCTGACTCATACTCATGCCCCCCACTTGCTTGCCGGCCGATCATCGTACGGACGCCTTGGGTTGTCAAGGGACCGATGGCCCGGCGCATAGTACGACTCGCGGCTACCCGGAGAGTCCGGCGGCTTCGAGAGCCTGCTCGCGAGTCCACCGAAAGTGCCCCTCTGAGATGCGGCCGCCCTCGACTCGCAACGCCGCCACTACCTCGAACTCGATCGGAAGGCCGCTGCTGGCGCCCGTGGCGCAGAGCCGATACGAGAGCAGTGACCATTCGTCAGTCGCCTTCGTCACCGCGACATCCTCAAAGCGGTGATCTGACCACTCGGAGAACAGTCGCTCGAATTGACCCGCGATCGCATCGCGGCCGACGAACGGGCCCTGCTCGGGCCAGTTCTCGGATGCCGTGCCGACCCCGTCCGCCGACCAGAGCTCAGCCCAGGGCCCAAGGTCGTCCGGATTGAAGCGTCGCACGGACTCGAGGATGATCTCGGTGTTCTCGCGCGTCGCTCCTGCGTACCCCTCCGCCATCGCTCGACAGTATCTCGCGAAAAGGCTCGTGGCTTCGAGCGGTTCAAACAGAGCGCGTGGCCTAGCAAGGTGGTTTCGCCCGCTAAAGCCCAGGGCGCCTGCCCAGGATCAATTTGCGTTCCAGCGGTCGCTGTGGTAGTTAATGACTCCGTTAATTAACTGAACCTTGAGATGCCGACCGACCAGCTCAGCCTGATCTTTGCCGCACTTGCCGATCCGACGCGCCGCTCGATCCTGACTCGCCTCGCCCAGGGAGAGGCGACCGTCAACGAACTCGCGGAGCCGTTCACGGTGAGCGCGCCTGCGATTACACGCCACCTGAAGGTGCTCGAACGCGCAGGCTTGATCGCCCGCAGCAGGAGGGCACAGTGGCGGCCGAGCCGACTGCAAGCCGAACCACTCGACGAGGCGGTCGAGTGGATGCAATCGCGCAAACGGACGTGGGAGAGGCGGATGGACCGGCTCGACACACACTTGCGCCTAAAAGGAGAACAAGATGCCTGACCCTACCCCCGTAGACACCGATCAACAGGTCCTGGTCACCCGCATCTTCGAAGCGCCGCGCGAAGAGGTATTCAAGGCGTGGACAGACCCTGACGAGGTCGCGGCCTGGTACGGCCCCGCGCATATGGAGGCGCCGCGCGAGCGGATTCACATCGACCTACGCGTAGGTGGACGCTGGGAGCTCACAATGGTCCAACGGGACGGCGAGGGTGAGTTCTCGATCGGCTACGACATTGTCGAGTTGGTTGAGCCGGAGCTGATCGTCCTGCGCTCGGACCCGATGCCACAGATGGGTATGCACGCGCCGACGCTCACCCGCGTCGAGCTCCACGACCACGGCGCCAAGACGCGAATGACGCTCGCCGATGGCCCCTACCCGTCCGGCGCCGGTCACGCCGAGGCCGGCTGGAGCGCCGCGTTCGACAAGCTTGCGGTGCTCGTGGCCCAATAGGTGTGTTTTCGCCGATGTGATCCGGGGCTGGCTTTCCGATCAGAACGACGTCGCCGAGCCGCGCCGGTCGGGCCGCGCCAGGCGGGATACTTCGCCGGTGTCCCAATCGGACCTCGACCTGGTCAGGCAGATCCATGCAAACTTCAGCGACGGCCGCAGCTCGGAATGGGCGTTCGCGCCGGATGCCGAGTGGCACCAGATCGTTCGAGGACTTCCAGGCCGACCTCCTCGACCTATCCGAGCACCGCGATTGGGTGGTTAGTTCAATGCTCTTGCGTGGTCGCATGCGCGATTCCACGGCAGAGGTGCGGCTCGAGGAGACCTACGCTTGGCGCCTCGTCGACGACAAGATCGCCGAGGTTCGCGAGTACCGAACCCGGGAGCAGGCGATCGCGGGGATAGCAGTCGCCTGATGGGAGGGGACTCGCGTTCCGCGCGCCCGGAGAGCGCCAACGCGGAGCTTGCCCGGCGGGCGTACGAGCTCTGGAACGCCGGCGGGGTCGTCGCGCAGGTCGAGCACGTCTGGGCGCCGGATGTCGTCTTTCACGATTTTCCGGAGGTGCCAGATACCGGGACGTTCCGTGGAGCGCGTGCCGTCGCTGCGCGACTGCGGGATCACATGGAGGCGATCGGCGAATACACGATCGAGCTCCGCGCCATCCAGGCGCGGGGCGAGTATGTGTTGGCGACCATCGAGGTGATCGGCCAGGGCGCCGCGAGCACGATCGTGGTGAGCGACACGTTCCAGCACATCCTTCGGTTTGAGGGGCACCGGGTGAAGGAGATCCGCGTCTACATGGGTAACCAGACAGGGCTGGACGAGTTTCTCCGCCTAACCGAGACGGCGCCGCCCGCGCCGCCCTGACGCGCCTCGCGCAGGACCAGCCGGCGTGGCTGCTCGAGCTGCACGTGCTCGAGCATCAGCTCGGGTCGACGCGGCCGAGGTCCAGGCACCCGCTCGTGAGTGACCGTCCACCGGGCATCCACCAGGACGACCTGAGCGGTCTCGGCCTTGATCAGGTCACGCTCGAGCGCGTATCGCTTGAACGAGCGGTTTTCGAGCGCCGCGCGCCAACCGGCGCACCAGTGGCAACAATCGAGCTGAGCCGCTGATAGGTCACGTGCCGTAGGCGTCGTTGTAGTCCCACCACTCTCCGGCCGGGTCCGTCTGCGGCCAGCCCTCCGGCGAGTCCTCCCACTCCTCCTGGCGGCCGAGGGCGGTCATGTCGAGGTGGCTCCAGACGGTCCCGACGCCCTCGGATCCGCGGCCGCCGATGAAGTAGGTGCGATAGACCCGATCGCCCTCGCGGATGAACATGTTGTGCCCGTGCCACTCGTCGACGCCGAAGTCCTTGTCCCAATCGTCGGTGATCGTGTACCAGGGGATGTGCTCCCAGCCATGGCGCTCCCTAAGGGCCTTGAGGTGATCCTGCGGGGCGCGGCTGGCGAATGCCAGCGTCGCATCTCGGGCGTTCAGGTGGGAATTGAGGTTGGGCGGCACCTGGTCGGCGATCATTGAGCAGCCCTTGCAGGCCCGCTCGGGGTAGCTGTCCCCTCTCGCCGGGTTCACGTAGGTGGTGATGTCGGGCGCGTAGAACGCCCGGTAGAGGAGCAGCTGGCGCCGGCCGTCGAAGAGGTCGGCGAAGCTCGCCGGGCCGTTCGGCCCTTCGAACGTGTAGTCCTTCTCGACTACCTGCCAAGGCATGCGCCGCCGCGCCGCCGCGAGGGCGTCGCCCGCGCGCATGTGTTCCTTCTCCTTCACGAGCAGCTTCTCGCGCTCGGCGTTCCATTCCTCCGGGCTGACTGTCGGTTGTTCCTTCATTTCGTTCCTTCCTCCTTTAGACCGGTCTTGCGGCGCAGGCGAAGCATGAGCCAGGCTCGGGCGAGCGCCAGGCCGGCGCCGACGCCGGCGGCCGACGGAACGAGCTCCTCAAGCGGCACGCCGCCCAGGTGGGCCAGCACAAGCCGCTATCGATCCCGCAGAGAGACGGTCGGCCGTATCTCCACTGCGATCCGTTCTCCTTCACCCGATGCTTTCGGCAACAATGTGCAACCGTTGGTTGCGCATCGTCACGCTACTGCAACCGCACGTCGAGCGTCAGAAAGGCAGGAGATGGTCCCGGACCGAGTCGAGCGCGAGATCCTCATCGACGCCCCGATAGAGGTTGTCTGGGAAGTAATCAGCGACCCCGCCCACGTCAGCGGCTGGTTTGGCGAGATTGCCGAGATCGACTTGCGCCCGGGTGGCCGGATGACTCACGCGTGGAAGGAGGAGGGAAGCCTGACAGAGGCGCGCGGGATCGTGGATAAGGTCGAACCCCCGCACTTCTTCGCGTACCGATGGATTCGTGGCGCTGATGCTGAGGCCCGCGAGGACAACTCGACCCTCGTCGAATTCACGCTGACGGTGGACGGTGAGGGCACCCGGCTGCGCGTCGTCGAGACCGGCTTCTCAAAGCTCGACTGGCCCGAGGACGAGCGGCGCGAGGACGCCGAGAGCCATCGCGAGGGCTGGGAGCGCGAGCTCGGCGAGCTTCGCGAGTACGTCCAAGAGCTCGAGCGCGGATCGGCGCGACGATGAGGCGCCGGGGGGCGGACGTGCCAGAGCTCTGGGCGGCGGTGGCCGATCCCACTCGTCGTCGCATCCTCGGCGACCTGCTCGTCCGAGGGGAAGCTAGCGCCACCACGCTCGCGCGCGACCTACCGGTCACCCGCCAGGCGGTGACGAAGCAGCTCGCGGTGCTCGGTCGCGCCGGCCTCGTCGACCGCAGGCGTCGCGGCCGCGAGGTCAACTACTCCGTGCAACCCGTGCAGCTGCGGGCCGCGTCGCGGGCGCTGGCGGAGGTCGCTACGGAATGGGACGAGAGACTGAGCTCGATCAAGCAGATCGCAGAACGGGTGGAGCGCAAGCGCCGGACATCCGGATAGGTCCGCGCCTCCCGCTCCTCGCGTGAAGTAGCGGAGCCCGTTTTCGCTGCTAGAGCCGAAGGCGCCTGCCAGAATCGAACTGCCGCACGCCCTTGCGTCAGGCCGCCTGGCGGAGTGACGGCGGGCCCGTCGGCCCGAAACGCTCGGTCCGGATCCGTTCCGGCGCGAGCCCGGCGCCGGTCAGCAGCTGCGTGGCCGCCTCCACGAACCCGTTGGTACCGCAGACGAACGCGACATCAGCGCCGGCCGCCCGGTCCGCGAGCATCGCCGCGTCGATGCGTCCCGTGTGCCCGGTCCAACCGTCAGGTGCCTGCCGGGTGTAGGTGAGCGTCGTCTCGTCTCCGAGCTCGTCCGCGTAGATCACGTCGTCGTCGCCGCGGACCGAGTAGATCAGGCGCATCTTCCGCTCCGGGCAGGCACGGCGGCCGTGGCGGAGCATCGCCATCAGCGGCACGACTCCCGAGCCGCCGCCGACGAGCAGAGCCGGGTTCTCCCCGCGCCAGACGAAGTAGGAGGCGAACGGGCCTCGCACCTCGACCTGGTCGCCCTCCTCGACGACCTCGTGGAAGTACGGGCTGACCTCGCCCTCGTCGAGCAGGTCGATCGTGAGTTCGATCTCGCCCCTGTCGAGAGGCGACGAGGCGATCGAGTAGGAACGCTGGGCGGTGTAGCCGTCGGGGGCGGTAAGTCGGACGTCGTAGTGCTGACCTGGGAGATGGGGCATCCACATCGGCACCTCGAGCCGGAAGGATTTGACCCGTGGCGTCTCGCGCTTGACCGACTTGACGGTGGCGATCTGCCACCGCCCAGGGGCCTTCGGAGCCATGGGAGGCATGACTTCGGGGCTCAGTCCGTCCAATAGCGCTCCTCCTTCCAGGGGTCGCCGCGGTTGTGGTAGCCGTTGCCCTCCCAGAAGCCGGGCTCGTCGTGATCCATGACGCGCAGGCCGGCGATCCACTTCGCGCTCTTCCAGAAGTACAGATGCGGGACGAGTAGCCGGGCCGGTCCACCGTGCTCCCTCGGTAGCGGCTCGCCCTCGTGCTCGGTGACCACCCATGCCTTGCCGTCGATCAGATCCTCGATGTCAAGGTTGGTCGTGTAGCCGCCGTATGAGTAGGCCATCGCGAAGGCCCCGAGCGGCTCGGCCGCCTCGAGCAGCGCGTCCACCGAGACACCGCGGAAGCTGGTCCCGAGCTTCGACCACTTGGTGACGCAGTGGATGTCGCAGGGAACGTCCTCGGGGTCGAGCTCCCCGAAATCCTCCCAGCTCCACTCGCACTCCTCCGCGACCATCCCGTCGACCCGGAAACTCCACTCGCCGGCCGTCGGATCGATTTCGGGCGTCGGGCCTGCCGTCAGCACCGGGAACCCGGGCTCGACGTACTGG
This sequence comes from uncultured Solirubrobacterales bacterium, assembly GCA_963797995.1. Taxonomy (GTDB): domain Bacteria; phylum Actinomycetota; class Thermoleophilia; order Solirubrobacterales; family 70-9; genus WHSW01. The sequence continues at coordinate 194,430 of CAWCRP010000007.1, forward strand.
CCCGGCGGGACCCGGTCGGCGAGATCCTCCGCGATTCTTCGCTTACCTCCGAATCCGCGCGAAACGAAGCCGTTCATCGCTCACCCGCCCGCTCGTGAGGCGGTATCGACAGCTTCTCGTGCGCAATCTCAGCGCGAAAGCGCTCGTCGTTCGCCGCGATCTTTCTCGCCTCAGCGATCACATCGTCGATTTGACCGTCCGGGATCACGACCGCGCCGGAGGAGTCGGCAAATATGTACTGCCCGGGCATCACGCCGACGCCCGCGAGAACCACCGGCACATTGGCTTGAAACGGGGTCAACTGGTCGCCGCCCCACCGCGTCGCCTCGCCCGAGCAATACGCGGCGAACTCGTAGCCGGCGAGCTCGCCGAAGTCGCGCAGGCGACCATCGGTCAGCACCCCGGCACAGCCGTGCTCGTGCAGCCGAAGCAGCTTCGTGCCGCCGCCCATCGAGGTCTCGGTGTAGCCGTTCGATGCCAGCACGACGACCTTATTGGCGGGGGCGTCGCCGACGGCTTCGTAGAACAGATTGGCGAGGTTGTAGCGCTTGGGGTCGAGGCTGGCGGAGCAGCTCGGGAAGTAGGAGATCGTCACCGCCGGCCCGAACAGGATCCGGCCCGGGGTCGGGCTGACGAGGTCGAGGATGTGGCAACGGTGGCGGTGGAGGCGCCCCATCGCGTCGACGAGATCGGCGCACTTGAGGTCGCCTACTTCCTTGTGCCGAGCGGCGACGCCGTCTTTCATGAGTAGCTCCTCGGCACGTAGTCGGCCGCATCAATCGCCTGTCCGGTTATATCCATCGGCCGCGTCAATTGACACCTCGGCATCGTGTCCATCGAGCTATGCGATGTCCCGATCGCCGGCCATCAGACGCTCGAACTCCTCTGCTGGCTCCGGCGAGCGGAGCTGAAACCAAATGACTAGTGTCGCCTCGGCTGCCATCAGTAGAGCGTAACTCTGTAGAGCAAAAGCTTTGCGAGCCTCGAAACGGCCGCCAGGGCCGGGGAGGGGCTGAAGCCTCGCTTCTGCTTTCGCGTGAGGCGATGTAGACCCGCCGGTTTCGGTCGCGCGCCGGTCGAGCGCGCCAGGCCATCACGCGGGCGCGTTCGTACTGCAGTGCGGCCAGCACCAGGCCGGCGGCGAACGCGAAGGCGAGGTGCGCAAGGTTCCCGTTCACCGCCGTGGTGGGCCCACCACGGCGGTGAGTCGGGCCGCTGCGTGGGCCAGGAGGTGGACGCAGATCGCGGCTGATGTGCATACGGCCGGGGGCGGTGTGGGATAGTCGGGGTGACTTTGCAATCCAAGGAGGGAACGAGATGCGCCTCACTAGTCTTCGCTCGAGCGACACGCGGACGGGAGAGCCGGTCGCGACGCGGCCTCGCCGACGGGCATGGATCGGGGTCGCGGCGGCTGTGATGGCGCTCGCATCGGGGTGGGGCGCCGCAACGGCGCAGGCAGCGACGACGAGCGTCTTCTACGACGACATCAACAACCTGGCGGCCGACCCGAACCCGTTCGAAGCGCTGACGTTCGGCGCGGGCAACATCGCCGTCGGACAGGACATGATGTCCTCCGTCACGAGCGGCAATCACAACATCGGTATCGGCTTCAACGCACTGAGGGTGGTGACGACGGGCGACGGGAACGTGGCCTACGGCGAGAACACCCTGGCCGATATCACGACCGCTAACGAAAACACCGCGATCGGCTCGATCGCGCTCCAGAACAACGTGCAGGATCGCATGACCGCGATCGGCGAGCACGCCCTCTTCGCCAACACGACCGGCCAAGGGAACACGGCGGTCGGCTCCTCGTCCTTGCGCAGCAACACGACCGGGTTCGAGAACACGGCCATCGGGCTGGACGCGCTGCGGGCCAGCACGGGCAACTACAACTTCGCGGGCGGCTACCAAGCGCTGCGCAGCAACACGGACGGAGCGTCGAATACGGCCACCGGCCGTCAGGCACTGTTGAACAACACCAGCGGCAGCCAGAACACCGCGTCGGGTACGAACGCGTTGCTTTCGAACACGACCGGGGGGTACAACGTCGCCACCGGCTACCAGGCGCTGGTGGGGAACACCACCGGATCGCGCAACGTCGCCACGGGTGGCAACACGCTGCTCATGACCACCGCGGGCACCGACAATGTCGCGGCCGGCAACAACGCGATGTTCAACAACACGACCGGCGACTTCAACGTCGCGATCGGCAGCGACGCGCTGAGCGCGCAGACCAACCGCAATAGCAGCGTCGCGGTTGGCAATGGCTCGCTCCGCAACTCCACCGGCGGCTCCAACACCGCCCTCGGCGCGCTGGCCGGCAGCACCATCACCAACGGTGCGAACAACGTGATGATCGCCAATCGCGGCGTCGCCGCAGACGCCGGAGCGATCCGCATCGGCACCAACGGCAAGCAGACCGCCGCCTACCTGGCCGGTGTCTACGGCGTCGTGCCTCCGGGGGCGAAGAAGACGGTCGTCGTCAACGCCAACGGGCAGCTCGGGACGACGACGACCGCCGCCGCTCGGAGCGCCTCGAGCGACGACGAGCTCGCCGCGCTGCGCGCCGAGAACCGCCGCCAAGGGAACATGCTGCGACGGCAGCAGCGCGAGCTCGACTCGCTCCAGCGCGAGATGGAGGCGCTCCAGGGACGCTGACGTCGACGGTCAGGCGGCGGCGGGATCGCGTCTCGTCGAGTCCACAGCCTGATACGCACAAGTTGCCGCCAACCCGAGGACCGCAACGGAGAGCGCCCTGCGGGCTGGCTTGCTATCCAACCATTCCATGACGTGGCGGTAGTACCCAGACTTCGTGCGGATAGCTCCGGCCGCAAGGCCTGCCGGGGCCGTTGAGCCTCTACGTGCGCCACGGGCTGCCCCATGCCCCACATACCTGGGGCTGCTGGGGTGCCGTGCCAGGACACGACAGGGAAACGCCCGAAGCGCTGTGAGGATCGTGTGAGGATCTGTGGCGGTTCGGCACAAACCGCTAGCACTGGCTCCACCAGTTCGATTCTGGCAGGCGCCTTCGGCTCCAGCAAGCGAAACGCTTGTGGTCGTTGATCTTCCACTTCTCGCTTTGGGGCCTCGTGGCCAGCACCGCGCTCGTGGAGTACATGCCGTCGCAGCCGGCGCGGTCGCCGAGCCGCTAGCCTCGCCATTTCACCTGCCACGCGCCAAAGTCAGCCCAAGGGATTAGTGCACGCCACGGTGTGCACCCCTGGCAAAGTCAGGCGAGGCCGGCGATTTTCGGCACGAGGTCGGCGGGCCTCGGCAGCGTCGCGATCTCGTCGGCCACCTCGGAGGCGGCCCGGCCCAGCCCCGGGTCGGTGAGCAGGCGGTCGATCAGCTCCGCGTCCACCTGATCCGGCTCCGAACGCAGACCGAGCCCGCGCCGCGCCACGGCGTCCGCGTTCATGTACTGGTCGGCGCCGTGCGGCAGCACGAGCTGCGTGACTCCGGCGTCGATCGCGGTCAGCGTCGAGCCGGCCCCGCCGTGGTGCACCAGCGCCGCGCAGGTCGGCAGCAGCGCGGACAGCGGCACCCACCCGGCCGCCCGCACGTTGTCCGGCAGTTCTCCCAGTGGCGACGGGTCCGCGTCGCCGAGGGCGAGTACGAACTCGGCGTCCAGATGCCGTGCCACGTCGACGAGTTTGGTCAACGACGTGAGCGCGCCGACCTGGGTCAGCACCGTGCCGAGTGTCACCGCGACGCGCGGGCGCGCGGGCCGTTCGAGCACCCACTCGGACAGCACGCCGCCTCCGTTGTACGGCACGTACCGCATCGGCCAGCCGCGCACCGGCCGGTCGACCATGCTCGGCGGCGCCACGTCGATCGACTCGCGCACCTCGGGAAACCCTTGCACGCCATGCCGTTCGCGTTCCTCGACCATCTTCTTGAAGATCGCCTCGGTCATCGACGCCTCGTCGGCGAACCCGAAGCCGTGCGACACGGCCGGCACGCCGAGCTTCGCGGCGACCAGCGGCCCGGTGCCCTCCATCGACGAGTACACGACCACGTCCGGCCGCCACGATTCGGCCGCCGACACGGTCAGGTCCACCGACACGCCGGACAACTTGGCGAAGATCGCGCCGACGAACTCCAACCCCTTCTCGGTGTCGACGTCCGTGCTGTAGTCGAACTCCTCGGGTTGCTCGCTGGCCGCCTGCTGGAACACCGCGCCGATGTCGACACCCGGCGCGGTGTCCACGACGTGCAGGCCGGCGTTCGCGGCCTCCTTGCCGCCCGCGGTCGCCACCAGCACCTCGTGGCCGGCGGCACGCAGCGCGTGTGCTAGGGAGATCGTCGGGAACACATGGCCAAGACCGGGGGAGGTCGCGAAGAGTGCGCGCACGATTCCCATTTAACACGCGCCGTCGATGCGCGCCATGCCGCGCGATCCTATGAGGCCGGGCTGGAACCTTGCGTCAACGCGATCTCGACCCTCGCCACTCGTCCCCGCTGTGTGCGGAAAACGCGGTTAACGGCTCTAACAAGCCCGATTCGCTTGCTAGAGCCGAAGGCGCCTGCCAGAATCGAACTGGCGTAAACGGCTTTGCAGGCCGCTGCGTAACCACTCCGCCAAGGCGCCACGAAGTCCGGCAAGCCTAGCGACCACCCGCACGCCCACGGCGCGCCCGCGCGGGCCCGACAACGCGACTTGTTACGATATATCGCGTTAGGTCACGATATGGAAGGACACAGTTACATGACGCACACCAGTTACGGCCGGCATGGCCACCCCGGGCCGCGCAGCCACTACGCGCGCCACAGTGGCTACGGGCATCGGCTCCACGGCGGGCGGCGGGCTCGGCGGGGCGATATTCGAGCCGCGATCCTCGCCCTCCTGGCGGACCGGCCCATGCATGGCTACGAGATGATCAAGGAGCTCGAGGAGCGGACCGATGGGGTCTGGAGCCCGAGCGCCGGGTCGATCTACCCCACCCTGCAGCTGCTCGAGGACGAGGGACTGATCCGCGGGACCGAGCAGGCGGGCAAGCGCCGCTTCGAGCTCACCGCCGAGGGCACGACGAAGCAGAACGAGCACGGCGAGAAGACTCCCTGGGAGAGCGTCGCGGCCGGAGCCCCGGCCGAGGGGCTGAAGCTCAAGCGCTCGCTGAAGGAGCTCACGGTCGCCGTTGCGCAGGTGATGGGCAATGGCACGGAGGAGCAGCGCGGCCGCGTGCGTGAGCTGCTCGACGAGGCGCGGCGGAAGGTCTACGGGATCCTCGCCGACTAGCAGCACCGTTAGGCTCGGCCGCCGTGGGCGCGGTCGAGATCAAGCGTGGGGACCGTTTTGCCTACCGCGAGGCGGTCCCCGGGGATGAACCGACTGGCCCACCCGTCCTCCTCGCCCACGGCTTCCCCGAGAGCTCGCTTATGTGGGAGCCGCTGATGGGTGCGCTCGCGAGCGCCGGCCGCCGATCCGTCGCTCCCGACCTCTACGGGCTCGGCGATTCCCCGGACAACGAGCCGGCGACCTTCGAACGCAACCTGGCCGAGTTCACCGCCCTGCACCGCGAGCTCGATCTCGGGCGGGTGGCGATCGTCGTCCACGACTGGGGCGGCTTCATCGGGCTCGCTTGGGCGTGCGAGAACCCGGATCTGGTCGAGGCACTCGTGATCAGCAACACCGGCTTCTTCAGCGACGGGCGTTGGCACGGGGTGGCGAAGATGATCCGCGCCGGGGAGGGCGAGGAGCTGATCGCCGCGCTCGACCGTGACGGCTTTAGCGCCCTGCTCACCTCCGACGGAGCGGAGTTCGGCGAGGCCGCGCTCGACGCGTACTGGCGACCGTTCGAAGAGGGCCGCGGGCAGCGCTCGACCGTCGCCTTCTACCGCTCCATGGACTTCGAGAAGCTCGCCACCTACGAGGGCGGGCTCGCGACACTCGGGGTCCCGACCCTGCTGCTCTGGGGCGCCGAGGACAGGTTCGCGCCGATCGGAGGCGCGAAGCGGTTCGAGCGCGAGATCCCCGGAGCCCACCTCGTCGCCTTCGAGGGCGCCGGGCACTTCGTCTTCGAGCACGAACCTGACCGGTCTGTTCACGAGGTCGTTTCTTTTCTTACCGGAGCGGCCTAGGATCCTCTCGATGGGGGACGCCACGCTCGACCTGGTCAAGGAGGCCTACGCCGCCTTCGCCGACCGCGATGTCGAGGCACTCCGCCGGCTCAGCCACCCGGAGATCGAGGTCTTCGCCGTCACCGGCCTCGTCGCGGGCGCCGGCCAGCCTTACCGGGGCGCCGACGGGCTCTCCAAGTACATCGCGGACGTCGGCGAGGTCTGGGACGAGATCGAGCTCACCCCACAGCGCTTCGACCGGCTCCCGGACGGGCGCTACCTCGTCCACGGCCGGGTGCGCGTGAAGCGCGATCGCGCTCGCGTCGATGCTCCGAACGCGTGGCTATGGGAGTTCGAGGGCGATCTTATCCGCCGCGTTCGGATCCTCACCGACCCGGCCGAGATCGAGGACCTGACCCGTCCCGGCTAGCGCCTGGTGCTCAGCTCGAGATCGTGGGACGCCTACGACTCGAGCATCGGCAGCGCCGCCTCGGCGCCCGTGATCGCGAGCAGGTGCTCGACCTGACCGCAGGCGCCGAAGACTCGCAGCGGATCCCCCGAGGCGCGCGAGTGCCGCGTCATTCGCAGCAGGCAGCGGAGCCCGGTCGAGTCCATGAAGGTGAGCTGCTCGAGGTCGAGGATGATGCGCTCGTCATCGCTCGTGATCAGCCGCTGCATCTCCGCTTCAAGCGAGTACGCCGTGCCGAGGTCGAGCTCGCCGCTTACCTGGACCAGGCAGACCTCGTCCCCGGGAACGACGTCGACCGTCAACTCCCCGTTCTCGATCCGTCGCTGCTCCGGCCGGGGTAGCGTCGGTCGCTGTTCTTGGATCGCCAAGTTCTCGCTCTTTCACCCACGAGGTAGGCCCACCCCACCCCTTACTCCAACCCCATCAGGGCGACTTGGGTCGGCCGCCCTCCGTGCTTCGCCGATCATAACGGTCCTGAACGGTCTCGCAACAGCACTTGTGCTGGACTGCCCCGAACCGGCCGATGACGCTCCACCCGATCAACCCCGACGAACTGCCCGTCCCGGAGTCCTACACGCACGTCGTCGTCGCGGAGGGCAGCCGGCTCGTCTTCGTCTCCGGACAGGTTTCCGAGGATGCCGACGACAACCTCGTCGGGGAGGGTGACTTCGCGGCGCAAGCGCTACAGGCGTTCGCGAACCTCGGTCGCTGCCTCGCCGCTGCCGGCGCCGCGCCGGAGCAGGTCGCGAGGATCACGATCTACGTCGTCGGCCACCGCCCCGCCTACCTGCCGCTGATCTCGGCGGCGCGAGTCGCGCTCTTCGGCGAGCACAAGCCCGCCGATACGATCCTCGGCGTGCAGACCCTCGCCGAGCGCGGCCGGCTGATCGAGGTCGAGGCGATCGCGGTCCTCGATTGACCGGGCCGACCGCCGTCACCCCGGGTGCCGGCGAGATCATCGGCGACTCGGCCGAGCGCCGGGTCGAGGTCCTCTCCTCCGCAGACCAGCTACACGCGACCTGGTCGCGCTTCGCCGCCGGCCGCGACGGCGCCGACCTCCACATTCACCGCCGGCACACGGACCTCTTCTACGTGCTCGAGGGAGAGCTGACCTTGCGGCTCGGCGTCGAGGACGATCAACGCACCGTCCCGGCGGGCACGCTGGCGCGCGTCCCGCCGATGGTCGTGCACGGCTTCCGCAACGCGAGCGGGGCCGACGTCCGCTATCTCAACATGCACGCGCCCGGGCGCGGTTTCATCGACTACATGCGATCGATCCGGGAGCAGCGACCGATCACCTACGACCAGGAGCCCCCACCGGAGGACGGCGAGGGGCTGCGGCCGGCAAGCGAAGCGGCGATCGGCGGGCCGGAGTTCGAGTCCGTGATCGACGGGCACCGCCGCCGGCTTCTGTGCGAGGTCGAGGAGCTCGGCATCGTCGAGACTCAGGCCGGCGGCGCGGGCGAGATCCATCCACCGCACGCGCACGAGGACCGGCTCGAGTCCTGGTACGTGCTCGAGGGCCCGATCCTGTTCGCGCTCGGCGAGCGCGAAGTCGAGGCCGAGGCCGGCACGTGGCTACAGGCGCCCGCCGGTCTCGAGCACACGTACGAGTTCACGGGGCCCGGCGCCCGCCTGCTCAGCATCCACACCCCGAGCGGCGAGCTCGGCGCCTACCTGCGCGGGGCCGCTACTTCGGCTTCCCCTTGACCCGGACCGAGCCGCGCATGAACGGGTGGATGCGGCAGAAGTAGGTGTAGGTCTTGCCGGGCCTGGTCAGCGGCGGCGTCGTGCAGTCGGTCGTCCCCGTGGTCACCCCCGCGCTGAGGCCCGTGCCGGAGCCGAGTTGGCCGGAATCGAACTTGACGTGGTCCTGTCCGGATAGCTCGCGGCGCCGAGGACCCCGGTCCTCGCCTCTACCGGGCGCAGGTCAGGCCGCGCGAACCTCGAACTCCGTCAGCGTCACGGGGCCGAACGAAGTGATCACCGCAACGTCGACGGCGTCGCGGCCGCGCCCGACGACAACCCGGCCGACCCGCCGGCGGTTGTTGCGGGCGTCGAAGGTGTGCCACGCGCCGTCGAGGTAGGCCTCGAACCAGGCGGCGAAGTCCATCGGTTCTGCGGGCTGCGGCACGTCGATCTCCGGGATGTAGCCACAGACGTAACGCGACGGGATGTTCAACGCCCGGCAGAACGTGATCGCGAGGTGGGCGAAGTCGCGGCAGACGCCCTGACCGGCACGGTATGCGTCGAGGGCCGTCGTCCATGGATTCGAGGCGCCGGCCACCCATTCGAGATGACCGTGCACGAAGTCGACGATCGCCTGCACGCGCTCCCAGCCGGGCGGGAGACTCCCAAAACGCTGCCATGCCTCGTGGCCAAGCTCGTCGGGAAGGCAGAAGCGACTCGGCATCACGAAAGCGATGTGCTCGTCGGGCAGCACCATGATCGGCGTCTCGGGTGTCCCGGGCGCGGTCCGATCGACCGGCGACGGCAGCGAGACGTCCGCCTCGTAGACGATCCGCGAGGCGCCCGCGGGGATGGTGAGCCGCTCGCAGCGGTTGCCGTAGAGGTCGATGTAGCCGTGGTGATCGGCCCCGGTGTCCCAGCGCTCGGCTTGGATCTGGAGATCGGCCCCGGACGGCGCGACCTGCAGCACCGATGACACCGGCTGAGGCGTCTCGAGACCAACCGTGCAACCGACCGTGAGGGCCAGCGGTCTGTCGTCGCTGCCGGGACCGCTCTGCACACTACCCGCTGTCACGAGCGCAGCTCCATTCCCGGCACCCGGCCGCGGACCCGACGCACGAGCTCTTCGAACTCCGGCTGGTCCGGGTTTCGCTCCGCTGCGGCCGCCGCGCACGCAAGCGCCTCGGGCGCACGACCCTGCCTCAGCAGGACCCGTATGAGCCCGGCTGTCGCCTTCGGGTGTCCAGGATCGGCCTCGCAGGCTGCGCGAAACCGCTCCTCCGATTCCTCCAGGGAGCCGACTTTCGCGGCGAGCCGGCCGATTTTCATGTGCAGGCCGACGGTCGGAGGCCGGGCCGCCGCGGCGCGCCGATACTCCTCGAGCGCCTCGGGAAGGCGCTCCAACTTGACCAGGAGATGGGCCTTGAGCGCCGCGATGGCGCCTGGCACCTCCCCATCGACCCGGATGTGCTCGAGGGCAACGAGCGCTCGCTCGGGGTGACCGAGCGTCTCCCAGGCCCTGGCGACGTCGAGCCCTTCGACGATGTCGCTCACCCTTACCGTCGCGATCGCATCGAGGTGCGGCGGTGTCTCGGCCTCACGCCCGAGTGCGGTCAACGCGCGCAGGCACGTCCAGTGGAAGAGCTTTCGCTCGAAGTCGTCGCTGCATCTCGCCGGGTCCACCCCTTCCAGCGTTGCCAAAGCCCCTGCGGCGTCGCCCGCGAGCCATTGCTCGTCGGCCGAAGTCAGGGCGGAGGCGACGCTTCCCGCGGTGTAACTCGTGATCGCCCGGTGCATGATCTTGGCGACGAACGTCTCCCTCACGTGGAGCTGGTCCTCGTACGACACCTCCGCGCGGTTGCTGCTGAGCGTCACGGACTCGTAGCTCGGGAAGTAGTCCACATCGTCGTTCTCGTCGGCGAGGCAGCCGGCGACCGTTCGAACAGGGACTTCGAGTACGTGTTCGCGATGAGCACGTCGTCGTGAGTGAACGTCCGCACCATCGGGACGGGCGAGGTGGTGACGAGAAAGTGCTTCTCCGGCTTGCCCGCACTCCGGAGCAAGGCGAGCGTGTCACGCATTCCCTGGAGGCACTCCTCGTAGCTGAGTCGCCGCACGGTGAAGCGGCCCGGGAACGCCTGGTGCATGGCGTCCGAAGGGATCCGCTGGATGAAGCGGCTCTCCTCCCGTCCGACCAGGTCTCGATCAGCCCGAGCGTCATGATCACCACTTCGGCCGTGAAGGCCTTTGCGACGACGGTCCCCAGCGCGTGGCGAGCTGCATGGCGCTGTCCCGAGAGACCGGGATCAGACCGCCCAGGTGCAGGTCGACGCAGCGACCGTCCGAGGTCGAGCAGCCATTCGGTCAACTGGTCGGCGGTGGGGGCGCCTCCTTGCTTAAGATCCGGCTCCCCCACTCGATCTCCGGTGCATCGCCGTGGGGGTGAACCGGTTCAGCACGCTCGTTCGGCTGTCTCCGTACCCGGCCGGTCCCACCTGGAACCCGATCATCGGGGCATCCAAACCCTGCTCGTGCAGGTGATCCTCGATGTCATGCCAAAGCAGCTGCCGATCTAAGACCGTTGCGCCGGGCTCGATCGCGAAGCGGGGAAACATCTGCGGCCATGCCTCGGGCTCCAGGCGGTTGCCCGGGAACTGCGGCGGCCAGCGGGCGTACGGAGGACCGAGCCGACCGTCGGCAAGGACCTCCTCGAGCGGGACCTCAATCATGACTCGGGCGACGTACTGCGATGCCGTTTACGTTAGCTGCTGTTTCATCCCCTTCTCCGGGTTCGCCGCTCGGCATCGCGGCGCTGTCGGCGGCGCCGTCGCTAGTCAGTCCACCAACGGCCGGCCCTCGATGTTATCGCGCGGCGTATCGCCGAGATCGGGGGCGCGATGAGGATGATCTCCAGCGCGTCAGGCCGGCCTGTATCCATGCCACGTTCCAGGCGGGATGCGTACGGCGTCCCACTGCTTGAGGTCGAGATCTCGTCGTCGAGCTTCATCCGTCCGCTCCCGCTCAGGACGCCAGACGTAGACCTCCTCGGGTCACGCGGGTGCGGCCGCAGCCCAGGGACGCAAGCTTGGGCTGCGCCGGGGAGCGCTTCGCGCTCGTCATCGCCGTAGAGCTCGGAGCCGAACGCCTCGCGCTGCTCGTCAGTTGACGCGGACATTGAGCAGCGGGTTCATGAGTTGCCTCCGGTCGGATCGACGTTCATCTATCTAACTCTATCTATTGAAACTACAGTTGTCAATGCAATAGGCTGGGTCCCGTGCCAGAGAGGGACGTACCCCGAGGTTCTCTTCGTCTGCGTCCACAACGCCGGCCGCAGTACATGGCTGCCTGCCTGCTCAACAAGCTCGCCGACGGCCGCGTCCACGCGCGAAGGCGCTGTTCCATCGCCCGCCAGAGCTCGCGTTGCCGGCTCCGGTGGACGTCGTCCTGAACGACCCAGCGACCGATGACGTGTTCGTCAAGCCTCCCTTGCCCCCCGAGGGGCGGGCGCGGCATCCGGGATCTCGAGACCCCGTACCCGACGGATGTCAGCTCTGTCCGACCGTG
>CAWCRP010000008.1:0-228611 GCA_963797995.1 uncultured Solirubrobacterales bacterium
GCTGTCGTCCCCGCGCGAGCAGTGGATCGAACGGCGATCGAAGCCCACCTGCGCGAGCGCGAGTTTGCGGATGACGCCGGGCGTCGCCGAGCCGCGATCAGGCATTCGCCGCCGCGACCGCAAAGCTCGCCGCCGGGCGCAGCGGTAGGTCGAACACCGCCGCGGCAGCCAAGCTCGCACTCGGCGACGGCGTCGCGGTGGAACCGCTGAGCCGCAGGATGCTCGCGCCGGTCCGGCGCGTGCGCCTCGCTGCTCGCCGTGCCCTGCTGCGCGTACTGCGCTGACCCGTTCGTGCTTCGATACTGCCGTGAGCGACAGAGCCAAGGCCAGCGCCAAGGCAGTCTTCTTCGATCGCGACGGGGTGCTGACCGCTGCCGTCGTCACCGCCGACGGCAAGCCGAGTCTCGCCGGCGGTCGCGACGGAGATGGAGATCGTCCCCGAGGCGGCGCCCGCGTGCGCGATGCTGGCCGAGGCCGGGTTCCTGCGCATCTGCGTCACGAACCAGCCGGAGATCGCCCGCGGGCACCTCGAACCGGCCGAGCTCGACGAGATGAACCGGGTCCTCCAGAGCGAGCTCGGCTCGACGCGGTGATCGACTGTCGCCACGACGACGCCGACGACTGCGAGTGCCGCAAGCCGAAGCCCGGAATGATCCTCGACGCGGCGAAGCGATTCGACATCGACCTCGCCGCCAGCTTCACCATCGGCGATCGCTGGCGGGACATCGACGCCGGCAACAATGCCGGAACGCGCACGATCCACATCGAGCGCGGCTACGAAGAGGGCTTGCGCGCGGCCCCCGACGTGACCGTCGCCAACGTCGAGGAAGCAGCCCGTTGGATCCTCGAGCAGACGCCGGCACGGACGACGTCTTAGCTCGGGTTCGCGATCTCCTCGCGACCCACGCGCCGCCCGACTTCGCCCACGTCCCCGACGTCGACTCGGCGCTCTTCCTCTGCGCGGTCGACCACAAGGCGGGCTACGAGCGCTCGCACGTGATCGACGGCGAGGGGCCGGTCCGCGGCAGCGAGCTGATGTGGCTCGTCGGCCTGCGCGCCGCGCGCGAGCGGCGCGGATTCGAGCTCCGCGCAGGAGCCCTCGCGGACATCGGCTCGAAGGACATCGCGGCCGCGTTCGCGATCGACGGGGACACGGTCGCGGACCCGGAGCGGAGGGCGACGCTCTGGCGCGACCTCGCCGCCGGGCTCCTCGAGCACTATGGCGGCCGCCGCGGGCAGCTCAACGCCGCCGCGGACGGCCGGCTCGGCGGCGAGGGAGGCCTGCTCGAGCGACTGCGCGGCCTTCGAGGCGTACTCGATCCGCTGGCGAAGAAGGCGCAGCTCTACGCGAAGATCTGCGAGCGCCGGCGCTGGTTCGAAGCCCACGATCCCGAGGCTTGGGAGGTATCCGCCGACAGCGTCCTCATGCGGGTCGCCCTGCGCTCGGGGCTGGTCGCGCCGGGGCGCGCTCGACGAGGTCCGCGACGCGACCCGTGTCGCATTCCGCCGCACTCGCGGCCGCGGCCGGCGTCGGCCCGCCGGTCCTCGACGACGTGCTCTGGGAGCTCGGCCGCGAGGACCCGGACCTCCTCGGCACCGCCGCGGGAGACCTGCGCGAGCCCCCGCGCGATCCCGGGCTCGGCGTGGTACTGATGGCAGCTGCCCGCGAGATCGCCGCCGAGCTCGACGCGCTCGCGGACCCGGAGCGCGCCGAGTTCGTCGCGCCCTACGTCGGCGCGGTTCCGGGTGGCTACGGCGAGGGCGACGTCCTCCTCGGGATCGCCGTCCCGGAGCAGCGCAAGGTGGCGGCTCGCCATCGCGACGCGCCGCTTGGCGACTTGGCGAAGCTCCTCGCGAGCCCGGTCCACGAGCGCCGCCTCGTCGCCCTCGTGATCCTCACCCTGCGCTTCAAGCGCGCCGACGAGGCCGGTCGCGAGAAGCTCGCCACGTTCTTCCTCGAGCACCGCGACCGCGTCAACAACTGGGATCTCGTCGACCTCTCCGCGCACATCCTCCTCCGGGACCGCGTGCGCGCCGATCCGCGCGGCCTGCTCGACCCGCTGCTCGCTTCTCCGAGCCTCTCGGGACCGGCGCATCGCCGTGCTCGCGACGTTCTCGCTGATCAAGGACGATCAGTTGACCGAGACACTGCGGTGCGCGGAGGCACTTCTCCGCGACGACGAGGACCTGATCCACAAGGCGGTGGGGTGGATGCTGCGCGAAGTCGGGAAGCGCGACGAGGCGGCGTTGCGCGGCTTCCTCGACCGCCACGCGATCCAGATGCCGAGGACGATGCTGCGCTACTCGCTCGAGCGGCTCCCGAAGGACGCCCGCGACCGGTACATGGGGCGGCCCGCCTAGAGGACGAACGCGCCCGGGTTCTCCGCGTAGACGAAGAACCAGATCAGGAAGGCGGCGACGCAGAGGGCGAACGAGACGATCAGCATCGGCTCGAGCGGCCCGGAGACCCGCCGGTGCCACCCGGTCTCCTTGTGCTCGGCCTCGAGCACGGCGAGGATCCCGCTCACCCGCAGGTAGAGGCCGTTGAGCCAGGCCAGGAGCGAGCCCCAGAGCGCCATCGCCACGGGTACGCCGACCAGGCCGACCATCAGGTGCACCACCGAAGCGTCCGTGGCCGTCCCGAGCAGGTAAAGCGTCGCCACCGGAACCGCGGTCCAAAGGGCCAGGCACCCGAGCGCGAGCAGCACCAAGACGAGCCCCGCGACCAGCCGCCGACCCGACCAAACCGGATGCGAAGCGGAGGATTTGGCCGGAGCGTTCGATATTCCCGTCATTTGATCACCGAGATGTCCGGGTTGGTGGCCAGCAGAGTCTGCGTGAAGACGTAGTTGAACGCGAATACGCCGAGCAGCGACGTCACCACCGCCTGATTCACCGCCCGGCCGACCCCTCCGGCCCCCGGACGCATTCATCCCCTTGTAACAGCAGACGACGGCGACGATCGCCCCGAACATCGTGCACTTGAGCAGCGAGGCCCAGAGGTCGGTGACCGAGGCGTTGTTGAAGAGGGTGGCGAAGAACGGCCCGAACGGCTGGCCGTACATCGACCTCGGCGATCAGGCCGCCGGAGATACCGAAGATGATCGCGTAGACGTCGAGCAGCCCGGTGAGCAGCATCAGGGCGAGGAACCGGGGGACGACGAGGTTCTTGATCGGGTCGACGCCGAGGACCTGGAGCGCGTCGAGCTCCTCGCGGATCTTGCGCGCGCCGAGGTCGGCCGTGATCGCCGTGCCGGCGACGCCGGCGACGATGATCGCGCTGACGAAGGGGGCGAACTCCCGGACCGAGGCGAGGACGAAGAAGCCGCCGAGGCGGTCGAGCGCGCCGAAGAGGGAGAGGAAGTTCGCGGCCTGAAGGCCGGGCGCGCCGAAGCTGACCGCGACCATCGAGACCGCCATCGGGAACCAGCAGAGCTGGAGCGCGAAGAGGAACTGGTGGACGAACTCGCCGCCGTACGGATAGGGCGGGCGGACCACCGCGACCAGCGTCTTGCTGGTCAGCAGGACCATGTTCCCGATCTGCTCGAAGAGCGACTTCGCCGGGAGGAACGCGCGATCTACGGTCGCCTGCACCACTACGGGCAGCCGCCTGAGACCCTCACCCGCCACCACCTCATCAGCGCTCCGAACGGTCCCATCTGCGGCGACGACTCCCAGGTCGGTGCAGCCGTCCTCACCGGTCTCTGCGGCCGAGACCTTCTGCCAGCGGGTGGGCGGCCGGGTCGGCGACGATCGCGTCGCGGACCTCGCGCGCCCGCGCCTCGGCCCGGGCGCGTCGCGCCGCCACCGCGCGCGCAGTCGGCGAGCCGGTGAAGGAGCTCGTCGCGGGTGCGCTCGAGGTCGGCGGCGGAGGCGATCCGGGGCTCGGCCGCCCGCACGCGGGGAGGGGCATCGCCGGCGAGGCTCTCGAGGTCGACCGTATAGCTCGCAAGCTGGGCCTCGAGGCGGCCGATCTGGCGCCGGAGCTCCTGGCGCGCGCCCACCTCGTCCGCCTCGAGCCAGGAGTCGTCGATGTCGAGCTCGGCCGCGAGGTCGGCGAGGCTGAGCTCGAGCGGCGCGTCCCCGGCGTCCGCGTCGGCGGGGACCGCCGGGTCCAGTGGCGGGAGCTCGGCAGCGAGGCCGCGACGAGCGTGGCGATCGCCACCTCGCGCGGCGTCTACGCCAGCCTCGCGCGGCGCTCTCGATCGCCTCGCCCGCGATCCGCTCGATCTCGGCCGAGCCGCCGGCGCCGGCGGCGACGAAGCTGCCGGCGCCGTGCCGGGTGTCGATCGAGCCCGTCGTCCTCGAGCCGCGAGTAGACGCCGCGGACGGTGTTGACGTTGACCCCCGCCCAGTCCGGCCAGGGTGCGCACGCTCGGCATCCGCTCGCCCTGCCCGAGCCGGCCGGAGCGGATCAGGGCCCGCAGGCGCCAGCCGAGCTGGACGCCGACGGGGATCTCGTCAGTCGGGTCGGTGGTGAACGGGGTCGTGAGCGACTGTGCCATCAAAGAGCACAGTATCCGGGATCGCTGTACTAGTCAAGTGGCACACGCGAGCGGTAGGCGAACCCCTCGAACGGCTCGGCGACCGTGCGCAGGCGTCCCGGCTTGGCGCCGCGCGTTGCCGGCCCGCCTCAGCGTGAACGCGAGCTCCCGCTGGCCGCCCTGCGCAGGCGGCAGCTTGCCGAAGTCGAACCGGCCCCTGCGCGATCACGCCTGCGCCCGGGCGGCGCACCCGCACCTTGCCCGCACACGAGCCGGCGAAGTCGTCGGTCCGGCGAAGCGTCGCCGTGATCGCTCGCGCCGACCGAAGCTCGAGTCCGACCACGCGCGCCTCGCAGGCGATCGAGTTCCGCGGCGAGCAGTGAGCGCGCCCGGGCCAATCCGCGGGCCGCGCGGGTCGCGGGACTCCCGCGGCGCACAGAACGCCTTCGAGCCGCCCCGGCTCCGCCGCCATGATCCCGTCGACGCCGAAGCCGAGCAGGCGGTCGTAGATCTCCTCGTTCTCGCCGTCGTTCGAGAGCCAGACGTGGACGCCGTAGTCCTGGGCGTGAGCCCGCTGGACGAGGTCCGCGTCGGTGACCGGGATGCCCTCGAACGTGATCGGGATCTGGAACGCGACCATGCCCGTCGGAGAGCGGCGTGTTCGCGACCTTGAACGCGGCGACCTCGCCGATCGACGGCGCCAGCGCGATTTGCGGCGCCTGCGCGTGGAAGCGCTCGAGCGCGGCGCTGTTGAAGGAGGCGACGATGATGCCCTCGGTCCGCCCGAGGCGGTTGAGGAACTCGGCGAGCAGGTCGGCGTTGCGCGGCGAAAGAGCCGTAGTGGCTGTCGGCGAGGCCCTTGATCTCGATGTTGATCGGCACCTCCGGGTAGCGTCCGCATCACCTGGTCGAGCGTCGGGATGCGGAAGTCCTGCGCCTCGTAGCCGAACGGCGGCGCCTTCGCGCCCGTGCGCACGCCGCGGAACGGGTAGGACTCCTCGGGCAGCCCGGTTCGGGTGCCGACGCCGGGCACGAAGTCATGCCCCGCGTCGAGCGCCTGGACCTGGTCCAGGCTCATCCCGTATACGGATCCGGTCCCGTCCGTGGTCCGGTCGACCTTCGCGTCGTGCATGGCGACGATGCGAGCCGTCCGCGGTCGAGTGGACGTCGAGCTCGAGCATGTCCGCGCCCAGGCGGAGGGCGCGCTCGTACGCGTACATCGTGTTCGAGGGCGCCTCGCCCTCGCCGCCCTGGTGGGCGATGTTGATCACCCGGTGGCCGGTCCAGAAGTTCTGCCGCGCTGCGCCTCGGCGGACAGGCAGGGCCAGGACGCTCACAGCGGCGGCGATCGCTACCCAGGACCTCACGGGCGCCGCAGTGTACGGCCGCTAGCCTCGGGCGGATGCAGGTCCAGGTGGCGCGACAGGTCTACGAAGAGATGGTCGAACACGCACGCTCGGAGCTCCCGAACGAGTCGTGCGGCATGCTCGCCGCCGGCGACGGACGCTTCACCGCCTTCTTCCCGGCCGCGAACGAGTTCGCGAGCCCGATGCGGTTCCGCATCGACGCCGCCGACCAGATCCGGATCTGGACCGAGATCGAGTCGCGCGGCGAGGAGGTCGCGATCTTCCACTCGCACCCGAGCACCGAGGCGGCTCCCTCGCAGACGGACATCAATCTCGCCGCCGACTGGCCCGGTGCGCTGTGGGCGATCTGCTCGCTCGCCGGAGACGAGCCGGTGGTCCGGCTGTTCCGAATCGACGGCGCAAGGGTCGAGGAGCTCGAGCTCGGTGTCGAGCTGAACCGGGACCGGCCCCGCGACCGAGCCGCTCGCCTGCCCGACGTGCGCCCGCACGTACCCGCTGTCCGAGCGCTTCTGCCCGGACTGCGAGATGCCGCTCGTCTACGTCGGCCGCCGCGGGGAGGAGCCTGTCACGGGCGCCCACGAGAAGGCGCGCAAGGTGAGGCCCGAGTACCTGGGCGGGAAGCTGGTCAAGGTCGCCTGGGCCAGCAACCTCGCGGAGGCCGAGCTGCTCCAGGGGATGCTGCTCGACCAGGGGATCCCGAGCTCGGAGCGGCGCACGCGCGGCTTCGACGTCCCCGACTTCCTCGCCGGCGGTCCTCGCGACATCCTCGTCCCCGAGGCCGCTTATGAGACCGCCCGCGAGCTCGTCTCGACGACCGGCGACGAGCCTCGCACGCGCAACTCCCCTGGTCGCGGATACCGATCGGCCCGGCCGTCTCCTGCTCGGCGTCCTGATCGCCTTCGCGCTCGCCGTCGGCCTCGTCTGGATCTTCTACCAGCTCGCGACCTGAACCGCTCGTCCTAAGCGAACGGCTCCTCGTCCGGCAGCTCCAGCTCGGAGCTCGAGCTCGTCCGCGGCAGCTCCTCGCGCAGGTAGCGGCGCCACTCGGACTCGATCTCGCGGAGGTCGGCGTCGAAGGCGAGCTCGAGCGCCCGCTCGCCGCCTTCGCGCCGCAGGCGCGACACGAGCACCGCGCACGCGTCGCGGCCGCGCTCGCGCTCGAGCAGGTCGAAGACGGTGCCGCCGAGGATGATCGCGTCGCGTGGCGACGGCGGGAACTCGGGCGCCTTTCCCTGGCGCATCCGGGTGTTCACCGCGGCGCGGAAGAACTGGGTCTGGCCCGTGAAGTACTGGGCGCCGCCCTCGATCAGCCACGCCCAGCGCAGGTAGCGGACGAACTTGCGCGGGCCCCACGGCGGCGGCAGCCGGGTGTTGTTGGCGGCGATCACGATCTGCGTGTAGAGCCGCTCGGCCGTGCCGCGCAGGACGGCGAGCGAGTCGTCGCCGGCGGCGCGCCGGTCGAGGTACTCGTCGTTCAGGACGTGGAGCTCCGAGGCCATCGCCCAGCCGGCGAGGTAGCGGCGCCCGGCCGGCGCCGCTGCGAGGCGCGCGGCGGGGAGGAAGGGGTGGGCGGCCGCGAGCCAGGCGGGGGTGGGGTGGACGACGACCGTGATCCCGCCCGGGGCGTCGTCGAAGCGGTCCTCGAGGCGCAGGCGGAGCTCCTCGAGCGCGTCGAGCGTGCGCTGCGCAGCGGCCTCGTCGGCGGTCTCGTGCCGGGCGAGAAAGCTCAGCGACTCTGTTTCGACCCAGGCCATCGGCGGCGAGGTTATTGGGTGCTTCTGTGATCCATGTCACGCTTCAACGTGACGTAAGTAACGAAGCTCGCGTGAGGGCGAACAGAAGGAGCACCGTGCGCCAGAGCCTCCCCCCGGGCCCCCGCTATCCATCGGCCATCCAGATGCTCGGCTTCTGGACTCGGCCCCTGCCCTACTTCGAGCGCTTGCGGGCGCGCTACGGCAAGCGGTTCACGCTCGAGATCTTCGGTACGCCACCGTTCGTCCATCACAGCGATCCCGAGCACGTGAAGGAGATCTACATGGCGCCGCCGGACGTGCTGCACCCCGGCGTCGGCGCGAAGATCCTCGAGCCGATCGTCGGCAAGCGCTCGGT
The DNA here is from genome assembly GCA_963797995.1 of uncultured Solirubrobacterales bacterium. Taxonomy (GTDB): domain Bacteria; phylum Actinomycetota; class Thermoleophilia; order Solirubrobacterales; family 70-9; genus WHSW01. The sequence continues at coordinate 7,961 of CAWCRP010000008.1, forward strand.
GATCCTGCTCGACGAGGACGAGCACATGGAGCAGCGCAAGCTGATGCTGCCCGCGTTCCACGGGGAGAAGATGGAGCAGCTCAGCGATCTCGTGCAGGAGGTGGCCGAGCGCGAGGTCCACGGGTGGGGCGAGGAGCGGGAGCTCGCCCTCCATCCGCGGATGCAGGCGCTGACGCTCGAGATCATCCTCCGCGCCGTCTTCGGACTCGATCCGGGACCGCGCCTTGAGGCGATGCGCGAGCACCTGGGCGAGATGCTCTCGTTCGGCAACAATCCGCTGAGCCTTCTCGGCCAGCCGCCGGACTGGCAGATGCCCCTCTGGGAGCGCCTGCCGATGACGGCCGGGTTCTTCCGCGCGCAGCGCCGCGTCGACGAGCTCCTCTACGAGCAGATCGCCGAGCGCCGGCTCTCCTCGGAGGAGCGCGCCGACGTGCTCTCGATGCTGCTCGAGGCCAGGCACGCCGACGGCTCGCCGATGTCGGACGACGAGATCCGCGACGAGCTGTTGACGCTGCTGGTCGCCGGTCACGAGACGACGGCGTCGTCGCTCGCCTGGACCTTCCAGCAGCTCGCCCTGGTGCCCGCGGCACTCGACTCCCTCGCCGACGAGGTCCGCGCGGGGGAGGCGAACGGGTATCTGACGGCGACGATCAACGAGACGCTCCGCCACCGGCCGGTGCTGCCGGGAACGATGCCCCGCCACGTGGTCAAGCCGATCGAGGTCGGGGGCTGGCAGTACGAGCCGGGCGTCTCCCTGATGGCGAACGCCTACCTCGTCCACCACGACCCCGACATCTATCCGGAGCCCCATGCCTTCCGCCCGGAGCGCTTCCTCGACACGAAGCCGGGCACCTACACCTGGATCCCGTTCGGCGGCGGGCGCCGGCGATGCCTCGGGGCGAGCTTCGCCCTGCTCGAGATGCGCATCGTGATCGCCGAGATCCTTCGCACCTACGACGTTTCCGGCTCGCATGCAGGCCCCGAGCCCGCGGTGCGCCGCGGGATCTCGGTCACGCCCAGGGACGGCGCGCGGGTGCGGGTGCGCGCGAGGTCGACCGCATCCGGCCCCGCCCCGGAGCGCGCTACGGTCCCCGCATGAGCGCCTCCGCCGCCGCCGAGGCCGGCCGCAACCTGATTGCCGCCGATCGCTGCTTCATGCACCAGCTGCGGGAGTGGCGTGAGGCGGACGAGGGCACCCCTGAGCGGTTGGTCGGCGGCATCGGTCGCCGCCTGTTTTGGATCGGCTGGCTCGCGAACGGGATCGGCGCCCTGGTGATGGTCGGCGCGATCGGCTTCCTGATCCCGATCTTCTTCGAGCTCGAGCGCCGTGAGGAGTTCGCGCTCGACCTCCTTCCCTGGTTCGTCGGCAGCTTCGTCGTCGCCGGGATGGTGATCACGGTGCTCTCGCGGCGGCAGGAGGAGGCGGCGTTCGGCTGGATCGTCGAGCGCCGCGAGCCGACCCACGCCGAGCACAAGCTCACTCTTCGCCTCGCGACCAGATCGGCGCTCTTCGGCCTCATCGCCTGGTTCGCCGGCGGGATCGGCGCCTTCACCTTCACGCTCGAGTACTCGTTCGGCTTCGCGATCGTCGTCATGCTCGTCGTCTGGCTCGCAGGTGAGACGACGACGGCACTCGTCTACCTCCTCTACGAGCGGACCCTGCGCCCGCTCACTGCCCTCGCGCTCGCCGTCCGCCAGCCCGAGCGGCTCGAGGCGCCCGGAATCCGCGACCGGTTGCTCTACGCCTGGAGCCTCGGCACGGCGGTGCCGGTCTTCGGCGCGGTCATGGTCGGCATCGTCGGCCTCACCAAGGACAACGTCGAGCCGGATCAGATTGCGACGGCCGTGGTGTTCCTCGGCGGCGTCGCGCTCGCCGTCGGCCTGACGGCGACGATGATCGCGGCGCGCGCGATCTCGGATCCGGTCAGCGCGGTGCGCAAGGCGCTCGACCGCGTCGCCGCCGGCGAGCTGCAGACGCAGGTGCTGATCGACGACGCGAGCGAGGTCGGCCAGCTCCAGGCCGGCTTCAACCGGATGGCCGAGGGCCTGCGCGAGCGCGAGCAGATCCGCGACCTCTTCGGTCGCCAGGTCGGCCACGAGGTCGCACGCGAGGCGCTCCGCGAGGGGACTCGCCTAGGGGGCGAGGAGCGCGAGATCGGTGCTCTTTTCGTCGACCTCTCCGGCTCGACCTCGCTTTCGCTGGCGATGCCGCCGACCGAGGTCGTCGCCGTCCTCAACCGCTTCTTCCGGGTCGTCATCGAGGTGGTCGAGTCCGAGGGCGGGCTCGTGAACAAGTTCGAGGGCGATGCCGCCCTCTGCGTGTTCGGTGCGCCGGTCGAGTGCGAGGACCCGGCCGGGCAGGCGCTGCGCGCCGCCCGCAGACTCGCCGACCGCCTCGACCGCCAGCTGCCCGAGATCGGCTTTGGCATCGGCGTCTCCGCGGGCCGCGCGGTCGCCGGCAACGTCGGCTCGGAGAGCCGCTTCGAGTACACGGTGATCGGCGACGCGGTAAACGAGGCGGCGCGTCTCTGCGACCTCGCCAAGCAGCGTGCGGAGAACGTCATCGCGTCGGAGAGCGCGCTCCACCGCGCCGCCGGCGACGAGGGCGAGAGCTGGTCGGTCACGGACCGCACCGTGCTGCGGGGCCGCCTCGAGGCGACCGGGCTCGCCATCCCCGCCTGAACCCATCCACCCCCGAACGTAGACTCGACCCCCGGATGGACGCCCAGGGTGAACCCGTCTGGGTGGTGAGGGGCGACGTCGTCGGCCTCGCGGCGCCCGAGCGCGAGCAGTTCATCGAGCGCTGGCGCCACTTCAACGACCCCGCCTTCGCGACGCTGCTGATGCTGCCCGCGCTCGGGATGCCGATGCCGCCGCTCGGCCCCGACCACCGCGCCGGGCTCTTCGACACCTTGCAGTCCAACAACAGCCCGCTCTTCGACATCTGCCGCATCGCCGACGGCCGCTGCCTCGGCGAGGGCTGGATCGGCGGGGTGGAGTGGCCGCACGCGAGCGGCGAGATCGCTGTCTCGCTCTACCTCGACGACGACCGCGGCGCCGGGCATGGCATCGAGGCCTGCGAGCTGCTCTGCGCCTACGGCTTCGACGCCCTCGGTCTGCACCGGTTGCAGATCGCCTTCATCGTCGTCAACGAGCGGATGGTGCGCGCGGTCGCCAGCCACATGGCCCGCTTCGGGGCGAAGCGCTTCGGCGTCGCCCGCGAGTCCCATTACGCCTTCGGCGCCCACCGCGACGTCGTCATGTTCGACCTCCTGCGCACCGAGTTCCCGCCGCACCCCTCTACGGCCGCACTGCGGATCGACTGAGCCCGCGGCCGACTACGGCGCCAGTCCGAGGCCCGCGAGAGCCTCGGCCAGCTCGGGCTCGCGGAAGGCGCGAAACCGCAGGAGCTTCCCGTCGCGGAACTTCAGCACCCAGCCCGCCGCCGTCTCCGTCTCGAGTCCGCTCTCCCGCCCGCGGTAGTGGATGCGCCCGGTGAGGATGGCGATATCGCCGGCCGCGACCGCGCCATCGACATCCGCCCGGACGACGTCCCACGACTCGCCGAGGTCGCGGATGTAGGCGCGCGTTCCGTCGGGCCCGCGGTAGACGCCCTCTCCGCCGAGCTGGGCGAAGAACGAGTGCCACTCCACCTCGGGATCCGAGGCTTCGAGCAGGCCGTCGACGTCACGCCGGCTGAGCGTCGCCAGCAGCGCGCGCGCGAGCTCGATCGTCGGGGCCGCCATCAGGCCGTCCCGACGGCGCGGCGGCGCTCGTAGTCCAGCTCGGTGCTGACGCCGAGCTCGACAAGCGCCTCGCGCGCGCCCTCGAGCTCGGTGCTCTCGCGCACGGCGACGGCGAGCGGGAGGGCGCTCGCGGCCAGCTCGAGGTCGAAGCAGAAAGCGAGGGCGCCGAGGGGGGAGAGGGGGACGTGGCGGCGGCCGGCGCGGATCTCCGCGAGGCCGGTCTCCCCGCGCGCGCAGCGGGCGACGCAGAGGCTCGCCTCGGTGCCCGTCGGCGCCGCGGCGCGCTCGATCTCCTCGGCGACGGTGACGCTGACGCTCGACGTCCCCGTCCAGGCCCCCACGGCCGCGAGGGCGGCGACGCGAGCCAGCACTTCTTCGGGCTGGAGCTCGCCATCGCAGCCGGCGCCGAGGACGGCGACCGCATGCGGGAGGTCCGGCGCCAGCCGCATCCCCGCGGCGAGCATGACCGCGTCGCAGAGCGGGCTCGCGAGTCCGGGCTCCGAGCCGTCCGCGATCGCATCGCCGCCGATGTCCACCTGGAGGACGAGGTCGCAGCCGAGCGCCTCCGCCGCGCCCGCGATCCCCGCCGCCGCCCCGACGGCCCCGCCGGTGATGTCGATCAGGACCGTGTCGGCGCCGAGGTGCGCGGCGACGTGGGACTCCGAGAACGGGACGCCCTCGGGCGTGGTGGTCTTCGCGTTGGCAAGCACCGCACCACCGCCCAGCGGCGACCCGCCGACGATCTCGCTCGCCGGCCGCGGGCCGGGTACGGGATCGACGGGCATCCGCTCCCAGGCAACCCCGCCGAGCACGAACTCGGTCCCGAGCTCCTCGCACTTCCGCGCGATCGCCAGGGACCCGACGACATCCCCACCACCACCGATGCCCAACACAAGGGCACGGTTCGCAGCGGCCACGACCTCCTCAAAAGTCAAAGCCAACGCCTGACCCGACAGAACCGCAGGCGAAGCCGAGGATTCTGTCGGAACGTTCGGTATTCAAACCGGACAGGCGAAGCGGAGGATTCAGTCGGAACGTTCGGTATTCCGTCAGACCAGGACGGGGTCGGCGTGACAGAGCTCGCGGATCCGCGCGGCCGCGCGGTCGAACTCCTCGTCCGCCATCACCGGCGTGCCCTCGAACGGCAGCTCGCGGTCGATCTCGACCCAAGAGCGGCAACCGTGGTACTCGTCCTTGACGCGGACGGTGACCGGGCGCGGGATCCGGTGGACCCGCAGGAGCAGCACGTGGAGGGGATGCGTCCGCTTCCAGCGCAGCCGCTTGCTCGCGTAATCCTGCGTCCAGACGTGGAAGGGGGAGAGCGCGTCGACGATGCGCGGATCGTCGGTCTCGAAGTGGTCGGCTACCTCGGCCCAGGCGCGGATGCGAACCCGGTCGGGCTGGGGGATCCCGCCGTCCTGGAGCAGTGCGCGCGGCGGCGGCTCCTCGTCGGGCCACACGCCCTCCTCGAGCGCTCGGCGGAGCTCGGGGTGGTGGGACTCGCGGACGAGGTCGTTGCGCTGATGGTCGAAGGTGGGGTACATGAAGAACTGCTCGTGCTCGAGCTCGAAGTGCTTGTTGTCCTCGCGGATCCCGCCTTTACGCAGCGTGACCAGCTGTTCACCTTCGGACAGGGCGCGCACGGTGACGGCCCACTCTTTGAACGCAATAGGCATTAGTAGGTTTGGGGTTGGGGGACGCGGACGGTTCGGTCGGGGCGGTCGCCCGGTATGGGGCGTTCGGGCCCGATCAGGGGACGGCAGTCTAGAGAACCGACGTTCGGATTCCAAGTTTGTGATGGATGTTGCGTTTCTTGGCTCCAGAGCCCAATCAGTCGGCGGATCCGTGCCCGCCGCCGCCCGGGGTCTCGATCCGCAGTTTGTCGCCCGGGCTGAGCTTGCCGGCGCACTTCGCCGGCAGCACCTCGCCGTTCAGCAGGTTGCGCCCCGGGCTCCCATCGGCGCCACCGTCACGACCCGCGGGAGCTCGCCGGCGCCTCTCCGTGATCAGGGTGAAGCGCATCGGCGCGAGCGCCTCCAGCTCGCGCACGATCCCGTCGCCGCCTCGGTGGCGTCCGGCGCCACCGCTCCCGCGACGAAGCGAGAGCTCGCGTACGCGCAGCGGGTAGGCCAGCTCGAGCGCCTCGACGGGAGTGTTGAGCGTGTTCGACATCGCCACGTGCACCGCGCTCGGCCCGTCGCGCTCCGGGCACGCTCCCTGGCCGCCGCCGAGCGTCTCGTAGTAGGTCCAGCCGTCCTCTTCGCCCGCGAGCGTCAGGTTGTTCATCGTGCCCTGGCCCTGTGCCGGCGCCGCGGTCGCGCCCGCCAACGCTGCGATCACGAGGTCGGCGATCCGGCTGGACGTCTCGACGTTCCCCGCCGCGACCGCGGCCGGAGCCCGCGCGTTGACGATCGTCCCCTCGGGCGCGATCACCTCGACCGGCCGGTGTGCGCCGGCCGACGGCGGCGCATCGGGGTCGACGAGCACCCGGACGGCGAAGAAGGCAGCCGATTTCGTGACCGAGAGCGGGCAGTTGAGGTTGCCCGCCACCTGGTCGGCGGAGCCTTCGAAGTCCAGCTCGAGCTCCTCGCCGGCGATCGTCGCCCGCACTCGCAGCTGGATTTCCCCCGTCCCGCCGGGGCCGCCCTCGGCACCCTCGAGTACATCCTCGGCCTCATACGTGCCGTCCGGGAGCTCGGCCAGCGCGGCACGCGTGCGTCGTTCGGCGTAATCGAGGATCTCGGCCATCCCGGCCTCGAGCTCGGCCCGGCCCTGCCTGGCGACGAGCTCCTCGAGTCGAGCTGCGCCGGCGAGGTTCGCCGCGCGCTGCGCGCGGAGGTCGGCGAGTCGCTCGGCGGGGTTCCGCATCCGCTCGGCGAGCTCCGCGAGGCCGGCGTCATCGACCTTCGTCGGGGCGATCACCACCCCTTCCTCGGCGAGCTCGGTCGAGTCCGCGGGCATCCCGGCAGGCGTCGGCCCGCCCACGTCGGCGTGGTGGGCGCGGCTCGCGGCGAAGCCGATCAGGTCCGTGCCGGCGCCCGCCCCATCGCCTGAGAACAGCGGTGAGATCAGGGTGATGTCCGGCAGGTGGGTGCCGCCGCGGAAGGGGTCGTTGAGGATCCAGAGGTCGCCGGGGCGCTGCTCGGAATCGAGGACCGCGGCGACCGCGTCGGGCATCGAGCCCAGGTGTACGGGGATGTGCTCGGCCTGCATCACGAGCTCGCCGCCGGCGTCAAACAGCGCGGTCGAGCAGTCGCGGCGCTCCTTGATGTTCGCCGAGTGGGCCGAGCGGACGAGCACCGCGCCCATCTCCTCGCAGGCGGCTCGCAGGGCACCGATCAGGACCTGGAGCGTGACCGGGTCGAGCCCGCCCGCCCGGCTCACGCGCGCACCTCGCCCTCGCCCTCGGCCTCCGCGACGATCGTGCCCGCCTCGTCGACCTCCGCGACCCACCCACCCGGCAGCGCCAGCGTCGTCTCGGGCAGCTCGAAGATGCACGGCCCGTCGACCCGCTCCCCGGCCCCCGGTTCGCCCCGCAGGACGGCCGCATCGACCCACTCGCCGCCGAGCCGGGCGCGCCGCGTGCCCCGCTCGAGCGCGCCCTCGGGCGCCGCACGCGGTTCGGGGGCAGCACCAGGGACCGAGAGCGCGACGCGGATCGTCACCAGCTCAACCTCGCCGTCGGGGTCGCGGTAGCCGTAGCGGTCCTCGTGCGCAGCCGCAAAGCGCTCCGCCAGCTCACCCGGCTCCGGTTCCAGTCCAGGTCCGGCCTCGATCGGCAGCTCGAACGCCTGGCCCCGGTAGCGGAGCTCGTATACGGCCTCCGCACGCGCGCCCTCGAGGCCGGCGGCGATGGAGTCGCGCAGCGCGCGGACCTCGGACGCGACCCGCTCGCCCGAGAGCTCGTCGCCGCTCAGCATCACCGTCCGCGCGGTGTCGCGGCGGCGCTCGGCGGCGATCATCCCGAGCGCCGAGAGCACCCCGCCCGCCCGCGGGCAGTAGAGGCGCGTGATCTCGAGCTCCTCTGCGATCGCGGCGGCGTGCATCGGCCCGGCCCCGCCGAAGGGCATCAGCGCGAACCGACGCGGGTCGATCCCGCGCTCGACCGTGACCACCCGCAGCGCTCGCACCATTTCCTGGTTGGCGACGCGGACGATCCCCTCGGCGGTCTCGAGCGGGGAGAGGCCGAGCTCGGACGCGAGGCGCTCGAGTGCTCCCTCGGCCGCCTCGCGATCGAGGCTCACTCCGCCGGCGAGCGTGGAATCCGCGTCGAGAACGCCGAGCACGAGGTTCGCATCGGTCACGGTCGGCTCCTGGCCGCCGCGCCCGTATGCGGCAGGTCCGGGCTCGGAGCCGGCGGAGCGCGGTCCAACGCGCAGTGCGCCGCCGCGATCGCGCCAGGCGATCGAGCCACCGCCGGCGCCGACGGTGTGGACGTCGACCATCGGCAGCTGGATCACGCGGCCGCCGATCGTCCGCGACTCGGTCCGCCGGGCCTCGCCGTCCTCGATCACGCACACATCGCATGACGTCCCGCCCATGTCGAGGCCGAGGACATCCCCCTTCCCGCTCCCCGTCCCGTCGCGCTCGCCGGAGATGCCGGCGAGCAGACCGGCTCCGACCGCGCCGCCGGCCGGGCCGGAGAGCACCGTCGCGGCGCCGCTTCGAGCCGCCTCGTCGATCGGCGCCAGCCCGCCCGAGGAGAGCATTACCGACGGCTCCGCGATCCCGAGCTCGGCGGCGCCGGCGGCGAGCCGCAGGAGATAGCTGCCGAGGAGGGGGGAGAGGTAGGCGTCGATCACGGTCGTAGAGCACCGCTCGTACTCGCGGAAGCGGGCGAGGACCTCGTGCGAGGCGGACACGTGGAGGTCGGGGAGCTCGGCGCGCAGGCGCTCGGCGAGGTCGTGCTCGTGGGAGGGGTCGAGGTAGGCGAAAAGGAGGCAAACGGCCACCGACTCAGCGCCCGATCCGCGGACCTCCTCGACCAGCCGCTCGATTTCCGCCTGCGTGATCGGCTCGACGACGCCCTCCGGCCCGGTGCGCTCGGCCGCGCCGAAGCGCAGGTCCTCCTCGACCAGCGGCGCGGGCTTCGGCTGGCACAGGTGGTAGAGGCTGGGGCGGTCCTGGCGGGCGATCTCGAGCAGGTCGGTGAATCCGGCCGTCGTGATCAGCGCCGTGTGCGCGCCGCGCTCGGCGAGCAGCGCGTTCGTGCCCACGGTCATGCCGTGGGCGAAGGTCTCCACCGCACCGGGCTCGGCTCCCGCGCGCTCGAGTACCTGCTCGATCGCCGCCAGCACACCGCGCGATTGGTCGTCGGGGGTTGACGGCGCCTTCCCCGTGTGCAGGGCGGCGCCGTCGAAGAGCACGGCGTCGGTGAAGGTCCCACCAACGTCGACACCGAGGAGCACGGGCTGACCCTACAAAGTGCGAGACCCCGGTCCTTTCAGACCGGGGCCTCTCCCCTCACCCGTGACGGCCGCCCCCCACAGGCGGCCGTGCCACACGCCGTGGTTCAGACAGCCACGCGCTCGTTCGGAGAGTCGGCGCGACTGAGTTCGTCGAGCTGCTCGATCGGCAGCTCGGGCCCCTCGAAGGTCTCTTCGAGATGCTTGTGCGAAGGGCAGTAATCCCGCCCCGGCAGCGGCTCGCGCTGGCACGGGGTGCCCTTTCGCGTGTGCGCCCGGCAGCTTCGCGGGATTCCCGAGAGACCGGAGCCCTCGGGGATCCGCTCGAGATGCTCGAGCGCGAGATTGATGTTCTTCTCGATCACGCGCCACACACGCAGCTGATCACCGATCGCGAAGTGGATCCGCACCTCGCTGAACAGCGCCCGCGCCGGGCGACCGAAGTACCGACGGTCATACGTGAGTCTCCGAATGACGCCCTCACACGCGTCGAGAACCAACTGCTTGTTCGCGCAACCGGTCGGGTCGCGCTCGTCCTCGATCACCGCCGGAGCGATGTCCCTGTAGATCGAACGGCTGAAGCGATACATGTCCTACCCCTGTCTCCTGTGGTTTCCATTCCGCTGGAGTGGTCTGCCTGCCTTGACCGAACGCGAGTATCCCAGTGGTGTGTGAAATCACAAGGCGATCAGGTTAAGGACGGGTTAACCGATCGGTGGACATTTGTCCTATTCGATCGAACGAGGGCTCGGGCGGACCAGACCGGGACTGACTAGTTCCAGCGCTCGCGCCGGATCGCCCCCGAACGGTCGATTATCAGGTGGATGTGGTCGAACTCGCCTTCGGGAAGCGGCAGATCGCGGCGCCGGTGGACCCCGCGCGACTCGCGCCGCTCGAGCGCCGCGGCGGCGATCATGCGGGCGAGCGGATACGGATCGTCGAGGAGACGTTCGAGCTCGGCCGGTTCGCGCCGCGGCCCCGCCAGGCGCCAAACCGCGTCCCGGGTCTCGATCGTCGGCGGCGTGAAGCTCCAGCCGCCCGCCGATTCGCCTCCCCGTTCGCCAGGCGCATCGCCGCCCCCCTCGAGCGCCGCCCGCGCCGCGCGGCTGCCGTAGACGAAGCATTCGGAGAGCGAGTTCGAGGCGAGCCGGTTGGCGCCGTGCAGTCCGGTGCAGGCGCACTCGCCGACGGCGAAGAGGCCGGCGAGCGTGGTGCGCCCGTCGAGGTCGGTCGCGATCCCGCCGATCAGATAGTGCGCCGCGGGCGAGACCGGAACCGGCCTGTTCGCCGGGTCGAGGCCCGCCTCGACGCACGCCGCGAACACGTTGGGGAAGCGCTCGGCCGGGAGGGCGCGCAGGTCGAGCCAGACGTGCTCGGTGCCGTCGGCGTCCATGCGGTCGAGGATCGCCGAGGTCACCTGGTCGCGCGGGGCAAGCTCGTCGGTGAACCGCCTCCCGGCGGCGTCGAGCAGGGTCGCCCCCTCGCCGCGGACCGCCTCCGTGATCAGCGAGCCGTCGTGCCGCTCGCCCGGGAGGCTGAGGGCCGTCGGGTGGAACTGGCAGAGCTCGAGGTCGGCGAGCTCGGCGCCCGCCGCGTGGGCGAGCACGGACCCGGCGCCGATCGCGCCCCAGGGATTGGTCGTCCGGCGCCAGAGAGCCGCGCCGCCGCCGGTCGCGAGCACGGTTGCCGGTGCGCTGACGGGCCCGCGGTCCGTGATCAGGCCGGTGCAGACGCCGTCCTCACCCGTCGCGAGGGCCGTCGCCGAGGCGCCCTCGAGCACCTCGATCCCAGGCGTCTCCGCGGCCAGCTCGGCGAGCCTCGAGGTGATCGCGCGCCCGGTCTCGCTGCCGCCGGCGTGCACGATCCGGCGCGCGGAGTGCCCGCCTTCGAGCCCGAGCGCGAGGCCGCCGTCGGGGTCGCGGTCGAAGCGCACACCGCGCTCCTCGAGCTGTCTCACCGCGGCCGCCGCCTCCGCCGTCAGGGTCTCGACCGCGCTCGCCCGGCAGAGGCCGCGCCCGGCGGAGAAGGTGTCGGCGGCATGACGCTCCGGCGAGTCGTCGTCGGCGAGCGCGGCGGCGAGTCCTCCCTGGGCCCAGAAGCTCGAGCTCTCGGCGAGCGGCTTGCGCGAGACGACCGCGACGCTGGCCCCCTCCGCCGCCGCTTCCAAGGCCACATGGAGGCCGGCCGCGCCGCCGCCCACCACAGCGATGTCACAACCAGTCGCACGTCTGTCGGTAGCGCCCGTCAAGAGCGAAGTACCGTATCCGGATGGCGCCCGCGGGCCTCTACGTCTCCCACCCCTCCTCGCACGAGCACGACACCGGCGCTCACCCCGAGAACGCCCGCCGCCTGGTCGCCATCGAGGCGGCGCTCGGCGAGATCGGATGGGCGGGTCTCGAGCGGGTCGAGGCTCCGGCCGCGAGCCGCGAGCAGCTCGAGCGCGTCCACACCGACGAGCTCATCGACCGGATCGAGCGGATTTCCGCCGAGGGCGGCGGGTCGATCGACCTCGACACGGTTGCGAGCGCCCATTCGCACGAGGCGGCGCTGCGGGCCGCGGGCGGGGCCGCCGACGCGGCGGCGCGCCTCCTCGCCGGCGAGGCGCCGTTCGCGTTCTGTGGCACCCGGCCGCCGGGACACCACGCGGAGCGCAATACGCCGATGGGCTTCTGCCTCTTCAACCACGCCGCCGTCGCCGCCGCGCACGCACTCGCGGAGTGCAACGCGCAGCGCGTGCTGATCCTCGACTGGGACGTCCATCACGGGAACGGCACCGAGGAGATCTTCGCCCGCTCACCCGAGGTCCTCTACGTGAGCATCCATCAGTGGCCCCTCTACCCGGGGACCGGGGCGGCCGAGTTCACCGGCGAGGGGGAGGGGGAGGGCTACACGCTCAACCTGCCGGTCCCGCCCGGCTCCGGCTCGGAGGAGTTCGTGGGCCTCCTCCGCGACGTGGTCGCCCCGCGGGCACGCGAGTTCAGGCCCGGCCTGCTCATCGTCTCCGCCGGCTACGACGCCCACCGCGACGACCCGCTCGCGTCGTGCATGGTCGATACCGACGCCTACGGCGAGATGGCCGCGATCGTCAAGGAGCTCGGGGAGGAAGTCGGGGCGCCCGTCCTCGTCTGCCTCGAGGGCGGCTACTCGCCGAAGGCGCTCGCGGCATCGGTCGTCGCGACAATCGACGCGCTGATCGACGGCTGACCCGAAAGAACCGGACGCGAAGCGGAGGATTCTCTCGGAACGTTCGGTGTTCTAAAGGACCAGGCGATCCTTGATGCTGTTGAGGAAGGACTTCGGGAACCCGGGGACCTGATCGAGATCCTCGACGCTCGTAAAGCCCGCGCCCTCGTCGCGCCAGCGGATCACCCGCTTCGCCTGCGTCACCGACATGCCGAGCTCGCGTAGCTCGTCGAAGTCCGCGTGCGTGAGGCTGACCGTGCCCTCCGGCGCCTCCTCGGGCTGGGCGAGGCTCTCGGTCTCCGCCTCCTCCTCCGGCTCGGGCTCAGGTTCTGGTTCGGGCTCCGGCTCGGGCTCCGGCTCCGGCTCCGGCTCGGGCTCGGGCTCCGGCTCGGGCTCGGGCTCCTCGTCCTCGGCGACCCAGCTCGGCGGCTCGAGGTCCTCGGCGGCCGGCTCCTCGGCCTCGGTGCCCTCGCCCAGCTTCTCCGCCTCGGCGCCCATCTCGGCGATCGTGTCGCCGCTCGCCGGCGCCTCCGACTCCGGTGCGGACTCGGGTTCCGTCTCAGTCTGTTTGACGATTGCCACGAGGGCGACGTCCTCGTCGACGCTCGACGCGGCGGTCTTGCCCTCGATCCCGGCGGCGCTGAGCGCGGCGAGCACCTCCTTGCTGGTCATGCCCTGCTGCTTCGCGATCTCGTGGACCCGCTTTCGTGCCGCCTGCTCGCTCGCCTCGGCGACCTCGCTGACCTCGGCGACCTTCGCCTCGGTCTCGGAGAAGCGCGCCTCGCGGCTCACGTCCGCCTCGCGGCGCGCTTCGATCCCGGCCTCGACCGTGCGCCGCTCGGCGGCGACGGCCCGCGCCTCGGCCTCCTCGAGGCGGCGGCTCGTGGCGGCGTGCTCGGCCTCGACCCGCGCCGTCTCGGCCCGGAGCTCGGCCTCGCGCGCGGCGAGCGACTCCTGCGCCTCGGCCTCCGCGGCGCGGCGGGCATCGGCAACCTCCTGCGCGACCCGCTTGTCGGCCTCCTTCGCGAGCTTGGTGGACTGCTCGGCAAGCCGCTTCTCGGTCTCCGCGGCCGCCTTCTGCTCGGCCTTCGCGACCGCGTCGCGGATCTGGCTCGAGGCTCGGCGCTCGCCCTCCTTACGCAGGGCCTCGGCCTGGTCGCGCAGCCATGAGGACGCCGCGGTCCGGGTTTCGACCTCGGCCCGCGCGGCGGACTCCTCCGCCAACCGGGCGGCCTCAGTGGCCTCCTGCACGGTTCGCTCCGACGCGGCGAGTGACTTCGACTTCTCGGACCGCTCGGCATTGAGCTCGGCCTTCAGCTCGTTGTAGCGGTCCTCGCCCTCCTTGACGGCCTCGGCGACCCGGCGCTCGGCCTCCTCGCGCGCCTTCTTGAGCGCGGCCTCTGCGGCGGCCTTCGCCTCGGCGATCTCGCTCCTCGCCCGCTCGGTCTCGGCCTCCGCTTCCGCCTGCGCCTTCTTCAGATCCTCCTCGCGATCGAAGACCCGGCCGTCGGCCTCGGCGGTCGCTTCCTCGCGCGCCCGCTCGGTCTCCTCCGCGATCCGGCGCTCGGCCTCCGCCTGCAGCCGTTCGGCTTCCGCGCTCAGCTCGCGCTCCGCCGCGGCGACGCGGTCGGCGGCCGCGAGCGCTCGTTGCTCGATCTCCGCGAGCCGCGCGTCGGCCTGCTCCACGATGCGGGTCTTCTCCTCGCGCTCGGTCTCGAGCTCTTCCTCGCGCAGGCGGAGCTCGGCCTGGTAGCGCTCCTCGGCGGCCTCGCGCGCCGCCTCGACCTCGACCCGCGCCTTCTCCTCGGCCTCGGTGCGGACGCGCTCGATCTCGCCCTGGACGTTGTCGCGCGCCTTCACCAGCGCCTGTGCCTCGATCGCCTTGCGCGTGGTCTCGGCGTCCTGAAGTGCGATGTTCTCGATCTCGGCGCGCGCGGCCTCGGTCGCAACCCGGGCGCGCTCATCCGCCTCCTCCTTCGCCGTGGCCTCGGCCTCCTCGCGCGCTGCGTCCGCCGCCTCGCGGATCCGCTCATCGAGCTCCGCGCGCAGCGTGTCCAGCTCGCGCTGGAGGTCGGCGGTCTGCGTCGCGACCTGGCGGCTGACCTCCTCCCGGGCGCGCCGCTCGGCCTCGACCTGGCCGCGCTTCGCCTCGGTGGCCCGTGCCTCCGCGGCCTGGACCTGGCCGAGCGCCTCCTGGACGGCGGTGTCCGTGGAGGCGGTCGCGGAGGCGCCGCGGCCCTCGGCGGCCGATGTTGACGCCTTCGCCTCGATCGCCTCGGCCTTGGCCGCGGCGGCCTCGGCGCGCGCTGCCTCGGCCTCGGCCTCGGCCTTCTCGAGCGCGGCGTTGAGCTCGCTTACCTGTGCGTCACCGGCCTTCGCATCGCCGCCGGGCATCGGCTTGGCCGGCACCGCATCCTTGCGGGCCTTGGCGACGGCCTCCTCGATCCGCGCATCGGTCGTCTTCTCGGCCTCGGCGAGCTGCGCCCGCAGCCAGTCCGCAGCGGCGGCGCGGGCCTTGTCCTGCGCCTCCGCGCGGACGGCCTCGATGTCGCCCTCCGGCGCCTTCTTGCCCTTGGCGGTCTTCGCCTCCGCGGCCTCGGCGGCTGCGGCTTCGGCGCGCTCCTCGGCAGCCTTCGCCCGTGTCTCGGCCTCCTCGGCCTCGCGGCGGGCGGCCTCGAGCTGCTCCTCCAAGGATTCGAGCTGCGTCTTCGCGTCGACCTTCGCCCGCTCGAGGTCGTCCTCGAGCGCCAGGATCTCATCGATCGCGCGCTCCTCGGCGCGCTGCGCGGCGGTCTCGGCCGCGACCCGGATTCGCTCCGCGGTAGCGGTCGGATCGATCGGCTCGCGGGCGGGCGGCGGGGCTTCGTCGACCGGCTCAGCCTCGGGTTCAGTCTCTGCGGCCGGCTCCGGATCGGGCTCCGGCTCGGGATCGGGCGCCTGCTCCGGCTCGGGCTCCGGCTCGGGCTCCGGCTCGGGCGTCGGCTCCCGCTCCGGCTCCGGCGTCGGCTCCGGTTCGGGCTCCGACTCCGTCGCATCCGGCTCGGGCGCCGTTTCCGCGGCCGGCTCGTCTGCGGCCTCCGGCTTGGTCTCACCGTCGAACTCGCTCGCGGCGTCGAAAAGCTTCGCCGGCGAATCCGAGAGCACGGGTGCGACCTCCGTCTGCGGGCCGTCTTCCTCGGCGGGAGCAGGGTCGGCGGCGCCGGGCGGGGGCTGGGACGCGTCGTCCGGGTCGGTCCCGGGCGCTTCCGTCTGCTCCTCGCTCTGCGCAGCGGACTCCTCGTCAGAGTCCTTTCTGAAGATGCCGAATCGGCGTCTTGCCATCGGGCGGGCACTTTACGGAAGATCCACGACCGTGCAGGCCTCGGCACGCGCGCGCGGCAGACTCGCGGCATCCGGGTCTAGATCTGCGTGCCCGTGCGGTCGAGCATCCCATCCGTCGATACCTACGGAAAGGATTGCCATGCACAAGCTTCTCGCGCACGCCCACCTCCGCGCCCACCACATCGCGGACCAGACCGCTCGGCGCCTGCGCTCCGAGCGCGGCCAGGGCACGGTCGAGTACGTGGGCCTCATCCTGCTCGTCAGCCTCCTGATGGTCGGGATGGTGGCGGCCATGAAGGGCTTCAACGGCTCGCAGGGCCTCGAGCTCGCCGAGGTGATCGTCTCGAAGGTGAAGCAGGCGGTGAACGCGATTACGTTCCGGTAGGTCGCCCTAGCCGCGCAGCTCCGCGATCAGCCGTGAGAGGCGCTCCTCGAGCTCGGCCTGCTCGGGGTCGCCGGCGAGATTCTCGAGCTGCGAAGGGTCGGCGAGGTTGTCGTAGAGCTCGGCCTCGCCGGTGCGCTCGTAGACGACGAAAGTCCAGCGCCGGGTCCGGACGCCCCAGAAGCTCGGCGCGACCTTCGGGTACTTGACGTGACGCAGCAGGATCGGCCGCTCGGTGCCCTCTTCCCCTTCGAGGACGGGCACGAGGCTCGTGCCGTCGACCTCGCCCGGTTCGGCGCCCGCGATCGCGGCGATCGTCGGCGCGATGTCGATGCTCCCGCTCGATCGCCTCGATCGTCCCCGCCGGCGTCGGTGTGCCCGGGCCAGCGGACCAGGAGGGGCACGTGGATGCATTCCTCATAGGCGCAATCCTTGAACCGGTTCCGGTGCGAGCCGAGCGAGTAGCCGTTGTCGGAGAGGTAGATGACGACCGTGTTCTCCGCCTCGCCCGTCTCCTCCAGGGTCGCGAGGAAGCGGCCGACCGCGTCGTCCAGCGCGAGCAGCGAGCGCCACTGGTCCCGGGTCGCGGCTTCGCTCTCCGCCGCATCGACCGGGGGACGGGTCGCCCACCAACGGGGCGCGCCCTCGGCCGCCGCGGTTGAAGTTCTCGGGCAGCTCGACCGGCTCGTCGGCAAAGGCGTCGGCATGGCGCGGCGCCGGGGTCCGTGGCGCGTGCGGCGCGTACGGCGCGAAGTAGGCGAAGAACGGCTCCTCCCCGCTCCCCTCGGCCGCGTCGCGGATGAACTCGTCGACGCGCTCGGCGAGCACGTCGGTGGAGTAATCGGCGGGCTTGGAGCCGAAGCTCTCCGCGCCCTCGCCGTCGAGCAGCGTGTAGTCGTAGTAGGCGGCGTCCGGAGTGAACGCGAGCCACTCGTCCCAGCCGGGCGGGACGTAGTCCTCGCCCAGCTCCCAGGGAAAGAGGTTCATGTACTTGCCGAAGAGGCCGGTCTCGTACCCGGCGTCGTCGAGCCAGGTTGCGAGCGTCGAGGAGTCGTCGAACTCCGGCGCGTCCAGATTCACCTCGACCCCGGTGTGGTGGGAGTTGAGGCCGGTGAGCAGCGTCGCCCGCGTCGGGCAACAGAGCGGGTTGTTGTCGAAGTAGGAGTCGAAGCTGACGAAGCCGGGCGCCGAGCTCAGCGCCGGCATCCGCTCGACCGTCCCCAGCGGCTGATCGTCGGCGACGATCAGGAGGACGTTCATATTCGGGTGCGGCGGCGCCTGTGAGGACGCCGGCGGCGGCGAGGAATCCTCGCCGCCGCCCCACCCACATGACGTCCCGCACGAGGTGAGCACGCCGGCCACCCCCATGGCCGCGAGCACCCTGCCGAGCTTGCTCATCGCGCGCATCACCCCATCTTCCCCGGTCCGGATCCCACCTAGGGGAAGCTGATCATCGACTCGCAGTTCGCGGCCGTGTCGTTGCCGTCGTCGCCGAAGCACTCGTCGACCTCGCTGCCACCGTCGACGGAGTCGTCGCCGGGGCCGCCATGGAGCTGGTCGGCCCCCGGGCCGCCCAGGATCGAGTCGATCTCGTAGCCGGCGTTGACGATGTCGTCGCCCGCGAGGGCGTCGATCGTGTTCGTGCCGCCCGCATCCGAGATCACGTTCGAGGCCGCGCTCCCGACGATGACGTCGTTGCCGTAGGCGGTGGTCACGTTCTCGATGTCCGCGCCCACGTTGTCGCCCTCGCACTGCGCCGGGCAGTTCTCGCCGTCGTTGGCGACGTTGTCGAGCGAGACGCGGACGCCGTCGCTGAAGTAACTGTCGAAGTCACCCCAGTAGTCGATCTCGTCCGTCCCGGGGCCGCCGTTGTAGCGGTCGGGCGTGTCGTCCTCCTGCGGGCGGAGGTAATCGTCGTCCGCGTCGCCGGACACCTTGTCGCTGCCCGGCCCGTCGGCGATGCTGTCGATTCCGGGGCCGCCGCTCAGGACGTCGTCGCCCGAGCCGCCCTGGAGGTAGTCGGTGTGGTCACCGGTGTTCGGCCCACCGAGGATCAGGTCGTCGCCGGCCTGACCGCGGAGGTCGTCGGCCGCGGAGGAGCCGTTGATCTTGTCGCGGCCTTCGTCGCCCTCGACGAGGTCGCGGTCGGCGCCGGCGTCGACCTTGTCGTTGCCGGGGCCCAGGTAGATGTCGTCACGCCCGTCGAGGCCGCAGACGACGTCGTTGCCGAACGTGGCGTGGATCTCCTGATCCTTCGGACCACCGACGATCACGTCGGCGCCCTTGGTGCCCTTGATGTGCTTGCGAGTTGCTGTGGATCGTGGCTTTCTTGCCCATGCAGGTCGGCGCCGCCGAAGCGGCCGCCGGGGTCAGCGCAACCGCGGCAGTGACGCCGATCGCCGCGACGGCGATCTGGGCCTTTATGAGGGTGTTGAAGGTGAATGAGTTCATCGCTGTGGTTCTCCCTTGAATCGGTCGAATATCGGTGGGTATCGGTGTCGGTCGCCGCTCTTGCGGCTGTGCACCGATATTCGGGCCCCGGAGGCCCCGAAAACAGGAGTCCTACGTGTCACCCCGTGCACCCGAGGTGTCACCTTGCGCACCCTTGGTGTACGGGCGAGGCATGATTACGGGGTGAGCGCCGACAGCAGCGAAAATGTCGAGGCGATCGGCGAGCGGACCCCGTTCCTCCGGTATGACGACGCCGGCGGCGAGCGAACGTTCCCACTCGCCGAGACCGCCGACCGGCTGACCATCGGCAGAGGCGGCGGAGTCGACCTGGCGCTCGACTTCGACGAGACCGTCTCGACCCTGCACGCGGAGCTCGACCGGCTCGGCCGCCACTGGGTCGTCTGCGACGACGGACTCTCCCGCAACGGGACCTTCCTGAACGGCGAGCGCATCCACGGTCGTTGCCGGCTCCGAAACGGCGACGAGCTGAAGCTCGGAGACACCAAGCTCACCTTCCGCCAACCCGGCCTCGGCCCGCGCGGCACCGTCGCGGCGCCGACGGCCGCCAGCGTCTCCGACCACGCCGCGCCGCCGAAGCTGAGCGAGCGCCAGCGCGAGGTCCTCGTCGCCCTCGCGCGCCCCTACGCCGGGGAGAGCGCCTACGCGACGCCGGCGACGAACAAGCAGATCGCCGAGGAGACGCACCTGAGCGTCGACGCGGTGAAGCGCCACCTGCGGATCCTCTTCGAGCGGTTCGGAATCGCCGCCCTGCCCCAGAACGAGAAGCGGGTGCGGCTGGTCGAGCTCGCGCGGCAGGGCGGGCTGGTCACGCCCCGCGACCTGGAGACGCCGGCGCCTTGAGCAACCTCCTCATCGGCGAGGTCTTCGCCGGTTTCAGGGTCGAGGAGGTCCTCGGTCGCGGCGGGATGGGCTGGGTCTACCGGGTCCACGACGAGGCGCTCGACCGCGAGCGGGCGCTCAAGGTGCTCGACCCGAGTCTCGCTCAGGACGAGGCATTCCGCGGGCGCTTCCAGCGCGAGTCGCGGATGGCGGCCAAGATCGAGCACCCCTCGGTCGTCCCCGTCTACCAGGCGGGTGAGGAGGACGAGCGCCTGTTCATCGTCATGCGGCTGATCCGCGGGCCCGACCTGCAGAACCTGGTCGACCGCGAAGGCCCGCTCGACCCTCGCCGAACCGCTCGGATCGTCGCCGCGGTCGGCGAGGGCCTCGACGCCGCGCACAAGCACGGGATCGTCCACCGAGACGTGAAGCCGGCCAACATCCTGCTCGAGCTCGGCTCCGAGGGCGAGCGCGTCTACCTCACGGACTTCGGCATCGGCCGCCCGTCCGATGCGGCGGGCGCGGGCCTCACGTCGACCGGCGAGGTGATCGGCACCGCCGACTACATCGCCCCGGAGCAGATCCGCGGCCAGCGAGCCGACGCCCGCTCGGACGTCTACACGCTCGGCTGCGTCGCCTGCTTCCTGCTCACCGGCGAGCCTCCCTTCGCGCGCGAGAACCAGCTGGCGACGCTCTACGCGCACGCAAATGCGGAGCGGCCGCGCCCGACCCTGCTCGAACCCGCTCTCCCCGAGGAGATCGACGACGTCATCACCCGCGCGACCGCGGTCGAGCCCTCCGAGCGCTACGAGAGCGCCGGCGAGCTCGGCGCCGCGATCGCCGACGCGATCGGCCGCGGGCCGCGCACCTCGACGTCTGCGTCGACCCCGACCGTCGCCGCGGCCGAGACAGTCCGGCTCCCGCCCGAGCCGGCGGGGGCGCCGCCACCCGCGAAGCGCCCCCGCGGGCCGCTCTACGCGCTCGGGGCCCTCGGAGCGGTCGCGGCGGTGGCCGTTGCCGCCGTCCTCCTCCTCGGCGGCGACGATGAAGATGGCGGGGCGTCGGGGACCGGTGGCGGCGACGGGACGGCGCAGGGCCAAGAGCTCGATCGGCTCGGCGACGTCGAGAGCTTCGAGGTCACCGGCGGCGCGCCGGCGAGCGATGTGGTCGCCGGCAAGATCAACGTGCTCGTCCTCTCCGAGGAGGAATCGGCGCTTTTGCGGATCGAGGCCGGCGGACCGAACGAGGGCAGGCCCGCCCAGGACCCGGACGAGGTCGCCGAGCCCACCTCGGTGGCGATCGGCTTCGAGTCCGTCTGGGTGACCAGCGCGGGCGAGGGCACGCTCCTCCATTACGGACCCGACAGCCGCGAGATACCGACCCCGATCCCCGTGGGCGCCGACCCGGTCGACGTCGCGGTCGACAAGGCTGTCTGGGTCGCGAACGAGGAGGACTCGACGGTCTCCCGGGTCGACCCGGGCTCGCTCGACGAGGCGGCCGTAGAGGTCGAGTTGAACGCGCCGCCAAGCGCGATCGCCGCCGCCTCGGGCGAGGTCTGGGCGCTGAGCGCCGCGAACGACACGGTCTTCCGCCTCGATGCCGACGGCACGTCCGTCCGCAACGACACCGGGTTCCCGGCGGGGATCGTCGATCTCGCCGCGGCGGGGGAGACGCTCTGGGTCGCGAACGAGGAGAGCCGCGAGCTGCAGGCGATGTCCCTCGCGCTCGGCGAGCTCGACGACCGCGTGGAGCTCGAGGGCGAACCGGTCGCGCTCGCCGGCGACGACGAGTCGCTGTGGGTCGCCGCCCGCGACCCCAACCGCGTGATCCAGGTGGACGCCACCGATCGCGAGCCCGTCGCCAGGGCGGACCTCGACAGCGCGCCGACCTCAATCTCGATCGCGCCACCCGGATCTCCCGAGGAGGGTTCGGTCTGGGTGGCGGGCGAGGACGGCACGATCAGCCGGATCCGGCCGTAGCCTGGAACACTCCCTTCGCATGGCCTCCAAAAAGCCCGATGGGCCGCGAAGCTACGACCGCGCCCCCGCCGACGTCCGCCCGGTCTCGATCGAGCCCGGGTACGTGCGCACGGCGACCGGCTCCTGCCTGTATGAGCAGGGCGAGACGCGGGTGATCTGCACCGCCAGCGCCACGGCGAAGGTGCCGAAGTGGCTCGAGGGCAGCGGCCGCGGCTGGGTCACCGCGGAGTACGCGATGCTCCCGGCCTCGACCGGGGACCGCAAGGAGCGCGACGTGAAGAAGGGCCGGCCGGACGGGCGCGCGACCGAGATCCAGCGGCTGATCGGCCGCTCGCTGCGCGGGGTCGTCGATCTGAACAAGCTCAACGAGCACTCGATCTACGTCGACTGCGACGTCCTCCAGGCGGACGGCGGCACGCGCTGCGCGTCGATCACCGGCGGCTACGTAGCCCTGCGCCTGGCGACGCAGAAGCTGCTCGCCGACGGGGGCCTCAAGGAGGACCCGCTGAACGGCTCGGTTGCCGCGATCTCCTGCGGCATGGTGGGCGGCGAGGTCCTGTGCGACCTCGACTACTCCGAGGACTCGACCGCCGAGGTCGACGCGAATATCGTCATCACCGGCGACGGCGGGCTGATCGAGGTGCAGGCCACGGCGGAGCGAACTCCCGTCTCGCGCGCCTCGCTCGACGAGATGCTCGAGCTCGCCGAGGCCGCAGTGGCGCAGCTCCGTGAGCTGCAAGCCGGCGCATGCGGCTGATCGTCGCGACCCGCAACGACCACAAGCTGCGCGAGCTCGGCGAGATCCTCGATGGGATCGAGCTGCAGGCGCTGCCCGACGACGTCGAGCTGCCGCCGGAGACGGGGGAGACGTTCGCCGAGAACGCGCTGATCAAGGCCCGCGCGGCGTGGGCGGCAACCGGCGAGGCGGCAATCGGCGACGACTCCGGGATCGCGGCCTACGCGCTCGGCGGCCGGCCGGGCGTCCGCTCGGCCCGCTACGCCGGTGAGAACGCCACCGACGAGGACAACCTCAACCTGCTGATCGAGGAGCTCCGTGACGCGGTCGACCGCTCGGTTGCCTACGTCTGCGTGATCGCGCACGTGGACGCGGACGGCGGCGAGTCGCTTCACGAGTCCCTCTACGAGGGCCGCTGCGAAGGCGAGCTGATCCTCGAGCCGCGCGGCAGCGGCGGCTTCGGCTACGACCCGGCCTTCGTCCCGCATGCGCTCGGCGACGCGAACACCGGGGCGCGGACGATGGCCGAGCTCTCGCCGGAGGAGAAGCACGCGATCAGCCACCGCGGGATCGCCGCGCGGCTGCTGGCACGCGCACTCACGCCCCTCGCCTCCGACGAGGAAGCCCCGTGATCCAGACCAAGGCCGGAGCGGCCGGACTTTCGATCGTCTCCAACTCGATCCTGATCGCGCTGAAGCTCGCGGCCGGCGCGATCACCGGCTCGATCGCGATCATCACCGAGGCGATCCACTCCGCGATCGACCTGCTCGCGTCGGTGATCGCCTTGATCTCGGTACGACGCGCCGACGAGCCGCCCGACGCCGAGCACCCCTACGGCCACCAGCGGGTCGAGAACCTGGCCGCGGCGATCGAGGGGATGCTCATCCTCGTCGGCGCCGGGATCATCGTCTTCGAGGCGACCAGGCGGCTCGTGACGGGCAGCGAGCTCGAGGAGCTCGGCGTCGGCCTCGCCGTGATCGGCTTCTCGATGGTCGCCAACCTGTTCGTGTCCGGCTTCCTCTACCGCCGGGCGAAGGCGCTCGACTCGGCTGCGCTCGAGGCCGACGCGGCCCATCTGCGCACCGACGCGTTCACGTCTGCGGGCGTCTTCGTCGGCCTCGCCCTGGTCGAGATCACGGGCGAGCCCGCCTTCGACGCGATCGCCGCCCTCGCCGTGGCCGCCGCGATCGTCGTCGCCGGCGTTCGCATCCTCAGCCGCTCCGGCCGCGTCCTCGTCGACGAGGCGCCCCCGCCCGAAGAGCTCGACCAGATCGAGGCGGCGATCGCCGCCGAGCGCACCCATCACCCGGAGATCTGCGGCTACCACAAGCTCCGCGCGCGCCGTGGCGGCGCGCAGCGCTACATCGACTTCCACCTCCAGTTCCGCAAGGGGACGACGCTCGAGCTCGCGCACGAGCTCGCACACGAGGTCCGCTCCTCGATCGAACGGGCGATCCCGCACTCCGAGGTCCTCATCCACGCCGAGCCGGAGGAGTCCATGCTGCCGCCCGAAAAAGAGAAGGGCGGCCCGTTCCGGGCGGGCTGAGTCCCGATCCTCCCTGGCCTAGCGCGTTCCGCACCCCCCTTGGCCGGATAGCCGCACCATCTGGGGCCGCCCCCTCGGGTACCTTGCCGGACGATCGTGTCCGCCTTTGCGTCATTCGTCACCGGCCGCCGCACCAAGTGGGTAGTTCTCGCCCTCTGGATCGTCATCGCCTTCGCGCTCTTCCCGGTCGGCGCGAAGCTCTCCGACGAGACCCAGGACGACACCCAGTCCTACCTGCCCGAGAGCGCCGAGTCGACCGAGGTCGTCGAGATCCTCGACTCCGAGTTCCCCGACGGTGAGACGACCCAGGGCCTGATCGTCTACAAGCGCGAGGGTGGCCTGACGCCGGCCGATCAGGAGAAGATCGCGGCCGACGCAGCGGAGGTCGCGAGCCTGCCGAGCGACGAGCTCCCGCTGGTGGGCGAGCCGACGGTCCCGTTCACGCCCGGCGCGCCGCCCGAGCTCGTCGCCCCCGACGGCGACGTCGCCTACACCGTCCTCGTCGTCCCCACGGACTTCGAGAAGCAGGCCGACCAGGGCAAGGCCGTCCGCGAGATCACCGGCCAGGGAGAGGACGGGCTCGAGGTTCTCGTCTCCGGCGACCTCGGGTTCTCCGCTGACGCGGAGGAGGTCTTCGGCGAGCTCGACACGAAGCTCCTGATCGCCACCGTCCTGCTCGTCCTCATCCTGCTCGGCGCGATCTACCGCGCGCTGTTCGTCGCGCTCACGCCGATCATCGTCGTCTTCCTCGCCTACGGCGTCGCCACCGCCGCGGTCTACGCGCTCGCGAAGTCGGGCTCGACCGTCTCGTCGAACGGCACCACGATCCTCGTCGTGCTCATGTTCGGGGTGGGGACCGACTACTGCCTCTTGCTCGTCTCCAGATACCGCGAGGAGCTACGGCGAATAGAGGACAAGCACGCGGCCGCGCAAAAGGCGCTGGCGCGCACCGGGCCCACGATCCTCGCCTCGGGGCTGACCGTCTCGCTCGCGATGCTCACGCTGACCCTCGCCGACGCGCGTCTCACCTCGACGCTCGGCCCCGTGGCTGCGATCGGCGTCTTCTCCGGGATGGTCGCCGGGCTGACGCTGCTGCCGGCGCTGTTGACGATCTTCGGCCGCAAGGGCTTCTGGCCGCGCGGTAACACCGTCGCCTTCGACCCGGCGTTCGATGCTTCAACCGACGCCCGCCCCGGCGTCTGGCGGCGCTTCGGCGACAAGGTGCTCCACAGGCCCGGTCTGGCGCTCACCGTCACGGGCGTCGCCTTCGTCATCGGTGCCCTGGGCCTCTTCGCCTACAAGGTCGACTACTCGACCACGGGCTTCTTCAAGAAGTCCGTCGAGAGCGTCGAGGCGTTCGAGATCCTCGAGCAGAGCTTCCCCGCCGGCACCTTGGCGCCGACCACGATCCTGCTCCACCGCGAGGACGGGAACTTCACCGAGGCCGACGTCGCCGCCGCGACCGAGGCCGTCGAGGGCGTCGACGGGGTCGCTTCGGTCTCCGAGACCGGTCGCGGATCGACCGACGGGACGTACGCGAGCCTCGACGTGATCCTCGAGGACGACCCGTACACCAAGGACGCGCTCGGCATCGTCCCGGAGATCCGCGGGAGCCTCGAGGACCTCCCGTCCGGCCTGACCGCGCTCGTCGGCGGCGGCTCGGCGATCTCCTACGACTTCGACCAGGCGATCGAGTCCGACCTGAAGCTGATCGCACCGATCGCGCTGCTCGTGATCGCGATCATCCTCGCGATCCTGCTGCGGGCGATCGTCGCCCCGCTGGTGCTGATCGCGAGCGTCATCCTCAGCTTCCTCTGCACGATCGGCCTCTCGATGCTCTTCATCCGCTTCGTCGTCGGCGACGCGGGCGTCGACGCGTCGATTCCGACCTTCGCCTTCATCTTCCTCGTCGCGCTCGGGATCGACTACACGATCTTCCTCATGGCGCGCGTGCGCGAGGAGGCGCGGACCTACGGCACCCGTGAGGGGACCCTGCGCGCGATCAGCGCCACCGGTCCGGTGATCACGAGCGCCGGGGTCATCCTCGCCGGCACCTTCTCGGTCCTGATGACCCTGCCGGTCACCTACACGTTCGATCTCGGATTCATGGTCGCGCTCGGGATCCTGCTCGACACATTCATCGTCCGGACGATCATGGTCCCGGCGGCCGTCGAGCTGATCGGCGACAAGATCTGGTGGCCCTCGACCGCCTCCGCCGGCGGCGCGATCCACGAGGACACCGGCGAGCACCCGCAGGTCGCGCCGCCGCCCCCGGAGCAGCGCCGCCGCCAACGTCGTAGCCGTAGGTCAGGTCAGGTTGACCGCGGCCGAGAGCCCGACCGCCGTGACGACGATCGAGTACCCGGTGTAACCGCTGATCGCGAGCAGGAGGGCGGCGACCGCGCAGATCACGACGATCGTCAGCCAGGAGGCTCTTCCGAGGGTGCTCACCGCCGCTATTGTCGCCGACGTGCCAGACCGAGCGTCCCAAGCCCCAGACGCACCCGGCCCCCGAGTGCACCCCCAGCGCGGCCGACGCCGAGGTCGCGATCGCTCGCCTGAGGGCGATGTCGCCGGACCTCCGCGGCTGCGTGATCCTCGATCCGCGAGGGCGAGCCGCTCGGCGCCAGCCACGATCTCGCGCGCTGGGCGGAGGCCGGGCGGGCGCTGCTCGCCGCCGCCGACGCGGCGGCTGCGCGAGCCGGTGACTCAGGCGCACGTCGGCACCGAGGACGGCGAGGCGTTCGTGCTCCGCGACCGCGGCTACGCGCTGATCGCCGCGGCGGAGCGCTTCGCGCTCACCTCGCTCCTCTTCTTCGACATCCGCGTCGTCCTCTCCGACCTCGTCGACGCCCCCGCCTGATGCCGCCGAAGCCACACCGCGCGCTGCTCGACCGGGTGACGGGCTACGCCGACGAGGCCGCCGCCTTCCTGCGCCGCCGGCGGACCACCCGAGCAGCCCTTCGCCCGCGTCTACACGCCCGGCGGCGGGGTCATCCCGTTCGACGCCGACACCGAGGAGGGACGCGAGCTCTTCCTCGCCGCGGCCGAGGTACTTGACACGGCGCGGTAGTCTCAGCGAACTCACGAACCTTGATCGGGGGATCAATGACTCGCAGGATGCGAATCGGAATCGTCGTGCCGGGCCTGGCGGTAATCGGCGTTGTCGCCGTCGGCGTGTTCTCGTCCGGTTCGGCCGCCAAGCCGCCCGCGCCCGTGCTCGGCAATCCGTGCGGCGCCTTCCCGCTCTTCACCGGTGGCCTCGGTCTCGCCTCGGCGCCCGATCAGACCGCCTGGAGCCAGGACATCTCCCAATCCCCGGTCGCCCCCAACTCGGACGCGGTCATCGGCGGCCTGCCCGGCGAGCTCCACCCGGACTTCGGCTCGCCGCGCCAGTACGGGATCCCGTACACGGTCGTCGGCGCGAAGGCGAAGAAGGTCAAGGTCAAGTTCATCGCCTACCCCGAGCGAGTCCGACAAGGGCCCGTACCGGATCCCGCTGAGCGCGCCGATCGAGGGTGGCAAGAACGCCGACGGCGATCGCCACGTCATCGCCTACGACAAGTCCCGCTGCCTCCTCTATGAGCTCTTCAACGCCCGCCCGAACAAGAAGCGCAACCGCTGGGAGGCGGACGGCGGTGCGATCTGGGATCTGAAGAGCGCCGGACTGCGGACGGCGGGCTGGACCTCCGCCGACGCCGCCGGCCTCCCCATCTTCCCCGGCCTCGTCCGCTATGACGAGGTCGCCGCGGGCGCCATCAACCACGCGATTCGCCTCACCTTCGCCTGCTCCCGCGACGCCTACATCAACCCCGCCAGTCATTGCGCCGGGAACACCAACTCGCCCAACGTGCCGCCGATGGGCATGCGCTTCCGGTTGAAGGCGAGCTACGACGTCGCCGCCATCACAGGCCAGGCGCGCGTGATCGCCGAGGCGCTCAAGCGCTACGGCCTGATCATGGCCGACAACGGCTCCGACTGGTACTTCTCCGGCAGCACCGACCCACGCTGGAACGACAACGATCTCAACCAGCTGAAGGAGATCCCGCCCTCGGCATTCGAGGTCGTCGCCTCGCAGGCCGAGGCGGTCACCTGCTGAAGGCCCGCGCTACGGGCTGAGGTCCGCCATTGCGAGTACTATGGTGCTCGCAATTATGGCGAAAGCAATAAGAGCGCCGCGGAAGGTCCGACGAACCCGTTCAGCTACGGCGGTCTCGCGCTGGATGAGGCCTTCGCCGACCGCGAGGCCGAGGTCCAGGACCTGAAGGCCGACGCGCTCAACGGCCAGGACGTCGTCGTCTTCGCCCCGCGGCGCTACGGCAAGTCCTCGCTCGTGTGGCGGACGATGCAGGAGCTCGCCGCCGCCGACGCGCTCGTCGCCTACGTCAACCTGATGACGACGCCGACCCGGCAGAAGCTCGCCGAGAAGCTCGCCGCCGCCATCTACGAGCACGTCGCCTCGCCGCTCGAGCGGGCGAAGGAGGCGGCGCTCAGTCCCTTCCGCGGGCTGCGGATCGTGCCGCAGGTAACCGTCAGCCCCGAGGACGGCGCCTACAGCTTCTCCTTCGGCGTCGAGCACTCGCCGGCCGACATCGACGCCACCCTCGAGCGCCTGCTCGAGCTCCCGGCCGAGCTCGCCGCCAGAGAGCAAAGGACGCCAAGCGCCGAGTCGTGATCGTCTTCGACGAGTTCCAGGAGATACAGACCATCGACCCCGGCCTGCCGAAGCTGATGCGCACGATCTTCGAGCAGCAGCCGGAGGTCTCCCGCATCTACCTCGGCTCGCGCCGCCACATGATGGAGCGGATCTTCAACGACGAGAACGAGCCCTTCTGGCGCTCGGCGAAGAAGGTCGAGCTCGGCCCGATCGACCCGAAGCTCTGGAAGCCGTTCATCGCCAAGCGGTTCAAGAAGACCCGCAAGAAGGCCGCCCCGGCAACGATCGACGGCCTCCTCGAGCGCACCGCCGGCCACCCCTACGCAACCCAGGAGCTCTGCTACTTCCTCTGGGAGCAGACGCCCTTCGACGGCGAGGCGGGCGAGGCCGAGCTCGACGCCGCGCTCCGGGCCGTCCTGCGCTCGGAGTCAGCCCACTTCGCCGCGAGATGGGACGACGCCTCGGCGGCCCAGAAGCAGGTGCTCCAGGCTCTGGCCGCCGAACCGGGCCGGCCGCTGACCACCGCGTATCGGTCGCGTCAGGCGCTCCCGCCCCAGGCGACGGTGCAGTCGACACTGCGGGTGCTGGTGCAGCGCGAGCTGGTCGCTCGCGGCGCGGGGAAGGACTACGCGATCTCCGAGCCCTTCTTCGCGGAGTGGATCCGGGCGCTGGATGAGGAGCCGGATGAGCTGGCGCGGGGGTAGCGCCGCAGTCCTTTTGGTCGCTATTTGCGCTCGATGTCGTGAATTCTGGCCCACGTCTGCCCGCCGAGGGTTAACGATGGGTGCGGCATGTAAACGACCGCGCTTTCGAATCGAGACCAACGGCGAATGGGGTTTCGGGGGCAAGAGATCGAGGTTCGGGCTTGTCCGGAGTGGGACAAGTGATGAAGCCTGTCAGCGCTCCAACGCAGCCGCCGCAGCTAGGGCCCAGCCGCCCGTCTGATCGGGCCTGGCACGACCGCGCCGCCGAGCTCTTCGCCGACTTCCAGCGTCCCGCCCGCGCGATGGTCCGCCGCGCGTTCCGCGGAGCGTTCTGCGAGGACGAGCTGGACGACATCTACGCCACCGCGTGGGTCGGGACACTGCGCGCGCTCGCGTCTCGCCACGCGCAACTCACCGACGACGAGGTCCGCAGCTATCTGTTCACCGCCGTCGCCCACCAGGCCGGGCGCGAGCTGCGCCGCCGACGGCGCAAGCCGACACAGCCACTCGAGCTCGACGACACGACACCGGACCTCGGCATCGGACCGGAGGAGGCCGCCGCCCGCGCCGAACGCTCGCGGGTCGCGCGCGACCTGCTGACCTCCCTGCCGCCGCGCCGGCGAGCGGTGATGCTGCTCCGCTACGGCTGGGGTCTAGATCCTGATCAGGTCTGCCGCATGGTCGACGGGCTCTCGCCGCGTGCCTATCGCAAGGAGGTGACCCGCGGGGTCGACGAGCTGAGCGAGCGCGTGCGGGCGTTCGAGCGTGGAGAGTGGTGCGACGAGCGTGCGGGCGTCCTGAAGGCATACGTAGCGGGGGTCGCCGACGATGAGGGCACCCGCCAGGCGAAGGCCCACCTCTCCCACTGCCGGCAATGCTCGGAGTTCGTTGCCCGCCTGAACGGCCACCTCCACGACCTCGGCGGGGCCCTCGTCGTCCCCGCCGCGATCGCCGGCGTCGACGGACACGCACCCCTGGCCGACCGAGCGCTCGGTGCGTGGACCAGGGTCAAGGAGGCGGTTGGCAACGGCGCGGAAAGCGCCGAGCAGGCCTCCGGGTCGATTCTCGCCGGCGGCGGCGGCGCGCGTGGCGCTGGAGCGGGGACCGGAGCGGGGATCGGCGGAATCCTGGGAATCGGGGGGACCGCGAAGGTCGTCGCCGGCTGTTTCGCAGGTGCCGCTGCGACCGCCGCATGCGTGACGACGCTCGTCCCCGGCCCAGGGCTGACCCACCTCGCCAACACCCAGCCGGCACAGAAGGCCGCCGCGGATCCCCGGCCGGCGCCGCGGAGCGAGGCGAGCGCGGCGGACGCGCTCCCCGCCACGGTGCTGCCGAGTCAGGTTGGAAACGAGGTCGACGAGACCACTCCGGCGCCGGCACCGCCGTCGCCAAGCGGCGAGGCCGCCGAGCAGCCGAGCGCCGGCCAGGGTCCGGCAGCGGAGCCGGCCGCGAGCGCACCGGCCGAGCCGGTCGAGGCCCAGGAGGCGGCGCAATCCGACTTCTCCTTCGAGTCCGAGGCGCCAGCCCCAGCGCCTGCTCCTGCCCCCGCGCCGACGGCGCCCGCGCCGACGAGCTCGCCATCGAGCGGCAGCGGCGCGAGCGACGGCGGTGGCGGGGCAACTCCCAGTGGAGATTTCGCCTTCGGAGGGGGATGATTGATGCTCGGCGGGACCCGGAAGGAGATCAAGTGAGCAAGCTGCGCAGGCACCTGACCTATCCGCACGTCGTTTCGACGATCGCCCTCTTCATCGCGCTCGGCGGAGGCGCATATGCGATCTCGCTCGGAAAGGGCGACGTCAAGTCACGCCACATCCAAAACGACGCCGTCAAGTCGGCCGACGTCAAAGACGACACCCTGAAAGGCCGCGACATCATCGAGGCCTCTCTGGACACGAAGGGCTTCACCGCTGCGGCGAGCACACCATTCGTCGGTAACGGGGCGGACGAGCCGATCATGTGCAACCCGGCGGGCCCTTGGTGCCGTGCGGGGAGGTTTCGATCAACACGCCCACGGCGGGTCGGATCCTCGTGCTGGCGAGCGGGGAGATGATTCCGGATGGTGCCCACGGCGAGTGGTGAGTGCCGGCGTCTTCGTCGACGGGAAGTGGATCTGCTGAGGTGCCGTTCAGGCCGCGAGGGCAGCCGCGACTTCTCGGTCCCGGCGCTTGAGCGCGCCGGTTGCCGCCGGGATCCCACAAGGCATCGCTTGCAGTGCTTCGACGCTGGTCCACCTCCCAGGCGTCCGGGTCGAGGTGTACGGCATCACGGCTGTGCTCGTTGGAGGCGGTTGATGAGGCGACTCGCGTACGCGCCGAGATCTCGAGCGCGTCTGCGCTGTGGCCTGTCACAGCGATGCTGGCGATGACGCTCTCCGGTCGGCTCGGGCGGTGACGTACGACGCGATCGCCTGTAGCCCGTCAGCTCGGGCGTTGCTGCCCGAGACGCACGACGTTCGAGGAGACCGGTGGATTCGACCTGGATCCCTGCAGCTCCGGCGAGTATCTCGAACTGCGGGCCGCGGGCACCAGCATCTTGGGCTGGGACTTCCGCGAGAGTGCGCGTATCCGCGCCCGCGGGCCTCCAGTTCGTCGGCGGATCATTCGGGGCGAACCCGTGGTCAGGGTCGTCGGCGCTCGGCTCGTTCCGCCGGCAGTTCGCCGTATCGGTCGGTCGGTGCAGACCCAGCCCGGTGCATCCGATGGTGATCACGCGCAACCAGGTACTACACCTGGCCCGCCGCGGTACGTCAGTCGCGGCCGACCAGGTCGTC
Source organism: uncultured Solirubrobacterales bacterium (assembly GCA_963797995.1). Taxonomy (GTDB): domain Bacteria; phylum Actinomycetota; class Thermoleophilia; order Solirubrobacterales; family 70-9; genus WHSW01. The sequence continues at coordinate 39,681 of CAWCRP010000008.1, forward strand.
TTCGAGCATCCAATGCATCGCCCAACCCTCCTGCGAACCCCGCGCCACCGGCGACTACGGGAACCTCCTGATCGGCGACATCAGGTTCTCGATCGAGGATGTGTCGCCGCCGGTCCTCGGCGGACTGGGCGGGGCGCTGCTCGAGGGCCCGGCTCAACGCGGAGCGCAGTTCCTGGCGGCGCCGGCGACCGACACCGGCGGCGGGATCGCCGGGGTCACGGTCAAGGTGAATGGCAAGCGCTACGCCTCGGTCAGTCCCGATTGCGCACTCGCACCGGACGGGACCGCGCTCAAGCTCGCTCCGTGCTCGGCGACAGTGAACGAACAGCTCGCGATCGACACGACCGGGGCTCCGTTCGGAGAAGGCAAGAACGAGCTCGAGGTCTGCGTGACGGACTATGCGCAGGAGACCGCTGAACCCGACATCGTTCGCCGGCGAGTCGTGTGCGTCGAAGAAGCGTCTACGTGGACAACTCGTGCGACGTTTCGGCTCGTCCCGACGCAGCCGACGTCGACCTCCGCTTCGCGGACAAGCGCCGGACGGTGCGCTTCGGCAAGCGGGCGACCGTCGTCGGCAAGCTCGTCGACGCCGAGGGCAAGCCCGTCGACGGCGCAAGCGTTTGTCTCTCCCAGCGCGACGACGTCGAGGGAGCGCCGGAGGTCGACCTAGGCCAGGTGGAGACAAGCCGCGCCGGCACCGCGCGGCTGAAGCTGCCGCCCGGCGCCTCGCGCCGGGTCAAGCTGACCTACTGGGCGGACGATGAGGAGGTCGAGATCCGTCAGGCGAAGCTCGGCGTTCGCGCCCGACCCGAGCTCAAGGTGCTCTCGAAGCGCAAGCTCACCGACGGGGGCCGCGTCCGCTTCCGAGTCCGCCTCGCCGGGCCCTATCGAGCCCACCGCCGCGTCGCCGTGCAGGCGCTCGCGCCGGCGGGGTGGCTCGACTTCCCCGGTTGCGTAGGCAAGACCGACGCGGCGGGTAGGTTCGAGTGCTCCTACCGCTTCCGCGAGCAGCAGGGCGACGTCGAGTACGCGTTCCGCGCGCTCGCCCCGCGGCAGCCCGAGTACCCGTTCCTCCAGGGCCGAACGAGGCCCGTCGAAGTCTCAGTCCGCGACTAGTCTTCGGCCCTCATGACCGACGCCGACTCCAGAGTGTCGACCTGGAGCTCCGTACTCATCTCGATCGCCCTGCTGTTACCTGTCGCAGTTCTGGTCGGCATTCTGATCGCGGCCGTCGACCCGCCGCTGGTCATCCAGATCGTCGCCTTCGGTGCGCTCGGCGTCTGCTGCGGCCTGCTCCCGCCGGCCATTCACGAGCGGAGAGAAGAGCGGGCTAAGAGCTCGTCAGCGCAGTAACGACCGCTTCAACGCAGTCGACGGTCCGCGCCTTCTCGCCCGTGCCGGTGAGGACGTGCTCGGCCTCGCACGCTGGGAGGTCGGAAGTTGCCTTCGGGAGCGGGGCGAGGCAGTAAATGGGTCGGCGATCTGGTGCCTTGAAGACCGGCGCTGCGGCTGCTGGCCTTGGAGATCGTCCAGCCGGCCTCGTGAACGAGGCGGTGGTGGTGGCGACAGAGGAGGACGAGGTTCTCGAGCTTCGTCTCGCCGCCGTGCGCCCAGTGCTTGATGTGGTGCGCGTCGACGTAGCGGTAGCGCTCGCACCCCGGGAACTGGCAGCTGCCGTCGCGGGCGATCAGCGCGCGGCGGATCGAGGAGGGGATCGAGCGTCTCTGGTGGCCGACCGCAATCGGCTCGCCCTCGAACTCGACCAGCGGGATGAGCGAGGAGTCGCACAGATGCGGCGCACGACTTCGGGCGCGATTCCGGGTCCGCGGGCGACCGAGCACGTCCCACGCCCGGTCGCCTGCGCACCCGGCGAGTCCGTCGCCAGCGTCTCGGCATCGATGTGGACCATGACCTGGTGGCGATCGCCGCCGCGTGCGCCGTCGACCGCAGGTATGTGAGCGAGGGCCGCCTCGGCGACGGCGGTCAGGCACTCGGCGCTGCCGCAGCGCGGCGGCTCCGCGGAACTGCCGGCGACTTCGCCTTCAAGCGGTTCCGCGGGGCCGTTTTCGCCATCCTCGGACGCCTCGGCACGTCGCTGCTCGTGCAGCGCCTCCCGTGCGGTCTCGAGGGCTTCGAGGAAGATCGCGCCGTCCTCGGCCGGGATCCGGGCCGTCAGCTCGAGGTACTTGTTGTCGTCGCTCCAGCACCAGCTCAAATTGCTCTCCTCGTGGGCCTCGACTGAGTCGGCCGAGACGGCCCGGTGCGCGCCGCGCACGCTGCGGTCCAGTTGCGCCGCGGTTGCGTGGCGCGCGAACTCCAGGAGGTCCGCCTCGCTCTCGGGCGTCGCGACACGGGTCAGGGCGCGGACCTTCGAGTAGGTGAGCTGCCCGCTCGCGAACGCGGCGCGGATCAACGGCAACGCGGGGAGGGCGCGCGCGACGCGGACGTGGTCCCGCGCGGTGCGCGAGTCATCCCAGCACCGCCAGGCGCAGCCACTCAGCCATCGAGCGGCAGCCGCTCGGCCCCGCCTCGCGGCGGTCGAAATCCCCGATGAGCTCGAGTTGCAGTGCGCGAGCCGGCGGTGAGCTGGGCCGTCCAGCCTCGATCCTGCGTCGAGTTCCTTCATGCGCCCTCGAAGGTCGTCGTCAGGACGAAGCCTGAGAGGGAGATCCAGCCACGAACATACGTTCGTAGAATAGGTCCGGCTCCGGACGGAAAAATCCCCTCAGATCGCCCTTGCCAGCGGCTCCCGCGCCCGCTAGGTTCGATCGATATGAGCTGCGAGATCACGATCTGGGACGCCCACATCCACGAGAAGAACGGCAAGCGGACCCTTCACGTCACCGGCGAGGGCGAGTGCACGAGTTCGGGCCACACGCTGCGGCTCGTCCGCGACAACGAGGGCATCTCCGACGATCCGGAGGTCTTCGCCGTCAAGCTCGAGGTCGAAGACTCAGACGTCGGCTCGCCGGTCGGGACTTCCGAGAAGGTCGAGGAGTTCTTCGACCTCGGCGGCGATCCCGTCACGCGCGTCGTCGTCCGTGGTGCCGCGTCGGAGACGGTCCCGATCGAGCAGCACGACTAGCCGCCGGGCCCCTGGACGAACTCCCCGAGCCTGCGCCCGGCAAGGCCAAATCGCCCCTTGCCAGTGGTCGCCAGACGGGTTAGGTTCGTTCGTGAAGGGGTGTATGCGAGTCGGAAGGATGCGGATGAGTTGCGACATCAAGACCTGGAACGCGCATGTGCACGAGGCGGACGGCAAGCGCACACTTCACGTGACTGGTGAGGGGGAGTGCACAAGCTCGGGTCACACGCTCAGCCTCGAGCGGACGAACGAGGGAATCATCGACAATCCGGATGTGATCGCTATCGCCCTCAAGATCGATGAGCCGGAGGTGGGCGCCGATGTGATCACCCCGGAGACGGTGGAGGGGATCTTCGAGATCGGCGGCGACCCCGCCACTCGGGTCGAGATCCGCGGCGCGGCCTCCGTGAGCGTTCCGATCGAGTAGCCCGGCGACCTAGCCGGGGCCGACGGTGCACTCCTCGACGATGCGGGCGATCATCCGCTGGGTGAAGGAGGAGCTTCTTAGACGAACTCCCCGAGCTTCTTGATCTGGAAGGCGCGGACGAAGTCCGTGATCCCGGTCATCAGCGCCCAGATGCCGGCGAAGGCGAGGAGCACGTACTGCTTCTCGATGAAGAACTGGCCGGCGGTCCAGAACGCGATGACGACCATGAGGATCCCGGAGAGGAGGCCGATCCACCAGAGCTCCGAGATCTCGCGGGATGCGAACGCGCCGATGATCCAGAAGACGCCGACGATCAGGAAGAGGAAGCCGAGCATGTCGGCGATCCCGGCGAAGGTGTTCTCCGGGCTGATGAACGAGGCGATCCCGGCGATCGCGAAGAGGACGCCGAAGATCGCGTAGAGCGCGCGCCACCGCTCGACCGTCGCCGCGATGAAGAACTGCTGGATCGAGGTGAAGAAGAACATCAGCCCGATGAGGACGCCGACCGTGTTGATCGAGGCCTGGTCGAACTGGAGGATCACGGCGGAGATGCCGACCCACAGGATCCCGAACACGATCCACAGCCACCACAGCCTGGCGACGCCCTGTAGTGCCTCACGCTCCGGCGCGGTCAGTGAGCTCTCCATGTCTTTTTCAGTCCCCTCCTATAGGTCGTAGCGGGCGAGATCCTGCTCGAGCCGCTTGGCATCCTCGGCGCTGACAGACCCGTTCGACGCGCCGGGGCCGTGGCCTTCGTCGGCATCGTCGCCGTCATCTCCGTCGCGGTCGCGGGTCGCGTCGCGCCAGCGGCGGACGCCGACGAAGGTGGCGCCGGCGGCGACGATCAGCACCAGGCCGGGGACGAGCCAGGCGACGAGGTCGAAGCCGCTGCCGTCGGGGACCGCGAGCACCTCGGAGCCGAACTCGTCCACGAGCCGGTCCTTGACCTCGTCCTTGGTCAGCCCTTCGGCGATGAGCTCGCGGATGAACTGGCGCTCCTGAATCGCCTGCGGCGCCTCGGTCGCCAGCTCGAGCGTCACGCCGCAGACGACGCACATGACCTCGTCCTCGAGGTCGGCGAGGGAGGTCTGCGGCTCGGGCTGCTGGGCGGCGGCCGGGGTCGCGGCCACCAACGCCAGGCCCGCGAGCAGGAGTAGCCGCCGCATCAGCTCGCCTCGATCCTCGGCGCGACCTCTTCGCGAAGCCACGTCTCGGTTACCGCGCCGGGGAGAGCAACCGCAAGCGTGCCGTCGGGGGCGACGAGGAAGCTCTCCGGGACGCCGGTCGTCTTCAGCTCGCCCTCCGCGTAGTCGCCGGATCCGTCGTGAAGCTGCGGGTAGGTGAGCTCGAACTCCTCGACGAACTCGAGCGCCTCCTGCGTGCTGTCGCCCTGGGTGTCGATGCCGAGCACCTCGAGCCGGTCGCGGTTCTCGCGGTAGAAGGCCTCGAGCGCAGGCGCCTCGTCGCGGCAGGGGTCGCACCACGACGCCCACACGTTGACGAGCACCCATTTGCCCTCGTAGTCGGCGAGCGATCCGTCCTCCTCGGCGCCGAGCACGGGCAGTGTGGTCGCGGGCACCGGCTCGCCGGTTTCGAGCCGGCCCTCGCCCTTCGCGAGCATGCCGAAGCCGAGCAGTCCGAGCAGGGCCAGGACCCCCAGAGTGACGGCGAAGGTGCGCGCGCTCACGACCGGGAGGCTAGCCGGGGCCGGGCCCCGGCTCAGGGCTAGACTGCGGCCCCAGCGCGGACGTAGCTCAGCTGGTAGAGCACGAGCTTCCCAAGCTCGGGGTCGCGGGTTCGAGCCCCGTCGTCCGCTTCACCTGCCTCCCGCTTGGTAGGGTGCGAAACAAGTAGGGGAAAAACTCCGAGCGCGTGTCCGGCGCGCCCGCCCGATTGGGGGGATGGAGGAAATATGAGGAGACGGTGGAAGGTCCTGGCGTCCGTATGTGCGGTCGCGGCGGCTGCTTCTTGCAGTAGTCCGGCGCTGGCGCACCACCCCGACGAGATCGGGTCGCCGCTCGGTCCCCCGTTCGGTGAGAACTTCTGGTTCGTGACGAACTTCCAGACGGGTCAGAATCCGTTCAACCCCGCCAACACGCACGTGACGAGCTCGGACATCGCCTTCTTCGATGACCTCGCGTACGTCGGCGACTACGGCGGCTTCCGCATCTTCGACATCACGAGGCCGAAGCCGAAGCTGGTTTCGGACACCCGCTGCTACGGGCCCCAGGGGGACCCGTCGGTGTTCGACCGTGACGGCAACGGCGAGGCGGACACGCTCGTGCTCTCGGTCGACAGTGTCCTCGCCGGACCGGAGTGCGGGGCCCCGCCGGCCGTGAAGGTCGACGGTCAGTACCCGGAGGGAGCATGGGAGGGACTGCGGGTGTTCGACGTCTCCGACCCCGAGGCTCCGTCCCAGGTCGCCACCGTCTACCAGGACTGCGGCTCGCACACGAACACGTTGCTGCCGGCTCCCGGCGGCGAGTCGATGTACGTCCTGAACTCGAGCTACCCGCTGGCCGACGGCCCCACCTGCGGCCCGCCCGGCGTGGCGCACGGTCGCCTGGTGAACCACGGTGTCGTCCAGGTCGTGGAGGTGCCCTTCGAGAACCGGACCGCGGCGCATGAGCTGACCGAGCTCCCGATCGTCTACCCGGGCGACGCCGACGGCGTCTACAAGCCCGTCAGCGAGCATGGGATCACGGCGCCGCTGGACAACTTCCTCGGCTGTCACGACCTGAGCTCCTTCCCCGCCAAGGGGATGGTCGGGGCGGCGTGCGGGGAGCAGGCGCAGGTGTGGAACATCGACCCGGGCACCGGGCTGCCCAAGACGGAGAACCCGCGCTGGGTCCATGATCAGCCGAACGTCGACTTCTGGCATTCGGCCACGTTCAGCTGGGACGGCAAGGTCGCCAACTTCATCGACGAGTCGTTCGGCGACGGCTGCCCGACGGAGACGACGAAGACCGCCGGCCTGCCGGGTCCACCGCGGACGTATGCGTCCGGGAACATGTTCTTCTTCGCCGCGGAGAGCGGCGAGCTGCTCTCGGAGTACCGCAACGACGAGCGGGGAGCGAACGACGACCCGCCGCTCGATCCGGTCAATCCCAACCGGCTCACGTACTGCTCCTCGCACCTCGGCATCCCGGTGCCGGCGAAGGACCGGTACCTGCTGGTGAACGCGTTCTACCGCAGCGGCTCGGCGGTGATCGACTTCACCGATCCGACGGCGCCGCACGAGATCGCGTTCGCCGACATGTCGGGCACGAATACGTGGTCGGCCTATACCTACCCGCGCAAGTCGGGTCACAGGGAGACCATCCCGGTCTACTCGAACGATGGCCTGAGCCGCAACTACGGCACGTCGGGCGCCCCGAACTACCCCGAAGCGGCCTACGGCTTCCAGCGCTTCGAGGCCGACATCGGCCGGACGCGTCTGGTTGGCTTCGATCAGCTCAATCCGCAGCTGCAGGAGCGCATCATCAGGACGCACTTCGCTCCGCCCGAGACCCCGCCGGGCGAGGTGGAGACGTTCGCCGAAGGCGAGCCCGCGCCGCCCGGCGCGGTCAACGTCTCGGCGCACCCGGTCGACAAGTAGAACCAGGCAGGGCCTGCGAGGGGATGGCGGAGGGCCGGCGCGAGCCGGTTCCTCCGCCCGCTCTCGCGCGACCGTTGCATCCTGGCTACGTTTCCGAACGTGCCTCGTACTGACAAGCTCGAGCGGCAGTCAGTTTGACCGTGAAGCGGGTCGGCGTCATCGGCGCCGGCTTTGCCGGTCTCGCTGCCGCCGATTCCCTGCGCGCCGACGGGGCGGAGGTGACGGTGCTCGAGGCGCGCGACCGGGTGGGGGGACGCGTGTGGTCGGTGCCCTTCGGGGAGGACGCGGTGGTCGAGCGGGGCGCCGAGTTCATCCTGCCCGGCTACGACACGATGAACGCGCTCGCCGCCCGGTTCGGGATCCCGCTGGTGCTGAAGGGGACGCCGTACGGGCGGCGCGTGCCGATCGGCGAGGAGGCGGTGTCGCAGGCCGACCTCGAGGGCGCGTTCGGCCGCCTCGCCGCGGCCGGCGCGTCGAACGCCGCGAGCGCCGCCGACGCGATCGCCGGCTTGGGCCTGGACCCACGCCTCTCGAAGCTGATCCAGACACGCGTCGCGATCTCGAACGGCCATCCCGCCGAGGACCTCGCGGCGTCGGTGCTCGACGAGGGAGCCTCGACCTTCGGCGATTTCGACAACCACACGCTGGAGGGCGGCAACATGCGGCTCGCCGACGCGCTCGCGGCCGAGCTCGGTGCATCCGTGCGCCTCTCATCCGCGGTGCGGAGGGTGCGCTGGTCGCAGGACGGGGTGAGGATCGCCACCGATGACGCCGAGCTCGAGGTGGACGCGGTCGTGATCGCGATCCCCACGGCGCCCCTGGCCGAGATCGAGTTCGATCCCCCGCTCGAGGGCGCGACCGCGGATGCGTTGCGCGCGGTCACCTACGGCCAGAACTCGAAGCTCTTCCTGCGGCTGCGCTCACCCGCGCCGCCGAGCGCGATCATGTCCGTGGCCGGGCACTTCTGGAGCTACACCCAGCTCGGTGCGGACGGCCGGCCCGCTCCGTTTTTGACCGGCTACACGGGTACGAAGGCGGCGATCGACGAGCTCGGGGGCTCCGACGGGTTCGAGCGGTGGCTCGACGCCCTCATCGAGCTACGCGAGGACCTCGATCCGGAGCCCGAGAGCGCGATGCTCTCGACCTGGCACGACGACCCGTGGGTGCGGGGCTCCTACTCGGCTCGCACCGTCTCCTCGCCGCTTCGCGACGACGACCTGGTGAAGCCGATCGGCCCGTTGTATTTCGCGGGCGAGCACACCGCCGGCGAGTGGCACGGGCTGATGGAGGGGGCACTGCGTAGCGGAGTGCGCGCGGCCGAGCAAGTCCTCTCGGCGTGATCGTCGGTCTCGCGCTCGCGCTCGCCTCCGCGATCGCGACGAGCATCGGCTTCCTCCTCAAGCACCGCGGCGCCGTGCTCGCGCCCGACGTGCAGATCCGCCATCCGCTGCATAGCGCGGCCGATCTCTTTCGCTCGAAGTGGTTCGCGCTCGGCTGGCTGGTGGCGCTCGGCGCCTGGGCCCTTCACGCGGGCGCGCTTGCCCTGGCTCCGCTCTCGACCGTGCAGGCAGTCCTGTCGGGCGGGCTGGTGTTCCTCGCCGTCTTCGCCGAGCGCTACTTCGGCCTGCGGCTCGGACGCCGGCAGTGGGTCGGCGTGATCGTCACCGCGGCCGGACTCGCGATCATCGGAGTGACATCCGCATCCGACGACGCCGAGCCGCGCGAGTACGCCGTCGCGGCCCTGATCGCGATCGAGTGCGGCGTGCTCGTGGTCGCCATCGCCATTGCCGCCGCCTCGACTCACCGGCGCGTTCCGTCGAGGGCTCAGGGCCTCGTCCTCGGCGCCGCCGCCGGCGCCCTGTTCGGCGTCTCGGACATCGCGATCAAGTTCCTCGTCGACGACATCGAGAGCGGGGTGCTCGAGCTGATCAGCCCCTGGACCGCGGCCGCGGTGATCGCCTCGGTGGCAGCCTTCTTCGCCTCCGCTCGCGGCTTGCAGATCGGCCCGGGCGTGGACGTCATCGCCATGACCTCGGTCGCGGCCAACCTGACCGCGATCGTCGGCGGCATCCTCGTCTTCCGCGACCCGGTGGGGGAGGGGGCGGTGGAGGTCGTCGGACGGGTTCTCGCCTTCTGCCTCGTGATCGTCGGCGCGGCGTTGATTCCCGCCCCGGTGCGGGCGACCGGCGGAGACGACGCCACCGCGAAGGAGTACAGATAGCCGTCAGAGAATCGCTTTGAGAGCGACGAGCACGGCGCCCAGCGCCGTGAAGGCCAGGCCGATCGCCAGGCTGCGGCGGAGCGAGAATCCGGCGAGGTGGTTCGCGACCACCGCGTAGACCCCGAGGAGTCCGACGCCGGTCCAGATCGCGAGGTCGAACGCGGTCTGCAGCTCGAGCACGTCCAACCCGGCGAGAACGAGGAACACGACCGGAGCGAGCGCCGTGAGGAAGCCGTAGGCGATGTTGCGGGCCTCGAACGAACGCTCCTCGCTGGTCAGGTGGCGACGCGAGCGGATCGTCGCTCCGATGTAGTCGGCGTAGAGCTCGGCCAGGGCCGTGATCACCGCCGCGCCGAGGACCGTGCCGATCGCCTCGCGAGCGGTGATCGCCGTGTCGGCCTGGACCACCAGCACCGCCAGCACCACGATCAGGGCGTAGATCGCGTGCGCGGCGCGCTCGCCGCGCGTCTCGTCCGGCTGCGGCTCGGAGGCGTCCCGCTCGATGGCGGAACGCTATCCCGCCGACTCGGGTTAGGGCGCCCTAACTACAAGCACGAATTCCTGATACTTTCGTCGGGATTGAGCGAGTTAGGGCTCCCTAACTTGCAGCCCGCCCACCGAAAGGATCGCCCGAACGTGTCCGTAGCTCGCCTTCTCGTCCCGACGCTGTGCGCCCTCTTCGCCTTCGCGCTCACCGCCTGTGGCTCCGACTCGTCCTCGGGCGAGGAGGGATCGGATGGCTCCGGGGCCTGGTCGTTTCGGGACGGCTCCGGCGAGTTGGTCGAGCTCGACGCCAAGCCCGAGCGGATCATCGCCCACAGCCACGCGGCGGCGGCGCTGATGTCCTTCGGCATCCGGCCGATCGCGATCTACGCGGACACGCCGATCTCAGACGACCCCGGGCTCAAGGACTTCGACCTCGAGGGGATCGAGATCATCGGCGAGACCTGGGGCGAGATCGACGTCGAGAAGGCGGCGACGCTCGCGCCCGACCTGATCGTCGCCGACTGGTGGCCGGCGGACAAGGCGCACAGCGGGGTCGAGGAGGGCGTCAAGGAGCAGTCGCACGAAGATCGCGGAGCTGGCGCCGATGGTCGGCGCCTCCCAGGGAGACTCCGCGGTCAGCCTGATCGAGGGCTACGAGGACCTGGCGGTCGCGCTGGGCGCCGACCTGGACTCCGACGAGGTCGCCGCGCAGCGTGAGCGCTTCGACGCGGCCGTCACCGCGTTCAAGGAGGCGAATGCCGCCCAGCCGGACCTGACCGCGCTCGGCGTCTCCCCGACGAACGAGCTCCTCTACGTCGCCGTCCCCGAGCACGCGCCCGAGCTCCTCGACTTCCAGAAGTGGGGCCTCGACGTGATCAATCCCGACGACCCGGACAAGGCCTTCCCCTACTGGGAGAACCTGAGCTGGGAGAACGCCGACAAGTACCAGCCCGATCTGCTGCTCGTCGACGACCGCTCCTACCCGGGCAACCTGAAGCAGGCCGAGGAACAGCCGACCTGGGACTCAATCGACGCGGCCAAGCGGGGGGCGGTCGCCCCGTGGCCGGGCTACTGGATCCACACCTACGACGACTACGCCGACCAGCTCGAGCAGCTCACCGAGGTGATCGAGACGACGAGTGGCAGCTAGTGCGGGCAGAACCTGGCGGCTGAGCGCGGGGCTCGTCGGCCTCGCGCTCGCCCTAGCGCTCGTCTGCGCGCTCAGCATCGCGCTCGGCTCGCGGTCGATCGACCTCTCGTCCGTCACCGACGCGCTCAGCGGCGGTGCGGGTTCCACCGAGGACACGGTCGTCCGTGAGATCCGCGTCCCGCGCACCATCCTCGGGCTCCTGGTCGGCGCCGCGCTCGGCCTCTGCGGGGCTCTGCTCCAGGGCGTCACCCGCAACCCGCTCGCGGACCCGAGCGTCCTCGGCCTCAGCGCCGGCGCGGCCGCCTTCGTGGTGGCCGGGGTGGCCTTCTTCGGGATCACGGACCTGAGCGGGTACGTCTGGCTCGCATTCGCCGGAACAGCCCTCGCCGCCGTGCTCGTCTACGGGATCGCGTCGGTCGGCCGGGAAGGGGCGACGCCATTGAAGCTCGCGCTCGCCGGGGCGGCCGTCGCGGCCGGCCTGTGGTCGGTGATGACCGGGATCATCATGACCGACACCGAGGCCCTCGACCAGATTCGCTTCTGGCAGGTCGGATCGCTCGCGGGCCGCAACGCGCCGGTGCTCGAGCAGGTCGCGCCGTTCATCGCCGTCGGCCTCGCCCTCGCCCTCGTCTGCGGCCGGGCAATGAACGGGTTGGCGCTCGGCGAGTCCGTCGCGCGCGGGCTGGGGCAGCGGATCGAGCTGACCCGCGGCCTGGTGCTGCTCGCGGTGACGATCCTCTGCGGCGCCGCGACCGCCGCCTGCGGGCCGATCGTGTTCGTCGGCCTGATCGTGCCGCACGTGGCGCGCGCGGTCTGTGGCTCCGACTATCGGTGGATCCTCCCGTACTGCGTCCTCATCGCCCCGCTCCTCCTGCTCGCCGCGGACATCGCCGGGCGGCTCGTGATGAGGCCCGGCGAGGTCGAGGTCGGCGTCGTGCTCGGGGTCGTCGGCGCCCCGTTCTTCGTGGCGCTCGTCCGCTACCGGAACCTGGCGAAGCTGTGAGTGGCTACGCGACTTCGCTGCCGCGGGCAGAGCCCGCCCGGCTTCGGCGCCGGAGACGCCTGACGCTGGGCCGGGAGGTCGGGATCACGCTCGGTCTCGGCGGCCTTGCCTTCGCCCTCTTCGTCCTCACGCTCTCGATCGGCAGCTCAGGCATCTCCCCGGTCGACGTCGTCGGGTCGCTGTTCGGCTTCGCGGACAACCCGGCCGCCGACTTCATCGTCCACGAGCTCCGCCTCCCGGTCGCCGCGGCGGCGCTCTGCGTGGGGCTCGCCCTCGGGCTCTCCGGAACCATTTTCCAGCAGCTTTTCCGCAACCCGCTCGCGACGCCCGAGTTCATCGGCATCACGGGGGGCGCGAGCCTCGCCGCGGTGATCGGGATAGTCCTTTTCTCGTTCACGGGGTACGGCGTGCCGGCCGCCGCTCTCGGCGGGGCGATCGGCGGCGCCGTTCTGATTTACGCGCTCGCCTGGCGCGGTGGCATCGACGGCTACCGGCTGATCCTGATCGGGATCGGAATCTCGGAGTTCATGCTCGCCTGCGTCTCCTACCTCCTCGCCCGCGCCGACATCCGCGACGCCCGTGAGGCGCTCCACTGGATCACCGGCTCGATCGGCCAGACGGGCGCCGAGGAGCTCCGGGTGCTGATCGTGACGCTCGCGATCCTCGGTCCGGTGGCCTTGCTGCTCGGGCGGGGGTTGCGGGCGCTCGAGCTCGGCGACGACACCGCCCGCGCCCTCGGGGCGCGGGTCGAGACGGTCCGCTTCTGCCTCATCGCGGTCTCCGTCGTCCTGGTCGGGGTCGCGACCGCTGTCGCGGGGCCGATCGCCTTCGTGGGGCTGGTCGCGGGACCGATCGCCGTCCGCCTGATCGGGCCCTCGGGTGCGGGGATGATCGCCGCCGGGCTGATCGGCGCGAGCGTCGTGCTCGCCGCCGATCTCGTCTCCCAGCATCTGCTGCCGGTGGCCCTTCCGACTGGCGTCGTCACCGGGGCGGTCGGCGCGCCGTACCTGCTCGCCGTGCTCGTCGCGATGAACCGCCGAGGGCGCGGCGCATGAGGGGCCGAAGGCCGGCGGATGACTGATCTGCGCGCCGAGAACCTGGCACTCGGCTACGGCCGCGAGGACATCGTCGCCGGCGTCAGCCTCGAGTTCCCGCCCGGGCGGATCACGGTGGTGATCGGGGCGAACGCCTGCGGGAAGTCGACTCTGCTGCGCGGGCTCGCGCGCCTCTTGAAGCCGAGCAACGGCGCCGTCTACCTCGACGGCAAGTCGATCCACAAGCGGCGGACGATCGAGGTCGCCCGCGATCTGGGCCTGCTGCCGCAGTCGCCGACCGCCCCGGACGGCATCACCGTCGCTGACCTCGTCGGCCGCGGCCGCTACCCGCACCAGGGCTGGCTGCGCCAGGCGAGCGCCGACGACGATCGCGCGGTCGTCGAGGCGCTCGCGGCAACGGGCATCGAGGACCTCGCCACCCGCAAGGTGAACGAGCTCTCCGGCGGCCAGCGCCAGCGCGTCTGGCTGGCGATGGCGCTCGCGCAGGAGACGGACATGCTGCTGCTCGACGAGCCGACGACGTTCCTCGACATCGCCCACCAGGTCGAGTTGCTCGACCTCCTCGTCGTTCTCAACCGCGAGTCGGGCAAGACGATCGTCGTCGTCCTCCACGACCTCAACCTCGCCTGCCGCTACGCCGACCACGTGGTCGCGATGAAGGACGGCGCCGTGATCGCCGAGGGCGCGCCGTGGGACGTCATCGGCGCGGAGACCGTCGAAGACGTCTTCGGCCTGCGCTGCTCCGTGATCGAGGACCCGGTCACGGGCACCCCGCTCGTCGTTCCCGGCACGCGGGCGGAGGCGCCCTGACGTGATCGTTGCGGCATTGGCGGAGGTCGCGGAGGCGGAGGTCGAGGGCTTCGCGCCGGAGTTGCTCGCGCTCGACGGGACGCCGCCCGCCGGGTGGGTCTCCCTGGCCGAGCTCGCGAGGGAGCCGGGACGCGGGGAGCGCCTGGCGGCCGTGAGGCGCGCCGCCGGGACCGGAGGGCCGACCCACCTGCCGATCGCCTGGGAGGTCGAGGCCGTCGCGTGGTTCGTCGGCGCCCTCGTCGGGGGCCCGATCGTCGCGTCCGGAACGCTGCTGGCCGCCTCGCCCGCCGCGACCTGGGTGCGGATCGGCGAGGAGGGACTCGCCGAGGGGATCGCGATCGACCAGGCAACGCCCGGCATGCGGACCGGCTCCGGGGACGGGGCCGGAGACGCCCGGCGCACCGTCCACTCCCTGCTCGCGCCGATGATCGAGTCCGAGCGCAAGCTGCGCTCGCGCGTCCTGTGGTGGCACGCCGGCGATCGGATCGCGGACGCGGTGCTCTTCTGCGGGCAGGCACTCGGCGAGCCGGCAGCGGCGCTCCGGGTCGCGGCGGACCTGCTCGGCGCCGAGTCCTGTCAGCCGTGGACGGTGCCGCTGGGGGTCGCCGACGACGGGCTCACTCGGACCCGGCGCACGTGCTGTCTCTCCCGCCGCCTCGACGACGGAGAGACCTGCGAAGGCTGCCCGCACGCCTGACGCCGCGCCCCGCGTCGGCGGTCTGTCTGGTTTGTCATGCTGGGTGGGCGATGGCGACCTGTAGTCACCTCGGCACGATCGAGGTCACCGAACTGCCCGCCGAGGTGGAGGGATGCGAGGAGTGCCTGAAGGCGGGCGATGGCTGGCTCCACCTGCGGATCTGCCTCGAGTGCGGCAAGGTCGGCTGCTGTGACAGCTCGCCCGGCCGGCACGCGTCACGCCACGCGGCCGAGGAGGGCCATCCGGTGATGCGCTCGATCGAACCGGGCGAGGACTGGGCGTGGTGCTTCACCGACGAGATCGCCTTCGTGATTCCGCAGGTCACCGGCTCGACCCGGATTCCTCCTTCCCCAATGGGCTAGGGCTAGGGCTGGGGCTGGGGGGCCGGAGGCCGGAGCGCCCCAGCCGCGTGCCGAAGTCGGAGAGCTCGCCGAGGTGGGCGAGCTTCTCCGGGTTGACGACCGAGCTCAGCTTCTGGATCTTGTCGTCGGCGACCTCGATCGCGAGCGCGCCGATGATCCTCCCGTCGGAGTCGACGGCGAGCGCCCCCGGCTGGCCGTTCACCTCGGCCTCGCGGTAGAAGACGCCACCGAAGCGCTGGGCCGCCTTCATCCAGGCGCCCATCGTGCGGGCGACCCGCTTGCGGCCGAAGATCGCGCGCGCGAGTGCGGGCACCTTGCCGCCGCCGTCGCCCTGGAGCGCGACGTCCTCTGCGAGCATCGCCTCGAGCGCATCGACCTCGCCGTCCCTCGCCGCGGCGAGGAAGCGGTCGACGAGCTCGGTGCGCTGCTCGCGCGTGGGCTCGAAGCGCGGCCGGCCCTCGTCGACCTGTCGGCGCGCGCGGACGGCGATCTGACGCGCGTTGCCGGGCGACTTGCCGAGGATCTCGGCGACCTCGGCGAACTCGTAGCCGAAGACGTCATGGAGCAGGAACGCGGCGCGCTGCTCCGGCGTCAGCTTCTCGAGCAAGACGAGGAAGGCGAAGGAGAGCGTGTCCGCCGTCTCCGCTTCATCGGCCGGCAGCGGCGATGGTGCCGCGACGTGGAGTGGGTCGCTCACCACCGGCTCCGGCAGCCAGTCGCCGACGTACGTCTCGCGCCGCGCCCGGGCCGAGCGCAGCTCGTCGATGGATAGCCGGGTGACGACCGTCGCGGTCCAGGCCCGCGGCGAGGTGATCTCCTCCCCTCGCTCGCGGGCGGCGACCAGCCGCATGAGCGCCTCCTGGACCATGTCCTCGGCCTCGGCGACGCTGCCGAGCATCCGGTATGCGATCGCGAACGCACGTGGGCGTAGGTCCTCGAGCTCCTGTTCGAGGGCGGCCTCGGCGGGGCTCATCCGAGCCCCTCCGCGAAGCCCTGACGCCAGCTCGGGTACCGCGGCTGCCAGTCGAGCTCGCGCTTCGCCTTCCCGTTCTTGGCCCCTCGCGTCTCGGTCATCATGACCGTCAGTGCCTCGCCCGCGAGGAGGCGCGCTACCCACCGGGGGAAGTGCCGCGGCGGCTTCGCCCCCCACGTCTCGGCCGCGACGGGCAGCCACACCCGAGCGGCCGCCGGCTCGTCGTCGGTGACGTTGTAGAGGCCGGGGTCGCCGTGCTCGATCGCCGCCACGGTCGCGCTCGCCGCGTCGTCGATATGAACGAAGCACCAGATTCCTGCGCCGTCGCCGACGAGCGGAACTTTCCTCGCCTTGACCGCCTCGACCATCTCGCTGTCCTTCGCAACCGAAGTCCCTGGACCGTAGAAACCACCGTAGCGGAGCACGATGCCGTCGGTCCAATCGGCTCCGGTGACTGCGCGCTCGAGGTGCTTGATCGCGTCATGGCTCTTGCGCATCACCTTCGGCGGCGCCGCGTCGAGCGTCGCGGACTCGTCCTTCAGGGCGGGTCCGGTGCGCGCATAAGGCCAGCCGGCGAAGCTCTGAGCGACGAAGCGCCGCGCGCCGACCGCGCGGCCGGCCGAGAGCAGATGGTCGGTGCCCTCCGTCCGCAACCGATTGGTGAGCTCGAACGACTGCTCGAACTTGCGCAGGTCGATGTCGCCAAGGGCCGTTAGCTGATGGACGATCACCTCGGGTTCGGCGCCCGCGACCGCTTGGGCGACCGCCTCCGGGTTGAGCGCGTCGGCGGCGACCGGCGTCGCTCCGAGGTCGCGCAGGAGCCTGAATTTGCCCTCGCTCCGCGTCATCCCGGTGACCTGGTGCCCGCGCTCCACCAGCCGTGGGACCAGCCGCCTTCCCAGCGCTCCGGTTGCTCCCGCTACGAAGATCTTCATCGTCCGCTCCTTCTCCTTGGGTCCAGGTCAGGTCTGGATTTCAGCCTTTCGCTAGTGGAGACGGGGCGGCGCGCCGGTGTGTGACAGCTACGTGCGGACTATCTGCGTTGAATTCGCACCTTGGCCGCGCCGGTGGCGGCGTCGCCGGCGAGGTCGGTCGCGGTGAGCCTGACAAGTGCGCGCACCTTCTTGCCCGCGCGGAGGGAGCGGGCGACCTTCTTCCGCGTCTTGCCGCGCAGCGGGACGCTCAGCGTCGCCGTGCCCCCGGCCTCGATGAAAGCGCTCGCGTTGGGGAGCTTCAGCTTGGTGAGCTTCCGCGGGCGCAGGGAGGCGGCGGCGCCGACCGTGCAGTCCTCGTCGCAGCTCGCCGCGAGGACGATTGCGCGCTTCTTCAGCGCCTTCTGGCGGCGCTTCGAAGCGACGCCCATCGCCGGCGGCTTTCCGCAGCCCTTGCCGTTCAGCCCCAGCCCGGACTGGATCAGGTTGAGGTACAGGCAGCCGTCGCGGGCGTTCGGTTCGATGATGCCGCCCTCGTGCCACTCGTTCCACGCGTAGACCTGGACCAGGTCGTCGACGGCGGGCGGGCGGGTCGAGGTCGCGAGGTCGTCGCGGACGGCGGCGATCGATCTCGAGAACAGCTCCGGCGTCTGGTCGGTGAAGTAGCGGACCTGAGCAGGGTCGGGGATCGAGCCCGGATATCGCGGGCGCTCGTCGAAGTCGGACATCAGGCAGCGGATCGCGGAGCCGGGAAGGGAGTCGAGGTAGGCCCCGTGTTCGTTCGCGTAGCGCGCGTAGGACATGTCCACGGACTCGACGCGAGCGCCGCAGAAGACGCCGTCGACACCGGCCGCGGGGCGATCGATGCCGAGGTCCATGTGGGAGAGGACCATGATCTGGGCGTTGGGCGAGCCCGTCTTGGCCTTCACCGCCGCCCGCAGCGCGTCGACGAACGCGCGCACGTCGGCGGCCGAGCCCGAGCCGATCCCGCGCGTGTCGCAGAGCTCGACGATCGGCCGCCCGTCGGCCGTCTTCAGCGCGTTCGGCACGGTCAGGTAGTTGGCCAGGATCTGGGTCACCTGTGGGAAGTCGGCCCTCGGGATCGTCAGGCGCCCGCTCCCGTACGCGTGCGCGCAGACGCCGACGGTGAAGTCGAGGTCGGCGCTGTTTCGCGCCTGCAAAAACGCGCGGAGGGCGGAGGAGAGGTACTCCCTGTGCTCGAGGCCGTTCCAGTACCAGTAGAAGGAGAAGTAGGAGAGCCCCGCGGAGGCGGCCTGCGCGATGTGCGCCTCGACCGTCGAGACCTTCGAGTCGTCGTAGTAGCCGATCGCCGGCTTCAGGTGCGAGAAGTCGTCGTTCGGCCACAGCCAGCGGTTCACCGGCACCGCCGGGTCAAGGCCGGAGAAGTCGCGAACGCCGCCCCACCAGTCGCCTCCGCGCCCGTAGACCTTGGCGGTCTGGTCGATGATGTCCTGGCGCTCCGCGTTGAAGCTGCCGAAGTAGAGGGCGCCGACGCGGACCGGCTGTTCCTGGGCGCTCGCCGGCGAGCCCGAGGTCGCGGCGAGGAGGAGCGCGAGTGCGGCCGTAGCGGCGATCTGGGTCCGCATCCGTTGCATGTCGTGATCGTTGGAAAGACCGACGGGCGGTGCAAGCGTTTTAGTTATGTCTGCAATGACCGCGCCCGGCCCCCGTTAAGTTGGCGGCGTGATCGTCTGCCTCGGCGAGGGACTCGTCGACCTGATCTGCGAGCGGCGGGTGGGCTCCTTGGTCGAGGCCGATTCGTTCGTGCCCCATTTCGGCGGTGCGCTCGCGAACGTCGCTGTCCACGTCGCGCGCTCGGGCAACCGAGCCGATGAGCGCCTCGAGGTTGGACTTGCGGGCGCGGTCGGCGACGACGAATGGGGCCGGTGGCTGTGCGAGCGGCTCGAGCGCGAGGGTGTCGACCTGCGGTTCTTCAACCGGCTCGAGGGCGAGCCGACGCCGATCGCGTTCGCCAGCTTCGACGACGCCGGCGACCCGAGCTTTCAGATCTACGGGGACGCGATCGAGCGGGCGGTGGCGTCAATCGGCCCGCGGATCGAGGAGGTCATCGCCGAAGCGAGCGCGCTCGTCTACAGCTCGACGACGCTCGCGACCGAGGCCGAGCGCAGGGTGACGCTGCGCGCCCGGGAGCTCGCGCTCGAGCACGGCGCCAGGGTCTGCTTCGACCCCAACATCCGCCCGAACCGCTGGGGCGGCGAGGTCGAGCCGGCCGCGCGCGCGTCGCGCGAGCTCATCCCCGGCTCCTTCCTCGTCCGGGCAAACCGCGACGAAGCGATCGCGATCGCCGGCACGGGCGACCCGCGCGAGGCGGCGGCGGAGCTCGCCGAGCTCGGCGCCGAGCTCGCAGTGGTCACGCTCGCCGACGAAGGCGCGGTGATCCGCGGCGCCTGCGAGGCCGAGCTGCCGGCGCCGGCGGTCCCAGGCGGCGTGGTCACGACGCTGGGCGCGGGCGACGCGTTCATGGGCACGCTCGTCGGCGGGCTCGCCGCGCGTGAGTGGGATCCCGCCGCCGCCGCCGAGGCCTTGGGCCCGGCGCTCGATGCGGCGGCGGAGACGTGCGCCAGGTGGGGTGCGCTCGACTAGACGTCGGGGGCGGGAGGCGAGATCCGCCGCAGCGCGAGCGCGAGCACCGGGTAAAGCAGCACGGAGAGCATCCCGGCGCCCACCAGCGCCACCGCCTCGTCCTCGCGCATGACGCCGGTGCTCGTGCCGATCTCGGTGATCGCGACGACGAGTGGCAGCGCCGCGGCGCTGAAGAGCGCAAGCGAGCGCCGCTCGTCGGATGCCAGCTCGCCGCGGTAGAGCAGCAGGATCGGCAGGCCGCGGGCGAGTAGGAAGAGGACGGCGAACCCGGGGACGAGGAGCATCGCCGACGTGCTGGAGGTGAGCGCGTCGACGTCGTAGTCCATCCCGGTCGCGATGAAGAAGATCGGGATCAGGAACCCGTAGCCGACGGCGTCGAGCTTGGCCTCGAACTCGCCCGAGTCGGTCCCGCCGCGGGTGACGAAGCCGACGATGATCCCGGCGGCGAAGGCGCCGAGGATTATGTCGAGTCCGAACTCCGCCGCGAGCACCACGAGCGCCGCGAGGATGAGGATGCTGAGGCGGACCGCGAGCTGCCCACTGGTGTGCATGGAGGTCTGGACCAGGCGGGCGACGCGGCCGGGCTGCGCCCGCGTCGCGAGCAGCGTGACGAGGACCGCGATCGCCGCGAAGACGAAGAGCAGCGTCGTCCGCCACGGCTCGCCCGACTCGAGCGCGAGGATCACCGAGACGATGACCACCGGCCCGAACTCCCCGATCGCCCCGACGCCCAGGACGTAGCGGCCGAAACGCTGCTCGAGGATGCCGGCGTCGCGAAGGATGGGCATCAGGGTCCCCATCGCCGTCGTCGTGAGGGCGAGCGCGACCAGGATCGGGGCGTTGATCACGTCGGTCGCGTACAGCAGGAGGGCGATCGCGAGACCGAGTCCGACGGACATCACCCAGCCGATGAAGCCGAGCGTGAGTGGTTTGCCACGGATGCGCTCGAACTCGATCTCGAGCCCGGCGAGGAAGAAGAGGAAGGCGAGGCCGAAGGCCGAGAGGTCCTCGATCAGCACGTCGCCGTGGGCGAGGCCGAGCAGCTCGGGGCCGACGATGATCCCGAGCATGATCTCGGCGACCACGATCGGCAGCCTGACCTTGCGGCTCAGGTCGGCGAGCAGCGGTGCCGCCGCCGCGACCGCGGCGACCACGAGGATGTCGTCGCGGTTGACGTCCATGCCCGCGGCAGCCTATCCCGGAGTTCGCGTGCCTAGGCCACGCGAGCGAGTGCCGCGACCAGGCGGTCGACCTCCTCGGGCGTGTTGTGGAGGTGCGGCGAGATCCGCAGTGCGCGGCCGCGCGGAGCGGCGTAGACGTTTGCCTCGGCGAGCTCGCCGGTCACCCGGTCGATCCGCTCCTCGCCGAGCTCGGGCCCGAGTATGTGAGGGCCGCGGTGCTCCGGGACCGCGATGCCGAGCCTCGCCAGCTCCTCGCCGATCCTCCCGGTGAGCGCCGCCAGCGTCGCCGCGATCCGGGGGACCTCCCACTCGTTGAGCTGCTCCAGGGCGGCGATCGCCATCGGCACCAGGTGGAAGCCGGTCCGCTGCCCGGCGTCGTAGCGACGCGCGCCCGGCTGGTAGTCGTCGCGGTAGTCGATCAGGCGGGCGAAGTCGTCGGAGCCCGAGCGGTTGATCCAGTTCTGCTCGAGCGGCTCGCCCTCGCGGTGCTCCGCGGCGACCCAGAGGTAGCTGAGGCCGAATGGGCCGAGCAGCCACTTGTAGCCGGCGGCGACGACGAAGTCAGGGCGCAGAGTCGCCAAGTCGACTGGCATCGCACCCGCCGACTGGCTCAGGTCGAGCGCGAGCGTCGCGCCGAGCTCGTGCGCGCGCTCGGCGATCGGCTCGAGCTCGACGAGCGAGCCGTCGGTCCAGTGCACATTCGGCACGCTGACGATCGCGGCACGCTCGTCCAGAGGCGGCGAGTACCGCCTCCGTCCAGCTGCCGCCCAATTCGCGCTCCCGTTCGACCGTGAGGATCTCGGCGCCGCTGCGCTTTGCGAGCGCGCGCCACGTGTAGATCCCGGACGGGTACTCCTCCGCGAGGACGACGATGCGCTGCCAGGGCTCCGGCGTGAGCTGGTGCGCGGCGACGGCCAGCCCGTAGCTCGTCGCCGGGACGAGGGCGACGCCGTCGGCGTCGGCGGTGGCGCCCAGCAGTTGGGCGAACAGGGCTCGCAGTCGCTCGACATCGCTGAACCAGTCATCGCTCGCGATCGTCCACGGCCGGGCGCGGCGCTCGAGCGCGCGCTCGCCCGCCTCGCGCACGCGGTGGGTCAGGGGGGAGAGGTTCGCGGTGTTGAAGTAGGCGATGTCCGCCGGGACGTCGAACAGTTCGCGCTGCGATCCGAGTGACCCTCGTGAAGCGGTGCCCATCGCCGCCCATGCTCCTACAATCCGCCTCGTGGGGAGGAGCAGGGGATCAGGGATTGTTGCGGCGCTGTGCGCGGCCACGACCGTGCTCGCGTTTTCGGCGCCGGCGAGCGGCGCCGTGACGATTGGCCACAACCTCGCGCCCGGACCAATCGTCCTAGCCGAGTGCGGCCAGGCTTGCACCCTCTCCCAGGGCGCGCACCGCGTGCAGAATTCCGCCCCGGCGGGAGTCGAATCACCGATCAACGGCGTCGTTGTGCGCGTTCGCTTCCTCGTCGAGGACAACACCCAGGCCGGCGACGCTCCGGTCAACGTACGGGTGATCCGCACGGTCGGCGACCCGTCGCAGCTCCTTCGTACCGGCGCCGGCACCGCCCCCGCGGTGATCCCGGACCTCGACGGCATCCACGAAACGCCCGTTCGCTTGCCGATTGCGATCGGCGACCGCCTAGGTGTCGATGTGCCCGCCCAAGCCACGGGCCTGGCGCCGGGGATCACCCGCAGTGTTTTGAACACGACCGTCTTCAACTGGAGCCCGGCGCTCGGGGACGGCGAGTTCGCTCGCGGCCCGATCGGGCCTCTGCCGAATCGCGAGCTGCTCATCCAGGCCGACATCGAACCCGACTTCGACGGCGACGGCTTCGGCGACGAGACTCAGGACGGCTGCCCGTCCCAGGCCGCCGCGCAGGGGCCGTGCGTGCCGCCGGACACCTTCATCACGAAAAAGGACGTCTTCGGGAAGAAGAACAACAAGGCGAAGATCTCGTTCGGATCGAACGACCCGGCCGCCAGGTTCTTCTGCAAGGTCGACCAGCGGCGCGAGTTTCTGTGCACCTCGCCGAGCGTCTTTCGCAGGCTCAAGCCCGGCAAGCACAAGATCTTCATCACGGCGAGCATCCCGGGGAATGTCGATTCGACGCCCGCGATCGCAAAGGTGAAGGTCAAGGCGAAGAAGAAGGCGGCGAAGCAGGAAAGCGGCGGTTGACACGTCGCGGGGCTGTCATTGCGGCGGCCACGTGCGCCGCGGCGATGTGGGTGGCGCCGGCCAGCGGGTCGGTAACGATTGGTCATGCGATCCCGCAGGGGCCGGCGATCGATTCGATCGGCTGCTCGATTCCCTGCACGCTGGCGCAGCGGGACATCAGTGCGGCGAGGGTCGCGCCGGACGGGCTCACGTCACCCGCCAGCGGCGTCGTCGTCCGCTTTCGCTTGCTCGTGAACGCCGCGACCACCGACACGGCGGCCCCCGTCGCGTTGCGGATCGTGGGCGCGCCCCTCGGGTTCGGCGCTCTGGAGCGCATCGCGACGGGCACGTCCGAGGTGGTCACGATCGAGGATGTGAGCGGCGTACAGGGCTTTCCCACCCGGCTCCCGATCCAGGTGGGGGATCAGGTGGGCGTCGATCTCCTGACGGGGAATCTGAACGTCGGCATCACGCGCAGCGTGGCCGGCTCCAGCATCCCGGTATGGGGAACGCCGACGCTGCAGGACGGCGCGCCGCCGCGAACGCCCTCCGGGTCGTATGCCAACGAGGAGCTTCTCCTTCAGGCCGACATCGAGGGGGACGCCGACGGAGACGGCTACGGCGACGAGACCCAGGACGGCTGCCCGTCCCAGGCCGCCACCGCGGGAGCCTGCCTCCCTCCGGAGACTTTCATCGACTCGAAGAAGCGCTTCGGGAAGAAGAAGAACAAGGTGCGCGTGTCATTCCACGCGAGTGATCCGGCGGCGAGGTTCACGTGTCGGCTGAATGACGAGCGGTCGCGCCCGTGCTCCACGCCCGTTGTCTATCGCGGCCTCCCGATCGGCCGGAGCAAGGTCTACGTCACGGCGAGCGGGGCGACTACCGACCCGACGCCCGCGGTCGCCAAGGTGCGGGTGAGGCGAAAGGTCCTCGACTAGACCACCGCGGTTTAAAGGTCCTCTGAACAGGGCATTCGCTCAGCGCCCGCACGGACCGCGGGCTTTGGGATAGAGAGGAGTGCCGTTTGGTCGCAAGGGGGCCCAGGAAGGTCGGGAAGCTCGCAGCTGCGGCGCTCGCCGCCGCGGCGCTGACCGCGGCCACCGTCGCCGGTTGCACCGGCAGCGACGAAGCCGGCGGCCAGGGCACCGAGATCACCTGGTTCGTCGCCGTGCAGCGCGGCGGCAGCTTCGAGGCCTCGGCGAAGCGGTGTTCGGAGGAGTCGAACGGCCGCTACCACGTCTCGGTCGAGCTCCTGCCGCTCGAGGCCGACGCCCAGCGCGAGCAGCTCGTGCGCCGGCTCGGGGCGGAGGACCCGTCGATCGACGTGATTGCGATGGACGTGATCTGGACCGCCGAGTTCGCCAACGCCGGTTGGGTCCGTCCGTGGACGGGCAAGCTGGCCGAGGAGGCGAAGAAGGACCGCTTCGAATCGACGATCGAGACCGCGTCGTTCGAGGGTGAGCTCTACGGCGCGCCCTATAACGCGAACCCGGAGCTGCTCTTCTATCGCAAGGACCTGACCCCGAAGCCGCCGGCGACCTGGGAGGAGATGATCGAGGAGGCGAAGCGCCTCGATTCCTCGATCGCGCTCCAGGCCGACCGCTACGAGGGCCTGGTGGTGTGGTTCAACAGCCTGCTGCAATCGGCCGGCACCGAGGTGCTGAAGGACGCGGAGACCGTCGACCTCGCCCAGGGGCCGACGGAGGAGGCGCTCTCGATCATGGGCTCGGTGGCCCGCGACGCGCCGGCGCCCGGCTTCGAGACCTCGAACGAGTCGACCGCGGCCTCGGCGTTCGAGTCGGGCGAGTCGGCGTTCCAGCTCAACTACACGTTCGCCCCGGCGAGCGTCGCCGAGAACGCGCCCGACATCGCCAAGAAGCTGGGGATCGCGCCGTACCCCGCGGTGAGTGAGGACAGGCCGGCGCGCCCACCGCTCGGTGGCTTCAACCTCGGCGTCTCGAGCTTCTCCGAGAATCCCGAACTCGCCTTCGAGGCTGCCGCGTGCATCGCCGGACCCGAGAACCAGATCACCGTCGCCGAGCTCGACGGCCTGCCGCCCTCCGCGGAGAGCCTCTACACGAACCCGAAGGTCGAGAAGGCCTTCGACGGCTTCGCGCCGTTGGTCAAGGAGGCCCTCGACAACTCGGCGCCGCGCCCGCTGACCCCGGCCTACACGGACCTCTCGCTGGCGATTCAGCGCGCGCTTCACCCGCCGGGGAAGATCGACCCGGCGGATCCGACCCCCGTGTATGAGGACTTGCGCGAGAAGGTCGAGCAAGCGGTGAAGCGGGAGGGGCTCCTCTGATGGAAGCCGCGAGCGTAGGCGCCGAGTCGGCGACGGGCGGGCCCAAGCCGGCGAACGGCCGCAGTGGGAAGGTGACGGACCGCGGCAAGGCGGAGCGCAAGCTCGGCTGGATGCTCTGCGCGCCGGCCGTGATCGCGATGCTGCTCGTGACCGCGTACCCGATCGGCTACGCGCTCGTCCTCTCACTCCAGGAGATCGACCTGCGCTTCCCCGAGGAGGGCGGCTTCACCGGGCTCGACAACTACATCACCGTGCTCAGTTCCTCGCTGTGGTGGCAGGACGTGTTCAACACCCTGTTCGTGACCGTGATCTCGGTCGCGCTCGAGCTCGCCCTCGGCATGATCATCGCGCTGGTCATGCACCGGGCGATCTTCGGCCGCGGCGTGGTGCGCACCTCGGTCCTGATTCCCTACGGGATCATCACGGTGGTCGCCGCGTTCTCGTGGCAGTTCGCCTTCTCGACCGATTACGGCTTCGTCAACAACCTGCCGTTGATCGCCGACGACATGGAGTGGTTCGGCGACCGCTTCAGCTCGTTCGCCGTGATCATCATGGCCGAGGTCTGGAAGACGACGCCGTTCATGGCCCTGCTCTTACTGGCCGGACTGACGACGATCGACAGCGGCCTCTACGAAGCGGCGAAGGTGGACGGCGCCAACGCCTGGCAACGCTTCGTCCGCATCACCCTGCCACTGATGAAGCCGGCGATCCTCGTTGCGCTGCTCTTCCGCACCCTCGACGCGTTCCGCGTCTTCGACACGATCTTCATCATGACCGGCGGTGCGCAGGACACCGAGTCGGTCTCGATCCTCGGCTACAACCAGTTGATCGAGCGATTGAACCTCGGGCTGGGCTCCGCCGTGTCGGTTCTGATCTTCCTGGCGACCCTGATCATCGCCTTCATCTTCATCAAGGGCTTCGGCGTCCGCATGGCGGACAGGCCCGGGAGCTAGGAGAGAGGGGCAGGAGGAGAACCGATGGAGAAGGGAACCAAGGAATACGTCCTCTGGTCGATCGGGATGCTGATCGTGCTCCTGTTCGCGCTCGTGCCCGTGCTGTGGATTCTCTCGCTCTCGTTCAAGAGCCCGGAGGCGCTGCTCGACCACGAGTTCATCTCATCGAGCCTGACGCTCGACAACTACGAGGCGCTGTTCACCGGCGGGATCAACGAGAGCCCGTTCATCGCTCCGCTGATCAACTCGATCCTCATCGCGCTGATCTCGACGGTCATCGCGATCGTCCTCGCGGCCTTCTGCGCGTACGCGATCGCCCGGCTCAACTTCCCCGGAAAGGCCGCGATCCTCGCCGGTGCGCTCGCGATCGCGATGTTCCCCGCCGTCTCCACGATCGGCCCGCTCTTCGACATGTGGCGGACCCTCGGGATCTACGACACGTACGTCGGGCTGATCATCCCCTACCTCACGTTCAGCCTGCCGCTGGCCATTTACACGCTCGTGGCGTTCTTCCGCGAAATTCCGTTCGAGCTCGAGCAGGCGGCCCAGGTCGACGGTGCGACGCCATTCCAGGCGTTCACGAAGGTGATCATCCCGCTCGCCGCGCCGGGTGTGTTCACGGCCGCGATCCTCGTCTTCATCTTCTGCTGGAACGACTTCCTCTTCGCGATCTCGCTGACGTCCTCGGACGCGTCGAGAACCGTTCCCGCGGCGCTCGCCTTCTTCACGGGCGAGTCCCAGTTCACCGCGCCGACCGGGTCGATCGCCGCCGCGGCGGTGCTCGTGACGATCCCGATCATCATCTTCGTACTGATCTTCCAGCGCCGGATCGTCGCCGGGCTCACCGCTGGCGCCGTCAAGGGCTAACCGGCTCAAAGGAGGAAGAAAGCGAATGGCAGACATCGTTCTCGACAAGGTCTCGAAGCAGTTCTCCGACGGCTATGAGGCGGTCAAGGAGATGGACCTCGAGATCAAGGACGGCGAGTTCATGATCCTCGTCGGCCCCTCGGGCTGCGGCAAGTCGACCGCGCTGCGGATGATCGCGGGACTCGAGGACATCACCGGCGGTGAGCTGCGGATCGGCGGCGACGTGGTCAACCAGCTGGCGCCGAAGGACCGTGACATCGCGATGGTCTTCCAGAGCTACGCGCTCTACCCGCACATGAGCGTGCGCGAGAACATGGCCTTCCCGCTGAAGCTGGCCAAGGTCGAGCAGTCCGAGATCGACCGCAAGGTGGACGAGGCCGCGAAGGTGCTCGATCTCGAGCAGCATCTCGACCGCAAGCCCGCGAACCTCTCTGGTGGCCAGCGCCAGCGGGTGGCGATGGGGCGGGCGATCGTCCGCGATCCGAAGGCGTTTCTGATGGACGAGCCGCTCTCGAACCTGGACGCGAAGCTGCGCGTACAGATGCGGACCGAGGTTTCGCGCCTGCAGGCCGACCTGGGGACTACGACCGTCTACGTCACCCACGACCAGACCGAGGCGATGACCCTCGGCGATCGGGTCGCGGTGATGAGGGGCGGCGTCCTTCAGCAGGTGGGCGCGCCGTCGGAGCTATACGACAACCCCTCGAACCTGTTCGTCGCCGGCTTCATCGGCTCGCCGGCGATGAACTTCATGGCGGCCCAGATCACGGGAAACACCGTCAAGCTGCCCTTCGGCGAGGTCGCCGTGCCGGAGCGCCT
Source organism: uncultured Solirubrobacterales bacterium (assembly GCA_963797995.1). Classification (GTDB taxonomy): domain Bacteria; phylum Actinomycetota; class Thermoleophilia; order Solirubrobacterales; family 70-9; genus WHSW01. The sequence goes on from CAWCRP010000008.1 coordinate 67,385, forward strand.
GCGCGGCGAAGCGACCGACGGCCGCGAGGTGATCGCGGGTGTCCGGCCGGAGAGCTTTGAAGACGCATCGCTCGTCGGTGACGCCAAGGACCGCGGCTCCACGTTCACGGCGCAGATCGAGCTGGTCGAGTCGATGGGCTCGGAGAAGTACGCCTACTTCAGCGTCGAGGGCGAGGGGGTCCAGTCGCAGGAGCTCGCCGAGCTCGCCCAGGATGCCGGGGCCGAGGACGTTCCGGGCGGCGGCAGCGACCAGATCGTGGCCCGCCTCGATCCGGCGAGCAAGGTGGAGCGCGGCGTCGAGATCGAGCTCTGGGTCGACGCCTCGAAGCTCCATCTCTTCGATGCCTCGGATGGGCGCAGCCTGGCGGCGGAGCCTTCGGAGGGAAACGCCTAGTCGCGGAGCAGCCGGTGCGCGACGGTGTCGTCGCGTGCCGGTGAGTCGCGGAGCGCCGCCCGCAGGCGGTCGAGGGTTTCCTCGTTCCACTCATGCGTTCGCAGCAGCATGTAGCGCAGGTTGATCATCCGGACGTAGGCCTCCGCCTCGCTGAGCTCGCCGATGAGGTCCTCGTCGCGCAGCACCTCGACTACGGGAACGAACTCCTCCTCGAACCACAGCGCCGCCACCTGCTGGCGGGTGAGGAACTCGCGCCTTGCCTGGATCGCGCGCAGGCCCCATGCCTCGACGCACTCGGCGAGCTCGGCGTAGCGCCATTCGTCGGCGACCTCGATCCGTTCGCGCGCCTTGGCCGGCAGCGGCACGCGCTCGAAGAAGAGCCGCTGGTGGCTCTTCAGCGCCAGGTCGTGAAGCATCGTCGTGCGCTCGACCGGGATCTCGGTGACGATCTCCGTCACGTAGGCCTCGATCACCTCGTGACCGAGTTGTCGACCGACCGAGACGCGGTGGTGGCCGTCGACCACGAAGTGCAGGTCGCCGATTCGGTAGACCTCGATCGGCGGCATCGGCTCGCCCTTGCGCATGGCCCGCGCGACCCGCTCCCAGCGCTGGCGCACCCGGTGGGACGTGGGGCGGAAGCTGCGGTCGAACTCGCGCGCGCGGTCGACCGTGCCGACGATCGAGGCGATCTCGATCGTCTGCAGGCCGAGCCGGCGCTCACCGCGCTTGCCGAGCGCGGCGACGACCTCGTCGAAGGGGAGGATGACGTTGACGTCGTCGGGCTCGCGACGCAGACCGGGCCACCAGGTCGGAGAGCCGCCGCCGCCGGCGCGCGCGCGCTGAAATCGGTGCGCGCGTCCTGGTCGGGGAAGCCCGTATCGGGCATCAGGCGGGCATCAGTCGAAGTCGAGCGCCTCGGCGGTGTCGGCCGAGTCGGCGTGGCCGACCGCGAGCGCGCCGCCGAGCGCGTAGAGCGTGTTGCCGATGCCGAAGACGCCGAGACCGTGGCGCGGGGTAGGCAGCGGCGGCAACTCAGTCCAAGTCCCAGCCGTCCCGGCCTCGAGGTCATAAGCCTGGACGGCGTCGATCGGCGCGGCCGCATCCTCCCCGCCGGCCGCGACCAGCTCGCCGCCGGCGATCGCGGCGCCGAGGCTGCCGCTCGGGACCGCCATCTCCGGCAGCGTCGTCCACTCGTCCGTCTCGGGGTCGTAGCGCTCGAACGCGGCCGAGTTCTGATCGGCCGCGAGCTCGCGGCCGCCGACCGCGTAGAGGTAGGTGCCGTCGGTCACCGCCGCGAGGTGCTCGCGCGGGTTGGGCAGCGGGGCTGCGTCGGTCCACGTCTCGCCGTCGAAGATCTCGGTCTCGGGCACGAGCTGCCCGTCCGCCTGGCCGCCGATGACGATGAGCTTGTCGCCGACGGCCGCGGCGGCGGCGGCCGAGCGTGGGTGGTTGAGGGGCGGCAGCTCCTCCCAGGCCTCGCCGCGGAGCGCCAGGACCTCGCCGGAGGTGGTCGCGGTCAGGTCGGCACCCTCGGGCGTCCAGCCGCCGATCACGACGAGCTCCCCATCGTAGGTTGCGGCGGTGGCGTGATGAAGCGGCTGCGGCAGGTCGGGGCCGGCGGTCCAGCTCGAGATCGCCGGGTCGTAGGTCGCTGTGGTGGCGGTCGCCTCCGCGGCTTCGATGCCGACGAGCCCTCCGAGCTAGCCAGATGCGGCCGCCGAAGACGGCGCCGGCGGCCTGCTGGCGGGGCGTGGGGAGTGATGTCAGCTCGCGCCAGCGTCCCGCGCTCGGGCCCTCGGAGAAGGCTGTGGCGAGGTCCAGCGATTCGGCGACCGTGGTCGAGCCCGCGTGGCCCGGCTCGAGTGCGCCGTCGACCGCGTAGAGCTTCGAGCCGTCGACGACCACGGTCAGCCCGTGGCGCGGGGTCGCGAGCGAGGGCAGGGTCGACCACGTCTGGGTCTTCAGCTCATAGGCCTGCACCTCGCCGCTGACGTCGGTCGGGAGCTCGCCCCCGACCGTGATCAGGCGGCCCTGCGCGATCGTCGCGTCGAAGCTGCCGATCGGGTTCGGCATGGGCGGCAGCGAGGTCCACTCGTCCTTCGCCGGGTCGTAGCGCTCGAGCGCGCCGGAGTTCTCCGAAGAGGAGAGCTCGCGGCCGCCGACGGTGTAGAGGTAGGTCCCGTCGGAGGCCGCGGCGAGGTGCTCGCGCGGCGTCGGCATCGGCGCAGCGTCGGTCCACTTCTCGCCGTCGAAGATCTCGGTCTCGGGCACGAGCTGTCCGTCAGCCTGCCCGCCGACGACGACCAGCTCGCCGCCGACCACCGCGGCCGCAGGAGCGGCGCGCGGGTGGTTGAGCTCGGGGAGCTCCTCCCAGCTACCGGTGTTACCGTCGCCGCGCAGAACGAAGACCCGGCCCGACGTGTTCGCGGTGAGGTCCTCGCCCTCCGGCGTCCAGCCTCCGATCACGACCAGCTCGCCGTGGTAGTTGCGTGCGACCGCGTGGTGGAGGGCCACCGGCAGCTCCGGACCCTGCTCCCATGTCTCCGTCTTCGCGTCATAGGACTCGACTCGGTTCGTCGCCGTCGCCGCCTCCTCGCCCTCGAGCCCGCCGACGATCCACGCCTTCCCGTCGACGACCGCGCCGGCCGCCTGCTGGCGCGGCGTCGGCGTGTCCGGGAGCGCCTCCCACGCGAGGTCGGACTGGGTGCCGGTCGCGGTCGTGCTCGCGACGGTCGCCGTCGCGCCCGAGGTGTCATCGCCGCCCTCATCACCGCCGCCCCCGGCGAGGAGGACGACCGCCAGCGCGGCGATCGCGACGAGGCCGAGCGCGAGCGCGGCCCGGAGCCCGCCCGGGATGCTCCGGCTCTTCGGCTGGCCGTCTTCGGACCGCGGGACAGGGGGGGCCTCGGTCAGGGCGTCTGCCGGGGCGTCCGCCGCCGGCGCGGTCGCCGAGATTTCCGTCACGCCGGACGCAGGGGCCGCGAGCTGGAGCGCCGCGATCAGGTCCTCGCAGGTCTGGTAGCGCTCGTCCGGCGACTTCGCGAGCGTCTTCGCGACGACCTGGGCGAGCGCCGGCGGACAATCGGGGCGCAGGTCGCGAACCGAGGGCGGCGGCTCGCGCAGGTGGGCCATGATCACCGCGACACCCTCCTCCTTGTGGAAGGGCGGGCGGCCGGTCAGACACTCGAAGAGGACACAGCCGAGCGCGTAGATGTCGGTGCGCCCGTCGACCTGCTTGCCCTCGACCTGCTCCGGCGCGGCGTAGTTGACCGTGCCCATGAAGTGCCCGGTTGCCGTGAGGCCGCTGACCGACTTCGTGTGCTTGGCGAGGCCGAAGTCGGAGAGGTAGACATGGTCGAAGGAGCCCGCGGTGGTGCGGCGGATGATGAGCACGTTCGCCGGCTTCACATCGCGGTGGACGAGATCGCGCTTGTGCGCGGCGCCGAGCGCGCCGGCGATCTGGCTCGCGATCGAGGTCGCGCGGGCGATCTCGAGCTCGGGCTCGGCCTTGAGCAGCGCCTTCAGGTCGATGTCGTCGACGTGGCGCATCGCGATGTAGAGGTGGCCCTCGGCCTCGCCCGCGTCGTAGATCGGGATCACGTTCGGGTGATCGATCGAGGCCGCCGTCTTCGACTCACGCAGGAAGCGGGTGCGGAAGTCGTCGTCGGAGGCGAGCTCGGCGGCGAGGATCTTCAGCGCGACCTTGCGGCCGAGGCGCAGGTCCTCCGCCAGGTAGACGACCGCCATCCCGCCCCGCGTGACCAGTGAGAGCAGGCGGTAGCCGGCGATCTCAGCGCCGATCCTCGGCAGATCCTCAGTCAACGCGCTCCCCTCACGGGGGAAAGTCTAGGTCCGGGGACGCCGATGCCCAACTATGTCGGCTGCGACGTCGGCCGGATGAGGATCTCGTTGACGTCGACGTGCGGGGGCTGGGAGAGTGCGTAGATGACGGCACGGGCGATGTCGTCCTCGTGCAATGCACGGTCGGGGCCGGGGCGGTTGTCGAAAAATGGCGTGTCGACCATCCCGGGCTCGATCAGGGTGACGCGGATCGCGTGGTTCTCATGCATCTGGCGAAGCTCCTGGCGCAGTGACTCGCCGATCCCGGTCACGGCCCACTTCGTCGACGAGTAGAGCGAGCCGGGGAGCGCCCGGCGCCCGGCGACCGAGCCGGTGATCAGGAAGTGCCCGTCGCCACGCTCGAGCAGGTGGGGGAGGGTGGCGCGGATCGTGTAGGCGACACCGAGGACGTTGGTGAGCACCATCGCCCGCCACTGCTCGGGCGACTCCTCGAGGAAGCCGCGGGTGGCGCCGAAGCCGGCGTTGGCGAACACCGCGTCGATGCGACCGAAGCCGTCGAGCGCGCTCCTCGACCAGGCTCTCGACCTGCTCCCACTCGGTCACGTCGCAGGTGATCGCGAGCGCTTTCTCCTCACCGCCGAGGTCGGTGGCGAGCTGCTCCAACTCATCCTCGCGGCGCGCCGCGAGGATGAGGCGGTAGCCCTCCGCCGCGGCTGCGCGGGCGCTCGCGGCGCCGATTCCGCTGGACGCGCCGGTGATCAGGAGGACTGGCTGCACGGATTCATCGGTCATGGCGCCAAGTCTACGAAGGCACCTTGCGATAATCGGTCGTCCTATGGATCCGGATCGAAAGCGGAAGATCCGGCTCGTGGTCGCGCTCAGCGTCGCTGTGCTGCTCGCCGCGGGCCTCGTCTACACGTCGTTCAGCGCCGGCAGCGAGACCAAGCAGCCCTCGGAGCTCGCCGGCGTCAGCGGCGGCAACTACGAGCTCACCGGCAAGGTCGCCGAGGGCTCGGTCGTCCACTCGGGCTCGGACATCAGCTTCGAGGTCGCCGACCGCGAGGATCCGAGCGCGACGATCCCCGTCGAGTACTCGGGTCAGATCCCCGACCCGTTCCGGGAGGGCCGCGAGGTGATCGTCTCGGGCACTGTCACCGATGGCGTCTTCGTCGCGGAGAAGGACAGCCTGATCACCAAGTGCCCGTCGAAGTTCACCGACGAGGCCGAGGCCGACCCCGAGCACGTGATCATCGAGGAGTAGCTAGTTCTGTAGCTCGGAGTTGATCTGATCGATGATGCTGCCGAGCTCGGTCTGCGCCTCGCTCGTCGCCGTCTGCAGCGCGGTCGCCGCCTGCGCCGCTTCCTGCGGATTGCCGTTGGCGAGCGTCTCCTCGGCGTCCTCGATCTGGGCCGCGATGTCCTCGACGGTGCCCACGAGCTGCTCCTGGAGGTCGGCGACCTCCTCCGGCGGCTCGACCGCGGCGATGTCGTCGGCGAGCCCCTGGGTCACCTCGCCGAGATTCCCGGCGACCTCGGCCGCGGCCTCGGGGCTGGTCGGCGGGGTGCCGGAGACGACCTCGGTCACGTCGTCGACGTAGGTGAGCTGTAGCTCGTTGATCTGGTCGACGTAGTCGTTCTTCTCCTCAGTGTCGCCGCAGCCGGCGATCACCACCGATCCGATGGCAAGTGCGCGAGGACGAGCGGCGAGCGGCTGATGTGCGGCGAAGGCTGGTCATTGGCGCGGCAGCCTATCCGAGGCATCGGCCCCTCGCGATACTTCCGGGGTGATCGATCTCGGCACCGCCTGCCTGATCGCGGCTCCGTTCGCGTGCCTGCTCGCGATCGTCGCCGCGCTTGCGGGTGCGAGGAGCGGCGATCGGAGGCTCGTCGACGTCTCCCGCCGCGCGGTCTACGGGCTGTGCGCGCTGCTGACGTGTGCGCCAACGGTGCTGATCGCGGCATTCGTCCGCTCGGACTTCTCGCTCGCGCTCGTCGCCGAGCACTCCTCGACGACGACGCCGGCCTTCTACAAGGTGACCGCGATCTGGGGGAGCCAGGGAGGCTCGCTGCTGCTCTGGGCCTTCGGTGCTCTCGATCGCGGCGAGCGGCGTCCTCTGGCTGACCCGCAACCGCCACCGCGAGGTCGTCCCCTACGCGACCGCGGTGCTCGCCGGGCTCGGCCTCTTCTTCACCTGCCTGATGCTGTTCGCCGACGGGGCGAACCCGTTCGAGCGGCTCGACCCGGTGCCGGCCGAGGGGGCCGGGCTCAACCCGCTGCTCCGCCATCCGGCGATGGCGGTGCACCCGCCGATGCTCTACTCCGGCTACGTCCTCTGGTCGATCCCGTTCGCGTTCGCGGTCGGGGCGCTGATCACGCGCCGCGTCGACGCGAGCTGGATCCGCTCGACCCGGCGCTTCGCGCTCGACGCGCGTGGACTTTCCTCGGCATCGGCCTCCTGCTCGGCGCCTTCTGGTCCTATGACGAGCTCGGCTGGGGCGGGTACTGGGGCTGGGACGCGGTCGAGAACGCGGCGCTGATGCCGTGGCTGCTCGGGACCGCGTTCCTGCACTCGGTGATGGTCCAGGAGAAGCGCGGGATGCTGAAGGTCTGGAACGTCTCGCTGATCGTCGGCACCTTCACGCTCGCCCTGCTCGGCACCTTCCTCGTCCGCTCCGGGATCCTCGAGTCGATTCACGCGTTCGGCGCCTCGACCGTCGGCGGCCCGCTGCTGTCGCTGATCGCGGTCGTCGTCATCGGCTCGGCGGCGCTCATCGTCACCCGGCTCGACGACGCTGCGAAGCGAGCGGCGGATCGAGTCGCTGGCCTCGCGCGAATCGATCTTCCTCGTCAACAACCTGCTTCTCGTCGGCCTCGTCGTCGGTGATCTTCTGGGGCACGTTCTTCCCCCTGATCTCCGAGGCGGTGACCGGCGAGAAGTCGTCGCTCGGGTCGCCGTGGTTCGACCAGTACACGGCGCCGCTGGCGAATCGTGCTCGTGCTCTTCACCGGGATCGGGCCGTTGCTGGCCTGGCGCAAGGTGAGCGCCGGGACGCTGTGGCGCCTCGTCCGGGTGCCGATCGCGGTCGCGCTCGTCGGGACTGTGGTCGTCGGCGTCGCCGGCGACGCCTTCTCGGAGCCGTCGGCGCTGCTCATGTTCGCCTTCGCGTTCTTCTCCCTCGCCGCCCTCGTCGCCGAGTTCTGGCGCGGGGCGCGCGGCGCAGCGCGCGCTCACGGGCGGCGGTTACGGCGGCGGCGCTCGCGCGCGTGATCGCCCGCAACCGGCGCCGCTACGGCGGCTACGTCGTCCACGCCGGGATCGCGATCCTGCTGATCGCGGTCGCCGCCTCGTCGAGCTTCCAGACCAGCGAGGACGTCGCGCCTGCTGCCCGGGCGAAGTCGACCGAGGTCGGCGACTACACCCTCACCTACGAGCGCCCGACGGTCGACCATCGAGCCGGCGAGGAAGCGACTGACGTTCGGCGCCGTGCTCCTCGTCGACCGCGACGGCGAGCGCGTTCGCGACCCTGCACCCGTCGCGGAACTACTACGCGTCGAACACCTCCGACGGCAGCGCGGGGCCGCTGCGGAGCTTCTTCGAGGGGGAGGCGACGAGCGAGGTCGGCCGCCGCGAGGGCCTGGCCGGCGACCTCTGGACGGCGATGCGCCCCGACCTCGAGCCGCTCGACGAGGTGATCGACAGGCCGCCGACGCGCGGCTCGACGCGCAGGTGCCCGAGATCGGCCCCGGGGGCCCGACGCCCGCCGAGCTCGAGGCAGATGCAGCAGCCTACGCGGCACGTCCAGGGCGAGGCCGATCGCGCGCTTCGCCGGCCTCTACGAGGCGACCGCGCTCCCGGTCGACTTCCGCGTCAACGTCAACCCGTTCGTGCTCTGGCTCTGGATCGGCGGCGGGATCGCGGTCGACCGGCGCGCTGATCGCCGGCTGGCCCTCGCCCGAGGCGCGCCGCCGCCGCGTCTCCGACGTCTACGCCGCGCGCCTCGCGCGCGACCTCGGCCGCGCCTGATCGGCTAGCTGCGGTGGAGTTTCTCCTGGTCGTGCTGCTGCTCGTGCTGCTCGCCGGCTTCGCGACCGCGCCGCTGTGGCGCGCGACGGGCCGCGGCGAGCGCGAGGATCCGGTGGTCGCCGACCTCGAGGCGCGCAAGGAGGCGAAGTACCGCGAGATCCGCGACGCCGAGCTCGACCGCGAGCAGGGCAAGCTCTCGGACGCCGACTGGGCCCGAGCGGACGCCGGCGCTCCGCCGTGAGGCGATCGAGATCCTGCGCGCGCTCGACGAGGCCCGGGGTGGGAGCCTCAGCAACGAGCAGTGAGGGTGGCGCGGGTGGTGCGAGCGTGAGCGCCTTCCACGCGGCGGTTCGGTGGCTGAGGGCCGCACCGGAACCGGCGTGGAACAGGGCGGCGATGAGTTCGCCGGTCTCGCTCACGGCGGGACGGCCGACTGCGTAGACACCGGGATGCAGGACGTGCAGCCGTCCGCTCGCCACCCGGCGCCGAATCGAGAAGCGCGTGAACCCCGCCGCAACGAGCTGCCAATGCGCAACGACCCCCTCCTGCCGCCCGGCGAGGCGAACCGCTGTCAAATCCGAGCGTTTTCCGCTCGCATCTGACATCGGTTCAGCCACGCGGCCGAGCCTGACCCCCTCGTTGCCGCCGGTGGCGCGCGGATCGTCCCGTAGGTGTGACGAGGCGGAGTAGGGTGGCGCGCGTGAGCACGGTCAAGGACGCCTCGCTCGAGCTCTTGCGCCGTCACGGGATGACGACGATCTTCGGCAACCCGGGCTCGACGGAGCTGCCGATGCTCGCAGGACTTCCCGTCCGACTTCACCTACTACCTCGGGCTCCAGGAGGCGGTCGCCGTCGGGATGGCGGACGGCTACGCGCAGGCGAGCGGGCGCGTCGCCCACGTCAACCTGCACACGGCGCCCGGCGTCGGCAACGGCGATGGGGGCGATCTTCAACGCGCAGGCGAACCACTCGCCGCTGCTCGTCACCGCCGGGCAGCAGGCGCGCGAGCTGGTCACGCTGCAGGCGAACCTGACCAACCGCGACGCGATCCGGATGCCGCACCCGCTCGTCAAGAACGCGTTCGAGCCGCCGCGCGCCGAGGACGTGCCGCTCGCGCTCGCCCGCGCGATCCACCTCGCCTCGCTGCCGCCGCGCGGCCCGGCCTTCGTCTCGATCCCGATGGACGACTGGGACGCCGAGGTCGACGACGGCTACGTCAGGCACGCGATCGCGCGCTCGGTCGCCGGCTGGACGGCCCCCGACGCGGCCGAGATCGCGGCGCTCGCCGGCCGGATCGCCGGCGCCGCGAACCCGGTGCTGATCGCCGGGCCCGACATCGACGCTTCGCGTGCCTGGGAGCTCGGCGTCGCGCTCGCCGAGGCCGCGCGGCTGCCGGTGTTCGCGGTCCCGGCCCCCGGCGGCGGGCGGATCGGCTTTCCCGAGGGCCACGCGCTCTTTCGCGGCGTCCTGCCGCCGGCGATCGGGCCGGTCTCGGAGACGCTCAAGGGCTACGACCTCGTCCTCGTCGTCGGCTCCTCCGTCTTCCCCTACTACCCGAACCTCCCGGGGCCGCTGCTGCCCGAGGGGGCGGAGCTCGTCCAGATCACGTCCGATCCCGACGAGGCGAGCCGGGCGCCGATGGGGGACGCGATCGTCGCCGACGTCAAGCACGCGCTCGAGGCGCTGCTCACGGTCCTCGAGCCGATCGGACGCGAGCCGCCGGGCGAGCCGCTGCCCGAGCCGGTGCCCGGCGAGGGGATGGACCCGAGCACGCCGACCGAGGTCATGCACGGCCTGCGCGAGGTCTTCCCGGAGGACGGCATCGTCGTCTTCGAGGCGCCGTCGGCGACGCTCGCGCTTCGCAACCAGCTGCGCCTCTCGAAGCCCGGCAGCTACTACTTCGGCGCCGGCGGCGGGCTCGGCTTCGGCCTCGCGGCGGCGATCGGCGTCCAGCTCGCGCAGCCCGACCGGCCGGTCGTCTGCGTCCTCGGCGAGGGCTCGGCGCAGTACGCGATCACCGCCCTGTGGAGCGCCGCCGCCTACAACGTCCCGGTCACGTTCCTCGTCCTTCGGAACTCCGAGTACGCGATCCTGAAGTGGTTCGCCGGGGTCGAGCAGGTCGAGGGCGCGCCGGCGCTCGACCTGCCGGCGCTGTCCTGCCTCGACGTCGCGAAGGGCTACGGCGTCGGCGCGCGAAGTCGGCGGCGGTGGCGGGGGCCGCGACGAGCTCGTCGAGGGGCTGGGCGCCTCGACTTCGACGGGCCGCAGCTGGTCGAGATGCCGGTCCAGCCCGGGATGTGGCTCTTCTAAGCCGGCTGGGAGCCGATCCGCAACGGATCGCGCTCGGGGGCGCAGAGCCGGCTCCCGACCGCGTGCCCGACGAGCTCGCCGGCGGCGCCGAGCCGGCTGCTCCGGGCACAACTCGCCGAGATCGTCGGGCGAGCGCAGGTCCTCGGCCGCGTCCTCGACCTCGTCCGCTACGCCTCCGACGCGAGCCCCTACCGGCTGCTGCCGAAGGCGGTCGTCGTCGCCCGCGACGGCGACGACGTCGGCCGGCTGATGGCGTTCTCGCGAGCCGAGGGGATCCCGCTCACGTTCCGCTCCGGCGGCACCAGCCTCAACGGCCAGTCGCAGGGCGACGGCATCCTCGTCGACGTCCGCCGCCACTTCTCCGCCGTCGAGGTCGAGGACGACGGCGCTCGCGCGCGCGTGCGTCCAGGGACCGTCCTCGGCCACGTCAACCGCTGTGCTCGCGCGCCCACGGCACCCGGCTCGGTCCCGACCCCGCCTCGACCGACTTCGCGACCGTCGGCGGCGTGATCGCCAACAACTCGGGCGGGATGCGCTGCGGCATCACCGCCGACTCCTACTCGACCGTTTCCGCGCTCACCTTCGTGCTCCCCTCGGGGACCGAGATCGACTCGGCCGCGCCCGACGCCGAGGAGCGCTTCGCCGCGGCCGAGCCCGAGCTCGCCGCGCGGCCTGCTCGAGATCCGCGAGGAGATCCTCGCCGACGCGGAGCTCACCGAGCGGATCCGCCGCAAGTTCGAGATCAAGAACACGACCGGCTACCGGCTCTGCGCCTTCCTCGACGCCGAGACGCCGGTCGAGATCTTCCGCCGCCTCCTGGTCGGCTCCGAGGGGACGCTCGCGTTCATCGCCGACGCGACCTTCGAGACCGTCGCCCGGCCGCGCGAAGACGACGCTCTCCTGGCTCCACTTCCCCTCGATGGACGCCGCCGCGGCGGCGGTGCCCGGGCCTCGTCGCGACCGGCGCGAGCGCGGTCGAGCTGATGGTCGCCCCGGCGCTGGTCGTCGCCGCATACAACATCCCCGGCGCGCCGGAGGAGTGGAAGGAGACTGCCACCCGAATCGGCCGCGCTCCTGGTCGAGTTCGGCGGTGCCGAGGAGGCGGAGCTCGACGCGCTCGAGGCGAAGGCGGCGGAGGCGCTGGCGGCCGCGGGTGTTGAGCTGCTCTGGCCTGCGGCGTTCACGCGCGACCCGGAGACGATCGAGGTCTACTGGCGGGTCCGCGAGGGCCTTCACGGCCTCCTCGGCAGCCTGCGCCCACCCGGCACGGCGCTGATCATCGAGGACGTCTGCGTCGCTCCCGCGCGGATCGCCGAGGCGGCGACGGAGATCCAGGCGCTGCTCGGCGAGCACGGCTTCCTCACCGGCGTCGCCGGCCACGCGTCCGCCGGGAACCTCCACTTCATGCTCACGCCGGACTTCGGCAAGGCCGAGGACGTCGAGCGCTACGAGTCGTTCATGGAGGCGCTCGTCACGCTGGTCCTCGACGGCTACGACGGCTCGCTCAAGGCCGAGCACGGCACCGGGCTCAACATGGCGCCGTACGTCGAGCGCGAGTGGGGCGAGCAGGCGACGGCGCTGATGTGGCGGGTGAAGGAGCTCGCCGACCCCGACGGCGTCCTCTCGCCGAACGTCGTCCTCAGCCGCGACGCGGGCATCCACCTGCGCAACCTGAAGACGACGCCGGCGATCGAGGAGGAGGCGACGACCTGCGTCGAGTGCGGTTTCTGCGAGCCCGTCTGCCCGAGCCGTGACCTGACGACGACGCCGCGCCAGCGGATCGTGATCCGGCGCGAGATCGCGCGCCAGCCCGAGGGCTCGCCGGTGCTCACGGCGCTCCGCGAGCAGTACGAGTACGACGCGGTCGAGACCTGTGCCGCCGACGGCAGCTGCGTGCTCGCCTGCCCGATCGGGATCGACACCGGGAAGCTGGTCAAGGAGCTGCGCTCGCGCCAGCACTCAGCGCGTGCAGAGGGGCTCGCCGAGCGCGCGGCCGAGCGCTGGGACCTCGTCGAGCGCGCCTCGCGCGGCGGGCTGCGCGCCGGTGGCCTCCTGGGTAACGGCGGCCTGCTCGGCGGGCGCGGCCGGGCGCTGCCGCCGCCCGCACCCGCGCGCACTGCCGGCGACCAGCCGCGAGGGTGCCGCGGCCGTCTACTTCCCCGCCTGCATCAACCGGATCTTCGGCCCGGCGAGGGGGAATGGGAACGGGAGCCCGCGCCGCGGCCTCCCGGACGCGCTCGTCGCCGTGTCCGCGCGGGCCGGAGCGCCGCTCTGGATCCCGGGCGACGTCGTCGGACGGTGCTGCGCGACGCCGTGGACGTCGAAGGGCTATCGCCGCGGCGCCGAGGTGGCCGCGAACGCGACCGTCGCCGACCTGTGGCGCTGGAGCGGGGAGGGGGGGCTGCCGATCGTCGTCGACGCGAGCTCCTGCACGCACGGGATCGATCGACGCGACGCCGGGCTCCTCGACGAGGAGAACCGCGAACGCCACGGGCGGCTCGAGATCCTCGACTCGATCGCCTGGGCCCACGACCGGCTGCTGCCGGCGCTCGAGGTCAGGCGGCGGGTCGCCTCCGCCGTCGTCCACCCGACCTGCTCGACCCGCCAGCTCGGATTGGCGAAGGAGCTCGAGGAGACGGCACGGGCGCTCGCCGAGAATGTCGTCGTCCCCACCTCGGCGACCTGCTGCGGCTTCGCCGGCGATCGCGGCTTCCTCCACCCCGAGCTGACCGCGGCGGCGACGAGCGAGGAGGCGGCGGAGGTGCGCCGGCTCGGCGCGGCGGCCCACCTGTCGAGCAACCGGACCTGCGAGGTCGGGCTCGAGCGCGCGACCGGCGAGCGCTTCGAGTCGTTCGTCTACCTGCTGGAGGAGCTGACGCGGCCCTAGCCGGCGGAGCGCAGAACCGAGTCGATCAGTCCCGGAAGCGCAGGCTTGTCGGTCAGGAGGCGGTCGGATAGGCTCAGAACCGACCGTGCGGGGGAAGCTGCTCAGAGTCGTCGTGGGAACCGTGCTCACCTTGGCGTTCGGCGCCACGCCGGCGTTGGCCGCGCCGGACCTCAGGGTCACGGCCATCAAGCTGCAGACGAACCTCGGCGCGCCGCCGCACGCACTGCTCGAGCGTGACGGTGGGTCGAGTGTCCGCCTCCTCGTGACCGTCAGGAACCTGGGCGCGACGCCGGCCCCCGGCTCCTCCGCGGGCGTGGTCGTCGATCTGGGGCCAGGCCGCACGTCGTCCGTCACGACGCCGATCCAGTCACTGGACCCCGGCGAGACCGACAAGGCGGTGGCGACTGGGTTCGAGGGGCTGCGGCCTGGCTTCGCAAGGGCGATTGCCTGTGCGGACAATGCCAGCGCAATCGCCGAGAGTCGAGAAGGCAACAACTGTCTCACGCGCTTCGACACCAGTCCGCAGCTCGCGCTGCTCCCTCGGTTCTGGAAGGTGACGAGGTTCAGCGCCACCTATCACCCGCCGGACCAGGGGAGCCACGTCACCCGGTCGCTGAAGACGATGCGCTTTCAGTACCTGGCCACGACGAATGACGACTCCGGATATTTCTACGAGCCCCACGGAGGCCTGCGTGCCGACACGACGGGCAGCTACGGCGGCATCTGTTCGATCGCGGGTTCGTCGGGCATCAGGAGCGAGAGCCCGTGGCCTCTGCCGAGCGAGTTGTTCGTCGCGGGTGAGCTCAACGGCTACTTCGCGTCGATCGACGATCCCGCCAGCGACCCCTTCAACACGACGATCACCTGCCCGGGCAGCTCGTACACGCTCCCGGAGCATCCGCAGGAACTCGTCACCTGGGTCGGACCCGAGACCGTCCCGCCGATGCAGCCCGGCGACACCCGCCTGGTCGGTGCCGGGGTCTTCGGCACCGCACCGTCGGATGTCGAGTACGCCTGGCGGTTCGACGCGGACATCCCGGCCCTGCCCTAAGCGGCCCTCTACACTTCCGCGGCGATGGAAAGCGTGCTCAACGTCGGCCAGGTTCTGATCTCCGTGGGCCTGATCTTCCTCGTGCTCCTGCACTCGGGCAAGGACGCGGGGCTCTCGGGCGCCTTTGGGATCGGCTCGGGGGGCGGATCGTTCGGCGGCGGGTCGCTGGTCGAGCGCAACCTCGATCGCTGGACGATCTTCTTCGGAATCCTGTTCGTTCTCAACACCGTCGTCCTGCTGAAGATCTAGTCGGGCGGTCCATGCGCGCCCTGTGCTCCGCCGCGGCGCTCCTCGCCTCGGCGGTTCTCATCGCCTGCGGGGGTGCGGACGAGGCGCCGTCGCTCGCGGTCCCCTCTGCCTCGGGCGAGGCGGCGACGCTCACCTGGGCGATCGCCGAGAGCCCCGAGACGTTCGATCCGCTGTACGCGTCCACGGTCAGCGAGCACCTCGTCAGCCGCCAGATCCACGAGCCGCTAGTCGAGGAGTTGAGCGCTCCGTTCGGTGCCACGCGGCGCCTCGGCGGCCTCGCGCGCTCGCTCGTCGGCGTTCGCGGCGACACAGTCTGGCTCGTCCGCCTGCGGCCCGGAATCCGGTTCCAGGACGGCACGCCGCTGACCTCCCAGGCCGTGCTCGCCAACGCTCAGCGCTGGCAGGAGTTCGACTTCCCGGCCGGAAGCGGACTGGTTCCCGGAACGCTGGTCGACGGACCGCGCCCGGATCTGGTCCGCTTTCGGCTCCCGCAGCCCGACCCCGAGTTCCCGGACGCGCTCGCATCGCCCGAGCTCGGGATCGTCGCCCCGCAGGCGCTTGCCCGCGCCGCGGGTGAGCCGCTCTCCAGTGCCGACGCGGCGACCAGCGGCACCGGCGCCTTCGAGCTTCGCGAGCGCGCGGCCGGCCGCCTCCTCCTCGCCCGCAACTCGGATTGGTGGGGGAGCGAGAAGGGGCTCGGCCCGGGGCTCGACCTGCTCGAGTTCCTCGTCGGCGATCCCGCGGGCGAGCGGGCCGAGATGCTCGTCGACGGCGACGTGCAGGTGGCGGGGGAGCTCGGGCCGGTGTCGCTCGGGCTGGTCACCTCGGACCCGCTCCTGACCGAGATCGAAGGCAGCGGCCTCGCGGCCGAGCGCTCGGTCCGCGGGATCCCGCCGCGTCAATCCGCGCCGTCACTGAACGGCGTTTGGCGAACCTCCCTCTAGTTCCGCGCGCCGTGCTTTGATGCAGGGGTGGGGCTTTCTCGGCGGCAGCTGCTTCAGTCGGGGACGGTGGCGGCGGGCGCCCTCGCCTTCGGCCCCGGCCTGATCCGCACCGCGCTAGCCGCTCCGGCGCGTGCGGGCCAGTCGCCCTACGGGGCGCTCGGGGCCGCGGACGCCAACGCGCTCGAGCTCCCGCCGGGGTTCAGCTCCCGCCTCATCGCCCGCGGGCTCGAGCCGGTCGCCGGGACCGGCTACACGATGCCGATCTTTCCCGACGGCCAGGCGACCTACCGCACGGGCGACGGCGGCTGGATCCTCGTCACGAACGCGGAGTCGCTGGCGGCGGTTGGCGCCGGTGCCTCGGCGATTCGCTTCACATCGTCCGGCGAAATCGCCGGCGCCTACCGGATCCTCGGCGAGACGAACACGAACTGCGCCGGCGGGCCGACCCCATGGGGGACGTGGCTGTCAGGTGAGGAGACCGAGGACGGCCTGATCTGGGAGTGCGACCCGGCCGGCGTCCTCCCGGCCGAGCCGCGCCCGGCGCTCGGCGCCTTCCCGCACGAGGCTGCCGCCGTCGA
The DNA here is from genome assembly GCA_963797995.1 of uncultured Solirubrobacterales bacterium. Lineage (GTDB taxonomy): Bacteria > Actinomycetota > Thermoleophilia > Solirubrobacterales > 70-9 > WHSW01. The sequence continues at coordinate 83,624 of CAWCRP010000008.1, forward strand.
CCCGGTCGGCGGCGGGATCTACTTGACCGAGGACCGCCCGGACGGCGGGTTCTACCGCTTCACCCCGGATACGTATCCCGATCTGTCGAAAGGGACGCTCGAGGTCGCGGTTGTCGCCGCGAGCGGCAAGGTGACCTGGAAGTCCGTTCCCGACCCGACGACGACGCAGACCGGGGTCGCGACCCGGCTGCAGGTCCCGGAGAAGACCGTCTTCAATGGCGGCGAGGGGATCTGGTACGCGCGGGGCTTCTGTTACTTCACGACCAAGGGCGACAAGAAGGTCTGGGCCTACGACACTCAGCGTCGGCGGATCGAGGTGCTCTTCGATCGGCAGCTCGCACTGGACTCCTCGCTCGATGCGGTCGACAATGTGACCGTCAGCGGGGCCGGCGACGTGCTCGTCTGCGAAGACGGCGGCAACCTCGAGATCGGGCTCATCACCTCGGACCGCGAGGTCTCGCCGCTGCTGCGTTTCGCCGGCGCCGACCACAACGGCTCCGAGGTCTGCGGCGTTGTCTTCGACCCCTCGGGCACGCGTCTCTACTTCACCTCGCAACGCGCCTTCCCCGCCGTTCCCCCGATCGCGCCCGGTGCCGTCTACGAGGTCACCGGCCCCTTCCGCCTGCCGAAGGGCGGGATGCCGAAGGACCTCGTCTACGGTCCGCCGGCGGGTGAGGCGCGTCCCAACGGCCCGCTCAATCCGGGCGCGGACAAGAAGGACCCGAAGGCGAGGGTGAAGGCGCCAAAGAAGATCAGCCGCAAGGTCTTGAAGCGCGATGGGATCACGATCTCGGTCACGGTCAAGGAGGCGGCGACGATTGCCGCGCGCCTCGACACGCACGCGCTCGCGACTCGTCCAGGCCTCGGTGGCTCGAGCCCGCGGCCGAAGGCAATCGTGCTCGGGCGGGTGAAGGCGCGCGCCGAGCCCGGCGGTGCGCCGGTGAAGGTCGTGATTCCGGCGAAGAAGGCGGCGCTCGGGAAGCTCGCCGGCAACTCCGACGCGGTGCCGGCGCGCCTGCTCGTGTCGATCGTCGACGCCGCCGGCAACGAGGGCACGGCGATGGCGAAAGTGACGATCGGTAAGGGCTAGGCGCCGAAGCGGTTCGCGTCCCGGTCGCGCAGCACCTCGAGCACCGGAGCGAACATCCGCCCCTTGATCGTCGCCTGCGTCCCCGGGTCCTTGCCGGCCAGAGGCCGGGCGAGCTCGACCGCGTCGGCGAGCACGCGGTCCTCGACGGCGGTCGCCGTGACCAGGCCGGCGGCGAGCGCCTCCTCGCCGCCGTAGCGGCGGGCCGTCAGCATCGCCTCGACCGCCGCATCGGGGGTGAGTTTGCAGCGGATGAGCGCGTCCATGCCGGCGGTGAATGGGATGTTGATGTCCGCCTCGGGGAGGCAGAAGAAGCCCCGGTCGGCGCGCATGACCCGCCAGTCATGGGCGAGCGCGAGCATCGCCCCGGCCGCGAACGTGTGGCCTTGAAGCGCGGCGATCGTGGCGCCCGGAAACTCGAGGGCCTGGGCGAACAGCTCGTGGACCTGAGCGACGTAATCGTCGACCTTGTCGCTGTTTGCCCCGAGCCAGTCGAGGTCGAGGCCGTTGGAGAAGAACTTGCCGGTTGCGGTCGTGACGAGTGCGCGTGGAGCGGGCGCGGAGGCCGCCTCGGTCAGGGAGTCGGAGACGGCCGTCATCCAGTCCGGGTGAAACCGGTTCTCGTCCGCTCCGAGGTTGAGGACGAAGACGTCTCCGTCTCGAGTCGAGCTCCGGCATCGGCGCGGGATCATATGCGGCTTACCCGGTTGCCGGCCGGGTACCGGCTCCGCATGGATGACATCGAACGAGAAGAGAAGCGAGAGGCCGAACAGCAGCCCGTCCGCGAGGCGGGCGGTGGCGAGGCCGAGGGATTCGAGGAGTCGGAGAAGCTCCTGCGAGAGCGCGCCGAGCACCGCGAGGCCGGCGGCAACCCCAAGTACGACGCCCCGGAGCCGGAGGAGGGAGGCGACCCCGGCGTCTACGGCGAGGCGGACCACGCCGAGTCCTCAGAGGACGCGGGGGAGCAGCAGGAGCAGCAGGAGTAGCGGGCCCGGCTAGGCTCGGCGCATCGATCAGCACTCAGCCCATCCCGAGGAGCTACCGCCGCTCGAGCTGCGCGAACTGCGCCGGCTCGACGTCGAGCGTGGCGAGGGCGGAGTCCGGACCGCCGCACATAGCCGCCGCGTCCGGCGTCGTTCGCCGGGGTGAGTTCCTCTACGTGATCGGCGACGACGAGCTCGACCTCGGCGTCTTCCAGCTCTCCTCGGCAGAGCCCGGGCGCATGCGGGAGATCTTCGCGGGCGAGCTGCCCGACGATGCGAAGGATCGCAAGGCGGCGAAGGCCGACCTCGAGGCGCTCACGGCGCTGCCGCCGTTCGAGGGCGCTCCTCACGGGGGCCTGTTCGGCCTCGGCTCGGGCTCGAAGGAGACCCGGAATCGAGGGTTCTTCTGGGCGCTCGAAGCCGACGGCTCACTCGCCGGCGACCCGCAGCACGGTCGACCTCGACCCGCTCTACGACTTGCTCCGCGAGCGCTTTCCGAAGCTCAACGTCGAAGGGCGCATCGGTGCTGGGGGATCGTCTCTGGCTGTTTCACCGCGGCAACCGCGACGCAGGTCCGAACGCCGTCGCCGAGCTCAGCCTCGAAGCCGTGATGCGCTCGTTGGGCGACGACTGGCGCATCGACGTCGAGGAGCTGGAGGTCGTCCGGGAGTACGAGCTCGGCGAGCTCGACGGTATCCGCCTCTGCTTCAGCGACGCGACGCCGCTCGCCGACGAGCTCGTCGTCTTCACCGCCTCGGCGGAGGTCGATGCGGGCGGGGATGAGGACGGTGGGATCCGGGGCTCGGTCGTCGGCACGATCAGCGCCGGTGGCGAGGTCGAGCGACTGCGGACGATCGATCCGCGTTGGAAGGTCGAGGGTGTGCACGCGGCGATCGACACCGGCGTGATCGACTTCACCTTCGTCTGCGACCAGGACGACCCCGAGGAGGCTTCGCCGCTGTTGAGCGCGACGATGCCGGTCGAGGGGCAGCTCGAAGTTCACGCCTCCGCGGGCTCGGGCTGACCGGCCCGCACCGCTTCGAGCTGCGCCGCGACGGCGAGCCCCAGGAAGAGCGCGAGCGCCGTCAGCAGCGTCCAAAGCAGGAGCCCGATCGTTCCGGCGAGCGGGCCGTAGGTCTCGCCGAAGCCGCGGCTGAGCGAGAGGAACGCGGCGAGCATGCCGGTGAACGCGAACCAGAGGACTACCGAGAGGCCAGCGCCGAGCGCGAGCCACGAGGGCGACGGTTGCGAGCGGAATGGGGACGGCCCGGAAGATCACCGTGACGGCTCCGGCGACCAGGAGCGCGCCCAGCGGCCAGCGGCCGATCGACCATGCGGTGTCGATTCCGTCCGCCCCAGCCGGTGACGCTGCTTCGCCGCGTCGCCGATCTCGGAGCCGGCGACGACGAGGGTGAGCGCCGCCAGCGTCGCGATGCCGGCCGTGAGCGCGAGCAGGGTCGCGCGCGTGTACTTGGCGAGCGCAGGGCGGTCGCGCTCGACGCCGTAGATCCGGTTGGCGCCGCGCTCGATCTGGCCCATCGCGGTCGGCCCCGGCGAAGAGCGCCGCGATCAATCCGAGGGTGAGCGCCGTCTCGCCGCTGTCCTCGGATCCCTGGTCTGTCGCTTGCGTCAGCACCTCGCCGGCCGGGCCCGGAGCGAGGTCGCGAAACGTCTGGCTGATCACCTCGCTCGAGCTCGCGCTCGCCGGCGGCGTGTCCCCAGCGCGACAATCGCGATCAACGCCGGGATCAGGGTGAGCGTGAACTGGAACGCGAGCGCGCGCGAGTGGCTGAAACCGTCGGCGTAGCGGAAGCGCACGAACGAATCGCGCAGGAGGCGCCCGACGCCGGTGGTGCGCACCGTCTCGAACGCGTCGTCGCCCTCGAGGTCCTCGCGTCTCCGGAACCTTCGTCGCCGTGCTCATCGTTCGTCTCGGGTTTCGTCGGTGTTCGTCGCGGGGTTCGTTTCAGGCTCTGCAGCTGGGTAATCCGCTGTGGCAAGCGGAAAGGAGGACGCTATGTACATCGGAATCGGCACGCTTCTGATCATCATCCTGCTGATCGTGCTCCTCACCTAGGGGATCAGGGCCGGGAGTACCAGCTCGGCGAAGACGGCGCGGTGGTCGGTCCCCGCGACGTCGTGCGCCGAGAATTCGGAGATGCCGATCCGGTCGTCCGCGAGAACGTGGTCGATCGCGAACAGCGCCGGGAGGATGCGACGGTCGGTGGGCCAGGTGAAGGTGAGACCCTCGCCGAGCTCCTGCGCCGCGTCTTCGTAGCCGGCGTCGACGAGGGCGCGAAACGCTTCGTGGTCGAGCGTGGCGTTGAAGTCGCCGGCGAGGACGCGGAGGGGGTCTGACCCGGCTCGTGGCAACGCGGCCAGGTCGGCCTCCCAGACGCGTGCGCCCGAGGTCGGCGGGACCGTGTGGACGGCGGCGATCTCCACCGGCTGCGCCCCCGCCGGGGCCACCGTGGCCCGCACGAGTTGGAAGCCGCCCGGTAGGAGGGAGCGGTCGGAGGTCCGGGGGCGCAGGGCGGCACGCAGATAGAGGCCCGTGCCCGTCGCCTGCGGTGCGTCGGCAAGGATCTGATGCGGGAAGAGGTCGGCGATCCCGTTGCGGCGCAGACGCTCGGCGAAACGTGGCGTCAGCTCCTCCACCGACAGCGCGTCGGCATCGAGCCCACGGGCGAGGGCGAGGACGGCGGCCGGGTCGGCTTCACCGAACTCGACGTTGGTCGCGAGGATGCGTAGCGCCGCGCCGGCCTCCCCGTCGGGCGAGCTCGCCCCGCCGAACGCCCGCGGCAGCATCAGCAGGGCGAAGCAGAGCACCAGCGCCGCGGCGGCGAGGGCGGCGGCGCGCTTTCGCAGAACGATCGCGAATCACCACGGCGATCGGCGACACCAGCGCCACCCACGGAGTGAACGAGATCAGCGCGATCGAGATCCGCGACTCGTCGAATCCGAAGACCCGGAACGACAGCCACGCGACGAGCACGGCGACGGGTGCCCAGGCGGCAATGGCCACGATTCGCTCCCGCCCCGGCATCGTCCATATGATCGGGCACGGGACGCGATTCGCGCGTGGCCCGCGAAGGGCGGGCTAGCTGCCGACCCAGCGCGAGCTGTGGGCACCGGGGTCCTCGTCGTAGTCCGGGGTCAGGTGGGGCAACCCCTCGAGCTCGGGCATGAGGACCACGTCCTCGTGCCGGCTCGGGGTGCTGCGAGCGGCGATGGCGATGATCGGCTCCGTCGCGCTTGCGTTCATCGGCAGGTGCGGTACGCCGGCGGGAACGAAGAAGAAGTCGCCCTTCTCCACGATCGCCTTGTGCTCGAGCTCATCCCCGTACCAGTGGATTCCACGGCCCTCGATCACGTGGTAGATGGTGTCGTGGTCGTCGTGGCGATGCACCTTGCCGCGCTCACCGGGGGCGACGACCACCTGGACCATCGAGATCGTGGTCGAGCCGCCGCATTCGGCGGAGATTCCCGGGAACACCTCGTGGCCCTGCCTGCTTCGCGAGCTTCGCCGTGGACGCACCACGGCGCACTCGTCGTTCATAACCCGGATCTCGTCGTCCAGCACCTGTACGGTCATTTGGGCCTCCCTGAGCCTTGAGGTTTGATCGGTCACTCACACTTTTCGGCCAAGGGGGTTCGCAGACAATTCAGCCTGCTGATGATGGAATCCGGCTGCGCGATTAGGCGGATTAGGTGGTGCTCCACCGTAAGATCGCGCGATGCCGCCCAGGACCGTCATGGGCAAGCGCTGTCTGGTCACCGGCGCCGCCAGTGGGATCGGCCGGGCCACGGCCCGAGCCGCCGCTGCGCGTGGGGCCGAGCTCTATCTCACAGACATCAACGCGGGGCCGCTCGACGAGCTCGCAGCCGAGCTCGGGGATCGCGCGCGTTACGCGAAGGCGCTCGACATCTCCGACTTCGAGGCCGTACGCGCCATGGCGAACGAGATCCACGCCGATACCGGGAGCGTCGACGTGGTGATGAACATCGCCGGGATCGCGACCTGGGGAACGGTGGAGACGCTCAGCCACGAGCAGTGGAGGCGGACGGTCGACATCAATCTCATGGGGCCCATCCACGTGATCGAGTCCTTCGTGCCGCCGATGATCGCTGCCCGCCGGGGCGGGCACATCGTCAACGTCTCCTCCGCCGCCGGCCTCTTCGGGCTGCCATGGCACGCGCCCTACAGCGCCACGAAGTTCGGCCTGCGCGGCCTGTCCGAGGTGCTGCGCTTCGATCTTCGCCGTCGTGACATCGGCGTCCATCTCGTCTGTCCCGGGGGCGTCGACACGGGCCTCGTCGAGACGGTCGACATCGCCGGCGTGGATCGCGAGAACCCGGAGATCCAGAAGTTCACCGGGCGGTTTCAACGCCATGCGGTCAGCCCTGAGAGCGCGGCCGAGAGCATCCTGCGCGGCATCGAGCGCAACCGGTACTGGGTCTACACCTCGCGCGACATCCAGGTCGGTCACTTCCTGCAGCGGCGCTTCGAGACCGGATACGCCCTCGTGATGCGATTGGCGAACGACCAGTTCGCGCGGGTCATGAAGAAGGGGCGTTCGTGACGCACCCCACAGACTTGCGGGAGGTCGCGTGGTCGAGTAGGCGGACTGCAACCGCTATTCGCGCTGGAGGGGAACATGCTCGGCAGACTCGGATCGCTCGTCCGGACCCAATGGATGGGGGCGCTGTCGCTCTTCCTGGTTCTCGCGGGCGGCACTGCGTACGCGGTCGACACGGTCGGCTCCGCGGACATCATCGATAACTCGGTCGCATCCCGCGACATCAAGAACGAAGACGTGCGTGCGGTCGACGTGCGCGATGCCTCGCGCCCCAACGGTGGGCTGACCGGCCTCGAGATCGTCGACAACTCGCTGAGTAGCCCTGACGTCGACAAGCTCGCGGCCGAGGATCTGACGTTCCAGGCGCAGAGGTCACTGCTTCCCGCGGGCTCGCAGCGCACCGCGAGCGGGGGCGTGGCGATCACCGCCACGTCTCCGAGCACGCAGTTCGTTCCCGTCGGCACGCTTCCCTCCGGACCGCACTTCGTCTCGATGTCGGCCGGTCTCGAGCTTTCCGAAAGCTGCAACGGCCCGTGTGGCGGTGCGACGAGGCGCTGGGCCGACGGCTATTGCCAGGTCGCGATCCGCCCGGGTGCCGTCGCCTTCGGAATCGCCCCGGCCAGGGATTTCTCCTTGCCGCACAACGGGCCATCCGACGCCCCGCTCGCCGCCGACATCGCGTTCTCCGACACGGCGATGTCGACCGAGCCGGAAGCGGTCGCGGTGGGGCTCCTGTGCACGCGATTCGACCTTGGATCCGCAGCGGGCCCGGGCTCTGTGACCGTGCGCGACGCGAGCGTCACCGCCGTCGACCTCTCGGGTGTCGCGAGCATGGACGCGCCATAGCCGCGTCCGTCGGGGCTGCGAGGATGGCCCCGTGACGAGCGAGCGCAAGCTGGAGCAGGAGCGCGAAACGGAGCGGCAGGCGAATCGAGCGATGCTCTGGATCCTCGTGATTGCGATCGTCGCGATTCTCTTGTTCTGGCTCGTCGGATACGAGGCGATCTTCGAGTAGAGCCGGACCGCGCGCGACGCCCCGTTCGGGCCGGGGCTCTGAAGTGCGGCCGAGAGGAGTCGAACCTCCACGTCCCGTGAGGGACACAAGGCCCTCAACCTTGCGCGTCTACCAGTTCCGCCACGGCCGCTCGAGGGACGGCGATTGTAGATGAGTGCGGGCGGCTCGCAGTGCGGGCCGCCGCCGCTTGCATCCGTCCGCACCCCCGTCTACTATCCGAACATATGTTCTGTTCAGCCACCGGCCATCGGCACCCTCAGCGATTAAGGAGAGTTCGATCGTGGATCTGACCAAGCGGCAGAAGGAGATCTTCGACTTCATCGGCAAATACGCCGAGAAGACCGGCTACCCGCCGACCGTGCGGGAGATCGGTAAAGCGGTCGGACTGCACTCGTCCTCCACCGTCCATGCGCACCTCGCGAACCTGGAGAAGATCGGGCTCCTGCGCCGTGACCCGACGAAGCCGCGGGCGATCGAGCTGCTCGTCGGCAAGGCGAAGAAGGCGATCCGTGGGCCCGGCCTTCCGGTGGTCGGTGAGGTCGCCGCCGGCGAGCCTGTGCTCGCCGAGGAGCGGATCGAGGAGTACCTCGAGGTGCCGGAGGTGATCGGCGGCGAGACCGGCGACTACATCCTCCGGGTCAAGGGTGACTCGATGAAGGACGCGGGGATCATCGAGGGCGACTACGTCGTCGTCCGTCCGGCCGAGGTCGCCGACGACGGGGAGATCGTCGTCGCGGTGATCGAGGACGAGGCGACGGTGAAGCGCTTCTACCGGGAGTCCGACAAGGTGCGGCTCCAGCCGGCGAATAAGGCTTACAAGCCGATCGTGACCACCGAGGCGAAGCTCCTCGGCCGGGTCACGGGGGTGTTCAGGAAGGTCTGAGCGTGGGTGTCGGGACGACACTCGAACCCTCGGCCGCCCGGCTGTTCGAGCCGCCGGATCTGGGTCGCGAGGGCGGGCCGACGCTCGAGCGGTCGATCCTCGTGCTCTGGGAGAAGCTCGCCGTTCATGGTTGGGCCGGGTGCCCCGTTTGCGACGCGCCGCTGCGCTCCGGAACGCCCTGCGACCGCTGCGGATCCGAGCTGAGCTAAGCGGCCTCGACCTCGACCCGGTTGTCGTTGAACGTCGGGGCGGCGCCGAGCGGCGTCAGCCGCTGCGGTGTCGTCGCCTGGCTCGAGCGGCCGTCGGCGTAGTCGCGCGCCCACCAGCCCATCGGGGCGACGAGGACGCCCTCGCGCGCATCGTCCGACACGCGGGCCGGGCAGAGGAACGAGCCGCGGTCGTTGAAGACGCGAACGGTGGCGCCGTCGGCGATCCCGCGCGACTCAGCGTCCGCAGGGTTGACGACGACGAACGGCTCCGGCTGCGCCGAGTGCTGGCGCTCCTGGTTGGCGAAGGTCGAGTTGAGGAAGAGATGGGTCTTCGGCGTCAGCAGGGCGAGGGGGAAGCGGGCGGCGAGCGCCTCGTCGGCGACCTCGCCGGGTGGGTCGTAGAACGGCAGCGTGTCGACGCCGGCGTCGCCGAGCCACTCGGCGCGCAGGCCGAGCTTCCCGTTCGGCGTCATGAAGTTCCCGTCGGCGTGGGGTGTCGGGCCCTGGCCGACATCGACCTTCTGCCAGCCGCGCGCCCGGACGCTCTCGACCGAGATCCCGCCCGGCGAATCCGCGAGCAGACGAGCTAGGAGATCCTCGTCGGACTCGGTGAACTCCGCGCCGTCGAAGCCGAGCCGCGAGGCGAGCAGGCGGAAGGCCTCGCTCGTGGGCTTCGCCTCCCCGAGCGGCTCGATCGCCGGCTCGTTCAGGGTGAAGTACTGGTGCCCCCAGGAGAAGACCGCGTCGAGGTGCTCGAGCTGTGTCGTCGCCGGCAGGATGACGTCGGCGTGCTTTGCCGTGTCGGTCATGAACTGCTCGATCACGACCGTGTGCAGGTCGTCGCGGCGCAGACCGGCGAGCACTTTGTCCTGATCGGGGGCGATCTGGGCCGGGTTCGAGGACCAGACCACCATCGCCTTCACGGGCGGGTCGAGGCCTTCGTCGGTTAGAGCATCGCCGAGCTGCGACATGTTGATCTGGCGCGCCTGCTCGGCACGCAGTTCGCCGCCCTCGAGGCAGGCACTCGAGACCGCGTTCGCGGTCGCGGTCGGGATGTAGGAGCAGCCCCCGCCACGGTGTCGCCAGGCGCCAACGAGCGCCGGCAGGCAGGCGATCGTCCGGTATGCGATCGGGGCTCCCAGGTGGCGCTGGGCCCCCACGCCGAGCCGCAGCAGAGCGGGCTGGGTGGAGGCGAACTCGCGCCCGACCCGAGCCACGGTTTCCGCCTCGACGCCGCAGATTGCCGCCCAGTGCTCGACCGGATGCTCGCCGAGGCGCTCGATGACCTCGTCATAACCGTCGGTATGGGCCCGGCACCACTCCTCGTCGACGAGCCCGGCGTCGAGAACGGCGCGCATCATCCCGAGCGCGAGGGCGCCGTCGGTGCCGGGCAGCGGGCGCAGATGCTCGTCGGCGACGTTGGCGGTGCGCGAGCGGTAGGGGTCGACGACGACCAGACGGGCTCCGTTCGCGCGCGCTTCGAGCAGTTTCTTCCACAGATGCGGCGCCGTCGACATCGGGTTCCAGCCCCAGACCAGCAGGTAGCGGGCGTGCGGCCACTCCTCCGGATCGACCTCGGGGGAGAGGCCCTGGGTCGCGACCACGCCGGCGATCCCCGCGCTGGCGCAGATCGTCCGCACGAGGTCGGTGGCGCCGAGCGCGTTCATCAGCCGGTGGCTGATCGACCCGCCCTGGATCGGTCCCTGCGTTCCCATGTAGCTGTAGGGGAGGAGCGACTCGCCGCCATGTTCGACCAGTGCCGTCTCGATCCCGGCTGCGGCGACGTCGACCGCTTCCTCCCAGCTCGCGCGGCGAAACTCGCCCACGCCCTTGGCGCCGGTTCGGATCAGCGGGTGGAGGATGCGGTCCTCCGCGTACGCCCGGTCCAGGTAGTTGGAGACCTTGCCGCAGAGGAAGCCCTGCGTGATCGGGTGGTCGGGATCGCCCGTGATCGCCGTCGCTCGCCCTGCCTCGTCGACGGTGGTGAGCATCGCGCACGTGTCCGGGCAGTCGTGTGGGCAGGCACCGCGGACGACGTGCTCAGTTGGCATCGCACAATCATCTCGCGCCGGGTGGGGGGAGCGCAAGCCCGGCCCCCCTAAAATCCGTGCTTGCAGGCCATGTAGTCGCGGGAGACGACCGGAAGGAGATCTCTCGAGGAAAGTCCGGACACCACAGGGCAAGGCGGTGGATTACCACCACCCGGGGAAACCCGCGGGAAAGTGCCACAGAAACACACGGCCGATGGGGCAGCCACAGCTGAGCTGCTCACAGGCAAAGGTGAAAGGGTGCGGTAAGAGCGCACCGGCGCCGCGGCGACGCGGCGGCCAGGCAAACCCCGCCCGGTGCAAGGCCAAGCAGGATTGTCGACCCGGCCCGGCGAGATCCAGGTAGGCCGCACAGATAGATGGCTACGCAAGACAGGATCCGGCTTACCGGCCTGCTACGGAAGAGCCCCTCTCACGAGGGGCTCTTCTATTGAGTAACGCCTGACCCGGCCGTCCCCGGAGGGCGAAGCCCGAGGAGACGGGCGGAACGTTCGGTATTGGACGCCTGACCCGGCCGTCCCCGGAGGGCGAAGCCCGAGGAGACGGGCGGAACGTTTATATTCGCGGCAGTTCGCTGAGTCCCCGCCTCATATCCGCGGGGAGCGGGGGACCCACCGAAAAGGGGAGTTCCCACGTACCCGGGGCGAATCGCAGGCATCAGCCGCGTAGCGCCAGTGCCACGACCGTTCGCAGGCGCGAGCCCGTCAGCTAACCCCGTAAGCGACGAACGAACACATGCACGAATCGAGCTCGCGCCGCGAAGCGGCGAACGACAACCTAACCATGCGCACTCGAGCCCTGATGGAGCCCGCGCGAATCGCCATCGCAAGCGTGCTGATCGGCGGCGTCATGCTGCTGGGTGCGGTCGCGAGCGCCGAAGCAGGTTCCGGTGGCGGCGTCTGGGGCGGCGGCGGCGACTCGGTCGACGGAAACGATCTGCCCGGCGGCGGAGGCGGCGGAGGCGGGGAGAACAGCGCAGGCGGTGCGACCGTATGCCCGGCGAGCGAGCTCGGATCCCGGACGCTCGCGCTCGGCGACTGCGGCGACGACGTGCGCACGCTGAACTGGCTGCTGAAGTCGAAGCACCTGCCCGGCGTGCCTCTCGCGGACAAGTACGGCGCTTCGACCGAGGCCGCCGTCCGCGACTTCGAGCGCAGCGCCGGTCTCGAGACCGATGGCGTTCTCGAGCCCGCAACCCACAACGCGCTTGCCGAGAGCATGGCCTCGCAGATCGCGACCTGGTACGGACCCGGCTTCTACGGCAACGAGACGGCCTGCGGCGAGACACTCACCCGCGAGGTGGTCGGCGTCGCTCACAAGACCCTTCCCTGCGGCACGAGGGTCGTCGTCCGCTACGAGGGCACCTACGTGCGCACCACCGTGATCGACCGGGGTCCCTACGCGAACGGTGCCTCCTGGGACTTGACCGGGGCGGCCGCGGACCTACTCGGCTTCGAGGGCGTCGAGGAGATCCAGGTCGCGAAGCTCGCTCGCGCGAAGCGCAAGTAGCGAAGAGCCCCGGCGGGGGAACCGGGGCTCTTCTGTGGGCGGGTACCCGTTGGGGGAGGGAAGTGCTGCGCTACGCGGCGGCGGGGAGCACCCGCGAGCTCGCGGGATCCTGCGGCAACTCGGCGGCGTTCGAGACCAGGCTCTGGAACTCGTTCATCGCCAGATGCGAGACCGCCTCGAGCAGCTCCTCGTCGGTCCAGCCAAGCTCCCGCGCCTCCTCGGCGGGGTGCTGCTTCGGCCGCCCCTCGGCGCTCAGCAGCGCTTCGAGGAAGGTGAGCAGGCCGGCCTCCTTCTCGTCGGCCGACCTGAAGCTGCGAGCGAGCGAGATCTCGTCGAGCCCGAGGCCGGCCGCCCGCGCGCTCTGCGCGTGCTGGGCGATCGAGTAGGGGTCGCCGCGACGCTCAGCCACGGCGAGCGCGATTCGCTCACGCGTCTGACGGGCGAGGGCTCCGGTGCGGAGCTCGTGGCGCATGCGTGCGTAGGCGCGGAGCGCGGCCGGGGCGCCGGCGAGAACGCCGATGAACTTCGAGACCTCGGCGCCGCCGGACTGGATCGCCTTGAGGATCTTGACGCTCCCGTCCGGAGCCGTGAGTTCATCGTGGATGTCGAAGCGGCTGTAATCGGTCTTGACTGTCATGGCGCTCTCTCGCTGTCTTTAGGAGGTATTTAGACTGCCCTTACTTTACTCTTAGCCGGTTACTTACCTGTCGTAAGTAGGGTATCGCACCGAGCGGCGATTCGTCGCCTGCTCGTCTCGACCTCGTGGCCTCGCGAGCGGCGCTTTTCTCGACCACTACGAATACGCAGCAGAGGGCGTCACGGATAAGGTGAGAGGCCGAAATGTCCGCCAGCGAGAAAAGCCCGCAGACCACCGAGGACGTGATCAAGCTCGTCGCCGATGCGGACGTGCGCTTCATCCGCCTCTGGTTCACCGACGTGCTCGGGCAGCTCAAGAGCTTCTCGATCAACTCCTCCGAGCTCGAGGACGCGTTCGAGGGCGGCATGGGGTTCGACGGCTCGTCGATTACGGGGTTCAACCCGATCGAGGAGTCGGACATGATCGCGATGCCCGACCCTTCCACGTTCGCGATCCTGCCCTGGCGCCCCGACGAGAACGCGACCGCGCGGATGTTCTGCGACGTTCAGGTGCCCGGCGGCGAGTCTTATGAGGGCGACCCGCGCTGGATCATGCGCCGCGCGCTCAAGCGGGCGGAGGACCTTGGGTTCGACACGTACAACATCGGCCCCGAACTCGAGTACTTCTACTTCCGTGACGCCCGGCCCGCCGACGGCGTGCCCGAGATCCTCGACGAGGGTGGCTACTTCGACCTGACCACGCTCGATGCGGGCTCCGACGTGCGCCGCGAGACGATCCTCGCGCTCGAGCAGCTCGGCATCCACGTCGAGTACGCGCATCACGAGGTCGGACCCTCACAGCACGAGGTCGACATGCGCTACAAGGACGCGCTCGCGATGGCGGACGACTGCATGACCTACCGGATCACGGTCAAGGAGTACGCGCTCAAGTACGGCTTCCACGCGACCTTCATGCCGAAACCGCTCTTCGGCGAGAACGGCTCGGGCATGCACGTGCATCAGTCGCTCGCCAAGGACGGCAAGAACGCCTTCTACGACCCCGACGATCAGTACTTCCTTTCCGAGACCGCGAAGGCGTTCATCGCCGGCCAGCTCCGCCACGCGCGCGAGATCTCCTCGCTCTTCGCGCAGTGGGTCAACTCCTACAAGCGGTTGGTGCCCGGCTACGAGGCGCCGGTCTACCTCGCGTGGTCGCGCCGCAACCGCTCGGCGCTGATCCGGGTGCCTCTCTATCACCCGGGCAAGGAGGGCGCGACCCGCGCCGAGCTCCGTTGCCCCGACCCGGCCTGCAATCCCTACCTCTGCTTCGCCGGCATGTTGCACGCCGGGCTGGAGGGGATCGAGAAGGGCTACGAGCTGCCCGAGCCGATGGAGCAGAACCTCTACCACCTCACTCCAGAGGAGCGCTCCCAGCGCGGGATCGAGCAGCTTCCGGAGACGCTCGGCGAGGCGATCGAGCTTGCCGCCGAGTCCGAGCTCGTCCTCCGCATCCTCGGCGAGCACACCTTCAAGCGCTTCATCGAGATCAAGCGCGAGGAGTGGGAGGAATACCGGGTCCAGGTGACGCCGTGGGAGCTCGAGCGCTTCTTGCCGGTGCTCTGAGGCCCCGCGCTCATTTCATGGGAGGACGCGTTCGTCCACTCCACGTGGTCTTCGTGGGATGGGTCGGATAGTGTCCGAGCCACTGATGGTGAGGCGTACTCGCCTCGCCCCGAGTGGTTAGGGGAGTCTTCATGAGCGCACGCATCGGCGGGCACATTCGCTCGAATGTCGCTGGCCTACCTGGTCGCCTTCCTCGCGCTGACGGTTTCTCCGTCGCTCGCGGCCGGTGACATGGAACGGGTGCCGGCGGAGGGGGCCTCGGAGGCCTCGAAGGAGGGCGGGGCGAGCACCGCTGCCCCGGAACTGGCCGCGTTGGCAACGGGGCTCAATTGCGCCACGCCGTGCGTGCAGACGCCCGAGATTGCGGATAGGGCCGATCACGATGCCGAAGCTTGCGAACCTGGCGGTGACGACGGCGAAGATCGCCAACAACGCCGTCAGAGAATCGAAGATCGCCGATCGGTGCGGTCGGTGCTTCGGAGATCTTGGACGGCGCGGTCGCGGCAGCGGAGATCCTCGACGGTTCGGTCGGCGTCGACAAGATCGCCGGCGACGCGGTCACGAGCGCAAAGATCCCCGACAACGCAGTCACGTTCACCGAGCTCGCCAACAACGCCGTCGGCTCGGCGGAGGTATCCGACGGCGCGCTCATGGCGGCGGACGTCATGGACGCGACCCTCACCGGTGTCGACGTCGCCGACTCCACGATCGGCAGTGCCGACATCAACCAGAACCAGGTTCAGTCGCGCGTCTCGGGCTCATGCCCCGCGGGCCAGTCGATCAGCTCGATCGCCGTGAACGGGACGGTCAGCCTGCGAGGTTGACGACACGGGCGGAGGGGGTGGGGGTGGCGCCACCGACCTGCAGTGCGCTGCCGCATGCGTCTCCACGAACGAGCTCGAACTCGGCGCCGTCACGAACGACCGCATCTCGGCCGGCGCGGTGACGAACGACAAGATCGCGGACAACGGGATCAGCAACACGGCGAAGATTGCGCCCTTCACGATCACCGGTCAGGACCTGGCCCTGCAGACGATCACGGCGAGCACGATCCAGACAGGCGCGATCGGCTCGGCGCAGATCAACGACAACTCGATCGTCTCCGACGACGTTGCCAACCTGACCAGCGGAGACATCCAGGATGACTCGCTCAGTGGGCTCGACATCAACGAGACGACGCTCAACCCGGTCTGCGCACGGGGCACGCTTCGCGACGGCATCTGCGTCGAGCACCTGCTCCCCTCGGCGGGTGAGGGGACGACCTGGCGCCAGGCGATCAACGTCTGCGCCGGCCTCGGCATGCGGATCCCCGATCTCTCGGAAGCGCTGCTGCAGGCGCTCCGCCACGACGACCCATTTACGAACGGGTACTTCTGGACCGCCGATGTCGTCGACGACACCGACGGCGGCGGCTCCCAGTTCCACAACGTGACGGGGGTCGCCGAGAACCTCAGCGGTGATACGCAAGTCATCCGGGAAGACGACAACATCAGCGGAGCGGTCGAGACCGTCTGCGTGACGACGCCGCGGTGATCTGAGCGACGATCAGGAGCGATGGGAAAGCTCAGCAGCGAGAAATACGAGAAGGAGCTCGAGAAGCTCCAGCGTGAGCTCGTGGTCCTGCAGGAGTGGATCAAGGACCAGGGCCTCAAGGTCGTCGTCCTCTTCGAGGGCCGCGACGCCGCCGGCAAGGGCGGCGTGATCAAGCGGATCACCGAGCGCACCAACCCGCGGATCGTCCGCGTGGTCGCCCTGGGCACGCCGACCGAACGTGAGAAGACGCAGTGGTACTACCAGCGCTACGCCGCCCACCTGCCCGCCGCGGGAGAGATGGTCCTCTTCGACCGCTCCTGGTACAACCGCGCCGGCGTCGAGCGGGTGATGGGCTTCTGCACCGAGGAGGAATACCAGGAGTTCATGCGCTCGACTCCTGACTTCGAGCGGATGCTCGTGCGCTCGGGGATCGTCGTGGTCAAGTACTGGTTCTCGGTCTCCGACGAGGAGCAGGAGAAGCGCTTCGAGGCGCGGGTCAAGGACCCGATGAAGCGCTGGAAGCTGAGCCCGATGGACCTGAAGGCGCGCGAGAAGTGGGCGGACTACTCGCGGGCCAAGGACGCGATGTTCGTCCATACGGACATCAAGCAGGCGCCGTGGTACGTCGTCAACGCCGACTCGAAGAAGCGGGCGCGGCTCAACTGCATCTCGCACCTGCTCTCGAAGATCCCCTACGAGGATCTGACGCCGGACCCGATCGAGCTGCCGCCGCGCGGGCCCGATGACGGCTACGTGCGTCCGCCGATCAGCGACCAGACCTTCGTCCCGGAGATCTACTGAGCTGACCGGTCCGCGCTTTCGCATTCTCTGTGTTGACGGGGGCGGGATCCGCGGCGTGATCGCGGCCCGCGTGCTCCGCCGCCTGGAGGAGCTGATCGCCGAACGCGACCCCGGGACGCCGCTGGCGCAGCGGTTCGATCTCCTCGCCGGAACGTCGACCGGGGGCCTGATCGTGCTCGGCCTCGGCGGCCGCTCGCCAGAGGGCGGAGCGCTCCTGAGCGCCGCCGACCTGGTCGAGCTCTACGAGGGGGAGGACGGGCGCGAGATCTTCCACCGTCCGCTCGTCCGGCGTCTGCCGGTTATCGGCCGGCTGATCGACCTGACCCTGCCGAAGTACTCGCTCTCACCGCTGCGCCGGGTGCTCGAGCGCCGCTACGGCGAGGCGGTGCTCGGCGAAGCGCTGAGCGAGGTAATGGTCGCCGCCTACGACATGACCTGGCGCCGCCCGACCTTCTTCAAGCGCTGGCAGCCGGAGTCCGCCGGCCGGCCGATCGTCGACGCGGCACTCGCGACCGCCGCCGCGCCGACCTTCTTCCCGCCGTACGAGCTCGACGGGCGCGCCCTGGTCGACGGCGGCGTGTACGCCGCGAATCCGACCGTCGCCGCGATCGTCGAGGCGCTCAAGCGGACCGAAGCGCCGGCGCAGCTCGTTCCCTCGGACCTGCTCGTGATCTCGCTCGGCACCGGCCACCACGAAACGAGCTTCGAACCCGCGGCGACCCGCCGTTGGGGCGCCGCCGATTGGGCGCTCCCCGGACGCGGGGGCGATCCGCCGCTGATCGCGGCGATGCTCGACGGCCAGTCAGACGCCGCCGACCACTGGGCCCACGTGCTCCTCAATCACGAGCCGGGCGGGCGGATGGCGGGAGCCGAGGCGATCGGGTTCGGGCCGCGCTACTACCGCTTCCAGGTCGAGCTGCCGCGTGCGCTACCGCTCGACGACCCGAGCCCGGAGAGCATCGCTCTGCTGGCCGAGGCAGCGGACCGGCTGATCGCCGAACGCGCCGGCGATCTCGAAACCCTGGCCGATGCGCTCTCGCTAAGGCCCGGGGATGAGCGCGCCGATGGAAAAGCCAGATGAGCAACCTCCCCGTCTACAACGGGAAGTTCGGCGAGCGTGAGGCGGCGCGACTGCTCTGGCGGGCGGGATTCGGCCCTGCGCCCGGAGAGGCGCGGAAGTTCGCCGGCCGCTTCGAGCACGTCCGCGCCGCCGTCCGCTCGCTGACCCGCTCGCGGCGCAAGGAGGCGCTCGTCGGACCCGAACCCCGCGGCGAGAACAACCTTCCGCTCGCGCCCAACGACGCCTATGGAGACGACGTCCTCTGGTGGCTCGATCGGATGGTGCGGACGACGCGGCCGTTCGACGAGCGCATGGCGCTCATCTGGCACGACTGGTTCGCGACCGGCGACGTCAACTCGCAGTACCGCTCGCTCGAGCAGGCGAACCTCCTTCGCCGCCGCGGCCAGGGGTCGTTTCCCGACCTGCTCCTCGCCGTCACGGCCGACCCGGCGATGCTGCTCTGGCTTTCCGGGATCGAGAACGAGTCCGAGGCGCCGAACGAGAACTACGCCCGCGAGCTGATGGAGCTCTTCACCCTCGGCGCCTCCGACGATTCCGGCTATCCGTACTCCGAGCGGGACGTGCGCGAGCAGGCGCGGGCGCTGACGGGCTGGACGGCTGACTACGAGTCCGGGGTCGGCCCGGTCAACTTCCGCTTCGACCCGGAGCGCCACGACGCCGGCTCGAAGCAGGTCTTCGGCAAGACGGGCACGTTCGACTGGCAGGACGCCTGCCGGCTCTGCGTCGGCCATCCCGCGCACAAGACCTTCTTCGTCGAGAAGATGTGGAGCTACTTCATCGCCCGCCCGCCGTCGAAGCGCGACCGAAAGGCTCTCGAGCGCCTCTACGTCAAGCGCGGGTACGCGGTCAAGCCCGTGGTCGAGGCGATCCTCATGCACCCGGCCTTCTATGGCGGCCCGGCGATGGTGAAGCCCGCGATCATTTACATCGCCGGACTCCTTCGCGCCCGCGGGACAGCGGTCACCTCCGATTGGTTCTGGATCTCCGAACTGGCCGGCCAGCGTCCATTCCGGCCCCCGAACGTCGCCGGTTGGGACGAGGAGCGCTGGCTCGACACGTCGACCTTCCGCGGCCGCTGGATTGCCGCGAACAAGATCGCGGGAATCGAGACGGCGAACCCGGAGGGTTCGTACGACGCGCACGAGACGCCGCGCGAGGCGGTCCGGCGGGCGCTCGCATTCTGGGGCCAGCCGGCGATCACCGCGCGGACCCGCAAGGCCCTCGTCGATTACGCGCGGGCGGCGCAGGCGGGGGTCGGCGCCGGTCAGGAGCAGAGCACCGTCAGGGCCCTGCGCCAGAACGCGCTGCGGATGCTGATCGCGACCGCTCCGGAGATGCAGACGTGCTGAGGATCGCAACCCAGGGGTTGGCTCGTGCGCTGTAACCACTGCGACGAATACAGCCGCGCACACCTGCTTCGCCGCGCCGCGGCCGTCCCGGGCAATGGCCTGCCTCCAATCGAGCGGGGGATGCCGCTGCCCGCGGGAACCGGTCTCAACCGGCGCTCATTCCTGCTGCGCTCGAGCGCCGCGATGCTCTCCGTATACGGGGCTTCGAGGCTTCGCATCGGCGATCTGGAGTCGGGGATCGCGGAGGCTGCCGGCGCCAACGACCGCGTCCTCGTCTCGATCTTCCTCGACGGCGGCATCGACTCGCTTTCCGTGCTCGCCCCGGTCACGGATTCGGTCTACCGCTCGCTTCGGCCTCTGCTGGCGCTGTCGCCGCTCGCAGGAATCCCGTTCGCCGAGGATCTACGCTTGCGTTGGCACCCACGCGCCGCGCCCTTCGAGCGCCTTCACCGGGCAGGGAAGCTCAGCGTCCTGCCCGCGGTCGGCTACAGCCAGCCCGACCAGTCGCATTTCACCTCACGTCATTACTGGGAGGTCGGAGAGCTCGACCCGAACTCCCGCACCGGCTGGCTCGGCCGCCTGCTCGACCACATCGGCACCGCCGACAACCCGATCCAGGGTCTCTCGCTCGACGGCGCGCTGTCGCCCGCGCTGGCGAGCGCCGAGCATCCGGTTGCGGCGATCGAGGGTCCGGCCTACGACCTCTGGGCCGAGAACGTCTGGGGCAAGCCGGAGGAGTTGATGTTCAAGGCCGTTGGAGCGGTCGGCCGCGGAGCGCACGGGGATCCCGGCCTCGTCGCGGCCGGCGATGCGGCGGTGCAGGCGATGCAGTTGAAGCGGCAGCTCGATCCCTTCTCCGGCGAGGCGGTGACGACCCCGGTCGTCTATCCGAGCGGCGAGGACGAGTGGTTTCCGAACAGCCTGCGGGCGCTCGCCGCGATGCTCGCAGCAGGCCTCCCGATCCGTTGCGCCTCGATCTCGGCGCCGGGCGGTTTCGACACCCACGACAGCCAGCTCTCGACGTTCGAGAACGACCTGGGCCTGGTCGCCGACACGGTCGCCTCCTTCCAGACCGATCTCGAGGTTCGCGGCCTCGCCGACCGCGTGATCACCTTGATCTGGTCGGAGTTCGGCCGCCGGCCGCAGGAGAATGGTTCGGGCACCGATCACGGCGCGGGCGGCTGCGCCTTCGTCGTCGGTTCCGGCGTCCGCGGCCAGATGATCGGAGAGTGGCCGGGGCTGGCCCAGCTCGACGTCGACGAGAACCTGCGCAACACCTCGGATTTCCGCGGCCTCTACTGCGCCCTGCTCGAGCAATGGTTCGGCGTGGACGCAGGCGCCGTGATCCCAGGGGCGGCGGGCTTTGCCCGACCGGCGCTGATCGGCTGATGCGCTTCGGACTTCTGCTCTCGCTCGGCGCGGTTTTGACCGGGCTCGCTCTCGCGCCCGCTGCGGCGCCGGCCGAAAAGCCGCCACCGGAGCGGCTGATGGTCCGCGGGCTCGAGTTCGACCTGCTGCTCTCGAAGCGCAAGCTCCAGCCCGGACGGGCGGTGATCCAGTTCGTCAACGCCGGCGAGGACGCGCACGACCTGCGCATCCAGCGGGCGGGCCAAGCCGGCGAGTTCGGCTTCGATTCGGTGGAGCCCGGGGAGTACGAGAGCCTCGAGACTCACCTCAAACGGTCATCTACCTACGTCTTGTGGTGCTCGCTTGCCGACCACCGCGCGCTCGGGATGGAGGCGGCGCTGCGGACGAAGAAGCGGCGGGCGCGCTAGCCGCAGACGGGCCAGGGCGAGCTGCCCTGGCGCTGCTTGAGTAGCACGGCCACGACCGCCTGAGTCCGATAGGGATGGGCGATGGGGTCGCCGCCGGGACTCTTCGGCGAGGACTTCCAGGTCGAGCGCATGAACTGGAACGCGCCGCGGTAGATGCCGCCGCCGCCGATCGCGTCCGGGTCGCCGCCCGACTCGCAATCGGCCGTCTTGTGCGCCCAACGCCGATCCGCGGCGGAGAAGCCGTCCCAGATCCGGTCGTACTTGGCGGTCGAGCCCTCTGCCGCTGATCCCGCGCTGGAGCTCGAGGCGCTGGCGCCCTCGGAAGCGCTGGCGCTCCCAACACCGCCGGAACCGGCGAATGCGGGGGAAGCGTTGGAGATCGCGGCGATCGCCAGCGTGGCTGCAGCCAGGGCAAACGCTCGCGCGGTCACTTTCAAACGGCTTTCAGTCATGTTCCTTCCACGTTCCGCTCTCGTCGCTTACGGGGTTAGCTGACGGGCTCGCGCGTGAAGAGCTTGCGCTACACGGCCGTTTTGATCTGGCCGCGATTCGCCCCTACTAATGGGTCCCCCGCACCTCGCCCCTATGTCTGGGAGACGAGGTCTCAGCAGGAAGAGCGGCAGATTAGCAGATTGTTAGCGAAGCGTTAGCGCCCGGATCGCTCGCGCCGCTTGCGCGCGCGTGCCACGGTGTGTGCGGCCGCCGTCTTCGCGTTGAAGGCACTCGTCATGGCCTTGCCCGCGACGGAGTCCTGCGGCGGCAGGACGCCGAGTTGCTCGGCGATCTGAGCGCCGTTCAGATAGGCGTCGTTGGCCACGATCTGCCCGTCCTCGACCCGGAGCATGTCGCAGCCCTCGACCTCGACCCGGGCGCCGTTTGCCGTGAGGCCCTGAAAGCGGCCCGGGCCGGTGAAGGTGGCCGTCAGACGCCAGCGGCAGGCGGCGTTCTTGCCGCTCGCGGCGAGCTCGAGGATCCGGAAGTCGAAATCCCCGAATGCGTTCCAGAGGCCCTCGAAGTACTCGCGGATCCCGTGCGGGGCCGTGAGGTCCGCGAGGCCATGGAGGCGGTCCGTCGATCCCGGCTTCCAGAGCGAGGTGGCGGTGTCGAGATCACGTTCGGAGATCGCGGTGAAGTACGCCTTCGCGACCTGCGCCGTGGTCTTCGGCTTGGCCTTGTCCTGCGGCTTCGTGGCGGTCTCGGCCATCGCCTCGAGACCCTACCCGCCGAGGCCCGACGCAAGCTCACCCGCGTCGGTCACCGGCACTCGGCAGCTGAAGTTCTCACACACGTAGGCCGCGGCGCGACCGTCGACTGCCTCGCGGCCCTGCATGAGCTCCGGGCGTTCGCTGCCCTCGGGTCCGCCGGCGAGCACCAGCCGAGGGCGGAACGCGGAGCGGACGACGGTGGCCAGCTCCCCGAGCCCGTCGGAGTTCGAGGCGGGCGAGACAAGCGCGACCTCCTTCACCGCCGAGAGGTGGAAGTCGATCGCGCGCAGGAGGTGGGCGACGGCCTGCGGATGGCTCTCGGCGACCCGGCCGAGGAGGCGGAACACCGACTCGGCGTGCTCGGTGTAGCGGTGCTCGCCGGTGAGCGCGGCGAGGCGGAGGAGGCCGTAGGCGGCGGATGAGTTGCCCGACGGGATCGGATGGTCGTCGACGTCCTTGCGTCGCGCGATCAGCTCCTCGTGGTCGCTCGACGTGGTGAAGAAGCCACCGAGGTCGGGGTCGGCGAAGCGCTCGATCATCGCGTCGGCGGTCTCGCGCGCCGCGTCGAACCAGCGCACCTCGAAGGTCGACTCATAGAGGGTGAGCAGTGCCTCGAGCAGGTAGGCGTGGTCTTCGAGGTAGGCGTTCAGCTTCGCCTCGTCGTCCTTCCAGGTCCGCAGGAGGCGTCCGTCGGCGTCGCGCATCTTCTCAGCACGAAGTCGGCCGCGCCGCGGGCGGCATCGAGGAAGTCGTCGCGGTGAAGGACGGCGCCGGCCTCTGCGAGCGCCCCGATCATCAGCGCGTTCCAGGAGGCGAGCCGCTTGTCGTCGAGGCCGGGCCAGACCCGCTTCGAGCGCGCTTCATAGAGCGCCGCGCGCGCCTCGTCGAGCCGCTCCGGCGGCTCGGACGATGCCCCGCCGATCTGGTTGAGGATGTTCTCGCCCTCGAAGTTGCCCTGCTCCGTGACGCCGTAGTACGCGATCACCCCGTCGGCCAGCTCGCCGATCCCCGCGGCCTCGAGGACCTCGACGATCTCGGCCGGCGCCCAGACGTAGAACTTCCCCTCGACGCCCTCCGAGTCGGCGTCGAGCGCCGAGTAGAAGCCGCCCTCAGGGCCGCGCATCTCGCGCAACGCCCACTCGAGCGTCCGCTCGGCCACCGTCCGGTAGCGCTCGTGGCCGAGCACCTGCCAGCCGTGCAGGTAGACGCGGGCGAGCAGGGCGTTGTCGTAGAGCATCTTCTCGAAGTGGGGGACGAGCCAGATCGGGTCGACCGAGTAGCGGGAGAAGCCGCCGCCGATCTGGTCGTTGATGCCCCCGGCGGCCATCGAGTCGAGCGTCACCTCGACCGGCGCCGGCTCGCCCACCGTCAGCATCAGCTCGAGCGCGGAGGCGGGCGGGAACTTGGGCGCCTGGCCGAAGCCGCCGTGCTCCATGTCGGCGGCGAGGCGGAGCTTCGATACCCCGCCTTCGACAACGCCTCGGCTGAGCGCGCCCTTCAGCCGGCGGGATCCGCCCGACCGCGCCGAGCTGCTCGCGGATCTTCACGGCCGCCTCGTTGATCTGATCGCGCTGCGTCTCCCAGGAGCGCACGACCGCCTCCATGACCTGCGCGAAGCTCGGCATCTCCTGGCGCGGCTCCGGGGGGAAGTAGGTGCCGCCGTAGAAGGGGACGCCCGCGGGGTCGCAGAAGGCCGTCAGGGGCCAGCCGCCGTGGCCGGTCATCCCCTGGATGGCCTCCATGTAGATGGAGTCGACGTCCGGGCGCTCCTCGCGGTCGACCTTGACGCAGACGAAGTGCTCGTTCATCTGCTGTGCGGTTTCCTCGCTCTCGAAAGACTCGTGCGCCATCACGTGGCACCAGTGGCACGACGAGTAGCCGATCGAGAGCAGGATCGGGCGATCGAGCTCCTGCGCCCGCCCCAGCGCTTCGGGCCCCCACGGGTACCAGTCGACCGGGTTGTCGGCGTGCTGGAGCAGGTACGGGCTGGTCTCGTCGGCGAGCCGGTTTGGCATCACCTCGAGGCTACCCGGCGGGGTCCGGCCCTATCAGCCCTCGCTGTAGGCACGCGGGCGCTCGGCCACACGCGCGATCCACGCGCGCAGGGCCGGGCGCCCGTCGCCCAGCGGCTGGTGCTCTTCGAGGATCCGGTGAAAGAGCTCGTCGTCGGCCGGGTTGCGGCCGGCGGCGTACTTGAGGAACGGGTAGGCGACGCAGTCGGCGGCGCCGAACTCTCCGAACAGGTAGTCGCGGCCCTCGAGCAGCCGCTCGAACGTGTCGAGGTGCCCGGCCATCTCGGCGGAGAGCTTCCCGACCAGGGCCGCGTCGGGGTCCTCGAGCTCGAGCTCGTCCTCCATTGCGTTCGGCGGCGCCTTATAGACGCGCTCGAACCACTCGATGAAGACGTCGACCTCGGCGCGCCGCGCCGGGTCGGCGGGAAAGAGCGGCGGGTCCGGCTGGCGGCGCTCGAGGTGGCGCATGATCGCGACCGAGTCGTTGACCACGGTGCCGTCGTCGACGATCACCGGCACGAGCCCCTGACCGCTGATGGCCTCGACCGGACCCCGGTTGGAGTACTCGATCATCACGGAGAGCGCCTCGATGCTGCTTGTGGCCCAGCGCGAGCCCCACCCGCTCGCAGTTGGTCGACCAGGCCGCGCGATAGAGCCGGACTGCGGATCCTCCGGCCACTACTCGCCCCGAAGCTCCTTCTCGGCTTCGCCGAGGGCCGCCGTCGTCTCCCCGAGGCCGGCGCCGGTCTCCTGCATGTACTTCTTCGCCGCTTTGCGTATCTCGCCAGAGACGAGGAGCAGGCGGACCTCCTCGGAGACCGGCGGCGCCGTTCTTCGCGTCGGCCTCCCAATCGGCGGCGCCGGTCTGCTGAAAGAGGACCGCGACGCGGCGTTCGAGCTCGTCGACCCTGGCCCTCAGGGCGGCGATCTCGTCGCTCACGCCGGTGCGTCCCCGTTTCGCAACCGCTCCCAGAGCGAACCGAGCGAGTCGATCTCGCCGGGGGAGAGCGAGGAGAGGAAGTGGCGGCGGACGCCGGCGAGGTGGTCGGGGCGCGCCGCGCGGACCTTCGCCTGCCCAGCCTCGGTGAGGTGCGCGTTGAAGCCGCGGCCGTCGTCGCTACAGCGGCGGCGCTCGACCAGCCCCTGGCGCTCGAGCCGGTCGACGAGCCTCGTGATCCCGCTGCGGCTGAGCAGGAGCCGATCGGCGAGCTCGCCCATGCGGAGCTCCCCGTCTGTCGGTGTCGGAGAGATACATCAGGACCTCGTAGGAGGTGAGGGGGAGGCCGTGGTCGCGCTCGAGCTCGCGGTCCAGGCGAGCGATCAGCGCGCTGTGCGTCTCGAGCATCCCACGCCAGGCGGCGAGCTCGCGGGATGAGAGACCCTGCTCCTCGGTTGCTCCCATCTCTCGGAGGGTAACAGGTGCTTGCGAGGTCAACTAAGTCCGAATCTGTGCTAGGGTAGTTGCACAGTCAAATACTTCACCACGGTCAACCCCGGTAAGTCATGAGGAGAGAGTTCAGATGAAGCTCGAAGGCGTCCACCACATCACCGCGATCACCGGCGACGCGCAGCGAAACGTCGACTTCTACGCGAGCACGATGGGTCTGCGGATGGTGAAGAAGACGGTCAACCAGGACGACCCGAGCGTCTACCACCTGTTCTACGCCGACGAGGAGGGAAGCCCCGGCGCCGACCTCACGTTCTTCGAGTTCCGCGGCGTGCCGCCACGGCCGCGCGGGCGCCGGGAATGGTGCACCGCATCGGCTGGCGGGTGGGGTCGACGGAAGCCCTCGACTTCTGGGCCACCCGGCTCGAGGGCGCCGGCGTCGAGGCCGAGTCGGTCGACGGCGCGCTTCGCTTCCGCGATCCCGAGGGCCTCGAGCACCAGCTCCGGGTCGCCGACGTCTCCGACGCGCCCTTGATCGCCGACCATCCCGAGGTTCCGGCCGAGGTGGCCCTGCAGGGATTCGACGGCGCCCGCGCGTTCAGCGCCGATCCCGAGCGCAGCGCCGACCTGCTCGAGCAGGGCCTCGAGTTCGAGCGCCGCGATTACGGCTGGGAGGCGCGCGGGAGTTCGCGCGGTGGCGGCTGGGCATACGACGCGCCGCCCGAGGCGGCCGGCCTTCAGGGTGCCGGGACCGTCCACCACATCGCCTGGGCCTCGCAGATGGACGAGCACGAGGCCTGGCGGGAGCGGGCATCGGAGCACGGCGCCCGCCCGACCCCGGTGATCGACCGCTTCTGGTTTCGCTCGATCTACTTCCGCGAGCCGAGCGGCGTCCTGTTCGAGATCGCGACGCTCGGGTCCGGGCTTCGGCATCGACGAGGATCCCGAGCACCTGGGCGAGAAGCTGATCCTGCCGCCGTTCCTCGAGGACCGACGCGAGGAGATCGAGGCGAACCTGGTCCCGGTGACGAACCCGCGGGCCGTCACCAGCGGCTGAGCGACATGGCCGAGGAGC
Source organism: uncultured Solirubrobacterales bacterium (assembly GCA_963797995.1). Classification (GTDB taxonomy): domain Bacteria; phylum Actinomycetota; class Thermoleophilia; order Solirubrobacterales; family 70-9; genus WHSW01. Next base: position 110,355 of record CAWCRP010000008.1, read on the forward strand.
TCGTCCACCGCCTGCGCGAGCCCGCCGGTGATCCGGCGGGCGCGCTGGTTCTGAACCACGGCCGCGGCGCGGACGAGAACGACCTCTTCCCGCTCCTCGACGAGCTCGACCCCGAGCGCCGCCTGCTCGGGGTGACGACGGGAGCGCCGCTCACCGACATCCCGCCCGGAGGACGCCACTGGTACGTCGTCCCGCGGGTCGGCTACCCGGACCCGGAGACGTTTCACCAAGCTACGGACTGCTCACCGGCTTCCTCGACGGCCTCCTCTCGGAGCGCGGGATCGGCTGGGAGCGGACCGCGATCGGCGGCTTCTCGATGGGAACGGTGATGTCCTACGCCACCGCGCTCGGCCCGGACCGCCCGTCGCCGGCGGCGATCCTCGCGTTCAGCGGCTTCATCCCGACCGTCGAGGGATGGGAGCCCGCGCTCGAGGGGCGCGAGGGCCTGCCCGTCCTCATCCACCACGGCCGCCAGGACCCGATCATGGAGGTCACCTTCGGCCGCCAGGCGGCCGAGCTTCTCAGCGGTGCCGGCCTCGGTGTCGACTACGTCGAGACGGACGCCGGGCACTCGCTCCCGCCGGAGCTGGTGCCGCGAGCCCGCGAGCTGGTCGGAAACGTCCCCAATGCCCCCGTATAGGGGGGCGTAAGGGACGTTTCGCTCCTAGGCGGGCGCCGGGGCGGGTGCGCTCCGCGAATCCGGCGCGAACGGCAGCCGGCGGGGGATCGCGAGCGTCGCGACGAAGGCGAGCGCCATCGCCGCCGCCGACATCGCGAAGGCGATCGTGAACCCGGTCTCACCGGGGAGTCCGGTGGCCACGAGCACGTGCCCGGCGACGACGCTCGCCGCGATCTGGCCGCCGAGCGAGCCGCCGATCGTGCGCATGATCGTGTTGACGCCGGTGGCGACGCCCGTACGGGTGGGGTGGACGGCCTCGACCGTGAGGTTCGCCATCGATGCGAAGGCGAACCCGATGCCGATCCCGAGCAGTGCGGATCCGATGTACATCCCGAGCCTGCTCTCGTGCGCGAGCAGCAGGACGATGAAGCTGAGCGTGCCGACCGCGGTGCCGATCAGCAGGGGCACGCGCGAGCCGAGGCGGCCGCCGATCCAGCCGGCGAGCGGGCCGGCGAACAGCATCGCCGCAGCCGAGGGCGCGAGGAAAAGGCCGGCCTCGGTGACGCTGGCGCCGAAGCCGAAGCCGGTGCTCTCGGGAAGCTGGACGAGCTGGGGGATCAGGATGAACGAGCCGAACATCCCGAAGCCCACCAGCATCGCGGTCAGATTGGTGGTCAGCACCGCGCGCTCGCGCATCAGCTCGATGTCGATCAACGGCTGCTTCTGGTGGTTCTCGTAGCGCGACCAGACGTAGAGGAGCGTGGCGGCGAGCGCGAAGAGGCCCAGGGTCTTCGGTGAGCCCCAGCCCCAGGAGTTGGCTTCGCTGACGCCGACGAGGAGCGCCACCAGCGTCGCCGACAGCAAGGCGGCCCCACCCCAATCGATCCGTGCCGGCTCCTTCACCGGCGACTCCGGGATCCAGAGGAAGGTCGCGATCATCGCCGCGACGATCACGACGAGGCCGGCCCAGAAGATCCACTCGTAGGCGAGGTTGTCGACGATCACGCCGCTGAGGACGAGTCCCACGCCGCCGCCGATGCCGAAGGTGGCACTGATCAGACCGATGCCGGTGGCGACCTTGTCGGGCGGGAACTCGTCACGGATGATTCCGAAGGCGAGCGGAAATACCGCCGCGCCCATGCCTTGGATGGCCCGTCCGGCGATCAGGGTCTCGATCGAGTGCGAGATCGCGCAGATCAGCGAGCCGAGGGCGAACAGCGAGAGGGCGAAGACCAGCAGGCGCTCCTTGCCGAACATGTCGCCGAGGCGGCCCAGGATCGGCGTCGAGACGGACGCGGTCAGCAAGAAGCCCGTGAGAACGAAGCTGACCGCGGTCGCCGAGGTGCCGAGCTCCTCCTGAATCGCCGGCAGCGCCGGTACCACCATCGTCTGCTGCAGGGCGAAGGCGAGCGCGGCGACGAGGAGCACGCCCAATGTGCGCGAGTAATGCTGACGGCTGACCTGTCCACCCCCGGAGGCGGAGCCGAGGAGGCGGGCAGAACGTTCGGCGTTCACTGTGGCTCCTCGATCACGGCGGCCAGACGGCGCAACAGGTCGGCGGCGCGCTCGCGATCCTCCCTTGGCAGGGAGCGGTACAGGGCGGCGCGCTTGGCATCGACCAGCTGCTTCTTCTTCTCGACGACCCGGCGACCACGGTTCGTGAGCGCAACGACCACTCGCCGCCGGTCCTCGGTGGAGGCCTCGCGCTTGACCATGCCCTCGCGCTCGAGTGAGTCGAGCATCCGGGTCGCGGTCGGCTGGGCGATGCCGGCCGCCCCGGCGAGCGCCCCGACCGGCACCGCGTCGCCGCGGCCACGATCGGCGAAGCCGGAGACCAGCAGGTGGTACTGCGGGAGGGTGATGCCCTCACGTTCGACCTCCGCGCTGGCGCGACCGCGGGCGCGTCTCAGCGCCCCGAAGAACTCATCCCATGCTGCGTCGAACTCGTCGCGGGTCACGAGGCTAGGGTAGCAAGTCCATAGCTAGCTACATATTCGCTAGCTATGGATTTCTCGTGACCGCCGGCCCCTTCGGTATAGGGGGAATCAGCTGATTTGCATCCGCGCCATCTGCGAACATACGTTCGTGCGCTGGGACAACCTGGAGCAGGAAGCGAGCACGCAAGGGCTGCTGCCCGGGGTCGGGGAGTCCACCGTGCGCACCTTCGACGCGCCGGAGGCGCTCGGCATTCGTTTCTACGAGGTGCAGGCGAAGTCCGGGCTGAACCGGGTCCCGGAGCGCTCGCGGATGCCGTTCCGCTGGACGATCAATCCGTACAGGGGCTGCACCCACGCCTGTAGCTACTGCTTCGCCCGTCCCACCCACAAATACCTCGACCTCAATGCGCGCGAGGACTTCGAGCGCGAGATCGTCGTCAAGGTGAACTTGCCGGAGCTGGTCCGCGCCGAACTCGGGCGGCGGAGCTGGAAGGGCGAGCACGTCGCCCTCGGCACCAATACCGACCCATACCAGTGGGTCGAGGGCCGCTACCGGTTGCTGCCCGGGATCTGGGAGGCGATGCGCGATTTCCGTAATCCGTGCTCGGTGCTGACCAAGTCGCCGCTCCTCCTACGCGACCTGCCCATCCTCCGCGAGCTCGTCGAGCGGACCGAGTTCGTCGCCAACTTCTCCGTGCCGACGATCGACGAACGCGCCTGGCGCGAGACCGAGCCGCACACCCCGCACCCTCGCAAGCGGATCGAGGCGGCTGCCGAGCTCACCCGCAACGGGATCCCCGTCGGCGCGCTGATCGCGCCATTGATCCCCGGCGTCAACGACGATCCCCACCAGGTCGAGGAGATCCTCCGCCTCCTCGGGGAGGCCGGGGTCGAGCAGATCGGCGGGATCGGGCTCCACCTGCGCGGGGAGGTGCGCGGGATCTTCTTCGACTGGCTGCGCCAGTACCGCCCGGACCTCGTGCCCCGCTACGAGCAGCTCTACGCGAAGGGCGCCTACTTGCCTCGCGCCGAGGCCGAGCGCCTCAGGCGGCTCACCCGGGGTCGCGCCGCCAGGCCGCGGCGGTTCCTGGCCGACAAGAAGGCGGCGGACGACGAGCTTCCGGTCCCGGCGCCGCCACGGGCCGACCAGGCGCGCCTCTTCTAGCGCGCCTCGCTCGGCGCCGGAACGGCCATCGTGGCGGCCACGCCCCGCAGCGATAGGGCCACGGCGATCGTCGCCAGCGCGCAAGCGGCGGCGAAGAGGAACGCGGCCTCGTAGCCGCCGATCGCGGCGGCGGCGCCCACGAGCGGGCTGCCGACGCCCATACCGAGGTCGAAGAAGGCGGTGAAGGTTCCCATTGCGACCCCGCGCCGGTCCTCCGGGACGCGGTTGACGACGAGCAGCGCGAGCGACGGGAAGAGGAGCGAGAAGCCGGCACCCATCGCGACGGCGCCGAGCACGGCGACCGCGGTTGAGCCGGCGCCCGCGATCACCAGCAGCCCGGCGGCTTCGACGATCCCGGCGCCGATGATGCAGGGGATCGAGCCGTAGCGATCCGGGAGCCAGCCGCCGAGGACGCGCATCCCGACGACGCTCGCCGCGAATGCGGTGAAGACGGCGGCCCCATGGCCGACGTCGCGTTCGTCGAGGTGGAGGACGACGAAGGCGGCCATCGCCGCGTAGCCCACGATCGCGAGCGAGAGCGCGATGCCCGGACGGAGCGCCTCGCGCGAGATCAGGCGGCGCTCGGGGTCCGCGAGCTTGCTGGGCGTGAACGCCTCGGGAATCCGCAACGCGACCAGCACCCCGAGCAGGGGGGCGAGCGCCGCCGCGGCCCAGACGACGTCGAAGCTCGTCGCCTGCAGAATCAGCTCGCCGAGCGGGGGCCCGAGCGCGAGCCCGCCCCAGATCGCGAGGCCGTAGAGGCCGATGATCCGGCCGCGTCGCTCCGGCGGGGTCAGGTCGACGATCCACGCGGACCCGGCCGTGTAGACGGCGCCCTCGCCCGCGCCGAGGAACAGCCGCGCGACGATCAGCCCGGGGATCCCGGCGGGGACGAAGTAGAGGAGACCCGCGATCGCGGTCGAGAGCGCCCCGAGGATGACTACGCGCTTGCGCCCGCGGCGGTCGGCGAGGTAGCCGGCGAGCGGCCGGCAGGCGAGGCCGGTGATCGCGAACGCTCCGGTGACGATGCCGACCTCGATCTCCCCGGAGTCGAGCGGCCCAGTGACGTAGCGCGGCAGCACCGGCAGGGTCATTCCGACCGAGAGCAGGCCGAGCATCGTGACGACGAAGATGCCGGCGAAGGCCGTGCGGGCGGGGGAGAGTTGGCGCGCGAGCGGCAGCACGGGCCGAATAGATAGTGGTCGGAGGCGGGTTTGCGCGCAACCCTCGTGGGAAAAGGAACGAGCAGATCTGGGCTCCCGGGATATCGGGGGGACTCCCGGGGAGCTGAGGAGAGGCAACCCCAACGAGGGAGAAGAGATGGCTCAGCCAACCGCCGGCGGATCCGAGCATCACCCGGAGGTGGATTGGAACGCGGCAGCGCACTCGTCGGAGTTCGAAGAGTTGCTCCAGCGGCGACGCTCGTTCGTCGTCCCTGTGCTCGCGTTCGTCTTCGTCTGGTACTTCGGCTTCATCGCATTGGCCGGCTATGCCCCCGACTTCATGGGCGAGTCGATCTACGAGGGCTTCACGGTCGGATACCTGCTGGCCCTGACCCAGTTCGTGATGACCTGGGTCCTCGGGTGGCTCTACCTGCGTCAGAGCGATCGCGTTTTCGATCCGCTGGCGAAGGCCGCCGCCGCGCGTGCGCTCGCGGCGCAATCCGCGGCTACGGAGAACCCCGACGCCCCCCGCCCGGTCGATAGCCCGGCGGGCGAGGTGCGGCACTGATGGCCGCCCTGCTGCCGGTCGCCGAGGTCAATGTCGAGGCGGTCGCGATCTTCGCGGTCGTCGTCGCGATCACTCTCGGCATCACCTACTGGGCGTCGAAGCAGACCAAGGATGCGACCACGTTCTGGGCCGCGGGCCGAGGGATCACCGGCGTGCAGAACGGGTTCGCGATCGCGGGCGACTACATGTCGGCCGCGTCGTTCCTCGGGATCGCCGGGCTGATCTTCCTCTTCGGCTTCGACGGCTTCCTGTACTCCGTCGGCTTCCTCGTCGCCTTCCTGATCGTCCTCTATCTGCTCGCGGAGCGGATGAGGAACTCGGGCAAGTTCACGATGGCCGACGTCCTCTCATTCCGGCTCAACGAAAAGCCGGCGAGGGTGGCCGCGGCGCTGGGCACGCTGACGGTCGTCGCCTTCTACCTGATCGCGCAGATGGTCGGCGCGGGCACCCTGATCCAAGCGCTGGTCGGCATCGACTTCAGCGTCGCCGTCCTGGTCACCGGCATCTTCATGCTCTGTTACGTGATCTTCGGCGGCATGCTGGCGACCACGTGGGTCCAGATCATCAAGGCCGGCCTGCTGATGACGGCCACGGTGGTGCTCTCGCTGTTCGTGCTCGGGAAGATGGGCTGGAATCCGGTTGAGCTCTTCAACCGGGCCGAGGCGCAGGCGGACGACCCCGCGGCGTATCTCGGCCCCGGTCTGCGGTTCGAGAACCCGATCGACACGATGTCGCTCGGCCTCGCGTTGCTGCTCGGCACCGCCGGGCTGCCCCACATCCTGATGCGGTTCTTCACCGTGCCGGATGCGAAGGCCGCGCGGTCCTCGGTCGTCTGGGCCGTCGGGCTGATCGGGGCGTTCTACGTCATGACGACGTTCCTCGGCTTCGGCGCCCGAGCGATCCTCGGCGAAGCGGGGACGACGGGCGCAGTCGATGAGGCAGGCAACCTCGCGGCACCGTTGCTGGCGCAGGAGGTCGGCGGCGGAGTCGGCTCGGTCGGCGGTGACGCCTTCCTGGCGATCATCGCGGCGGTCGCATTCGCGACGATCCTCGCGGTGGTCGCCGGGCTGGTGATCTCCGCCTCGGGAGCCGTCGCGCACGACGTCTGGTCGAACGTGATCCGCAAGGGCCGGGACTCCGAGAAGGAGGAGGTTGTCGTCGCCCGGTTCGCAGCGGGCGCGATCGGCGCCGTCGCCATCGCAGTCGCGATCATCGGCGGCTCGGATCTGAACGTCTCCTACATGGTCGGGCTGGCGTTCGCGGTCGCCGCGAGCGCCAACTTCCCGGCCCTGTTGCTGGCGTTGACGTGGAAACGGTTCAACACCACCGGAGCGGTAACCGGGGTGTTGTTCGGAGTCGTCAGCTCCGTCGGCCTGGTGCTGGTGGGACCCGACGTCTCCTCCAATCCATTGATCGAGTTGACGCAGCCGGCGATCATCTCGGTGCCGCTGGGATTCGCGGGCTGCATCCTTGGGACCCTGCTCTCCGGGTCGGAGGCCAAGGCGGAGCGCCACTTCGAGGAGCTCCACGTTCGCTCGCTCACCGGACTCGGCGCCGAGGTCCCGCTCAACGCGCCGAGGAACGGCTCCGGCAACGGCGCCGGGCCGGCGGAAGAGGCGAAGACGCGGGAGGGCACGACCGCCTGACGATTCGAGTCCATCCGTAGGAAGATGCGGGGACCGCGGGCGGCGTCCGCGGTCCCCGCTCACTAAAACGAAGGAGAGACGATGGAGGCCGCAACCGGCGGATTGGGCGAGGAGATCACGGAGCTGCTCGAGCAAGAGCGCTTCGACCCGCCGTCCGAGTTCACTTCCGACGCGCTGGTCACGGACGAGTCCCTGCACGAGAAGGCCGCCGAGGATCCGAACGCGTGGTGGGCCTCGCTGGCGCGGGAGCTCGATTGGTTCGAGCCCTTCGAGACCGTGCTCGACGACTCCAACCCGCCCTTCTACAAGTGGTTTGCCGACGGCAAGCTGAACGCCTCCTACAACTGCCTCGACCGACACATCGAGGCCGGCAACGGCGACCGGGTCGCGTTTCACTGGCACGGCGAGGAGGGGGAGACGCGCGACGTCACGTACGCCGACCTCCATCGCGATGTCCAGCGGCTCGCGAACGTGCTGAAGGATCGCGGGGTCGAGCCCGGCGACGTGGTCGGGATCTACCTGCCGATGATTCCCGAGGTCGTCGTGGCGATGCTCGCCTGCGCGCGGATCGGAGCGCCCCACAACGTCGTCTTCGGCGGCTTCTCGCCAACCGCGGTGAAGGAGCGGATGGAGTTCTCGGAGGCGAAGGCTCTGATCACCGCGGATGCGGCGCGGCGCAAGGGCAAGGTCGCCGAGGTGAAGCCTTCGGTTGACGACTTCCTCGGCGATGTGCCTTCGATCGAGACGGTGGTCGTCGTCCGGAACACCGGCGCCGACGTGCCCATGACCGAGGGCCGCGACATCTACTACGACGAGGCGATCGAGGCGGCGGAGGCGGAGTGCCCCGCGGAGCCGCTCGACGCGGAACACCCGCTCTACATCCTCTACTCGTCCGGCTCGACGGCGAAGCCGAAGGGGATCCTCCACACCACCGGCGGCTACCTCACCGGAGTCGCCTGGACGACCAAGTACGTCTTCGACCTGAAGCCCGAGTCCGACGTCTTCTGGTGCTCGGCGGACGTCGGCTGGGTGACCGGCCACTCCTACATCGTCTACGGGCCACTGATGAACGGCGCGACCTCGGTGATGTACGAGGGTGCGCCCGACTACCCGGACAAGGACATCTGGTGGCAGCTCTGCGAGCGCTACGGCGTGAGCGTCTTCTACACCGCCCCGACGGCGATCCGCGCCTGCATCAAGTGGGGGGCGGAGTACCCCGAGCGCGCCGACCTGTCGACGCTGCGCCTGCTCGGGAGCGTCGGCGAGCCGATCAACCCGAAGGCGTGGCTGTGGTACTGGAAGGTGATCGGCGGCGGGCGCTGTCCGATCGTCGACACCTGGTGGCAGACGGAGACCGGCCACATCATGATCACGACGCTGCCGGGCGCCCAGGGATCGAAGCCCGGTTCGGCCGGAATGCCGTTGCCGGGGGTCGAGGCCGCGGTCGTCGACGAGGAGGGGGAGGAGACGGGCACCGAGCAGGGTCTGCTCGCCCTGCGCCGGCCCTGGCCCGGGATGCTTCGCACCCTCTACAAGGACGACGACCGCTACGTCGAGACCTACTTCTCGAAGTTCGGCCCCGAGACCTACTTCGTCGGCGACGCGGCGCGCAGGGACTCAGACGGCTACTTCTGGGTGATCGGCCGCGTCGACGACGTGCTCAACGTCTCGGGTCACCGGCTCTCCACCGCAGAGGTCGAGTCGGCGATCGTCTCGCACTCGAAGGTCGCCGAAGCGGCGGTGATCGGTCAGGCCGACGAGGACACCGGCCAGTCCGTCTGCGCCTTCGTCACGCTCGAGGGGAGCCTCGAAGGGTCCGACGAGCTCGTCGCCGAAATCCGCGATCACGTCGCCGAGCGGATCGGCAAGCTCGCGCGGCCGAAACGGATCATCTGGGCGGACGACCTGCCGAAGACCCGCTCGGGGAAGATCATGCGCCGCCTGCTGCGCGACATCGCCGAGGGGCGCGAGCTCGGGGACGTGACCACGCTGCGGGATCCGGACGTGGTCAAGGAGCTCGACGAGGTCGTGAAGCGCCGCGCGGCGGAGGACGACGGCTGAGCTGCAAGATTCTCCCCTGGACGAATATCCCCACTTTGTACTAACCGTATTGGAGTAGTATCCGGGCTTCGCCTCGTGGGGAGGCAGTGACGCCTTTGTGGGAAAGGCGGCGCATCATTCAACTGGGAAGGTTGGGGATCGATGAAGTCACGGAAGGTTCTATCGCTGGTGGCGGTTGCGCTCACCTGCATGGGGGCAGCGGCGTTCACGTCGAGTGCCTCGGCGGTGACGAGCGACTATCACCCGGATTCAAACGCGCGAAACTTTGCGACGTCCGCAGGCGGATGGACGGCAACCGTCGAACGTGAGCCGGTGCTGGCGGAGGTTCTCTGCCTGCTGCAGCCGCTCACCTGTCCGACGGTGGACAACTTCTACTCGGCGACAGGCGGTGCGGAGGGTGCCACGGACGGGTATCTGCGTACCGAGATCGGCGGGGTTGCGAACCTGGTGACCACCACCAAGGCGACCTGGCGGAGCCCGGCGTTCGTCTATGACGGGGCCGGCGGCGCTGAGCCGGACAACGTCTTCATGACGCTGGACAGGCGCACCGATGCCGAGGCGCTGATCCAGCTGCTCGAGGATGGATTCCTGAACGTCTACCTCGACAACGTCACTCGCGGCGGATCCGTGACCGTCTACGACCACCTGCCGATTCAGGACGTCGAGCAGTGGTCGAGCCTGCCGGCATCGCCCATCCAGCCGAGCCAGCTGCGCCTGGGGGATGAGTACCGGATCAGGATCCAGACCAATGTCGAGACCAACGTCGGCGTGCTGACGGATGGGTCGTTTCACTTCGACAACGTGCTCTTGCGCGCGACGAAGGCGGATACCAACCCGACCGATACCGACGGTGACGGCGTTCTCGACAGTCAGGACAACTGCATCTTCATCCCGAACCCGAATCAGGCCGATGCGGATGCGGATGGTGTCGGCGATCTCTGCGACCCGACCCCGAACGGGCCGGACAACGATCCCGACGGCGACGGCGTTCCGACGGGCACGGACAACTGCCCGCTGAACCCGAACCCGGGCCAGGAGGATGCCGACGGCGATGGCGCCGGCGACATCTGCGATCCGACTCCGAACGGGCCCAACAACGACCCCGACGGCGACGGCGTTCCGACGGGCACGGACAACTGCCCGCTGAACCCGAATCCGGGCCAGGAGGACGCCGACAACGATGGCGCCGGTGACGTCTGCGATCCGACTCCGAACGGGCCCAACAACGACCCCGACGGAGACGGCATCCCGACCGGTCAGGACAACTGCCCGACCATTCCGAACGCGAGCCAGGCCGACGCAGACGGTGACGGCGTGGGCGATGCCTGCGACCCGACCCCGAACGGGCCGAACCCGCCGAACAACGATCCCGACGGCGACGGCATCCCGACCGGTCAGGACAACTGCCCGACCATTGCGAACCCGACCCAGACGGATACCGACGGTGACGGCGTGGGCGATGCCTGCGATCCGACGCCGAACGGGCCGGGCAGCAACGGCGGCGGTGGCGACGGTGACGGCGGCGGTGGTGGTGCCGGCGGAGTTGCCGGCAACAGCGCCGTGTTCGACGGTCGCAACCTGTTCATCAAGATGCAGTGCCTGGGAGTCCAAACGAAGGGCAAGTGCTTCAGCCGCGCCACCATCTTCCGCACGAAGGGTGGTACGCGCTACACGTTCCCGATCCAGCGGGTCGTGAGCGCGAAGAAGGGCAAGGTCGTACGCGCCCGCATCCGGTTCCAGTACCGCAGCGAGCTCCAGGAGCTCGACAGCGTGACTCTGAAGTCCGTCCTGCGCGAGAAGCGTTCGGCGAAGGAGCGGACGACGAAGTTCACGAAGCTGAAGCTGATCAAGCGCTAGTTCGGCTTCAACATCCCTAGCGGCGACGGCCGGGTCATCTGACCCGGCCGTCGTCATTTAGAGGAGGAACCACCGCACCCACGAACCCCACCTCCCAGGCATCAATCAAGGAGGATCGCAATGAACGCAAGGAAGCTGTTCATCAGCGCGGCGTTGTCCGCCGCCGCGCTGAGTCTCAGCGCCGCCCCGGGTGTCGCGAGCGCCGATGTCGTCACCGACTACCCGCCGGCCCCGGACGCACGCGGCTTCGCCGGCTCGGACGGTGGCTGGACCGCCGGGGTTGAGCGCAGCAACGTGCTCTGCCTGCCGGGCGTCACCTGTCCCCAGGTGACCGGGTTCCACGTCGCTACGGGAGGTACCGCCGGCGCCGGCGACGGCTTCCTGCGCAGCAGCGTGATCGGCCTCGGCAGCCTGCTGACCACGACGAGGACGACGTGGACGAGCCCGAACTTCGTCTACAACGGCGCCGCCGGGGCGCAGCCGACGAGCGTGCAGATCTCCTTCGGCGCCCGCAACGACGCCAACGCCCTGATCGATCTCCTCAGCGACGTCGATCGCACGGTGCTGCTCGACGATCTCGCTCTCGGCGCGACGACCGTGATTCCGGAAACAAAGGTGGCGAAGGCACCGGCGTGGGGCAGTGGTGGGAGTGCCGCGATCGCGCCCGGTCAGCTCGTTCTCGGCCACGAGTACCGGATCCGGCTCGTCACCGATCTCGACATGCCGGTCGCCCTGGTGCCGAGTGGCTCCTTCGACGTCGACGACGTCGTCCTGCGGGCGACGAAGACCGAGGCGCCCGGCGGGACCACGCCCGGCGGCAGTGGCGGGAACGGCGGCGGTGGCGGCGGAGACGACGGTGGTGGCTCCTCCGGAACCGCGAACAACGGCGGCAACTCGAGCGCGGCCCCGGGCGGACTCCTCAGCGCGACCCTGCGCGGTGGCTACATCTACGTGAAGGTCAAGTGCAAGAAGCAGGCCCGGGCGAGGTGCAAGTTCAAGCTCACCGCCCGCGAGAAGGGCAAGCGAAGCACGAAGGCGACCAAGGCCGGCAAGGCGAAGGCCAAGCCCGGCAAGCGCAAGACGATGAAGTTGAAGGTCAAGCGCCGTTCGCTGACCAAGCTCGAGACCGCGAAGAAGGTCATGTTCACCGGCACGGTCAAGGCCGGCCCCGCGAAGGCGAAGGTGGCGAAGCGGCTGAAGTTGCGCCACGGCTGACCGCGGTGCGAGGCGGGGTTGCGCTCAGCGCAGCTCCGCCCGCTTCACCTTGCCGCTCGACGTCCGCGGGAGCTCGGTCGCGAAGTCGACGATGCGCGGGTACTTGTAGGGAGCGGTCACCGACTTGACGTGCTCCTGAAGCTCGGCCGCGAGCTCTTCCGACGGCTCGCGGCCGCGGGGCACGACGACCGCGCGGACGACCGCGCCGCGTTCCGCGTCCGGGGCGGGCACCGCCGCCGCCTCGGCGACGTTCGGGTGTGAGAGCAGTGCCGCCTCCACCTCGAACGGGCCGATCCGGTAGCCGGCCGAGAGGATCAGGTCGTCGCGGCGACTCTCGAAGTAGAGGTAGCCGTCGTCGTCTTGGCGGACGCCGTCGCCCGTCGGCCACCACTCTCCCGCGAACGGCTCGCCGTCGAGATAGCGGTCGAAGAAGGTCGGGCAGCTGGCGGCGCGGAGCTGTAGCTCGCCATCGGAGATCCGCAGGTCGAAGCCCGGCAACGGCTTGCCCATCGACCCGGCTCGAGCGGTCTCGCCGACCAGGTTGCCCGTGAGCTGGCCGGTCTCGGTCTGGCCGTAGCCGTCGTGGACGTCGAGCCCGAGACCGTCGCGAAATGCGTCGAGCACCCACGGGTCGAGCGGCTCGCCCGCGGAGACGAGCCGCCGCAGGGACGGGATCGGACGGAGCTCGGTCCGCTTCGACAGCACCCGGTACTCGGTTGGCGCCTGGCAGAGGACGTCGACGCCTTCCCGCTCTGCGAGGGCGAGGCGGGACTCCGGGTCGAAGCGGCCGTCGACGAGCATCGCTGCCGCTCCGCAGAGCCAGGGCGCGAGAAACACGTTGCGGGCCGACTTCGACCAGCCGGTCGCCGTGGTGCACCACACGAGATCGCCGTCGCGGGCGCCGAGCCAGTGCTCTGCCTGGACGCGATTGCCCGGCAGGTACCTCTGGGCGTGGAGCGCGGCGCGCGGCTCCCCCGTGGTTCCGGAGGTGAAGACGATCAGCGCCGGGTCGGTGGGCTGGAGGTCCGCGGGCGCGGCCGGCATGTCCTGCGGGCGATCCTCGTCGAGGACGCGGGCGATCTCGGCGAGGGTCATCACCTCGAGGCCCTCCGGCAGCGCGGCCGCGAGATCCGCGTCGGCGACGCAGAGCCGCGGGTTCGTGATCGCGGCCCGCAACTCCAGGTCCTGCCGACGAAGCTGCGTGTTGCAGGGGAGCGGGACGGCGCCCATCCGCCAGCAGGCCAGCATCGCCAGCACCCACTCGAGCCGGTTGCCGACCAGGGTCAGGACGACATCACCGCGGCCGACCCCGCGAGTGGCGAAGGCGCCCGAGAGCCCCGCCGACATCGCGATCAGCTCACCGAAGTGCCAGACCCGGCGCTCGCCGTCGGCCCCGATCGCGAGCAGGGCCGGTCTCGAGGAAGGGAACTGCTCGAGCAGGTCCTCGATCAGGTTCATGGGCGCGCGACGTCGGGCATCGGTCCCGGACTTATAGAGCGATTACGTGCGAACGCCCCGACCGGGGCCGGGGCGTTCACTGCGGCCGGGGGTGGGCCTAGTAGATCTGGAAGAGCTCGCAGCCGTTCGCGTTGGCGGCGCCGGCGATCACGTCGCCGTTGTGCTCGGCCTCACCCGCGCCGACATCATCGCCCTCGATCCAGCGGTCGTCGCCTTCCTCGAGCCAATCGTTGGCGAGGCCCGCCTGGTCCTGGCACCACTGGCTGGCGCCGGCGCCGGTCTGGTATTGGGCGGTCGTCCGAGCGGTCGAGGTTGGCGTGGTTGCCTTCGGCTTCGTCGGCTTCGTGGGCTGCGAAACCGCCGTCGCCGTGGTCTTCGACGGCGTGATCGAGCTGGTCGTCGCGGCTGTCGCGACGCCGGTGAGCGACAGCGCGGCGGCGGCGACAACAGCGGCGGCCGAAGCGCGAATCTTCGTACTGAGCATTCTCATTGCCTCTCTGGGTGGGTGGTCCGATCGACTCGGTCATCGTCTGTCACCACACCGGCGCTCGGTAGGCCCCCAAGGGGTGAACGCCCTCACCCCCGCCTGTCGGCAGTCGTGGTGGCTCAGCAGTCAGAGGGCACGGCGAGGTTGCCGCTGACCGTGCGGACGCGCTTCTTCACCTCGGCACGGACGGTGACCGAGGTCCCGCGGCACGTGTCGGCGGCGAACGTGATCAGCTCGATCTTCCGCGCGCTGAGCGGGAACGAGATCTTCGCCTGCTTGTTACGGAGCGGCTTCGTCACCTGTCCGAGCTCGAACGGGAAGTCCTCGGGGTAGCCGTCGACGACGACGTCGCCGCTGGCCTTGGCCTCGGCGCCCTTCTTCGCCTCGACGAGGATCGTGATCGCGCGCTTCTCCACGGCCGCCTGCTCGTTCACGGTCAGCAGCGTGACCTTCGGCTTTGGCGGCTTCGGGGGCTTCGGCGGCTTCGCCCCTGCGGGAACGCCGGCGGAGACGATCAGGATCGCGGCCAGGGCGACCGCAGCGAGATGTTCACGTCTTGGCTTCATCGGTTAGTGCAGTATCCAACCCCGATCACACGGAAACGAAGCGGAGGGCCGAGGCAAATGGGAAAGCGCACTAGCTACGAGCCGGGAACGTTCAGCTGGATCGAGCTCTCGACCACGCAGCCCGACGCGGCGAAGGAGTTCTACGGCGGGCTCTTCGGGTGGGAGGCCGACGACCAGGAGATCCCCGACGGCGGCGTCTACTCGTTGATGCAGATCGAGGGTGAGAGGGTCGCCGCGATCGTGGAGCAGATGCAGGACCAGCGCGAGGCGGGCGTCCCACCGAACTGGTTCTCCTACGTCACGGTTGCGAGCGCCGACGACGCTGCAGCCCGCGCGGCTGAGCTCGGCGGCACGGTGCACGCGCCCGCGTTCGACGTGATGGATGCCGGCCGCATGGCGGTGATCGCCGATCCGGCGGGCGCCGCGTTCGGCGTGTGGGAGGCCGGCGAGACGATCGGGGCGACTCTCGTCAACGACCCGGGCTGCCTGACGATGAACGAGCTGGCCACGAACGAGCCGGACCAGGCGAAGTCGTTCTACGAGGGCCTGTTCGGCTGGCGGTTCGACGCGCTCGACGTGGGCGACGACTTCCCGCCGTACTGGGGGATCTATCACGATGGTGCCGCGAACGGCACGAACGGTGGGATGCGCGAGCTGGCGCCCGAGCAAGCCGAGGCGGGCATTCCTCCGCACTGGCTGCCGTACTTCACGACGGCGTCGGTCGACGACACCGTCACCAAGGGCGGCGAGCTGGGTGGCGGGGTCCTGGCGCCCGCATTCGACATCCCGCCCGGGCGGATCGCCGTGCTTCACGACCCGCAGGGCGCCGCGTTCGCCATCTTCGAAGGGGACGTCGACGACTAGGCCCGAGCCGGTCTCTCAGCTGATTCTCATATTCGGCGGGACAATGAATGCATGCGCGTACTCGTCGTCGAGGACGATCGGCGGCTTGCCGCCGCACTTCGCCGAGGTCTCGGCTATGAGGGGCTGATCGCGGACATCGCCACCGAGGGCGATGAGGCTTTGCGCCTCGCCCGGGCCGTCGAGTACGACGCGGTCGTCCTCGATGTAATGCTCCCGGGTGCGCTCGACGGCTTCGAGACCTGCTGCCGGTTGCGCGATGCCGGCGTGTGGGCGCCCGTGATCATGCTGACGGCGCGTGACGCGGTCGAGGACCGGATCCGCGGACTCGATCAAGGCGCCGACGACTACCTGACCAAGCCTTTTGCGCTTGCCGAGTTGCTGGCGCGCCTGCGTGCGCTCGTCCGCCGTGGCCCGCGAGAACGTCCGGCAGTGCTCGAGGTGGGAGACCTCCGGCTCGACCCGGCTACACATGAGGTCTCACGCGGCAGCGAGCCGGTGATGCTCTCCCCCCGCGAGTACGTGCTGCTCGAGACAATGATGCGGCACCCCGGTCACGTCTTTTCGCAGGATCAGCTGCTGGAGGCCGCTTGGGAGCTCGGCTATGAGGCTCGCTCCAACGTGGTCGAGGTCTACGTCCGCTACCTGCGCGAGAAGATCGACCGGCCGTTCGGCCTCGAGTCGATCGAGACCGTTCGCGGAGCGGGGTACAGGCTGCGAACGGACGGCGGACGGTGAGCAGGATTCCAATCCGGGCGCGCCTTACGGCGACATTCGCGCTCGCGATGGCGGCGCTCCTGATCGTCGCGGCCGCGTTCGTCTATGTCAGGCTCGAGTCCGACCTGACCGAGGCGGTCGACGACGCCCTCGCGATGCGGGTCGCGGCGGTCACGCCTGCCTCGGCCGACCCTGGCGCGCCGGCGGAGGCCGAGGACGGGTTCGCTCAGGTGCTGAGCGTCGATGGCGCGCTCGTCGAATCCTCCCCGGGGCAGGCCGGAGCGGTGCTGACCTCGACCGCGGCCGCCGAGGCAGCCGCAGGAGGGTTGCGGTTGGAGCGAGCCGTCGAGGGCGTTGACGGCGAATGCAGGATCCTCGCTGCGCCTCTTCCCGGCGGCCTCGTCGCCGTCGTCGGCCAGTCGCTCGAGGACCGCGACGAGACGCTCGCCAATCTCGTGACTTCTTTTGCGATCGGCGGGCCGATCGCGATCGTTCTCGCCTCACTGCTCGGCTACGCGCTCGCGAGCGCAGGTCTGCGCCCGGTCGAGGCGATGCGGCGCCGGGCAGCGGGCATCTCGCTTCAACGTGGGGAAGAGGCGCTGCCGCTGCCCAAGGCCCGCGACGAGATACGGCGGCTCGGAGAAACCCTGAACGAGATGCTCGCCCGGCTGCGAGCGTCGTTCGAGCGAGAGCAGCGCTTCGTCGCCGACGCCAGTCACGATCTGCGCAGCCCGATCGCTGTGATCCGCGCCGAGCTCGACGCAGCGCTCCTGGCGGGCGACCTCGGACCTGACGCGCGGGCCTCGGTCGTGGTTGCGATCGAGGAGTGCGACGCGCTCGCTGCACTCGCCGAGGACATGTTGGTGCTGGCTCGGGCGGCGGACCACGCGCTCCCACTCCACCTAGAGGTCTTCGAGGCCCGCGCCGGGCTCGCCGAGGTTGCGACACGCTTCGAGCGTCGTGCCGCTGAGCGCGGGCGGGCGATCAGAGTCGAGGCGGGCCCGGGCCTCGAGATACGCGCCGACCGCCTGCGGCTGCGACAGGCGCTCGGGAACCTGCTTGACAACTCGCTCCGCCATGGAGCCGGCGACGTGCTTCTCGCCGCGAGCGGCGTGCCCGGCGCCGTCGCGCTCGAGGTGTCCGACTCCGGTCCCGGGTTCGCCCCCGCGATCGCCCCGCGAGCTTTCGATCGGTTCGCCACCGCGGACGCCGCGCGTGCCGAGGGCGCGAGCGGCCGCGCCGGCGCCGGCCTCGGCCTCGCGATTGTCAGGGCGGTCGCCGAGGCTCACGGAGGTGCGGCGGAGATCGTGCCCGGCGACAGAACCACAGTCCGAATCACGTTGCCGTTCCGCTCTCAGGAGAGTCTCAGCCACGCCTCCTAGGTTGGTCGTTCCAGACGTTCATGCGTTCAACCAAGGAGGCGGACAGGATGAGAGAAGCACTGAGGACCAAGCGCGGCATCGCGGTCGCCGGCGTCGCGGCACTGGCGATCGCCGCGGGTGGCGTCGGCGTGGCCGCGGCGACCGGCGGCGACGATGACGCGGCCTTAAGCGAACAGGCCATCCCGGCGAGCGCGATCGACCAGGCAAGCCAGGCGGCGCTCGACGAGGTCGGCGAAGGCACCGTGACCGAGACCGAGGTCGGCGACGAGGAGAGCCTCTACGAGGTCGAGGTGACCCGCGACGACGGCAGCCAGGTCGATGTACAGCTCGATCGCGAGTTCAACGTGGTCGGCAGCGAGGACGACGGCGCCGGCGAGGACGAGGGCGCCGAGGCGGACGAGTAGCCATGACGGTGCGACGACTCGCTCTCCTGGCGGCGGCCACCGGCGTCCTCGCCGGCTGCGGCGGCGGCGACCCGCCGTCGCCCCCGGCAGCCGCGTCGTTGCCGGTCGGCGGTGAGCACACGACGCTCGATCCCGATGAGTTCACGACCCGAATCGACAACCCTTACTGGCCGATGGCCGTTGGGTCGCGGTGGGTCTACCGGGAGACCGACAGCGAAGGTGCGGAGCAGCGAGTCGTCGTCACCGTCACGCCGCGGACGAAGGCGATCGCCAACGGGATCGAGGCCCGCGTCGTCCACGACGTGGTCACCGAGGACGGCGAATTCGTCGAGGTTACGGACGACTGGTATGCCCAGGACGCGGACGGCAACGTCTGGTACCTGGGCGAGGACACGACGGAGTACGAGAACGGCAAGCCCGTCTCGACGGTGGGCTCGTTCGAGGCCGGCGTCGACGGCGCCGAGCCGGGCGTGATCATGCCGGCCGAGCCCGCGCCGGGATTGTCATACCGCCAGGAGTACTACCGCGGCGAGGCCGAGGATGAGGGCGCCATCGTTGCCCTCTCCGAGCAAGCCGAGGTGCCCGCCGGCCACTACGAAGACGTACTGATGACCCGCGACACAAACCCGCTCGAGCCGAAGATCCTCGAATACAAGTTCTACGCCCCCGGCGTCGGGCCGGTGGTCGCAATCTCAGTCTCCGGGGGCAGCGACCGCGAGGAGCTGGTCGCGTTCCATCCGGGCGCCTAGCGGCGCAGCTCGGTGTCGTCGTAGAGCTTCTTGACTACGACCGTGCCGGGCGGAGCGGCGTCGAGGCAGAGCTCGCAAAGGACGCACTCGTCGAGGTTCTCCCGGACGACCTCGGTGCCCGACTCGGTCGCCTTGAAGATGTTCACCGGGCAGACCTCTTCGAGCTTCTTCGCCAACTCGGGGTCGCTCTCGGCCTCGCCGGAGACCTCGACGTCGATGAAGACGCCGTGTAGCTCTTCGCCCATCAGCCCAGCGCCTCCTTGACCCGATCGGGGATCTGGTCGATCCGCTCGACCACCGGGATCCCGGCGGCTTCGAGGCGCGCGATCTTCTCCGTCGCCGAGTCCTCTTTGCCCTCGACGATCGTGCCCGCGTGGCCGAAGCTCATCCCCTGCATCTCCTCGTCGTCCATGAACTTCCCCGCCATGAAGGCGACGATCGGGAGCCTGGAGTTGTTGGCCTCTCGCCAGTCCACGAGCTCGGCCTCCATGCGGCCACCGGGCTCCGTGTAGATCACGATCCCCTCGGTCTGCTCGTCCTCCTCGAAGAGAGGCATGAGCTCGGCGTAGGTCGAGCCGATGATCGCGTCGCCGCCGATCGAGATCGCGGTCGACACTCCGAGGCCCGCGGCCGTGAGGGAGGAGGAGATCTCCGTGGTCATGCCGCCGGAGCGGGACATGACGCCGACGCGGCCCGGCTCGTAGGCCTTGCGCGCGTCCTTCGCCGGGCCGCCGATACCGCCCATCTTGGCGACGCCGGGGGCGATCAGCCCGAGGCAGTTTGGGCCGATGATGCGGGCGCCGCGCTCGTTGGCGAGCTCGACCATCTGCGCGACGTCCGCGCGCGGGATCCGCTCGGTGACGATCACGATCAGCTTGATCCCGTTTTCGATCGCTTCCAGCACCGCATCCTTTGTGAACGCGGGCGGCACGGTCGCGACCGCGCCGTCGGGGGGCGAGCCGTGATGCTCGACCGCTTGCTCGACGGTGTCGAACACGGGCACGCCATGGACCTCGCGGCCCTTACGCCCGGGGGTGACCCCGCCGACGATCTTCGATCCGTAGTCGAGGCACTCGCGGGTCAGGTTGACGGCCTCACGCCCCGTGATGCCCTGGACGATGAAGGTGAAGTCCTCGTGGAGCAGGACGCTCATTCCGCGCCGCCTTGGATCTTGGCGACAGCCTCGCCCGCCGCTTCCCACATGGATGTCTGCCGGTCGCGGAACTCGATCCCGTACTTGCCGAGGATCTTCGCGCCCTCTTCCTCCCAGGCGCCTGGGATGCGGAACACGGCGATCGTCTCGGCCGGATCCTTGCCGAGCTCGAGGCAGGCCTTGATCACGCCGCGGGCGACGATGTCGACCCTGGTGTTGGAGACGATCGACATCATCACCGCGATCTTCTCGACCCCGTCCTTCTTCAGGACCTCCATCGCCAGGCCCTTCGACTTGGCGACCGAGGGGTTGCCGCCGATCTCCGCGTAGTTCGCGGGCTTGCCCCCCTGGGAGCGGACCGCGTCTGTAAGCGTCAGCGAGCCGCCGCCGGCGCCGATCACGAGGCCGAGGTTGCCCTCGAAGCCGTGGTCCTTGCCCTGGATCACGCCCCGGTGGTCGGCGGCATCGATCTCCTTCACGTTGCGCTCGAAGTCCGAGGGCTCGTAGAGCTCGCGCGGCTCGTCGAGGTCGACGCCGATCTCCTCGAGCACCTGCTTGTGGCGGCCGACCGCCTCGTCCTCCATCTCCATGTGCGCGTCCAGGGCGACGAAGGAGCCGTCCGCGAGCTTCGCCAGCGGGTTGATCTCAGCCAGGGTCATGTCGTAGTCGCGCTGCATCCGGGCGAGCTTGGCCAGCACCGCCGTCGCGCGATTGAGGTCGGAGCCGGACATGCCGCAGCGGGCGACCGTCTGCTTCGCCTCGAAATCGGCGATCGGATGCAGGTTCGAGAGGTGGCCACGGCCGACGTGGTCGGGGTGCTCTTCGGCGACCTGCTCGATATCGATTCCGCCCATGTCCGAGAAGAGCATCATCGGCCGCTTCGCGCGCCCGTCCCAGAGCACGGCGGCGTAGTACTCGTGCGCGACCTCGGCCTTCGGGTCGACGAGCACTCCGACCGGCATGTGACCGCCGATCTCGAGCTCGAGGATCTCGGCTGCGTGCGCCTCCGCCTCCTCCGGCGTGTCGGCGAACTTGACCCCGCCCGCCTTCATCCGGCCGCCGGTCAGCACCTGCGACTTGATCACGGTCGAGCCGCCGATCTCCTCGGCCGCGGCGCGGGCCTCGGCGGCGGTCGTGCAGAAGCCGTACTTCGTCACCGGGATTCCGGCGCGCTCGACCAGGCGGCGTGACTCGTATTCGTAGAAGCGCATGCGGCGGCGCGGAACCCTACATGCATCCGGCGACGTGGCGGCCGGACTCCGTAGGATCGCGCCGGTGGCGCCCGAAGTCGAGGAACGGACCGCGGACGTCGCGATCGTCGGGGCCGGCCTCGCAGGCCTCTCGGCCGCTCGCGCGATCCGTGCCGCCGGCCACGAGGCGATCGTGCTCGAGGCCCGGGACCGGGTCGGCGGCAGGACGCTGAACGAGCCGATCGGCGACGGCAAGATCGTGGAGATCGGCGCACAGTGGGTCGGCCCGACGCAGGAGCGGATCAATGAGCTGATCGCCGAGCTCGGCCTCGAGACCTTCCCGACCTACATCGCGGGGAAGAGCATCTTCGAGCGCAAGGGCCGGACGAGCCACTACACCGGGACGATCCCGCGGGCGAATCCGCTCGGGCTGATCGAGGTCGGAATGGCGATGAAGCGCCTCGACGCGATGGCCGCGCAGATTCCGCCGGAGGCTCCGTGGGAGGCGCCGAAGGCAGCGCGCTGGGACTCGCAGACGTTCGCGACGTGGATGAAGCGGAACGTGCGCACGGCCGTCGCGCGCGACATCCTGCGGCTCGCGATCATCGGCGTCTGGGCGGCGGAGCCGGAGGACGTCTCGCTCCTCCACGTTCTCTTCTACACCCGTTCGGCCGGCTCGCTCGAGCTGCTCACCGACACGGAGGGCGGCGCGCAGCAGGACCGCGTCGTCGGCGGCACTCAGCTGATCTCGATCCGCATGGCGGAGGAGCTCGGCGAGGACGCGGTCGAGCTGGCGACGCCGGTGCGCGCGATCGCCGACGAGGGCGTCTGGGCGACGGTCCTGTCGGACCGGTTGATCGTGCGGGCGAAGCGGGTGATCGTCGCCGTCCCGCCGGTGCTCGCGGGGCGGATCGAGTACGCGCCGCCGATGCCCGCGGTCCGCGACGGGCTCACGCAGAGAATGGCGCAGGGGAGCGTGGTCAAGTGCATGGCCGTCTACGAGCAGCCGTTCTGGCGCGCCGAGGGGCTCTCGGGCGCCGTCACCAGCGTCAGCGGGCCGGTATCGGTCGGCTTCGACAACTCCCCGCCCGACGGCTCTCCGGGCGTGCTGCTCGGATTCCTCGAGGGGCGGGCGGCGCGGGCCGCGGCCGACCTCTCGCGGGAGGAGCGCCGGGACATGGTCGCTGCCTCGCTTCGCCTCGATGTTCGGCCCGGCCGCGGCGGATCCGGTCGACTACGTCGACCGTGCCTGGGCGGCGGACCCGTGGTCGCGCGGGTGCTACGGCGGCTTCATGCCGACGGGCGGCTGGACCGACTACGGATCCGCGCTGCGCGAGCCGGTCGGCTCGATCCACTGGGCGGGCGCGGAGACCGCGACGAGCTGGAACGGCTACATGGACGGCGCCGTCTCCTCGGGGAGAAGAGCGGCGGAAGAGGTGGTCGCGGAGCTCTAGCGGCTGACGGGGCGGGCCGGCGTCGGGCCGCCGGTGAACGCGCGGTAGATCAGGAGGGCGATGATCGCGCCAATGATCGAGCCGATGATCCCGGAGGCCTGGATCGCGCCCTCACCGAAATCCTTGTCGAAGAGCACGTATCCGAGGAAGCCGCCGATGAAGCTGCCGACGATTCCAAGCGCGACCGTTCGCAGAAAACCGATCTTGTCCGGGCCGGGAACGAGGAGGCGGGCGACGTATCCGGCGATTGCGCCGAAGATTATGAGGTAGAGGATCAATCCGAGCATGAATGTGACCTTCCCTCGTACGCCACGGCCAAACCGTGGATGCCACAATGACGGCCTTCCCGGCGGCCGGGTGGGCCGCCCCGACGCGCACACTGCGCCTGAAAAGGAGTTGACGACCCGTTGAGCGAGACGACCGCCGTCGAGGCCCCGACCGAGAACCGGAAGCTGGCCGGTTGGGTGAAGGAGGTCGCCGCGCTGACGCAGGCCGACTCCGTCTACTGGTGTGACGGCTCTGCGGAGGAGTACGACCGCCTCTGCCAGGAACTCGTCGACGCAGGCACCTTCCGCAAGCTCTCGGACGCGAAGCGGCCGAACTCCTACCTCGCCTGGTCGGACCCGAGCGACGTCGCCCGGGTCGAGGACCGCACCTACATCTGCTCCGAGCGGGAGGAGGACGCCGGGCCGAACAACAACTGGACCGACCCCGAGCAGATGCGGAGCACGCTCCAGGATCTTTTCGACGGCGCCATGAAGGGCCGGACGATGTATGTGATCCCGTTCTCAATGGGACCGCTCGGCTCCGACAAGTCGCAGGTCGGGATCCAGGTCACGGACTCGCCCTACGTCGTCGTCTCGATGCGGATCATGACCCGGATGGGCACCGCTGCGCTCGAGACGCTCGGCGCCGACGGCGAGTACGTCCCGTGCGTGCACTCGATCGGCGCGCCGCTCGCGGAGGGTGAGAAGGACGTCCCCTGGCCGACCAACGCCGAGACGAAGTACATCGTCCACTACCCGGAGACCCGCGAGATCTGGTCCTACGGCTCCGGATACGGCGGGAATGCCTTGCTCGGAAAGAAGTGCCTGGCGTTGCGGATCGCCTCGGTGATGGCCCGCGACGAGGGCTGGATGGCCGAGCACATGCTGATCCTGAAGCTGACCTCGCCCGAGGGGACGGTCAAGTACGTCACCGGCGCCTTCCCCTCGGCCTGCGGGAAGACCAACCTGGCGATGCTGATCCCGACCCTGGAGGGCTGGGAGGTGGAGACGATCGGCGACGACATCGCCTGGATGAAGTTCGGCGACGACGGCCGCCTCTACGCGATCAATCCCGAGGCCGGCTTCTTCGGCGTCGCCCCCGGCACCGGCTACAAGACGAACCCGAACGCGATGGAGGCCGTGGAGAAGAACACGATCTTCACCAACTGCGCGCTCACCGACGACGGCGATGTCTGGTGGGAGGGCATGACCGGCGAGCCGCCGGCGCACGCGATCGACTGGCACGGCGAGGATTGGACGCCGGAGTCCGAGGACCCCGCAGCGCACCCGAACGCCCGCTTCACGGTCCCGGCGGCGCAGGCGCCGTCGATCGCCTCCGAGTGGGAGGACCCGGCCGGCGTCCCGATCGACGCCTTCCTCTTCGGCGGCCGCCGCGCCAGCGTCGTGCCGCTCGTGCGCGAGGCGTTCGACTGGGAGCACGGCGTCTTCTGCGGCGCGACGATGAGTTCGGAGATGACCGCGGCCGCCTTCGGCACAGTCGGCCAGCTCCGCTTCGACCCGTTCGCGATGTTGCCCTTCTGCGGCTACAACATGGCCGACTACTTCCGCCACTGGCTCGAGCTCGGCAAGCAGGCCGACCCCGAGACGCTGCCGCGGATCTTCTACGTCAACTGGTTTCGCAAGGACGCCGAGGGAGGCTTCCTCTGGCCCGGCTTCGGCGAGAACAGCCGCGTGCTCGAGTGGATCTTCCGTCGCTGCGAGGGGAAGGCAGAGGCGACCGAGACCCCGATCGGGCTCGTCCCCGCCGAGGGCACGCTGAAACTCGAGGGCGTCGACGTCTCCGAGGAGGCGATGCGCGAGCTGCTCACCGTCGACGAGGAGGCGCTCCGCTCCGAGCTGCCGCAGGTCGAGGAGCACCTGGCGAAGTTCGGCAGCGACCTGCCGGCCGAGATCACGAAGCAGCTCGAGGCGCTGAAGGAGCGCCTGGGCTAGCCGCCGGCCCAAAGGACGGGAGTTTGGGCATCACGGCCGTGCCGTAACTCCCGTCCTTCCGACCATTCCACGTCGCGACGATCTCGCGACCGACCGCGGCGCGGTCCCGGAGGAATGCGTCCTCTGTGACTCGTATGACGTGAACGCCGACGGCCCCGAGTGCGCGATCGCGGCGGCGGTCCTCCTCGTAGCTGAACGCGGTCTGGTGGGCGGCGACGCTGTCGATCTCGACTGCGAGTCGCACTTCGGGCCAGTAGAGGTCGACCTCGTACGAGCGCCCGTGCGTTGGCAACACCGCATTCGCTTCCGGCGCAGGTAGGGGGAGTGTGCGGACGAAGCGTCGCACCCGGTCTTCCGGGCCGCTTTTCGTTCGCCCGCGTTCTCCACTTGCCCGGGCCACGATTGCGGCCAGCCTCTGACGCCCGCGCCTTCGCGGATACCGGTCGAGAATCTCCTCGAGTTCCGCGTACGTCACGCGCCTTCGGAACTCGAGGTCACGCACCAGCCGCTCGAGCCGGTGACTGTGGAAGCCGGCGGCCAGGTCCAGGGTTGTCCTTGCGGGCGAGGTCACGATGATGAGATCGTGGATGCGAACCTCGTCGACGGGTAGCGCGGCGCGGTGCAGCACGATGCCCGATTGCCGCCGGCGCTTGTCTGGGCAGGTGACATGGACGAGGCCGGCCCCGGGTTCGAGTCCGCACCAAAGCATTGCCGCGCACTGGTGTGACAGGGCCGCCCGGACGCCCTGAGCCACCCCCACCCGCCCGTCCACCGCGAGAACGCCGGCCGTCCACCGTGCGTGCAGGCTCGGCGCCTCGTGTCCGACGGCGTAGACGCCGTAATGGACCTGCCGCAGCTGCCCGCGGGCCAGCCGCCCCGCAATCGCACCACGCCCGACGCCCGCGTGGAGGAGCTGTGTGCGAGCGACGCGTCCGTGTTGAAGCGCTGCGATCCGTGCGATCACATCGTCCACCCGGAGGTCCATCTCCCGAAGGACGGGAATCTCGTCATGGATGGGATGCGTGAACTCCCGTCCTTCCGCCATGCCGCCCACGATCGCGCCCCGGGGCGCGCGTGTGGCGCGCGGAGTGTGCCTAGGGGCGGGCGGCTACTCCGCGACCTTGAGGTGCTCGCGCCACTCGGAGTTGAGATTGCCGAGAGCGTCGAAGATCACGGCTTCGAGCTCGGCGCCTTCGAGGTCGTCGGAGTCGAAGGTCGCGGAGTTGAACTCCCCGTCCCAGCCGACCGCGATGTCTGTGACATCGCCGGCGGCAAGGGCCAACCGCTCGCCGTCGGGCCCGATCGATTCCATCGTCAGCAGTCCCATGCGGCGCGCAGCCTAGCCGAGAATGCCGCGCCTGGCTACGCTGGTGTCATGTGCCGAAACATCAGAACCCTCCACAATTTCGAGCCCTCAGCGACCGACGAGGAGATCCAGGCTTCTGCTCTTCAGTACGTGCGCAAGATCAGCGGATCGACGAAGCCGTCGAAGGCCAACGAAGAGGCCTTCAACGACGCCATCGACGCCGTGGTCGCTGCGACGACTGAGCTGCTCGACCGGCTCGTGACCAATGCGCCACCGAAGGACCGCGAGGTCGAGGCGGAGAAGCGCAAGGCACGGGCGGCCGAGCGTTACGCGACCGCGTAGCGGGCGAGAACCGAGCGGATCGCGTCGGGCATCGGCGTCTTCGCGCGCGTTTGGGCGTCGACGTAGACGTGCCGTAGTTCCACCTCGGCCGTGATCTCGCCGGCGCGGTCCATGTCCACCCGCGTCGTCGTCGAGGTCTCGCCCACCCGCGGGATCGTGACCACGAGGTCGAACTCGTCGTCGAAGCGGAGCGGCGCCCGGAAGCGCACGTTCGCCTCGGCGACAACCGCGTCGAGTCCGTGCTCGTCCATCGGCACCGTCCACGAGCCGAACGCCTCGCGGTAGAGCTCCGTGACCGCGATGTCGGCGTACGCGAGGTAGTTCGCGTTGAAGACGATCCCCTGCGGGTCGCACTCGTGAAAGCGGACCCGCAGGCGGTGGCGGAAGGCGGGCACCGCTGGAGCGCGCTAGAGCCCGTAGGCCTCGGCCAGGTCCGGGTCCTTCTGCGCCAGCATCTCGGCGAGCTCGACCATCACCTTGCACTGCTTCCAGGTCGCGTCGTCCTGCATCTTGCCGTCGATCATGTGGACGCCGCGGCCGTCCGGGATCGCCTCGATCACCTTCTTCGCGAACTTGACCTCGTCCGGGTCGGGCGAGAAGACCTTCTTCGCGATCTCGATCTGGACCGGGTGAAGCGACCAGGCGCCGACGCACCCGAGCAGGAACGCCGCGCGGAACTGCGCCTCGCAGCCCTGCACGTCCTTGATGTCGCCGTAGGGCCCGTAGAACGGGAGGATCCCGGCCGAGGTGCAGGCGTCGACCATGCGGGCGATCGAGTAGTGCCACGGGTCCTGCTGGGCGGTCGCCCGCGGGGCCTCGGGGTCGTCCGGGTCGGGGTCGTTGATCACCAGGTAGCCGGGGTGGCCGCCGCCGACGCGGGTCGTCTTCATCCGCCGTGAGGCGGCGAGGTCGGCGGGACCGAAGCTCATGCCCTGCATCCGCGGCGAGGCACAGGCGATCTCCTCGAGGTTGACCACGCCCTGAGCCGTCTCGAGGATCGCGTGCACGAGGATCGGCCGCTCGACCTTCGCCTTCGCCTCGAGCTGGGCGAGGAGCCGGTCGACGTAGTGGATGTCCCAGGCGCCCTCGACCTTCGGCACCATGATCACGTCGAGCTTGTCGCCGATCTCGGTCACCAGCGTCGTCAGGTCATCGAGGACCCAGGGGCTCGAGAGGTCGTTGACCCGCGTCCATAGTGCCGTCTCGCCGAAGTCCGTCTCCTTCGCGACCTTGACCAGGCCCTCGCGCGCGGCGACCTTGTTGTCGACCGAGACCGCGTCCTCGAGGTTGCCGAGGAGGATGTCGGCCTGCTTCGCCATGTCGGGGACCTTCGCCGCCATCTTCTCGTTCGAGGCGTCGAAGAAGTGGATCATCCGCGAGGGCTTGAACGGCACCTCGGTGATCGGATCGGGCGCGCCGATCGCGAGCGGCTTGAAGAAGTCACGTGGGTTTCGCAAGTTCGGGCTCCTGGTTGGGGGTGGCGGCGGGGAACGCTACCGTGAGCGTGATGGCGGTTGAGGTCAGGGGCAGCAGAGATCAGCGGCTGACGCCGTCCTCGTGCCCTCGCCTCCGTGTACGCGCTGCTCTCGCTTCGAAGCCGGCTGCGACCTAGGCGGGAGCGGTTGGCCGGCGCACAGGCGTGCAGGCTGCTGGTACGGTGGCCGTGGGTTGGGGCACTAACCCGGGGACTGGGGAGCGGATGAGAGCACGGACGCGTCGGGCGTGGAGCGTGGTCGGTGTGACCCTCGTGGCTGTCGCGCTGCTGGGCGCACCCGGTTCCGCGGGGGCGGCCAAGCCCCGAGTCGTGGTCAAGCCCAAGCCGGGACAGGAGATCACCCACCACCCCGTCCGGTTCGTCGTGCGTGCCGGGCCGGAGTCGGGGGACCTGCGCGCCCGCCTGAACGGTGTCTCGATCGGCCGCCACTTTCTCGTCAAGCGCCGGGGCGTCCGGGTCCTCAGCCTCTCGAACAGCCACGGGCTGCGCCACGGGCGCAACGTGCTCAAGGTGGTCGCGCGCTCAAAGCAGGGGACGCGCATCCGGCGCTCGAAGGTCCGTTTCGAGGTCGCCCATAAACGCCCCCTAACCGGGGCCGGTCGTGACCGAAGGATCGTTCGCGGGAGCCGGATCCAGCTCGACGGCCAAGTGATCGCGCATCCCGATGGCCCGAGTGGCGACCGCGTCCGCTGGAAGGTAATCCGCGCTCCGCGCGGTAGCCGCCTGCGCCCCGATGGCAAGTCGAAGCTGGCGGCACCAACACCCGCCCTGCGCCGGCCGGCTTCGTCGAGGCCGAGCCTGAAGCCGGACGTCATCGGCACCTACAAGCTGCGGATGACCGCCGGCAAGGGCGCGGCGGCGACGCAGGACAGCCTGGTCCTGAACACCATCCATCCGAGTCCGCTGGTGCCGTTCGACATCGCGATTCCCCCGTCCACGAACGACCCTCGGCCGGGCATCAAGGTCGGGAGCACCGTCTACCGCGCGCCGTACCTGCGCGACGTCGGCGGGGTCGGCACCTACGTCGAGCCCGGAGGAAGCAACGTCCCGCACTACACGGCGCTCTATCAGGCCCTTGCCCTCAATCGCACCACGCTCGAGCTCGGGGCCAACTGGACCTACGGCAACTGCTCGGACGTGGGCGACAACAGCTCGCATGTGTGCCGCAAGGGCGACAACGGGGAGCCGACGAGGGTCAGCCCCGCGTCCGACTTCAGGGCCCTGGGAAACAACTACATGATCATCATCAACACGCTCCCCGGGACGCTCACCGGCGCGGCTCAGAGCTGGGCGAAGGACAACACCTACGAATCCGCACTCAACGAGCTCGCGACGATCGGATTTTCCGCGACTCACACCGGGGACGGGGGGATCAAGGGCGACACGGACATGACCCAGCGGTACCAGAGCTCGCCGGTGGGCAGCCTCTCGATGATCGGCGTCCCCGGCATGGGCCTCGGCGACGCGGACATCTCAATTGGGCCCCCGATGCAGGGCTGGCTCACGCACGACAACAGCGACCTGCCCGCATACGGCTTCGTGCCGGCTGCGCGCCAGCAGTTCGACACTCGATTGCCCATGAACTGCGAGTTCGGCGCCAGCATCTGCATCTGGCAGGCGATCGGCAACGCCGGCGATCCGGACCCGACCCAGAACGTGCAGGACGGAACGGGCGGCTATCTCGTCTCGGTGTACGACCGCTCGACGTTGAGGCGTCAGGGCTTCGACTACTTCACAACCGTAGGCAACCCGTCCGGCGCCGCGGGCCAGGTGGAGCGGATGACCAACTACATCGCCAACAACCGGTACCGGGGAAATCTCTTCGCCATCACCTCGCTGCACACGCCCGGCATGGCCCAGCCGAAGCACCTGGTCGACGCGAACGTTCCGACCGACACCTGGAGCGCGCTCACCGACCAGATCGTGGCCCTTGGCGGTACCAAACACCGGTTCAACACCGCCGCGAGCACGCCGGGCTCCGACTACAGCCTGATCGGCTACCCGAGCTATCGCGGCGGCGTGGGCAGTGAGGTCGTCGGTCCGAACGCGCGGATCCGCGGCGGCCTCGCCCCTGACCAGACCGGGCTGTTCGCGCCGATGGGCGTCACCACGAACGGGCCGGCACACGAGAAGCTCACCCAACTGGTGCTGCGCGCGCCCGATCCGACGTGGCCGCTCGACGACGACCGGGGTGCGAGCAACGCGCTCAGCTACATCGGGCAAAAGCTCGGGATCGGCTTTGACGTCCGTTCCGCCTACTGGACGCAGAGCATGAGCGCGAGCGAGGCTCACGGCCTCGTCCAGGACCTGCAGTGCGACACATCGAAGTACCCGTGTTCGAACACCCCCCGCATGCCCGCGAACCCGCCGGCTGCACCCAACGACTTCACCGCCGCCGACTTCACCCATGCGCAGGGGCAGCTGATCGACGAGCTGGGCTACGTCGCAACGGTCCGCGACTACCTCACGCATCTGGCCTATCCGCTGGGTGATTCGCAGAGCACGGACCCCTGGGAGCAGGCGCAGACCCTCGAGACCAACCTGACCCAGCAGCTGAAGAACCTGACGGACGCCGCCCAGACCTCGTTCGACATCCTGGGCTTCATCAAGTCGCTGGCGGACGTGGCCGGGCTCCTGCTCGGCGTCCCGGACGTGGGCAGCCTCGCCGCGAAGGCGGCCACTGCGTTCAAGACGATCGCGACCGCGAGCGAGTTCGCGAAGGTGTTCATCGACGCGAAGTACGGGGGCGCCCCGGGGTCGGACATCGACAACGGCGACATCCAGGCGAACAAGCTCGGCGAGCGCCTTCAGGCCGAAGCTCAGGCCACGGCGACCAGCTTCAAGCGCATGGGCGACATCATCGTCAGCGACTGGAGCAAGCTCCAGGAGCTCGGACAGAAGGGCCATGCCAACTGCAACCCCGTCCCGGGAGGCTGCGCGGAGGGCTTCGAGGAGTACGCGTGGACGGACGAGATCGGCGAGGTCGCGGCCGACTCGGCCGCCCAGGCGCTCGAGCAGACCATCCACAAGCACCTCGTGACGCTCTCGTACGCGTTCCCGGTCTGGGATACCGGGCTGTCCGCCCCGTGCGAGCAGCCCTGCGGGCCGCCGGATCCGCTCGCGCAGGCCGACTGCGCCTACTACAGCCCCTTCGACGGTGCGCCCAAGCTCTCATGGTTCTCTGCCCTCGAGGTGCTCGACCCGTCCGGGGTGAGCCCACGCTGGCGCACGTACCTCTCGGTTGCCCGCAGCGGCCTCACCTACAGCTGGGCGTCCGACGCCATCATCGGCCGCATGTTCGACCCAAAGCACCAGGACCCGGAGACCGGTAAGCCGGACGCCCTCGATATGGATCCGCTCGACGTCTTCCCCTCGGCGCAGGACACGTGGTATCCGAGGGGCGGGGACGAGGGCGCATGCGACTGGTCCCGCTAGCTTTCAACCGAGCAGGCCGAGCGCGAGGCCTCGGGCGCGCACGCCTACGGGCGCTACCTCGAGGAGTTCGACGTCGGCGCCGTCTACAAGCACTGGCCGGCGAAGACGGTGAGCGAGTCCGACGACCACCTCTGCTGTTCGTTGGAAACGGGGCCGGAACGCTAGCGTGAGGAAGGTGGCGATCGAGGTCCGAGCGGCGGAGCCCGAGGAGGCCGAGGCGGTCGTCTCCCTCTACGACTGGCTCTTCGCCCCGCCCGGCGCCCAGCCCGCCGCATGGGACCCGACGCGCGCCGCGGTGGCGCTACGCGGCGCGATCGAGTCCCACGACGCAGTCGTCCTCGTCGCTGAGAAGGACGGTGCCCTCGTCGGCCTCTGCACCGCCTACCAGGACCTCCACTCGGTCCGCTACGGATATCGCGCCTGGGTGGAGGACCTGGCCGTCCACCCCGACCGTCGCTCGGAGGGCATCGGCAAGGCTCTCCTCGATGCCGCGAAGGCTTGGGCGAAGGAGCGCGGGGCGACCCACCTCGAGCTCGACTCGGCGGATGCCCGTAGCGACGCGCACCGCTTCTATCGCCGCGAAGGCGCCGAATACACGTCCGTCTGCTTCGGCTGGGAGCTATAGGGTCCGCGCGCAATGGCCGGCCGCATCGTCATCTTCGGAGCCACCGGTTACACGGGCCGGCTCACCGTTGAAGCATCCGTCGCGCGGGGCGACCGCCCGGTGCTGGCGGCGCGGACCCGGGAGAAGGTGGAGGCGATGGGGGCGGAGTTCGGCGGGCTCGAGACAGCCGTCGCCGACGTCTCCGATCCGGCGAGCGTCCGCGCGCTGCTCGAGCCCGGCGACGCGATCGTCGCCACCGTCGGGCCTTTCGCCCGCTTCGGCGACCCTGCCGTGGAGGCTGCGATCGACGCCAAGGCGCACTACATCGACTCCACCGGGGAGCCTGCTTTCATCCGCCGCGTCTTCGAGCGCTACGGCCCGAAGGCCGAGACCGCCGGCATCGGCCTCATCACGGCCTTCGGTTACGACTGGGTGCCGGGCAACCTGGCGGGCGCCCTCGCCCTGCGTGAGGCCGGCGACGCCGCGACCCGCGTCGACATCGGCTACTTCGCCACCGGCGGCGGGCTCGGCGGGATGAGCGGCGGCACCCGAGCGTCGCTCGCCGGCGCGCTGATCGAGCCCGGCTTCGTCTGGCGCGGGCGGATCGAGACCGAGCGCGGGGCCAAGCGGGTGCGCACCTTTCAGGCCGCCGGCAAGGAGCGGCAGGCGGTGTCGGTCGCCGCGTCGGAGCACTTCACTCTGCCGCGCATGTATCCGAACCTGCGTGAGGTCAACGCCTACCTGGGCTGGTTCGGCAAGGCGACGCGCGCGATGCAGATGACCTCGGCCATCAACGCGGGCTTCGTCAAGATCCCGGGCGTCAAGCAGGGCCTGAACGCGCTCGCCGGGCGGGTCAAGGGCTCGACCGGCGGCCCGAGCGAGTCGGATCGGGAGGGGACCGGGTCGGCGATCGTCGCGATCGCCTACGGCTCCAAAGGCGAGGAGCTCACCTCGGTCGAGGTGCGCGGAGTGAACGGCTACGAGTTCACGGGCCGCGTGCTCGCCTGGGGCGGCGCGCAGGCTGCGGCCCATGGGCTCGAGGCCGCCGGCGCGATCGGACCGGCGGAGGCGTACGGGCTCGACACGCTCGAGTCCGGCTGCGCCGAGGCCGGACTGACGCGGGTCTCCTAGGACTCGGCGAGACCCGCCGCGCTCAGCGCGCGGTCCTGGTCGAGGTAGAACTCGACCGCGCTCACCTGCTCACCGTCGAAGCGCCACAGCATCGCGCTCGGCTGGCGGATCTCGACCGCGTCGTGGCGCGTGGTCGCGATCTGGTCGACCAGGAGGACGATGTGATCGTCGGAGTCGCGCACCTCCTCCAGCACGGCGCGGACGGTCTCGAACATCTCGCCCCAGCCGTGCCAGGCCTCGGCGAGGCCGTCGATCCCCGGGTAGGTGACGTCGCCGAGGGGCGGGCGGCCGACCATCGTGCAGACGAAGTCGTCCGCGGCGACCTCTGACAGAAACGCCGTCAGGACGGGCAGCACGTCGTCCATCGCGCCGAGGTCGCTGCCCTCGCCAACGAACCCTCCCAACACCTCGAGGGCGCGCGCCTTTGCCTCCGATTCGGCCATCCGCCGCGAAGTATCCTCTGCCGCCCCCTTCAGCTAGAGAGGAGCCATGGCCGTAGCTACCGCGACGTTCCAGGAGAAGACGGACGAGCAGCAGGCGATCACCGAGATGGTGCGCCAGTTCGCCGACAACGAGATCATCCCTCACGCCGAGGAGTACGACCACGAGGACAAGTTCCCGGAGCCGATCGTCGAGCAGATGAAGGAGCTCGGCCTCTTCGGGGTCACGATTCCGGAGGAGTACGGCGGCATGGGTCTCGACCTGACGACGTACGCGATGATCGTCGAGGAGCTCTCCCGCGGCTGGATCTCGATCTCGGGCGTCATCAACACGCACTTCATCGGCTCCTACCTGCTGATGAAGTTCGGCACGGACGAGCAGAAGCAGAAGTACCTGCCGCAGATGGCGACCGGAGAGGTCCGCGGCGCCTTCTCGCTCTCCGAGCCGGAGGTCGGCTCCGACGTGCAGGGGATCAAGTCGACGGCGAAGCAGGTCGATGGCGGCTGGGAGATCAACGGCCAGAAGATGTGGGTGACGAACGGCCTGCGCGCCGGCCTCGTCTTCGTCCTCGTCAAGACCGACACCAAGGCCGACCCTCCCTACAAGGGCATGACCTGCTTCATCTGCGAGAAGGAGCCCGGCGAGGCCGAGGTCCCGGGCCTCGAGATTCCGCCGCAGATCAAGAAGATGGGCTACAAGGGCGTCGAGTCGACCGAGCTCGTCTTCGACGGCTTCAAGTGCGGTGACGAGCACGTCCTCGGCGGTCCCGACGGCGTCGGCCAGGGCTTCGGCCAGATGATGGACGCGCTCGAGCTCGGCCGCGTCAACGTCGCTGCGCGCGGCGTGGGCGTCGCCCAGCGTTCGCTCGAGCTTGCCCTCCGCTACAGCCAGGAGCGCAAGACGTTCGGCAAGCCGATCGCCCAGCATCAGGCGATCACCTTCAAGCTCGCCGAGATGGGCACGCGACTCGAGGCGGCGAGGCTGCTGACCCTGAAGGCTGCGCGGATGAAGGACGCCGGTGAGCGCTCCGACATGGAGGCCGGGATGGCGAAGCTCTTCGCCGCCGAGGCGGCGCACGCCAACGCCGAGGAGGCTCTGCGGATCCACGGTGGCTACGGCTACTCGAAGGAGTACGAGATCGAGCGCATCTACCGTGACGCCCCGCTGCTCCTGATCGGCGAGGGCACGTCCGAGATCCAGAAGATGGTGATCGGGAAGAAGCTCCTCGAGCGCAACAAGATCTAGTTCCAGCAGGCCCCCGTCAGCGCCGCCCAGAAGATCGCGAGCGGCCCGAGCACGAGCAGGGTGAGCGCGGCGATCCAGCGTCGCCTGAAGAGCAGCGCGATGCCGGACGCCGCCGCCCCGAGCGCGGTGAGGCCACCCGCGCTCAATGTCGGGCTGACCCAATCCGGCTCGCGCCCGCCGCACGGGTCGTCGAATCCGGTGATCACCCGTACGGCGAGGATCACGGTGATCAGGGTCAAGACTCCGCCGGCCCAGGCGACGTAGCGCTCGGCCGCCTCGAGCCGCGCGCGCCAGCCGCTCACGTCTTCGCTCGGGCCACCGGCCGATCGCGTCACCAGGGTGCCGATCGCGGCGACCGCAAGCACGAGTCCGCCGAGGGCGAACATCGGGTCGGTCGGAGCCTCGATCAGCGACCCCGAGCTGCTCACCGCGACCACGAGGGTCGCCAGGAGCCAGGCCACGGACGCGACCCCGAGGTCGGTGAACGGCTCGCGCCTCTGGCTCCGGGGTGTGTGCCGAAGCACGATTACGAGTCCACCGAGCAGCGCGAGCAGGGCGGCCACGGCGTACCCCCACGCCCTCGCTTCGAGATCGTCGTTGAGCTCGGACGCGCGCTCGACGCGCTCGGAGAAGACCGCGTTCGCCGCTCGCTGGCAGGCGTTGTCGCCGAGGCGGCATTGGGCCGGCGCCTCGGGCAGCTCGCCGGACGTGCGGGAGTAGTCGACGGCGCCCACCACCAGGAGCGCGATCACGAGCGCGAGGGCCCCGAGCATCGGCCGGCGGTCGTATGAGCCCTTCACCGGAGGGGAGCGTATCCCTAGGATTGAGATCCGTGGCCGCGTCGACCGCAGAGCTGATCCGCACCGCCGTCGAGCGCCTACAACAGGAGGTGCCTTCGCTCGCGAAGCTGAAGCTCGTCTTCGGGCTCGAGCTGCGCGGGCGGGGAGACGTGCAGGCCTACCGGATCGAGCTCCCAGGCCCCAAGATCACCAAGGGGTTCGGCGACGACGAGCGCGTCCGCGTCTCGATCCCGCGCTCCCATTTCAACGAGCTCGTCGCCGACGGCAAGATCGGTGATTGGCACGAGGCCTGGGATCTCGGGCACATCAAGGCCGAGGGCGACCCCAGCATCCAGAAGCTGATCGGCCAGGTGGTCGAGCGCACGGAGGCACGCGGGCGGCTTCGGAAGTCCCACTGAGCGCCGCCTGGAAGTGGATTCTGCACGGCCGGGCATCCACAGCGGAGTAGGCTGACTGCAAGGTGGCAAGTACCGATCCCGACAAGATCGCCGGTGCGGTTGCGCGTGTCCAGTCCGAGGCGCCGAAGCTGGCGAAGCTGAAGCTGGTCTTCGGCCTCGAGCTGACCGCCGGCGGGCTCACCGGGCCGGGAGAGTCAGAGCACTTCAGGATCGAGGTTCCGGGACCCAAGGTGAGCGCCGGGGAGAACGGCGACGAGCGTCTCCAGCTCAAGATGCCGCGAACGATGTTCGGGATCCTCGCGGATGAGGGTGGTCTCGCCGACTGGCGCGACGCCTACTTCTACAAGCACCTTCAGGTCGAGGGCGACGCCCGGGTGAAGAAGCTGCTCGGGCAGGCGATCGGCGGACCATGACCGCGACGGGTTCCTCGAGCGGGCACGACCGCGTTCTCGAGGCGGCCTACGACCTCTTCAGCGAGCGCGGAATCCAGCCGGTCGGGATCGACACGATCATCGCCGAGGCCGGGGTCGCGAAGATGACCCTCTACCGGAACTTCGGTTCGAAGGAGGAGCTGGCCCTCGCCTACCTGAAGCTGCGCGAGGAGCGCTGGACGAAGGGCTGGCTGATCGACGAAGTGACCCGGCGCGCATCGAGTCCACGGGCGCGCCTGCTGGCGATCTTCGACGTTTTCGGCGAGTGGTTCGCGCGCGACGACTTCGAGGGATGCGCGTTCATCAGCATCCTGCTCGAGTTCAGCGATCACGAGAATCCGATCCGCCAGGCGAGCGTCGAGCACCTCGCGAACATTCGCGTCTTCCTCCGCGCCCAGGCCGAGGAGGCCGGCATCGCCGACCCGGAGGCATTCGCCCGTCAGTGGCACATCCTGATGAAGGGTTCGATCGTCGCCGCGGGCGAGGGGGACGAGGATGCCGCCCGGCGCGCCCAGGAGCTCGGTGGCCTGCTGTTGGCGCGGGAACTCGGCGCTTGAGGCTGGCGAACGAGCGGACCTCCCCGGGCATGACGGGGAGGCCCGCCGCGTCGCCACTCGCCCCTCCCGAAGGAGAAGCGAAGCTTTCGGTCCGCTGCCCAGATCCCGTATGGGCTAAACAGACCAATCTGTCTCTGCACTGCCGCCGCGAAGCTTATGCAAAAACGCGGGCCGGGTAAAGCACGACTGGCGAGGGCCCGCGGGGCCGCTCAGCGCTTGCACAGGCCGACGGGGGTTAGACACCCGGCCGACGTCGCGAGGCTCGCGGGCCCGATCCAGGCGCAGGAGCCACGGGCGGCGAAGCTCGCCTTTCGCGCTCGCGCCCGAGCTCTGACCGCCGCCGACGTCGACCGGGCGCGGACCGAGGAGCGCTCGCTGATGCGCGCCTGGATGATGCGCAAGACGATCCATCTGGTCCCGACCGAGGACGCCGGCTGGCTCGTGCCCCTGTTCTCCGAGGCGATCGTCCGATGGTCCCGCAAGCGGCTGGGGGACTTTGGCCTCGACCGCAACGGACAGGACCGCGCGCTCGCCATGCTTCACCGCGCCGTCGACGAGGAGGGGGCCGTCACCCGGCCAGAGCTCGCCGAGCGCCTCCAGCAGGCCGGGTTTGAAACAGGCAACGAGTTCAAGGTCCACCTCTGGCTCCTGGCGACCCTGGACGGCGAGCTCTGCCTCGGCCCGGATCGCGGCAAGCCACACGTGTCTCGTGCGGACGAGCGACTGGGTCGGAGAACTGGAGAGGCGCTCGCGGGAGGACTCGCTCGCCGAGCTCGCCCGCCGCTACCTCCGCGCCTATGCGCCCGCCGACCATCGCGACCTCGCTCGGTGGGCCGGCCTGCCGCTGCGGGACACGAAGCTCGGCTTCGAGCGCATTTCCGACAGAGCTGCCGCGAGGTGGAGGTCGGCGGTGAGCGGCTCGCGGTCCTCGGGAGATCAGCCGCGGCCCGCCGCGGGCCCGATCGTCCGACTGCTCGGCGCCTTCGACAACTTCAACCTCGGCTACGTCAGCCGCGACTTCCATCTGCCCCGCGAGCACGCGAAAGCAGGTCGCGCCGGGCGGCGGGATCATCCGCCCGGCGATCACGGTTGACGGCCGCATCGTCGGCACCTGGTCGTCGAAGCAAGAGCGGGAAGCGGCTTGAGCGTCGAGCTGGAGCCGTTCGACGCGTTCAGTGCCGAGATCGACGAGGCGCTCGAGTCGGAGGTGGCGGACGTGGCGCGGTTCGAGGCGCTGACTGCCCGCTACGATCCCGCGCCCGGAGGAGGGGTCCAACCGACCCAAGGAGACGAGACGCACGCGATGAGCGACCAAGAACCATCAGCTTTCAACCGACCAGGCCGAGCGCGAGGCATCGGGCGCGCACGCCTACGGGCGCTACCTCGAGGAGTTCGAGGTCGGCGCCGTCTACAAGCACTGGCCCGCGAAGACGGTGACCGAGTCCGACGATCACCTCTTCTGCCTGATCACGATGAACCACCACCCGCTGCATCTCAACGACGTCTACGCGTCGGAGTCGCAGCAGGGCCAGAACGTCGTCGTCGGTCCACTCGTCTACAGCCTCGCCCTGGGGATGTCGGTATCCGACGTGTCGGGCAAGGCGATCGCCAATCTGGCGACCGAGGAGCTCTCGCACCCCAACCCGGTCTTCCACGGCGACACGCTCTTCTGCGAGTCCGAGGTGCTCGAGGTACGCCCGTCGAAGTCGAAGCCCGATCGCGGCATCGTCAAGGTCCACACGCGCGTGTTCAAGCAGACGGGCGATCTGGTCGCCGAGTTCAAGCGCGCGGTGCTGATCCCGAAGAAGCCGAACGGCGAAGCGCCGAAGGCTGAGGGCGACGTCGAGTAACCCTCAACCTCCCCGGACCAGCGTCGACCGCGACGGCAGCGGAGGCGAAGCCGAGCAGCCGGCGCGCTTTGATTCCATCTTCCTCGCGCGGCCCGCTGAGCCGCGCGAGGGCCGCGCGCTCGCGGTCAAGGACCTCTTCGACACCGCCGGGCCTGACGACGACGTACGGGTCGGCGATCTTCGCGGACCACGTCCCAGATCAGACCGCTCCCGCCGTCACGGCGCTCGAGGGCGCGGGGTGGGCGAACGTGGGCAAGGCGAACCTGCACGAGTTCGCCTACGGGATCACGTCGCAGAACCCGCACTACGGGACCGTCCCCAACCCGGCGGCGCCGGGCCGGATCGCGGGCGGGTCGAGCGGTGGCAGCGCCGCGGCGCTCGCCGCCGGGCTCGCCGAGGGGGCGCTCGGCACCGACTCGGGCGGGTCGATCCGGATTCCGGCGGCGTGCTGTGGCGTCGTCGGCTTCAAGCCGACCTACGGCCTCGTCTCGCTCGAAGGCTGCTTCCCGCTCGCGCCGAGCTTCGACCACGCCGGCCCAATGGCGCGATCCGTCGGCGACCTGCGCCGAGATGCTCGCGGCGCTGGCCCGGCGTTCGAGCCCGAGACTGCGCTCGACTCGCTCGCCGAGCTCTCGGTTGGCGTCGCCTGGGCCGGGCAGCCGCCGATCCGCTGCTGCGCGCTCGGGTCGAGGAGGCCGCGGCGCGCTTCGGCGCTTCGCGTGCGAGGTCGAGGTCCCGTTCGCCGACGAGCTCGATCCCGATCTTCATGCGCGAGGTCGCCGACGTTCATCGCGATCTCTACGCGGAGCAGCGGCGACCGCTACGGCGAGAACGTCGGCACGAAGGTCAGCCCGCTGCCTCGAGGTCGGCGACGAGGAGGTCGGGGCCGCCGAGCGCGCTCGCGCGCGCTACCGCGAGCGGCTGGCCGAGACGTTCACCGGCGTCGACCTGCTCCTGACCCCGACCCTGCCCTGCGTGCCGCCGCCGGCCGACATCGACGAGATCGAACTCCGTCAGAGCTACATCCGCTTCACGATCCCGTTCAACGCTACCGGCGCGCCGGCCCTGGCGCTGCCGGCGGGAACCGCCGAGGACGAGCTGCCGGCGTCGGTCCAGCTCGTCGGTCCGCCTGGGGGCGACGCGCTGGTGCTCGCTGCCGGCGAGCTGCTCGAGGCTTAGACCGCGGCGACGGCGCGGTTTAGGATCGCGCCATGCCACTCAGACTCAGTACCTCGTTGTTCGCTGTCGTTCTTCTCGTCGCGATTGCAGGCTGCGGTGACGACGAGACCGAGACCGTCACCGTGACCACGGAAGCCGAGGCCGCCGAGGGGGCGGGCGAGGAGCCGCGGACGCGGGGGCCGGGGAGGAGGACGTCGCCGCGCTGCGCGAGGCCGTCGACTCCCTGCGCGAGGAGGTGGAGGGGGCGAGGACCCGGGCGAGCCGGGGACCGCGGCCCCGGCGGGCTTCAGCGCCACCGGTTGCGGGTCCGGCGTCTACGTGAAGGCCTCGACGACGTCGTGCGCGTTCGCGCTCAACGTCGCCCGCGACTTCTTCGCCACCCCGGGCTATCGCTTCTACAGCTACAGCCCGACTACGGCCAGACCTACCTGGTCCGGTGCTCGCGCACCTATCCGGCGCTCTGCAAGGCCGGGAGCGCGCGGATCGTGATCACCTAATCAGCTCGGCCGCGGCCTCGAGCCCGGCGTCGAAGTCCGTCTCGAGGGATTCCGCCGACGCCGGGCGAGGTCGTGCCGGCGTCCTGGTAGCGGCGCACGGCCGCGTGGACCTCGTCCTTCGAGCCGATTCCCGCGAGCTGGTCGAGCATCCGGTCCGAGAGGGCGGCCTTCGCCCGCTCGATGTCGCCCGCGGCCATTCCGGCGTCGAAGGCCGCGATCTCCTCCGCGAAGCCCGAGGCCTCGAGCATCGCGCGGTAGAACGGGAGCGAGGCGTAGGGGATCAGGTCCTGGCGGAAGGTCGCCCTGGCGCTCTCGGGGTCGTCGGTGAGCGCGATCGGTACCGCGGCGACGACATCGAAGTCATCAGGAGAGCGCCCGGCCTTCTCGAGCCCGGCGTGAAGCGCCGGAATGACTGTTGTCGCGGATGTAGTCCGGGCAGCAGAGCCAGAGCATCACGCCGTCGGCGATCTCGCCGGTGAGCCGGAGCATGTTCGGCGACAGAGCGGCGATGTAGATCGGCAGCTCGGGGCGAGCCGAGTAGCCCATGAAGCGGAACTTCGTCGGAAAGCGCTCGGACTCCGGCGGCTCCTCGCCGCGGAGGATCGCCCGCACGCCGGCGACGTACTCCCGCATCTGGGTCACGGGCTTGTCGATCTTCTGCCCGTGCCAGTTCTCGACCGTGACCCGATGCGAGACGCCGAGGCCGAGGACCATGCGGCCGTTCGAGTGCTCGTCGATCGTCGCTGCGGTCTGCGCCATCGTGGCCGGGGTGCGCGAGAAGATCGGCACGACCCCGGTCCCGAGGCGCATCCGCTCGCTGGCCGCCGCGTAGGCCATCAGCGTCGTCAGCGAGTCGCGGCCGGCGATGTGGGTCGTGTAGGCGGCGTCGAAGCCGAGCCGGTCGGCGAGCGCGACGCGGTCGAGCGTCCTGCGCAGCTCCTTGCCCGGAGAGATGAAGGCGCCAATGCCGGCCACGGAGGATTCATATAGGAATACGGAGGTCTTGATGGAGGGGCGCACGAAATACTCGTTCGGGGCGTTCATTGCGGCCGCCGTCCTCGGGCTCGGCGCGGTGCGGTGCCGGGCAAGCGGCGGTGACGGTGGGGGAGGTGTTTCCCCCAGCGCGGGCTGCGGCCCGGACACCTACTTCCAGCTCACGTCCCCTCCCGCCCCGGCGGTCTCCTACGCGATGCCGTCGGCTGGGGTAATCACCGCGTGGAGCTTCCAAGCAGACGCGGCCCCCCCGTCCACCCTGCGGGCGAGGGTCCAGCGCATCGTTGGGGCCAACTCGATGCTCACGGTCGCGCGCAGCGGGATCGAAGCTCCCGCGCCGAGCGTCCTCAACGCCTTTCCAACGCGGATGTCCGTCCAGGCGGGCGACGTCCTCGGCCTCTCCTCCAGCGTGGCTTACGCGTGCGGTCGAGGTGCTGCCGGCTCCGACCGCGGATTCACGTTCGGCGACCCCGGGCCGTCCAGCACGCCGGCGCCCTTCATCGCCGGTGACCTCATCCAGCTCGACGTGTCCGCCCGGCTCGAAGCCGACGCCGACAACGACGGCTACGGAGATGAAACTCAGGACTTCTGTCTCTTGATCCCGGCCCAGCAGGCGCCGTGCCCGGATCGCGCCGCGCCAGAGACCACGCTCTCGAAGAAGCCGAAGAAGAGGTCGAAATCGAAGAGGGCGAAGTTCGTCTTCGCGTCGGAGCCCGGCGCCAGCTTCCGCTGCAGCATCGACGGGAAGCCGTTCGAGGTCTGCACCTCGCCCAAGAGCTACAAGGTGAAGCGGGGCACGCACGTTTTCACCCTCTTCTCGAAGGACGCCGCCGGAAACATCGACGAGAGCCCGGTCACCTACGCCTGGACCGTGAAGGGGAAGCCGAAGAAGTAGCGGCGGCATAATCGCTCGGTGGGCTCGGTCGAGCAGACATCCGTGATCGCACGGCCGGCGGCGGAGGTTTGGGAGCGGGCGATCACCGAGCAGGGGATCAACGACGAGCTCTCGCCCGTCCTTCGGATGACAATGCCGCCGGGCCTGCGCGGAAAGACGATCGACACGGTCGAGGTGGGCGTCGAGCTCGGGCGGAGTTGGATCCTGCTCGGGCGGCTGCTGCCCGGTCGACTACGACGACCTGCGCCTGGTCGAACTCGAGCCCGGCCGGCGCTTTCTCGAGCGCTCGAAGACGGCGGCGTTCGACCCATGGCAGCACGAGCGGGTCGTGGAGGCGATCGACGAGGGCAGCTGCCGGATCACCGATCGGCTCACGTTCGAGCTCAAGCGCGTGATCGGCTGGATCCCCGGATCCGAGCGGATCGCGGGCACCATCGTCGCCTTCCTCTTCCGGCATCGCCACCGGCGTCTGGCGAAGTACTACGGCGCATGAGCGATCTGCCTGTTGTACCCCTTGGGAGCGCGTTAGCGGGGTAGTGTGGGGGGTGGCATGGACCTCACCGAATCGAGCGGATCGCGAGAGTCGGCACCTGGGATTACAACCCGCGCAGCGGTGAGCTGATCTGGTCGGAGCTGCAGTACCGGATCATGGGCGTCGGCGAGGACTTCGTGCCGACGTACGACGGCTACCTTCGCATCGTCCATCCCGACGATCGGGCCCGGACGGAGCGAGCGATGCGGCGCTCCCTTGCCACCGGCGAGGACTACACGGTCATGCACCGGATCACGATCGAGGACAGTAGCCCCGGGATGGTGCTCTGCCGGGGGCGGGTCGAGCTCGACGCCGACGGGACGCCGCTGCGCATGGTGGGCGTGAGCGTCGACCTCACGGATCTTCAGCGAAGCGCCGAGGTCCACCGCGCCAAGCACGACCTGCTCGAGATCACCGAAGAGCTGACCGGCGTGGGCAGCTTCGTCTGGGAGATCGACGACGACGCCATCACCCTCTCCGACAACATGCGCCGCGTCCTCGGCCTCGGGATCGGAGAACGCCATCGGCGACTTCGACGACTACATCGCGCTCGTCCATCCCGACGACCGCCCGGAGCGCCGCCGCATCGTCGAGGAGGTCTTGGCCGGGGGTGAGGTGACGACCAGCGACTACCGGATCGTGCGGCCGTCTGGCGAGATCCGCCATCTGCAGTCGAAGGTGCAGCTGATCCACGACGAGAACGGGAAGCCCCTGCGCCTGATCGGCGCAGTCCGCGACCTCACCGACTGGCCGGGCTCGGCCTAGCCCGGCCCTCAGAGCTCAGTGGGCCTCGTCGGCCGCGTGGGCCGGCGGGCGTGACTCTTCCGCGAGTGAGGTCAGCTCCAGGACCCCACGCGAGGCCTCCTCGAGCACCTCGCTCGCCTCCTCGCCCGAGCGGGCATACAGCTCGACCAGGAGGTGGACGATGATCCGCTCCTCGTCGTGCTTGTGGAAGCGGACGTGGGTGAAGAACTCGCGCGTCCCCTGCTCGCCGAACGATGCGTAG
Source organism: uncultured Solirubrobacterales bacterium (assembly GCA_963797995.1). Classification (GTDB taxonomy): domain Bacteria; phylum Actinomycetota; class Thermoleophilia; order Solirubrobacterales; family 70-9; genus WHSW01. The sequence goes on from CAWCRP010000008.1 coordinate 154,363, forward strand.
GTGAGGCTGTCGGCGGCGTCGGGGCCGGAGCAGGTCTCAACCAGGTCCTGGTCGACGGTGACGGTGCAGGACGCGACCCACGGAGTGCCCGCGACCATCCGCTCCCAGCGGTCTTCGACCGGGACCACGCGGCCCTCGTCGATCCCGAGATGGGGTTGGTCGTGCATGCAGTCGAGGCACTGCACCACCGCCTCCTGAATCTCCTCCATGCGCTCTGCCGTCTCGCCGGACTCGGGGTCGACGCGGATGATCGCGTCGTAGTGAACCTGTGCCTCGAGGCGAGTGGACCAGCAGCGATAGCAGCGAAGCCATGCGGCGCGGTCGCCGTTCAGCTCGTTCATCGACAGTGAGCGTAGCTACCTCGATGCGAGGCGTCCATCAATGCAGGTCGTCGGGCAAGAGCGAGTACATGAGCATGTCCCTGTGCGCTCCCGCGATGACCATGAAGGCGCGCAGTCGGCCCTCGCAGACGAAGCCGACCGCGTCGGCGACGGAGCGCGACGGCGCGTTCTCCGGCTCGATCCACAGCTCGACCCTGCGCACTCCGAGTTCCCCGAAGGCAAACGCAGAGAGCAGCCGCAGGGCGCGCGCCGCGGTCCCCTGCCCGCGCGCCTCCGGGGCGACCCAGTAGCCGGAAGAGCAACGGCGGCTGACCGGGTCGACCGAGTGCAGGCCGACGGCTCCGAGGATCTCCCCGCTCTCGGCGTCGACGACCAGGAGCCCGAGGTCGGTGCCGGCGGCCATGCCTGCCTCCGAGGCGTTGACCCACTCGCGTGCGTGACGAGGCTCGTAGGGGCTCGGTACGCGGGTGTATCGCGCGATCTCGGGGTCCTGGCACGCCGCCGTGATCGCCTCGATGTCCGCGTCGGCGCTGGGCCGCAGGCGGATGACCCCGTCCGTGAGACCCTCGATCGGAATCTCGATCGGCGCCGGAGCCAACGTGCGCTATTCGTCGAAGGTGATCGCGGTCTCGCTCGCGAGTTCGCCGCCATCCTCACCGGCGCCGATGACGAGGAGCCCGAGCGGCTCGAGGTAGCTCTGCACGTGGGCGAAGTCCGGATCGCTCGCGGCGAGCAGGCCGACAGAATCGATCAGGGCGCCGAGGTCCGCGAACGCGAACGGCTCGAGGTCCGAGGCGAGCGAGCCCGAGATCTCGTCGAGGCGCCCGCTGTCGGAAAGCGTCTCCTCCGGCGCGAGCGTTTCAGGCGAGACGCCGAGGCCGATCGCGAAACGGTCCGAGCCGAGAACCGCGCCGAGCGGCGGGAGGCCCGGCCCGCTGATGTCGTAGGTGGTGACGTCGCCCTCGCTTCGTGCGCGCTCACCCGCAGACCCGGGACCTCCCGCTGGACGACCCGCACCAGCGAGCCGATCAGCCCGGCCATCGCGTCTCGGTCCTCGACCGCGAAGACCGCACCGCCCTCAACCCCGACGAGCCCGCCGGGGGAGGCGAAGAAGGCGACGTCGCCGACGATCTCCGGGAGCTCGCCGATCGAGACGCCGAAGGTCTGCTCGAAGAGCTCGGCGGCGCGCTCCGGCCCGACGTCGTCGGCGGCGGCGCTCTCCTGGAAGCCGATCTCGAACCCGGCGAGGAAGCCGCCGATGCAGCCGGGACAACCAAAAGCGACGTTCGCGTCCGAGGGCAGCCCGCCGATCAGCTCCGTGACTCCCTCGCCGAGGAGCTCGCCCTCGCCCGAGGTGCCCATCCGGCTGTAGAAGCGCACCGCATCGTCTTCCGCGACGAGCGCGAACGTCGCCGGCTGGTCGAGGTCGTATCCGGACCCACCGAGGATCTCGTCGAACTGCTCGCGGTCGAAATCCCCGTCCTCGCTGATCGCGGAGTCGATGACCGCCCCGAAGTCGAGTCGCCCGAAGCTCAGCGCATCGGCGCCGTCGACCTCCCCGACCTCGTAGCTCCAGCCCTCGGAGCCGGCCAGCGAGGGCTCGTTGCCGGCAGACCGGTCGATCGCGCTCTCGACCGCCTCGCGGGCGGGCGCGGCGACGAGGTAGTCGTCCGGGAAGGCGACCGTCGTGTGGTCGGAGGTGATCATCTCGACGCCCTCGTACTCCGCGTCCGTGTAATCGCCGGTGGACTCGAGGGTCGCGCGGGCGGCCTCCGGGTCGGTCGTCTGCGCCATGACGAGGACCGGCGCCTCTTCCCCGTCGGCCGGCAGCTCGACGCTGCTCGGCTCGCCGGGGGTCACCTCGATGTCGTAGCCGATCTGCTCCGGTGTGAACGCCGACGCGTCCGTGAGCGCGATTGCGGCGCGGTCGCCGAGCCACGGCTCGATGTCGTCCTCGTAGGTGATGCCCTCGGTCTCCGAGTCTCCAGCGAAGCCCTCGTTGATTGCCGCCGCGATCGTCGCCTCGAGGTCATCGCCGCCCGGGAAGCGTGCTGCGATCGACTCGACGCTCTCGGCGCCCGGGCCGTCGAAGCGGATCGTGCCCTCGAAGTACATCGGCGCGTCGGCCGGCGCGAACGTCGCCGGGCTTGTGTCCGTGGCCCCGCTCTCCTCTTCGTCGCCGCCGCAGGATGCAAGGCCCACGGCCCCAAGGGCCCCAATGGCCACCAGGGCGAGTAATGCGAACAGGCGGGTGCGCAGCATCGTGCTCACTACGCCGGAGACGCGGCGCTAGCACGCTCGCGAACGAGCTCGGCGATGTCGCGCATGATGCGGTTGACGTCGAAGTCCTTCGGCGTGTAGACGGCGGCGACACCGGACTCGCGCAGGCGCTCGGCGTCGGCCTTGGGAATGATCCCGCCGACGACCACCGGCGTGTCGGCGCCGTGCTCGCGCAGCAGCCGGATGGTCTCGGGGATGAGCTCGAGGTGGGAACCGGAAAGGATCGACAGGCCGACGACGTCGACGTCCTCGTCGACCGCGGAGGCCGCGATCTGCTCCGGGGTCAGCCGAATCCCCTGGTAGATCACTTCCATGCCCACGTCTCGGGCCCTGACCGCGATCTGCTCGGCGCCGTTCGAGTGCCCGTCGAGGCCGGGCTTGCCGACCAGGATCCGGATCCGGTGCCCGAGCTCGTCGGAGACCTCGTTCACCCGCGCGCGGATCTCGTCGAGGAGCCCCTCGTCGCCCGGAACGGCGCCGCCCGAGACGCCGGTGGGCGCGCGATAGTCGCCAAAGACGTCACGCAGCGTCTGCGACCACTCTCCGGTCGTCGCTCCCGCCTTCGCGGCGGCGATCGTCGCCGGCATGATGTTCTGCGACTCGTCGGCGGCGGCTGCGGCGAGTTCAACGAGCGCGGCCTTGACCGCATCCTCGTCACGCTCGGCCTTCCACTCCTCGAGCGCCGCGGTCAGCTCCCGCTCGACCTCCGGGTCCGGGGTGAGGATGCCGCCGTCGGCGCCGGCGGTGAGCGGTGAGTCCTCGGTCTCGGTGAAGCTGTTCTGGCCGATCACCTTGATCTCGCCCTGCTCGATCTTCGCGATCCGCTCGCGGTGTGACTCGACCAGGCGGGCCTTCATGTAGGCGACCGCGCTCTCCTCGGCGGCGCCGCCGTTCTCGGCGACGACCGCCATCTCCGCGCGAACGCCCTCGACCAACTCCTCGACGAGGCCGTCCATCACCTTCGAGCCCTCGAAGATGTCCGGGTACTCGAGCAGGTCGGTCTCGAACGCGAGCACCTGCTGGATTCGCAGGCTCCACTGCTGGTCCCACGGGCGCGGCAGGCCCATCGCCTCGTTCCAGGCTGGGAGCTGGATCGCGCGGGCACGGGCGTTGCGCCCGAGCGTGACGGCCAGGGCTTCGAGGACGATCCGCTGCACGTTGTTCTCGGGCTGCGCCTCGGTGAGGCCGAGGCTGTTGACTTGGACGCCGTAGCGCAGGCGCAGGAACTTCGGCTCGGTGACGCCGTAGCGCTCGCGGCCGAGCTCCTCCCAGAGCTGCCCCATCGCGCGCAGCTTCGCGTGCTCCTCGACGAACCGGACGCCGGCGTTGACGAAGAACGAGATCCGGCCGAAGACCTTGGGGAAGTCCTCCTCGGCAACCTGGCCGCGCTTCTTCACCTCGTCGAGCACGGCGATCGCGGTCGAGAGCGCGTAGGCGATCTCCTGCACGGGCGTCGCGCCGGCCTCCTGCAGGTGGTAGGAGCAGACGTTGGTCGGGTTCCAGCGCGGGATCTCGTTGACGGCGAAGGCAACGGTGTCGGCGATCAGGCGGAGCGACGGGCCCGGGGGGAAGGCGTAGGTCCCGCGGGAGAGGTACTCCTTGATGATGTCGTTCTGCGTGGTCCCTGTGAGCTCGGCGCGGTCGACCCCGTTCTCGTCGGCGACCGTGACGTAGAGGCCGAGGAGCCAGGCGGCGGTCGCGTTGATCGTCATCGAGGTGTTCATCTCGCCGAGCGGGATCCCGTCGAGGAGCGCGTGCATGTCGCCCTTGTGGACGATCGAGACGCCGACCTTGCCGACCTCGCCGCGGGCGAGGACGTGGTCGGGGTCATAGCCCGTCTGCGTGGGCAGGTCGAAGGCGATCGAAAGCCCCGTCTGCCCCTTCGCGAGGTTCTTGCGATAGAGCTCGTTCGACCGGCGGGCATCCGAATGCCCGGCATACGTGCGCATCACCCATGGACGGTCGGGCTCGGGCAGGCGGTGATCAGCGCTCATGCCGGAATTGTAAGTTGCGAGGCGGTGACCGACTCCAATCCATCGACGCCGCGGCTCCACGACGTCATGCACCTCGGCCGCGACCGCGTGATCGGCGCGCACGTCGTCCGCGGCCTGATCATCGATCCGGGGCCGTCTTCGTCGCTCGAGAACTGGATCGACGAGCTCGAGGAGGAGCCGCGCGCGCTCCTCCTCACCCACATCCACCTCGACCACGCCGGCGCCACGGGCGTCCTCGTGCGCCGCTATCCGAAGCTCAAGGTCTACGTCAGCGAGGTGGGCGCGCCGCACCTGGTCGACCCCGCGAAGCTGATCGCGAGCGCGACGCGGATCTACGGCGAGGAGAACATGGACCGCCTCTGGGGCGAGTTCGCGCCGGTGCCCAAGGATCGGATCGTCTCCCTCACGGGAGGCGAGGACGTCGAGGGGATGCATGGTCGTCGCACACGCCCGGGCACGCGAGCCACCACGTCTGCGTTCTTCGATCAGGCGAGCGGCGACGCCTACGTCGGCGACATGGCGGGCGTCCGGGTCCCGCCCAGCGAGTTCACGATCGCGCCGACACCGCCGCCCGACATCGACGTCGAGGTGTGGCTCGCGTCGCTCGACCGGATCGAGGAGACCGGACCCGAGCGCCTCCATCTGACCCACTTCGGTCCCGCCGAGCCTGGTCCCCAGATCGACCGGGCGCGCGAGGCGCTCTCGCGCGCCGCCGAGCTCTCACGCCCGCTCGATCAGGAGGCTTTCCTGTCCGCGATCGAGGAGCGCCTCGACGCGGGCACCGACCCGGATACGGCCGAGCGGATGCGCCAGGCGGCGCCGCCCGAGCAGCTCTGGCTCGGGCTCGAGCGCTACTGGCGCAAGCGCGGTGAGTAGGCCGAAACGCGGCTGCAAGCGGTCGACCGCGCCGTCTTGGTGTGAGCGGTGTTAGGGGGTCATGAGCGGCTACCCTGCCGCAAGAGGCCGGTAGGAATGAGAATCACCACAAGCTCGGCGGGCGCGAAGCTCGCCCTCGCCGCCGCCGCGGCGCTCGCCGCGGGCGGCATTGTCGCCGGCGCGGCGCTCGGCGTCAGCGTGTACCAGAACGATTTCACGACGGTCGAGGAGTACGACCAGATCGTCCGCTCGGGCGGCAGCAAGGAGTGCGAGCGCCGCTACCGCTCGAAGCAGAAGACGATGCTCGTCTCCGTCAAGCGCGGGCCGCTCACGTGTGCCTACAGCGCGCCCGTCGAGGGCGACTCGGAGCTCCCGAACCACGCCCTCGGCGTCGACGCGAAGATCCTCGAAGAGACGCCCAAGTCGGTGCGCGGCGCCGCCTTCATCGAGCTCAGCGTGCGCGCCGGTGGCGGCAGGACCGGCTACACGCTGCGGGTCTTCCCGGAGAAGGGCCGCTTCGAGCTCGTCCGCGGCCCCGCGGGCGGAGGCGAGTTCCCGGAGGAGGGCAAGAGCGACGCGATCAAGGGGGTCGGCACCCGCAACCGACTCTCGCTCGTCGCCAAGGGCTCGACCGTGACCGCCCTGGCCAACAAGAAGGAGCTGGTCGCCGTCACCGACAGCGACCCGGCGCCGGTGACCGGGCGCAAGGTCCGCTTCGCGATCGGCAGCACGCGCGAGTCCGGCAAGGACGTGATCGCGGTCGTGAAGAGCGTCGGTGTCGGGGTCCCCGCGCGCTAGCGAGCGAGCCCGATGACGACGGAGACGCTCGAGCGTCCCCGTACGGGCGGGCCCGGCTCGGGCGCGGGCGGCAACTGGCAGGTGATCGTCTTGAACGACAACCACAACACGTTCGACCACGTCGCCAAGACCCTGGCCCGCGTGGTTCCGGGCGTCGGCCTCGACCAGGGCTACCGCTACGCCGACAAGATCCACGCAAGCGGACAGGCGATCGTATGGACGGGACCGAAAGAGCCGGCCGAGCTCTACTGGGAGCAGCTGAGCTCAGCCGGCCTGACGATGGCGCCGCTCGAACAACACTGAGGGTTCAGCTTCAGTGCGGGAGCTCGAGGAGCTTGCCGCCCGCCCCTGGAGGGGAGGAGGCGAGCGCGGCTCGTGCGCGGCGCCGGGTGATCTTGACCCCCGCTCGTCGGCTGCTGTGCCTCACACGCCGGCGGAGCTGGGCGGCGCGCAGCTCGAGCAGCGAGCGGAGCTCGTCGGTGCGGCTGAACGGATCCGCGATGCTGGCGCCATCGGCGAGCGATACCGCGGCGACGACCTCGCCCTCGATCTCGGCGACGAGAACGGCGCCCTCGAGTGGATCGTGGGAGTCGCGCTCGGCGAGCCGATCGATTGCCTCACGGTCCGCCGCGGTTTCGCTCAGCTTGCGGATGGTCACCGCGCCGCCAACCGGGGCCTGATCTGTGTGCTTGGAACCCATTCGACTCACCTCGAGTTCGTTGCTTGATGAGCAAAGGATCTCGCGATCTGCCCATTAGCGCAACATGGATCGACTGAGAGCTCTGATAAGCTTGCCTAATGCTAGATGTGAGGCGACTGGCCATCCTGCGTGAGGTTGCGCAGCAGGGGTCATTCTCTGCCGCCGCCAACGAGCTGTACCTCTCGCAGTCGGCCGTCAGCCAGCAGATCGCGACGCTCGAGAAGGAGGTCGGGATGAAGCTCCTCGACCGCACCCGCGAGGGCCCGAAGCTGACCGACGCCGGGCGCGTGCTCGTTTCACACGCCGATGCGGCGATCGCCCGCCTCGAGGAGGCGGAGCGCGAGCTCGCGGCGATCGCCGGGCTCGAGGGCGGGGAGCTGCGACTGGCGAGCTTTCCGAGCGCGAGCGCGACGCTGCTCACCGAGGCCGTCTCGCTCTTTCACCGGCGCCATCCGAACGTCCGCCTCAGCGTCGCCGACGCCGAGCCCGTGGAGTCGCTGCCGCGCCTGCGCTCGGGCGAGATCGATCTCGCGCTCAGCTTCGACTACCCGTCCGTTCCGGCGGCCGAGGATCGCGATCTCGACCGCACCCTGGTGCTGACGGAGTCGATGTACCTGGCGCTGCCCGACGACCACGAGCTGGCGGGCAAGCGCACGGTCAAGCTCACCGAGCTCGCGGAGGTCGAGTGGCTGTGCGGCTCGCGTCCCTCGACCTGTGGCGAGGTCGTCGTCCGCGCGTGCCGCGACGCCGGCTTCGAGCCGCGGGTCGGGTTCGAATCCGACGACTACAACGTGATGCAGGGCTTCATCTCCGCCGGTCTCGGGGTGACGCTGCTCCCGGACCTGGCGCTGCCGACCCTCCGCAGCGACCTCGTCGTCCGCGCGACCGACCCGCCGGCGCCGAAGCGCCGCGTCTGGGCGCTCACCCGGGCGGAGGGCGCCCGCTCACCCGCGACCGACGAGATGGTCGCGATCCTCGAGCAGGTGGGGGACACGTTCGCCGCCCGCTCGCGCGACCGGCTCAAGCTCGTCGCCTAGCTCGGTCGGGCTCCGGCCGGGGCTCAGCCGTGCCCGTTCGACGCCTGGAGCGCGGCGTCGGCGATCTTCGCGTGCCAATGCTGCTCGATCGGTTTGGCGTAGTAGTTATGCGCCTCTTGGCGCATCGCCGAGAGCTCCTCGGAGAACCACCAGCGCTCGTGATCGGCGCGGTCGTCCCACTCGGTCACCTGACGGACGTGGAGCGGGTCGTCCTCGTTGCGGCTGAGGAAGGCGGCCCGGGCGCCGTGTGCGAGCGCGCGGTCGAGGGCAGGGGTCCAGATCTCGAGGAACTTGTCGCGCCGGAAGGGCGCGAGGTGCCATTCGGTGTAGTGGACCTCCATCGCCGCCTAAGCCTAATCGGTCGGCGCTAGGCGCCGACCTCGGCCCAGATCGCGCCCTCGCCGTCCTCGTGCTTGCCCTCGTCGTTGTCGTCGCGCCGACGCGGATCGTGATCTTCCCCGTGTGACGGTTCTCGTGGAGCATCTGGTGCGCCTCGGGGACTCCGTCGAACGGCATCGCGTCGGAGAGAACGGGGCGGACCTTGCCCTCTGCCATGAGCTGGTTCGCGCGCCAGCACTCATAGGCGTTGGCGAAGTGCGAGCCGAGGATCTCCTTCTGCTTCATCCACAGGTAGCGGACGTCGAAGTCGAGGTTGAAGCCGGAGGTGGCGCCGCAGATCACGACCTTGCCGAACGGCTTCACGGTGAAGACCGAGGTCGGGAAGGTGGCTTGCCCGACGTGCTCGAAGACGATGTCGGGCGCGTCGCCGAGAATCCCCTTGACCTTCTTCGCGAACGCGCGTGAGGCGCCGAAGCGCTCCTTGTCGGCGGCCGGGTCGACAAAGGGGTGGTTCTCGTCCGTCCGCATCATCTCGCCGAACTCGTTGCGGTTGATGTAGTCGACGGCGCCAAGCTGCTTGACGAGCTCGCCCTTCTCGTCCGAGGAGACCACGCCGACGGCGTTCGCGCCCGCCGCCTTCGCGAGCTGAACCGCGAAGACGCCGAGGCCGCCGGCCGCGCCCCAGATGAGGACGTTATGGCCGGCCTGGATGTCGCAGCGGTCCATCAGCATCCGGTAGGCGGTGAAGTACGTGAGCCCGTAGGCGGATGAGTCGACCCAGGAGAGGTTCCTGGGCTTCGGCAGGAGCTGCTGCGCCTGCACCTTCGTGAACTGGGCGAATGAGCCCCACGTGGTCTCGTAGCCCCAGATCTCCTGGCTGGGGGCGGCCATCGGGTCGAGCCCGTGTACCTCGACGTCCTCATAGGACGCCTGGTTGCAGTGGATCACGACCTCATCGCCGGGCTTCCACCGGGTGACGCCCTCACCGACCTTCCAGACGATCCCGGAGCCGTCGGAGCCGCCGATGTGGTGGCCGTACTCGGGATGGTCGCCGTAGCCGAACACCGACACGGGCTTGCCGAGCGATGCCCAGACGTTGTTGAAGTTGACGCCCGCGGCCATCACGCGCACGATCACCTCGAAGGCGCCGGGTTCCGGAACCTCGATCTCCTCGAGCTGGAAGGCGTCCTTGGGCTCGCCCTCGCGCTCCTGGCGGATCACCCAGGCCGCCATCGTCTCGGGCAGGGTGCCCGGTTCGACGTCGAGCTTCGACACTTCTTTCACGTCAACGGCCACGGTTCTCCCTCTGGTCGGACTGAAGAGCGCGGGCATCGTAGCGGTTGCGAAACGGGTCCAAGGCAGGGAGAATCGGCCCGAACCGCCTGCCAGCGGCAACCACTCACGGGGAGGAACCGAAATGCAGAGCTGGATCGCATTTGCGCGCAGCCACGCGCTTGCCCTTGTCGCCATCTTCATCGCCATCGGCGGAACCGCCTACGCCGCCGACACGATCGGCAGCGAGGATGTCATCGACAACTCGCTGCGGAGCGTCGATTTGCGCAACAACGACGTCCGTGGCTCCGACGTCCGCCTCGATTCGCTCACGGGCGACGACGTGGACGAGTCGAGCCTTGCCGAGGTCCCGTCGGCCGAGCGCGCCAGCAACGTTCTCGCGGCGAAGGTGTTGAGCGACGGCACGTTCGCGGGCGGGATCGGAGCGGTGGCCTCGACGCACGTGGGCGCCGTCAACAGCGGCAACTACACGGTCACGTTCAACCGTCCGGTCGCCAACATCTGCGCGATCACGGTCACGCTCTCGGACTCGAGCTCCGGCGAGGCGACGGTCGATGTTCCCATCGAGATCTTCGACGACGCCAAGATCGACGTGCGGACGAGAAACAGCGCCGGCAATGGCGCCGACCGCGCCTTCGACGTGATCGCGGTCTGCTGAGCGGCGGGGCGCCCCTGGCAGGCGCCCGCCGGGGAAGTGTCAGGTTCGCGTCCGGGGAAGCGACTACCGTCGTAAGTTCTCATGGAAGCGTCCGAAAGACCCCAGCTCGCATTCGGTGAAACCGCCGACGGGATCGTGCGCGCGCTCGACGACCGGCTCGTGATCGAGTCGCTCACGGTCGAGGACGAGCGCGCCTCCCGCCTCGTGCGCGACCGCCAGCAGGCCGGCCGTCCGGCGGCCGAGACGGTGCGCAAGGCCATCGAGATCGGCTCGCGCGTCCTCGACAGCGAGGAGACCGCGGCCAACGTCGACTACGTCCGACACGAGCTCGAGAAGGGACTCGGGCAGCTGGATCGCAAGCTTGGCGGCACTCTCGAGGAGGGAGCCGAGGAGCTCGCCGAGCGGATCGCGGCGACTTTCGGGTCGGAGCGCAACGATTCCGTCCAGGCGCAGATCAAGGAGATCGTCGCCACGGAGGCGCGCGAGCACCGCGACGCGCTCCTGAAGACGCTGACCGCCGAGGACGGCTCCAACCCCCTGCTCGCGATCCAGGCTCGCCTCGGGAAGGCAATGCTGGACGCCGAGCAGCGCCACGTCGGCGAGGTCGAGCGGATGCGCGAGGCGCACACCAAGGAGGCGCGCGCGATGCACGGCCAGGTCGCCGAGCTGCGCAAGGAGGTCACGCGGCTCCTCGACAAGCGGGAGCACGACCAGGAGCTGAGCGAAGCCGAGGAGGCCGGAACGCGGAAGGGCCGGACGTTCGAGGAGCTCGCCCACGAGCTCATCGACGAGATCGCTCAGGCCCAGGGCGACGCAGCGCACCACACCGGCGATTCGGCGAACGAAGCCGGGAGCAAGAAGGGCGACACGGTGGTCGAGCTGGGCGGGATGCTCGGCTGCCCCCAGGCCACGATCGTCTTCGAGGCGAAGAACAAGCGCCTTTCGAAGAACGACGCCTGGGTCGAGCTCAATGCGGCGATGGGCGAGCGCGATGCGAGCTTCGCCGTCCTCGTGGTCGCCGGCGAGGACAAGGTGCCCGCCGGGCTCGAGGAGCTGACCGAGTATCAGGGCAACAAGATCATCGCCGTCCTCGATCGGGAGGATCCGGATCCGCTGGCGCTGCGCCTCGTCTACCGCTACGTCCGCGCGCGGGTGCTGGCCGAAGGCGCCGGCGAGCTCGAGGTCGACGCCGCCGGCGTCCGCGATGCTGCGGAGGAGGCTGCCGCCCGGCTCAAGCGCGCGAACCGGGTCCGCAAGTCGCTCACGAACGTCACGAACAGCGCGAAGGCCGCGGGTGACGAGTTCGACGAGATGGTGGCCGACGTCGAGCGTTGCCTGACGCGGATCGAAAGCCTCGTGGCGGCGGCCGCTGCCGAGGCCGAGACGGCGCCCTAGCTAGGGCAGCAGCAGCTCGTTCTGGGAGGACGGGCGCTCGGGGCCGACGACGAGGGTCGTCGATTGCGCCTGCGCGTCCTCGCCGCCGGTGACCTCGTACTCGCCCTCTTCGAAGTTCGCCTTCACCGACCCGACGGTGCCGGGCGGAAGGTCCGGGCCGTTGACCAGCGTCGGCCCGTCGAAGGTCAGCTCAGCCGGCTCCTTCGACTGGTTCGAAACCGTGACGTTGATGAGGCCGGCGCCTACTTTTGAGGAACCGAGGATGACCTCGCGGTCCGTGATGTTGGCGGCGAGGTCGATCGGTGCCGGAGGCCGCGGGTCGTTCGGGAAGTCCTCCTCGCCGCAGGCGGCGAGCGCGGCCGACGCGGCTGCGGCCGCGGCTGCGACTACGAGCCTCCTCCTCACCTTCATCGTGGCCCAGCCTAATACACGCGCTGGCCGCCAAGGCGCACCCGGGCGCGCTCGGGTGCTCGCGCCTCAGAAGGGGAGCTCGACGACTTCGGCCGTAACCGCGTCGCCGACGCCCACGGTCGCCCCCGGTTCAGCCTCGCGCCGGAGGATCGCGAGCGCGATCGCGCCGTGGGCGGGGGAGAGCACGGAGCCGCCGACGGTGCCCAGCTCGCGCTCGCCGAGCGTCACGGTCGCGCCCTGCGCGGCGGGTGCGCTGAGGCGCAGGCCGCGCAGGTGGCGGTTCGGCTTGCCCTTGTAGTGCAGGCGGGCGACCGTCTCCTGGCCGATGTAGCAGCCCTTCGTGAAGCTCACGGCGCGCTCCTCGATGCCTGCCTCGGCCGGCATCGTCGCGCTCGTCATCTCGGCGCCGAAGCGCGGACGGCCGCTCTCGACCCGGATGATCTCGGCCGCCTCCGCGACTCGCGGCCTCCGCGCCCGACGCGGCCAGAGCGGCACTGACTGCCTTCGACGTCCTCGGGAGCGATCACGAGATCGAGCCCGAGGTCGGTAGCGATCGCGCGGGCCGCGCGCCCGCCGACTTCGAGCTCGGCGTGCGCGTGCTCGGCTCCGATCGGCCCGGAGCCTGTCGCGTGCGCGGCGGCGGGCCCGATCACCGAGACCAGGGCGCGTTCGGACGAGACGTCGGTGACCTCGACCTCGCGCCCGACCTTGTAGAGCGATAGATGCCGCAGTACTGCGTCGGCGGCGACCGGCTCGAGGTCGATCAGGATCTCATCGGCGGCGAGCCGCAGCACCCGCATGTCGGACTGCATGTGGCCCTTGCGGTCAAGCAGCGCCGCGTACTGGCCCTGCCCGGGCTCGAGCGTTTCGACGTCGTTGGTGAGCTGGCCCTGCAGGTAGTCGGCGGCCTCGGCGCCCTTGACGGCGATGAAGCGCTGATCCGGGCGAGGCGACGATTCCCGCCTGCTCGCGGAGGACTCGGTACTGGGCGTCGATCTCGACGGGCGTTGTCGCTGCGGCTTCCACCTCGTCCGATTGTGACAGCGGGCGTTTGCGGTCTAGGTTTTGATGTGTCAAACTTCTGATTGTGGCCGACTCAAAACCTGACCCGGAGGCGCCCGAGAAGCGCGGCCTCAGCCGCCGGCGGCTGCTCGCCGGCAGCGTCGTCGCCGCTCCGGCCGTCGCGCTCCTTCACGAGACCATTCCGCACGCGGGTCTCCATGCCGCGCTCGGCGGCGAGGCGCATCCGTCGGCAAGCGCCGCCACCGCGGGCCACGCTGCCCACGGAGTTCCCGCGCACGCGAACGGGCTCGGAACCGCCGGTCCCGTCTTCCGTGGCGACGGCCAGGTCGACCACGACGCGAACGGGTTCAACCCCACCGAGATCCTGCGCGATTTCGACTACGGGAAGACGACGCGGCTCGCGAGCGGCCGAGTCCTCCGCGAGTGGAGCATCGTCTCCGGCGACAAGGAGATCGAGGTCGCCCCCGGGGTCAAGTTCCCGGCCTGGACCTACCAGGGACGGATCCCGGGCCCGACACTCCGCTGCACCGAGGGCGAGCTGTTGCGGATCCGGTTCACCAACGGGTCCGAGCACCCTCACACGATCCACTTCCACGGCCTGCACCCGGCCGCGATGGACGGCATCCCGGGCGTCGGCGACGGGATCATCCTGCCGGGCAAGTCGACGGTGTATGAGTTCAACGCCGAGCCGTTCGGGCTCCACCTCTATCACTGCCACGTCGCGCCGCTCGCCGAGCACATCGCCCGCGGCATGTACGGGACTTTCATCATCGATCCGAAGGAGGGGCGCCCGGAGGCCGACGAGATGGTGATGGTCCAGCACGGCTACAACACCAACTTCGACGCCGCGAGCAACCAGCTCTACGCCGTCAACGGGATCCCGTTCCACTACATGTACGACCCGATCCAGGTGAAGCGCGACGAGCTCGTCCGGATCTACCTCGTCAACACGCTCGAGTACGACCCGGTCAACTCGTTCCACATCCACGGGAACTTCTTCGACTACTACCCGACCGGGACCCGGCTGGAGCCGACCGAGTTCACGGACACGGTGATCCAGGGCCAGGCGCAGCGCGGGATCTGCGAGATGACGTTCCCGAACGCCGGGCCGTTCATGTTCCACGCCCACAAGACCGAGTTCGCGGAGCTCGGGTGGATGGGCTTCTTCGAGGTCGACTGAGCGTGGAGGCGAGGACCGAGACGGTCGGGGGCGGGCCGCTCGCCGGCGTTCCCGTCTGGGGCCTCGCGCTCGGGACCGGGGCAATCATCGCCGCGGTCCTCGTCGTCCTCGCGCTCCTCGGCGGCGACAGCCTCCCCGAGCGGCTCGGTCCGCCGGTCGAGGAGCTGGCGGTCGAGCGCACGGTGCTCGAGCCGAACCGGATCGACGTCAGCGTCCGCAACACCGGGCCCGACGAGGTCACGATCGCGCAGGCGATCGTCAACGACGCCTACGTCGACTTCACCGGCGGCGAGCAGGCGATCGGGCGTCTGTCCTCGGAGACGCTCTCGCTCATCTATCCCGTGGCAGGAGGGCCAGCCGTACCTGATCTCGCTTGTGACCTCCACCGGCGCGGTGATCGAGCATGAGATCCCGATCGCGGTCGAGACGCCCAAGGCCGACGGCGACCTCTTCGGCCTGATGGCGCTGCTCGGTCTGTACGTCGGCGTCATCCCGGTAGCCCTCGGGATGCTCCTGTTGCCGGCGATGCGCCGCTTCAAGTCCGACTGGATCCGCGTCCTGATGGCGCTCACCGTCGGACTACTCGCGTTCCTCGCGGTTGACGCGACGCTCGAGGGCATCGAGCTCGCGGGCGAGTCCGGCGGCGCCTTCGGCGGCGCCGAGTTGCTCGTCCTGGGGGCCGGCCTGGCCTATCTGGCGCTGACCGCGATCGACCGTGCCCTGATCGGTCGCCGCGAGCGCGGCGGGACGACCGCTGGCTCGGGCGGCCGCCTGGCGCTGATGATCGCGCTCGGGATCGGCCTCCACAACCTCGGCGAGGGGCTCGCGATCGGCTCGGCGTACGCGATCGGCGAGCTCGCGCTCGGCGCGTTCCTCGTCGTCGGCTTCGCGATTCACAACACCACGGAGGGTTTCGCGATCGTCGCGCCGATGGCCGGGGAGCGGCCGTCGATCAGGCGGCTCTTGGCTCTGGGCCTGATCGCCGGCGCCCCGGCGATCCTCGGGGCGGTGATCGGCGCCACCGTCAACAACGGCGAGCTCTCGGTCTTCCTCCTCGGGGTCGGCGTCGGCGCGATCGTCCAGGTGATCGTCCAGATCGCCCCAGCGATGCGCGACAAGGCCGGGCGCCTGCTCGACACCGCCACCGCGAGTGCGATCGCTGCCGGCGTCGTCGCCTTCTACCTCACCGGCCTCCTGATCTCGATCTGATGGCGCACTCGGGCTTCAGACGCGACCGCGACGCCACCAACACGGAGGCGATCGAGGACTACGCGAAGGCGATCTACGATCTCGGACGGCGGGCGGAGGGGCCGGTCGGCACCTCGGCGCTGGCCGAGCGGCTCGGCGTCTCACCCGGCACGGTGACGGCGATGATCAAGCGCCTCGCCGAGCAGGGGCTCGCCGAGCACGAGCCCTATCGCGGCGTCTCGCTGACGAAGTCCGGCGAGCGGGTCGCCCTCGAGGTGATCCGCCACCACCGCCTGATCGAGGCGTATCTCTCGGAGGCGCTCGGCATGCCCTGGGACCGCGTTCACGACGAGGCAGAGGTGCTCGAGCACTACATCTCCGAGGAGCTCGAGGAGCTGATGTCGGCGGCCCTCGGGCATCCCGGGTTCGATCCGCACGGCGACCCGATCCCCAACCGGCAGCTCGAGCTCGACGACGAGGCCACGGCCGAGCCGCTCGCCGACCTCGAGCCGGGTGAGCGCGGCGTGCTCACGCGCGTGTCGGATTCCGAGCCGGAGATCCTCCGCTATCTCGACGAGCGTGACATCCGCCCCGGGGTCGAGCTCGAGGTGACCGAGAAGGGGCCGCTCGGCGACCCGCTGACCGTCGTTTGCGACGGGAGGAGCCACGTTGTCGCCGGCGAGCTGCCGCGGCGCATGCTGATGCGCAGGGTTGCCGGAGCCGGCTCGCCGGGGTGATCTCGCCCCTATGAACAGGGGAAAGGGGTGCGCAAGTAGGATCGGGTCCATGGCGCTCGCTGAGGACTTCCAGTCGATCCTCGACTCGCTCCCGGATGACTGGACCGACATCGTCTGCGACCTCCGCATCGACGACGAGGACCAGTACGTCGACGCGGCGGTGCTGATGACGCAGATCAACGCGCAGCCGTACTCGAAGGCCGAGTGGCACTGGCGGATCAACGTCGCTCACACCTTCGGCCACGCGGCCGCGGCCGAGACCGTGTGGGGCACCCTGAAGCTGCTCGATCAAGAGGGGATCCCGGGCCGGCTGGTCGTCCGCGATTTCCACCAGGGCCGAGCCGAGGTCGTGCAGATGTGGGGCCGGCCTGAGTCGGTGCGGCGCGAGTTTCGCGCCCGGCGCTCCCTCTAGCTGCCCGCGGCCGCCGACGTTACCCCGGCGACACGCAGTCGGCGGGTACCACCTGGCCGGCGGTGCCCGGGACGAACGGGATGCCCGAATCCCGGAAGCGGTAGCCGCTGGTATAGAGGCAGCTGAGGTATCCCACGAGCGCGTCGCTTAAGGCCTGCTGGCCGCGGGCGGTCGGATGGTAGGAGTACTTGTGGTGGGGCAGCTTCAGGCCATGGAGCCACGACTTGTCGCGCCCGCAGATCTCGTGACCCTTGAAGGTCTTCTCCACCGAGACGAAGTGGAAGCTGTGCGCGGCGGCCAACTCCTGGATGACCGCGTTGAGTTGCTCGCCCCGCTCGCGCAGGAACTGCCAGCGCGCCGGGCTCACCACGCTGCCCTGGACCCTGCACTTGCCGTGCGGCCTGTCTGGGAAGAGCTGTGGGTAGCCGAGCACGACCACCGTTGCGTTCGGCTCCTCGCGCATCGGCACACGGCTGCGGATCGCCGCGTACGCCGCGTCCAGCAGGCCCGGCACGACCTCTGCGATCCGGCGCTTGGTCTGCTCCGCCGCCTTGCCCTTGTGGCAGCCGGCGAAGCGGATGATGCAGCGGGCGATCACCTTGCCGAAGTGGGCGTCGTTACCGCCGATCGTCAGCGTGATCAGCTCGGTCGGGCGCCACTGCTCGAGGCTCAGGCGCTCGAGCTGCGAGGTGCCCTCGCCAGGGTTCTGCGGAGTCCCGGTCCAGACGCCGCCGGAGAGCCGGCCGACGTTCTCGGTAACCGCACCGCTACAGGCAAACGAGGCGGTCTGCATCGTGTAGCCCGGCGGGTTGAGCAGGTAGGGGTAGGAGCGCGTGGACCGGTGGCAGGCCTTGTTGTCGCGAAACGGCGGCACTCCCTCGCCCGAGGAGTAGGAGTCGCCGAGGGCGACGTACGGCGCGGGTTGTGACGGCGCCGGCAGGGCTGGCCCCGGCTCGGGGGGCGGGGGCGGCGGGCCTGAGTCGTCGACGAGCGGCGCGCCGTGCAGCTTCGGAGGCGGGGCCGGGTCCTCGAGCTGCGCGGTGAACGGGAACGGGGTGTCCACGCAGTGGAGGTAGAAGTGGTTGAGGAATCCCGAATTGACGTGGTAGGTCCCGCTCGCGGACCCTTCGCTCTCGAACCGGCCATCGAACCGCGCCTCGGCGCCAGGTGTGTCATCGAGGGCGAGAAAGGCGCCGTCGGTGCCGATCCAGGTGGGGATGCTCGCGCCCGCGTCGATGAACCCCAGCGTGCGGACGCAAGGCGTCGGCACGCCCCGTACAAGGCCGATCCCGGTGAACACGTTGCCGTAGAAGTAGTTCAGCCCCCAGCCGAACACCTCGAACCGGAAATCGGTCAGCGGCGGAATCGACACGTGCCAGACCCCGCTGATCGGCCGCTCGAGCGCCGCGGACACCCGGCGGACCCGCACCCGCAAGTGCTCGTTCGGCACGACGCCGGGATCGCAGCCCGCGCCCTTGACGTTGATGGTGCCCGAGTTGGTGCCGAGCCGTCCGCGGAGCGTCGGCGAGATGGCCCCCTTCGCGTCGCCCACCCGTCCGGTCCGCGTGACGGGGAACGAGTTCGGTCGCAGGGTGTCGCCCGGGGCAACACCCCCGTCGCCTCTCGAGTCGGCAAAGTTGTTGAAGTCCGGGCCCACGGACTCGAACGTGCAGCCGAGGGTGAAGTAGGTGATCGCGCGATTGGCGCTGCCGCGCTCCCGCATCACCTCGAAGCGGACCTGTGCTCCGTTCTTTCCCTCGCCTTCCCAGCGGCCGAGCTGTGGGGCAGCGCTCGCGTCCGGCGCCGGAACCAGCGGGGCGATGAGCGCGCACGAGGCCGAACACGCGATCAGGGTCGCGAGCCATGACCCCCGTCGCCACATGCCGGTCACGGTCGACCGCACTCTATGACACGAAGTGCTCATCCGGGCCTGATCGCGGATGATGTGCGGGTGAGCGAGTCGGGTCAGAGGTCGAAGGGGCGGCGAATCTACGTCAGTGGACACCGCAACCCCGACCTCGACTCGATCGCCTCCGCAATCGGCTACGCGGAGTTGAGGGGACGCCTGGATTCGAGCAGCGAGTACGTGCCGATCCGGCTTGGCGAGGTCAACGCGCAGACGTCCTGGGCGCTCGAGCAAAGCGGCGCTGCCGAGCCGGAGCTGATGAACCACGTCTTCCTCCGCGTCAGGGACGTGATGCGGGAGGAGTTCCCGGTCGCCGGCGACGACGAGCCCGTGCGCTCGGTCGGGCGGACGATGGCGCGTGAGGAGCTCGACATCGTCCCGATCGTCGACGACGGCGGAATGCTGATCGGGGTGATGACCGAGCGCGCCCTCGCCCACCGGTACATCCGCGAGTCGCGCAAGACGTCGAGCCTCGTCGACGCGCCGACGTCGGTCTCGAAGATCGTCGAGGTCCTCGACGGCGAGCTCATCTGCGGTGAGGACCGGATGGTCGAAGGCCGGGTGTGGGTCCACTCCATCGACCCGGAGCACTCGGAGAGCAAGATCAGCGCAGGGGACGTCGTCGTCGTCGGCAACCGCGACGACGCGCAGCGCCAGGCGCTCGAGCTCGGCGCCGCGCTGTTGATCGCCTCGAACGGCGTCCAGCCCGAGCCCGAGATTCTCGAGCTCGCGGAGAAGAAGGGGGCGTGCGTGGTCGTCAGCCCAGTCGACAGCTACGTCTCGAGCCGCATGGTCACGCTGGCGGCGCCGTGCCGGGCGCTCGCGGACACCGAGCCGGTAACGGTGGATCGCGACGACCTCGTCTCCGAGATCTCCGACCAGATCAAGGACGTCCACTATCGCGCCGCGATCGCCGTCGACCGAGCGGGCCGGCCGGTCGGGCTGATCACGCGATCGGATCTCGTCTCGCCGCAGCCGCGGCGGGTGATTCTCGTCGACCACGCCGAGCAGGCGCAGAGCGTGCCTGGGATCGAGCAGGCGGAGATCATCGAGATCCTCGACCACCACCACATCGGCTCGATCGAGACGCGCGTGCCGGTGACCGCAACCTTCGATCCGGTGGGATCGACGGCGACGCTCGTGGTCGAGCGCTTTCGCCAGAACGGGATGGAGCCGAGCAAGTCGGCGGCGACGATGCTGCTCGCCGCGGTGCTCTCCGACACGGTGCTGCTCAACTCGCCGACGACAACCGCGCGGGACCGCACCGTCGTCGAGTTCCTCGAGCAGGCCATCGGCGTCGTCGCGAAGGAGTTCGGATCGGAGATGTTCGAGGCGGGGTCCGACGTCACGGGGGTGCCGGCCGACGAGATCGTCGGCCGCGACACGAAGGAGTACGCCCTCTCCAACGGCGGCACGATCGCGATCGCGCAGATCGAGGTCGTGGGGCGGGCACTGGCCGACCGCACCGAGGAACTGCAGGAGGGGCTCGAGCGGATGCGTGCCGCCCATGACTATGCGATCGCGGTGCTGATGGTCACCGACATCGTCGGCAAGGGCACGGACCTCCTCGTCGCCGGCGATTCCGGGCCGGTCGAGCGGGCCTTCGACGAGCAGCTGTCGAACGGCGCCATGCGGCTCCCCGGCGTGATGAGCCGCAAAAAGCAGGTGGCGCCGCCGCTCCTGGGCGCCTTCGGCGACTAGGGAAACGCCTCCCGGATATCGATGGGCTCCTCGACGATGCCCTGTTCGAGATCCCAGGCGGCCCACTCTTCGAGGACGGCACGGTCCAGCTCCATCGCCGGGGTGAACGCTTCCGCCTCCAGCAGGGCGTCGAGCTGCGCTTGCTGGTCGTCGCGATCGAGCTCGGGGACGGCGTCGATCAGCTCGTCAAGGGCGCCCTCCGGGTCCCCGGGGACGGCCTCGTAGCCGTCGCCGAGCGCATCTCGCACCGCGTCCACGAGCTCGGGATCCTGGGCCAGCGTCTCCTCGCTGGTGACGAGGACGAGCTCCGCAAAGGTGGGCGCTCCGTAGTCGTCGACGCGGAATTCCCGGGTTGGCACGCCGAGCCCCCGCAGGGCGACGCCCTCGGCGTTCCAGAACGCGGTCGCCGCGTCGACCTTGCCGGCAGAGAGCGCCGCGATCGAGTCGAAGCCGATCGTCACCCGCTCGACCGCGGAGGGATCGACCCCGCTGTCTGCGAGCACGGCATCGAGGACCGCGTCGTCGGAGGGCAGCCCGGTGACGCCGACCGTGCCGCCCGCGAGGTCAGTGGGCGAGGCCGTCTGGCCGGAGTCGGCCGCGATGACGGCCGCCAGTGGCCGCTGGACGATCGCTCCGACGCCGACGATCGGGATCCCGTGCTCCCGGGCGATGGCGAGATCGTGGATGTCGAGGATCGCGAAGTCAGCCCGACCGGCGGCCAGGAGCTTCGGGGCATCGGTGGACGCCGACGGCTCCTGAATGGCGAGGTCGATGTCTCGCTCGTCCAATGGCGCGGCGTAGATCCCCGCGTGCACGGCGTTCGGCTGAAAGTCCAGGACCAGGGTCGCCTCTTGCGAGGCGCCCGGTTCAGCGCCGTCCTCGCCGCAGGCCGTGAGCGCCCCGCATGCGATGACGGCCGCCAGCAGCGCGACCACCCTTGCCATTTCGGTGGGGACGGTACCGCGGGGCCACCAGGGACACGGCACGGCGCATATCGCCGCCAGAACCCGTAGCCTGCCGCCCGCATCGCCTGTAGCCAAGCCTAGGAGGAGTTAGACAAGTGCAGGATCGAGGGCTCGCCGCCTACATTTCGGAGCTGATCGGGACGCTGTTCCTCGTGTTCGTGATCGGGGTCGTCGTTTCGCTCTACGTGTCGACCGACCCGGCGGCACAGACCGGCTCCGACTTCGCCGTCGTTGGCCTCACTCATGCCTTCGTGCTCTTCGGCTTGATCATCGCCTTCGGGCAGGTCAGCGGCGGGCACTTCAACCCCGCGGTCACGATTGCCGCCGCCTTCCTGCGGCGGATCGATCCGGTCGACGCGGTCGTCTACATCCTCGCCCAGCTCTCAGGCGCCGTCCTCGGCGCCCTCATGGTCAAGGGCCTCCTGCTCGATGAGGGCCGCGCCACCAACTACGGCGCCGCCAGCATCAGCGACCTGATCGGCGGCTCCTTCGCCGGCTTCGTCGTCGAAGGGCTCGGAACCTTCCTGCTGGTGCTCGTGATCTGCGCCGTGGCGCTCAACCCGCGCGCCCGCCAGGAATGGGCTCCGTACGTGATCGGTACGACACTTGGCTTCGCCGTGATGATCTTCGGCCCGCTCACGGGCGGCTCGTTCAACCCCGCCCGCTGGTTCGGCCCGGCTCTCATCGGCGACGCCTTCGACGGCTTCTCCAACGTCTGGCCCTACGTCCTCGGGCCGATCGTGGGTGCGATCGTCGCGTTCGCCGTCTACCGCTTCATCATCGCCGGGCCGCAGTACGCGGAGGGCTCGGAGCCACCTACTTCGGACGCGCGTGCCGTCTCGCAGGCGATCACGGACGCCGAAGTACGCGAAAGAAACAAGGACAAGTAGGAATTCCGAACGTTCCGTCCGCCTCCTCGGCTTCGCCTCCGGGGGCGGACGGGTCAGCCGGCGGGCTGAGGCCCGCCGGGCCCGTTCGGTAGGTTCATCGGCGTGCGGCGCGTCACCTTCTCGCGCAACTACACGCTCTCGCTCTCGCGTACGTGTCGCTGCTACTGCAAGTACTGCGCGTTCGCGACGCACCGGGCGCATCTGTACGCGCCCGACGAGGTCGAGGAGCGACTGGAGCAGGCGGTCCGCCGCAACGCGAAGGAGCTGCTGGTTCTCACCGGCGAGATGCCGGAGGTGAACCCGGAGGTCGCGCGACGCCTCGCGGAGTACGGCCACACCGACTTCACCTCCTACGTGGTGTGGGCGTGCGAGCGGGCCCTCGAGCGGGGCCTGCTGCCGCACACCAACCTCGGCGTCCTCTCGGGCGACGACCTCGCCCGGCTGCGCGAGGTGACCGCCTCACAGGGGCTGATGCTCGAGTCGATCAACCCGGACCTGGTCGTCCATCAGGGATCGCCGACGAAGCATCCGGACGCGGCGCCTGGAGACGATCCGTGCTGCGGGGGAGCTGAAGATCCCCTTCACGACCGGGATCCTCGTCGGCATCGGCGAGACGGCCGAGGAGCGTGTGGGCGCCCTCGAGGCGATCGCCGAAGCCCACGCCGAACACGGCCACATCCAGGAGGTCATCCTCCAGAACTTCGTGCCACACCCGCGCTACTACGGGGCCGAGGTGGCCGATATCGCGGATGCCGCTGCGCAGCGGCGCTGGCAGGACGGAGTTGGCAGCTCGCAGTTGGCAGGGACGCAGGACGAACGGACTGCCCAACTGCCAACCTGGGCATCGGAGATCACGCTCGAAGAAATGAAGCGCCTCATCGGCGAGTGCCGCCGCCTCATGCCCGACGTCGGCATTCAGATCCCGCCGAACCTCGCCGACTGGTGGGACGACCTGGTCGAGGAGGGGGCGACGGACCTCGGTGGCCTCTCCGCGAACGGCGACCACATCTCGCCTGAGCACGCCTTCCCGAGCCCGCACCAAGTGCGCAAGCGGCTCGCGCCGCGGGGCTACGCGCTCACGGAGCGCCTCTGCGCCTATCCGCAGTACCTCGATCCCGACTGGGTCGAGCAGGGCGTCCTCGACCTGGTCAAGCTGAAGTACTGGAGCTTCATCCCGCGCAAGGGCTCGGGCCGGCGCACCGAGATCACAATCGATCCGGAGCTCGCGCCGGTGGCGATCGAGAAGGGACGCAGGGGCGAGGAGCTCACCGAAGACGAGCTCACGGCGCTCTTCGCCGAGACACGTCCGGAGGTGATCGAGGCGATGCGCGCCGCCGCGGACGGGCTGCGCGCCGAGCTCGCCGGCGAGACCGCGACCTTCGTCGTCAACCGCAACGTCAACTTCACCAACGTCTGCATCGTCGGCTGCGCCTTCTGCGGCTTTGGCCAGGGCAAGCGCTCGCCGGACGCGTACGAGGTGACCGAGGACGACTTCCAGGCGCGGATCGCCGAGGCGGTGACCGTGGGGGCGACGGAGATCTGCATGCAGGGCGGGATCCACCCCGACTACACGCTCGAGCACTACGGCCACTGGCTGCGGCTGGCGAAGGAGGTCGACTCGAAGCTCCACATGCACGCCTACTCGCCGATGGAGATCGACTACATGTGCGAGCGCTCCGGCAAGCAGCCCGACGAGGTCTTCGCCTACCTGCTCGAGAACGGGCTCGGCTCAACGCCCGGCACGGCGGCCGAGGTCCTCCACGACGGCGTCCGCGGGCGGATCTCGCCGAACAAGCTGCCGGTGGCGCGCTGGGTCGAGATCATCGAGGCCTGCCATCGCGCCGGCCTGCGCTCGACCTCGACCGTGATGTTCGGTCACATCGAGGAGCCGACCGAGCTCGCCCGCCACATGCGCGTGATCCGCGAGCTGCAGGAGCGCACTGGGGGCATCACGGAGTTCGTGCCGCTCTCGTTCATCCCATTCAACACCCTGCTCGGGCGCACGCACGGCGTCGAGGAGATCGGCGCGGCGGAGAACCTCAAGCACACCGCGGCGTTCCGGCTGGCGCTCGGCAAGACGA
Organism: uncultured Solirubrobacterales bacterium; assembly: GCA_963797995.1. Lineage (GTDB taxonomy): Bacteria > Actinomycetota > Thermoleophilia > Solirubrobacterales > 70-9 > WHSW01. The sequence continues at coordinate 178,568 of CAWCRP010000008.1, forward strand.
TCACCAATCTGCAGGCGAGCTGGGTGAAGATGGGCCTCGACGCCGCGACGGAAAGCCTGCGGTGGGGCGTCAACGACCTCGGCGGCACGCTGATGGAGGAGAACATCTCCCGCATGGCCGGCTCTCACCACGGTGTCCGCCTCGAGCCCGAGGACCTGATCGGAGCGGCCCGCAAGGCCGGCCGCACCCCCGCCCAGCGGACGACCCTGTACGAGATCGTCGAGACGTACTAGCGCCGATGCGCGCAATGGTGCTCGAGCAGGCCGGTTCGCCGCTCGTCGCCGCGGAGCTCCGCGAGCCCGAGCCGGGACCGGGGGAGGTCGTCGTCGGCGTCAAGGCATGCGGCGTCTGCCGGACCGACCTCCACATCGCCGACGGCGAGCTCGACGAGCCGAAGCTGCCGCTGATCCTCGGCCATCAGGTCGTCGGCGAGGTAGCGGCGGCGGGGGAGGGGGCGGAGCGATTTGCGCCCGGGGAGCGGATCGGCATTCCGTGGCTCGGGTGGGCGTGTGGGGAATGCCGCTACTGCCGCTCGGGACGGGAAAACCTCTGCGAGCGCGCCGATCTTCACCGGGTACGGGCGCGACGGCGGCTACGCCGAGGCCGCTGTCGCTGATGAGCGCTTCTGCCTTCCGATCCCGGACCCGTTCGGCGACGAGGAGGCGGCGCCGCTCCTGTGCGCGGGACTGATCGGCTTTCGCGCGCTCCGCATGTGCGGCGATCCGGAGCGGCTCGGCCTCTACGGCTTCGGCTCCTCCGCTCACATCGTCTGCCAGGTCGCCGCGCACGAGGGGCGGCGGGTGTTCGCGATCACCCGCGGGGGTGAGTCCGGGAAAGGCGCGCTCGCCCGCGAGCTCGGCGCGGAGTGGGCGGGCGTCGCGGAGTGACGTGCCCGAGCCGCTCGACGCGGCGATCATCTTCGCTCCTGCGGGCGAGCTGGTGCCCGTTGCGCTGCGTGCGCTCGCGCCGGGCGGGTCGGTCGTTTGCGCCGGTATCCACATGAGCGACATCCCGGGATTCGCCTACGCTGATCTTTGGGGCGAGCGGCAGATCCGCTCGGTCGCCAACCTCACCCGCCGCGACGGTGAGGAGTTCCTGCCTCTCGCTGAGCGAGCCGGCCTCCGTCCGCGGACCAACGCGTACGCGCTCGCGGATGCGAGCCGAGCCCTCGACGAGGTTCGCGAGGGGTCTGTGAGCGGAGCCGCCGTGCTGCTTATGTGATCTACGTCACTTTTGGCGGACGCCCGCGAGCGGCGGGCGATAGGGTGGCGAGGCAGTGGCAGCGTGGGTGGAGAGGACCGATGCCTGACCTGACCGTGAAGCGCCTCGAGGACTTCGAGGCGATCTTCGGCGGGGGCTTCCTGCGCGTCCGCGCCGGGTTGGGCGTGAGCTCGTTCGGGCTCGCGGTGATGAACCTGCCGGCCGACTTCTCCTACTACCCCGAGCACCATCACATCCACGATGGGCAGGAGGAGGTCTACACGGTGCTCGAGGGCACCGTGACGCTGGTCGTCGGCGAGGAGGAGCACACCCTCGAGCCCGGCATGTTCGCGCGAGTCGGACCCGGTGAGGCGCGCAAGATGCGCACCGGATCCGAGCCCGCTCGCGTGCTCGCGATGGGCGCAACTCCCGGAGCGGTCTACGAGGCGCCGGATTTCACCGAGGAAGGCGCGCCCGACCCCGCCGGGATCAAGCACGCCGAGCCGCTCTAGCGGGTTAGCGGAAGAGGTCGTCCTCCAGCGGGCGCTGGAGCCTCGCCGCCGCGCCGGGGCCGTCGTCGGCCGTCCACCAGCGATCGGCGCCTCGGATGAGCACCGCGGGCGTCTGCGAGGCCTTGTCGCGGGCGAGGTCCGCCGCCGCTGCGAGCTCGTCTCCCGCGGCGATGACGGTCGCCGTGAGGGTGTGCCCGTGAGCGTCGGAGCGCCCGCGCCAGTCGTCGAGGGCGACGATCCCGGCGCAGCCGATGCAGACGTCGCTCTGTCCCATCCGCCACGGGCGGCCGAAGCTGTCGGCGATCACGATTGCGGGCCGCGCGCCGGTGGACTCGGCGAGCTCGGCGCGGATCCGCCGGGCGGATGCGTCGGCGTCGAGCGGCAGCAGGGCGACGGCGTCTTCGGCGGCCACGTTCGAGGAATCGATGCCGGCGTTCGCACAGATCCAGCCGCCATTCGTTTCCGTGATCAAAACCCCCTCGCTCGCGCGGATCACCGCCCGCGACTCGGCCAGGATGAGCTCGACCATGCGTGGGTCCTTCCCGACCTGAGCGGCCAGGGTCCGCGCTTCCTCGCCGGGTGAGACCTCCGCCAGCGCCCGGACCCGGCCCTCGGCCTTCGAGACGATCTTCTGCGAGACGACGATCACGTCCCCGTCGCGCGCGTCGTACCCCGAGGTCTCGAGCGCCGCGGCAACGACGTCGCCGACGCGATCGCCCGCGCGGATCTCGCCGATCCCCTCGAGCGGCGCGATCGAGAGCGGTCCGCTCACGCCGAGCCCGCGATCTCCAGGCGCCCAAGCTCGTCCGCGGTGGCCGGCGCTCGATCGGGCGCGTCCGCGAGTACCCGCGCAAGCGCCTCCAGATCCTCGGGCGTGTCGAGATCGAGCGCCAGCGAGTCGAGCTCCTCGACCGCGGCGTCGTAGCCGGCGAGCCGGGCCCGCTCCAGGTGCCGCTCGCGGCTGCCCTCCCCGAAGGCTGGCCCGATCGCATCGGCGGGGGCGAGCAGGAGGGCGTTGGTGCCGGTCCCATGGTGGTCGGGGACGACCGCGACCCGGCCGCTTGTCATCCGCCCGAGCGCGGCGTCGAGCTCGCCCGGGTCGAGCAGCGGGCAATCGCCGGGCAGCAGGGCACTCGCCTCGGTCCCGTGCGAGAGGGCGCGGATGATCCCGAGCGTGGCCGCCTCGGAATGCCCCTTGTCGTCGGGATCTTCCATCACCTCGAGCGGCGTCTTCGAGCGTCGCGCGAGCGCGAGCGCAATCCGCTCCGCCCTGCCCTCGCCGGTCACGACGATGATCCGCTCGATCGAGTCAGCGCGCGCGACCGCGTCGAGCACGTCGGTGAGCATCGCTTTCACCACCGCCGCACGCTGGGGGCGATCCAGCTGGTCGAGGAGTCGCTGCTTCGCGGCCCCGAAGCGCTTGACAGGAATGATCGCCGTCGCGCGCATGGCCGCTCAGCCGAGCGAGCGGCCGAAGTCGAGCACCCGGCGCGCAAGGCCGCGCCGTGTCGCCCCGTCGGTCATCAGCGTGGGGCACCTGAGCACCTGGACGTCATCTGGAGGTGGGCCCGGGTCGCCCTCGTCGATGACCATCCCGCTGAGCAGGCCGGCGTAGAGCGAGGCGACCCCGGCGTCGCTGATCGGGCGACCGAGGGCTTGGAGGAAGGCCTCCGTCGGCCCCTTGACCGAGCGTCCGCCGACGAGCGGGCTGAGGGCCACGAGGGGCGCGCCGGAGCGCTCGATCGCCTCCCGAAGCCCCGGCAGCGCGAGGATCGGCCCGATCGAGATCACGGGGTTGGAAGGCGCGATCACGATCAGATCTGCGGCGTCGAGCGCCTCGAGCACCGCCGGCGTCGGGCGAGCGTTCTCGATCCCCTCGAGCCGGACCCCGTCGATCTCGCCCTCGCCGTGATCCAGGATGAGGAACTCCTGCAGAGCTCTGCTGCCGGCCGGGGTCTCGACGAAGCAGCGCACCGGGTCGTCGGACATCGGCAGCACGGCGGCGCTGACGCCCAGGGCGCGGGCGATCTGCGCCTGTGCTGAAGACAGCGTCCCGCCCTCGGCCATGAAGTGGGTGCGATAGAGCGACGTGGCGAGGTCGCGGTCGGTGAGCCCGAACCACCCCGGGGCGCCGAGCATCTGCAGGTGCTCGTGGACGGTGAACGCGTCATCGCGGTATCCGTATCCGCGCTCCTCGTCGATGACGTCCGCGAGCCAGAACGTGACCAGATCGGGATCCACGCTGACGTAGAGGCCGTGGAGCTCCGTGTCGTCGGCGGTGTTGACGATCACCGACAGCTGGTCGCCGAGCTCCGCCTGGAGCCCGGACGCGAGCTTGCCGCCCCCGGTCCCCCCGGCGAGCAGCGCGACCTTCATCGGCCGCTCACTCCCAGTGGTCGCCGTCCGGCAGGCCCGTGATCCGGATGCCGGCGTGGGTCTTGTAGCGGGCGTTGATCGAGATCATCATCGGCGTCAGCTGCTCCACGATCCGCGCCATCTCGAGCTGCCCGGCGTTGACCGGACGCAGGCCGGGGATCGACTCGATCAGGCGGGCGACCTTCGTCTTCGTGACCTTGCGGTCCCCGCAGAGGAGAACGTCCTCGTCGAGGTCGGCCGCGAGGTTGGAGAGCGTGGGCGCGCTCACCGTATGGAGCGCTGCCACGACTTCGACCCCCTCCGGGACCATCTCTTCCGCCTGCTGCGCCGCCGATCCCTGCCAGACGCCGAGCGAGCGCGTCGCCTTGCCGCTGACCGCCGCGGCGAGCGGGACGGTGCAGTCGACGAGGACCTGTCCGGGCTGCAGGACGTCCTTGAGGTTCGTGAGGTTCTCCGACTGGGCGCGGAACGGGACGGTGAGGAAGACGACCGGTCCCTGGATCGCCGCCTGCTCGTTCGCGAGCCCCTCGATCTCGGCGTCGGGGAGGGTCTCGGTGAGCTTGCGTGCTGTCTCCGCGGCGCGCTCCTCGCTTCGCGAGCCGATCACGACCGCATGGCCGGCGCTTGCCCAGCGCAGCGCGAGCCCGTAGCCGAGCGCGCCGGTGCCGCCGATGATCGGAATCGTCTCTCCGGAAGCCATGGGGCAGTCGCGCACGCAGTTTATGCTGGCCCGCGCGATGAGGCTCGAGGGGCGAAAGGCGCTGGTCACCGGCGGCGCCAGCGGAATCGGGGCGGCGACGGCCGCGCGACTCACGGCCGAGGGCGCCGAAGTCGTGATCGGGGACCTGAATGTGGACGGCGCCGAGAGGCTCGCCGCCGAGATCGGCGCGACCGCCACGCACCTCGACGTCACCGACCCTGCGTCCGCCGCGGACCTGCGTCGCCGAGCACGGACCATTCGCGATCCTGATCAACAACGCCGGCATGGACGAGTTCGGCTTCTTCGCCGACACCGACCCCGGCCAGTGGGAGCGCGTGCTCGCGGTCAACCTCGTCGGCGTCTTCGCCTGCACGCACGCCGTCCTCCCCGGGATGCAGGAGGCGGGTTACGGCCGCATCGTCAGCATCGCCTCGGAGGCGGGCCGGATCGGATCGAAGGGCTCGGCCGTGTACTCGGCCGCCAAGGGCGGCGTGATCGCGTTCATGAAGGTGATCGCGCGGGAGGGCGCCCGCTTCAACATCAACGCCAACTCGATCGCTCCCGGGCCGATCGAGACCCCGCTCCTGATGCAGGCCGCCGACTTCGGCGAGATCGGCCAGAAGATCCTCGACAACATGAAGGCCGGAACGCAGCTGCGTCGCCTCGGCCAGCCCGAGGAGGTCGCGGCCGCGGTCGCCTTCCTGGCCTCCGACGACGCCTCGTATGTCACCGGCGAGACGATCGGCGTCTCCGGCGGCATGGGGATGGTCTGAGCCGTGGCCGATCACGACACGACCTCCGGCCTGCGTCCGGTCAACGAGATCATCGACGAGGATGCGCGCCCGGCCGAGGCCACGCTCGAGGCCGGCCTCGAGCGCCGTGACGAGTTTACGGTCGAGGGCCGCCTGGTCACCGACGTAGGCGGCACGATCGGGATCCGCGTCCTCTCAACCCCCGGAATGATCGGGATGATGGAGCGCTGCTCGGCCGTCCTGGCGTACGCCAATCTCCCCGCGGGCAAGGCGACGGTCGGCTTCGAGGTCTGCATCAAGCACGTCGCGGGCTCGGTCGAGGGCGCGACCTGCACCGTGAGCTCCAAGCTGCGCGAGGTGGTCGACGGCCGCAAGCTTCGCTTCGACGTCGAGGTCACCGAGGGTGAGCGGACGATCGGCGTGGGCACCCACGAGCGCCGCGTGATCGACCTCGGCGCCGTGAAGCAGGGCTGATGTAGGCGTGCCCGGCCTGCTGGAGCGACTCGGGGTGGAACACCCGGTCGTACAGGCCGGGATGGGAGGCGGACTCTCGACGCACCGGCTCGCCGCGGCGGTGTCCGCGGCCGGGGGTCTCGGAACGATCGGGATCCTGCCGCCGGATGCGCTCCGTGCCGAGCTCCATGCCGCCCGCGAACTCACCGACGCGCCGATCGCGGTCAACCTCCTGCTCCCCTTCGCCCGGAGCGGACACTTCGAGGTCGCAGGGGAGGCGGATGCACTGGTCACGTTCTGGGGGCGCCCGCGGCGGCGCGCTTCCGGGGTCTGGCTCCATCAGTGCGGCTCCGTCGCTGAGGTCCTGGCGGCGAGGGCGGCAGGCGCGGACGGCGTCATCGCCCAGGGCGTCGAGTCCGGAGGGCACGTGCGGGGCACCGTCCCGGCAGGCGACCTGCTCATCCGGGTCCGAATGGCGGTCGGGCCGGATTACCCCGTCTGGTCGGCGGGCGGCATCGCAGCGGCGGCCGATGTCGCCGAGCGGCTCGCCGCCGGCGCCGATGCCGTGGTCAGCGGAACCCGCTTCCTCCTCTCGGACGAGAGCGGCGCCCACCCGGCGTACAAGGAACGCCTCCTCGGCTCCGACGCGACGCAGCTCACCGAGCTTTTCGGCGCCGGGTGGGCGGCGCCGCACCGGGTGGTCGCGAACCAGGCGACGGAGCGCTGGACGCGGAGTGACCCGCGAGGCCCCGGCTGGCTGCGGGCGCTGAATACGGCCGGCGCCCCGCTCCTTTCTCGGCTCCCGATGGGCGCCCAGCAGCGCTTCGCCGGCATGCAGAGCCCGAGCCGGCCGCTGCTGGGCCCAGCGGCGCCGACCCTCGGTGGTCCGGAGTCGCTGCTCGAGGCGGGACCGCTCTACGCGGGCGAGTCGGTGGCGCGTATCCACGACATCGGCAAGGCGGCCGAACTCGTGCGGGATCTCACTCCTTAGCGGCCGGGACCGGCGAATACCCTTCGAGGACATGGCCGAGCTGCCCAAGAGCGTGCGCATCCGCGAGGTCGGGCCCCGCGATGGCTTCCAGAACGAACCCGAGGTGATCCGGACCGAGGAGAAGGTGCGGCTGATCGGGATGCTCGCGGCCAGCGGGCTGAAACGGCTCGAGGTGACCTCGTTCGTGCGCGCCGACGTGATCCCGCAGCTTGCCGATGCCGAGGACGTGCTCGACGCGATCGAGCGCCGCGACGATGTCGCCTACTCGGTCCTGATCCCGAACGAGCGCGGGCTCGAGCGGGCGCTCGCCAAGCGCGACCGCTTCGACGAGGTCAACCTCTTCCTCTCCGCGTCGGAGACCCACAACCGGAAGAACGTCAACCGATCGGTCGAGGAGTCGCTCTCCGGGATCGAGCGGGTCGTCGCGACCGCGCTCGGCGAGGGGCTTCGGTGCGAGGGCGTGATCTCGGTCTCCTTTGGTTGCCCGTACGAGGGCGAGGTCCCTCGGGACCGCGTGTTCGCGATCGCCGAGCGGCTCGCCGCGGCGGGCTGCGCGGAGGTCGCGTTTGGCGACACGACGGGGATGGCGAACCCCCGCCAGGTGGGCGAGTTCTTCGCCGCGGCGCGCGAGCGGCTGCCGGGGGTGGAGCTGACCGCGCACTTCCACAACACGCGCGGCCAGGGCCTCGCGAACGTGTTGGCGGCGCTCGAGGAAGGAGTCGACTCGTTCGAGTCCTCCTTCGGCGAGCTCGGGGGCTGTCCGGTGCCGCCGGGCGCGACCGGAAACATCTCGAGCGAGGATCTCGTTTCCATGCTGCACGAGATGGACGTCGCGACTGGGGTGGACCTCGGGCGGCTGCTCGCGGCATCGCGGCGGGCGCAGGAGGTTCTCGGCCGCCCGCTGGGCGCGCACGTGCTCACCGCCGGGCCGGTGAACTGGTCCGGCGCATAGGCTCAGTCCGGACACCGAAAGACACACGAAACAGGCGGAGGCGTAAATGGCGACGCGAACGGCAAGCGCAAAGTGGGAAGGCAAGCTCCAGGAGGGCTCGGGGGAGATGGCCCTGGGAAGCGGCTCCTACGCGGGCCCGTACTCCTTCAAATCTCGCTTCGCCGATGGCGGAGGCACCAATCCTGAGGAGCTGCTCGGAGCGGCGCACGCGGGGTGCTTCTCGATGGCGCTCTCGCTGGCCCTCGAGCAGGCCGGCCACGACCCGGAGTCCATCGAGACGGCCGCCGAGGTGCACCTGACCCCGGCGGAAGACGGTGACGGCTTCGAGATCAGCCGGATCGCGCTCTCGACGCGCGGCCGCGTCCCCGGCGTCGACGCCGAGGAGTTCACCCGGCTGGCCGAGGAGACGAAGGCCGGCTGCATCGTCTCGAAGGCGCTCGCGGCGGTGCCCGAGGTGACGCTCGACGCCGTGCTCGTCGCCTGATGCGAAGCGACACCTTCAAGGCCGCGGTCGCCGACGGGGACATCGATGCGATGACCGCGGCTCTGGCGCCCGGCGTCACGTTCAACAGCCCGGCGGTGTTCAAGGCCTACGAGGGCCGCGAGGCGACGATGGTCGTGCTGCAGGCGGTCACGCGCGTGTTCGAGGACTTCCGCTACGTCGACGCGTTCGAGGGCGAGGACGGCGAGGTGCTCCATTTCGCAGCGCGCGTCGGCGACCGCGAGCTCAACGGCATCGACATGTTCCGCTTCGACGACGACGGTCTCGTCAGCGAGCTGACGGTGATGATCCGCCCGTTCTCGGGCCTGCGCGCGCTGCTCGAGGCGATGGGCCGAGAGCTCGAAAAGCTCGGCACTCCGTAGCCGAGGCTCTAGTCTGCCGTCCGTTTGACGAACGCGAGACGCGAAGGAGACGTGAGTTGGAGATCGCCAAGGTAGGAGTCGTCGGGTGCGGGCTGATGGGTCACGGGATCGCTCAGATCTGTGCCCAGGCCGGCTGGGACGTCGCCGTGCGCGAGGTCGACCAGGGGGCGCTCGACAAGGGCCTGGCGAAAATCGACAAGCAGCTCGCGCGCGCGGTCGAGAAGGGCAAGCTCGAGCAGGCGGACGCCGATGCGATCCGCGGCCGAATCGACACCAGCCTCGACTACGACGTGCTCGCCGACTGCGACCTCGTGATCGAGGCGATCACGGAGGACCTCGACGGCAAGCTCGAGATGTGGCGCGAGGTCGAGTCGGTCGCAAAGCCGGAGGCCTACTTCGCCTCCAACACCTCCTCGCTGTCGGTGGCCGACCAGGCCGCAGCGACGTCACGGCCGGAGCGCTTCCTCGGGCTCCACTTCTTCAATCCGGCTCAGGTGATGCCGCTGCTCGAGGTCGTGCGTGCTGAGGGCACCGCCGACGACGCCTACGACCTCGGCTTTGCGTTCGGCGAGAAGCTCCAGAAGACCACCGTCGCCGCCGGCGACAACCGCGGCTTCATCGTCAACCGGCTGCTGGTGCCGTACCTGTTCGACGCGATGCGCGCGTACGAGCAGGGCGTCGGCTCGATCGAGGACATCGACCGCGGCATGATCGCCGGCGCCAGCCACCCGATGGGCCCCCTGACGCTCTCTGATTTCGTCGGGCTCGACACGCTGGCGTCGATCGGCGACGTGCTGGTCGACTACTACGGGGAGGAGCGCATGAGCTCTCCCGACACGCTCAAGCAAGCTGGTCGAGGCCGGCCACTACGGCCGCAAGTCCGGCCGTGGCTTCTATGACTACTCGGGTGAAAAGCCTGTCGCAGCGGACCCGCTTGTCTGAGCGATAAGAGGCAAGCCTCGCTACCCTCGCGGCGTGAACCGGGATGTGATTGACCGGATCCGAAGCGCCAGCTTCCCGCAGGCGCGCCGTGGTTACGAGCGTCGCGAGGTGGACGAGTTCCTCGACGAGATCGCCGACTGGCTCGAGACGGGAGGCACCGACGAGGCGCGCGCCCATCTCGTCCGCGGCGAGCTCGAGCGAATCGGCGAGCAGACGACGGCGATCCTGACCGAGGCCCACGACGCGGCGGAGACGATGCGCCTCGATGCCGACCGGGAGGTTCGGAAGCTGCTCACCGATGCGAACCTGAAGGCTGAGGCGCTGCGGACGAAGGCCGACGAGTACGCGGAGGAGGTCCGCGAGGACGCCGACGCCTACGCGCGCCGGGTGCGTTCCGCAGCCGACGCCGAGGCCGCAGATGCGAAGACCGTGGCCGACGAGGCCCTCGCAGAGGCGAAAGCCAGCGGCGAGCAGACCGCGCGCCAAATGGTCGAGGAGGCAAATCGCCGGAGGGGCGAGATCGAGAAGGTGATCGCGGACCTCGAGCAGCGCCGTCAGTCGGTGATCGGCGAGCTCCGCCGCCTCGCCAGCGATGTCGCCGGGGCGGCGGGGGAGAGCAGCGTCGCCGCCGAAGAGCCCGCCCGGCCGCCGGCGGCCGAAGACGAGGTCACGCGGCCGATCGAGACGAACGCGAACGTGAACGAGCCGGTCGGTGATGGGAACCCGCGAGGGGACTGACTTCCAGCACGCGCTCGAGACCGCCCTCGCCGGCGGCCCGGAGCGGCACCACTCGAAGACGGCCGAGCAGGGGAAGATGCCCGTTCGCGACCGGGTGGCGCGGCTGGTCGATCCCGAGTCGTTCACGGAGGAGGCACTGCTCGCCAATTGGGACGGCGACGGTCTGGGGGCCGACGGCGTCGTCACCGGGCTCGCCCTGATCGGCGGCCGCCGGGTCTGCCTGATGGCCAACGACCCGACCGTGAAGGCGGGTTCGTGGGGCCCGAAGACGGTCGAGAAGATCCTCCGGATCCAGGAGCGGGCGCTGAAGCTCGAGCTGCCGATGGTCTACCTCGTCGACTCGGCCGGCGCCCGGATCACCGAGCAGGTGCAGATGTTCCCCGGCCGCCGCGGCGCGGGGCGGATCTTCTACAACGAGGTGCGGATGTCCGGGCGGGTGCCGCAGGTCTGCCTCCTCTTCGGCCCGTCCGCGGCCGGCGGCGCCTACATCCCCGCCTTCTGTGACGTCGTGATCATGCGCGACGGCAACGCCTCGATGTACCTGGGCTCGCCGCGGATGGCGGAGATGGTGATCGGCGAGAAGGTGACGCTCGACGAGATGGGCGGGGCGAAGATGCACACCGGCAAGTCGGGCTGCGGGCACTTCCTCGTCAAGACCGACGAGGAGGCCATCGACCTGGCTCAGCGCTACCTCTCCTACATGCCGGCGAACTGGCGCGAGCAGGCTCCCGCCGCGCCGCCCGCCGAGCCGGCGAGCGAGCGCAACCCCTCCGAGATCGTCCCCGGCGACGAGAAGACCTCGTTCGACGTCAAGGACCTGATCGACGCGCTCACCGACGCCGATTCGTTCTGCGAGGTGCATGCGCGCTGGGCGAAGGAGCTCGTCGTCGGCTACGCGCGGCTCGACGGTCGCGCCATCGGCGTGGTCGCCAACCAGCCGCGCCAGAAGGGCGGGGTGCTCTTCGTCGACTCCGCGGACAAGGCGGCGCGCTTCATCGCCACCTGCAATGCCTTCAACCTGCCGCTGCTGTTCCTCGCCGACGTGCCCGGCTTCATGATCGGGACGGACGTCGAGCGCCAGGGGATCATCCGCCACGGCGCGAAGATGATCAGCGCCGTCTCCGAGGCGACGGTCCCGAAGATCTCGGTGATCGTCCGCAAGGCCTACGGCGCGGGCCTCTACGCCATGGCCGGCCCGGCGTTCGAGCCCGACTGCACGATCGCGCTTCCGGGAGCATCGATCGCGGTCATGGGTCCCGAGGCGGCGGTCAACGCCGTCTTCTTCAACCAGATCCAGAAGATCTCCGACGAGGCCGAGCGCGAGGAGTTCATCCGCGCAAAGCGCGAGGAGTACGCGGCCGACATCGACATCCTCCACCTCGCCTCGGAGATGGTCGTCGACGCGATCGTCGAAGCCGACGACCTGCGCGCCGACCTGATCCGTCGCTTCGCATTCGCCGAGTCGAAGGACCGGAGCTTCACCGAGCGGCGGAACCCGGTCACGCCGGCCTGACCGGTCGTTTCAGGGATTCTGAAAAGCCTTTCCTCGCCCGGAGGTCGTCGCTTGACTCCCGCCGATGATTGACAAACGCAGAACCCTCAGTTCACTCGTCGTCCTCGCCCTTCTCGCCGGCCTCCTGACGGTCTCCTCTTCACAGGCGGCGTCGGGCGCCCCGCAAAAGCGAGGCGACTGTTCGACACAGACCCAGGGCATCTCCGACCGCGTCGGCGTGTCCTGCAAGAAGGCAAAGCGCGTTCGAGCGAAGGCGTCTCGCGCCCTCGGCGGCCTGCCGGAGTGCACCAGCCAGCCGAATCAGACCTATCGCGGCTGGGAGATCAGCGGCGGCAGCAAGCCCGGCGAAATCATCACTACGGTCTTCATCAAGGGCGACAAGTCGTTCATCGTCTCGGGCGGCGGCGCCTGCTGAGCTCCGTGCTCAGCCGACGGTGAGCTGCACGATCGCCACCGTCCCGACAACCACGATCAGCGTCCGCAAGACGGTCGGCGAGAGTCGCCGGCCGTAGCGGGCGCCGATCACGCCGCCGACGATCGAGCCGGCGGCAATGAGGCCGGCGACGCCCCAGTCCACGTTGGCTGCGAAGACGAAGATCACGCCGGCGGTGAAGTTGACGAGGCCCGCGAGGACGTTCTTCAGGCCGTTGAGGCGCTGGAGCTCGTCGTCGAAGGCGATCCCGAGCAAGCCGATCAGGAGGATGCCCTGGCCGGCGCCGAAATAGCCGCCGTAGACGCCGCTCGCGGTGACCGCGGCGCGCGCGGCGCCCCCCCGGTGGGCGTCCTCCCGGCGGCGCTCGGCGAGTGCGCGGTCGAGCCGCGGCTGGATCACGACGAGAACCAGCGCGATCGCGATCAACACCGGGACGATCGCGTCGAAGGCGGAGGACGGGAGGGCGAGCAGCAGAGTCGCGCCCGCGATTCCCCCGAGCACGGAGAAGACGCCGAGCGAGAGCACGCGTGCGCGCTGACCGCGGAGCTCGCGGCGGTAGCCGTGGGCTCCTGCAACCGCTCCGGGAACGAGGCCGATGTTGTTCGAGACGTTCGCGGTCAGCGGCGCGTAGCCGAGCGCGATCAGGACCGGGAAGGTGAGCAGCGTTCCGCTGCCGACGACCGCGTTGATCGCACCGGCTCCGACGCCGGCGGCGAGGATCGCGATCGCCTCGGCGAAATCCATCCGGCAAAGGTACGGCCCGCGCTTCGGCGCGCGGGGCCAGGCGCAGGCTGTGAGCATCGGTTCGCAAGGTGAGCGCCGACTTGACCGTGCCCGGCAGGATCCGCGCGACGGAAGCGGAAGTACGAACGCGAGCCCCACGACCGAGGAGGACCAATGGAATCATCCGGAGGACCGAAGTTCGACGCCGACGGGGTACGGGACCACCTCGGCAATCGCCAGTCATGGCTGTCCTACGCGTTCGGACTCGCCGCGATCGTGTTCGTCGCGATCGACCTCTTCGGGGACCACCAGGCATGGGCAGGGGTCGTCGCGATCATCTGCATCCTCCTCAGCATGGTGACGCGGCCGAGCGGGTTCCTCGGCCAGCGTGGCCCGGGCTGAAGCTCGGGCCGGCCGCTCTCAGGCGGCCGGATGGTAGGTGAGGAGGACGACTCCGGAGTCGAAGCGCTTGACGTCGTCGAGCTCCAAGCGGACGGTGCCCCTGTCGCCGAGCACGTGGACGTTTCCCTCGCCCCAGACGAGCGGGTTCAAGTAGACCTCGTACTCGTCGATCAGGCCCTTCTCCGCGAGCGCGTACGCGAACTCGCCGCTCCCGTGCATGAAGAGGTCGCCGTCGACCTCGTCCTTCGCCTTCGGGACCGAGGTCTCGAGGTCCCCCTCGAGCAGGGTCCCATTCCACTCGAGATCCCCTGACAGGGTGGTCGACCCGACGTACTTCGGGATCGAGTTGACCATGTCCGCCCACTTGCCCTCCTGGCTCGGCCAGTATCCGGCGAGGCCCTCGAAGGTCTTGCGGCCCAGCACCAGCCCGCCGGATCTCTCCTGACGCTCGAACGAGTACTCGGCGTGGTCGCCGCCCTCCTGCACCCACTCGCCGACCGGGTCGATGACGCCGTCGACGGTTGCCTGCGTGGTCGCGATCAGCTTTCCCATTGCGGCTCTCCTTTGGTGAATTTGGCGGCTAATTGCCGGCGCGCCGGTACAGGCGCGTCGTCAGCGGCAGGAAAATGGCGGTCAGTACGACCGCCGTCCCGAGCACGACGATGAGGTTCTCTGCCTGGAGGGTGCCGCTCATCAGGTCGCGCGAGGCGGTGACGAGGTGGGTGAACGGGTTGGCCTCGACGAATGCCTTCAGCCCCGCCGGCAGCGTGTCCTCCTCGACGTAGACGTTGGAGAGGAACGTGAGCGGGAAGATGGCCATGAAGCCCGCGTTCATCACCGCGTTCGGCGACCGCATCACAAGCCCCATCGTGGTGAACACCCAGGAGAGAGCGAAGCTGAACACGATGACCAGGCCCACCGCGGCGAGCACACCCGGAAGGCCGTTCGGGGCGTTGAAGCCGAGGATGAAGCCGAGGACCATGATCACCGTCGCGGCGAGGAGGTAGCGCACGCAGTCGCCGAGCAGGGAGCCGACCAGCGGCGCCGGTGACCAGATCGGCAGCGAGCGGAAGCGGTCGAGGACGCCCTTGGTCATGTCCGTGTTGATTGCGATCCCCGCGTAGACGGTGGTGAAGGTGACCGCGACGACGAGCACGCCCGGGAGGACGAAGTCGAGATAGGCCGAGGTCGAACCCGCGATTGCGCCGCCGAACAGGTACGTGAACATGAGCACGAACATCACCGGCGTGATCGTCACGTCGATGAGCTGCTCGGGGACGTGCTTGATCTTCAGCATCCCGCGCCAGCCGAAGGCGAGCGCGGCGGATGCGGCGCTGGCTCGCTGCGGCCGGGGGGTCGATGCGATGGCCTTGCGGACGGCGATCTCCTCGGGGGAGAACGCCTGGTCGGTTGTCGGGTTGATGCTCACGCTGCCTCCGTTTCCGCGATCGCCTCGGGACCGGCCTCGTCCTCTTCGGCGGGGTGGCCGGTGAGCGCGAGGAAGACCTCGTCCAGGCTCGGCTGGCCGAGGGAGAAGTCGCCGATGCCGATGCCTGCGCGCGACAGGTTCGCCATCGCTTCGGCGCCACGCTCGGGCTCGGCGCAGGGGACCGTGAGGGCGGCGGGGTCAGATTCGAGGTTGACCGTGCCGAGTTCGGATTCGAGCTTCTGCGCCGCCTCGGCGCGCTGCTCGGGGTCGAGCAGCCGCACGTGGAGCGCGCCGCCGCCGACCGAAGCCTTGAGCTGGGCCGGGGTGCCCTCGGCGATCACCTTGCCGTGATCGATCACGGCGATCCCCTCGGCGAGCTGGTCGGCCTCGTCGAGGTACTGCGTGCACAGCAGGATCGTCGTGCCCGCGGACTCGAGCGCCCGGATGATGTCCCAGACCTGATTCCGCGACCGCGGGTCGAGGCCCGTCGTCGGCTCGTCGAGGAACATGAGCTCGGGAGTGACGACGATGCTCGCGGCGATGTCGAGCCGCCGCCGCATGCCGCCGGAGTAGTTCTTCACGAGCTTTCCGGCAGCCTCCGAGAGGTCGAAGGCCTCGAGCAGCTCCTCCGCGCGGGACTTCGCCGCGGCGCGCCCGACCCCGAGCAGGCGCCCGAGCAGGACGAGATTCTCCGTTCCCGTCAGGTCCTCGTCGACCGATGCCAGCTGGCCGGTGAGGCTCACGAGCCCGCGAACGGCGTCGGCCTCCTCGACGATGTCGTGCCCAAGCACGCGCGCGGAGCCTCCGTCCGGCTGGAGGAGGGTCGCGAGCATCCGGATCGTGGTCGTCTTGCCGGCGCCGTTCGGGCCGAGGACGCCGTAGACGCTGCCGGTCCGCACGGCGAGGTCGACGCCGTCGACGGCGCGCGTGTCGCCGAACGTCTTCACGAGGCCGTTGGCCTCGATCGCCAGGTTGGGTAGAGAGCTCATTCGTTCCATTCGTCGGTAGAGACCGGTGCAACGGTCGAAACTAATCGGTCGCCGGGACGATGTCTGTGCGGTTGCCCGTACCAAGGGACGAAACGCCTTGCGTATCCTCGCCCGCGTGAGCGTCGAGACCACCGATCAGGCACCGGTGGCGATCTCGCTTCGGGGGGTGGTGAAGACCTTCGGTGAGATCACCGCCGTCGACGGTCTCGACCTCGAGGTCCCGGCCGGCATCTGTCTCGGGCTCCTCGGCCCGAACGGCGCCGGCAAGTCCACGACGATGCGCACGCTCACCGGGCAGGCGATCGCCGACGAGGGCGAGATCCGCGTGCTCGGGCACGATCTCCCGCGCGAGGCGAAGCAGGCGCGGGCTGAGATGGGTGTTGTCCCGCAACTCGACAACCTCGATGTGGACGTCACCGTCGAGGACAACCTGAAGGTCTTCGCCCGCCTCTACCGTGTCGCGGACGTCGCGGCGGCGGTCGATCGCGGACTCGAGATCGCGCGCCTCACCGACCGGCGCCGCGACGCCGTCGACAAGCTCTCCGGCGGCATGCGCCGGCGCCTGCTGCTCGCGCGCGGCCTGATCCACGACCCGCGCCTGCTGCTTCTCGACGAGCCGACCGTCGGCCTCGATCCGCAGATCCGCACGCAGCTCTGGACGCTGATCGACGAGCTGCGGACGCAGGGCAAGACGATCCTGATGTCGACCCACTACATCGAGGAGGCCGAGCGGCTCGCCGACCAGGTCGCGGTGATGACCAAGGGCAAGATCATCGCCCGCGGCAAGCCGAACGAGCTGATCACCGAGCACGCCGGGCTGCGCACCGCCGAGGTCTACGGGCCCCCGGACCGGCTTGCCCAGGTGCGTGCCGATGCCGAGGCGGAGGGGCTGCGCGTCCGCCCGGCAGGGCCCGCGGTGGCGATCGTCGGTTCCGAGCGGGCGACGAACGGCGTCGTTCCCGACGACGCGATCGAACGTGCCGCGACGCTCGAGGATGTCTTCGTGATGCTCACGGGCGAGGAGGCAGAGTGAGCGACGCGCCGCGGATGAGACGCCTCGAGCCGGCGGCGATCGCCGGCGTGATGAGCCGCGAGGTGGCGAACTTCCGCACCTTCTGGAAGGCGACGACGTTCTCGAGCGTGCTCGAGCCGATCATCTACTTGCTCGCCTTCGGCGTCGGGCTCGGGGCGACCCTCGTCGACCAGGTCGAAACGGCGGCGTCTCCCTCGATTACGAGCAGTTCGTCGGCACCGGCATGGTCGCGACGGCGGTGATCTTCGCCAGCGCCCTGCCGGCGATGTTCGGCACCTTCGTCAAGCACCGCTTCCAGAACACCTACGACGCGATCCTCGCCGCGCCGGTCGACGTCGAGGAGCTGGTCACCGCCGAGATGCTCTGGATCGGAATCCGTGCCGGCTTCTACGGCTACCTTCCCGCTGCTCGTCACGATGGGATTCGGGCTCGACCCGGCGTGGGGGATGCTGCTGGTGCCGCTCTTCTGCTTCGTCACGGCGCTCGGCTTCGCCGGCTTCGGGGTCGCTGTCGCCGGCACGGTGCCGAAGATCGACCACTTCAGCTACGTGACGACGCTCTTCATCACGCCGCTCTTCCTCGTCGCCGGGACCTTCTTCCCGATCGACCAGCTCCCGGAGGGCCTGCAGGTGATCGCGAACTTCAACCCGCTCTACCAGCTGGTCGAGCTCGTCCGCCACGCGGCTTTCGGCTTCGAGGCGACCGACATTCTGCGGCTCGGATTCCTCGTCGTTTTCGCGCTCGGCATGTGGCGGCTCGCGGTGCGCCAGCTGACGAAGACGCTGATCGATTGATGGCGCAGGGCAGCGGTCGGCTCGGTCTGGTGCTCGGCAGCGGCGCGCCCGGCATCGAGCCGCCGGACGGGGTCGTCGCCCTGCTCAGGCACGGGACCGGCTACGCGCTTCCGCACGACGTCGACCACATCTCGAACATGCGCGCCCTGCTCGACGCCGGCTGTGACCGCGTCCTCGCGGTGAGCTCGGTCGGCGGCCTCCGCCTCGACCTCGGGCCGGGAACCCTGCTCTGCCCGGACGACTTCATCGCGCTCGACGCAGCCCCGCTGACGGCTCTCGACGGGCCTGCCGCGCACCGCGTGCCCGGCTTTCATGCCGAGTGGCGGGCGCGACTGCTCGGGGCGCTCGAGCTCGCCGGGGTGGACCACGTCGATCGCGGCGTCTACTGGCAGGCGAGCGGGCCGAGGCTCGAGACGCCGGCCGAGGTTCGCCTGATCGGCGCGTACGCGGACGTCGTCGGGATGACGACAGCCTCTGAATGCGTGATCGCGGGCGAGCTCGGCCTGCGCTACGCCGCGCTCTGCGTGGTGGACAACCTCGCCAACGGGATCGATGCGACCGAGCTGACGCTCGCCGAGATCGAGGCGAACCGGGACGCACGCGCGGGATCGCCGCGGACGCGCTCGTCGCGGTGCTGCCGCGGCTGCTCTGAATCACCAGGTGTCGACGAAGCGCGGACGCGGCTCGCGGCTCGCGTTGCCCGCGGCGGCCAGGGTGCGCGTGATCAGCGCCCTGGTCTCGGCGGGGTCGATGACGTCGTCGAGCTCGAACAGGGTCGCCGCGTTGAGCGCCTTCGCGTGCTCGTGCGCGCGGGCGACCATCTGCTCGAGCGCGGCCGCGCGCTCCGCTCGTCCGCGATCGCGTCGAGCTCGCGACGGAAGCCGAGCTTGACCGCGCCCTCGAGTCCCATCGCGCCGAGCTCGGCGGTAGGCCAGCCCACGGTGAGGAGCGGTTCGTGCATGCTTCCCGCCGCCATCGCCTGCGCCCCGAGTCCGTAGGCCTTGCGCAGGATCACGGCGACGAACGGGACCGTGAGCGAGCCGCCGACGACGAAGAGGCGGGAGCAGTGGCGGACGAGCGCCGTCTCCTCGGCCTCGGGGCCGACCATCATCCCCGGGGTGTCGATCAACGAGAGGACCGGGAGACCGAACGCCTCGCAGAGCTGCATCAACCGGGCCGCCTTGTCGGCGCCGTCGCTGGTGATCGCCCCGGCGAGGCGCATCGGGTTGTTGGCGATGATCCCGACCGGGCGCCCCTCGATCCGCGCGAGCGCCGTGACCATCTCCGGCGCGAACTGTTCCCGCAGGTAGGTGACGGAACCGACGTCCGCCAAGCCGCCGATCGCGGCGTGGACGTCGTAGGCGCGGCGGCGACGCTCCGGGACGACGTCGCGAAGCAGCGCCTGGTCGGGCGCCTCCCACAGCGCCGTCGCCCCCTGGAAGTAGGCGAGCAGGCGCTTCGTCACCGCGACCGCCTCAGTCTCGTCGGCGACGCGTACATCGATTACGCCGTTGGCAGCCTGGACGTCGATCGGGCCGATCGCCTCCGGCGGGAACGTGCCGAGTCCGCCGCCCTCGACCATCGCCGGCCCTCCCATCCCGAGCGCCGTCGACTCGGTGGCGACGATCAGGTCGGCCGCCCCGGCGATCACCGCGTTGCCGGCGAAGCACCGTCCCGAGACCACCGCGATCCTTGGCACGAGGCCGGAGAGCCGCCCCCAGAGCGCGAACGCGCGGGTATCGAGCGCGGAGACGACCGCGTAGTCGCTGTCGCCGGGGCGCCCGCCCCCGCCCTCGGCGAAGAAGACGGTCGGCAGCCGCATGCGCTCGATCAGCTCGAAGAGGCGGTCCTTCTTGCGGTGGCCCGTGGCGCCCTGGGTGCCGGCGAGGACCGTGTAGTCGTAGGAGAGCACGGCGCAGGCGGCCCGCTCGCCGAAGAGCTCGCCGTTGACGAGCGCGGTGCCCGCGACGAGCCCGTCGGCCGGGGTGCGGTCGATCAGCTCCTCGGTGTCGCGGCGCATGCGCTGCGCGGCGATCGCGAGGCCCCCGTACTCGACAAACGTCCCCGCGTCGACGAGGTCGGCGACGTTCTCCCGCGCCGTCCGCGCGCCGCTCGCATGCCGGCGCTCAACCGCCTCGGTTCGCGCATCGTCGCCCTTGCGGCGCTGGCGCTCCTGGACCTCGGCCAGGTCGTCTCGGACGTCCTGCTTTCGCACGGCGGAAGACTCGCATACGCTTGCGGAAGTGGGACTCAGCTTGACCAACGCGACGCTCGACGGCGTCGCCGTGGGCGTGCGAGCGGACAGCGGGCTGATCGCCGACCTCGGACCGGACGTGGAGGCGCGCGCCGGCGACGACGTGATCGATGCGCGGGGAATGGCCCTCGTCCCCGGCCTCGTCAACGCGCACACGCACGCGGCGATGACCCTCTTCCGTGGCTACGCGGACGACCTGCCGTTGATGGAGTGGCTGACCGAGCACATCTGGCCGGTTGAGAAACGGATGAGCGACGAGGACGTCTACTGGGGGACGCGCCTCGCCTGCGTCGAGATGATCCGCACCGGGACCACGATGTTCTGGGACATGTACTGGCACGCTCACGCCGCGGCGAGGGCGGTTGAGGACGCGGGCATCCGCGCCGTGACCGCCGCGCCGCTGATCGACGACCTCGACCCGGCGAAGTCCGAGCGCGCGTGCGCCGACGCGGACGAGAGCCTCGCGCGGATCGGTGAGAGCGGGAGCGAGCTGGCGCTGCCAGGATTTGCGCCGCACGCGATCTACTCGGTCAGCGAGCGCTCCCTGCGCTGGGTCGCCGAGCGTTCCGCCGAGCTCGGCCTGCCGGTTCAGATTCACCTCTCCGAGACCGAGGACGAGGTCGATCAGTGTGTGGCGGCAAACGGCGTGCGTCCGGCGGAGTACCTGGACCGCGTGGGCCTCCTGGGCGAGCGGACGATCCTCGCGCACGGCTGCTGGCTCGATCGGGCCGAGCTCGAGCTGATTGCCGAGCGTGGAGCGACCGTGGTGACGAACCCGGTCGCGAACCTGAAGCTGGCCGTCGGCCGGGTGTTTCCGTATGGCGAGGCGCGGGCGGCGGGGATCGAGGTCGGTCTCGGGACGGACGGGCCGGGCTCGAACAACTCGCTCGATCTCCTCACCGACGCGAAGTTCTTTGCTCTCTTGCAGAAGAGCGAGGCTCGCGATCCGGCTGCCGTCACCGCGAGCGAGACGTTCGAGATCGCGACCGGGCAGCGCTCCGGCCTCCTCGGCGGCGGCGCCCTCGAGGTCGGAAGGCCCGCCGACTTCCTCCTCCTACGCGGGGAGGACCCGGCGCTCGCGCTCGGCGCGCTCGACGCCGGGCTCGTGTACGCGGCGTCGGGCTCGGTCGTCGACACGACGGTCGTGGCCGGGCGCGTGCTGATGCGCGGGGGCGTGGTCGAGGGGGCGGAAGAGGTCGTCGCACGGGCGCGCGAGGCGGCAGCGGGGCTAGGCATTGGCCGGGCCTGAGCCGTGGGGTGAGGATCGCAAACTGGTCGCCGTACTCGGCGAGCAGGGCGCGGCCGAGTTCCGGACGCTCTTCGATGCGTTCCCCGAGGCCGTCGGTGTGCTCTGGGCGATTCGCGACGAGGCGGGTCGGGTCAAGGACTTCGCCTTCGGCTACGGCAATCTGGAGATGCTTCGCCGCTCGGGCCTCGGCCCGAGCATCGCGGAGCGCTACACGCTGCTCGAGGCGCTACCGCAGATTCGCGGCAGCGAGGCGTTCGACGCCTATGTCCGCGTCTGCGAATCGGGCGAGCCCTGGGTGAAGGAGGTCGTCTATGACACGCCGTTCGGAGACGGCTACATGCTGGGGACGTTCGTTCACCGCGGGGCGCGCCTCGGCGACGGACTCGTCGTCTTCCTCCACGACGTCACCCAGCATCGGCGAATGGAGAGCGAGCTGAGGGGCTACGCCGATCTGGTGGCCCACGACTTGAGCGAGCCGCTCGCCGGGATCTCGCTGCTCGCCACCGAGCTCGAGCGCGACCCGGACCGTCCCGCGGATCAGGCCGTCCTCGCTGACCTCCGGGCGACGACGGAGCGCGCCCTCGAGCTGGTCAACGGCGTCTTGGTCTATGCCCGCTCCGGCGAGCTCACGCCGGGTCCGGTGGCATTGAACGAGGTCGTCGCCGAAGCGAGCGAGGATCTGCGAGTGCCGTTCGAGGAGGCGGGCGCCAGCCTCGAGCTCGCCGATCTCCCGACGGTGGAGGGCGACCGCCGGCAGCTTCGTCGCGTGATCCAGAACCTGCTCCACAACGCGCTGAAGTTCCGCGGGGAACGCCCGCCGCGGATCGAGGTCACGGCGGAGCCGGAGGGTAAGGCCGAGTGGGTCATCTCGGTCGTCGACAACGGGATCGGGGTCGACGTCGACGACACACGCCGGATCTTCGACATGTTCGCCCGCGCCGGCCGCGGGGCTGAGGGAGCGGGAATCGGACTCGCCGTCTGCCGCCGGATCGTCGAGGCCCACGGCGGGCGGATCTGGGTCGAGTCGGCGGCGGATGGCGGCGCGGCCTTCCGGTTCAGCCTGCCGCGGGGCTAGTCGACGTCGATGCGCCGCGGCTCGACCAACTCGGCGGCGCCGAAGCCGTCGAGCGGCCGGTCGACGAAGAACACCTCGAGAGTGATGTCCGGGTCGAGGTGAGCCTGGCTCAGGAAGGCGACCACCTTGCGTCCGGTGAGCTCCTCGATCATGTCCTTGTACTTCTCGCCCATCATCCGCTGGAAGTCGTGACGCATCTCGACCACCCGGTCGGACTCGCCGACGTCGACCATCGTCTTCTCGATCGCGGTGAAGCCGTTCCTCAGCACGCAGACGATCAGGTCGTCGAGGACGTATGTCTTCGCCTTCATCGGCCCGCGGCCATAGTGCTCACGCAGGATTCCGACGACGTTGTTCGAGATCGCCGCGAGCAGCTCGCCACCGGTCAGCTTTTCGTCTGGCATCGCACCACGTATTCTGAATGATCCGCCCGGCGGATCTCTACTGCCTCTCAGCCCTCGCGCGGCCCCAATCGCAGCAGGCAGAAGGAGCGCCGAGCAATGATCCTCGGACTCGCCGGACCAACCGGGCCTTCCTCGTGCTGAGCGACGGCGACGTCCGCGCGCTCGAACAATGGGTGGCTTCGGCGCACCGCTGGGCGGAGGCGTCGCAGGCGCTCGTCGCCGCGGCGACGAGCTTGACCGTCTCCTCGGGCGACCTCGCAGACCACCTCGGCCTCGATGGCGCTCCGCTCACAGCGGGCAGCGGCGGCCTGGTGCTCGACCGCGGCGTCCTCGCCGGGAACCTGCGGCTGCTCGCGCGCGCCGTGGAGGAGGAGGGATGCGAGGCGCGTGATCGCTATCTGGCTCTGGCTGCGGCGATCGACCAGTACCGCGAGTTGCTCGATTGAGCCCAGGCAAGGTAGGGTGGTGCCAGTCGCCCCCTGAGGCCTTGCCGCTTCGGCGATCCGAGGGGGTGACTCGGAGATATCGGGACGCGCCCACGGACACGCTAAGTGGCTGGAGGGCACCGGCTCGGGACCAACGCAATCCGACCAAGGACTGCATGTGCCCAGAGCTTTGACCAACGGACCCGGATCATCGAGGCGGCCTACGTCGCGCTGTTCGCGTGGCCCTCTGCTGCCCGCCCTGCCCCATTGGCGAGCGCCGGATGGGTAGGCGCCGGCCAGGCCGTGAGCCACCCCCACTGCCTGGCCGGCAGCCTCGATGCTTACGTCGCGGATTCGATCGTCGATGACAGCTCGGCGAAGTAGTCGAGCGCGCCCGGATTCGCGAGCGAGTCCTTCGACGCCGCCTGGGCGATCGGCGTTCCCATCAAGATCCGCTTCACCGGGACCTCGAGCACCTTGCCGGAGAGGGTCCGCGGGACCTCGGTGATCGCGAAGACCTCGTTCGGGACGTGGCGCGGCGAGCACTGCTCACGGATCCGGCGCGCGATCTCCTTGCGCAGTGCATCGTCGAGCTCCTCGCCCTCGCGCAAGACGATGAAAAGCGGCATCCATCCCTCGGTGCCCGGACGCGGAACGTCGACGACGAGGGCGTCGGTGATCTTGTCGATCGATGCGACGGCCCGGTAGATCTCGCTCGTTCCCATGCGAACCCCGGAGCGGTTGATGGTCGAGTCGGAGCGGCCGTAGATGATCGCCGTGCCGCGCTCGGTGATCTCGATCCAATCGCCGTGGCGCCAGACGCCGGGAAACATCTCGAAGTAGCTCTCGCGGTAGCGCGAGCCGTCGTCGTCGCCCCAGAAGAAGAGCGGCATCGAGGGCATCGGCTCGGTGATTACGAGCTCGCCGACCTCACCCACGACCGCGTTGGCGTCCTCGTCCCAGGCCTCGACCTCGCAGCCGAGCGAGCGGCCCTGAAGCTCGCCGCGGTAGACCGGCAGCGTGGGCACGCCGCCGACGAAGGCTGTGCAGACGTCCGTGCCGCCCGAGGTCGAGAAGAGCCAGGTGTCGGCTCCGACGTGGTCGTAGATCCACTGAAAGCCCTCCGGGGCGAGCGGGGAGCCGGTGGAGCCGACGGAGCGAAGCGCGCTCAGGTCGCGGCCGGCCCCCGGCTCGGCGCCCGCCTTCATCGAGGCGGCGATGAACGAGGCGCTGGTCCCGAAGCAGGTGGTCTCCGTGTCGGCGGCGAGTTGCCAGAGCGCCTCCATGTCCGGGTGGGCCGGATTGCCGTCATAAAGGACGATCGACGCGTCGGTGTGGAGGACCCCGACGAGGAAGTTCCACATCATCCAGCCCGTGGTCGTGAACCAGAAGACCCGGTCACCGTCCTGCGCGTCGAGATGAAGGTGGAGCTTCTTCAGCTGCTCGAGCAGGATCCCCCCGTGGCCCTGGACGATCGCCTTCGGCAGCCCGGTGGTCCCGGACGAGTAGAGGACCCAGAGCGGGTGGTCGAAGGGGAGCTGTTCGAACTGCGGCTCGGCGCCCGTCCCGGATTCGAGCAGCTCGGCAAAGCTGATCGGGCGGCGAAGCCCCGCGGTGTCGGGCTCGGAGGCAAGATAGGGGAGGACCACCGTGTGCTCGACGCGTCGGCATCTCGGCGAGCAGGCCGGTGACGACGTCGGTGCGGTCGAAGTCCCTGCCGCCGTAGCGGTAGCCGTCGACCGTGAAGAGCACCTTCGGCTCGATCTGGGCGAAGCGGTCGACAACCGAGCCGGCGCCGAAGTCGGGCGAGCAGGAGGACCAGATCGCGCCGATCGAGGCCGAGGCGAGGAAGGCGACGATCGTCTCGGGCAGGTTCGGCATGTAGGCGACGACCCGGTCGCCGGGGCAGACGCCGAGCGCGCGCAGGCCGGCGGCGGCCTGCGCGACCTGAGCGCGGAGCTCGCCCCAGGTCATGGTGGAGAGCTCGCGCAGCTCCGAGGAGGCGTGGATCGCGATCCGCTCGTCGGCGTGGCCGGTGAGCAGGTTCTCGGCGTAGTTCAGGCGGGCGCCGGTGAACCACTCGGCTCCGGGCATCGCGCGGGAGCCGAGCACGCGCTCATACGGCGCCGAGGCCCGAACCTCGAAGTAGTCCCAGATCGATGCCCAGAACGCATCGAGCTCGTCGACCGACCACTGCCAGAGGGCTTCGTAGTCGCCGTCGAAGCGGAGGTCGTGCTCTTGCTCGAGCCAGCGGGCATAGCGGGTCAGGTTCGAGCGCTCGATCGTCTCGGGCGAGGGGGTCCACAGGAGCTCGCCGCGCTCGGCTTCGTCGCTCATGTCGATGTGAACCTGCGGCCGACGTCGCGGTCGAGCTGGGCGACGAGCTCGAACGCGAACTCCCCCGCGCGCTCGAGCGCGGCGGGATCGAGCGCGGCGGGAACATCGGCCGCGGTGTGGAAGTTGGCCGGCACGATGGCGTCCCGCTCGAGGCATGTGATCGTCGTTCCCGGGATCCGGGCCAGCCGGGCGGGGAGGACGTCGGTGGCGAACCCGTGGCGAAGCGGCGACGCCCGAAAGTGGTTCCCGTTCTCGGAGTCCGCTTCGGCGATCGCGGCGCACAGCTCGGTCAGTCGCGAGTCCAGGTCGAAGGTGACCGCTGGGCCCTCGCCGACCTCGTAGCGCACCTCGCCCTTGCCGACCGAGTCGAAGTTGATCAGGAACGTGTTGCGAGGATCGAGGTCGGCTCGGTGGGTGCGCAGGAACGATCGCATGCCCTGCATCAGGCATTCCTCGGCGCCGGTGAGCACGACCCAGACGTCGAGGCTCCGCGGCGGCTTGCGCTCGAGCGCGGCCGCGAGCGAGATCGCCGCGGCGACGCCGGAGGCGTTGTCGTTGGCGCCGGGGACCACGTCGGCGAGGGCGAGTTCGACGAATGAGAAGATCGAGACGAGGAGGACGAGGGTGGGCACGAGCTGCAGCAGGGACACGAGGTTCGAGTCGAGCTCGGCCATCCGGGCGCCGAGGATCGGCACCAGCACGGCGAGGGACCAGAAGAGGACACGGGCGGGGGAGACCGGGAAGGGGAGGGCGCGCTGGAGCCGGGCGAAGAGGCGCATCCGCCGGGGTGAGAAGGCGCTACCGCCACGCGCCGCGTCGTAGTGGGCGCTGATCACGAGGCGCGCACGAGCGTTCCGGCGCCGCCCCTTCGAGATCACGTTCTGGGAGGCGCGGCGGAAGAAGAGGCGCCGCAGGAGGTAGAAGCGGGCGTTCAGGTCGAGGTACATCGACGTTGCTGCGAAGAGGACGAGCCCGAAGCCGACCGCCGGAACGGCGACGGCGACGAGGCTCCCGACGAGCCCGACGAGGCAGTGCGCGGCGTAGATCAGACCGAGCTGGGGGTGGACGTAGGTGGGCTCGACCTCGACCCGGCGGCCGAGCTCGCGCAGGCGCTCGGCGAGCCGGTTGGCGGCCCGGCGCTCGGCGTCGGTGCCGGCGAGCCGGCCCTCGAAGGAGCAGAGCTCCCGCACGATCTCCATCCGTTCGGCCGTGGTCACGGATGGGGATTATCTATGCGGCGGGTGGGAGTCGAACCCACAAGCCCTTTCGGGCGATGCATTTTGAGTGCATTGCGTTTGCCGTTTCGCCACCGCCGCGCACCTGGAAGTCTGACGACCCGAGCTGTCGAAAGCGGTCGGTACCGTGCTCTCGCATGTGCGGTCGCTACACGCTCTCGAACCCCGACCCGGCCCGGATGCGCGCGCGCTTCGACATTCTCGAGTCCTCGGAGATCGCCGAGGAGCCGCGCTACAACATCGCTCCCACCGACCCGGTCGTGGCCGTGCGGCGCCGCGACGACGGCGAGCGCGAGGCTGGGCGTCTGCGGTGGGGGCTGATGCCGGGCCGCTGGGCCGAGAAGAAGGGGTCGCGGCCGCTGATCAACGCTCGCGCCGAGGGGATCGAGCGCCAGCCGGCCTTTGCCGAGTCGTTTCGCGAGCGGCGCTGCCTGATCCCGGCCGACGGGTTCTACGAGTGGCTCACCGACGATCGCGGCAAGCGCCCGGTGTGGCTCAGCCGCGAGGACGGCGACCTCTTCGCCTTCGCTGGGCTCTGGGCGGAGCTGAAGCCGAAGGACGACGGCGCGCCGCTCTACAGCTGCACGATCGTGACGACGACGCCGAACGAGCTCGTGCGCCCGATCCACAACCGGATGCCGGTGATTCTCGACCCGGAGCTCGAGGGCGCTTGGCTCGATCCCGGGGCCGAGGAGGACGAGCTGCTGGCGATGCTCGCCCCGGCGACCGATGGGTCGATGAGTCGCGCGCGAGGTCCCGGATCTGGTCAACAACGTTCGCGAGGATGGACCGGCGCTGATCGAGCCTCGCCAGGAGGCCGAGACGCTCTTCTAGGCCCGGCGGGGCTGGTTCAGCCGGCGGCCGGGGCGGGCGTCGGCCCGGCGCCCGCGTCGTCCTCGCCCGCGAGCGGCCGGCCACCGATCGGACGCTCCTCCTCGATGTTCCACTCCTGGTTGAAGGCGGCCATCGAGACCGCGACGAGGAGCAGCTGCACCGGCACGATCACCAGTGTCAGCAGGCCCAGCAGCTCCTCGGGGAGGGCTGGGGAGTCGAGACCGGTCTTGTCGCGCGCGAACCAGTCGGGCGCCGCGATCCCGGCGAAGATCGCGAGGATCACCGCGAGCGATGCCGCGAGCGGCAGGAGGCCGCGGCTCCAGCGGGCGACGAAGAAGGCCATGACGATGTAGAGGGCGGCCCACGCGAGGCTCATGAAGGCGACGCTGGTGCCCTGGAGGCGCTCCCAGCCACCGACCGTGACGATCACCAAGAGGGCTGCGGAGATCAGCAGGACGAAGCAGACGATCGCCTTCATCGTCTTGGCCGAAGCGCTCTCCCGATTCGGCCACCAGAGCTCGTATCCGGGCCGTGGCTCGTCTACCGCCATGCCCCGCAAGCATATGTCCTCAGGCGGTCAGGCGCGGCGGTTGGGGCCGCCGGATCTCCATGCGACACGCATCATTCCTTTGGGCCGATGAAGGTGTCCATAAGTGCGACGGCGTCTCGATGAGCAACCGAGATGTCCTTGAAGCTGGATTGCGTCCAGTTCGTATCTTCGGCGGATGGAGAAACAGGTGCCCAAACCCCTAATCTGACGCCCGCCGGGGGAGTGATCTAACGGCTATGAGCACGGTCTCCAAAACCGTGAATCCGGGTTCGATCCCCGGCTCCCCCGCTACGACTGGTCCGGAGATGCCTCTGCTCCGCCGGCTTCGTGAGCTCCTCCACATTGGGCGAGCTCGCTCCTCGGACGGGGACCCTCCCGACGTAGAATCGGGAGGGCGCGGGCGTGGTGGAACTGGCATACACGCCGTCTTTAGGTGGCGGTGCTCTCTGAGCTTGGGGGTTCGAATCCCTCCGCCCGCATCTACAGTCCGCCGCCCTGGGGCCAGTGGCAGGAACCAGCCGAGCGCGGCGCAATCCGCGGCGGGTGATGCTCGTCCACGGGCTGGGCGCCAGCGTGGAAGTCAACTGCGGACGCTTCGCCGGTTCGTTGCTCAAGGAAGTTCGTGACGGGACCGCAACGTCGCGGAAGCGATAGGGTTCTACCGGCATCGGGATGGAGACGGGACGTAAGAAGCACTTTGGGGCTGCGGGGCTGATCGCCACGATCGGCGCGCTTGTCCTGCTCGCACCGGCCGGGCCCGCCGTCGGCAAGGGCGGGGGCGGCGGCAGCGAGTGCAAGAACATCGAGACCGCGATCAACGACTTGAGCACGACGAGCGCGCGCAAGGCGGTCTTCTGCATGGTCAACGAGGAACGACGCCGCCACGCCGCCAAGCCGCTGAAGAAGAACAAGACCCTCCAGAAGCTGGCGCAAAAGCACACCAAGAAGATGGTCCAGACCGACTGCTTGAGCCACGCATGCCCGGGCGAGGCGAACCTCGACACCCGGATCAAGCAGAGCGGCTACACCAAGGGCGCCAGCGACTTCAGCTTCGGTGAGAACACGGGCTGCGGGCTGACGGTGAAGGCCATGCTCGCCAACTGGATGGCGAGCCAGTTCCATCGGAACAACATCCTCGAAAAGAAGTTCGTCGACGTCGGCGTTGGTTTCTCCCCGGACCGCGTTCCGAGCAAGTGCGCGAACGGCTACGGCACCTTCACCGTCGTCTTCGGCTACACCAAGGGCTAGCTGCCCCCTTTTGCAGGGGGCGTCTGGACGGATGTCGTAGCTCCGCGCCCGTTCGCTCGCCAGCGCCTGCGCACGGGCCGATCCGGGGGTCATGGTCCTCCGGCGTCGGAACATCACCACCGTCCTCCTCCTGGTCGCCGGGTGCCTCGCGTTCTCCGCTCCCGCTTCGGCCGCTGCGCCGGAGGCGCAGGGGAAGGCGAGCGCGTGCGACAGCTTCGGCAGCACCGCGCCCGACCAGCTCAGCCTGAACCAGGCGCGCAAGGCCGTCCTCTGCCTCATCAACGCCGAGCGCACCTCGCGCGGCCTCTCGCCGCTGAAGCGCGACAAGCGGCTCGACAAAGCCGCTCAGCGTCACAACGTCGAGATGCTCGGGACCGGCTGCTTCGCCCACGAGTGCCCGGGCGAGCCGACCCTCGACGACCGGCTCGAGCAGATCAGCTACATCGTCGGCGGCCTGGTCGAGTGGGCGTTCGGTGAGAACGTCGCCTGGGGCCTCGGCCAGCAGGGAAGCCCGAGCTCCGTGGTCGCCGCCTGGATGAACAGCTCAGGGCACCGCGCAAACATCCTGAACAGCAAGTTCCGTGAGGTCGGCATCGGCTTCAACGCCGGGACACCCGACGCGAACCGCGCCCCGGGCGGCATCTACACGGCGGACTTCGGGCTCCGAGTCGGGTAGCGCCGTCGGGCCAGGGGAGGTCCGGAGCGCAGGGCTATCATCGGCCGCCGTGCGGGCGTGGTGTAGTTGGTAACACTTGAGCCTTCCAAGCTCACGTCGCCGGTTCGATCCCGGTCGCCCGCTCTTCGTCACTCCCCCAATCTGTGAGCTGGAAGCGGACGGAGCGTCGCCGCCGCACCGTGCGGCGGCGGTGGCAGTTCGCGCAGACCACTTCGCACTTGGCGATCTCTTCGAGAATCCGGTCCCAGCTGCGGTCGACGAGCGCTGTGGCGATCTCAAACGACTTGTCGCGCAGGTGGTCGAACTCGAGTACAACAGGGTCGCTCTCACCGCAGTCCGCACAGGGATGGGTCGCGAAATACTCGAGCAGGAGACCCGTGCGCACTCACATCTCCGCATCTTGAAATCGAGAACAGCGATCGTCGCGGACGGTGTTCTGCCTCCCCACGCACGGCGCAGAGGGATCCGCACAGATCCTGCGCACTGCGTCGCACTCTCGCGACGCTCGGTGACCTATCCGCTCCTAAACTCCTCGGGGTGGGGGCACGGGACTGCGTTCGGCCGACCGTCTTGATCGCGAACGTCGCGTGTCTCGCCCTCCTGTCAGCCGTCGAGTTCGCCGCCGCCTCCCCCTACATCCACGCCCACCGCGGCGGCTCGCTCGCGACCGTCGGCGGGCAGCAGGTGCCGAAGTACCCGGAGAACTCGATGCCCGCCTTCCGCGACGCGGCGGCGCGCGGATTCGTACTCGAGCTCGACGTCAAGCTGACCGCCGACGAGATCCCCGTCGTCATCCACGACGCCACCCTCGACCGGACCACGCCGTGCGACGGTCGCGTCGACTCGAAGTCCTTCGAGGTGATTCGTTCGCAATGCGTCCTCGACCTGCTCGGCACTGAGGGCAACTCGCGCCAGCTCGGCCCGAAGGACAAGCGTCGTTCGCGCGTGCCGCCACTCGCGAGCGTCCTGCGCCTCGCACGAAAGACCGGCGCCGAGGTCAATGTCGAGATCAAGAATCAGCCGACGGACCCCGATTTCGACCTCACCAACGGCTTCGCCTCGAGAGTCGCCGCGACGATCCGTGAGTCCGGCTTGCCGCCCTCGCGGCTGATCGTGCAGAGCTTCTGGCCCACGAACCTCGACGTCTTCGAGGACGACCCGTACTTCGACGGCGCTGCGACCTCGCTCCTCACCCTGCGCGAGCTCAACGACGCGGGCCCGGCGCTCGCCGCCGCCCGCGGCTACGAGTGGGTCTCGCCGGCCTGGCCGGTCTCCTCCTCCTACATCGCGCAGGCGCACGCGCTCGGCCGTCAGGTCGTCCCCTACACGCTCGACTCGGCCGCCGACATCGACGCCGCTGCCGCGAGCGGCGTCGACGCGGTCATCACCAACGACCCGCGCCTCGCCCGCTCTCGTGTCCGCGCCGTCTCGCCCCCGGCGCCGGCGATCCCGCCTCCGCCCAGCCCCGCCGAGTGCGCGTCCACAGAGGCGAGCCGGACCGCCGATCCGATTTTCGCCCGCGCTCCGGAACCCGACGCCCCGCGCGTGTTCGCGATCCAGCCGAAGCAGGAACTCCGCCACGTCGCGACCTACGCCGCCTTCCGCACCAAGATCGAGTGCCTGATCCGCCGGTATGCGAAGCCGCGCCTCGCCCGCCGCCGGCCCAACATCGTCGCCCTCAACGAGGACATCGGACTGATGACGCTCGCGACTGGCAGCAGGGGCGCCGCCACACGGGCGATCTTCGGCGATCCGGACCTCGCGCCGAGTTGCGAGCCGCAGGGGATCCCGTGCGGCGTCCTCGGCGCGCTCGCCGCGGTCGATCTCGCCTACGCGCCGCAGCTCGCCGCCTACCAGCTCCGCTTTCCCTCGATGCCGACGCTCTCGGCCGGCTTCGTGGCCGCGACCGACACCTTCGCCCGCGGCTGGATGCAGGTCTTCTCCGACATGGCACGCCGCTACGGCGTCTACATCGTCGGCTCGAACAACCAGGCGCCGTTTCGCGAGTCCGTCGACCCCGACCGAGATCGACGCTTTCCGCGATCCGGACCTGCCACGGCCCAGCTCGGTCTACGTCGCCACCTCCGGCCTCGCCTACAACGAGGTCTTCATGTGGGGGCCGCGCAACGTGCGCAAGGAGGGGCCGTCGATGCTCCGCAACGTCGTCGCCCGCAACAAGAAGGTGCCCGTGACCCCGATCGAGGAGACGATCCAGATCGCGCCCGGGCCCTCGAGCGGACCGGATGCGGTCGAGAACCTACGCCCGTTCGAGCTTCCCGGGACGAAGGCGAAGATCTCCTTCGCCACCAGCCTGCCCGCCTTCGTCTACGGCTACGACCTCGGCGCCTCTCCGCCGCCGCTCGATCCGTGCACCGACACCGCGCGCTACTACATGGCATGCGCCGATCGGCTCGGCGCGAACCTCGTGATCCAGGACGAGGCGAACCCGGGCCGGTGGGCGGGGGAGAGCGGCGAGGGCAATTACCAGCCGCTCGAGTGGATGCGCTCGACGTGGCGCGCTGTCGCCGACCCGTCGGTGGGCTTCGACTACAACGTCACCCCGCACCTCGTCGGCAACCTCGCCGACCTCGCCTTCGACGGCCAGACGGCCATCACCCAGCGCGGCCAAGGCACGCGGCAGGGGCTGCACCTACGTCGGCAACGCCGCCTTCGATCCGGCCGTGCCCGAGTCGGATCCGCCCGCACTCGAGCGCTACGCCGGCCCGAAACGCCAGTTCCTCGCGATCGCCCCCTGGGTGAGCCCCGACGCCCCGCGGGCCGACCTCCGCGCGACATCGGCCGCGCTCGCCCCGGGTTCCGGCTCGCCGCTCGAGAACGACTACGTCGAGACGGCGATCGTCGCGGACCTGCCTTTCCCGGTCGACCGCAAGCGCCGGGCCTGCGCTCGCTGAGCGTTCGCCCCCTCAGCGAGCCCGGCGCACGTAGCGGCGCAGCGCCGTCGGGTTGCGGACCAAACGGCGATCCGCGACCGCGGTCGCGGCAACACGCGGACCGCGCGTGAGCAGAAGTCGCGGATCGGTCTCGTCGACCATGATCACGCGCCGAAGAATCCGCTCGGCGCTGCGGAGCCGCGACTCGGCCTTGCGCACCGACGTCCCGGGGCGGACCCCGCCGATCGAGTGGCCGCGCGCAGTGCTGGCGAGTAGGCGGACGCGGCCCGTACGCGAGAACACGGCCGCAATACGCCGCTTGCTGCCCTTCACGCAATAGACGGACGCCCTACCGCTGCTCCGACGCGGCTCTAGCCCCCGTTTGGCGAGCTGCTCGCGCGTGGCGCCGACCCGCAGCTTCGCGATCGCCCGCTTGGTCACCGGCGCTCGCTTCGCGACGCAGCTGGGCTTCGCGCCGGCGGGGCACGGGGCGCGAGCCGAGCGCCTTGCACAGGTCCGAGCCCGGTAGATACGGGAACTGAAGCTCGGCGCCGTTCGCGCCGCCGACGACGATCGAGTTGATCGCGGGAACCGACGGCGAGAAGGTCAGCGGGGTGCCGGCCAGGGTCAACCGGATTCGGTGACCCGCCTCGAAGCGGTTCCCGATCGGCCAGAACTCGACCTGGTAGTCGCGCTGCTCGCCGACCGGCACGTTCTCCTTGTGGGAGAGGTCGTTGAAGGGCTGCACGATCTCACCGCCGATCGGATCGATCCGCGACTTGGACCGGTCGAGCCCGGTGAACGTCGAGCGCAGGCGCCCCGCCGCAACGGGCTTGGCCTCGCCGCTCGGGGGCGACGTCGGAGAGGACGGCGACGATGTCGGTCTCGGGAGACGTGCTCGAGAGGCGCAGTGAGAGGGCCGCCGGGCCGACCGCCATCACGGCCTCGGTGAGCGCCGGCGTCGTGTAGGTGAGCGAGAGCGCTTCGGTCAGGTTCGTCGACTGGGTCGAGGTGATCGTCGCCGTCGTGTACGGGTCGGTGGCGAACGTGTTGCTCGGCACGGTCAGCTCGGACTGCGTACCCGCGTTCGTCGAGGGGTCGAGCCCGAGCGAGCCGTCGTTGAGCGAGGTCGCCGAGCCGCTTTTCTCGGCGCTCAGGTGCAGGTCGCCCCAAGCCGTTCCTGGGACCGGCCAATCATCGGCTTTGACGCGGGTCCACTGGCCGCCGACAAGCGCCTCGTGACTCCCGTGGCCGACGTAGAGGTCCACCGGTGGCTTGCGCTCGACGCCGTTGTCGGCCCCGAGCAGGTAGTGCTCGTACCACTTCTGAAAGCGCGGGAAGACTCCACCGGTGCCGCCGGCGGCGCCGTCATGGGCGCCGATCACGAGCAGGTGGCTGCCGCTCTTCCGCGCCGCCTGGAAGTTCTCGAACGGGCCGCGCGACTCGACGTCGTAGAAGCCGGTCGCCGCCAGGATCGGGATCTTCGGCGGCCCGCTCGGGACCCGGGAACGTGCGCTCCTTCCAGAAGGCGTCCTCGGTCACATGCGAGAAGAACGCGGCGAGCGCCTTGGTTACCCCGCCGCTCGCCGGAATGACCGACTGTGGCTGCGAGCCGAAGCGACCAGGCAGGTTTGCCGCGAACGCGCTCGCGATCGCGGTCACCACCACCGTCGCCGGCGCCAGGTTCGGCATCCCTCCGATGAAGATCAGGTCGCGATAGGTGGAGCTCGTGCCGGCGAGGAGCGCCGCCGTCTCGACGCAGGGCAGCGTTCGCTTCCGCATCGCGTAGTAGGCCGCGATCGCGCTCGCCGAGAACCCATAGAGGCCGATCTTCCCCGAGCTCCAGGGCTGCTGGCAGAGCCAAGGCAGGCTCTCCTGGATGTCGAGCTGCTCGCGCGGGCCCATGATGTCCCAGGCTCCACCGCTTCGGCCCGTGCCCCTAGCGTGGACCTGGACGTAGTTGAACGCGGGCCCGACGGGCGGGCCGCCCGGGCCCTGGCCGTACGGGCTGTACTCGACGATCAGCGGGCGTGGGATGAGCGGCGCCTCGCCGGAGACGGTCGCGTGGAGTTGGACCCCGTCGGAAGCCGTGAAGGAGAGCTCCTTCACCTCCTGCGCGGCCGAAGCGTGCGCCGGCGACAGCGCGAGCGCGGTGAGCGCGATGGGGAGGAGGGTGCGCTTGCGGGCCATCAGCCGTCCGTCTGGATCCGCAGCGTGCCGATCGTCGTCGCGAGCATCTCGTAGTGGCCGACGAGCATCACGAGCTCGATCAGGCGCCGCTGGTCGAGGTGGCCGCGGAGCGCGTTCCAGGTTTCGTCGGTGATGTCGTCCGTGCCGACGAGCTCGTCGACGGCGGAGAGGATCGTCCGCTCGCGCTCGCTCCAGCCGTCGGCCGTCGGACCCGCGTTCACCCGGTCGAAGTCGGCTCGGGTGAGCCCCGCCCGCTTGCCGAGTCGGATGTGGTGGTGATACTCGTACTCGCACTCCCGCAGGTGGGCAACACGAAGGATCACCAGTTCGGTCTCGCGCCTTGGCAGCTTGCCGCCCGGCATCAGCCGCCCGGCAAACCGCAGCCAGCCGCGGAAGAGACTCGGGTGCCGGCCCAGCGTGGTGAACAGGTTCGGCGGGTTCGTCCGCATCACCTTGCCGGCGATGCGCGAAAAGGCCCAGGCGAAGATCCCGGTCTCGCTGCGGGTCCCCGGTCCGATCCGCGGCTCGCTCATGCGACCTCCGCCGGCGTGGTCGACTCCTCGGCGCCGGGCTGCGGGGTCGTCAGCGGAGCGTCTTCCTCGCGCGCGATCTCGAGCGCCGCGCGCAGCTTGCGCTGAGCCCCGATGTCGACGAACGGCTGCACCGCCATCCGCAGCGGCAGCAGCGGCTTCGCCCACGCCGGCGCGACGACCCGCTTCGAGCGGCGCGCGATCCCGCGCTCGAGTGCGTCGATCCCGACCTTGAGCGGCGCGACGCGATGGATGGGCGTTGCCGAAAGGAGCTTGGTCGCCGCCTCGGTGCCGAATCCGCGGGTCGTCATGTCCGTGTCGAGCTCGGCGAAGTACGCGACGCCGACGCGCGCGCCGGTCGGCTTCATCTCGATCCGCAACGTGTTGCCGATTGCCTCGACCGCCGCCTTCGAGGCGCTGTACGCGCCCAGCATCGGCAGGTGTACCACGGCGCCGACGGAGGCGATCGGCAGCGCGTAGCCGTCCTTGTGGCTGATGTGGGGTCCGGCGGCGCGGAGGGTGTAGTAGACGCCGAGCACGTTCACGGCCATGCAGCGCTCCATCACCGTCGGGTCGCCGCCGACGAGGGGGAGTTGAGCCGCGATCCCCGCGTTGGCGACGACGGCGTCGAGTCCGCCGAGAGCCGCAACCGCGTCCTCGACCGCGGTATCGACCTCCTCGCGCACGGCGACGTTGCAGCGCCCGTAATGCGCATCGCCGCAGCGAGCCGCAACCTCGGCGAGGAGGTCCTCCTCGAGCCCGACGATCGCGACCTTGGCGCCGCGCTGGTGCAAGCGCTCGGCGAGCGCCGCGCCGATCCCGCGCGCGGCGCCGGTGATGAGGACGCGGCGGCCTTCGAGCGTCGGGTTGGATCCGAATGCCATGGAGTTCCTTCTTTCGTCGTCAGTTGGCGGCCGGAAGGCCCTGGCTGGAGAGCATCGGCTCGACGTGAGTCATGAGCGGTTGGTGTAGTTCGGCGAGCGCCTCGGCCCGGCCGGCGCAGATCCACTGCGTGACGAGGCCGACCACGGCGGCAACGAGGACCTCGCAGACGAAGCGCTGCTCGGGTGTCGCGGCTCCGACCCATGCAGCGACCTGACGGGCGAAGCGCTCTTGGACTTCGTTTCGCCGCGCGAGCGCCGCGTCGCCGGCGCCGTAGACGCCGACCATGAAGGTGCGCGCGGCGGGGGGGACCGAGGCAAGGGTGGCCAGGTAGCGCTCGAGCGCGAGCTCGAGCCGGTCGCCGCCCGACTCACCGGCTGCGACCGCCTCCTCCATCGAGTTCATGACCAGGGCGACACTCGCCTCGTACGCGGCGAGGAAGCATTCCTCGCGGTTGGCGAAGTGCTCGTAAAACGTCTCGCGCGAGACCCGCGCGCGGCGCAGGACTTCGGCCACCGGCGTGCCGGCGAAGCCGTTCTCGGACACCGCCTCGGTCATCGCCCAGAGCATCCGCCCACGCTGTGAGCCCTCGACCTGCTCGCGGCTGAGTCCATGCGGGCCGTGGGGGAGCCGTTCGGCTGCGGTCGCCATCGCGGCGAAGCTACCACAGTCGTGAACACTGTTGTTCACGAAGTCGCGCCGCGCTGTGGCTGCGTAGACTCAGAGGCCTCGGGGCGTGGCGCAGTCTGGTAGCGCACTCGGCTGGGGGCCGAGCGGTCGCTGGTTCAAATCCAGTCGCCCCGATTGGTTAAGGAAATCCGGCAGGTTGCGCCGGATCGCGACGAGGCCCAATGGTCACTGGGTTGCGGCTGTTTCCCTCGCGCCGTCGGTGGATCGCGTAGACGGGGAAATCGGGCGATTCTCCGCCGTGCTGGTAGCCGAGTGGTAGCCGGCGCGCTGGTAGATGGGGGTGGAGTGGTAGCCACGAAAACGCACACCCCGCATGGGAGCAGCCCACGAAGCGCGGCGCCCACCACACCGAGCGGTCAATTTGTCAACCCCTGGTTGACTAATCCACCGTTGAGTACTCCCTCGCCGCGCTCGACTGCTGACGCTCGCGAAACGGTGCACTCCGGACGACAAACGCCTCCTTTCCGGCAGCCTGAGCGGGGTCGAAACGACGATGGAGTTCTGGACGATAAGCAGCACGGTCGCTCAGCATGAAAGCGACACTGTGTGCGCGAATGTCAGACTCACTCGACTTGGAGCGGCGTTAAGTCTGGGCCAGCTCGGTATCCGGCATCAGAGCGATCGCAGCCGCCGCGGCTTCAGCGAACGGCGTCGGCTCGATTCCAAAGGCTTCTCGGACGTGATTGCGGTGGACGAGAAGATCGCCGTCGAGGCCGGCCATCAGCGGTTCGAGCAGATCGCGATCCTCTCCGGTCACGACCGCTGCGGCAGCAGCCTCCAGGCGGGAGCTGCTGAACGGCAACGGCACGTATCGGTGCTTATCGCCCAGCAGATCCGCGATCACCTCGGTCATCTCCTCGAACGTGAGCGTGTCGGGCCCCGCAAGCTCGTAGATGCCCGGGTCCACCTCACGGGCCCTGACCAGGCAGGCGACGACATCGTCGATAGCCACCGGTTGGGTCTTTCGGTTTCGCCAAGTCGGAAGCGCCAGCACCGGCAGGCGGCTGACGATTCGCACGAGGGTTCCGAACGAGGCGCTCTCGGCGCCGACGATCATCGAGGCGCGGAGTGCGACGAACTCGGGACTTGCGTCCTCGAGGACACCCTCGACCTCCCGACGCGAGGCAAGATGCTCGCTTTCGTCATCGTCAGCCCCGACGCCACCAAGGTAGATCGTGCGTCTGACGCCTGCCTTGATCGCCATCCGAGCGTAGTTTTCGGCAGCCACCCGGTCACGATCGGAAAAGCTTTCATCGCCCCCTGGCTCCATCGAGTGGACGAGGTAGTAGACCTCGTCCATTCCCTCGAGCGCCGGCACGAGGGATTCGGCATCAGAGAGGTCCGCCTCGACAGCGAGCGAGCGAACGCCCTGCTCTAGGCGGGACGCGTCGCGCACCAGGCACCGCAGAGACCCCAGCTCGGCCAGCGCGGGCAGCAGTGCGCCGCCGACGAACCCGGAGGCGCCTGTTAGAAGAACGGAGGCGTGCTCCACCTCTGTCGCCTCAGGTGCGTCTACTTCCCGGTTGGCCATATCGGCTCGGTTCTCTCTCCGCCGGTAAGAGGCCACGAAGTCGAGTGGCGGAGGGCAGGGGTCCTCGAAGACGCGTGTCACATGTAAGCGTAGTCTGCTCGCCTAACTTTTCGCAGGGGTCGGCGGCGGCAGAACCGGCCCGGGATATCGGACTAGCTCAGAAGTAACGCTTCGGGACGAGAAGCGCCTACGCCAGTTACACCCGAACCTTGCCTTTGGCGCGCCTGAGAAGCGCTCCTGCGCGCTCGATCGACCAGGTCTCGCAGGGCGTCACGGATCGCCTCATCAGAGGCGCTCCGACGGGCCGATGGCCTTGAGGGCTTCGGCGCACGTCTCGTAGATGGCGACGCGCACGACCCGTCGATCACGAATAGTCCACACCTCTGCGTGGGTCACCTTCACCTCGAGGCCGCTTCCTCGTCCGATCGCCTCGATGGTTTTGTCGATCACGACCTCGTCGCCCTCCGCTACGACAGTGACGTACTCGACGTCGAAGCTCTCCCACGCTTCGAGCCAGGCCCTCCAAAAGGCAACCCATCCATCTAAGCCATGAAAGCGCGTTCCGGCGGGCATGTCGGGCAGCGAGAAGCTGGCGGCGTCAATGAGCAGGTCGACATCGCGGTCGACGTGGGCAAGGACAAGCTCGCCCAGTTCATCGAGGCTTGCCGCAGCGCCCTCGGGGCTCGACGAGGAAGCGAGCGCGTCGCGAACAGGGGCCAGCCCACTGGCTTCGAAGGCCTCGTGGAGGCGGTGCACGATCTCCGCGTTCTCCTGTGACATCGCCGTCGCAGTATCTCGCGAAGTTGCGCAGTAGCTCTTGGACGAGGAGCGGTACCCAGCGTTGAGCGATCTTCCTCGCTGAAGACACTCACCGAGAGGACACAGCGATCGGCACGCCGCAGCGTCGGCCTTAAGAAGGTCGGACGATCCCTCGACGGGATCGGAGACCTCCTCCGTCACGCGGATGGCGAGGCGCTTGTTGCTTCACGCTCCCGTCGACCACCGCGTAGGGAGCCGTTCGGCGCGCGCAGCTGTCCAGCCCGCGGGCGCGCTCGCGGTACTCGGGCTCATGGCCCTGCCGGCTGCCGCGTCGGCCGACACGTTCACGTTCACCGCCGCCGAGCAGACCTATGTGGTCCCGGCCGGCGTCACGGCGGTCCGCGTCGAGGCAACCGGCGCGGCTGGGGCAGCCCCGTCGTTTTCCACCGGCGGCAGGGGCGCGATGGTCAACGGCACGGTCTCGGTCACTCCCGGTCAAACCCTCTACGTCGAGGTCGGTGGGGTCGGCCAGTGCAACGGATCGGGACCTGCCACCCAAGCTGGAGCCGGCGGCGGCGCCGCCGACGTGCGCACGACCTCGGTCACCGACGGCGGCGGCAGCCTCTGCGGCACCCCGTTCAACCAATCGGCCACGTCCCTCAACTCGCGGCTGATCGTCGCCGGCGCAGGCGGCGGCGGCGGCGTTTCCTTGAGTTCGACCAATCCCGGAGGCGACGCCGGTCAGGCGGCGCCGGGGGCCCCCGCCGGTCAGGCCGGCACCGACAGCGCGGGCGGCGCCGGTGGCGCCGCCTCCCCGCCCGATAGCCCCGGGGCCCCCGGCACCCTCGGCGCCGGCGGCGAAGGCGACGCGCCGTTCGGCGCCGCCGGAGGCGGAGGCGGAGGCCTCTACGGCGGCGGCGGCGGCGCGCTGTTGTTCAGTCCCACACTCATTTCCTACGGTGGAGGCGGCGGCTCGAGCCTCGTCCCGGCCGGCGGCTCCGGACCCGTGATCACCACCGACCCGGCGTCGGTCGAGATCACCGCGTGCACGAAGACCGGTACGGCCGGGAACGACGACCTCTCCGGCACGACGGGCAACGACGTGATCTGCGGCCTCGGCGGCATCGACCAGATCAACGGCCGCGGCGGTGACGACCACGACCGACGGAGACACGCTGATCAACTGCTGAGCGGCTGGCGGAAGCGGGTCGTACGTCTTGGCCCCCCTTGGAGAGCTTGAACGGAAACGTCATCGCGCCCGCGCCGTTGATCTTCTTGTCCACGAGCGACGGTCACCGACGACGTGCGGTCGGCAGCCGACTACCCTTGATGTCCGGCTGTCCTCGGGTCCTTTCTCCTTCCCCTCCGCCCATCGACAGCTCGTGTCCTCGAGGGGATCGAGACAGGCGCATTAGGGAGAAGACGCATGGGCTCAGGCAGCAAACGGAAGACCACGATGGCGAAGCTCAACCGTGAACGCAGGCTTCTCGAGCGTCGACAAGAGAAGCAGGCGAGGAAGGCCGCGCGGAAGCAGGCGGCCGCGGAAGGCGGGGCGACCGTCGACCAGCCCGGACCCCCGGATCTCTAGCCCAGGATCTTGCAGACCGCGAGACGCTGCGCGCGGCGGATCCGGTCGGAGACCTCAGGCGACCCGCTGCCGGGGACGATCTGGGCGTTGACGGAGAAGACGACCGATCGGCGGCCGTTGCCGTTGCTGGCCGCGAACAGCCGGTAGCCCGGGAAGGAACCGGTGTGCCCGAACACGACTCCGCAGCCGGTGCGGTAGCGGAAGAGGCCGAGGCCGTGCTCGTTGGTTCCCGGTCCCGGTGGTGAGGACGAGCCCAAGGCGAAGGTTCGCTGCAGGCGTCTGGTGGCCGGGTCGAAGAGACGCGCCCCGACGTAGGCGCGGAAGAAGCGGCCGACCTCGGTTGGCGTCGAGACGATCCCACCGGAGGCCCATGCGCCGGCCGGGTTGACGAGCTCGCTGACGTCTTCCGGCGCCTGGCCGGCCTCTACCTCGTAACCGTGCATGTAGGGCTTCGGCATGTCCACCGTCACCGGGAGGGTCGTGCGGGTGAGGCCGAGGGGACCGTAGACGTGGCGCTGTAGAAGCGCGTCGTAGGAGAGGCCCGTGGCTCGCTCGGCGATCAAACCGACGACGATGTTGTCCGTATCGGAGTAGTGGTACTTCGACCCGGGTATGAAGTCCAGGGGCTGGTCGCGGACGAACTCGATCAGCTCGGGCGGCGAGATGTAGGCCGCCGGATCCGCCGTGAACTGGTCGATAAAGGGCTTGGCGCGGATGTAGTCCGGGAGGCCCCCCGTGTGTTGGAGCGCCTGCGCCGATCGTGACGCCGGCGCCGTACGGAAGGGCGCCTGGCAGCCACTCGCCGACGGTGTCGTCGAGCGAGAGGATTCCGTCCTGGACGAGCGCGAGCGCGATCGCGCCGTTGAAGGACTTCGCCATGCTCGCGATCCGGTAGTGGTCGTTGGCCGCCGGCCGCCGGCCGCTCTTCGTGTTGGCTGTTCCGCGGGTGATGTACTCGCGTCCCTGGTCCGTTCGCAGCAGGACGGAGAGTCCCGGGGGCCCGTTCTCGGACGCGACGATCCGGTCGAGCGCGCGATCGAGCTTGCGGTCGATCGGGGCCTTGGCGGCGGCGGTCGAAGCGGCCGCTCCCGCGACCGCGGCCACCGTCACCGCGATGGCGACGCGGGTGATCGCCCTCGTCCTCGAGGCTTTGGAGTGCTCTTCGATGATCGGGACCGTACTCGACGCACCGAGCCCCGGTGCCGTCAGGGCCCGAGGACCGTGTCGAGCCAGTCGAAGACGCGCTGGTCGAGAAGGCTCCGGTTTCGCACCTCGCAGTGCTCGCCGGCGCCTTCGGACGTCGCGAACCGCAGCAGGACGGACTTGCTGTTCGGGAGCGCGTCGTAGATCTGCTCCGCGGTCCGCGCGAGCGGGTCGTCCTCGGCTGCTGTCAGCGCCGCCGGGCAGGTGATCTGCGCCAGCCGGTCTTCGATGGTGAACGGAGTGATTGCGCGCAGGTACTCAGCGAGTGTCTCGACGCCGTGGACGTGGAAACCGCGCTGCTCGATGGCCCAACGCTGCGGGCGGCTGGCGTGGATCGCCTGCGCGATCGGTCCGAGCACGTCCTCGGGGATGTCCGGATACCGTGCGATCAAGTCCTCGGAAACGCCGGCGGCGCGCAGACGGCCGACCATGCCCGCCGGGATGCTCAGCAGGCCTGGATCGGCGATGCACGCAGCCAGCCGCGGCTCGCCGGTAGCCGCGCGCAACGCCAAGTGGCCCGCCAGGCTCCAGCCGGTCAGAGCGATGCGGTCGCGGTCCACGCCGTCGGTATCGATGGCCGCGTCGACGACTGCGTTCACGACGGTCTCCCAGTCGGCGCGTATCGGGATCCCCTGCTCGAACAGCACCGCACCCTGGCCCGGCCCGTCGAACAGCAGGCAGTGGTAGCCGCGCCGCAGTGCCGGCACGGCCTGTCCGAAGTAGCCCTCGTAGATCGTGCTGTCATAGCCGCTGGTTGCGATCAGCAACGGCCGCGGTCCGTCCGCGCCGGGCGCGCGGAAGAAATAGGCAGGGAGCCGGGCGCCCTCGAACGGGATCTCAAGCGCCTCGCCGGCCGGCTCCATCAGAGCGGCGGCCTTGTCGAAGGCCGCGCGCTGACCGCGAAACGCCTCCAGCAGGCGCGAATCCACCGGCGCACCGAAGAACGGGTGCCACGCGGCGGAATAGCAGAGCGACGCTCGCAGATATGCCTCGCGCGCGCTGACGGCGTGGCCGCCCTGCGCGGACGTGTCGGCCTCCTGGACGAGGCGCTCGGCCATCGCGCACCACGACGTCCACCACGACTGGTCATCCCCGTCGACGACATCCGCGCAGACGACCTGGACTTCGCCGAGCTCGGGTCCGCCGTGCGACGTGAGCCCGAGCCCCAGCGACGCGGCGAGCTCTTCGTGTAGGGGGTCCTGAAAGAACAGGGTCGCCGGGGTCACGCCCGCGCAGAGTATCCAACGCCGTCAGGCACCCGGCGTCGCCGCTTGGCAATCTCCACATGTAACAACCTGGGGGAGAAGTGCCATCTA
This sequence comes from uncultured Solirubrobacterales bacterium, assembly GCA_963797995.1. Taxonomy (GTDB): domain Bacteria; phylum Actinomycetota; class Thermoleophilia; order Solirubrobacterales; family 70-9; genus WHSW01. The sequence goes on from CAWCRP010000008.1 coordinate 222,231, forward strand.
AAGATGGAAGGGCCGGATCGGCCGAGAACCCTGCAGGGAGAGATGAATCGATGAGGCGGACAGTGTTGGCGGTCGCGGCGGTGGCGGCGACCGTGGCGGCTGGGAGCGGACTCGTCGCCGCGAAGGGTGGGCCCGGCCTACTCGGGCTCGAGGGCCCGTTCGATATCGCCGTGGATCTGCGAGGACACGAGGTCGTTCCTGGAACCGGCGATCCAGACGGACAAGCGGCGCTTGGCTTGAACACCGATGCCCGTCGGCAGAGAATCTGCTGGGAGCTCCACTCCACTCGTCTTGACGCGATCACCAGCGCGTCCCTGAGTCGAGGAGGGACCCCGGCGGGACCGCTCCAGATCGTGCTCTTCGAGGATCCAGAGGGCCGGCCCGGCAAGGGCGAGTATCGCGGTTGCGTGGGCGATGTGAGTCCGCGCACGCTCCGTCAGATCTGGAGGTCGCTCGGCCGAGATGGTGGAGCCCGGGACTGGCACGCGGAGGTCCGCACGAAGGCCTTCCCCGAAGGCGCGGTGCGCGGCGACCTGGGTGCGGGCATCGCGTGCCCCGACTGCGTCCTCGAGCGGGCCGAGCGCGGCAGGCGATGAGGGGTCGCGCGGGTGAAACAGCGGCGGCCGTCCTCTTGGCGACCATCGCTCTGACCGGCTACTCCACCGAGCGGGCCGCCGCGCAACTCGACGAGCACGAGTACGACCTGATGCTGCCGGAGCCGGACGGCGCGAACGGCGAGGTCGGACCCGTGGGCGAATCGAGCGGTGAGGGCACCGCGGACGACGCATCCACCTCGACGACGGTAGAGAACACCGCGACGCCGGCGCCGACGTCCGCGGAGAGCGTGGCCGAGACGCCGGTGAGCGAGGCCACGGCCGACCGATCAGAGGGATCGGAGGATCCTCCGGACGGACCGCGCTACCCGCGCGGTGAGACCTTCGCCCTGGGGCCCGCTGAGCTGGCCACCGCGGCGCCGCCGGACGCCCCGGGCGGTGAGGGCAAACCCGGAATCGCGATCGCGATCATTGCCGGGGCGAGCGGCGGCCTCGTCGCCTTCGGCGCCTGGCGGATGCGCGTGCGCAACGCGGGTTCGGGCGGATGAGACCGGCCGGGTCGGTCGCGTTGGATGCGATGGCGATCGGCCCGACGGCCGCCCGCCGGAACGCGGCGCGCACCGACGCCGAGCTCCTGCGCGCGTCAGGACGCGACCCGCAGGCCTTTGGCGCCTTCTACGACCGCCACGCGGCGGCCGTCCTCGCTTACTTTCAGCGACGCGTGGCCTGCCCGCACTCGGCCGCCGACCTCACCGCCGAGACCTTCGCTGCCGCGTTTCTCGCGCGCAAGCGGTTCAAGGAAACGGGCGCTCCCGGGACAGCTTGGCTCTTCACCATCGCCAAGCGCCAGCTCTCGGGCATGATTCGGCGCCAGCAGATCGACGCCCGCGCCCGGCGCCGGCTCGGAGTCGACCGCGTCCAGCTGAACGACGATGCGCTCGCACGGATCGAGGAGCTCGCGGACCTTGCCCCGGTGGCCGCCGCCCTCGAGCTTGCGATCGAGCAGCTTCCGCCCGAGAGCATCGAGGCGGTCCGCTTGCGGGTCCAAGAGGAGCTTCCCTACGCCGAGGTTGCCGAGCGCCTCGGCTGCACCGAGGGCGCGGCGCGGGTCCGCGTCGCCCGCGCCCTCTCACAACTTGCAGACAGGATGGAGGTGAGGCCATGAGCCGGAACGTCAACGAAGCCCACCCGGATGGCGGGGGGTCGCAGTCGGCCCCCGCGGCCGAGATCAGGGACGCCCTCGTTGCCGGGATCGCCCGGCGACGGCGGCGCGGGCGCACCCGGGCAGCAGTCGGCGGTGCGGTGGCGCTGCTGGCGGTCGCCGCGATTGGCGCCGCCACCGAGCTCTCCGACGGGCCCTCCTCCGCACTCGCGCTCACGATCGAGTCTCGCGGCACTTGGATCCAGGTTGAGATCACCGACGCCGATGCGAGCGCCGGGCAGATGACCCGGGAGCTCCGCCATGCTGGGATCGACGCCACCGTCCGCGTGATCCCGGCCAACGATCGCCACGTCGGCGAGTGGCTGGGGTTTCAGCGGGTCGGTGAGAAGGCGGGTGGCCGATCAGGGGGCGACCCGTCCCGGGCGCAGGTCTGGGATGCCGGGAGCATCGGCGCGCGCGAGCACGTTCTCCAACTGCGCCGCGGCGCGCTGGCCGGGCTCGAGCCGGCGCGGATCGTCTTCTACGTCGGCCGCGCGCCACACGACGGCGAAGCTCCCGCGGCTCTTTTCGCCGACGGTCCTCGCCCCACCCGCTGACGGGGTGCGGCGGATCGGACCGAGTACGTGATCGTCATCCGCCGGTGTGCGGTGGTGCGGCGGGCAGTCGCACCGTGACGCAGAGCCCGCCAGCCGCCCGGGGGGCGAGAATGAGGGTTCCCGCGTCCGGCGGTGGCGGGCCGCGCTAGACCGCGGTCTCGCGGTGTGGCAGCTTCCAGCCCGGCCGCGGGTAGTGGCAGGTGTACCCGTTCGGGTAGTGCTGGAGGTAGTCCTGGTGCTCGGGCTCGGCCTCCCAAAACGGGACGGCCTCGCTGATCTCGGTCACGACCTTTCCGGGCCAGATGCCCGATGCGTCGACGTCGGCGATCGTGTCCTCGGCGACCGTGCGCTGCTCGTCGCTCGTGTAGAAGATCTCGGAGCGGTAGGACGAGCCCACGTCGTTGCCTTGACGGTCTTTGGTCGTCGGGTCGTGGATCTGGAAGAAGAACTCGAGGATGTCCCGGTAGGAGATGCCCTGCGGGTCGAAGACGATCTCGACCGCTTCGGCGTGGCCCGGGTGATTCCGGTAGGTCGGGTTGTCGTTCTCCCCGCCGGTGTATCCGACCCGGGTGGAGATGACTCCGTCGCGCCGGCGTAGCAACTCCTGGACGCCCCAGAAGCAGCCGCCGGCGAGGATCGCGGTCTCGGTGTTGTCACTCATCGAATGCCTCCTTCTCGTTCAAGACTATTTACCATCAGCCCCGATGTACGACCGGCCAAAGCTGCGGGCCGGCACGGCGTGCGCGCTGATTGTGGCTGTGATCTCGATCGGCGGCGTGCAGAGGGCGAGCGCTGCGGCTCCGAGCGCCAAGAGGATCACCGAGACCGTCAGCGCGCTGAGCGAGAAGTACCCGGTGCGTTCGACGCTCTACGGCGTCTGGGTTGACGGGCGCCCGCTGGTCACGGGCGCGCTCGGCAAGGCCCGCCCAGGTGTCGCAGCCACCAAGGCTGCTCACTTCAGGATCGGCAACGCCACCGAGTCGTTCACGACGTCACTGCTCCTCCAGTTCGTCGACGACGGCCTGGTGAGCCTCGACGACCCGATCTCGAGGTGGCTACCCGACCTGCCCGGCGCCCAAGAGGTCACGGTCGGCATGCTCGCCCGCAGCATCTCCGGCTACCCCGATTTCGTCACCTACGACAGGTTCATAAAGCAGAACAACGCCGACCCGTTCCGGCGTTGGAGGACTTTCGAGCTGATCGACCTCGCCTTCGAGCGCCCCACGCTGTTCCCACCGGGCACGAGCTGGGCGTTCTCGGACACCAACTTCCTGCTCCTCAGAGAAATCCTGCAGCGAGTTGGCGGCAAGCCCGTCAACCAGCTCCTGCGCGAACGGATCCTGGACCCGCTCGGGTTGGATGAGACCGCGATGAGCCTTCGCCCGCATATCCCGGCCCCGGTCATCCACGCCTACACCAAAGATCGCGGCCACTACGAGGACTCCACCCGCTGGTCGCCGAGCTGGGCCCCGGGCATGGGGAACATGTACTCGACCCTGGGCGACCTGGGGAGGTGGGCCACGGCCCTCGGCACGGGATCCATCGTCTCGCCGGAGTCCCATGCCCTCCAGTTCGGGCCGCAGAACGTCGGGCTCGGACCGCTGACTCAGGACACGTACTACGCGATGGGCAGTGTCGTCCGCGACGGCTGGATCTTCAGCAACCCGCAGGTGTTTGGCTACAACGGCGTGGTCAGCTACTCGCCCTCGAAGGAAACGGCGGTCGTGGTCTTCACAACTCAGGGTCCCAAGGGCGACCCCCTTGTCGCCTATGCGTCGGCGATCGCCGACCGGGTCACGAGGCTGGTCGATCCCGAGCACCCGCTCGGTCTGCCCGACTGCACGCGCCCTCCCTGCTGAACGGGTGGCGCCCATGGGCGGCGCGCCGAATACCGTGTGGCGATGAGCCGCGTTGGTCGGCTCGCGACGAGGGGAGCGACGATGCGCGGATTGCGGCCGGCTGTCTTAGGGGCTTTTGCTTTCGCGGTGGGATTGCTGGTCGCGGGCGGAGCCGTGGCTGCCGACATCCATTGCGAGGTCGGCTTCTACTGCAACGGCACCGACGCTGCGGACACCATGGAGGGCTCCGCCGAAAACGACATCATCATCGGCTACCCCGGCGACGACACCATCCGCGGCATGGCCGGCGACGACGTCATCAACGGTTTTGAGGGCGACGACCGGGTCGAGGGTGGCGCCGGAGACGACGCCATCACCGCCGACAAGGACGACGACGTGATCGTTGACGACACACCCAACGACGCCGACTCCGTGTACGCCGGCTCCGGCGCCGACAAGATCAACGTCCGCGACGGCGACGGCCGTGACACGGTCACCTGCGGCGCTCATTCCGACAGGGTCCTGGCCGATCCCGGGGACAACGTCGACGCCCGCTGTGAGCGGGTCGCCGACGAAGCTCCGCTCTGCGAGCCGAGCGCTCCAGCACCCGGCGAACGCATGGGGGCGGCCGGGAACGCGCGGACGCGCGGATGACCCCTGGTTCGGCGACCGGTAACAGGTTCACGGCGATCCTCGCGGGCGTGGTTTTAGCGGGATCTCTCGCGTGGGCGGTGATCGCGACGGCAGCCCCCGGAGACGTGCGGCAGACGGCCACCGTGGACGGACGGGGTCTCGGCATGGCCAGCTCGGTGGCCGTCTCGCCGGACGGCGAGTCCGTTTACGTCACCGGCAAGAGCACGAGCGCCCTCGCCGTGTTCGGCCGCGACGCCGAGACACTCGCCCTGACCCAGAAGCCCGGGGCCGCCGGCTGCCTTTCGGAGGACGGCAGCGGGGGCTCGTGCGCGGACGGCAAGGCGCTCGTGAAACCCGAGTCGGTGACCGTCTCTCCCGACGGGCGGTCGGTCTACGTCGCCTCGGCGAACGGGGTCGCGGTCTTCTACCGCGACCAGGCGAGCGGGGCGCTCGAGCAGCCCTCCAACAGCGCCGGGTGCTGGTCGGAGGACGGCAGCGCCGGGGCCTGCGGCGACGGCCACGCGATCAGCGGAGCCCAGTCGGTTGCCGTCTCGCCTGACGGCCAATCGCTCTACCTCGCCTCCTATGACCACTCGGCGGTGGCCGTGTTCTTCCGCGAGACGAGCATCTCGAGCGGCGCCTTGGCCCAGGTGTCCGGCACCGACGGCTGCATCTCCTATAGCGGCAGCAATGGCGCCTGCATTGACGGCCGGGCGCTCGGCGGCTCCTACTCCGTGGCCGTGTCCCCGGACGGCAGGAGCGTCTACGTCGCCTCCATCGAGAGTGGGGCGGGAGGCGTTGCCGTCTTCGACCGCGACCGGCTCGACGGGGACCTCACGCAGAAGCCCGGCGCCGCGGGCTGCATCACCGACGACGGCGGTGACCTGAGCGGCGCGGTCTGCTCCGACGGCGAGGCGCTCGATTCGCCGATCTCGTTGTCGGTGTCGCCCGATGGCCGCAATGTCTACGTCGCCGTGCTCAACAGCAGGTCGGTCGGGGTGTTCGCCCGTGACCCGGCGACGGGGGCGCTGACGCAGACGGGAAGCATCGCGCTCTACGCGCCGCCCAATGCCGTGGCCGTGTCCCCGGACGGCGAGTCCGTCTACGTCACCTCCTACAAGGATGGCCTCGCGGTGTTCCGTCGCGACTCCGCCACCGGGGCGCTCACCACACCCAAAGGCGGCAATCATCCGCTCGACGGCGCCGAGTCGGTGACGGTGTCCCCGGACGGCAGGTCCGTTCTCGTCCCCGACTTCAGGCATGGGAAGCTCGTCGTGTTCGCCCGCGAGGGGGACTCGACGGGCGCCTCGTGCCGGGGCCGATCGGCCACGATCCTCGGCACGCGCGGCCCGGACGAGCTTGAGGGCGGCCCCGACAGGGACGTCATCGTCGCACGAGGCGGAGCCGACACGGTGAAGGCGAGGGCGGGCGGCGACATCGTGTGCGGCGGCCCTGGGCGGGACACCTTGATGGGCGGCGCCGGGGCGGACGCGCTGCTCGGCGGGCCTCACGTGGATGACCTGCGCGGCGGAGCCGGGACGAAGGACCGCTGCGACAACCAGCAGCACGGTCACAGCGGCGGCCCGGGGTGCGAGCGC
>CAWCRP010000009.1:0-187499 GCA_963797995.1 uncultured Solirubrobacterales bacterium
ACGGACCGCCAGGCGATCATCCACCTGACGATCGGCAAGGCGAGCTTCGAGGAGCGCGCCCTGCTCGAGAACTACGCCGCGGTCATCGACGAGATCGTCCGCGCGAAGCCGGCCGCCGCCAAGGGCCGCTACCTCCTTTCGATCACGCTCGCCTCGACCATGGGCCCCGGGGTCCGCGTCGACGAGAGCCGCACCCGCGAGTCGGACATCTTCCTCGGCTCGGCCGCTTCGGCGGAGGACGGCGGCTCCGCCGACGAGCCGGTCGCCGAGCCCGCCACGGCTTAGGCTTCTCTTCGAAGCGGCTAAGCCGCCATTTGAAGGGGTACGTCCAGCCTCACGAGACCTTTTCGAAGGTCAAGCGGTAGTGCTCGAGTAGCTCGCGCTCGAAGCAGATCGAGTTGGCTGAGACGCCGGACGTGAATGCGAGGCGGAACTCTCGGCTCGTCAGCCATTTCGGCACGAGCCGGGCCTTCAGCAGGTACTTGTGCAGGCTGGGCTCGCCGAAGCGCTTGCGCCACTGCTTGATCGTCTCGATGTAGTCGAGCCGCCCGCTCTGCGCCTCGACGAGGCGGAAGCGCGGCTCGGCGTTGCGGAGGATCTGCTCCTTGCCGAAGGGGAGGAACGACCCCGGGAACTGATGGGTCATCAGCGCGAGCGCGAACTCGTCGGAGTCGCGGGGCGCATCGAGCGATGCGTCGTCAGGGTCGATCATGTTCGGGCCGAAGACCATCGTCTGCAGGTAGAAGCGCCCACCGTCGGGGATCAGCTTTGCGGTCGTCTCGAAGAAGTCCGTGTAGATCTGATCCTGCCGACCGGCGCTGTAGGCCTCCTGCGAGCAGAAGTGCTCGAAGGCGCCGAGGCTGACGAGCGCGTCGAACTCGCCGAAATCGTCGGGGCGCACCTCGCGCGCATCGCGCATGTGCACGTCGAGGCCGTGTCGCCGGCAGGCTTCGAGTTGTCCCGTGGAGAGAGTGACGCCGACGCCTTCGGCGCCTCGCTCGCGGATGAAGTTGAGCATCGGCCCCCACCCGCAGCCGAGATCGAGCAACCGGCGGCCGGGCTCGATCCCGACCTGGTCGGCGACGTACTCGTGCTTCCTGCGCTGCGCTTCCTCGAGCCCAAGCGAGAAATCCCCGTCGTATTTGGCGCCGGAGAAGTCGGCCAGCTCGCCGAGGCTGAGCCGGAAGATCCGGTCGATCAGCGAGTAGGTGAATTCCAGGTCTCTGCGCTCGGCCATGCCGGCGGGCGAGGTTACGCAATCTCGCCGTTGCTACCATCGCGGCTCAGTAACCGCCGAAGACCGTCGGCAGGGCGAAAGCCCGGAAGCCCGGCGCAGGTGAGTTCGAGAGCACCCAGCTTTTCGAGCCTGCCTGCGCGCAGGCTCTTTTCGTTCCGGCGCCCAGAGAGACCAGAGACGAGATGAACCGCGAAGACAAAGCAGCAGCAGTCGCCGAGCTGACGGAGGGCCTGAAGGACGCCGAGGCGATCTTCGCCGTCGACTACCGCGGGATCAGCGTCACCGACGCGGCCGAGCTGCGCGGCAAGCTGCGCGAGGCCGATGCGGTCTTCAAGGTGGTCAAGAACCGGCTCGCGAAGCTCGCGACCGCCGAGTCGGGCACCGCCGATCTCGACGAGCTGCTGGTCGGTCCCACCGCGCTCACCCTGATCAAGGGCGACGCCGTGATCGCGGCGAAGGCGATCGCCGACTTCGCCAAGGAGCATGAGGAGCTCGAATACAAGGGCGGGATCATGGACGGGGCCGCGCTCGACCCCGACGGCTTCAAGACGATCTCCCGCCTGCCCGGGCTCGACGTCCTCCGTGGCCAGCTCGTCGGCCTCGCCGCGAGTCCGCTGACGGGGCTCGCCGCGGGGATGAACAACCTGATCTCCGGGCTCGGCCGCCAGCTCGCGCAGGTCGCCGAGCAGGGCCTGGTCAGCGGCGAGGCGCCGCCGGCCGAGGAGCCGGCTGCCGCCGCCGAGGAAGAGGCACCGGCCGAGGAAGCTGGAGAGGCCCCGGCCGAGGAAGCTGAAGAGACCCCGGCCGAGGCTGAGGAGTCCCCGGCGGAAGATGAGGCGCCGGTCGCGGAGGCCGAGGAGCCGCAGGCGGAGGAAACGCCTGACGAGCCTGAGACTGAGCAGGACCAAGCTGACCCCGATACGCCCGCAGGCGAAGCCGAGGACGTGGCGGGCAATGATTCAGACGAGGAGGACTAACGAAATGGCAACGAAGCTGACCACAGAAGACTGGATCGAGGAGCTCAAGGGCATCTCGGTGCTCGAGCTCTCCGAGCGGATCAAGGCGCTCGAGGAGGAGTTCGGCGTTTCGGCGACCGCGGTTGCCGCGGCGGCTCCGGCTGCCGGCGGGGGTGCCGGCGACGGCGCTGCCGAGGAGGAGTCGACCACCGTCGACGTCGTCCTCACGGCCGCCGGGGAGAAGAAGATCCAGGTGATCAAGGCCGTCCGCGCGGCCACCGGCCTCGGCCTCAAGGACGCGAAGGCACTCGTCGACGAGGCTCCGAAGCCCGTCAAGGAGGGCATCGAGCGCGACGAGGCGGACAAGCTCAAGGCCGAGATCGAGGAAGCCGGCGGAAGCGTCGAGCTAAAGTAAGAGCAACTCAGTCAGCCGGTTGCCTGCCGGCAGACGCGGCGCCTCGCGCGGCGCTTGAAGCCCACGCGTACCGTGTGGTATCTTTGTGCGTCGCGCGTCGTTCAGCCCTTTCGCCGGATCCAGTCGCGCCGGATTCGCGTCCCATCGACCACCTGAGGAGTCGCCCAGTTGGCCCAGTCTCACGCTGCCCCTGCCCTACGGAGAAGCTTTTCCCGCCTTCCAGAACCTCTTGAAGTTCCACACCTGATCGATATCCAGCGCCGTTCGTTCGCGGCGCTGACGGACCCGAAGTCCGGCTTGCTTCGGGAGACCATCGACGACATCTCCCCGATCGAGGACTACACGGGGAATCTCGCCATCGTCTTCGGCGATTTCAAGTTCGATGAGCCGACGCATTCGATCGCGGACTGCCGGGAGAAGGACATCACCTATTCGCGGCCGCTGAATGCGACCGTGTCGTTCCAGAACCGCGAGACGGGTGAAATCCGTGAGCAGACGGTCTTCATGGGCGACTTCCCGTGGATGACCGACCGCGGCACGTTCATCATCAACGGCACCGAGCGAGTCGTCGTCACGCAGCTCGTCCGCTCCCCGGGCGCCTACGTGATGGGGCCGAAGGATCGCGAGAAGCAGGTCTTCATCGCCAACCTGATGCCGTCGCGCGGCTCCTGGCTCGAGCTGGAGATCGACAAGAAGGGCCGCGTCTACGCCCGCATCGATCGCAAGCGCAAGCTCCCCGTGACCGTGCTCCTGCGCGCGATGGGATACGTCACGGACGAGCAGATCCTCGAGCTCTTCGACAACTCCGTCTACATCCGCCACACGATCGACTCGGACACGGAGCCCACCCGCACCGAAGAGGGCGCCCTGATCGAGCTGTTCAAGAAGCAGCGTCCCGGCGAGCCGCCCTCGGTGGACGCCGCCAAGGCCCTGCTCGAGCAGCTCTTCTTCGATCCGAAGCGCTACGACCTGACAAGGGTCGGCCGCTACAAGCTCAACGCGCGGCTCGACCTCGACGTCGACCTCGACAACCGGACGCTGACCAAGGACGACATCGTCGCCCTGATCCGCGAGCTCGTCGACCTTCCCCGTACGGTCGCTCCCGAGCTCGAGGAGGTCGACGAGGAGAACCCGATCAAGGACTACGCCGCAGAGCTGCTCACCTACTCCCACGAGCCGATCAAGGATCGCCTCGACGAGTACGAGCACTTCGGCAACCGCCGCCTGCGCACCGTCGGCGAGCTGATCCAGGACGCGTTCCGGGTCGGCCTGTACCGGATGGAGCGAGTGGTCCGCGAGCGCCTCACCACCGAGGATGCGGACGCGATCACCCCGCAGACGATCATCAATATCCGCCCGGTCGTCGCGGCGCAGAAGGAGTTCTTCGGCTCCTCACAGCTGTCGCAGTTCATGGATCAGACGAACTCGCTCTCCGGGCTCCGCCACCGGCGGCGCCTCTCGGCGCTCGGCGCCGGCGGCCTCACGCGCGAGCGCGCTCCGATCGAGGTCCGCGACGTGCACCCGACCCACTACGGCCGGATGTGCCCGATCGAGACCCCTGAGGGCCCGAACATCGGCCTGATCGGATCGCTGTCGTCCTACGCGCAGATCTCCGAGCACGGCTTCGTGACCACGCCCTACCGGGTCGTCAAGGACGGCATCGTCACCGACGAGGTCGTCCACCTCGACGCCACCCAGGAGGAGGACCACGTGATCGCGCAGGCGAACGCGGAGGTCGATCTGAAGACGGGCAAGCTCAAGGGCCCGCAGGTTCAGTGCCGCTCACGCGACGGCGAGTACGTGGTCGTGCCGCCGAAGGAAATCACGATGATGGACGTCTCCCCGACCCAGATCTGGTCGGTGACGACGGCGCTCATCCCCTTCCTCGAGCACGACGACGCCAACCGCGCGTTGATGGGCTCGAACATGCAGGCGCAGGCCGTGCCGCTGCTCAAGCCGGAGGCGCCGCTCATCGGCACCGGCATGGAGCGCCGCGCTGCGGTCGACACCGGCGACGTCATCCTCGCCGACAACGCGGGCGAGGTCACCTACGTCGACGCCGAGAAGATCATCGTCTCCCACGGGCAGAAGAAGGACGAGTACACGCTGAACAAGTACCAGCGCTCGAACCAGGGGACGATCATCCATCAGACTCCGATCGTCGACGTCGGCATGCAGGTGACCGAACGCGACGTGCTCGCCGACGGCTCGTCGACCGACGACGGCGAGATCGCGCTGGGCAAGAACTGCCTCGTCGCCTTCATGTCCTGGGAGGGCTACAACTTCGAGGACGCGATCATCCTCTCGAGCCGCCTGTTCAAGGACGACGAGCTCACCTCGATTCACATCGAGGAGTACGAGATCGACGCCCGGACGACGAAGCTCGGCGACGAGGAGATCACCCGCGACATCCCCAACCGCTCCGAGGAGTCGCTCCGCAACCTCGACGAGCGCGGCATCGTCCGCGTCGGCGCCGAGGTCCAGTCGGGCGATCTGCTCGTCGGCAAGGTGACGCCGAAGGGCGAGACCGAGCTGACCGCGGAGGAGAAGCTGATTCGCGCGATCTTCAAGGAGAAGGCGCGCGAGGTCCGCGACACCTCGCTCAAGGTGCCGCACGGTGAAGGTGGCGTCGTCATCGACGTGGTCACCTTCGACCGCGATGCCGGCGACGACCTGGCGCCGGGGGTCAACAGCCTCGTGCGCGTCTTCGTCGCGACGAAGCGGAAGATCGCCGAGGGCGACAAGCTCGCCGGACGCCACGGCAACAAGGGCGTGATCTCGAAGATCGTTCCCGAGGAGGACATGCCGTTCCTCGAGGACGGCACGCCCGTCGACGTGATCCTCAACCCGCTCGGCGTCCCGAGCCGCATGAACATCGGCCAGATCCTGGAGACGCACCTCGGTTGGGTGGCGGCGAACGGCTGGTACGACGACGGCACCGAGCACTACAAGCAGGCGCAGGTGAACGGCGGCCGGGTCAAGGTCGCGACTTCGGTGTTCGACGGCGCCACCGTCGAGGACGTCGACCACGCCCTCGTCAAGTGGCAGGAGGAGAACGCCGACCGCGGGATCGATCTCGGTATCGACATGTCGGCCCGCCCGGGCTCACGTGCCTCGGGACAGGCGCAGCTCTACAACGGCCGCACCGGTGAGCCCTACGAGGGCAAGATCACCATCGGCCACATGTACATCCTCAAGCTGCTGCACCTGGTCGACGACAAGATCCACGCCCGCTCGACCGGCCCGTACTCGCTCGTCACCCAGCAGCCGCTGGGCGGCAAGGCGCAGTTCGGTGGCCAGCGCTTCGGTGAGATGGAGGTCTGGGCGCTCGAGGCCTACGGCGCGGCGTACACGCTGCAGGAGATGCTGACCGTGAAGTCCGACGACACCGTCGGCCGGGTCAAGGCCTACGAGGCGATCGTCAAGTCCGAGAACATCCCCGAGCCGTCGGTGCCGGAGTCGTTCAAGGTCCTCTTGAAGGAGATCCAGAGCCTCTCGCTCGACGCCAACCTGGTCGCCGACGAAGGCGAGGTCGACCTCGGCGAGGAGGACGACGAGCTGCTCCGCGCTGCGGAAGAGCTCGGAATCGACCTCTCCGGCGTCCGCGCCGAAGGCGACAAGGCAGCCGACGAGCAGGAGGAGCAGGTCGTCGACGGCGACGGCAAGGCGACTGCGAGCAATGGCGGTGGGGCCGGGGCCAAAGAGGCCGAAGCCGAGGAAGCGAAGACTGAGTAGCTAGGGAGCCTGAGAGACACATGGACATCAATAATTTCGACGCAATTGAGATCGGGCTCGCTTCCTCGAAGAAGATTCGTGGCTGGAGCCACGGCGAGGTCACGAAGCCGGAGACGATCAACTACCGCACCCTGAAGCCGGAGAAGGACGGCCTCTTCTGCGAGCGCATTTTCGGTCCGACGAAGGACTGGGAGTGCTACTGCGGCAAGTACAAGCGGGTCCGCTACAAGGGCATCGTCTGTGAGCGCTGCGGCGTCGAGGTGACGCGCTCGAAGGTCCGCCGCGAGCGCATGGGTCACATCGACCTCGCCGCGCCGGTCTCCCACATCTGGTTCTTCAAGGGCGTCCCGAGCCGGATCGGCTACCTGATCGACATGGCTCCGAAGGAGCTGGAGAAGGTTCTGTACTTCGCCGCCTCGATCGTCACCTGGATCGACGAGGAGGCCCGGACCAAGGATCTGAACAAGCTCGAGAAGGAAGTGCAGAAGGTCCTCGACGGCTACGCCGGCGACAAGCAGCAGCGCACGCAGGAGCTGCGTGCGTCGCTCGACCGTCGCGTCGCCTGGATCGAGGGTGAGGGCGACAAGAACTCCTTCGACCCCGACGACGAGCTCTGGGCCGACGCGCTCGAGATCAACCCGAAGAAGCTCGACGACGCCGAGAAGACGAAGCTCTTGAAGGAGACGAAGAAGGCCCTCGAGTCGGAGATCGCCGACACCGAGGCCTACCTCGATGACGCGGTCGAGCGCATGGAGGAGGTCTGGCGGATCTTCCAGGAGATGAAGGTCAAGGACGTCATCAACGACGAGGCCGTCTTCCGCGAGCTCAAGGACCGCTTCGGCTCCCCGTTCGGCTGGGGCGAGTACTTCCGCGGTGGCATGGGCGCGGAGTCGATCCGTGACCTGCTGGAGCAGGTGGATCTCGACGCCGACATCGAGGAGCTCGAGCAGACGATCAACACCTCGAAGGGCCAGAAGCAGGCCCGTGCCGTGAAGCGGCTGAAGGTCGCCTCGGCGTTCAAGCACTCCGACAACAAGCCGGGCTGGATGGTCCTCGACTCGGTGCCGGTGATCCCGCCGGAGCTGCGCCCGATGGTGCAGCTCGACGGTGGCCGTTTCGCCACCTCGGACCTGAACGACCTCTACCGCCGGGTGATCAACCGCAACAACCGCCTCAAGCGGCTGCTGGACCTCGGCGCGCCCGAGATCATCGTCAACAACGAGAAGCGCATGCTGCAGGAGGCCGTCGACGCGCTGTTCGACAACGGCCGCCGCGGCCGTCCGGTCACGGGTCCCGGCAACCGGGCCCTGAAGTCGCTCTCCGACATGCTCAAGGGCAAGCAGGGGCGCTTCCGCCAGAACCTGCTCGGTAAGCGGGTCGATTACTCCGGCCGTTCGGTGATCGTTTCCGGCCCGTCGCTGAAGCTGCACCAGTGCGGTCTGCCGAAGCTGATGGCCCTCGAGCTGTTCAAGCCGTTCATCATGGCCCGCCTGGTCGAGCGCAAGGCCGTCCAGAACATCAAGGCGGCCAAGAAGATGGTCGACTCGATGATCCCGGAGGTCTGGGACGTGCTCGAGGAGGTCATCCACGAGCATCCGGTGCTGCTCAACCGCGCGCCGACCCTTCACCGCCTCGGCATTCAGGCGTTCGAGCCGGTGCTGGTCGAGGGCAAGGCGATCCAGGTTCACCCGCTCGTCTGTCACGCGTTCAACGCCGACTTCGACGGCGACCAGATGGCCGTCCACGTGCCGCTGTCGGCCGAGGCGCAGGCGGAGGCACGGCTCCTGATGCTGTCCTCCAACAACATCCTCTCGCCGGCGCACGGCGCGCCGCTCGCGACGCCGTCCCAGGACATGGTGCTCGGGATCTACTACCTCACCTACGGCCCCGGCGCCGAGGAACTGGCGGAGAAGGACGCGAAGCTGAAGTCGGCGAAGTCGCCGAACGGCAGTCGGCCGCGCATCTACCGCTCCGCCCAGGAGGCCGAGCTGGCCTACGAGAACGGGATCGTCGACCTCCACACCGAAACCGAGTACCGGCGGAAGGGCCACGAGCACTTCCTCACCACGGTCGGCCGGATCATCTTCAACGACCGGATCGAGCGTGCGATCGAAGAGGCGCTGGGCAAGGACTGGGACCCGGAGAAGTACGTCTTCGTCAACCATGCGCTGAAGAAGAAGGAGATCAACGTCATCGTCTCCGATCTCGTCGAGGCATACGGTGCCGCGGCGATCGCGCAGGCGCTCGACGCCTTCAAGGAGCTCGGCTTCCACTACTCGAGCCAGGCCGGGATCACGATCTCGAAGAACCACGTCGTCTCGCCGCCCTCGAAGGAGGCGATCCTCGAGCGCTACGAGGGTGAGGTGACCGAAATCGAGGGCCAGTACGACGACGGACTGCTCAGCCCGGAGGACCGCAAGGAGCAGCTGGTTCAGCTCTGGAACCGCGCCACCGACGAGGTCGCGCAGGCCATGGAGGACAACCTCGACGAGCTCAACCCGATTTTCATGATGGCCAACTCCGGAGCGCGCGGATCGTTCAAGCAGATCCGCCAGCTCGCCGGGATGCGCGGCCTGATGGCGAATCCGAAGGGCGAGATCATCGAGCGGCCGATCAAGGCCAACTTCATGGAGGGCCTCTCGGTGCTCGAGTACTTCATCTCGACCCACGGCGCCCGCAAGGGACTCGCCGACACGGCGCTTCGCACCGCCGACTCGGGCTACCTGACGAGGCGTCTGGTCGACGTCTCCCAGGACGTGATCATTCGCGCCGACGACTGCAAGACGAAGGACTTCGTCGAGGCAGCGCTCTACGTCGACGGCGACCTGAACCAGAACCTCGTCGGCCGCGTGTCGGCGAAGAAGTTCGCCACCAAGCGTGGTCGCGAGCTGCTGAAGAAGGGCCAGGAGATCGACATCGCCGAGCTCCACGAGATCGCCGAGGCGTTTGCCGACGACGAGGACGTCACCGTGCCCGTCCGCTCGGTGCTCAAGTGCGAGCTCGACTCCGGGGTGTGCCGCCAGTGCTACGGCCGCGCGCTCGCGACCGGCGCGCCGGTGGAGATCGGGGACGCGGTCGGGATCATCGCCGCGCAGTCGATCGGCGAGCCCGGCACGCAGCTGACGATGCGTACCTTCCACACCGGCGGCGTCGCCGGCCTCGACATCACCCAGGGTCTGCCCCGCGTGGTGGAGCTGTTCGAGGCGCGTAAGCCGAAGGGCCTCGCCGAGCACGCGCGTGAGGACGGCAAGGTCGCGGTCGAGGAGACCGAGCGCGGGACGACGATCATGGTCACCGACGCGAAGGGCGAGGAGCACAAGTACTCGCTCCCCGCGCGCGCCTCGCTGCTGGTCAAGAACGGGGAGCGGATCGAGAAGGGAACGAAGCTCAACGAGGGCTCCTCGTATCCCGCGGACCTGCTCGAGATCTCCGGTCGGACCGAGGCCGAGCGCTACCTCGTCGCAGAGGTGCAGAAGGTCTACAAGGCGCAGGGCGTCGACATCAACGACAAGCACATCGAGCTGATCGCGCGGCAGATGATGAAGCGCGTTCGGATCGACACCAAGGGCGACACCGGCCTGCTGCCGGGCGCCCTCGAGGACCGGCACAAGCTCAAGGAGCTGAACCGCAAGGTGAAGGAGGACGGCGGCAAGGCGGCGACCGGGGAGGAAGTAATCCTCGGGATCACCAAGGCCTCGCTCGCGACAGATTCCTTCCTCTCGGCGGCCTCCTTCCAGGAGACGACGAAGGTGCTCACCGACGCCGCTCTCGAGGGCAAGCGCGACCGCCTGGTCGGCCTGAAGGAGAACGTGATCATCGGCAAGCTGATCCCGGCGGCGACCGGCCTCAAGCGTTACCGCTCGCTCGAGATCGAGCCGGTCGAACCGGCGCAGCGTCCCGAGGAGGACCTGCTCGACGAGGACGAGCTCGCGGCCGAGCTCGGGCTCGCCGAGGACGGCGACGAGGTCACCGAGCTCGAGGGCTTCGGCCCCTCCTTCGCGGAGGAGCTCGAGGAGCTCGCGCAGGAGATCGAGCCGGCGCAGGCCGAGGGCGAGAGTTCGAGCAATTAGGTCCGCTGCGCTCGCTTTCGCGGCGCTGATCGCCGCACTTGCGGTATCGGCGTCGCCGGCGAGCGCGGCGACGCGTCACTGTTCGGCGACCTTCAGCGTTCTCCACGACGACCGGGTCGGCGCGCTGAACCTGCCGGCGGGCGAGTACGACGTCACGCTGATCAACCCGCCCCGGATCACCTGCGCGCGGGCCTCGCGGCTGTTCGCGCGGTTCCTGCAGGACTTCGACGGCGCGCTCCCGAGCGCATGGACGCTGAACGCGCCCAAGGCGAAGTTCGTCAACCGCCGCGGGTTCGGCTTCAAGGTCTCGCGGAGCAGCTCCGGCGGTGGCGGTGGCGGTGGCCATCCGGGCGGCCTGCATCAGACCTGCCCGACCTTCCGCGTCCTGAACGACGACCAGATCGCGGGCGCAAGCTTCCCCAAGGGCACCTACCAGATGACCGCTCTGGGTGGCTATTCCTGCACGCAGGCCTCACGCACCTTCAGGCAGTTCTTGCAGAACGCTCAGAACTCCCTGCCGAGTCCCTGGCGGCTCGACCCGAAAACGGGCACGTTCAGCCAGGCGAACTCGACCTTCCGCTTCCAGGTCAATCTCTGGCGCTAGGCCCAGGGCTCGTCCTCAATAAGCTCGAGTCGCGGAGATGGAGATCCACGACTCGATTCTGGACCTGATCGGGGAGACGCCTTTGGTGCGCCTCTCGCGGCTCGATCCCGACCTGCGCACCCAGCTCGTCGCGAAGGTCGAGTACGTGAACCCCGGAGGATCGGTCAAGGACCGGCCCGCGGTGGCGATGATCGACGCCGCCGAGCGCGACGGGAACCTCCGGCCGGGTGGGACGATCGTCGAGCCGACCTCGGGCAACACCGGGCTCGGATTCGCCATGGTCGCCGCGCTTCGCGGCTACAACGTGATCGCGGTCATGCCGGACAAGATGAGCCGGGAGAAGATCGACACGTTGCGGGCGTTCGGGGCCGAGGTCGTCGTGTGCCCGACGGCGGTCGAGCCCGACGATCCGCAGTCGTACTACCGCGTGGCGGACCGGCTCACCGAGGAGATCGACGGCGCCGTGCAGCCGAATCAGTACTTCAACCAGGCGAACCCGCAGTCGCACCAGGAATCGACCGGGCCGGAGATCTGGCGCCAGACCGCCGGGCGGATCACCCACCTGGTGATCGCCGTCGGCACCGGCGGCACGATCACGGGGGTGGGCCGCTATCTGAAGCAACAGAACCCCGAGATCCAGGTCATCGGGGCCGATCCCGAGGGTTCGATCTACGCCGGTGGCCCGATCCACCCCTACCGGGTCGAGGGGATCGGCGAGGACTTCTGGCCCGAGACCTTCGATCCCTCGATCGTCGACAGCTACGTCACGGTCTCCGACGGGGCCTCGTTTCGGATGGCGCGCCGGCTCGTCGCCGCCGAGGGCCTCTTCGCGGGTGGCTCGACGGGGACGGCTCTGTGCGCCGCCCTCGAGGTGGCGCGCGAGGTCGACGATCCCGAGGCCATGGTCGTGACCCTGATCCCGGACGGTGGGCGCCCGTACGTGAGCAAGGTCTTCAACGATGCCTGGATGCGCGAGCACGGCTATCTCGGGGACGAGGGCACGCTGACAGTGGGCGAGGTCATTCGCGACCGCGGCGTCGACCGCCCGCTGCTGACCGTCGGCAGTCACGACAAGGTCGGCCAGGCTCTCGAGCTGATGCGCGAGCACGGGGTCTCCCAGGTTCCGGTGGTGTCCGGCGAGGACGGACGCGCGTTCATGGGCACCGTCTCGGAGCGCGGCCTCTTGATGGCGTCGGCTGAGCACCCCGGAATCCTCGGCGAGCCGGTGACCGAGGTGATCGAACCGCCGCTTCCCGAGCTCGCCGCCGAGAGTCCCGTCAACGAGGCCATCCACATGCTGCTCGGCGAACGAAAGCCGGTGATCGTCGTCGACGATGGGCGGGCGCTCGGGATTCTCGTCTCCGTCGACCTGATCGAGGCGCTCAACCGGTGAGCCGGCGGCTCGACACGCGCGTAGTCCACGCCGGCCTCGAGCCCGACCCGACCTACGGCTCGGTGATCCCGCCGATCCACCAGTCCTCGACCTTCGTCCAGCCGGCGCCGGGCGAGTTCGTGGAGGACTACGACTACTCGCGCTCGGCGAACCCGACCCGGACGGCGCTCGAACGGGCTCTCGGCGAGCTCGAGGGAGGGCACGGTGCGGCGTTCGCGAGCGGGATGGCGGCGACCCACGCGGTGATCTCGGCCGCACTCAACGGAGGCGACCACCTGATCCTGCCCGCCGACCTTTACGGCGGCACCTACCGGCTCGTCGACAAGGTCCTCGCTCGCTTCGGGCTCGCCTACGACATGGTCGACCAGCGCGACCTCGATGCCCTGCGCTCCGCGATCCGTCCCGAGACGCGGATGATCTGGGTCGAGACGCCGACAAACCCGCTGCTGAACGAGGTCGAGATCGAGGCGGTCGTCCAAGCCGCCGGCGAGGCCATCGTGGTGGTGGACAACACCTTCGCCACCCCGATCGTGCAGCGGCCGCTCGAGCTTGGCGCGGCCGCCGTCGTCCACTCGACGACGAAGTACCTCGGTGGGCACTCGGATGTCGTGGGGGGTGCGGTGATCAGCGCCGGTGAGGAGCTCGCCGACGCCGTTCGCTTCGTGCAGAACTCGGTCGGAGCCGTCCCCGGCCCGTTCGACTGCTTCCTCGTCCACCGCGGCATCCGCACCCTCGCCCTGCGCGTCGCCCGCCATACGGACAACGGCCGCCTCGTGAGCGAGTACCTGGGTGACGCGGCCGGGGTCGAGGAGGTGCGCTGGCCGGGGTTCGGGGGCATGGTCTCGTTCCGTCACCCGGAGGCGAGGGCGATCGCCTCGCGAACCGAGATCTTCGCCCTCGCCGAGTCGCTGGGCGGCGTCGAGTCGCTGATCGAGGTGCCGCAGGCGATGACGCATCAGTCGGTCGAGGACTCGGCCGCCGCGGTGCCCGCCGACCTCGTCCGGCTCTCGTGCGGCATCGAGGCCGGCGAGGATCTCGTCGCCGACCTGCGCCAGGCGATCGACGGCTAGGAAACCCCAGCCGGGCTTCGATATTGTTGCGGCGCATGGGGAGGACGCGTGATCGGGGAGGATTGAGAGCGATCGTGAGCGCCGTGGCGCTCGCGGGGTTCGTCGCGGCGACGGCGGTGCCGGCGCAGGCCGCGCTGCCGAGCGACCCGCAGGCCGCCGCCTCGACCCCGCTCAGCATCATCCGCCTCGGCGAAGCCGTCGACCGGCTTGCGCGCCCGCCGGTCGACATTCCCGTCGCGGTGCCCGATACCGGCCTCGACCTGGATCACCCGGAGATCGTGAGCCGCCTCTTCTCGAACCCCGCGCCGGTGCTCGCGCCCTGTCAGGCCAACTACCTCTTCAACAACTGCACCACCACTCCGACGGTGGCCGCGGGCGCTCCCGGATGGGATCTGATCGGGCAGCAGTCGTGCGCCGGCCCGACCGAGCAGCCCGACGCGGATCCCACGGATCCGGCCAACTGCTCCGGGCATGGCACAGCAGTCGCCGGCGTGCTCGGTGCGGCGTGGAACAACGGCCTCGGCTCGGCGGGGGTCGCTCCCAACGCGCGCTTCATCGCGTTGCGCACCTGCTACGACGCGGACAACTGCTACGCGCACGTCCAGCCCGTCGCGTTCGATTGGGCGGCGGATCGCGGCGCGCGGGTGATCAGCCTGTCGTGGACTCAGGGTTCCAGTCCGGCGCTGCTGGCGTCGATTCAGCGCAACTCGAACACGCTCTTCGTCGCGATTCCCGGCGGGGCCGGGATCGAGAACGTGGACGCGGCGGCGCCGGACGCGCAGCCCTTCCCCTGCGCCTACGACCTGCCGAACGTCATCTGCGTCACGACATCCAGCCTGGACGACGGCCACACGTGCGGCCCCTTCGGGCCCACGCTCGTCGACATCGCGACGCCTGTGGAGAACATGGTCGTGCCGAACCACCTGGGCGGATTCGGCGGTTCCGGCTGCTTCACCAGCATCGCCTCGCCGATGGTCGCGGGCGTGGCAACCATGTTGTTCGGAATCGTGCCCGAGGCCACCCCGGCGGACGTCAAGGCGGCGATCCTCGCCGGTGCCCGGCCGGCGGCGGCCTGGGCGGGCAAGACCGTCACCGGCGGCATCCTCGACGCCGCAGGCGCCGTCACCGCCTTGCAGGGCAAGTTCGGCCTCAACCCGCCGGCGGCGGATACGAAGAAGGGCAAGGGGCCGAAGAAGAAGACTCAGAAGCGGAAGGCGAAGTTCAAGTTCTCCTCGTCGGATCCGGCGGCGAGCTTCACGTGCAAGCTCGACAAGAAGGCGGTCAAGGCATGCACGAGCCCGGCGAAGGTCAAGCGCCTGAAGCCCGGCAAGCACAAGTTCACGGCCACGGCGGTGAACGCCGCGGGCGTGCCGGATCCGACGCCGGCCCGTTGGAAATGGAAGGTCCTGAAGGGCTAGCGCCCTTCGAGGCCTTCAGCCCTCGACCGGCTCCACCGTGCCGCGGCGGGTGTCCTGTCCGGACGCGCGAACCGGCGCGGGCGGCGTGAGGATCCTCGTGCGCCCGGCGGGCGGGCAACTCGGAAGTGGCTGCGCGTTCGGGGTGTGCGGCCCGCGCCGGGGACCCCTGGGACGCTTCGGCTCGCGCCGGAACCGGCGGAAGCGGTGATCGTCCGCGTCAGGCGGCGCTTCGGCTGGTGCATCGGTGGCCTTGAAGCCCCACCAGATCAGGTAGAGCATGGCGGCGACCGGGATCTTCAGCACCACCATCAGGAAGAAGACCGGCCAGAAACCCTCCACGCACGCAGTGTAGCCCCGCTCGGCTCGCCGTTCACTCGACCGTGAAACCGCGCTCGGCCCAGTCGAGGATCGTGTCCGTATGAGCGTCCGTGATCCCGATGTCGGACACGGTCGGGACGAGGAGCGTCGGCGCCTCGCGTTTCATCGCCCACTCGCGGCAGCTGTCGTCGAGCGAGTCGTCGATCCACGCGAGCGGCCGATTGCCCGCGTACTCCTGAAGCGCCTCGAGCTTCCAATGCGCCGTGCCGAAGCGCGCCCGTCCGTCGAAGGTGAGCACGGGAAGGTCGTCGGGGAGCCCGAGCAGCCGTGGCAGGTGATCGTTCGCGCGTTCCTCCCACCCGGTCGCCCAGACGAGCTCAAACGTCTCGCCGAGTCGCTCCAGCTGGCGGCCGGCGACGTCGGAGATGCAGTGGGCGATCCCGTCGATCAGATGAAAACGACCCGGCGCGTCGCCGAGCGGACCCTCGAAGCCGAAGAGGCTGATCACGCCGTCGACATCGACTGCGAGCACGGGGCGGTCGGTCTCCGGCGAGGATCGGGCCATCGTGCGTGACGGTAGCGAGTGCCGGGAGCACTCCGCTATCCTGCGCCGCCGTGCCGAGTACCAACCAACTGATCAGAAAGGGGCGCAAGCCCCCGCAGAAGAAAGTCGCCACCCCCGGCCTCAAGTCCGGGCAGGGGCGCAAGCAGCGCATCGCCGCTCCGCAGCGGCGCGGCGTCTGCACGCGCGTCTACACGGCGACGCCGAAGAAGCCGAACTCGGCTCTGCGCAAGGTCGCCCGTGTGCGGCTCACGAATGGGATGGAAGTCACGTGCTACATCCCGGGCGAGGGCCACAACCTTCAGGAGCACTCGGTCGTGCTCGTCCGCGGAGGCCGCGTCAAGGACCTCCCGGGTGTCCGCTACAAGGTGATCCGCGGCACTCTCGACGCTTCCGGCGTCTCGGACCGCAAGCAGTCGCGCTCGATGTACGGCGTCAAGAAGTAATGCCGCGCCGCTCCCGCGCAACCTTGAGGCCGATCGAGGCCGACTCGCAGCATCGCAGCCGCCTCGTCCAGCAGGTGATCAACAAGGTCATGCTCGATGGGAAGAAGTCGACCGCCGAGCGGATCGTCTACGACGCGCTCGCGATCGTCGGCGAGCGCTCGAGCCGTGAACCGGTCGAGGTGCTCGAGGACGCGATCAAGGAGCTCACCCCGGTGCTCGAGGTGCGCTCACGCCGCGTCGGCGGCGCGACCTACCAGGTCCCGGTCGAGGTGCCGGCGCGCCGCGCGCGTACCCTCGCCGTCCGGTGGCTCGTCGGGTTCGCCCGCGCGCGCCGCGAGAAGTCGATGGCCGACCGCCTCGCCCACGAGATCCTGGACTCCACCCAGCAGCAGGGCGGCGCCTGGAAGCGCAAGGACGACATTTACCGCATGGCGCAGGCCAACAAGGCCTTCGCCCACTACCGCTGGTAGTCGCCCGCTGCGGCGCCTGCAAACCGCCGCCTTCGCGCTCGGTTGACGGGTTAGCCCCGCTGGCGCGTCCGGATCCGGTTTGGCAGCAGGCGCCGCTTCGCCGTCGTCTCGCCCGGCTCGTGCGCGGCCTTCACCGGCTTGGCCTCGTCGTCTGCGACGCGCGGCTTCGGCGGCGGCGCCGAGCGCTCCTTGTCGCGCGGGCGCAGTGAGTCCAGCTGCTCCGGGGTGAGGGTCGCGAGGGCGAGCCCGGTGATCGTCAGGAGCAGCGCCCCGATCATCTCGAGGAAGAAGCCCCCCTGGGGCACAGCCTCGGCGTCGAAGTAGGACTGGCGGGCGTCGTTCAAGGTGCCGACCGCGTTCGCGTCCGGAAGATCGACGAGCAGGAAGACGAGGAGGGAGATGCCGCCGCTCGCGGCGACCGCGATCGCGGCGGGCTTCGAAGCGGCGAAGACGGCGACCAACACCGCACCGATCGCGAACACCGCGAGGAGAGCGAGTGCGTTGCCGTGGCGGTCGGCGCCGCCCTGCTCGGCGAGCGCCTCGGCGCCCGGCGGCGTGAACTCGAACGTCGTCATCAGCTCGGAGGCGAAGAGCAGCACCGCCGCGGCGATGCAGGCGATCGGCAGCAGGCGAATCAGCCGTGGGCTGTTCACGCGCTCGAGCCCTTCGGGGGTGACGCCTTTGGCGCGGCGGCCTGGGGCCGCGGCTTTCGCGACGGCATCCGCAGGAGACCCTTCGCACGGCCCGCCGGCGAGCGCCGGAGCGCGCTGTCCTCGACCTCGACCTTCGCCGGGCGCAGGTACGCGGGCAGGATCAGCCCGCAGGCGATCAGGACGGCGGCTGCGGCGATCTGCGACCAGAAGCCCTCGAGCAGGTGCGCCTCGGCCCCCTCGTAGGCAAGCGCCGCGGTGCCCTCGTCGAGTCCCTTCGGCGCGTCGACGATGATCGCGATTGCGATGGCCGCGATTCCGATCGGGATCAGCAGGCGTGCCGCGCGCGGACGGCCGGTGAAGGCGACGACGACGCAGACGAACGCGATCACGGCGAGCGGGACCATGACGAAGGCGTGTGCATCGCCGGCTCGGTCGCGGGCGACGTCGGGGGCGGGCGCGACGGCCTCCACTCCTCCCGAGTAGGCGTCGTTGCCGACCGTGACGCTGCGGTAGTCGAGCCACTGCGAGGCGGCGAGCCCCACGGCGGCGGCGGTGGCGACGACGGCGACCGCCCGAGCCGGGGTCACGTGCCGCTGGGCGAAGGCGAAGGCGGCGCGGATCAGGCGCCAGGCCGTGCGCAGGATCGGCGCCAGCACGAGTCGCCAGGCGCGGAGGACGGCGGCCCCGACGACCTCGGCGACGTACATCCACAGCTGCGCCGGGATCACCAACATCTCGCGGGCGAGCTTCAGCAGCTCGGCTGCGGCGGCGACGAGGGCGCGGATCGCCTTCGAGAGCCAGTCCTGACCGGGCTCCCGAGCGGGCTTCGATGCGGGGGAGTCGGTCTGGGGGGAAGCGAGGGTCTTCTTCGCCACTGCCGGCCGGCTTCTCGACGCCGCCGGCTCCTTCGCCGACGCCGCGACCTTCTTCGAGGACGTGCCGCTCTCGTCGGCCTTCGCCCGCTTCGGTCCGGACTCCGCCTTCTCGGCCTTCCCGGACCCCTCCCCGCGGGCTCGTCTGAGGCGCTCTCTCAAGCCCATCTGGACGCCCGGGAGGCCCTCATGCCTTTGCTATCATCACGCGTCGCTCGTGCGGGGCGGTTCTGCGCTGCGCGGGTGTTGTTGTTCCATTCAATGGAGAGCGGCACGACATAGGATCCGGGCTTAGACCAATGGTCGCGCGTTCGGGCCCTTCCAGGGCCTTTTTCATGCGCTGAGACCGTCCTTAGAGCCGCGTCGTCTCTCCTTCGCATCGCGTACCGGACTCCCCGCTCCAACCTTAGATAACCAAGCGAACCCTAGAGAACCATGCCACGGAGCTTTCCGCTCGAAAAGACCCGCAACATCGGGATCATGGCGCACATCGACGCCGGTAAGACGACGACGACCGAGCGCATCCTTTTCTACACCGGCCGCACGCACAAGCTCGGCGAGGTGCACGAGGGCGCTGCCGTCATGGACTGGATGGAGCAGGAGCAGGAACGAGGGATCACGATCACCTCGGCCGCGACGGCCTGCGAGTGGAACGGCCACCGGATCAACATCATCGACACGCCGGGCCACGTCGACTTCACGGTCGAGGTCGAGCGCTCCCTGCGCGTCCTCGACGGCGCGATCGCCGTCTTCGACTCCGTCGCCGGGGTCGAGCCGCAGTCGGAGACCGTCTGGCGCCAGGCCGACAAGTACAAGGTCCCGCGGATCGCGTTCATCAACAAGATGGACCGCATCGGCGCCGACTTCGACAACGCGGTGCAGACGATGCGCGACCGGCTCGGCGCCAACCCGCTGCCGATCCAGCTTCCGATCGGGGCCGAGGACGGGTTCACGGGCGTCGTCGACCTGATCGAGGACAAGGCGCTCGTCTGGAAGGACGAGCTCGGCACGGAGTTCGAGTACGAGGATGTCCCGGACGCGCTCAAGGACGCCGCCCACGAGGCCCGCACGCATCTCATCGAGGCCTGCGCCGACTACGACGATGAGCTCATGGAGGCGTACCTGAACGAGGAGGAGATCCCCCACGAGCGGATCGCCAAGTCGCTGCACCGAGCGACCCTCGATCTCAAGGTCACGCCGGTGCTCTGCGGCTCCGCCTTCAAGAACAAGGGCGTGCAGCCCCTTCTCGACGAGATCGTCGAGCTCCTGCCCTCACCGCTCGAGGTCCCGCCGATGAGCGGCTGGGAGGTCAACAACAAGGGCGAGCGCGGCGAAGAGGTAATTCGCACGCCCGACGACTCCGAGCCCTTCTCCGCCCTCGCCTTCAAGGTGATGGCGGACCCGTTCGTCGGCAAGCTCACCTACTTCCGCGTCTACTCGGGCAAGCTCAGCTCCGGGAGCCGCGTCCTCAACGCCACCAACGGCAAGACCGAGCGGATCGGTCGCCTGCTGATGATGCACGCGAACCACCGTGAGGAGATCGAGGAGTGCTACGCGGGCGACATCGTCGCCGGCGTCGGCCTCAAGCAGACCTCCACCGGCGACACGCTCTCCGCGCCGGACGCACCGGTGATCCTCGAGAACATCGAGTTCCCCGAGCCGGTGATCTCGGTCGCGATCGAGCCGAAGACCAAGTCCGACCAGGAGAAGCTGGGCGGCGGCCTCGCCCGGCTCGCCGAGGAGGATCCCACCTTCCGCATCGAGTCCGACGAGGAGACCGGCCAGACGCTGATCAGCGGCATGGGCGAGCTCCACCTCGAGGTGATCGTCGATCGCCTCCTGCGCGAGTTCAACGTCGACGCGAACGTCGGCCGCCCGCAGGTCGCCTACCGCGAGACGATCCGCGACCGCGTCGAGAAGATCGTGGGCCACTTCGTCCGGCAGACCGGTGGTAAGGGCCAGTTCGGCCACGTCGTGATCAACGCCGAGCCGGCGCCCGAGGAAGGCTTCGACTTCGTCAACAAGATCAAGGGTGGCTCGATTCCCACCGAGTTCATCCCCGCCGTCGAGCAGGGGATCGAGGAGGCACTGGGATCCGGCGTCAAGGCCGGCTATCCGATGGTGGACGTACGCGTTGAGCTCGTCGACGGCAAGTACCACGACGTCGACTCCTCGGAGATGGCTTTCAAGATCGCCGGTTCGATGGCGGTCCAGGAGGCGACCCGGCGCGCGAAGCCCGTTCTGCTCGAGCCGGTGATGGCGGTGGAGGTCGTGACGCCGGAGGAGTTCCTCGGCGACGTGATCGGCGACCTCTCGCGCCGGCGCGGCAAGGTCCAGGGACAGGAGCAGCGCGGCAACGCGCTTGCAGTCTCGGCATTCGTCCCGCTCGGCGAGATGTTCGGCTACGCGACCGACGTCCGCTCTTCGACCCAGGGCCGCGCCACCTACACGATGCAATTCGAGCGCTACGAGGAAGTGCCGGCGAACATCGCCGAGCAGATCGTCGAGGCCAAGACCGGCGATCCCGTCGGGGCTAGCGCATAAACCGGACAGCAATTTGTAAGACTCCCGGGGTTGCCCGGAGACAGACCACTTGAGTTAGAGAAAGACCGAAGGAGCTAGAGGACTGAGATGGCGGAGAAGTTCGATCGCAGCAAGCCGCACGTAAACGTCGGCACGATTGGTCATATCGACCACGGCAAGACGACCCTTACTGCCGCGATCACGAAGGTGCTCGCCGAACAGGGTGGGACAGAGGTCAAGTCGTTCGAGGAGATCGACAACGCTCCGGAGGAGAAGGAGCGCGGGATCACGATCGCGACCTCGCACGTCGAGTACCAGACGGAGAACCGCCACTACGCCCACGTCGACTGCCCGGGCCACGCCGACTACGTCAAGAACATGATCACCGGGGCCGCGCAGATGGACGGCGCGATCCTGGTCGTCTCGGCGGCCGACGGTCCGATGCCGCAGACGCGTGAGCACATCCTGCTCGCCCGCCAGGTGAACGTGCCGTACGTCGTCGTCTTCCTCAACAAGGTCGACATGGTCGACGACGACGAGCTCGTCGAGCTCGTCGAGGAGGAAGTCAAGGACCTGCTCAACGAGTACGACTTCCCGGGCGACGACACGCCGATCATCAAGGGCTCGGCGCTGAAAGCACTCGAGGGCGACGAGGACGCGAAGAAGGCGATCCTCGAGCTCGCCGAGGCGCTCGACACGTACATCCCCGAGCCGGAGCGTGACCTCGACAAGCCGTTCCTGATGCCGGTCGAGGACATCATGACCATCACCGGCCGCGGCACCGTCGCCACGGGCCGGATCGAGCAGGGCATCGTCAACGTCGGCGACGAGGTCGAGATCGTCGGCATTCACGAGGCGACGGCGAAGACCGTCGTCACCGGGGTGCAGATGTTCCACAAGGACCTCGACCGCGGTCAGGCCGGCGACAACGCCGGCTGCCTGCTCCGAGGCACGAAGCGCGAGGAGATCGAGCGCGGCCAGGTGCTCTGCAAGCCCGGCTCGATCACGCCGCACACCAAGTTCAAGAGCGAGGTCTACTGCCTGAAGAAGGAAGAGGGTGGACGCCACACCCCGTTCTTCTCCGGGTACCGGCCGCAGTTCTACTTCCGGACGACCGACGTGACCGGAATCGCCAACCTGCCCGAGGGCACGGAGATGGTGATGCCGGGCGACAACGTCGAGATGACGATCGAGCTGATCCAGCCGATCGCCATGGACCAGGGCCTTCGGTTCGCGATCCGCGAGGGCGGGCGCACCGTCGGCTCCGGGGTGGTCTCCGAGATCATCGAGTAATTGGGAAAGGGCCGGCCCACCTGGGCCGGCTCTTCGTTTGTAGGTAACGGATACGACCGGGGCGGCGTCCCCACCGAAAGGGGCGGCGCCCCTTTGCGCCGCTAAGAACCAAACAGCAAGAACGAAGAACTGAACAAATGGCAACTTTGGCCACAAGCAAAATCCGTATCCGTCTGAAGGCGTATGACCACGACGCCATCGATCGGGCTGCGCGCGAAATCGTCGAGACGGCGACGCGGACCGGCGCCTCGGTGTCCGGACCCGTGCCCCTGCCGACCGAGCGCAACATCTACTGCGTGATCAAGTCCCCGTTCAAGGACAAGGACTCGCGCGAGCACTTCGAGATCCGCACTCACAAGCGGCTGATCGACATCCACCAGCCGACGCCGAAGACGATCGACTCCCTGCAGCGCCTGGACGCGCTCCCGGCCGGGGTCGACATCGAGATCAAGATCTGAGCGGGCAGCAGGCAGAGATGGCAGCCATCGTTGGAAAAAAGGTCGGCATGACCCAGGTCTTCACCGAGGACGGCACCCGCGTGCCGGTCACCGTGATCGAGGCCGCGCCGAACACCGTCACCGGTGTTCGCGCGCCCGATTCCGATGGCTACGCCGCGGTCCAGGTCGCCGCGATCCCGATCAGGGAGCGCAAGCTCACCAAGGCCGAGCTCGGCCACCTGAAGAAGGCCGGCGCGCCCGCGTCGAAGGTCGTGCTCGAGTTCCGCGACGAAGCGCCCGAGGCGCAGATCGGCGAGGAGCTCAAGGTCGACCAGTTCGAGCCCGGCGACAAGGTCAAGGTCTCCGGCATCGGCATCGGCAAGGGTTTCCAGGGCACGATCAAGCGGCACAACTTCGCCCGCGGCCCGATGACGCACGGCTCGCACAACGTCCGCGCCCCCGGCTCGATCGGTGCCGCCGCGTACCCGGCGCGCGTCTTCAAGGGGATGAAGATGCCGGGCCGGATGGGCGGCAAGCGGGTCACCCAGCGCGGCCTGACCGTGTTCGAGATCGACGCCGAGAACAACCTGCTCCTGATCCGGGGCGCGGTCCCCGGGCCGAAGGGCGGCACCGTGGAGGTGCGTTCCGATGGCTAAGGCGCTCAAGCTGGGCACCGCCCAGAGCAAGGTCGACGTCCCCGACTCCGTCTTCGGCGAGGAGTTCCACGAGTCCCTCGTCCACGAGGCAGCCCGCGCGGACCTCGCGGCGCGCCGTCGCGGTACCGCGTCGACGCTCGGCCGCGGCGAGGTTTCGATGACGACGGCAAAGGCCTGGCGCCAGAAGGGCACCGGCCGCGCCCGCGTCGGCGCGCTCTCGAGCCCGACCCGCCGCGGCGGTGGCGTGGCCTTCGGACCGAAGCCGCGCAATTTCACCTTCAAGGTCAACCGCAAGGCGCGCCGCCGAGCGCTGCGCTCCGCGCTCTCGGTGCACGCGAGCCGCAACTCGGTCGCCGTTCTCGACGCGTCGAAGTTCGACACGCCGTCGACCAAGTCCGCGGCCGAGGCGCTCGAGAAATGGGACACGAAGGGCCCGATCCTCCTGATCGTCGACGCCGAGGAGATCGGCGCCGCGAAGAGCTTTCGCAACCTGCCGACCGTGACCGTGATCCCGGCGAGCGCCGCCGGCGTCGCCGACGTGATCGGCCACCGCTCGCTGATCGTCTCGGAGGCCGCACTGAAGGTGCTCGAGGAGAAAACCGTGGAAGTGACGCGAGCAGCCAATCCCGCGACAGACCCGGCCGCCCCCGGAGGCGCAGCCGAGGAGGCGGACGGCGTTGATTCCGAGGCCGGGAATGATTCTGAGGGCGACGAGTAATGGACCCCCGCCAG
This sequence comes from uncultured Solirubrobacterales bacterium, assembly GCA_963797995.1. Classification (GTDB taxonomy): domain Bacteria; phylum Actinomycetota; class Thermoleophilia; order Solirubrobacterales; family 70-9; genus WHSW01. The sequence continues at coordinate 23,861 of CAWCRP010000009.1, forward strand.
ATCATCCTCGAGCCGGTCGTGAGCGAGAAGAGCTACGCGCTGATGGCGGACGGCAAGTACACGTTCCGCGTCGACGAGCGCGCGCACAAGACGCAGATTCGCCACGCCGTCGAGTCGATCTTCGACGTCGGGGTGATCGAGGTGCGGACGATCAAGATGCGCTCGAAGCCGAAGCGTCGCGGCCTCCATCGCGGCAAGACACGCGCCTGGAAGAAGGCGATCGTCCAGCTCGCCCCCGGCGACCGGATCGAGCTCTTCGAGGGCGCGGCGGTAGCGGAGTAAGGACTGATTCGAAATGGCAATGAGAAAGACAAAGCCCACCTCGCCAGGTCGTCGTTTCGCGACCTACCAGGAGCGCGAGGAGATCACCCCGGGCAACAAGCCGCTCAAGTCGCTGACGAAGGGCAAGGGGTCCACCGGCGGGCGCAACTCGCGCGGCCGCGTGACCGCGCGCCATCGCGGCGGCGGTGCCAAGCGTCGCTACCGCCAGATCGACTTCAAGCGTCGCAAGGACGGCGTGTCGGCGAAGGTCGCGAGCATCGAGTACGACCCCAACCGCACCACCTACATCGCTCTGCTCCACTACGCCGACGGCGCGAAGAGCTACATCCTCGCGCCGCAGGGCCTGCAGGTCGGCGCAAGCGTCGAGTCGGGCGATACGGCCGACATCCAGCCCGGTAACTCGCTGCCGCTGCGCGCGATCCCGACCGGCACGATCGTTCACAACGTCGAGCTCACCCCCGGTCAGGGCGGCAAGCTCGGCCGCTCGGCCGGCTCCGCGATCCAGGTGGTCGCGAAGGAGGGCCCCATGGTCACCGTGCGGCTGCCTTCCTCGGAGATGCGGCTCGTCCGCGCCGAGTGCCGGGCGACGGTCGGAACGCTCTCCAACCCGGAGCACCAGAACGTCAAGATCGGCAAGGCCGGTCGCAACCGCCACAAGGGCAAGCGCCCGCAGACCCGCGGAATCGCGATGAACCCGGTCGATCACCCGCACGGCGGCGGCGAGGCGCACAAGACCCCCGGCGGTCACCCGGTGACCCCGTGGGGCAAGCCGACTCTCGGCTACCGGACGCGGAAGAAGGGCAAGGCGTCGGACGCGCTGATCGTCCGCGCTCGTAGGCGCGGGAAGAAGAGGAAGTAAGAGGACTTAAATGGGACGTTCAACCAAGAAGGGCCCGTTCGTCGAGGAGCGCCTGATGCGGCGCATCAATCAGATGAACGAGTCGAATCAGAAGACCATGGTGAAGACGTGGTCGCGGACGTCCACCGTGTTCCCGGAGATGGTTGGGCACACGATCGCCGTCCACGACGGGCGCAAGCACGTGCCGGTCTTCATCTCCGAGTCGATGGTGGGCCACAAGCTCGGCGAGTTCGCGCCGACGCGGACCTTCCGCGCCCACGGCGGCAAGGAGCGCTAGAGCCGATGGCGGACGCCGAGAAGAACGAGCACGAGGTACCGGTGGTGCGCGCGAAGGCGCGTTTCGTCCGCGTTGCGCCGCGCAAGGCGCGCCTGATCTGTGACCAGGTCCGCGGCATGCCCGTGCCCGAGGCCCGCAACCTGCTTGCATTCTCCACCCGCGATGCGGCTCGCGACGTCGCCAGCCTGATCAATTCGGCGGCCGCTAACGCGGAGGCGAATCACGACCTCATCGCCGACGACCTGCAGATCACCGAGATCTACGCCGACGAGGGCCCGACGCTGAAGCGCTGGCGCGCACGCGCCCGCGGCCGCGCGTCGCGGATCGACAAGAAGACGAGCCACCTTTCGGTGGCATTGACGCCGACCACGGACTGAGGCACTAGGACTTATGGGACAGAAGATTCACCCCGAAGGATTCCGGGTCGGCTACATCCACGACTGGAAGTCGAACTGGTTCGACGAGCGGAACTTCGCCGACCTGCTGCTCGAGGACCTGGCGATTCGCGACCACATCGAGCAGAAGCTCTCGCACGCCGGGCTCTCCGACATCACGATCGCGAAGCAGCGCGGCGAGATCACGGTAGATATCCATACAGCTCGACCCGGCATCGTCATCGGCAAGTCGGGCGCCGAGGTCGACGCGCTTCGCCGCGACCTGCACAAGATCACCGGCAAGCCCGTGAAGGTCAACATCCGCGAGATCAAGCGCCCTGAGCTCGACGCGAAGCTCGTCGCCCAGTCGATCGCCGAGCAGCTGCAGAACCGCGTCGCCTTCCGCCGCGCGATGAAGCGCGCCCTGACCTCCGCGATGCGCTCCGGCGCCAAGGGAGTCAAGGTCCAGGTTTCCGGTCGTCTCGGCGGCGCGGAGATGGCGCGCACCGAGGGCTACTCCGACGGCCGCGTGCCGCTGCACACCCTGCGCGCCGACATCGACTACGGCTTCGTCGAGGCGAAGACGACCACGGGCCGCATCGGCGTCAAGTGCTGGATCAACAAGGGCGAGGTGATGCCCGAGGGCTTCCACTCGACCACCGACGAGGACGATCTCGCGCCGCGCTCGTTCCGCCGTGGCCGCGATGGCGGCCGCCGCCCGGGTGGCCGCTCCGACGGCCCCAGGGGTGGAGGCGCGGGTGGCGGCCAGCGAAGCTCGCGCCCCTCACAGGCGCCGGCCAAGCCTGCCGCGCCCGCCAAGCCCGCGGCGCCTGCGCCCGCAACTCCGGCCCCGCCTGCCGCTCCGGCCCAGGCCGCGCCGGCACAGCCGGCCGCGCCCGCGGCGCCGAAGATCCCCGACCATCCCCAGGCAGTTCCGGCCGATCCCGTGGCAACGCCGCCCACCACCAACCCTGACACGCCCGGACGCGAAGCGGAGGACGTGTCAGGAGAGGGTTCAGGGGGTGCTGCCTGATGCTGATGCCGAAGCGGGTCAAGCACCGCAAGCAGATGCGCGGGAAGCGCCGCGGCAACTCGAAGGGCGGGACCACGGTCGCGTTCGGTGAGTACGGCCTCAAGGCCCTCGATCGCGGCTGGATCACCAACCGGCAGATCGAGGCTGCTCGTGTCGCCATGACGCGCAAGATCAAGCGCGGCGGCAAGGTGTGGATCAACGTCTTCCCGGACAAGCCCTACACGAAGAAGCCCGCCGAGACGCGGCAGGGCTCCGGTAAGGGCAACCCGGAGGGCTGGGTCGCCGTGGTCAAGCCCGGCAAGGTGATGTTCGAGCTCGCCGGCGTCCCCGAGGACCTGGCGAAGGAGGCGCTCCGCCTCGCCGCACACAAGCTGCCGATCCGGACCAAGTTCGTCAGCCGCGAGGGGATGGAGCACGGATGAATGCCGGCGACGCCCATGCTCTCGGCGACCAGGACCTCGTCCAGGCGCTCAAGGACGCGCGTGAGGATGCGTTCAACCTGCGCTTCCGCCACGCGACCGGAGAGCTCGAGAACACCGCGGGCCTGCGCGAATCGCGTCGCAACATGGCCCGACTGATGACGATCGCGCGCGAGCGCGGGATCGACGTGACCAAGGAACTGAAGGCGAAGTGATCAGCGAAGAAGAGAACGAAGAGCAGGTCGAGCGCCGCCGAAGAGGCCCCCGCCGAGGAGGCGCCCGCCGCCGAGGAGGCTCCCGCGGCCGAGGAGACCCCTGCCGAGGAGCCGGCTGCCGAAGAGGCGCCGGCCGAAGAAGAGGCTCCCGCCGAGGAAGCCCCTGCGGCCAGTCCTTCGGCTGGCCCCGGCACGCCCGGAGGCGAAGCCGAGGACGTGGCCGGTGAGACCTTGACCCCGAAGCAGCTGCGTAGGCGCGAGCGCTCGACGCATGCTGGCGAGGCGCTGCCCCCGCGCTCCGATGAGGAGCGCGTAGCCGAGCGTGCCACCGCGCGGGCGAAGAAGGCCGCCGAGCGTCGCCGCCGCCGTTCGAAGGAGCGCGCAACCCATGAAGCCGGCACCGGGACGCCGCCCGCCGAGCGCGTCGCGGGGACGAAGGCAGTCCGTCAGGGCACCGTCGTCTCGGACAAGGCCGACAAGACGATCACGGTCAAGCTCGAGATCGTCCGCCGCCATCCCAAGTACGAGAAGATCGTCCGCCAGACGGCGACGGTCCACGCCCACGACGAGACCAACGACGCCAACATCGGCGACCTCGTCCGTGTGATCGAGTCGCGACCGCGTTCGCGGACGAAGCGCTGGCGCCTCGTCGAGGTCCTGGAGCGTGCCCGGTGATCCAGCAGGAGTCGAGGCTCAAGGTCGCCGACAACTCGGGCGCGAGGGAGATCCTCTGCATCCGGGTCAAGGGCGGCTCGCACCGCCGTTACGCCGGCGTGGGCGACGTGATCACGGCGACGGTGAAGCAGGCCACCCCGCACGGCGGAGTCCGCAAGGGCGAGGTCGTGCAGGCGGTCGTCGTGCGCACGCGCAAGCAGCTCGGCCGCGCCGACGGCACCTACATCACCTTCGACGAGAACGCCGCCGTGCTCATCGACGCTCAGGGCGCGCCCCGCGGCACCCGCATCTTCGGCCCCGTCGCCCGCGAGCTCCGCGAGCGCAACTTCATGCGCATCGTCTCCCTCGCTCCGGAGGTCCTTTAGCGGTGACTCCTCCCACGCCAGCACGCCTCAGCCGGCTGCAAACCTTCGCCAGCCAGCGTCCTCAGTCGCTCGCGCACTCTGCGAGTGCGCCACGCTCCCTGCGTCCTTGTCTGGCTCGGTTTTCGCCGGCTGAGCCGCACTGCCGCGGAAGGAGGCACCGCTAGCCATGGCCAAGGGCATCCACGTCCGCACGGACGACACCGTCGTCGTCATCGCCGGCAAGGACAAGGGCAAGACGGGCCGCGTGCTCCGCACCGAGCCCACGCGCCGCCGCGTCTACGTCGAGGGCCTGAACATGATCAAGCGCCACCAGCGCCCGCGCTCGGTCAAGGACACCCAGAAGGCGCAGGCGTCGGGGATCATCGAGCAGGAGGGCCCGATCGACGCCTCCAACGTGATGCTGCTCGACCCCGGCGACAACAAGCCCACGCGGGTCGGAGTCAAGATCGGGGATGACGGCAGCCGGAAGCGATACGCGAAACGAACCGGCACCCTGCTCGAATAGAGACCTGATGGAAGCAGCCACAACCACAGAAGCCCAGCAAGCCGCGCCGCCGCCGCGCCTGCGCGAGACCTACGAGTCAGAGCTCGTCGGCGCGCTCGAGTCCAAGTTCGGCTACACGAGCCGGATGCAGGTGCCGCGGCTGGTCAAGATCACCCTCAACATGGGCGTCGGCGACGCGAAGCAGTCGACGCCGGTGCTCGAAGCCGCCACCGAGCAGCTCGAGACGATCGCGGGCCAGAAGGCGAGCATCCGCCGCGCCCGCCGCTCGATCGCCAACTTCAAGCTCCGCGAGGGGATGCCCGTCGGCGTCGCGGTCACGCTGCGCGGCGCCCGGATGTGGGAGTTCCTCGATCGCCTCATCTCGATCGCGATCCCGCGGATCCGCGACTTCCGCGGGCTCAACCCGCGTTCGTTCGACGGCCGCGGCAACTACTCGATCGGCGTCCGCGAGCAGCTCATCTTCCCGGAGATCGACTACGACTCGATCGACGAGGTCCGCGGTCTCGACATCGCGATCACGACCACCGCCGCGACCGACGAGGAGGGCTTCGAGCTCCTCCTCGGGCTCGGCATGCCGTTCGCCCAGGAGGGTCGCCCAGGCGCAGCCCCCGAGGTCGACGAGGAGGAGGAGCGGCGCCAGGAGGAGGCCCGCGCGCGGGCCGAGGCCGAGCAGGCCGCGCTCGAGCAGCTCAAGGAGGAGAACCCGGAGGCGTACGCCAAGCCGGAGAAGCCCGAAGAGGGCGAAGAAGGCGAGGAAGGTGCCGAGGGCGCCGAGGGCGGCGAGAAGACAGCTTCAACCGACGACGAGTCGAGCAGCGAGGACGACAACTAGATGGCCAAGACGTCACAGAAGGTGCGCCAGGCGCGTACCTCCAAGTACAAGACCCGCAACTACAACCGCTGCCGGCGGTGTGGTCGCCCGCGCGCGTACTACCGCAAGTTCGGCCTCTGCCGGATCTGCCTGCGGAACGCCGCGCACGAGGGCTATGTGCCCGGGATGAGCAAGGCGAGCTGGTAGCTCGCCAGGGACCTGAACGAAGATGCTTACCGACCCGATCTCCGATTACCTGACCCGGATCCGCAACGCGCTCGCCGCCGATCATCCCGGCGTCGAGGTTCCGGCATCGCGCCTGAAGAAGGAGATGAGCCGGATCCTCACCGAGCAGGGCTACATCAACGGGTACGACGTCGAGCCGACTCCCGTCGGCGGCGAGGTGATCCGTATCGACCTCAAGTACACCGAGGACCGCCGCCCGGTGATCAGCGGCCTCGAGCGTGCCTCGCGCCCGGGCCGTCGCCACTACGTCGACCACGCCAAGGTGCCGCGCGTCCAGGGCGGCATGGGAACGGCGATCGTCTCCACGTCCTCGGGTGTGATGACCGGGCATGAGGCAAAGGCCAAGGGCGTCGGCGGCGAGGTAGTCGCCTTTATCTGGTGATCTGAATGAGTCGAATTGGAAGAAAGCCAATCCCGGTCCCCGAAGGTGTGACGGTTTCCGTCACCGGCGACCGCGTGACCGTCAACGGCCCCAAGGGCGAGCTCGCCCAGCAGGTCAGCTCGCGGATGGAGATCGTCGAGGAGGAGGGGACGCTGCTCGTCAAGCGGGCCACCGACCGCGGTCCCGACCGCGCCCTGCACGGGCTCACGCGCAGCCTGCTCGCGAACATGGTCGAGGGGGTCACGAACGGCTACGAGAAGAGGCTCGAGATCCAGGGAGTCGGCTACCGCGCGAAGCCCGCAGGCAAGGCCCTCGAGCTCAGCGTCGGCTACTCGCATTCCGTGTCGATCCAGGCGCCCGAGGGGATCGAGTTCGATGTCCCGCAGCCGACCCAGGTGATCGTGCGCGGAATCGACAAGCAACTCGTCGGCGAGATCGCCTCACAGATCCGCCGCGTTCGTCCACCCGAGCCCTACAAGGGCAAGGGCATCCGCTACGCGGGCGAGCACGTCCGCCGCAAGGTCGGAAAGAGGGCCTAGCCATGGCAATCACGAGCAAGCCACAGCAGAGATTGCGCCGGCGTCGCCGCGTCCGGTCGAAGGTAACCGGCACCGCCGAGCGCCCGCGCCTGTCCGTCTTTCGCTCGAACAAGGGCGTCTTCGCTCAGCTGATCGACGACCGTGCCGGCAAGACGATCGCCGCCGTCAACTGGATCGAGCCCGATCTCCGCAAGCTCGGCCCGATGGAGCAGGCGAAGCGCTCCGGAGCGCTGCTCGCCGAGCGGGCGAAGGCGGCCGGGGTCGAGACCTGCGTCTTCGATCGCGGCGGTTACCGCTACCACGGCCGCGTCGCGGCACTCGCCGAGGGTGCCCGCGAGGGCGGACTCCAGTTCTAGACCCGCTACCTTGAGCCGCCGATGAAGACCCAGCACGAAATCCAGACCGTGAGCCCGCAGGGCCTCGACCTGCAGGAGCGGGTGATCGAGATCAACCGCGTCGCCAAGGTCGTCAAGGGCGGCCGGCGCTTCTCCTTCACCGCGCTCGTCGCCGTCGGCGACGAGGACTCCGTGGTCGGGATCGGCTACGGCAAGGCCCGCGAGGTCCCGCTCGCGATCCAGAAGGCCGTCGAGAACGCTCGCAAGAGCCTCGTCCGGGTGCCGAAGTTCGGCCAGACGATCCCGCACCGCACGATCGGGCGCTTTGGCTCCGGCCACGTGGTCCTGCGCCCGGCAAGCCCCGGTACCGGCGTGATCGCCGGCGGCGGCGTCCGCGCGGTGCTCGAGCTCGCGGGGATCCGCGACGTGCTCTCGAAGTCGATCGGGACCCAGAACCCGATCAACCTGGTCAAGGCGACGATGGACGGCCTCACCGGCCTGCGTCGCCCCGAGGACGTCGCCAAGCTTCGCGGCCTGTCGATCAAGCAGGTCCTCGGACTCGATCTCGAGGACGAGACCGCGGGCCGCAGTCCGCAGCCCGCAGATGCGGAGAACGGCGCGCCGGCAGCGGATGCCGTCGACGACGCCCCGGACCCGGCGCCGGTCGCCGTCGCCACGGCGGAGGCTGACGCGAGCTGAGCCGGAAGCTCCCGGCTGAGCCGCCCGCCGCAGAAGCGCCGCCGGCCGAGGAGCCTTCCTGATGGCCGAGCTCGAGCTGCGCCAGGTTCATTCCGCCTCCGGCGCGAACCCGAAGCAGCGGGGCGCGCTCGCGACCCTGAAGCTCGGTCGCATCGGCCGCGCGTCGACGATGACCGACACGCCGCAGCTTCGCGGCGCGCTCGCCCGCGTCGCCCATCTGGTCGAGGTCAACGGCGTCGCGCCGGTACGCGGCGTGACCCGGAACCCCGCGGAGCTCTGATGGGGCGCCTGGATCCAGAGGAGATCGGGCTCGACACGATCCGCCCGAAGCCGGGCTCGCGCCAGGCGAAGAAGCGCCTCGGGCGCGGCAAGGGCTCGGGGACCGGTAAGACCGCGGGCCGCGGCCACAAGGGCGCAGGTTCGCGCTCCGGCTCGAAGGCACGAATCGGCTACGAGGGCGGCCAGAACCCGATCCACATGCGGATGCGCAAGCTTCGCGGTCCGAACAAGAAGACTTCGATGCCGTTCGAGCGCTTCCGGACGCACACCCAGCCGGTCAACGTCGCCGACCTCGACGCGCGTTTCGACGCGGGCGCCGAGGTGACGCCGGAAACGCTCCGCTCCGCCGGCCTGGCGAAGCGCCGCGACCCGGTCAAGGTGCTCGGCCGCGGCGAGATCTCGACCAAGCTGACCGTCCGCGCCCACGCATTCAGCGCCTCGGCGAAGGAGAAGATCGAGGCGGCGGCTCTGGAGGTCATCGAGTAATGCACCGCTGCTCCGCCTGCGAACTGATGAGCGACGGAAGGAGCGCCGAGGACTCGTGCTTCAGACGATCATCAACGCCCTCGCGGTTCCGGAGATCCGGAGGAAGATCGGGTTCACGCTGGCGATGCTGGCGCTCTACCGGCTCGGCGCCTACATCCCGGCGCCCGGCGTCGACATCGACGCGGTCGAGTCGATCGAGGACAACTTCACCGGCAACAACGTCCTCGGCTTCCTCAACCTGTTCTCGGGCGGATCGCTACAGCGGCTGTCGCTGTTCGCGCTCGGGATCATGCCGTACATCACCGCCTCGATCATCCTGCAGCTGCTGACCGTGGTGGTGCCTTCGCTCGAGCGCCTGCAGAAGGAAGGCGAGGTCGGTCAGCAGAAGATCACCCAGTACACGCGCTACCTGACCGTAGGGCTCGCGTTCGGCCAGTCGATCGGCTACGTCTTCCTCTTCGAGAGCTTCGTGGGCGCGGACGGCGTCAGCGTCGTCGGCACCCTGACCTTCTCGAAGATCTTCATCATCGTCATGTCGCTGACCGCCGGCTGCACGCTCCTGATGTGGCTCGGCGAGCTGATCACACAACGCGGCGTCGGCAACGGGATCAGCCTCATGATCTTCGCCTCGATCGCCGCGGGCATCGGCCCGGGGATCACCAAGTGGTGGACCAACCCGGATCAGGTCTTCGTCGTGATGATGCCCTTCGTCGCCCTGGCGGTGATCGTCGGGATCGTGTTCGTCCAGGAGGGCCAGCGCCGGATCCCCGTCCAGTACGCCAAACGGGTCGTCGGCCGGCGAATGACCACGGGTGGCTCGACCTACCTGCCGCTGCGGGTGAACATGGCGGGGGTGATCCCGGTCATCTTCGCCGCATCGATCATGGCCTTCCCACCGACGATCGGCCAGCTACTCAATACCGAGGCCGCGCTCGCGTTCGCCGACTTCTTCAGCCCCTCGGGCTGGGCCTACATCGTGGGCGAGGTCTTCTTCATCATCATCTTCACCTACTTCTATACGGCGGTCACCTTCAATCCGGTGGACCAGGCCGACAACCTGAAGAAGTACGGCGGCTTCATTCCCGGCGTCAGGCCCGGACGACCTACCGCCGAATACCTGGACCGGATCCTCTCCAGGCTGACCTTCCCCGGAGCCCTCTACCTGGGCGCGGTCGCAGCCCTGCCGACGATCCTGATCGCCCAGACGTCCGCGAACTTCTTCTTCGGCGGCACCTCGATCCTGATCGTCGTCGGCGTGGCTCTCGACACCGTGAAGCAGCTCGAGGCGCAGCTGATGATGCGCAACTACGAGGGCTTCCTGAAGTAGGTCCCGGCCGCGCGCTTCGTCGCCCCCGACCCTCTACGCTCTCGTGCCCGTGTCGGAGCTGAATCTCATTCTTCTCGGGCCTCCGGGCTCGGGCAAGGGCACCCAGGGGGAGACCTTGCAGACCGAGCTCGAGCTGCCCTATTTCGCCACCGGCGACATCCTCCGCGCCGCGGTCCGTGAAGGCACCGAGATCGGCAAGCAGGCGAAGGAGTACATGGACCGCGGCGACCTCGTTCCCGATGATGTCATCGTCGGCGTGATCGCTGAGCGGATCGACAAGCCCGAGGCCGAGGACGGGTTCATCCTCGACGGCTTCCCGCGCACCGTCGGCCAGGCCGAGGCCCTGGGGGAGAAGATGGGCGAGCTCGGGCGCAAGCTCACGGCGGCGATCCTCATCGACGTCCCCGCGGAGGAGGTCGTCCGGCGTCTCGGCGGTCGGCGCACCTGCCCGAACGGCCACGTCTACCACGTCGAGTTCGATGCCCCGGAGAAGGAGGGCGTCTGCGACGTTTGCGGCGCCGAGCTCGAGATCCGCGACGACGACAAACCCGACGTGATCCGCCATCGGCTCGGCCAGTACCAGGAGAAGACCTCCCCGCTGATCGCCTACTACGACGACCGCGGTCTGCTCGAGACCGTCAACGGCAGCAAGCCCCCCGCCGAGGTCGGTGAGAACATTCGCGCCCTGCTCGCTACCTTGAGAATGGAGGAGGAGGCGTAGGGCTGATGTTTCGCGGCGGGATCATTCTCAAGACCCAGGAGCAGATCGAGCAGATGGCGGCGGCCGGACGCGTGCAGGCGCGCTGCCTGCAGATGCTGCGGGGGAAGTGCCGGCCTGGGGTCTCCACGGCTGAACTCGACCTCGCCGCGGAGCGTTTCATCGCCTCCCAGGACGCGATCCCCTCGTTTCTCGGCTACCGCGGTTTCCCCGGCTCGATCTGCGCCTCGCCGAACTCCATGGTCGTCCACGGGATCCCGGGGCCCTACGAGCTCGCCCGCGGCGACATCCTCTCGATCGACGTCGGCGTGACCAAGGACGGCTGGGTCGCCGACGCGGCGCTGACTGTGCCGATCGGCGAGGTCGATCCGGTGGCGGCGAAGCTGATGGCGACGACCGAGGCCGCGCTCCACGCCGGGGTCGAGAAGGCGCGCCCGGGCAACCACCTCGGCGACGTTTCCCACGCGATCCAGAAGCGGGTCGAGCAGGACAACCTCTCGATCATCCGCTCGCTCGTCGGCCACGGCGTCGGGCGCGACATGCACGAGGACCCGCAGGTCCCGAACTTCGGCGAACCCGGCCGCGGCCCCGAGCTCGAGCCAGGGATGGTGATCGCGATCGAGCCGATGGTGAACGCCGGCTCGGCCGACGTCCGCCTCGGCGACGACAACTGGGCCGTCTACTCAGCGGACGGCTCGCTCGCCGCGCACTTCGAGTTCACGGTCGCCGTCACCGAGGACGGCCCAAGAATCCTCACCCCCTGGCACGAGGAATAACGAGTCGGTCCGCCCGCTCCTCGGCTTCGCCTCCGGGGGCGAGCCGGGTCAGGCGGGCTGACGTATTACGTCTTACGCTGCTCCCTCGCGGATCCCGCGCTCGAGCTCTTCGATCCGGGCGCGTAGCTCGGGTCATCCCCCGTGCGCCGGCGCATTCGCGCGCCTCCTCGAGCATCGCCCAGCAACGATCCGCGTCGCCGGGATGGTTGCGGGTGTAGAGGGCGCGGGCGCAGTCGTGCGCCGCGTGGGCGATCACCTCGGTCGCGCTCGCGAGCCGGCCCGCCTCGATCGCGGCGAGGAAGTGCTCGATGGCCTCGTCGAGGCGACCGGCAGCCTCACAGCGGCGGCCCGCGGCGAGCTCGAGGAGGGCATCGTCGCGGTCCGTCGAGGGGTCGAGGAGGACGCCGATCAGGTCGTCGTCGATGACGCCCTCGCCGACGAAGAGGCCGGCGAGCGCTGTGTAGGCGTCGGCCGGGTCTCCCCGTTCGGGAGCAACCGCGGGCTGGCGATGTGTCACCGACCTAAGCCTCTTGAACGCTCCCCCGAGCTCCATGGTGGCGAGCCTAAGCCTACATACGGACGCCTGTTTGTGACGTCTCGCACAGAGCGTCGGCGAGTTCGCCCCGGCCAGGGATCTCAAGCTTCCCGCACACATGACCCAGGTGTGTTTCGACCGTCTTACGAGTGACGTAGAGCGTCTGGGCGATCTCGGGGTTGGACAGGCCGTCGGCCGCAAGCGTGGCGACGCGCCGCTCCGCCGGGGTGAGCGAGTCGACTCCCGAGAGGACGAAGCGGCGCGGCTTGGCGCCGGAACTTTCGAGCTCCGCGAGCGCCCTCCTCTCGAGGACGATGGCGCCGCATCGGTGGGCGAGAGATCGAGGCCCTCTTTCAGCAACGCACGCGCCTCGGTTCGCCGGGCAGTTCGACGTGGACTCCGCGCCCGGCGGAAATCCAACCATTCCTCCGGAAGCGATGCGCTCGATGTTCGGATACTCTTCTCCGCGGCCGGGGCCGACCTCATCGAGCGCATGCTCGGCTTCGGTCTCGAGCAGGCGACGTGCTCGCGCAGGCGGACATCGACATCCGCTGATCGAGGCGGCCCCTGCTATCTTTCTCTGTCCGGCTAACGCCGGATCCGTGCGCCCGCGTGCCGATTCATGGGGACGCTGGGCTTTCTCGAGTAATTGTTGGATACGACCGCCGGAGTGGCGATGAAGGTACGAGCGTCCGTAAAGCCGATGTGTGAGCGTTGCCGGGTGATCCGCCGGCGTGGCGTCGTGCTCGTTATCTGCACCAATCCGCGGCATAAGCAGAGGCAGGGCTAGTTGGCACGTATTGCGGGAGTCAACCTCCCACTTAACAAGCGAGCGGAGATCGGGCTGACCTACGTCCACGGTGTCGGCCGTTCGACCGCGAACGAGATTTTGACCAAGGTCGGTGTGGACCCCAACACCTACGTCAAGGACCTGACCGAAGAGGAGACGGTGAAGCTCCGCGACGCGGTCGAGGACCTCGAGGTCGAGGGTGATCTCCGCCGCGACCGCTCCCAGAACATCAAGCGCCTCTCCGAGATCGGCGCCTACCGCGGGGTCCGTCATCGCCGCGGGCTGCCGACTCGAGGGCAGCGGACGAAGACCAACGCGCGTGGTCGCAAGGGCCCGCGCAAGATGAGCGTCGCCGGCAAGAAGAAGCCGCCGTCGAAGAAGTAGGAGCCAGCACTTGCCGCAGCCGAAAAAGGGAAAGGGACGCGCCCGTCGCCGGGTGAAGAAGAACGTCCCCTACGGAGTCGCCCACATCAAGACTTCCTTCAACAACACCATCGTCACGATCACCGACCCCGAGGGCAACGTCGTCTGCTGGGAGTCGGCCGGCTCTGCGGGCTTCAAGGGCTCGCGCAAGTCGACCCCGTTCGCCGCTCAGGTGACCGCCGATGCCGCCGCCCGCAAGGGCATGGAGCACGGCGTGGAGCGGGTCGAGGTCCACGCGAAGGGCGCCGGCTCGGGCCGCGACACGGCGATCCGCTCGCTGCAGGCCGCCGGCATCCAGGTGACCACGGTCAAGGACGTCAGCCCGCAGGCCCACAACGGTTGCCGCCCGAAGAAGCGGCGGAGGCCCTAGGCATGGCTCGAGATACGGGACCTCAGTGCAAGCAGTGCCGCCGCGAGGGGCAGAAGCTCTTCCTCAAGGGCGAGCGCTGCATGACCGAGAAGTGCGGCGTCGAGCGCCGCTCCTACCCGCCGGGCGAGCACGGCCGCGGCCGTGTGCGTGCCTCGGAGTACCGCAACCAGCTGCGCGAGAAGCAGAAGGCGCGGCGCTTCTACCAGGTGCTCGAGAAGCAGTTCCGCAACTACTACGAGAAGGCCGCTCGCCAGGAGGGCGTCACCGGTGACAACCTCCTGCGCCTGCTCGAGCGCCGCCTCGACAACGTTCTCGTCCGCCTCGGCTTTGCCGCATCACGTCGTCAGGCGCGCCAGCTGGTCAATCACGGCCACTGGCTCGTCAACGGGCGCCGGGTGGACGTGGCCAGCTATCAAGTTCGACCCGACGACGTAATCACGATCAGGCCCGAGACGGGCGCTGCGGACGTCGTCCGCCAGGCGACCGAGCTCACCGCCGCGGTTCCGCCGTGGCTCCAGGCCGATCACGACGCCCTGACGGCGAAGGTGCTCAAGCTGCCGGACCGCAGCGAGATCATCGCGCCGATTCAGGAGCAGCTCATCGTCGAGCTCTACTCCAAGTAGTAGAGCCCGCCCCCGTGCCCCGACAAGCGAAGAGGAACTCATGACTACCCTGCCCGAATTTCAGATCCCCAAGATTGCCTCGGAGGACGTCGAGGAGAACCGCGGAACGTTCATCGTCGAGCCCCTCGACAAGGGCTTCGGCTACACGTTCGGCAACTCCCTGCGCCGCGTCCTGCTGAGCTCCCTTGGTGGCGCCGCGATCAAGAGCGTCCGCATCGAGGGCGTCGCACACGAGTTCTCGACCGTCGCCGGGGTGAAGGAGGATGTCACCGACATCGTCCTCAACCTGAAGGACATCGTCGTCCGCATGCACACCGACGCCGATGAGGTCGAGGCGCCACTCGTGGCGACCGGCCCCGGTGAGGTGCGGGCGAAGGACATCGACCTGCCCGCGGGCGTCGAGATCCTCAACCCCGAGGCGCCGATCGCGACGCTCGAGAAGCGCACCAAGCTCGAGATGTACCTGACGATCGGCCGTGGCCGCGGCTACTCGCCGGCCGAGGAGAACAAGTCCGAGGATCAGCCGATCGGCGTGATCCCGATCGACTCGATCTTCTCGCCGATCCGGCGCGCCGCCTACAACGTCGACTCCGCCCGAGTCGGCCAGCGGACGGACTTCGACAAGCTCACGCTCGAGGTCGAGACCGACGGTTCGATCGAGCCGGGCTCGGCGCTTCGCGAAGCGGCCGAGATCCTGATCAAGACGATGGCGATCTTCACCGACGCCGACCGGGTCGAGGAGCTCACCGCTCGCGACGCGTTCGAGGTGGCCGGTGACGGCTTCGGCGCCGCACCCGGCGGCGGTGGGGGCACCGATGGCGATGACCGCCTGATCGAGGAGCTCGAGATCGGCGTCCGCGCCTACAACTGCCTGAAGCGCGCCGGCATCCAGACTGTCGGCGACCTCGTCCAGCGCTCGGAGTCGGAGCTGAATGCAATTCCGAACTTCGGCAAGCGCTCGACGGAAGAGGTCAAGGAAAGCCTGATCCAGCTCGGCCTCTCGCTCCGCGACGAGTAGCCTTTCCGGCCGGAGTTACGCCGATGCGCCACCAGAAGCAGAGGAACAAGCTCAGTCGCGACAGCGCCCACCGGCGGGCGCTGCTTCGCAACCTGTGCCGCGATGTGATCGAGCATGAGCGGATCCAGACCTCGCAGGCCAAGGCGAAGGCCGTGAAGCCGAAGCTCGAGAAGCTGATCACGCTCGGCAAGCGCGGCGACCTGCACGCCCGCCGCCAGGCGCTCTCGGAGCTGGGACAGGACAAGTTCCTGGTCCACAAGCTGTTCGAGGAGGTCGCCCCGCGCTATGCGGAGCGCCCCGGCGGATATACGCGGATCGTCAAGCTCGGGCCGCGCCGCTCGGACTCGACCGAGATGGTCTTCCTCGAGCTCGTCTAGCCGGGTCGCCGTGGCGACCGCCCGGCTCGACATCGCCTACGTCGGGACGCGGTTCGCCGGCTGGGCGACGCAGCGCGACAAGCGCACGGTCCAGGCCGAACTCGAAGGGGCGATCGAGCGGATCGTCGGCGAGCGTGTCGACCTCGTCGTCGCCGGGCGCACCGACGCCGGCGTCCACGCGAGCGGCCAGGTGGCGAGCTTCGAGCATGAGCGCGAGCTTCCCGACCGCCTCGCCGAGCGTCTGAACGCCGTCCTGCCGGCCGATGTCGCGATCAAGGCCGCCGGACCAGCCCCCGATGGCTTCAGCGCCCGTTTCGACGCGAAAGCGCGCGCCTACCGCTACCGCGTCCTCACCGGCCCGCTCCGCGATCCGTTCGAGGAAGGGCGCGTCCTGTGGTGGCGCTACCCGCTCGACCGCGCGCTGCTCGACCAGTGCGCGGAGGCAATCATCGGCACCCACGACTTCACCGCCTTCACCCCGACACAGACCGCCCACAGGCTCTTCGAACGAACGATCGACGTCGCCGCGTGGGAGGAGGAGCGGCCCGGGTTGATCGCGCTGCATCTCGAGGCGCGGTCGTTCATGCGCAGCCAGGTGCGGGTGCTGGTGGGGACGATGCTGGAGGTCGGCGGCGCGCGTCGCACGATGGAGGATTTCCGGGCATTGCTCGAGGGCGCGCCGCGGGAGCGTGCCGGCGAGACGGCGCCGGCCCACGGCCTCTACCTGACCGCAGTCAGCTACTGACGTCGGCGAACTCCGACAGGCCCTGACGATGTGCGACCGCCGCCGCTTCGGTGCGGCTGCGGACGCCGAGCTTGCCGAGGATGCGTGAGACGTGGACGCTCGCCGTCTTCTCCGCGATGAAGAGCTCGGCGGCGATCTCGCGGTTGGTGGCGCCCGCGGCGACCATCGCCAGCACCTGGCGCTCGCGATCGGTGAGGCCGAACGGGTCCTCCGCCGGTGCGGCGGCTCCGTCCGCCTCGGCGGGGTCCTTGTCTGCGCCGAGATCCAGCCGGGCGCGGGCCGCGAGCGACTCGACCTCGCCCTGCAGCCACTTCGCCCCGAGTCGCCCGGCGATCTCGTGGGCCTCCGCCGCCGCAGCGGCCGCCTCCTGGCGCTCGTCGGCGACGACGAGTGCCTCGGCGCGGCGGTGAAGGGCCGATGCCTGCGGATACGGGCGCCGGAGCTCCGCCCAGGCGCTCGCCGCCGCCGCCCAAAGCTCCGCGGCCTCGTCGCTTGCAGCGGCCCGGGCGTGCTCGGCGCGCGCGACCGCGTAGCGCGCCTGCTCCACCGGTCCGTTCGTTTCCTCGACGCTCGCCTCGGAGAAGCTCAGCATCGACTCCGCGCGCTCGATCGCCGCGGTCTCTGCCTCCGCGTCCCCGAGGTCGCGCGCGAGCTCGGCGCCGCTCGCCTCGACCGCGACCCCGGCGACGAAGATCCGCAGGAGACGCGCGGCGTCCTCGGTGCAGTACTGGATCCGGTCGAGCGCTTCGGCGATCAGCGCCCGGGCCTCCTCGACCTTCCCCTCGCGCAGCTCGAGCTCGGCGAGCAGCGCCGCGGTCGCGGCGATGTACTGCGGCTCCGCGGAGTCGGCGAGGATCGCCCAGGAGTCCTCGAGGGCCAGCCGTGCTTCGGCGTGCTCGCCCTGACCGAGCGCGAACTCGCCGCGGCGGACGTCCCAGTTCGCCCTCGTGTTCGACGGCGGCAGCCCGCGCGGCTGCGGGAGGAGCTCGTCGGCGACGCCCCAATCGCCGAGGTCGAACGCGATCTCGGCCCGCAGCAGGTTGAGCCAGATCCCCGACCGGTCGCTCTCGGTGAGCTCGTCGGCGGCGCTTTCGAGCACCTCGAGCGCGTCGGCGCTTCGTCCGTAGACGTGAAGGATGTCGGCGTGGTTGACGAGCGCCGTCGCGAGATCGTCGTTGTCACCGACCTTGCGGGCGAGCTCCAGGGACTCCTCGAAGATCTGCTCCGCACGCTCGGGCTCACCCAGCGTCACCAGCGCCGGCGAGTAGCGGTTTAAAACGCGCACCTTGACCGAGTCGAGCCCGAGCGCGTCACTCATCGCGATCGCCCGCTCGGCGACCTCGGCGCCTTCGATGTAGCGACCCTGGAGGAGGCGGAAGCGGACCTGGTGCGCGAGCAGCTCGGCGCCGACCTCCGTCGGCTCCGAAGGGACGAGCTCGAGCGCCCGCTCGAGCGTCGCTCGGCTGCGGTCGGCCTGCCCGAGAGACCACTGCGTGTCGGCGAGCCAGCCGAGCATGCGAGCAACGCGCAGCGGGTCCGCCTCGGCGTCGAGCTGGGCGATCGCCTGCTCGAACAGCGACTCGGCCCGCAGGTCGTCGGCGCTCAGGTACTGCGCTCGCGCAGCGCGGCTGAGGACATCGGCGTGGGTCGCGTCGACGCGCTGGGCCGCGTCCTCGACGCGGGGCCAGAGTCCGAGGGCGCGGTCATAGAGCTTCGCGGCCTGCGAGTACGTCTGCACCGACTCGGCCTGCTCGGCCGCGCGCATGGACGCCTCGAGCGCCTCCGCCTGCGCGCCGGCCGCGTGATAGTGATGGGCGATCGCCGTTCGCATCCAGGAGCTCGACTCGCCGTTGGCGCGTTCGGCGAGCGTCTTCGCCAGCGCGAGGTGAAGGTCGGAGCGCTCCCCGGGAAGGAGGTCGTCGTAGACGACCTCCTGGAAGAGCGCGTGGCGGAACCGGAAGAGGTCGTCGTCGTCGGTTCGGATGACCTGGGCCGTGAGCGCCTCGCGAAGCGCCGGGCGCAGGTCGGTGGCCGAAAGGGAGCCGGCGTCGGCGAGGATCGAGTCGTCCGCCCGCCCGGCCACGGAGAGCAGCGAGAGCGTCTGCTGAGCCTCGGCCGAAAGTCGATCGAGGCGCGTCAGAAGCGCCTCGCGCAGCGTCGGAGGGAGACCGCCGCGGCCGTCGAGGCTCGAGGCGAGCAGCTCCTCGGCGAAGAGCGGGTTGCCCTCGCTGCGGAGAAACAGGCGTTCGACTACCTCCTCGGCCGGGGCGCTGCCCAGGATGTCGGCGAGCTGGGCGCCGAGCTCCTCGCGGTCGAAGCGGGCGAGCTCGAGCCGGCGGGAGCACTTCGAGCGCTCGAGCTCGTTCAACAACGGGCGCAGCGGATGGCGGCGGTGGAGCTCGTCGGAGCGATAGGTGGAGATGACGAGCAGGCGCTCCTCGCGAAGGCTCGCGTTGAGGAACGCGAGAAAGGAGCGAGTCGCGCGGTCGGCCCAGTGGATGTCCTCGAGCCAGAGGACGACAGGCCGCTCATCCCCGAGCCGCTCGAGCATCGCGAGCAGCGAGTCGAAGAGGCGCCGCTGGGCCTCGCCCTCGCGGTCCTCGAGCCGCTCGAGAGCCGGCGTGCCGAGCTCTGGCGCGAGGCGGGCCAGCTCGGCCGTGACCGCCGGCGGGAGCTGTTCGAAGACGATGTCGTCATCGCGGGCCAGCGGTCGCACGGTGCCCACGAGGGGTGCGTAGGGGAGCTCGTCCTCGCCGAGCTCGATCGACTCACCGCCGATGACGCGAGCGCCGAGCCCTTCGGCCCGGCGCTCGAACTCATTCAACAGACGCGACTTTCCTACTCCCGACTCGCCGGCGATGAAGACGAGGCGGGGGCTGCCTTCGACGGCGTCGCCGAGCGACGCCTCCAACTCGGCTAGCTCACGCTCCCGCCCGATGAACCTGGCGGCGCTGACCCGGTCGACCATGGTCGAAGTATGGCCCGCCGAAGCTGAAAGCCAACCTCCGGCGAGGCTTCCGGGCTGGGGCACCACGCCGCCACTCCTCGGCCTGGCGGGCGAAATCGGTGCTGCGGTAATGGACGATTTGGGCGGTGAGGGCTGTGGTCTGCATCGTGAATCTCCTTCGCGTCGGTTGATGAATCCAAGGTACGAGTAAGAAGGAGACCCGCCAATGGGCACATGCCTAGACCTGGGCCTTACGACCCCTTACGCGAGCCTTACCGATGCCTTACTCACGCACGGGCCACGCACGGGCGGGCGCGTTGCCCGGTGACCGAACGTCCCAAACACCCCCCGATGGCGCGGGTGTCCGGGACGTTCGGTCTGAGCGGCGCGCAGGAGGCGGGCGCACTCGCCAGACGCAACGACCTCAGGGGCCGGGCGCCAACGCGGCGCCCCCGCCTCTCGTTTCATCGCCTCACCACGGCGGAGCACCAACTCAATCGCCTCGAGCTACGGGCGTGCGACAACGTCCTGCGTCGCTACGACTACGCGTCGCCGAGCTCGGTCTCGGGGTCGAGGCCCGCGGGGCGGTTCGGCAGGTACATCGCCGATCCGGTGGCAAGCATGACCGGCTTGCCGTCGGCATTCTCAACCCGTCCACGGGTGACGGCGAGCGTCTTTCCGGAATGCTCGACCGTGGCGTGCGCCGTGAGGTCACGCCCGTCTCCGGCAACCGGGCGGAGGAAGTTCACCTTGAGGTCGAGACCGGCAATCGCGACCCCCGCGGGGGCCTTCGTCAGCACGGCGATCAGCATCGTGAAGTCCGCGAGCATCGTGATCGTGCCGCCCTGGAGGCGCCGCGCCGGGCTGTTCAGCCACTCGCTCGCGGGCATCACCGCGCTCGCCGTCCCCTCGCCGACCTCGGTCGGGGCGAGCCCGGTCAGCGCGTGGATCGCGGGGCGGGCGAGCTCTCCGGCGATCTGGCGGCGGACGATCTCGATCCCCGGTAGCTCCCCCCAGACGGCCTGTTCGAGGATCGAGGAGATCGGGGGCTCGCGCTCGAACGGGTCGGGGGAGCCATAGTCGGGCGGCGTCCACGGCTCGGGCGCGGCGGGCGCCTCGGGGATGGTGTCGATCCGCGGCAGGATCGCGATCCGCGAAGTCCCGTGGGCGACGAGCCGGTCGCCGCGCGGGTCGATCAGGAAGGCCTCGGAAAGGGCGATCGAACGCCCGACGTGGATCGCCTGCCCGTGCGCGGTCAGGGTCGCCCCGGGGCGGACCGGGCGGACGAACGTAAGCGAGAGCTCCGCGCTCGTGTAGGGCGTCGCCGCCGGCAGGCGCGTCTCGACCGCGGCCCCGAAGGCGATGTCCGCGAGGATCGACAGCGCGCCTCCGCCGATCAGGCCTGCCGAGTTGGTGAGCCAGATCGTTCCCGGCATCTCGGCGTCGGCGGTGCCGTCGCCGGAGCCCGTCGGCCGGGCGCCCGTGAGGTGGTAAAGAGGCGGCGTCGGCGCGAGACCGCGCTGCCACGTCGCGATCCGCTTGCGGCCCGAGAGCGACAGCATCCACGGTTCGGGGTAGGCGCCGCGGACGGGCTCCCGCCATAGCGCGGGGCCTTCGGCCTCGCTCACCGCGGCAGGACGTCGCTCGGTCCGTTGATCCACACCCGGACCCGGTCCCCTTCGTGCCACGCCGGAAAACCCAGCTGTCGTGAGCGAAGGGTCTGGCCCGATGGCAGCTTCAGCTCGAGCAGCTGGTCGTGACCGTAAAAGCGCCGGCTGATGACCTCACCATCGCACGCGTCCTGCGGGCCCGAGAGGCCGACGGCGATCGACTCGGGCCGGACGACCACGTCGACCGGGCCCGACAGCGCCTGGTCGGCCGGGAGCGTCCCGAGCTCGCAGCTGACCCGGCCATCCGCCGCATCGCCCGCGACGACCTCTATCTCCCCGAGGAACGCGGCTACCCATCGCGATCCCGGACGCGAGTAGATCTCCTCCGGGGTCCCGACCTGTTCGACCCGGCCCTCATTCATGACGGCGACGGTTTCGGCGATCGAGAGCGCCTCCGCCTGGTCGTGGGTGACGAAGAGCGTCGTCACACCGGCGCGAATGAGGATCTCGCGCACCTCTCCCCGCAGGCGATCGCGAAGGGCCGCGTCGAGGTTCGAGAAGGGCTCGTCGAGGAGGACGAGGTCCGGGGTCGGCGCGAGCGCCCGGGCGAGCGCGACCCGCTGCTGCTGGCCGCCGGAGAGCTCGTGGACCGCGCGGCCGGCGTCGGCCCCGAGCCCGACGAGCTCCAGCACCTCCGCGACCCGGCCCGGGTCCGGCCGGCGGCCGAGACCGTAGCCGACGTTGCCGGCGACGTCGAGGTGGGGAAACAGCGCGTAGTCCTGGAAGACCATGCCGATCCGGCGCCGCTCCGGGGCGACGAAGTCCCCGTTGCCGGAAAGGATCCGCTCACCGACCGCGATCTCGCCCCGGTCGGGTCGCTCGAGCCCGGCGATCAGCCTCAGGGTCGTGGTCTTGCCGCATCCGGAGGGGCCGAGCAGGGCGCAGATCGAGCCGGCCTCGACCTCGAGGTCGAGCGCCTCGACAGCGGCAACGTCGCCGAAACTCTTGCGGAGGCCGCTGAGTCGCAGCGGCGCGGATGTGGTCGTCGTACTCATGCGCTCACGGTTCCCCGTTCGGAGAAAAAGTAGAGAGGTGGCGCCGCGATCGCGAGCAGGAGCAGGGACGGGATGGCGCTCGCCTCGTAAAAGCCGAAGCTCGTCTGGTTCCAGATCTCCGTTGCGAGGGTTTCGAAACCGATCGGCGCGAGGATCAGCGTCGCCGGCAGCTCCTTGATCGCGTGCAGGAAGATCAGCGCCGCGCCGGCGAGGATGCCGCCGCCGATGAGCGGCACGGTGATCGTGCGGAAGACCTCCGCCGGGCGCCGCCCGAGGCCTCGCGCGGCCTCCTCGACCCGGGGGGAGACCTGCGTGAGGGAGGCGGTCATCGGCCCGATCCCGAGCGGCAGGTAGTGGATCGTGAGGGCGAAGACGAGCAGCGCAACCGTCTGGTAGATGCCGGGGACGGCGCGGGTGGCGAAGTAGACGAGCGCGAGCGCGACGACGATCCCCGGGAGCGCGTAGCCCGCGTGGCCGAAGCGCTCGATCGTGCGGCTGGCGGGACTCGGGAACCGGCCGGCGAGGACGGCGACGACGAGCGCCGCGATCCCACCCGCGAGCGCGGCGCCGAAGGCCGTGATCAGGGAGTTGCCGGCGAGCGCCCCGGCAACGCCGAGCGAGGTGCTTCCGGTCGAGATCCCCTTCGTCGACCAGTAGATGAGCACGCCGACCGGGAGCACGAGGGCGACGAGCACGATCAGC
The DNA here is from genome assembly GCA_963797995.1 of uncultured Solirubrobacterales bacterium. Classification (GTDB taxonomy): domain Bacteria; phylum Actinomycetota; class Thermoleophilia; order Solirubrobacterales; family 70-9; genus WHSW01. Next base: position 46,658 of record CAWCRP010000009.1, read on the forward strand.
GAACAGAAGGCGAGCGCCGGCCAGCGCCAGCGCCCGAGCTCGTACGGCCGTGCCGGTCGCGCCGCGCCGGGGCCGAGGCGGTGGACGGCGTGTGCGTTTCGAATCCGTGAGTTGAGCCAGAGCAGGGCGACCATGACGACGACGAGCACGGAGCCGAGCCCGGCGGTCGCGGCGCGATCGAACGCGGACTTGTAGGAGACGTACAGCTCGGTCGTGAACGAGTCGAAGCGCATGATCGAGACGGCGCCGAAGTCGCTGAGGACGAAGAGGGCGACGAGCAGGCCGCCAACGGCCAGCGCGGGCCAGAGCTGCGGGATGACGACCGTGCGGAACGTGTCGAGGGGGCTGCGCCCCATCGCGCGGGCGGCCTCCTCGAGTTGCGGGTCGAGCCGCTTCATCGTCGCGCGCACGGGCAGCAGCACGAGCGGATAGGTGAAGAGGGTGAGCACGAGCCAGGCGCCGAAGAACCCGTAGATCGAGGGCAACCGCTCGACTCCGAGCGCATCCTGGAGGAGGCCGTTGGGGCCGAGCGCGGAGACGAACAGGTAGGCGCCGACGTAGGTCGGGATCACAAGCGGGAGCGCGCACAGCGTCGCCCATGCGCGGCGGCCGGGCAGATCGGTGCGCACCGTGAGCCAGGCGACCGGAAGCGCGATCGCGATCGAGGCCGCGGTGACCGCGGCGGCGAGGCCGAGCGAACGGACGAGGATCCCGGCGGTCCGCGAGTCGAGCGCCGTGTCGAGCGCACCACTCAGGTCTCCGGCGACGACAACCAGTAAATAGGCGGCTGGAAGGATGACGGCGGCACCGACGAGAAGGCCGGCGGCGAGGAGCCACGGAGGCGGGAATACCGAACGTTCCGCCCGCCTCCTCGGCTTCGCCTCCGGGGGCGGCCGGGTCAGCCGCAGGGACGGGTCATCGGTTGCGGAGGTCAGAGGGCCCCCGTGTCCTGCATCAGCTCGATCGTCTGCTGGACTTCCCCGATGTTGTCGAGCTCGACGTCCGGGGCCGGGATGTCGGCGAGCGGCACGGTGAGTGACGGGTCGGGCTTGACGCCCGCGGGCGAGCGGATACTCCTTCGAGGTGCCGGTGAAGAACTCCTGGCCATCGGCGGAGAGCAGCGAGCGGATGAAGTCGAACGCCTCCTCCTTGCGCTCGCTGGACTCGAGCACGCCGACGCTCGTCAGCAAGAGCAGCGAGCCGAGGCCCTCCGGCGGGAAGTAGACGCCGACGGGATACTCGGGGCCCTCGGCGGCGATCGCCTGGGCGATGTAGTAGTGGTTGAGGAGGCCGACGTCGATCTCACCGCTCGCGACCGCGTCGCGGATCGTGACGTTGTCGGGAAAGGCGACCGCGTCGTTGGCGACCATGCCCTCCAGCCACTCGCGTGCGACATCCTCTCCCTCGGTGAGCCGGAGCGCGGTGACGTACTGCTGCAGCGTGTCGGTCGCCGGACCCCAGCCGACGCGCCCCTTCCACTCGGGCGCGGTGAAATCGAGTGGAGACGAGGGCAGCTCGCTCTCCGAGACCTCGGCTCCGTACGCGACCGCCCGCGCGCGCCCGGTGACGCCGACCCAGCGTCCGTCCGGGTCGCGGTACGGCGGCGGCACCAGGTCGAGAATGTCCGGCGGCAGCTCTGCGAGCAGGCCGGCTTCCTCGACTGCGCCGATCCCGCCCGGCTCCTGGGCGAAGAAGACATCAGCCGGGGAGTTGTCGGCCTCCTCCACCAGGGTCGCCGCGAGGTCGCCGGTCTCGCCGAAGCGCACCTGGACGTCGGTGTCCGATGCGCTCTCGTACTCATCGACGGCACCGCCGATCGCCGCCGCGATCCGGCCCGAGTAGAGCGTGATCCCCTCCGTCTCGGGTTCGTCCTCGCCGCCGCCGTCATCGGTCGAAAAGCCGCATCCGCCGGCCAGGGCGGTTGCGGCGATCGCCAGGGCGCATGCGAGGCGCGCCTTCATTCCTAGTCCTGCGGTCGGCATTAGGGAGGCCTAATGTTAGGGCGCTTGAACGCACGGTGGGGACCCTTCCCGGTACCGCTCGCGATCGGCGGCGGCGTCGCCCTGCTCGCGGGTCTTTCCCTGCTCCTGCCGTTCGCGCCGCTGTACGACCCGTGGGCGTGGCTCGTCTGGGGGCGCGAGGTGGTGAGCCTCGATCTCGACACCGCCGCCGGGCCGTCGTGGAAGCCGCTGCCCGTGCTGATCGATTCGGTGCTCGCGCTCGCGGGGGACGCGGCGCCGGCCCTTTGGCTCGTCGTCGCCCGCGCGGGATGGATCGCCGCGCCGCTCCTCGCCGGAGCGCTGGCCGCGCGGCTCGTCTTCCCGCGCACGCTCGCCAACCAGATTGCCGCCGTCTGGGCGCGCCGCCGGGTCCGTCTGGCCCAGGCCTTCGCCGGCGCACTCGCGGCGCTCGGCGTGCTCCTCTTCGACGACTCGTTCACGAGCTGGACGCGCCAGTTCGCCGGCGGCCTGAGCGAGCCGCTCCTCGTGGCGCTCGTGCTCGGCGCCATCCACCTCGACCTCTCAGCCCGCCGCGCGCCCGCATTTGCGCTCGGGGTCCTTGCGGCGCTGCTGCGCCCCGAGGCGTGGCCTTTCCTCGCTCTCTACGGCATCCACCTGTGGCGCGCCGAGCCGCGCCTGCGGCGCTGGCTCGCCGCCGGTGGGCTCGCGATCCCGCTGCTGTGGCTCCTCCCAGACCTCATCGGCTCCGGGAGCCCGTTCACCGGCGCGTCCCGCGCGCGGGAGGGCAGCGGCTCGCCGCCCGTGGAGGCCCTGGAGGCAATCGGGCGAGCACTCGACCTCGCCCTCTATCCGCTGTGGCTCGGCGCCGCCTACGCGGTCGTCAGCGCTCGCAGCGCGGGCGAGCGTGCCATCCCGGTGCTGGCGGCGGGCGCCGCGGCGTGGATCGTGATCGTCGCCGTCCTCGCCGCCGCCGGCTACGCGGGAATTCCGCGCTTCGCGGCGCCGGCGGCCGCCGTGGGCTGCGTCCTCGGCGCGGTCGGGATCGTGCGGGCGCTCGCCGCGCTCGACGGGATGCGCGCCGCCGACCGCGCGCGCCCGGCGGCGATCGTGGTTGTCGCCTTGGCGCTCGTCGTGCTCAGCGCGCAGGCCGCGATCCGCGCCGAGCGGATCCCGGGTGCGCTCGATCAGGCCGCCGAGTATGCGGACGGAATCGACGAGCTCTCCGGGCTGGTTGACGATCTCGGAGCGGAGCAGGTCACGGCATGTGGCCCGGTGACGACGTCGCACTTCCTCGCCCAGACCCCGCTTGCCTGGGATCTCGAGCTACCGATCGACGCGATCTCGGTCCGGGCCGCCTCGGCGCCACCCGCGGGCGTCGCGTTCCTCGACCTCGAGGCGTCGGCCGCCGCCCGCAGCGCGATCATCGCCGCCGGGCGGCCGCTCGGCGAGCGCGGGCGCTGGAGCGCCTACGCGATCTCGTGCAGCGGTGTGGCGTCCTCGCGCGGCGAGCGGGCCATCGCCGGGGTCGCCGGCGCCTCGCGGTAGGGCGGCTCGTCGATCTCGCCCTCCTCGAGGTAGGCGCTGTCGGAGTTCACCGACCAGATGTCGTGCGCGGCGCCGTCGCAGAGGTTCTCGACCGCGCGGATCGCGGTCAGCATCGAGTGGTCGGAGTTGTTGTAGCGGTGCAGGCCGTTGCGGCCGACCTGGACGATCCGGTCGATCGACTCGAGCCACGCGCGCAGTACGGCGACGCGGCCGGCGTACTCACGGTCGTAGATCGGATAGGCCTTCTGCACGCGGACGACGTGCCCGGCTCGGACCCGCCCCGCCCCGGCGAGGCCGAGGCGCTCGAGCTCCACCGCAGCGAGGTCGACCAGGTCCTCGTCCGAGGAGTTCCACAGGTCGTCGCCCTCGAAGCAGAAGTACTCGAGGCCGACGCAGGTGGAGTCGGCGTCAGGGACCAGATCGGGGCTCCAGGCGCGGAAGTTCTGGATGCGGCCGACGCGCACGTCCGGGTCGTGGACGTAAACCCAGTTGTCGGGGAACGGGTCCGGCCCCTCGAGCACCAGCGCCACGGTGATGAAGTCGCGATAGCGGAGCCCGGCTGCCGCCTCGAGGACCGCCGGTGGGGCCGCCGGTTCCACCACCCCGGCGAGCGTTCGCAGGGGCAGCGACGAGATCACGCTCGGCGCCCGGTAGCGCGCCCCGCCGGCGCTCACCTCGACGCCGTCGGCTGCCACGGCGATCTCGCTCACCGGCGCGCCGAGCACCACCTCGCCGCCGTGCGCCTCGATCTCGGCCGCCATCCGCTCCCACATCTGACCGGGGCCGAGCCGCGGGTAGTCGAACTCCTCGATCAGGCTGCGCACGTCCTCGCCGCCGCGGCCGAGCGCGGCCAGCGCCGCCCGTCCCAGCGAGAGCCCGCGGACCCGTTGTGCCGCCCACTCGGCGCGGATCTCCGAGGTCGGCACGCCCCAGACCTTCTCCGTGTACGTGCGGAAGAAGAGCTCGAAGAGGCGGCGCCCGAAGCGCTGGGTGACCCAGTCCTCGAAACTCTCGGGCTCGCGGCGGGGGCGCATGCGCGCCCAGGCGTATGAGCCACCGCTGCGCAGAACCTCGAGCGCGCCGACGTTGGCGACGACGTCGCCCGCGCGCAGCGGGTAGCCGATCAGGCGACCACGCCAGTGGATCCGCGAGAGCCGCCGGCGGCGAAGGAGCTCCTCGCCAAGAACCTCGTGCCAGAGGCGCTCGACCTCAGGGCTCTTGGTGTAGAAGCGGTGGCCGCCGAGATCGAAGCGGTAGCCGTCGCGGACCTCGGTGCGCGCGAGGCCGCCGACCTGGCCGGTCGCCTCGACCACCCGCGGCTCGAGCCCCCGGATCGCCATCAGATAGCCGGCGGTGATTCCGGCCGGGCCCGCGCCGAGGACGAGCGGCGAGCGCGATTCGCCTATCGTTCCGCCCCGATTCCGCGTATTAGGCGTCCCTAATTCCCGCATTGGGGGCGGGATTCAACCACGGATGACCGCCGAGCCCTCACTTGCCCTGATCGTCCCGGCGACGAATGCGCCGCCGACGCTCGACCGCTGCCTCGCCGCGCTGCGCGACGCCGACGCGGAGCTGATCGTTGTCGAGGAAGGGGCGAGCGCCTCGCCGGCCGCCGCCCGGAATGCGGGTGCCGCGCGGACATCGGCCGAGGTACTCGTGTTCGTCGACGCCGACGTCGTCGTCCACGACGATGCGATCGAGCGGCTGCGGGCGGCCTTCGCCTCCGACCCCGGGCTCACCGCGGCTTTCGGCTCCTACGACGACAGCCCGGTAGCGCCGGGCGTGGTCTCGCGCTTTCGCAACCTGCTCCACCACCACGTTCACACGAGCGCCCCCGGCGCGGCGGAGACCTTCTGGGCCGGCCTTGGTGCGGTGCGCCGCGATGCCTTCGTCGAGGCCGGCGGCTTCGACGCGGATCGGTTTCCGCTGCCCGCGGTCGAGGACATCGAGCTGGGACGCCGGTTGCGGGGACGGGGCGCGCGGATCGTTCTCGACCCCGAGGTTCGCGGGACGCACCTCAAGCGCTGGTCGCTCGCGGAGATGGTGAGAACCGACCTGCTGCGGCGGGCGATCCCGTGGACCCGGATCCAACTCGAGGAGGGCGAGCTGTCGGGCTCTCTCAATCTGAGCTGGCGAGGGCGTGCGTCAGCAGTCCTTTCGGTGGCCTTTGCCGCCGGCGCGCTCACCCGGCGCCCGCGCATCGCCCTTGTGTCGCTCGCCGGAGTGGCGGTCACCGAGCTTCCGTTCCTGCGCCTGCTTGCGCGCCGGGAGGGACCGGCCGCAACGGCGGCGGGACTCGGGCTGCTCGTGCTCCACAAGCTGGTCGCGATCGTGGGCATGGCGGCCGGCACCGTGGCCCATCTCGTGAGCCCGCGCCGATGATCCGGCTCGGACTCGTCGGGTGCGGGCGGCTGGCGGAGTTCGGGTACGCGCCCGCCCTCGGCGGGCTCCGCGGGGTTGAGGTCGTGGCGGTTGCGGACTCTGATGCCGGGCGCGCAGAGGCACTTGCGAGGAGGCTTGGACCCGACGTGACCGCCCACGAATCGGCCGGCGCTCTGATTGCCGCGGCGGCCCCGGACGGACTCGTGGTCTCGACCCCGCCGGCGGCGCATCTGGGCGCCGCCGAAGCGGCCGCCGCCGCAGGGCTGCCCTGCCTGATCGAGAAGCCGCCAGCCGACACGCTCGAGGCTGCGGTGGCGATCGCGGCCCTCGATCCCGCGCCGTGGATCGGCTTCAACCGCCGCTTCCAGCACGCCGCACGGATCGGCCGCGTCACCGGCGGACCGTGCGAGCTCGAGCTCGAGATCCGCTACCGACGGGCGTCGTGGCGGCCGCACACCGTCGATGACGACGCGCTGCTCGATTTGGCCCCGCATCTGGTGGACCTCGCGCTGTTCCTGAGCGGCGAGTCGCAGGCGACCGTTCGTTCGGCGATCCTCTCCCGCGAGCGGGTCGCGCTCGAGCTGGGTCTCGGTGAGAGCCGGGCGACGATCCGCTGCGCCACCGATCGCGCCTACTACGAGCGCGTCGATGTGAGGGTGGGGGGCGAGCGGGTGGGCCAGAGCGGTGACGGCGGTCCCGCCAACGCGCTGCTGACGCGGCTCCCCTGGGTCGAGCACCCCTTGGTCGCCTCGCTGCGGGCGCAGCTCGCCGCCTTCGCCGACGCGCTCGAGGGCCGCGACCCGGGCCTGCTCGCCGGCGCCGAGGACGGCGTCCGCGTGATGCGGGTGATCGAATCGGTTCGGGTGGCTGCGTGATCTGCGTGCTCCAGTTCGACTCGGCCAGCACGTCGGTGCTCGACCGGATGCTCGGAGCCGGCCGGCTGCCGACGCTGGCCGGGCTGATCGCGCGCGGCCGGCGGCTCGAACTCGAGACGCCGGCGATCGACTTCGCGGCCGGGGCGTTCTACAGCCTCTACAGCGGAGTCGAGCTCGGCGACCACGGGATCTTCTATCCGTTCCAGTGGTCGGCGGCTGAGCAGCGGGCGCGCTACGCGACTGCCTTCGAGGCTCCGCCGGCCGTTTGGGAGCGGGTCGGTGCCGGGGGCGGACGGACGCTCGCGATCGATCCGTACGAGGGCCGCCCGCCCGCGCGGGCGGAGGGCACCTTCGTCTCCGGCTGGGGTTTCACCGATCGGGTGGTGCTCGGGCGTTGGTCGCGGCCGGAGCGAGCCGGTCGCGCGCTCGAACGGCGCCTCGGCCGCGGCCCGAGCGCGACCGAGGTCTTCGGCACTCCAAGGGCGCGCGACCTGCTGGCGCTGCGCGAGAAGCTCGCCGCCGCCCCCGGCCGGGTCGCGACCCTGGCCGAGGAGCTCCTCGGGAGGGAGGAGTTCGACCTCGCGTGGCTCACCTTCGCCGCCTCACACCTCGCGGGGCACCAGTTCTGGGACCTGAGTCAGATCGACGAGGCGCGGCCCGACGCCGACACGCGCGCGACGCTGGGGGCCGCGCTCGAGGACGTCTACGAGGCCGTCGACGCGGCGCTCGCGCGCGTGCTCGCCGCGCTGCCGCCGGGCGCCGACGTGATCGTCACCTCGGCAGTGGGCATGGATGTGAACACGAGCCGCGCCGACCTGCTGCCGCAGATGCTGGACCAAATCCTCAGCCCCAAACGTCCCGAACACCGTGCCAGAGAGGGGTCTTCGGGACGTTCGGGGGGGATATGGCGGCTGCGCGCGGCCGTCTCGCCGCAGGCTTCGGGCGCGGGTCGCGGATGCCCTCCCGGACCGGCTCGCGCTCGCGCTGACGGCCCGGCTCGAGCTGCGCGGCCACGACTGGCAGGCGACCCGCGCCTTCGCCCACCCGGCCGACAACCAGGGCTACGTCCGGCTCAACCTCGCCGGGCGCGAGCGCGACGGGATCGTCGATGCCGCCGACGCCGACGCGCTCCTCGACGAGATCGCAGCCGGGCTCGAGAGCTTCCGGGCGTCCGACGGCTCTCCCGCGGTCGAGTCGGTGGTCCGCGCGGCCGACCTCTATCCGGGCGAGCACGCGGACCGGCTCCCCGACCTCGTCGTCCGCTGGTCCGCGGACGCCGCGACCGGGCCGGTCGAGCTCGCGCTCCGAGCGCTACGGGACCGTGAGCCGCCGGGGCGCCGGCTCGGGCCGCTCCGGCAACCACACGGCGGGCGACGCCTGGGCGGTGCTCGCGCCGGATGCCGCGCGCCACCGCGAACCGTCACGCCCTGCGCGGCTCGTCGACGTCGCCGCCACGGTCTGCGAGCTCACCGGGGCCGACGCGGCCGGGCTCCCCGGCGAGCCGCTGCTCGCGCGCTAGCGCGAAGGCCCGAGCTGATCCCGCCGAGCGGCATGAAACGTCCCCTGGCGGGACGAAACGTGCCGCTCGACCCTAAGCCCGCACCCGCTCCGCCACCACTCCGGCGGCCGTCGCTCCCTGTGCGGCGAGCACGGCGAAGCCCGCCGCCTTGCCGCCTCGGAACCCGCTTCTCAGGAGCCGGGCATAGAACCGCGGGCCGGCGAGCCGGCGCGAAGCGTCCCCGGCGCGGAAGCGCGCCGCGCCGCGTCCGTAGCGGTACTGCTGGCGGACGAAGCCGGCGAGGTCGAGGTCGGGCCTGTGGACCACCACCGCGTCCGCCGCGTACTCGATCGCGACCCCGCCGCCGACGACGCGGTCGCACCAGTCGCGGTCCTCGCCGCCGGCGCGGGCGTAGCCGGTGTCGAAGGGGAAGCGGCGTGAGGACCTCGCGGCTCGCTGCCAGGTTGCAGCTCGGCGCGAACCCGAGGCGTCCGGCCGCGTCGCGCGAGTCGAGCTGGAGGTGGTTGGTGATCGCCTGGGCGGCGCAGACGAGCGCAGGGGCGCCCGGTGGGCTGACGGTGGAGCCCGCCGCGACGCCGCTCTCGAGCGCGGCGCCCGCGAGCCGGCCCGCCCAGCTCGGCAGCGGCTCGCAATCGTCGTCGACGAATGCGATCAGCTCGGCGTCCGCGGCGCGCGCACCGATGTTGCGCGCCGTCGCCGGCCCGCGCCCGGGGTGCGGAACAACCGCGCGGCCGGTAGGGCCCCGAGGGCCTCGATCACCGCCTCGCGGTCGCGCGATCCGTCATCGACGACGATGGCCTCGAGCTCGATCTCCTGGCGGGAGAGAGCCGCGAGGCAGCGGCCGAGACTCGCGGGGCGGTCGCGGGTGGGGATGACGACGGCGAGCTCGGGTCGCACGCGTCCAATTCTGCTTGAACAACCAACGTTCCGCCCGCCTCCTCGGCTTCGCCTCCGGGGGCGGCCGGGTCAGGCGTCGGTCAGGAGGGCCGCCCTAGAATCGGCCCGGTTGAAGATCCTGGTCACCAACGACGATGGAATCGGTGCGGCGGGCATCCACGCGCTTCGCCGCGCCCTCGCCGAGCTGCCCGATGTCGACGTGCGGGTCATCGCGCCGCACACGAACCGCAGTGGCACGGCGCGCAGCATCACCACGCACTCGCCGATCTGGGTCGAGGAGGTCGAGTTCGATGACGGGACTATCGGCTTCGCCACCGAGGGCACGCCGGTCGACTGCGTCCGCTTCGCCGACCTCGGACTGCTCGGCGAGCAGCCCGACCTGATCGTCTCCGGGATCAACCACGGCTCCAACCTCGGCGACGACATCACCTACTCGGGCACGGTCGCTGCCGCCTTCGAGGGGATCATCCTCGGGGTCCCGGGAATAGCCGTCTCCCAGCAGGCGGAGATCGGTGGCATGGGCTACGCCGGGCGGCGCTTCGAGTTCGGGTTCGCCGCCGCGATCACGCGCGAGATCGTCCGCCGGCTGATCGACGGAGCCGCTCGGCCCGGAGACGCTGCTCAACATCAACGTCCCCGCGGGCGAGGTCTCGGGGATCGAGGTGACGAGCCTCGGCAAGCGCCTCTACAACGACGAGCTGAAGCAGGTCGAGGAGGACGAACGCGGCCGGCGACGCTACTCGATCTACGGCTTCGAGCCCTCGTTCAAGGACGAGGAGGGCACCGACCTCGCCGCCGTCGCCCGCGGCCGGGTCGCGCTCACCCCGATCCACTTCGACCTCACCGACCGCGACAACATGGGCCGCCTGGGCGCCTGGGATCTCGACGAGATCGGCGAAGGTTCCGCCCGCCTCCTCGGCCTCGCGGGCAAAGCCGGGCCGGCGCAGGATGAGCGTCGCCGAACCCGGAGCCAGCCGGGCAGCCGAGCTCCGCGAGGAGATCGCGACCCACGATCGCAACTACTACGAGCTCGACGACCCGACGATCGGCGACGACGAGTACGACGCGCTGCTGAACGAGCTGCGCGCGATCGAGGCGGAGCACCCGGAGCTGGTCACGGCCGACTCTCCGACCCAGCGCGTGGGCGGCCGAGCCGGCGACCGCTTCGTCCAGGTCCGCCATCTCGAGCAGATGCTGTCGCTCGGCAACGCTCGCGGGGCGGACGAGTTCCGCGCCTGGGAGCAGCGCCTCCACAACCGCCTCAAGCGCCTCGACATCGAACCCGGCGACGTTCGCTTCGTCGCCGAGCCGAAGATCGACGGGATCGCGATCTCGCTGCTCTACGAGGGCGGCAAGTTCGTCCGCGGCGCCACCCGGGGCGACGGGGTCATCGGCGAGGACGTCACGCAGAACCTGAAGACGATCGACGCGATCCCGCACGAGATCGACGACGCGCCGAAGCGGATCGAGGTCCGCGGCGAGATCTACTTCCCGCGCGGCGGCTTCGCCGAGCTCAACGAGCAGCGCGCGTCGGAGGGCCTCTCGACCTTCGCCAACCCGCGCAACGCGACCGCCGGGACGATCCGCCAGCTCGACCCGGAGGTGACCGCCTCGCGGCCGCTCTCGATGTGGAGCTATGGGATCGGCGGGCCGCGAAGGGATCGAGTTCGAGAGCCATTCCGAGGAGCTCGACTGGATGCGCGAAGCGCGGCTTCCTCGTCAACGGGGACATCTCCGAGCACGACGAGGTCGACGACGTCGTCAAGCGCTGCCTCTGGTGGGAGGAGCGGCGCGAGTCGCTCGACTTCGAGATCGACGGGGTCGTGGTCAAGGTGGACCAGCGCTGGCTCTGGAGGGAGCTGGGCGTCACCGGCCGGGAGCCGCGCTGGGCCGTGGCGTGGAAGTTCCCGCCGATCACGGCGACGACGAAGCTGAACAGGATCGTCTGGAACGTCGGCCGCACCGGCCGGTTGCTCCCGTTCGCGATGCTCGAGCCCGTCCACGTCGGCGGCGTCACCGTCTCGACCGCGACCCTGCACAACGAGGAGGACCTGGCGAAGAAGGACGTGCGGGAGGGGGACGAGGTCGTCGTCACCCGCGCCGGCGACGTGATCCCGCAGGTGATCGCGCCGCTGATCCAGCGCCGCGAGGGCAAGCGACTGCGCAAGGCGAAGCCGCCGAAGAAGTGCCCGACGTGCGACACGCCGACGGTGAAGCCCGAGGACGGCGTGTGGACCATCTGCCCCAACCGCCGCGGGTGCCCCGGGCAGAACTTCCAGCTCGTCAAGCACTTCCGCGGCGCCATGGACATCGAGGGGCTGGGGGAGAAGAACGTCATGACCGGTTCCTGGACGAGGGGCTGATCACCGACCCGGCCTCGATCTACGACCTGACCGCGGAGCAGATCGCCGGGCTCGAGGGCTTCGGGGAGACCTCGGCGAAGGCGCTGATCGCCGAGATGGAGCGCTCGAAGCGAAGCCCCTTCAGCCGCGTGCTTCTACGCACTCGGGCTTCCGGGCATCGGCTGGGTGAACGCGAGCGCGATCGCCGAGCACTTCGGCTCGATCGACGCCCTTCTCGACGCCGACACCGAGGCGATCACCGAGGTCGACGGGATCGGCCCGGTGCTGGCGGAAGTCGGTGCGCGAGGAGCTCGCCGACGAGGCGATCGCGGAGCTGATCTCGCGCCTGCGCGAGCGTGGCCTGCGCTTCGAGCTCTCCGCCGCGGAGCGTCGCGCCGAGGGCGGGCCGCTCGACGGCAAGACCTTCGTCCTCACCGGGACGCTCCCGGAGCTCAGCCGCGAGGAGGCGACGAAGTTGATTCGTGCCGCCGGTGGCAAGGTCACGAACTCGATCTCGAAGAAGACCGACTACCTCGTCGCCGGCGACAGCCCGGGCTCGAAGCTGGCGAAGGCGGAGGATGTCGGCACGGAGATTCTCGACGAACCGGGGCTGCGAGAGCTACTTCCGTGACGATTGCGGTTAGCTCCGTAGGGGCGCCAGATGAGAATCAGACTCGACGAGCAAGACATGGATGGCAGGGATGGCGGCGCTGATCGTGCTCGTCGCCCTGGTGGCGACGGCCGTCAAGCGAGGAGCGGGCCGAGGCCGCCAAGCTCTCGCCGCTTCGTTCCTGCGACAACCTCCGCGACTACCTTCGCGCCCATCCGCGGGCGCTTCGTGCCTATCCGCCCGACGCGATCCTCGAGGACGCCCTGCCGACCGACGGCGACGCGGCCGCTCCCGGTGAGGGTGGTGGCGGGGCCAACCCCGCGCCGCCGCCATCGGATTCCTCCACCAACGTCCAGGAGGCCGGGGTCGACGAGCCGGACATCGTCAAGGCGACGGACACAACGATCTTCAGCGTCGAGGGGACGACCCTGCGCGCGGTCGACGTCAGCGGGGCTCAGCCGGTCCTCGCCGGAACGCTCGAGCTTCCGAACGGCGCGGGCGAGGGGAGCTACGGCGGCACCTACGACCTTCTGCTGAGCGGCGACCGCCTGCTCGCGATCGGCACGGCCTACGGCGGGGTCGCCTTCGAGGCGGGCCCCGGCCACGACCGCACTGTCCTCGCCGAGATCGACGTCTCCGACCCCGCCGCCATGAGCGTTCTGCGCAAGGCCGTGGTGGAGGGCGCGTACGTCAGCGGCCGGCTGACCGGGACGACGGCGCGCGTGGTCGTCAACGACCTGCCCGCGCCCTACATCGCCGAGAGCGGCAAGGGGCGCGCGCTCGTGCCGCGGCTGAAGATCGCCGACCGGACGACCGGGGAGAAGTTTCGCGGCAAGCTGGTCGACTGCGCGGACGTCCGCCGCCCCTCGCGCTTCGCCGGCGCCGAGATGCTCTCGGTGATGACGATCGACCTCGCCCAGGGCCTGCCTGCGATCGACGTCGATTCGGTGATGACCAGCGGTCAGATCGTCTACGCGTCGACCGAGAACCTCTACGTCGCCAGCGAGCGCTGGGTCGGCCCGGAGAGTGATCCGGAGCGAATTTCGGACGTCTCGACCGAGATCCACCGCTTCGACATCACCGATCCCGCCGCAACCTCCTACGTCGCCAGCGGCCAGGTCGAGGGCTTCATGCTGAGCCAGTGGGCCCTCTCCGAGCAGGACGGCATCCTGCGGGTCGCGAGCACGACCTCCCCGCCCTGGGAGCCCGAGGGCGGAGGCGAGGAGAGCGAGAGTTTCGTCACCGTGCTCGGCGCCGATCTCGAGGCGGGGCGCCTGCGCGAGGTCGGCCGGGTCGGCGGGCTCGGCGAGGGAGAGCAGATCTACGCCGTCCGCTTCGTGGGCGACACCGGCTACGTCGTCACCTTCCGCCAGGTGGATCCCCTGTACACGCTCGACCTCTCCGATCCGGCCACGCCCCGGGTCGTGGGCGAGCTCAAGATCCCGGGCTACTCCGCCTACCTACATCCGGTCGGACCCGGACTCCTGCTGGGGATCGGACAGGACGCGACCGGCACCGGCCAGACGCTCGGCGTCCACGCCTCGCTCTTCGACGTCTCCGACCCCGCGAACCCGGTTCGCCTCGACGAGCAGTCGCTCGGCGGCTCCTACTCCTACACCGAAGTCGAGTCCGACCACCACGCATTCTCGTTCTTTCCGCAACACCAGCTCGCAACCGTCCCGGTCGAGTCCTACGGCCCTGACGGCGAGTTCTACGGGGCGTTCGGCCTCCGGGTCGCGCCCGGGACGGCCGATCCGCTCGGCGTCGTCGCCAAGGTAGAGCACGGCACCGGCTACGGCGCCCAGATCCGGCGCACGCTGGCGCTCGGCGCGAGCGTCTACACCGTCTCGCCGAAGGGCATCGGCGCCCACGACCCGGCGACGCTCGCGCAGACGGCCTTCGCCGGGTTCTAGCCGTGAGGTGACGGATGCTCCCACCCAGGGTGGGTGGCGCCGGGGCGGGCGGTCGCATAGGTTCGTCCCATGAAGACTCCAGCTACCGCACCCACTGCCCCTGCCCGCCCTCGCCTGGTGACGGCACTCGCGTCGGCCGCGATCGCGACCCTCGCTTTCGGCGGCGCTGCTCACGCGGCCACCGACAACTCCGACGACATCGATTCCACCGATAAGCCCGTGATCAAGCGAATCAACTGGTGGTCTGGGGACGCGGTGGTGGAACTCGAGTCGGTCGTGATCGAAGCGGACTCCGTCGAGGTCAAGGTCAAGGCCGGCAGCGAGACGGCGACGGCGGATCCGAGGCCGGAGCGAAAGAAGGGAGCGCGGCGCCAGTGGGGACTCAATTCCGGCTTCGCTGAGGACTTCCCGGGGACCAAAGACGTCGTCAAGTTGACCGAGCAGGCGATGGAGGAGGCCGGAACGTTCACGGTCAAGGTCGTTGCCTTGAACGAAGCCGGCAAGAGCAAGGTGACGACACCGATCGTGGCATCGGAGTGCACGCAGAACCCACCGATCTACCCCTACGACTGCATCGTGACGTTCTGAGGACCGTCAGGGCCGGTAGCGCGCGATCGCCGCGGCGATCTCGTCCTGGGCGTTGTGGGCGGCGTCGATGCTGACATCGTTCATCAGGATCGAGAAGGCGATCGTGTGCCCGCCCGCGTCGCAGTAGCCCGAGAGCGCCGACACCTCGTTCAGGGTGCCCGTCTTCGCCGCGCAATTTCCCTCCGCGGCGGTCCCTCGCATCCGATTCGCGAGCGTGCCCTCGCGGCCCGCGACTGGGAGTGAGTCCCGCATCGGCGCCGCATCCTCGCCGTCGCGGGCGACCGAGACGAGCAGCTTCCCCACGTCCTCGGGCGAGGCCGCGTTTTTGCGCGAGAGGCCGGAGCCGTCGGAGGCGTTGACGCTGGCGCCGGCGGCGGTGGCGAAGTGCTCGACGAGCGCCGCGCCGCGGTCACGGGTTCCGCGCTTGCCGGTCGTGGCCGCGAGCCGCTTCAAGAGCATCTCGGCGAAGAAGTTGTTCGACGGGACGTTGGTCTCCTCGATCAGACGGGCGACCGTCGGCGAGGCGACCGAGCCGAGTGGCTCCTCGTCGAGCTGCGCCGGGGTGAGGTTCGCGCGGCCGATCTGGCCCGCGACGCTGACCCCCCGCGCCCGGAGCGCCGTTTTCAGCGCCCGTGCGGCGAGCAGCTCCGGGTCGGAGGCGTAGTCGCCTCCGTCGTACCCGTTGTTGAAGGAGAGGCCGGAGAGCGGGCTCAGATAGGGGCCGTCGCGGCGCACGCGATCGAAGATCGAGTCGTCGGCGAGGACCTTCCCGGTGACCTTCTTCAGGCCACCGCGGGCGAGCTCACGGGCGAGGCCCGCGACCCGGGTCACCGGCTGGTTGTTGGCGCGGGCGAAGCGCGCGGTGCCGAAGGCCGGGTCGCCGTCGCCGACGAGGACCAGGTCGCCGCCCAGAACCGAGTCCGACGGGCCGCCGAGCTCGCCGCTCGCATACGCGCGCGTGGTCAGGTGGCCCGCGCCGCCGAGCTCGTCGAGGAAGGCGGCGGTCGTGAACAGCTTCTGGTTCGAGGCCGGGATGCGATCGTTGGCGGCGTTCTCGGAGTAGAGGAGACCGTCGCCCTCGGCGTTGATGTCCGAAACCCAGGTGCCGCTCGATCCGCCCGCGTCGGCCATCGCGCCGGCGATCCGATCACGGAGCTGCGCCGCCGAGAGTGCCCGCGTCGAGGCGGCGGGGGTGCCCGGACGAGCGACCGGCGTCGCCGCGGGGCGGTCGGGCCCGAGCGCGATCGCCGCGTTCGCGCTCGACGATGCCGCCAGCGTCGCCGCGAGCGCCAAAAGCAGGATGTGGAGCCGGATTCTCAGCATTCGATCCCCTTCACGGAACCCGCCTCGGGCCGCATCGGTGCGGAGATTAGCCGCAGCCGAAGCGTCGTCCTACGCGGTACGCCTGTACCGCTAGGCATACTCCGGGGTAGGAACGAGCCTCATGGGGAAGGTCGTCGACATCGAGACCGCCGCGACCGAGTCGCAGGCGGCGCGCCGAAAGCGCTCGCGAAAGCGGCCGTCGAAGACCGCGCTCGTACTCGGTGGCGGCGGGTTCACCGGCGGGGTGTATGAGATCGGCGCCCTGCGCGCGCTCGACCTGCTCGCCACCAACCGGACCGTGAACCAGTTCGACGTCTACGTCGGCACGAGCGCCGGCGCCTTCATCGCCAGCCTCACGGCGAACGGCGTGACGCCGGAGGAGATGATGCGGGTGCTCAACCGCAACCTCGCCTCGCCGCTTCGCGACATCGGACTCGACGCCCTCCTGCGGCCCAACTACCGCGGCTTCCTCGAGAAGTCCCTCACCCTGCCACTGAAGATGGCCGGCGCGGTCCGCGAGCTCCTCGAGACCGTCAGCGAGGTCTCCGCGGTCGACATCGCGACAGCGCTCTCGACCGCCCTCCCGTCCGGCTTCTACACCGCCGGGGGGATCGAGGACTACGTCGAGGAGGCGCTCGCCGACCCGGACCGCACCAACGACTTCCGCCTCCTCGAGAACGAGCTCTACCTCGTCGCCACCGACCTCGACACGACCGAGCGGATCGTCCTCGGCGAGGGGGAGTGGGCCGACATCCCGATCTCGAAGGCCGTCGGCGCCTCGGGAGCGCTGCCCGGCATCTACGAGCCGGTCGAGATCCGCGGCCGCGAGTTCATCGACGGCGGCATCCTCTCGACCACCAACGTCGACGTCGCGGTCGAGCGCGGCGCCAAGTTCGTGGTCGTCATCAACCCGCTGGTTCCCTACGTCAACGACTTCTCGAAGAGCATCCCGACGTTCACCGGCTCGCGCGCACGGCGCGTCTCGGACATGGGGGTCGCCGGGATCATCAACCAGACCTTCCGCCTCCTCTCCCACGACCGGCTCCACCGCGCGGTCGAGATCTGGGAGGAGCGCTATCCGGGCGTCGACTTCATCCTGATCGAGCCCGAGCTCGACGACGAGCTCATGTTCTCGACCTCGGTCCTCGACTACCGCGCCCGGGTCGAGATTGCCAAGCACGGCTTCGAGTCGGTGACGCTGAAGCTCGCGCGCGATTACGACCGCTACAAGGAGATCGCCGAGCGCCACGGGATCGAGATCTCCGCGCGGCGCGTCCGCCACGTCCTCGACCAGGTCGAGCGCGACCGCGAGAAGGCGTCAGCCTGGCGGCGGGTGCTCGAGCAGACCACGTCGGCGCTCTTGCGTTCCGGGCCGAAGCCGGTCGCTGTGGAGCCTCCACCAGAGGACGCCGAGGCGAAGGCTTAGTTCTCGGCCCCTCGCGGTCCTCTGTGTGCGGTGGCGCACGCAAACCTTGACTTACGTGCCGCCCGGGATACTGTCCTGTCTCACACGACGAGTTGGGGAGGACGGGGTGAGGAACATGGGCCGAAAGGCGCTAGCACTGGTGGCGGGGATCGGTTTGTTCGCGGTGGGGGCGGGCGAGGCGTCGGCAGCGACGTACACCGTCGACGCCTTCGACGACCCAAACTCTCTCGCGTGCGCGCCCGATCCGGATCCGGCGCCGTGCTCTCTGCGCGCAGCGGTGAAGGGGGCCCGAAACAGCCCTATCGACGAGCCCGTGATCAAGCTTCTCCCAGGCACCTACACCTTGACGCTGCCCGTCGACACCGGCGTCCCGGACAATCTCACCGGCGACCTCGACTGGGCGGACCTGGGACCCGACCAGCTCGCCGATCTGCGAATCGAAGGGGCGGGCTCGGCGCTTACGACCATTGATGCCACCGGCCTCAACGACCGCATCTTCGACTTCATCTTTGCGTCCGTCGCAGTGTCGATCAACGGCGTGACGCTCAAGAGCGGGCGGGCGGCGACCCCGGCGGACGGCGGCGAGGGTGGCGCGATCAGGACATCGATGGACGGTCCTCTGTTCCTGTCCGACGTCCGTTTCGTCGACAACACAGCACCCGACAACATCGCCGGCAACGGCGGTGCCATCGCTTCCTACAACGACAACCTCAACCTCGAGAATGTCTCCTTCTTCCAGAATCGCGCCGCGAGATTCGGGGGCGCGATTTCCGTGGACGACGGGCCTGCCGTTTCGCCGAGACTCGGGATCACCAACGCGACCTTCGACCAGAACGTCGCCTTGATGGGCGGAGGCGCGATCTCCAACAACGGGGACGGTGCCGGTCCGGCGCCCGACCCGATCGCAACGATCACGAACGCGACCTTCGACAACAATAAGGCGGGCGGGTTTGGCGGCGCGATTGACACGTTTGGCAATGCGACGACGAACCTGGAGAGCGTGACGCTGACGAGGAACATGGCCAACGCCGACAACACCGGTGGCGAGGCCGGCGGCGCGCTGCAAAACGGCGGCGGCTTCTACAACGTCAGGAACTCACTGATCGCCCTCAACACGGTGGGGACCGGCGGCGCCAATCCGGACTGCAGCGGCACGTACAACTCACTCGGCGGCAACATCATCAGCAATCTCACCGGGTGCTCGGGCTTCGCCGCGGCCGGGGACACCGTCGACAGCAACCCGCTGATCGGCCCACTCTCATCGAACGGCGGCCCGACGCAGACCGTGCCGCTCCTGCCGAACAGCCCCGCGATCGACCATTCGGTCGGCTGCCCCGCCGCGGACCAGCGCGGGGTGGCGCGCCCCCAGGGCCCCGGGTGCGACACGGGCGCGTTCGAAGTGGCTGTGGCTGGCCCCTCCGGCACCGCCGATGTGACCCCGCCCGAGACGACCATCACCTCCGGCCCGAAGGCGAAAGTCAAGACGAAGAAGAAGCGAAAGAAGGTCACCATCGCGTTCACGGCCTCCGAGCCGGCCTCGTTCGTATGCACGCTCGACGGGAGGACCTTCGCCGGGTGCGCGGGCAGCTTCTCGGCCAAAGTCAAGAAGGGCCAGCACATCTTCACGGTTCAGGCGCGCGACGGGGCGGGGAACGCCGACCCGACGCCGGCGACCCGGACCTTCAAGGTGAAGCGCAAGCGCTGAGCGCTACCGGCAGACCCGGATCCGCTTTTCGAGGCTGAAGCGCCGGCCGTCCACCATCTCCGTCTCGGCGTGGATCGTCGGCCGCTTTCGGTCTCGGAGCAGGCGCGGCAGGATCCGCTTCTTGAACGGGCCTGAGCGGTCGTGGCCGGCCTTCTTCGGGCCGACCGCGAACCGCGCCTCGAGGAGGCTGCGCGCGCCCGTGCCTCGGAGCCGGACGATGAAGTCGCGCGGGTCACGGCAGGAGCGCCCGTTCTCCCTCGCGGAGCGGGGCAGGCTCAGCCTCAACGCCGGCTTCGTCCGGCAGCTCTCCGCAGCGCACGCGCGCAGTCCGGCGAGGCGCCCCGCGAGCGCCGCGGCAGCGTCCGCGTACGCCGGGTTCGCAATCTGGTTCTGGAGCTGGAACGGGTCCTTGGCGAGGTCGTAGAGCTCGCGCTCCCCGCTCCCGTTCTCGACGTACGTGTAGCTGGCATTGCGGAGCGCGTCGTAGAGGACGCCGTTTGCCGTCGCGTCCTCGTCGTCGTCGCTGGGCTTCTGCTCGATCAACAGCTCGCGCCCGTGCATCCGGCGCGGGTGCTCGACGAAGGGCAGCAGCGAGCGGCCGTCGAGGCCGAACGGGGCGCTCGCCTCGGCCGCGTCGAGGATCGTCGGGGCGAGGTCGGCGTTGATCGCCAGGTCCTTGACGCTCACCCCCTGCGGAATCCCGGGTCCGCGCATCATGAGCGGCACGCGGATTGCCTCCTCGTAGACCCGGTTCTTCCCTCCCTGGACCCGGTGCTCGCCGTGGAAGAAGCCGTTGTCGGAGGTGTAGACGATGAGCGTGTCGTCGAGCTCACCGGCGGCCGCGAGCGCGTTCACGATCCGCTCCACACCCTCGTCGATGGCCAGCAGCGACTCGGCCCGGCACCGGTAGTTGCGGGTCGCGTTCGCGATCTGCTGCTCGGTCAGGTAGGGCCGCGTCGCCATGCCCGCCGGCTTGTCGGATGCGTCGAACTCGTTGAAGTTCGGCGGCTGCGGCAAGGGCTCGGAACCGAACGCGCCGATGTGACGGGGAGCGGGCTTCGCCGTTCCGTTGCAGCGGCTCTGATTCGGGGGATCCGGGTTGGGACCGCCCCCGTGCGGGGCGAGGTAGGCGACCGAGAGGAAGAACGGGTCGTCTGACGGCGCGCGGTTCTGGATCGTCTCGACCGCCTTCTGCGTATACACGTCGCTCGAGTAGAGCTCCGGCTGCGCGGGATTGTCCGGGTTCTCGCTCGTGGACCCGTAGGTGACGAGGTTGCCGCTCTCGAGCAACTGGTAGCCGTAGAAGCTGTACGTGCGCTTCGACCCGTGCCACTCCGACCAGCCCGGTGGGACGCCGACGGGACTCGACTCGTAGCCGTTCAGGAACTTGCCGACGTGGGTCGTGCTGTAGCCGGCTCGCTGCAGCCACACGGGCAGCGTCTCGCTCGTGTCGAGCCGCCCGAAGCCGCCGAACGGTGGGGCGTTGCCGAGTACCTCGTGGTTGTGGGCATAGCGTCCGGTGAGAAAGGTGGCCCGTGACGGGCAGCAGAGCGGCCAGTTGACGACGCTCGAAGGGAACGTCGCGCCGCGCGCGCCGATCAGCTCGCTCACCTTCGGCATGTAGCGCATCGAGTCCTGGGCCTGGTCGTCGCTCATCACGACGACGACGTTCGGCCGTGGGGATTCGCCCTCCCCGGCGCCGCCCTGCGCCCCGGCAGCGCCCGAGGCGACGAGCGCGGTGGCGAGCGTCGCGGCCGCGACCAAAGCCGCCGCCGCGACCCTCCCTGTCGCCGCCCGCACTCCCATGCCTGCCACAACCCGGTTCCCCCTTCTAAGTAGCGTCAACCAGCTGACCCGGCCGTCCCCGGAGGGCGAAGCCCGAGGAGACGGGCGGAACGTTCGGTATTCGAGGAGGCGGGCGGAACGTTATTTATTCGCCGTACAGGTCGTCGACCTGTACGGCGTATTTTTCGGCCACGACGTTGCGCTTGACCTTCATCGTCGGCGTCAGCTCGCCGTCGGCCTGGGAGAGGTCGCGGGGGAGGATCACGAACTTCTTCACCTGTTCGACCCGGGCGACCTTCTCGTTCACCTGGTCGATATGCGCCTGGATCGAGGCGCGAAGCGCGGGGTCGGTGGGCAGCGCATCGAGGGCGACCGTATGGCCCTCCCCGTACGTCGCCGCCTCTTCCGGGTCGAGCGTCAGGAGCGCGATCAGATAGGGGCGGCGGTCGCCGATGACGACGCACTGGGAGACCAGCGGGTGCTGCTTGATCTCCGCCTCGAGGTTGGCAGGAGTGATGTTCTTGCCGCCCGCGGTGATGATGATGTCCTTCTTGCGGCCGGTGATCTTCACGTAGCCCTCGGAGTCGATCTCGCCGATGTCACCGGTGTGCAGCCACCCGTCGACGATCGTCTCGCGGGTCGCCTCCTCGTTCTTGTAGTAGCCCTGGAACACGTTCGGGCCCTTGACCAAAATCTCGCCGTCGGAGGCGATCTTGATCTCACATCCCGGGAACGGGCGGCCGACGGTGCCCCACTTGAAGTCCTCGGCGGTCGAGATCGTCGCCGCGGTCGAGGTCTCGGTCATCCCCCAGCCCTCGACGATGAGGACGCCGGCGGCGTCGAAGAACTCGAGGATCTCCGGGTTGATCGGCGCCGCACCGGTGACCGCCTGCTTCAGGTTGCCGCCGAAGAGCGCGCGGATCTTGGACAGCACCTGCTTGTCGGCGAGCTTGTGCTGGAGGGAGAGCACCGGGTTCGGGCGCTTGCCGGCGCGCTCGAGTTCCCGCACCTTCTTGCCGACCCCGATCGCCCAGTCGAAGACGGTCTTCTTCAGGCCGCCCTCCTTCGCGACGGCGGACGTCGCGGCCGTGTAGATCTTTTCGAAGATGCGCGGGACCGAGGGGAAGTACGTGGGCTTCACCTCGGAGAGGTTGGGGACGATCTTCAGCGGGTCGCGCTCCCAGTAGGCGAGGGTGCCGCCGACCGCGAAGCTGAGGAACTGGATCAGGAGCGCGAACGAGTGCGCGAGCGGTAGGAAGAGGTAGGTGACCTCGCCCTTCTCGAGCGTGTCGACGCCCAGCGCCATGTCGCACATCGAGCGGTAGTTCCCGTGCGAGATCACGCAGCCCTTCGGCGGCCCGGTGGTGCCTGAGGTGTAGATGAAGGTGCAGATGTCGTCGGCGGTGACCGATCGCCAGCGCTCCTCCCAGTCGGATCGCGGCCTCTCGGAGCCGCGGTCGCGCAGGTTCTGCGTCGTCAAGGCGTCGCTCGAGTCGCCGGTCATGCGGACGACGTGCTCGAGCATCGGGCACAGGTCCCGGATCGCACGCACCTTCGCCATCTGCTCGTCGTCCTCGACGATGACGACCTTCGCGTCCGAGTTCTCGAGCACGTACTGGCACTCCTCGGCCGAGTTCGTCTGGTAGATCGGCACGACCGTCGCGCCCGCGGTGAGCGCCGCGAAGTCGAAGTAGGTCCACTCCGCGCGGGTGTTCGAGAGGATCGCGACCTTGTCGCCCTTCTCGACTCCCAGGTCGATCAGCCCGAGCGAGAGCTTCGCGACGATCTCGCCGACCTCGTCGTAGCTCTTCGAGACCCAGTTGCCGCTGTCGTCCTTGAAGCGGACGGCGGCATGCGACCCGTGATCGGCGACCGCCACGGGCAGCAGGTCCGCAATTGTCCGTGCATCGGTCTGGTGTTTCACCGCGCTCGCGGTTGCCGCTTCCATAAGTGGAAAGCTACCGGGGGTAATGGATTCCGGGTATCTCCGCTACCGGGTGCTGTGGCCGCTGGTGCCGGCGATGGCGATGGTGATGATCGACTTCACGATCGTCAGCATCTCCGCCACGACGATCCAGCAGGATCTCGGCCTGTCGGAGACGGGCGCCCAGTGGCTGGTGACGGGCTACGCGCTGTCGACCGCCGCATTCGTCGCCCTCGGCGGCCGCCTCGGCGACATCATCGGCCACCGCCGGATCGTCGTCACGGGCATCGTCATCTTCGCCGTCAGCTCGTTGATGTGCGGCCTCGTCCCGGAGACGGGGATCGCCGAGAGCTGGCTGATCGTCTTCCGCGTGCTGCAGGGCCTCGGCGGCGCCCTCCTGATCCCATCGGCGACCGTCCTCGTGCTCAACTCGTTCCCGCCCGGCGAACGCGGAAAAGGCCTCGCCGTCTTCTTCATCGTCGCCGGGCTCTTCACGGCGATCGGGCCCATCGCCGGCTCCTACCTGACCGAGTTCTGGACCTGGAGGGCGATCTTCTGGATCAACGTACCGGTCGCGCTGCTGGCGCTCGCGGAGCTCCGCTTCGTCCACCTCGCCGACACGAAGCATCCGGCGCCGGTCGACTGGCGCGGGACGTTCCTCATCGTCGCCGGGATGGCGCTCTCGGTGCTCGGGATCCAGCAATCGACCGTGTGGGGCTGGGGCGATCCGGCCACGGTCGGCTCGATCGTCGCCGGCGTCCTGCTCCTGGTCGCGTTCGTCGCCGTCGAGCGCCGGACCGAGAACCCGCTGATCGACGTCCGGGCGTTGACGGCCAATAGGCCCTTCGCCATCGACAACGTGCTCACGTTCCTGGTCTTCGGCCCCTGGCTCGGCGTCTTCTTCTTCGGCAGCGTCTACTTCCAGGTCGCCGTCGGGCAGGCGCCGACGCAGGCCGGATTCTCGATCCTGACGATGTTCTATTCCTTCTTCGTCGCCTCCCGCATCGGCGGAGGGTGGATGGACAAGGGCGGTGCGAAGCGGCCGGTGGTCATCGGCTTCCTCGCCGGCGCGATCGGGATGGTGGTCTGGGCGCAACAGCTCACGGAGCTCAGCCACCCGTCGACGGTCGCCGGGATGCTGATCACCGGCGCCGGGTTCGGCCTCGTCCTCTCACCGCTCAACACCGATGCGCTCAACAGGGTGCCGGACGCGATCCGCGGCCAAGCGTCCGGGATCACGCAGACCTTCCGCAACTTCGGCTCGGCCCTCGGCATGGCGGTCATGGGCACGATCGTCGCCGGCGCCACCGATCTCACCGGACGCGCGGGCGCCCAGGACTTCGCCGACGCGATGGAGAAGGCGTTCTACGTCGGCGCGGGGATGCTCGCCGTGGGATTCGTGATCGCCCGCCTGTTCATGGCGGAGGGCAAGCAGGACGCGATCGAGTAGCGCGCCCGAGTCGGTTGTCGGGTGCGTCCTAGGCGGCGGTTTGCGGCTGCTTCGCGGTCTCGCCCATGCGGCGGAGATTCGAAACGAAGAGCGTCTTGTCGATGCGACCGTTGAAGATCGGAACCCCCATCTCCATGCACTTGGAGATCACATCCCGCCGCTCCATCTTGACTTCGTCGGCGAGCTCGGTCGGGGTCAGGTGATTCGCCACTGGCACTCTCCTTCATCGCTTGCGAAGTGAAGGGGAGTCTTATCGCTGCGCCCGGACATGTCAATAAAAAATCCATCAATACCGAACGTTCCGCCCGTCTCCTCGGAATACCGAACGTTCCGCCCGCCTCCTCGGGCTTCGCCCTCCGGGGACGGCCGGGTCAGCCGTCAGACGGGGTTTGGCACGTCTATGAAGGTGTGCTGCACGTCGAACCGTTCGGCGATCAGCTCGCCGAGGCGGCGGATGCCGAAGGTCTCGGTCGCGTAGTGGCCCGCGGCGATGAAGTGGACGCCTCCCTCGCGTGCGTCCGCCATCGCGTGCTCGGCCGGCTCGCCGGTGAGCAGCGCGTCGAGGCCGAGCCGGACGGCGGAGTGGATCTCGGAGGCTCCGGCGCCCGAGAGGATGCCGACCGTGAATACGCGTGGTGGGCCGTTGTCGAAAACGAGCGGCTTCTGCCCGACGAGTCCCTCGACCGCGGCGAACAGGTCTGCGGCCGCGATTCCCTCCTCGCTCTCGCCGACGATTCCCACCTCGCGGCCGCGGACGGAGGCGAAGCCGCCCGCCGGCTCGAGTCCGAGCCCCTTCGCGAGCAGGGCGTTGTTGCCGATCTCCTCGTGAGCGTCGAGGGGGAGGTGGTAGCCCGCGACCGAAAGACCTGATTCGAGCGCCACCCGCAGCCGGGCGGCCATCTGCTCACTGAGCGCCCGCGGGTGGAAGTCCCAGAAGAGACCGTGGTGGGCGAGAAGCATCTGGGCGCCGAGGTCGCGCGCCGCCTCGATCAGCTCGAGGTGCGCCGAGACTCCCGTCGCCACCCTCGTCACCTCCTCGGCGCCCGGGACCTGCAGCCCGTTGGGCCCGTAGTCGTCGAAGGAGTGGGTCTCGAGGAGCTCGTCGCAGAAGGCGATGATCTCTTCGCGGCGGGCCATGCGCCCGCCAATCTACGATGTCCGCGATGGCGACCGATCAGACCCGCTCCGAGGCGGCCGGCGGCGAGTTCCTCGAATCGCTGATGGACACGGAGCTCTACTCGATCGGCGCCTTCTTCTGTGACGAGCACCCGGACCTCGTCGAAGAGGTAGTCGCGCGCAGCGAGGAGATCGAGCGGCGCGGCCTGATCGGCTACGCCAAGGAGGGCGACGCATCGCTCGAGGAGACGTTCGAGACCCTGCTCACCGGGATCGCGGTCCGCTACTACAAGGCCGTCGCCGGGTGAGCCGTTGAGCCCATGGGTGCCCCGGGTGCTGCTCGCGCTCGGGGTGATCGCGGTCGTCGCGACGGTGGTCTCGATCTCGGTCGGCGAGGGCGGGCCGGGCGAGTCGCAGGACGTCGGCGGCGTGAACGACGTCCAGCGGTTGCTCGGCGGGATCTTCCAGGACGACGACGGCCTCGGTCCCGAGGACGCCGAGGTGACGATCGCCGTCTTCAACGACCTCCAATGCGATCCATGCGCGGACTTCCAGCTCGAGACGGTCGATCCGCTGATCGAGGAGTACGCGCGCACGGACGAGGCCCGGTTCGAGTTCCACCACTACTCGTTCTCCGAGCACGAGACGACGCTGGCGGCGATCGGCGCGGAGGCGGCAGGAGCGCAGGAGCGACAGTGGCAGTACGTCGACACCTTCTATCGCAACCTCGATCTCGCCGGCCGCCAAGGCGTCGACGAGGACCTCCTCACGGAGATCGCCGCCGCGATCCCGGAGCTCGAGCTCGAGCTCTGGGAGGAGGACTTCGACGACCCGGCCAGCGAGGAACGCGTCCGCGACGACGCCATCCTCGCCGCGGAGCTCGAGCTGCCCGCCCAGCCTGCCGTGGTCGTCAGCGGGCCGCAGGGGCAGCGCGAGCTGATCGCGACCCCGTCGATGGAGGACATCGAGGCGGCCATCGAGGAGGTCGGTTAGCTCGGCTTCTCGGCTTGATCGGCCGCCGAGTGGGCGGAGATCATCCTCCCGAGGCGGTGGGTGAGGACCACGAGCAGGACCATCACCAGCGCGCCGGCCCACAGCAGCGGATCGGTGGGGGAGAGCTCCTCGAGCCGGCTCCCGAGGTAGACGAAGATGGCCGTCAGCGGGATGTAGCCCACGAAGGTCGTCCACGTGAAGCGCCAGACCGGGACGCGAGCCGCGCCGGCGACGTAGCTGAAGAGGCTGAAGGGGATGATCGGGACCAGCCGCATCGCGAGCAGCAGGGTCACGCCGCCGCGCTCGGCGATCCGCTCGCCGCGCTCGAAGCGCCCGCGGCCGATGAACCGGTAGAGGACCGGACGGGCGGCGTAGCGCCCGATCCAGTACGCGACCCAGGCGTTGACCAGCCAGACGGCCATCACCATCGGTAGCGCGACGTGGAAGTCCCAGACGAAGCCCACGGCCGCGTCGAGGATCTCGGCCGGGTACCAGACGAACGCGTGGATGAGGCCGAGCGCGAGTACCAGCAGCGCGCCGTCGAAGCCGAGGCCCCGGAGGTCGGTGCGGAGCTCGTCCGTATCGCCGGTGATCGCGTCGGAGAACGCATCGCCGAGCGGGTCGACGAGGACGACCAAGAGGGCGAGGACGGCGGCGCCGGCGAGCGCGACGCCGAACGCGGCAAGCGCCGACGGCCCCTGCCGATCCGCCTCGGCCTCCGCCGCCTCCGGCTCCCGCTCCATCGTCCTTTGAGTATGCCCGGCGGCGTCCACCGCGCCGCGCCGTCGTTTCGCCATACTTGGGACGTCTCGGGGCGTGGCGCAGCCTGGTAGCGCGCACCGTTCGGGTCGGTGAGGTCCCCGGTTCGAATCCGGGCGCCCCGATATACAAACGTTCCGTCCGCCTCCTCCGCTTCGCGTCCGGGGGCGGACGGGTCAGCTGGCGGGATGGCGCTACGTCAACTGTGCGAGTGCGGCTTGCCGGCTAGCAGCTTGAGCGCGTGGGGGATCGCGTCGGCTACTCCGGCGCCGGCCTGATCGATCGACTCCGGGCGGCCGGGGAAGTTGACGATCAGCGTTCGCCCGCGGGTCCCGGCGACGCCGCGCGAGACCATCCAGAGCTTGACGTGCTCGCGTGACGCCCCGCGCATCGCCTCGGCGAGCCCGGGCGCCTCACGATCGATCACGTCGCGGGTCGCCTCCGGGGTCACGTCGGACGGGGCGAAGCCGGTGCCGCCCGTGGTCAGGATCAGCTCGCAGCCGCCCTCGTCCGCCCACCAGCGCAGCCGCCCGGCGATCAGCTCGCGCTCGTCGGGGATCACCTCCGTCTCGACGACCTCGGCGCCGACACGCTCCGCGAACGCGGCCAGCGCCGGGCCGCTCTCGTCCTCGCCGCCGTCGCGAGCCCGCGAGGTCGAGATCGTGAGCACGGCCGCTCGCGGCGCGCTCACGACTCCGGCTCCCAGGTTCCCGAGCGCCCGCCGGACTTATGGGTGAGGCGGACGGACTCGACGGTCACGCCGCGCTCGATCCCCTTGACCATGTCGTAGACGGTCAGAGCGGCGACCGCGCATGCGGTCATCGCCTCCATCTCGATTCCCGTCTTCGCCGTCGTCCCGGCTTCGGCGATCAACCTGACGACCCCGGCAGCCGCATCCACGGTGCCCTCGACCTCGATGTGATCGATCGGGATCGTGTGGCAGAGCGGGATCAGCTCCGCAGTCCTCTTCGCCGCCCCGATCCCGGCGAGGCGGGCTGTGCCGAGGACGTCTCCCTTGGGGGCATCGCCGGCGGCGACGGCGGCCGCGGTCGCAGGCGACATTCGCACGCTCGCCTCGGCCCTCGCGCGGCGGGCCGTCTCCGGCTTGGCGCTCACGTCGACCATGCGGGCGTTGCCGGCCGCGTCGAGGTGTGTCAGCCCGGGGGGCGAGTCGAGCGGCGGCAGGACGCCCTCGACGGGAGTCCGCTCGCCGCCGTCGACCTCCACCTTCCAGATCGGTGCCTCCGCCTTGATCCTGTCGATCGCCTCGCGGGCGCCGGCGAAAGCCTCGCCGCGGTGGGCCGCGGACACGGCGACGACCACGCTGGGCTCCGAGAGCGGCACCGCGCCGGTCCGGTGCTCGCCCGCAGCGGCCTCCAGCCCGTGCTTGGCGACGCACTCGCCGAGGATCGTTTCGATCCGCTCGGCGGCCATCTCCGCGTAGGCCTCATAAGAGAGCTCGTCGACGTCGCGGGTCGTCCCGCAGAACACCACCGTCGCCCCGGCGCCGCTGCGGCTCACGGCCGCGGCGAGGGCATCGATCGAAATGCGGTTCGTCGGTCACCCGGGCGTGGACCGTCGCCGCTTCGCCGCCGCTCACCGGGAGGACGAGCGCGAGCTCGTCACCGGCGGCCACCGGCGCGTCCGAATCCACGTACTCACGGTTGAGCGCGGCGCGCACGGGCATCCGCTCGAGGATCTCGCCGAGCCCCGGCTCGCGCGCCGCTGCGGCGAGCACGTCGGCGACGGTCGAGCCCTCGCCGACCTCGAGCGTGAGCGTGTCACGACCGGCACGCTCACGAAAGACGGCGAAGAGCCTGACTTCAACCTGCATCGGTCAAAGCCTATGACCAGGCTCCCCGCCGGGGGTCTGGCGCCTGACCCGACCGCCCCCGGAGGGCGAAGCCCGAGGAGGCGGGCGGAACGTTCGGTATTCCGAGGAGGCGGGCGGAACGTATGTATTCACGGGAGGAGCTCGACCTGGATTGGCTCCCGCCTCGAGATCCGGCGTCGCCCGGCGGCACGATCGCGAGCGCATCGGCGCCGAGCATCGAGGTGAGCACGTGCGAACCCTGGGCGGGCGTCAGGCGTCGCGTGCCAGCCGTCCTGGCCGAGCTCGAGCCGGCACCGGACGAGCTGGGTGCGGTTCGCCATCACCGGCTGCGGCGCGGTCAGCGCTGCGCTCGTGCGCTCTGTCCGGATACGGGGTCGGCGCCGAGCTGCCGGCGGATCGCCGGGCGGGCGAAGAGGAGGAAGGTGACCATGGCCGAGACCGGGTTGCCGGGGAGGCCGAAGACGAGGCCGCGCGCCGGTCCGACGCCCTGCCGCATCGGGGCGACGCCGAACCAGGTCGGCTTGCCCGGGCGAAGCGCGACGCCCCAGAAGACCTGCTCGGCCCCGAGCCGCTCGAGGGCGCCCTTGACGTGATCGTGCTCGCCCACCGAAACGCCGCCGCTGACGACGGTGACGTCGGAGGTCAGGGCGCGGTCGAGCGCGGCCTCCGTCGCCTCCGGCGTGTCGGCGACGAGCTCGACCAGTGCCAACTCGCCACCCGCCTCCTGAGCGAGTGCGGCGAGCGTGTGGGCGTTCGAGTTCCGCACCGCTCCCGGGCGCAGCGGCTCGCCCGGCTCCTGGAGCTCGTCGCCCGTCGTCAGCACCGCGATCCGCGGGCGCCGGGCGCAGACGACGCGCTCCCGGCCGACCGACGCGAGCACGCCGATCTCGGCCGAGCCGATCTCGGCGCCCGGCTCGAGCACCCGATCGCCGACGGCGATGTCCTCGGCGGCGCGGCGGATGTCGCGCCCGCTCTCGACCGCGACCCGGATCGCGACCGTCCCCTCACGCGACCCGTCGGTGTCCTCGATCCTGACCACGGCGTCGGCGCCGCCCGGCACCATCGCCCCGGTCGAGATCGCGATCGCCTCGCGCGGGCCGAGCGCCTCGGCGGCGGGGTGGCCGGCTCGCGACTCACCGATGAGGGCGAGCTCGATCGGCGATTCGGCTCCCGCGCCGGCGGTGTCGCTCGCGCGCACCGCGTAGCCGTCCATCGCCGAGTTGTCGAAGCCGGGTACCGCATCGGGGCTGTCGATCGGCTCGGCGAGCACGCGTCCGAGCGCCTCGCCTACGGCGACCGGCTCCGGCCCGAGCGGCACAGCGCGCTCGAGCACGAGCCTGCGCGCGTCATCGATCCCGATCAGCTCCGCCAAGACCGCTCAGTATCGCGGCTGGCGAGCGGGTGAGGAGCCGTTCGAGGACGAGCGGGTTCGATGCGAGACCGTTGAGGGTCGCCGCGTCCACATCCTGCAGCGATGACTCGTCGATCTTTGTCCCCTTGAGGGTGTTCCGGCGAATGTCGGCGCCGAGGCTGAGTCGATTGACACCCGATCCTATCCCTGGATGGACCTTCGCTGCCCGCGATCGTGCCGGCACGGACTACTCCAATGGGACACTGGGTAGGTGAAGCGCGCTGTGACGGTCGGAGCGGTTCTCGCGGGCGGGCGAAGCCGCCGAATGGGGCAGCCGAAGGCGCTGGTCGAGCTCGGCGGGCGGCCGCTGGTCTCGCGCGTCGTCGCGGCCGTCGGATCGGCCGGCCTCGAGCCGATCGTGGTCGCGAAGCCCGACTCCCAGCTACCGCGGCTCGACTGCCGCGTGCTGAGCGAGCCGCCGGAGCCGCAGCACCCGCTGACCGGCCTGGTCACGGCGCTGCGCGCGAGCGCGGGTCGCGGGGTGGTAGCCATCGCCTGCGACATGCCGCTGGTGCCGGCGAAGCTGCTCACCTGGATCTCCCATCTCGAGGAGGAGGTCGCTGTTTGCGAGGTCGGCGGGCGGATGCAGCCGCTGCTCGGTCGCTACTCGCCGGGCGTCGTCGATCGGCTGGCCGAGGCGCTCGCCGACGGCGCGTCGATGACCGAGGCGGTCACCGCGCTGGATCCGTTCGTGATCCGCGAGCAGAGCCTCGCACGCTTCGCCGACCCGGAGCGGATCGTCTTCAACGTCAACACCCCGGAGGACGTCCAGATCGCCGAGGACCTGCTCGCGGGGAGGATCAGCCGGGTGGCGGATGGGGCGCGGCGACGCCTTGCGGGGGCGCTTCGCCGGCGCGAGTGACGCTGACGCGGACGTTGTAGTCCGGGATCCCCGCCTCCGGCGAGCGGATCCCGTCGCCGATCAGGACGTTGCCCTCGGGCCAGTGGACCTGGACGTTGCCGGGCGAGATCGCGGCGATCAGCGCGCGCCCGTCGAGCTCGCCGATGTCGGATACGACGCGCACGGCCTCGCCGTCGGCGACGCCGAGGCGCTGCGCATCCTCGGCGCTCATCAGGACCGCCTCCCGCGCGGCACCCGTGAGCGCGTCGCGCCGCTCCTGGACCATCGAGTTGAACTGCTTGCCGCGGCGCGTCGAGAGCGCCAGGCGGCCGTCGTCGGCGAGCGGCTCGGGCACCTCGACGGCGGAGAAGTGGGCCTTGCCGTCCGCGGTCGGGAACTCGGGGCCGTCGCAGAGCATCGGCCCGCCGTACTGGAACTGGTCGCCGCGCTCGGCGAGCTTCTCGATCCCGCGATAGAGCGGCACCACCTCGGCGATCTCGGCGCGGATCGCGGCGGTGTCGTCGAAGCGGACCCGCTCGGCGATCTCCGGCCGCGCGCGGGCCGAGATCTCGCTCAGGACCTCCCACTCCGGCCGGGCCTCCTCGATCCGCCGGCCCGGGATCTCGGGGCTGAAGATGACCCGGCGCTCGGTGCTGGTCTCGGTCACCCCGCCCTCGATCTCGTAGCGCGTCGTCGCCGGGAGCACGAGCACGTCCTCGGCCGGCTCGACGAGCATCTGGCTCGAGAGCACGATGTCCATGTGGACGCGGAGGGGGATCGAGCCGAGCGCGTGCCCGGACGCCGTCGGGGTCGGGGAGCACGTCCAGGAAGTTGCCGCCGACGCTGAAGAGCAGGTCGAGCTCGCCGCGGCCGGCGGCGTCGAGCATCTCCGGTGCCTTCAGTCCGGGCGTCGGCCGGAACCTCGAATCCCCACTTCTCCGAGAGCTCGGCCGCGCTGTCGGGGTCGAGCGGCACGCCGCCGGGAAGGGCGGTGGAGTAGCAGCCCATCTCGGCGCCGCCCTGGACGCCGGAGTGGCCGCGGATCGGCATCAGGCCGCAGCCCTCGCGCCCGACGAAGCCGCGCGCGAGGGCCAGGTTGACGATCGCGCGCACGTTGTCCTCGCCGTTGGCGTGCTGGGTGACGCCCATGCTCCAGACGAGCACCGCGCGTCTTCGCCTCGCCGAGCATCCGCGCGAACGCCTCGCATCTCCGCGCGCGTGGTGCCGGAGAGGCGCTCGAGCTGCTCCCACGACGCGGCCTCGATCGACTTGCCGCAGCTCCGTCGAAGCCCCTCGTGCGCTCGGCGACGAAGCGCTTGTCGACGAAGCCGCCCTCGATCAGGTGCCTTCAGCGCCCCGGCGAGGAAGCCGACGTCGCCGCCGGTGTGGAGCCGAAGAAGTCGGTCGGTGATCTTGGTGCCGAAGAGCGCGCTCTCGAGGTTCGAGGGGATCCAGTAGCGCTCCATGCCCGGCTCGCGGTACGGGTTGACCATCACGACCTTCGTCCCCGCCTTCTTCGCGTAGGTGCAGGTACTTCGTCGTCACCGGCTGGTTGTTGGCCGGGTTGGAGCCGATGAAGACGAGCAGGTCGGTGCCGATCCAGTCGCTGTAGGAGCAGGTGGTCGCGCCGACGCCGAGCGCCTCCTTGAGCGCGAACGTGCTCGGCGAGTGGCAGACGCGGGCGGCGTTGTCGATCGAGTTGGTGCCCGATCGCGCGGACCGCCTTCTGGGCGGCGTAGTAGGTCTCGTTGGCGGTCCCGCGGCTGGTCAGGTAGAAGCCGAGCCGATCGGGCGTCGATGGCGCGGATCCGCTCCGCGACCAGGTCGAGCGCCTCGTCCCACGCGATCCGGCTGAAGCCGGGCTCGCCACGGCGGCGAAGCATCGGGTAGGGGAGGCGGCCGAGCTCGCGCAGCTCGGCGCTGCTTCGCCTGGCGAGAGCGCTGCGACGTCCGCCGAGCACCGCCGGGTCGAGCGCGGGCATCGTGTTCAGGCGCAGCAGGCGCAGCCGGATGTTGCACAGGTGCGGTGCCGTCGATCGTCCAGTCGCTGCAGCCCGGCGATGCCCAGCGCGCAGCCGTCGCAGACGCCCTGGTTGAGGATCCGCCAGGCGTAGCCGGCCTCGTCGCGGTTCTCCCGCATCGCCCGGAAGACCTCGCGGTAGTTGTTCGGCCGCTGCTCGCCGAGCCCGAGCGGCTTCAGGCTCGCCCAGTTCGACGGCGTCGGACGGCGCTTCGGCTTTCTCAGGGCCACCAGGGCCTAACTTGTACTCGCATGGACGGCGACGACGAGCGATGCTGGCCCGAGTCGAGCGCGATGGCGAGCCCGACCGGGTCGCCGTGGAGGAGCCGCTCGAGATCCGCGTCGACGGCGCGCCGGTCGCGGTGACGATGCGAACGCCGGGTCACGACGAGGAGCTCGCCCTCGGGATTTCTCCACGGCGAGGGGCTGATCGACGGTCCGCGCGAAGCCGGGCCGACGCGCGACTTCGCCGCCAACGTGGTCGAGGTCGCGGGCCCGCTGCTCGCGCGCCGTCCCGGAGCGGCGCTTCTACACGACCTCCTCGTGCGGGGTCTGCGGCAAGGGCGCGCTCGAGGAGGTCGCGGTCCACTCGCCGCCGCTAGGTGAGGGCCCGTGGTCGACGCGGGGCCTGCTCGCCGACCTGCCCGAGCGCCTGGTCCAGCCGGCATTCGAGGGCAGCGGCGGCCTGCACGCGACGGGCCTCTTCGACGCCGCCGGCGAGCTCGTCTGCGTGCGCGAGGACGTCGGCCGCCACAACGCGCTCGACAAGGTCGTCGGCTGGGCGCTGCCGAGGGGCGTCTGCCGCTCGGCGATCAGGTGCTCTGCGTCAGCGGGCGGCTGGCGTTCGAGCTGGTGCAGAAGGCGGCCGTCGCCGGCTGTCCGATCCTCGTCGGCGTCGGCGCGCCGACCTCGCTCGCGATCGAGCTCGCGGCCGACCGCGGGATGACCCTGGCCGGCTTCGCCCGCGGCGGCAGCGTGAACATCTATGCCGGCCCTGAGCGGGTCGCCTAGCGCGAGCCCCGATGCCCGGAACGGAACAAGAGATGGTCGAACGATCTGCGCCGCACTTACGAGGCGCTGAATCGCGTGGACTTCGATGCGGGCGACGGAGATCTCCACCGCGAGATCGAGTTTGTCAGGCCCGGAGGTCTAGCCACGTTGAGGGGCGCGGACGCGGTCCGGGCATGGGTGGAGCCGGACGCATTGGAAAACCAGCAATGGGAGCCGCTGGAGTTCCGGGTCCACGGCAGGAAGGTCTCGTGCGCCAGCGGGTCTCAGCTCGCGGGGCCAGTAGCGGGATCGAGGTGGACCTCGAGACATGTCGCCGTTTGGACATTCGACGAGCTGGACTGGTGATCCGCGTCGCGGCGTACTTCATCGAGCAAGAGGCCGAAGCCCTCGAGGCCGCGGGCCTGCCGGGGTAGCGAGAGGAGTCCGCGCTAGGCGATCGCGGCGGCTTCCGCGGGCGTCGCTCCGTCGCGACGTCATTGCAGGTGCTTCCGGTGACCTTCCCGAGCGCTTCGGCGACGAGCTCCGCCTGATCATCGGTCAGCGTCGCCAGGTGTCGGCCGATCTCGGCGCTGTAGACGCTCGCGCATCTCTTCGAGGATCTCCTCGCCCGCGGGCGTGAGCTCCGCTTGCAGGCTGCGCCGGTCATCGGCACACGAGACGCGATCGAGGTAGCCGGCCTGCTGGAGGCGATCGACGAGCTTCGTGATCCCGCCGCGGCTCAGGGTGAGGTGCTCGGCGAGCTCGCTCATCTTCGGCGGCCCGTTCGGGCTCCGCTTCACGGCCCAGAGCAGCTCGAACCAGCTGAGCGGGGGCAGGTCCGCGGCCGCGAGCGCCTTCTGCACGCGCTCGGTGACCGCGGCGTGGCTGGTGACGACGGCGCGCCAGGCCTCGAGTCGCGCTTCGGCGGAGCTCATGGGTAAATGGTAGCTGAGGAAACAGTTTGCCTGGAAACTACTTATGGTAAAGTGATTGACACAGAAACTGTTTATTCGTCAACTAGGAGGCATCGGAATGGAGCTTGCGCTTATCGCACTGAGGATCGTGGTCGGGCTCGGGTTCGCCGCCCACGGGGCCCAGAAGCTGTTCGGTTCCTTCGGGGGCCACGGGATCGACGGGACGGCCGGCTTCTTCGAGCAGATCGGCCTGCGTCCGGGAAGGGCTCACGCCATCGGAGCCGGGACCGCCGAGTTCGCGGGCGGCCTGCTGATCGCCGCCGGGCTCGTCACTCCGTTCGCAGCCGCTGCGCTGATCGGAGTGATGGTCGCCGCGGTGCTGACCGTGCACCTGAAGAACGGATTCTTCGTCACCGAGAACGGCTACGAGTACAACCTCACGCTCGCGGCGGTTCTATTCGCCCTCGCGGGCATCGGCGCCGGTGAGTGGTCGCTGGACAACGCGATCGGCCTCAACGTCGCCGGGACGGAGTGGGCGCTCGCCGCGCTTGCGGCCGGAGTGCTCGGCGGCCTCGGCGCCGTATTCACCGGTCGCTTGATCGGCGACCGCGAGCAGGCCCCCGGCGAGGGCCAGCCGCACGCCGCCTGACGCACCTAGGCAGGCACGGCAGCGGCCTCGGAGCGCTCCCGCTCCGGGGCCGCGGCTACGGCTTCGACCCGCACCGGGATCCCGTTCAGGAACGCCATGCCGGCGAGCCGCTCGAGGTCGTCCGGGTCCGAGGAGGCGAGCTGGTTCACGTTCGCGCCGCCGGCGGCGTTGGCGACGCTCCAGCCGCCGCTGTGGCCCCAGCCGTGCGGGACGGCGATCGAGCCCTGCTTGATCTCGTCGGTGAGCGTCGCCTCGATCTCGATCGAGCCGTGCGGCGGAGCTGACCCGGCAGACGTCGCCGTCGCCGAGCCCGAGCGCCTCGGCGTCGTCGGGATGGATCCGCGCCGCGTGCTCGCGCCCGCCGCGCATCAGCAGCGGCGCGTTGTGCATCCACGAGTTGTGCGAGCGCAGCTCGCGCAGGCCGATCAGCCGCAGCGGGAAGTCCGGGTCGTGACCGTTCGGCCGCCTGCAGGCGCTCGACCTCGGCGACGATCTCGGGCGCGTCGAGAGCGACGCGTGCGGTCGCCGTGGCGGATCTGCTTGCCGCAGCACGTCCGCGGCGAGGTGCTCGGCGAGGACGATCCCGTGCGGGTTCTCGCGCCAGCTTCTTGACGCTGAGGCCGCCGCGGCGCAGGCCGAACAGGTCGCCCTTCGGGCCCGGTGCGAAGCAGCAGGTCGACGAGGCGGCGCGGGCGAGAGCTTGATCCCGACCCGGCCGAGCTGGCGGAGCGGCCACGAGCTCGACGGCGACGACCCCGATCCGCGCGGAGATCTCCTCGATGACCTCCCACTCCTGGCGCGCCTCGCCGCGCGGCTGCGACGACCGCCTCGGTCATCTGGATGAACGGCGTCGTGAAGTAGGGCGAGGAACGGGAGCGGGAAGTCCTCGCGCTCGTACATCGTCGTCGCCGGGCAGCACGTAGTCGCAGTGGCGCGACGGTCTCGGTGACGTAGAGGTCGATCGCGACCGAGAGGTCGAGCTCGCCCATCGCGGCCTCGAGCTCGTCGCCGTTGGGGACCGAGAGCACCGGGTTGCCGGCGGAGAAGAACATCGCCCGGATCTGGCCCTCGCCGGGCGTCGTGATCTCCTTCGCCATCACCGAGGCCGGCAGCGAGCCGAGCACCTCGGGCAGGTCGCCGACCCGCGAGCGCACCTTCGTCGTAGGTGCCGAGGCCGACCAGGTCGGCGACCGCGGCTGAAGTCGACCGGCGGATCGCCGAACATCGCCCCGCCCTCGCGGTCGAGGTTGCCGGTGACGACGTTGAGCGCGTCGAGCAGGAACGCGACGAGGGTGCCGTTGCGCCCGAGGCAGGAGCCGGTGCGCCCGTAGACCGCGGCGCGTTCGGCGCGCGGCAAGGTCGCGGGCGAGCGCGCGCACCTCGTCGGCCGGCGACGCCGGTCCGGGCCTCGGTGCTCCTCGGGCGTGTGGTCGGCGGCGAGCGCGCCGCAGCGTCGTCGATGCCGCGTCGACTGCGCGCGCGATCGCCTCGCGGTCCTCGAGGCCCTCGGCGAAGATCACCTGGAGCATCGAGAGCAGCAGCCACGCGTCGGCGTCGGGGTGGACGGCAGACGTGCTCGAACGCGCGCGCGGTCTCCGAGCGGCGCGGGTCGACGACGACGACGCGCCCGCCGCGCTCCGGTGATCGCGTGCAGCTGGTCCTTGATCCGCGGGGCGCTGAGGACGCTGCCGTGCGAGACGAGCGGGTTGGCGCCGACGATGAGCAGGAAGTCGGTCCGCGCGAGGTCGGGGATCGGGACGAGGAAGGGCGAGCCGTAGAGGAACCAGCTGGCGGCGAAGCGGTTCGATACGTCCTGCGAGGAGGCCGTGTAGGAGTGCGGGGAGCCGAGCGCGTCGAGGAAGCCCTTGACCCAGAGCGGGTGCGAGTAGGAGAAGGCGCCGGGGTTGCCCATGTACCAGCCGACCGCGTCGCCGCCGTGCTCGTCGACGATCGCCTTCAGGCGCGCGCCGATGTCGTCGAGCGCCTCGGGCCAGGTGACGCGCTCGAAGCTGCCGTCGGCGCTGGCGCTTGAGCGGGTGCAGGACGCGGTCGGGGTCGTTCTGGACGTCGGCCATCGCGATCCCCTTCGGGCAGGCGAAGCCCGGCGGAGAGCGGGTGGTCGGCGTCGGGGCGGATCTTGGTCAGCTCGCCGTCCTCGACCGTGGCGACCATGCCGCAGAGCGGCTCGCAGATCCGGCAGTAGGTGACCTTCTCCTCGGTGGCCAATTCGACCCCTTCCCTTGCGTTCGCGGCAGAGCGCGCCGATTGTCACACACCTGGAACGGGCGTGCCATTTAACGGTCCGCTCTGACTGTTTCCACGTTTCGTCTCCTTCAGGTCTCCTCCCCCGGGGTGGATGGGCCGGAGACACGATCGGCGGCGGCGCGGAGCTCTCCAAGCGTCGCCCCGGTACGGCCGCCGAGCCAGCAGGCGACCGGTGCCGCGATCCGCTCCGAGGAGTGCGCGGCGACGGCGGCGAGATCGAGGATCGCCTCGAGCTCCTCCTTCGTCGGCGGCTCCTGGCCGACCTCGTGCGGCGAAGGCGTCGACCCACTCCCGTGCGTTCATCTCTCCTCCTTCGTTTGCCTATGCAATGCTTATGCAGATGGCGCGATCTGACCCTTGGCGACGCGGCCCGCGCGATCGGCGTCAGCGTCGACACGCTGCGTCGCTGGGACCGGGCCGGGAAGATCCGCACCGTCCGCGACGAGCGTAACCGCCGCCTGGTGCCCGCGGACGAGGTCGAGCGGCTCAGCTCCCATCCCGATCGCCACCGGACCGGAGACACGTTCTCGGCCCGCAACCGGTTCAGCGGCGTCGTCACGTCGGTCGAGGTCGACGGGGTCATGGCGCTGGTCGAGATCGAGGCGGGACCGCACCGGATCACCGCGGCGATCACCCGCGACTCGGTCGAGGAGCTCGGGCTCGCCGAGGGCGTAGCCGCGACCGCGATGGTGAAGGCGACCTCGGTGATGGTGGAGCGGTCTTGAGTCGCGGCGCGCGCTCGCGACGGCGGCCGTGCTGGCGCTGCTCGGTCGCGGCCGGCTGTGGCGACGAAGAAGATTCGGGGACGACGCGGTCGTCGTCTCGGCGGCGTCGTCGCTCGAGACGGCGTTCACCGAGTACGCGGAGTCCGCGGGACTTCGACGCGAAGCAGTCCTTCGCCGGCTCCGACGACCTCGCGGCGCAGATCCGAGCGGGCGTCACTCCGCGACGTCTACGCCGCGGCGAACACCTCGCTGCCCGAGGAGCTCCACGCCGACGGGCTCGCGGCGGAGCCGATCGAGTCTTCGCCACCAACGAACTCGTCCTCGCCGTGCCCGACGGACTCGACGATCGAGGCGCTCGAGCGACCTCGGGCGAGCCGGGCCTGGCGCTCGCGATCGGCGACGAGGGGGTCCCGGTTGGCGACTACACCCGGGAGGTCCTCGGCGGCCTCGAGCCCGGGCTCGAGCAGGCGATTCTCGCGGAACGTCCGCTCGCTCGAACCGGACGTCGCCGGCATCGTCGGCAAGCTCACGCAGGGCGCGGTCGACGCCGGCTTCGTCTACGTCACCGACGTCGTGGCCACCGACGGCGCGCTCGAGGCGGTCGAGCTGCCCCCGCCGCTGGCCCCCGAGGTCGCCTACGGGGCGGTCGTCGTCGAAGGAGCAGAGAATCCGGAGCGCGCCGAGTCGTTCATCGACGGCCTGCTCGAGGGGCGCGGGCGCCGACGCGCTGGCCGACGCAGGCTTCGGCCCGCCTCCGAAGTGACCGGGACGCGGCGGCGCCCTGGCGCGTTCGCCGTCCTGCTCGTCCTTGCGCTTGCCGTCGCCCTGCTCTTCCTGGTCCTCCCGATCGTCGCGATCTTCATCGACACCGGGCCGGGCGAGCTCATCGACAGCCTCGGGCAGGCCGAGTCACGCGACGCGCTCCTGCTCAGCCTCGAGACGACGCTCGCCGCCCTGCTCGATCATCGTCGTCGTCGGCACGCCCGCCGCGTACCTGCTCGCGACACGCGAGTTCCGCGGGCGGGCGGCTGGCGATGACTGCGATCGAGCTGCCGCTGGTGTTGCCCCCGGCGGCGGCCGGGATCGGGCTGCTCGCCGCCTTCGGGCCCAACGGCCTCCTCGGCGGTGCCCTCGAGGACGCCGGGATCGAGCTCGTGCTGGAGACCGCCGGCGTGATCGTCGCGCTCACGTTCGTCGCCTCGCCGTTCTACCTGCGCCAGGCGCAGGCGGCGTTCGCCGCCGTCGATCCGAAACTGCTGGACGCAGCCCGCACCCTCGGGGCGAGCGAGGCGCGTGCCTTCTGGCGGGTGGCGATCCCCTGCGCCGGCAACGGGATCACCGCCGGGCTCGCGCTCGCCTGGGGGCGGGCGCTGGGTGAGTTCGGCGCGACGCTGATGTTCGCCGGCTCCTTCCAGGGGATCACGGAGACGGCGCCGCTCGCGATCTTCGCCGAGTTCTCCACGGACTTCCCGGCCGCGCTTGCGCTCTCCGCGGTGCTCGTCTGCGTCTCGGCCGCGCTCCTGCTCTCGGTCAAGCTCCTCGGCCGCTCGCCGCTGCTCGGCGGGTCACAAGCCTGATGCTCACCGCCGCGATCGAAACCGAGCTGCGTGAGTTCGAGCTCGACGTTCGAGCTCGAGGTGGGCCCCGGCGAATGCGTCGCCCTGGTCGGCCGCTCGGGCGCCGGCAAGAGCACGGTGCTGCGCTCGATCGCCGGACTCCACCGCCCTGAGCGCGGCCGGATCGAGGCGTCCGGCGCGGTCTGGTTCGACTCCGAGTCCGGTGCGGATCTCGCCGTCGAGCGGCGCCGCTGCGGCTACCTGTTCCAGGAGTACGCGCTCTTCCCGCACCTGAGCGCGTGGCGGAACGTCGCGTTCGGGCTCGCCGGCACGCCACGCGCGGAGCGCCGGGAGCGCGCGCTGGCCCTGCTCGAGCGCTTCGGCGTCGCCGGGCTGGCCGACGCGCGGCCGGTGGAGGTGTCCGGCGGTGAGCGCCAGCGGATCGCCCTCGCCCGCGCGCTCGCCACCGACCCTGCGGTCCTCCTGCTCGACGAGCCGCTCGCCTCCCTCGACGCGACGACGGCGGCCTCCGCCGGCAGGGAGCTCGGCCGCACGCTCACGGAGCTCACGGTGCCTACCGTCCTCGTCACCCACGACTTCGCCGAGGCCGCCCTGCTCGCCGGGGAGATCGCCGTGATCGAGCGCGGCCGGGCCGTCCAGCGAGGGACGGCGGGAGAGCTCAGCGCCCGCCCGGCGTCGGCGTTCGTCGCCGACTTCGCGGGTGCCTCGGTGCTCACGGGGCACGCTCGCCGTGGCGCGGACGGACTGACCGAGGTTGCGATCGACGGTGGCGGGGCGATTGCTTCGACCGACGCGGCCGAGGGTCCGGTATCGGTCGCGATCTTCCCGTGGGAGGTCGTGCTCGAACCGCTCGCCGAGCACGTCGAGACCTCGGCGCGGAACCGGCTCGAGGCGGTTGTGACCTCGGTGACCGAGATCGGCAACCGGGCCCGCGTGGGGCTCGTCACGCCTCAGCCGCTGGCGGCCGAGGTCACGGTCGCATCGGTCGCAGAGCTGGGTCTCGCGCCCGGCGGCCGCGTCGCCGCGGTCGCGAAGGCCACCGCGACCAGGCTGATAGAGCGGTGAGCGCGGGCGGCTTCCCGCCTCCGGTCGCGAGCCAGGAGCCGGCGAGGATCAGAAGCAGCCCGGCGATCGCCCCGGCGCCCGGACGCTCGTCGAGGAAGGCGACGCCGAGCGTCACCGCGACCACCGGCGCGACGTAGGTGATCACGGAGGCGCGGCTCGGGCCGACCTCCTGGATCAGACTCGCGAAGACGACGAATGCGGCCGCGGTGCAGAGGACGCTGAGCACGACGATGGCGCCGAGCGCATCGCCGGACGGCATCGACTCCGGGGGAGCCGCGATCGCCGCCGGCGTGAGAAACACGGCTGCCAGCGCCAGCGCGCCCGCCATCAGCGGCCGCGGGTCGATGTCGCCGAGTCCGCGCTTGAGGAGCATCGGCCCGGCGGCGTATCCCACCGCGGCGAGGAGGATGGCGAGGGCCCCGACGAGCTCGCGGCCGTCTCCGGCGACGTCGAGGCCGACCAGTGCGACGACGCCGGCGAAGCCGACGAAGAGGCCGGCCAGGCGGCTGCCGCCGGCCCGTTCCTCGTGGTCGAAGCGCAGCGCCAGCACGGCGACGATCAGCGGCACCGAGGCGATCAGGATTGCCGCGAGTGAGGAGGAGACCCGCTGCTCGCCGAACCCGATCAGCGGGAACGGGATCGTGATCTCGACGATCGCGTAGATCGCCAGCAGGCGCCAGCGGCCGCGCAGACTCCCCAGCAGCCCCAGCCGCCAGCAGAGCGCGCCGAGCATCGCCGCCGCGATCGTCACCCGGATCCACGCGAGGAACGCGGGCGGGACGCCGTCGTCGACCGCGATCTTGATGAAGAGGTACGGGATGCCCCAGAGCGCCGAGACGGTGAGGAACGAAAACCAGGCGCGGGCGGACATCGTCCGACGATAGCCGCGCGCCGGCGGGATCCGAGGGCGGTTAACCCCCTATCC
This sequence comes from uncultured Solirubrobacterales bacterium, assembly GCA_963797995.1. GTDB lineage: Bacteria > Actinomycetota > Thermoleophilia > Solirubrobacterales > 70-9 > WHSW01. Next base: position 88,987 of record CAWCRP010000009.1, read on the forward strand.
GCCGATCGCGGACATGGTGCGCGGTGGAGGAACGAAGCCCTCCTCGTTCACGCGGTGCTTGAGCTCCTTGCGCCAGACGGCGTCGCGGATCACCTGCTCGAGGCCGGCGTCGTCGACCCCGGCGCGCAGCGGCTCGCGCAGGTCGGTCTCGGTGATCGAGAAGAGACAGGTGCGAAGCTCGCCGTCGGCGGTCATCCGGATCCGGTTGCAGTCGCCGCAGAAGGGCTCGGACACCGGGTTGATGAAGCCGATCTCGCCGGCGCCGTCGGCGAAGCGGTAAACGCGCGCGGTCGCGTGGGGCTCGCGCTCGAGCGGCTCGAGCGGATAGCGCGTCGCGATCCGCTCGCGGATCTCCTCGCCGGTGAGCACCTGGTCGGGGCTCCAGGAGCGGTCGCCGTCGAGCGGCATGAACTCGATGAAGCGCACCTGGTAATCGGTCGAGCGGGCGAGCTCGGCGAAGCGGAAGACCTCGTCCTCGGTGAAGTCCCGCATCGCGACCGCGTTCACCTTGATCGGTCGCACCTGTTCGAAGGCGCCGATCGCCTCGAGCCCCCGCAGCACTTGCGGGAGGGCGTCGCGGCGGGTGACCTCGTGAAAGCGATCGCGGGCGAGCGAGTCGATCGAGACGTTGACGCGGTTGATCCCTGCATCGACCAGCGCCCGCGCGTCGCGCTCGAGCAGGTAGCCGTTCGTCGTCACCGAGAGGTCCTCGAGTCCGTCGATCGCGCTCAGCATCGAGACGAGCCGCGGGAACTCGCGGCGCGCGAGCGGCTCGCCCCCGGTCAGCCGCACATCGGTCACCCCGAGGTGGACGAGCACGCGAACGAGGCGCTCGATCTCCTCGAACGTGAGGATCTCGGAGCGGTCGAGCCACGGCATTCCTTCGGCCGGCATGCAATAGCGGCAGCGGAAATTGCAGCGGTCGGTGACCGAGACCCGCAGGTCGGTGATCGCGCGGCCGTGGGCGTCGAGGAGCGGCTCCACTCGGTGGATGATGACGGGTCGCCGGTAGGGTGGGGCCGAGATGGAGCCGAGCGCCAGACCACGGGGGGTCCAGCTCGACGAGCGAACGATGCGCCTCGTCGTCGGCGCGCTTGGTGCCTTTCACGTGCTCGAGGGCCTCTACATGCTGCTCGCGCCGGCATCGTTCTACGCGCGGATCGGCCGCTACGGGCTCGAGAACACCCACTACGTCGGCGACGTCGGCTCGTTCGTCCTCGCCTTCGGGGTCCTCCTCGTCCTCGCCGTGGGACGCCCGTCGTGGCGGGCGCCGCTGCTTTACCTCGGCGCCGCCTGGTACGCGTTCCACGCCGTCAACCACCTCTTCGACATCGACGAAGCGCGCAGCAACGCGCGCGGAGTAATCGACACGATCCTGCTGCTGATCGGCGCCGGGCTCCTGGTCTGGCTCGCGCGCGGGTCCGAGCGCGACGGCGACCGGGCCCCCACACAGCTTTCGGTGAGCCGGGTCTTCCTCGCCGGCGCCTCGGGGGTGGTGGGCGAACCGCTCGTCGCGCAGCTGCTCGAGGCCGGGCACGACGTCACGGGAATGACCCGGCGCGAGGAGAAGGCGGAGGCGATCCGCGCCGCCGGTGCCGACGCCGTCGTCTGCGACGTGTACGAGCCGGACGGACTCAGCGCGGCCGTAGCCGCCGCGAAACCCGAGGTAGTCATTCACCAGCTCACGGCGCTGCCGTGGAAGCTCGATCCGCGCCAGAAGGGGGTTTTCGACGCCAACAACCGGATCCGCCGCGAGGGCACCCGCAATCTGGTCGCGGCCGCGCAGGCGGCAGGCGCTCGCCGCTTCGTCGCCCAGTCGATCGCCTTCGTCTACGCCCCCGTCGGCGGCTGGGTCAAGAGCGAGGACGATCCGCTGATCGAAGGGGCCGCCGGAGACATCGGCGACACGGTCGACGCGGTCTCAGAGCTCGAGCGGCAGGTGCTCGAGGCGGACGGCCTCGACGGGCTGGTGCTTCGCTACGGCTGGTTCTACGGGCCCGGGTCGAGCTACGCCGACGACGGTTACCAGGCCCAGGAGATCCGCAAGCGCCGCTTTCCGATCATCGGCGACGGAGCCGGCACGTTCTCGTTCGTTCACGTCGAAGATGCCGCTGCGGCCGCGGTTGTCGCGGCCGAGCGCGGGGCGCCTGGCGTCTACAACGTCTGCGACGACGAGCCGGCGGCGATCCGCGAGTGGCTGCCCGTGGCCGCCGAGGCGCTCGGCGCGAAGAAGCCGTTCCGGGTGCCGGCCTTTCTCGCGCGTCTCGTTGCGGGTAAGGCGATCGTTGGTCAGGCCGCCGGCATGCGCGGCGCCACCAACGCCAAGGCGAAGGCCGAGCTCGGCTGGCAGCCCGCTCATCCAAGCTGGCGCGACGGGTTCGCGCAGTCGCTTGGTTAGTGTCTAACTGCAGCTTTCCGAGAGAAAACCACCCGCCAGGACCGGACGCGAAGCGGAGGATCCGGGCGGATTCATTAGGAGGAAAAATGGCTTACGAGGTCCCCGACCTTCCCTACGACTACAACGCGCTCGAGCCTCACATCGACGAGGAGACGATGCGCATCCACCACGACAAGCACCACCAGGCCTACGTCGACAAGGCGAACGCGGCGCTCGAAGGAACCGAGTGGGCCGACAAGGACGTCGACGAGGTGCTCCAAAACCTCGACTCGCTTCCCGATGACAAGCAGGGCCCCGTCCGCAACAACGCCGGCGGACATTCGAACCACAGCTTCTTCTGGCAGATCATGAGCCCCGACGGTGGCGGCGAGCCCTCGGGCGCCCTCGCCGACGCGATCAGCGAGAAGTTCGGCTCCTTCGACGACTTCAAGGAGGAGTTCAAGAACGCCGGCATCGGCCGCTTCGGCTCCGGGTGGGCATGGCTCGTCCACGACGGCTCCGGCGTCGCGATCACCTCGACCGCGAACCAGGACTCGCCCGTCTCCGACGGTCAGACGCCGCTGCTCGGCGTCGACGTGTGGGAGCACGCCTACTACCTGAAGTACCAGAACAAGCGCCCCGACTACCTCGACGCGTTTTGGAACGTCGTCAACTGGGACGAGGTCGGCAAGCGCTTCGACGCTGCCGGCTAGCGCACTACGGAACTCCCGCCGGCGGCGACGTGCCGCCGGCGTGAGCTCCTGATCTAGCGGCGCCGTTCGGCGGCGTCGTGACCTTCGTCGGGTTCAGTCGGTTCGGCGCCACCCGAGGCACCCGTCCGGTCGCCAAGACCGCCTTGGTCCTCCCCCTCGCCGCCGCTTCCTGGGTGCTCGTCGATGCCGAGATTGTCGGCTTGCTTGGCGCCTTCCGCGCCTTCCTTATCCGCTGCGTCGGGTCCGTGCTTGCTTGTCTCTCGCTCGTCGATCGCTCCTCCTCAGGCCGCTGGTCAATTGCGAGAGGCCCCTACGTACTCGAGGTGCCCTCGCCCGCGTCGTGCTCAACGTTCGAGGGGTCCTCGCCGGGCTCCTCTCGTGGCGGACCGCCGGACGTGGCGCCGCCCGTGTTCGTCGCCTCCGCGGCGTCGTCCTGCTCGTCGTCCAGCAGTTCGCCCTTGATGTTCTCCTCGCGGGGACGTTCATTCGTCTCTTCGATTCCGGACTCGTGCGCATGCAGCGAGGTCGGCGGGAGCTTCTCCTCGTCGAGCTTCGTCTGATCCTTCTCGTCGGGCATCGGTGTCCTCCTCGGGTCGCTAAGCCTCACCTACCCTGAGACAGTGGGCTCTACGCGGGCCGGTGGCCCAGCGACTGGAAAGAAGCGGCGCGCAGGATTACACTCGCCGACGTGCCCCACGCTCTGAGCTCTGGCCTGCCGAAGGATTTCCTCCGGCCATGCCTGCTCCTCCTGCTCCGCGAGGGCGAAGCGCACGGTTACGAGCTCGCCGAGAACCTCGGTCCGTTCGGTTTCGATGACTCCGACCCGGGCGCGCTCTATCGGGCCCTTCGCCGGCTCGAGGCGGACGGACTCGTCGGTTCCGACTGGGCGCCGTCGGACTCGGGACCGCGCAAGCGCGTCTACCGCCTCACCGAGAGCGGGGTCGAAGAGCTCGATCACCGCGCCAGCGACCTCGCCGAGGGAGAGCGGCGTATCGACGCATTTCTCGATCGCTACCTGAAGGCTCGCCGCCTGCCGCGGTCGAGCAAGCGTGGCCGGGCTCTGGTGGGACGCTTCGCCGCGCACCGCGAAGCGGCCCTGCGGCGCGGGTCCCGGGCTCGAGCAGCCCGGCGCCTGACGTCCGGGGGTCTCGCCGCCGGACAGATCTGTCGCTCTCGCTAGGTGGGCGTTGCCACCCCGGTAGGTGTGCGGCGCACCTTGTAGTGCGCACTTACCGGATGACGCGCCCGTCAATAGGTTGACCTAAGGGCCCAAGGGGTGATGGTTGTGGCCCGTACATGGAGGAGGAACGTGCGCCGTGTGCCTGGCCATCCCTGGGCAAATTCTTGAAGTCGTCGACGAGGCGAATCGCCTTGCCAAGGTCGATGTCGCCGGCGTAAGGCGGAACGTCAACATCGGGCTTCTCGATGAGGAGGACGGCGGCGTCGGTCCGGGCGACTGGGTCTTGATTCACGTCGGCTTTGCGCTCTCCAAGGTCGACGAGGCAGAGGCGGTCAAGACGCGCAAGATGCTCGAGGGCATGGGCGCGGACTACGAGGCGGAGCTCGAGGAGCTGCGCGCGAGCGTGATCGAGTGACCCCGCCCGAGTGCACCGACGAGCACTGCATCACCTGCGGCGACGTCGCCGAGGACATGCGGGTGATCGCCATCGATTCCGATCGCGAGCTGGCCTTGTGCGCCGGTGCGGACGGCGAGCACCACACGGTCGAGATCGCCCTGGTGCAGCCGGTCGCGGTCGACGACGAGCTACTGGTTCACGCCGGCACCGCGATCGGAACATCGTCCGGACGCGGAGCGCAGGAGGCGTCGCGCCTGTGAGGTTCGTCGACGAGTTCCGCGATCCCGAGCTCGGCCGCGCTCTCGCCGGCGAGATCCTCGCCACGGTCGAGCCCGGCCGCCACTACAAGCTGATGGAGGTCTGCGGCGGCCACACCCACTCGATCTACAAGTACGCCATCGACGAGATCCTCCCGGACAACGTCGAGCTCGTCCACGGGCCCGGCTGCCCGGTCTGCGTGATCCCGATGGGCCGTGTGGATGACGGCATCGCCCTGGCGCGCGAGGACGGGGTGATCCTGACGTGCTTCGGCGACATGATGCGGGTCCCGGGCTCCACCGAGACCTTCATCGAGGCGAACGCAACAGGCGCCGACATTCGCATGGTGTACTCGCCGCTCGACGCACTGCGGATCGCGAAGGAGAACCCGGACCGCACCGTGGTCTTCTTCGCGATCGGATTCGAGACGACCGCGCCCTCGACGGCGCTGACGCTGAAGCGGGCGAAGGCCGAGGGGGTCGAGAACTTCCTTTGCATGTGCAGTCACGTGACCATCGTGCCGCCGCTCAAGGCGCTGCTCGAGTCACCCGATCTGCGCCTCGACGGATTCATCGGGCCCGGCCATGTCTCGACGATCGTCGGCGTCCGCCCGTTCGAGTTCATCCCCGCGGCCTACGGCAAGCCACTGGTGACCGCGGGCTTCGAGCCATTGGACATTCTCCAGTCGATCAAGATGATTCTCACGCAGCTCGCCGAGGGCCGCTGCGAGGTCGAGAACCAGTACAAGCGCGTCGTTCCCTACGAAGGCAACCCCGCGGCGCTCAAGGTCCTGAGCGAGGTGTTCGAGCTACGCCCGCATTTCGAGTGGCGTGGGCTCGGGTTCATCTCACAGAGCGCGCTGAAGCTCTCCTCCGCCTACGCCGACTTCGACGCGGAGCTCCGCTACGAGGTCCCCGGTGTCCGGGTCGCAGACCCCAAGGCGTGCCAGTGCGGCGAAGTGCTCAAGGGCGTGATCAAGCCCTGGGAGTGCAAGGTCTTCGGCACCGCCTGCACGCCCGAACACGCGATCGGCACCTGCATGGTCTCGCCGGAAGGCGCCTGCGCCGCCTATTACAACTACGGCCGCTACGCACACAGCTCCGGCGCCGCGAAGGAGGCTCTCGCTTGAGCACGCCGGAGACGAAGGTGGCGGTGGGGCGCGAGGAACGGATCCTCGGGATCATCGAGACCACGCGCCGCAAGCGGCCGCGGTTCAAGGACGAACGGATCACGATGGCCCATGGCGCAGGCGGCAAGGCGACGCAGACGCTGATCGAGGGCTTGTTCGCGCCGGCCTTCGGCTCGGAGCAACTCGAGGAACTCGGCGACTCCGGCACTTTCGAGATCGATGGGGTCAAGCTCGCGACAACTACGGATACCTTCGTCGTTCGCCCACTCAGCTTCCCCGGCGGTTCGATCGGCGAGCTCGCGGTCAACGGCACCGTCAACGACCTCGCGGCCGCGGGCGCGAAGGCCGCAGTACTCACGCTCGGGCTCGTGCTCGAGGAGGGCCTCGATGCAGACGTGCTCAAGGCCGAGGTCGAGGCGATCGCGACGGCCGCCGCGGCCGCGGGCGTGCAGGTGATCAGCGGCGACACGAAGGTCGTCGAGCGCGGCCACTGCGACGGCATGTACGTGAACACGAGCGGAGTCGGCAGGGTCGATGAGCGGGCGAGCCTGAGCACGCGCTCGATCAAGCCGGGCGACAAGGTGATCGTTTCGGGAACGATCGGGGAGCACGGCACCGCGATCATGCTCGTGCGCGGCGAGCTCGGCCTCGAGGCCGATGTGGTCTCCGACACGCGTTCGCTGTGGCCCGCCGCCGATGCGCTGCTCGATGCGGCGGGGGGTTCGATCCGCTGCATGCGCGACGCCACGAGGGGGGGCGTCGCCACTGTGCTGAACGAGCTCGCGCGGGCGTCGGCGGTGGGGGTCACGGTGAAGGAGGCCGACATTCCCGTCCGCCGCGACGTCGCCGGTGCGTGCGAGCTCCTGGGCATCGACCCGATGTACGTCGCCAACGAGGGCGTGCTCGTCGCCTTCGTCGCGCCGGACGCAGCTGCGCCGGCACTTGCCGCCCTGCGCGCCCTTCCCGGCCACGAGGCGGCGGCAGAACTTGGAGAGGTCCGGGCGGAGCCGCCCGGGATGGTGTTGGTCGAGACGGCCTTTGGGGGCCGGCGAGTCATGGACCTGCTCGCCGGCGACCCGCTGCCGAGGATCTGTTGACAAGCGAGGAGAGGTTGAGATGGCCCTGAGCACCCAGTTCGTAACCGATCAGGCGGCGACCGAGGCGGTCGAGGCCCATGTCATCTGGATGACCACCGGGCTCTCCTGTGATGGCGATTCGGTGGCGATGACGTCAGCGGTCAACCCGAGTCTCGAGGACATCATCACCCAGGCGATCCCGGGGATGCCGAAGGTGCACGTGCACAACCCGGTTCTCGCTTATGAGAATGGCGAGGAGTTCATCGAGTGGTGGTGGCGCGCCGAGCGGGGCGAGCTCGACCCCTTCGTTCTGTGCGTCGAGGGCTCGATCCCGAACGAGCAGCTCTCCGGCGAGGGCCACTGGGCGGCGATCGGCGACGACCCGGAGACGGGCCAGCCGATCACGACGAGCGAGTGGCTCGACCGCCTCGCTCCGAAGGCGGCAGCGGTGGTCGCGATCGGCACCTGCGCGACCTACGGCGGAATCCCGGCGATGAAGAACAACCCGACCGGCGCCATGGGCGTCGCCGACCACCTCGGGTGGGACTGGAAGTCATCTGCGGGTCTTCCCGTGGTCAACATCCCCGGCTGCCCGGCGCAACCGGACAACATGACCGAGGTCCTGCTCTACCTCGCCCTGCATCTGGCGGGGCGCGCCCCGGTGCCCGACCTCGACGAGCAGCTCCGCCCACGCTGGCTCTTCGGCCGCACGGTGCGCGAGGGTTGCAACCGCGCGGGCTTCGCCGAGCAGGGTCAGTTCGCGACCGAGTACGGCGACGACCCCCGCTGCCTGGTCAAGCTCGGCTGCAAGGGCCCGGTGGTCAAGTGCAACGTGCCGGTTCGCGGCTGGGTCGACGGCTACGGCGGCTGCCCCAATGTCGGCGGCATCTGCATGGCCTGCACGATGCCCGGCTTCCCCGACAAGTTCATGCCGTTCATGGACCCCGACGCGGCCGGCGCGTTCGCCGCCCGGCTCGAGAAGTTCACCTACGGGCCCCTGTTCAGGTACTTCCGCCACCGCAACATCAAGAACCGCTACGACATCGAGCCCGAGTGGCGGAAGCCCACCACCAGGCTTACGAGCGGCTACCAGCCGCGCAACTACACCTAGACCCGCGCACCCCGACTGAGGAGAGAGAACGAAATGGCGACAGTAGAGACACCGCGCGGCGACTCCAAGGTGATGGTCAAGGAGATGTCGTGGGATCCGATCACCCGGATCGTCGGCTCACTCGGCATCCACACCGAGATCGACTTCGAGAACCGGGAGGTCCTCAAGTGCTACAGCACGTCGATGATCTTCCGCGGATTCGACATCTTCATGAAGGGGATCGATCCGCGCGACGCGCACTTCATCACCAGCCGGATCTGCGGCATCTGCGGTGACAACCACTGCACCGTCTCCTGCCTCAATCAGAACATGGCCTACGGGGTGAAGCCGCCGCCGCTCGGCGACCTCGCCTTCAACCTGGCCGAGGCCGCGGACTACATGTTCGACCACGCGATCTTCAACGACTGCATGGCGAACGTCGACTTCTGCGAGCAGATGGTCAAGGAGACGAACCCGTCGCTCCTGGCCAAGGCCGAGCAGGAACTGGCGCCGAACTCCGACGTGCACGGCTACCGGACGATCGCCGACATCATGCGCTCGCTGAACCCGTTCGTCGGCGAGTTCTACCTCGAGACGCTTCAGGTCTCGCGCTACACGCGCGAGATGTACTGCCTCTTCGGCGGCCGCCACACGCACCCGTCGACGATCATGCCCGGCGGCTGCAGCGCTCACATCACCCACCAGACGCTGACCGATTACTACGTGCGGCTGATGCGCTACTTCGACTACGTCAAGCGCAGCGTGCCGATGCACGACGACCTCTACGACTTCTTCCTTCGCGAGCTGCCCGGCTACGACATGGTCGGCTACCGCGAGACGGACCTGGTCTGCTGGGGCGCCTTCGACGATCCCGACTACGTCGACTACGACTACAAGACGATGAACGAGTGGGGGAACAAGCGCTACATCACCCCCGGCGTGGTCTTCGGCGGCGAGCTGATCTCAACCGACCTGGTCGAGATCAACCTGATGATCAGGATCCTGCTCGGCTCGTCCTATTTCGACGACTGGACCGAGACGGAGCAGCCGTTCGTGACCCAGGACCCGCTCGGCAATCCCGTCGACCCGCGCCACCCGTGGAACAAGGTGACGATCCCGAAGCCGCAAAAGCGCGACTTCGCCGACAAGTACAGCTGGGTCGTCTCGCCGCGGATGTACGACGAGCGCAACGACCGCCACGTCGCCTGCGACACCGGCGGCGGCCCGTTCGCCCGCCAGTGGGTGACGGCCAAGGCAGGCCTCGTCGACTTCGGCTACGCGAAGGCGACCGGCCATTCGCTGCAGATGGTGCTGCCGAAGACGGCGAGCTCGGGCGAGATGCAGCTCGAGTGGGAGATCCCGGAGAAGTCGAACGCGATCGAACGCGATCGCGCTCGCACCTATCACCAGGCCTACTCGGCCCTGATCGGCCTCCACTGTCTCGAACGTGCGTTCATCGAGGTCCGCGCCGGGCGAACGAAGAGCTGGAGCGACTTCACCGTTCCGGACCAGGCCGTCAGCGTCGGCTTCCACGAGGCGGCGCGAGGTGTGATCTCTCACCACATGGTCATCGACGGCGGCAAGATCGCCAACTACCAGCCCTATCCGCCGACGCCGTGGAACGCCAGCGTCCGCGACGTCTACGGAACTCCCGGCCCTTATGAGGATGCGGTGCAGAACACGCCGATCTTCGAGGAGAACGGCCCGGAGAACTTCAAGGGCATCGACATCATGCGGGCGGTCCGCAGCTTTGATCCGTGCCTGCCGTGTGGCGTGCACATGTACACCGGCGGCGGGCGCGTGCGCAAGGTGCAGCACACGCCGACGGGGATGTGTTGAGCGGCGGATCTGGCAACGGCACCGTCGCGCGTCCCGTCGCGCCCGAGGAGCTGATCGAGCGCGTCCAGCGGCTCACGGGCGAGCTCGAGCGGGTCGCCGACCCGGCGGCGCGGCGCGCCTGCGACGAGCTCGTCGCCGCCGTAATCGAGCTGTACGGCGAGGGCCTCGGGCGGATCTTCGCCGCCGTCGGCGAGAGCACCGATGCGGAGCTGGCCGGACGGCTCGCGGAGGACGGCGCCGTCGCCAGCCTGATGCTGATCCACGACCTCTACCCGGTCGGCCTCGCCGAGCGGGTCACCGAGGCGCTCGACAGCGTGCGGCCCTACATGGAGTCGCACGGTGGCAACGTCGAGCTCCTCGGGGTCGAGGACGGAATCGCCCGCATCCGTCTCGAGGGCAGCTGCGACGGCTGCCCGGCCTCCTCCTCGACGCTCGAGCTCGCGATCAAATCGGCGCTCGACGAGATGGCGCCCGACCTCGAGGGGCTGGTAGTGGAGGGTGCCGTTCAGACGCCTGTGACTGCGCCGCCGCCGATCGGGAACGGAGCGCTCGAGCTCCCCGTGGTCCAGGTCGCATCCGATCCGCTCGCGGGCGCTCAGCCGCCCTCGTGGTTCGACCTCGACGGCGTCGCCGCCGTCGGCGAGGGCGAGCTCAGCTCGGCCGAGGTCGGCGGCACGGCGATCGTCGTCGCCAGGGTCGAGGGCAACCTGCTCGCTTTCCGCGACGTCTGTGCCGGCTGCGGCGCCTCGTTGGCCACGGCAAGCCTGAGCGAGGGCACGCTCACCTGCGGCGAGTGCGAGCGAAGCTTCTTCCTGCCGCGCGCCGGCCGCTCCCTGGACGACGACCGTCTGCTGCTCTCGCCGGTACCGCTGCTCGACGGGGCGGGCGGCGCCAGGGTGGCACTGCCCGCGTGAGCGCACGAGGATGAGCGAAGCGCTCGACGCCAAGGTCGCCGCCCGCCGCCAGGCGGAGCTGGTCACCAGCTTGCGTCGCCTGGCCCGGCCCGGCAACGGTGCGGCGGGGGCGAAGGCGGCGGGCCCGGCCCTGCGAGACGTGTCGACCGCCGCCGCGGCGGAGGAGCAGTGCGACCTCTGCGGCAAGCCGCTCGACCACGAGCATCGGCACCTGCTTCACCTGGTCGATCGCCGCATCCTCTGCACCTGCGAGAGCTGCCTGGCGATGCGCGGCGGCGACGCCGAGCTGCGTCCGACCGGGACGCGCACCCTGTGGCTCGACGACTTCGAGCTCTCCGACGAGGTGTGGGCCTCGTTCGGAATCCCGATCGGGCTCGCATTCTTCATCGACTCGAGCGTCAGCGGCAGCGTCGTCGCTCTTTACCCGAGCCCGGCCGGGGCGACCGAGTCCGAGCTCGAGATTGGCTCCTGGCGCGATCTGCGGACCGAGAACCCGGTCCTCATGGGCCTCGAATCGGACGCTGAGGCGCTGATCGTGAACCGGATGGGGGAGACGCCCCAGTACGCGATCGCGCCGATCGACGAGTGCTACCGCCTCGTCGGCCTGATCAAGGTGAACTGGGAGGGGATCTCGGGCGGTAGCGGCCTCGAACGAGCGATCGCCGGCTTCTTCGCCGAGCTCGAGGAGCGCGCGAGGTGAGCGGCAAACCCTCGAATGGGAACGGCGCGCCGGTGCCGGGCGGGGGCCGGCCGGGCGTGGTCGAGGATCTCAACCGCGAGATCGAGGAGCCACCGTTCACCGGCGCTCCCGACCCGGACTTCGAGGTCCTCTCGGCGAAGCCGGTCGAGCGGGCGGCGGCGCCGACGGTCGGGTTCACGGTCCGGGTCACCGACGGCTCGGCGCGGCGCGTGTTCACGATCGCGCTCACCGCCGTGATCACGGTCGAGCCCTCGAAGCGCCCGTATGACCCGGCGACCCGCACGCGCCTGGTGGAGCTGTTCGGCGAGCCGGAGCGCTGGGCGTCGACCACGACCAACTTTCGCTGGGCGCAGGCCGATGCCCTCGTCCCCGGCTTCGAGGGCTCGTCCGAGTTCGAGCTCGTCGTTCCCTGCACCTACGACCTCGAGATTGCGGCGGCGAAGTACTTCCACGGCCTCGACGACGGCGCGGCGCCGCTTCGCTTCCATTTCAACGGCACTGTCTTCTACGAGGCTCAGGACGGGCGGATGCAGATCGTCCAGATCCCCTGGGACCGCTCGCCGCGTTTCCGGATGCCGATCTCGGTCTGGCGCGAGACCATCGATACGGCTTATCCGTTCCGTGGCTGGATTCCAACGCATACGGACACGATCGCGAAGCTCGAGCGGATCAAGTCGGCGCGCGGCCTGCCGACGTTCGACGCGGTTCTCGACGATCTGATCGGGAGCGAGGCAGAGCCGGAGGGGACCCCGTGAACGAGCACACGGAGAGCCTCGTCTCCTCACTGCTCTACGAGGGCTACGCGCTCTACCCCTACACGCCCGGGGCGACCAAGAACGCGACGCCGACGCCGTTCGGCATCGTCTATCCGCCGGCATACGCAGAGCGCAACAAGGCCACCTTCGACCACCTGCGGGTCGAGTGCATCCTCGCGGCGTCCGCGAGCGCGATGCTGGGCGCGACGGTCCGCTTCCTGCACGCCGCGGGACCCCGGCACAGCGCGGTCGAGCGACGCGTCGAGATACCGCCGACCCCGCTCGGCGAGCTCGCCCTCGATCGCGGCCGCGGAGTGGAGTTCGAGTTCGAGGGTGAGGCCGGGCGGCCCTTGAACGGCCGGGTGCGTCTGCGCGCCGAGCTCCTCGACGTCCTCGACGACGACGCCCGCCAGCTCGCCCGGGTCCGCTGCTGCGTCCACAATGCGACGCCGCTCGATACCGAGGAGGCGCTGCGGTTCGAGCGGCCCGACGCGCTCCTCGCGAGCCTGCTCTCGACTCACGTGCTGATCGAGGCCGGCGCGGGCACATTCGTCTCGCCGCTCGAGCGGGACGGGATCGCGGGTGCCGCGGCCGCCGCCTGCGAGAACGTCAACACCTGGCCGGTGCTGGCGACCCCCGCCGACGACGCGGTTCTCGCGGCCCCGATCTTCCTCCCCGAGCACCCGCGGATCGCACCCGAGAGCCTCGGCAACCTGTTCGACAACACCGAGATCGAGGAGGCGCTCCTGCTCCACGTGCAAACGCTGAGCGATGAGGAGCGCGAGCAGATCGCCGAGCAGGATCCGACCGTGCGGGCGATGATCGACAAGGCCACGGCGACGACGCCGGAGGAGATGATCTCCCTGCACGGCAAGATGGCGCCGGTCGAGCAGGTCGATGGCCGCGGCGGCTTCGACACGGCCTATCAGGCGGCGCCGCCGATGCCGGCCGATCCGGGCCCCCCGGCCGAGCCCGGGCATCCGAACCCCGGCGAGACGACGCTCGAGCTGGAAGGCCGCAGATTCCGCAAGGGAGGCAAGGTGGTCCTGCGACCGGGGACCGAACGGGACGTCCTCGACCGCATGCTCGACGGGCGCACGGCGACCATCGAGCGCCTCTACATCGACTACGAGGATGGCGCCCATGTCGCGGTGACGATCGACGACGATCCCGGCCAGGAGCTCTTCCGCCAGACAGGCCGTTACCTCTTCTTCAAGGCCGGCGAGCTCGAGCCGGTGGACGAGCCCGCCGAGGCCGAGCATGCCTGAGCGTCGGCGCAGGGTGCTGGTCGCCGGGATCGGCAACACCTGGATGGCCGACGACGGCTTCGGTGCCCATGTCGCCAAGCGGCTCGCCGAGCGTGGCGTGCCCGAGCAGGTGACCGTCTTCGACTTCGGCACGGGCGGCCTCGATCTCGCCTACGAGGTGATGCAGGGCTACGACGCGCTCGTCCTGGTCGACACGGCCCGGGAGGGCGGCGAGGCGGGCGCCCTCTACCTGATCGAGCCCGACCCGGACGAGATCAAGCCGATCGAGGACGGCGAGGTCGTCAGCCCACACGGCATGGACCCGAAGACGGTCCTGCGCTTCGTCAAGACGGTGAACGGCTGGCCCGGCAAGGTAGTCGTCGTCGCCTGCGAGCCCTCGGCCGGCGAGGGGATGGGACTGGAGCTCTCGGCCGCCGTCGCCGGCTCGGTCGATCGCGCCGCCGATCTGGTCCTCGAGACGGTGGCGAATCTGCTCACGGACGAGGGCTATCAGGACGAGGCGATGAGTGAGCAGGCGAGCGGCTGATGCACGAGCTCTCGGTCTCGAGCGCGATCGTCGATACGGCAATCCGCCACGCCGCCGGGCGGCCGGTGACGGTCGTCAGCGTCCGCATCGGCAGCCTGCGCCAGGTCGTCGCCGACTCGCTCGCGTTCTATTTCGAGATCGTCTCGCGTGACACGCTCGCTGACGGCGCCGAGCTCGAGATCGAGCACGTCACCGCCCTGATGCAGTGCCGCGTCTGCGATCACGAGTGGGATCCGGCGCCGCCGCCGCTCGAGATCGACGCCGAGGTGCCCCTGGCGGCCGGGGCCGGAATGCCCGTTCTGCCGGTGTTCCGCTGTCCGGCCTGCGAGGCGAGCGGGGCCCGGGTTCTGCGCGGCGACGAGCTCGAGGTCGAGTCGATCGAGGTTTCGGATTCCGCGAGGGCGCCCGCGCACGGCGCCGCCCACTAGCGAGGAGGCAGCGCATGCACCGAACGAAGATCAGGGTCGCCGAGGACGCGCTCGACGCGAACGAGACGATCGCACGCGCCAACCGCGACGACTTCGACCGCTCGAACGTGCGCGTCGTCAATCTGATGAGCGCGCCCGGCGCCGGCAAGACGACCCTGCTCGAGGCGACGCTTCGCGGGCTCGACGGCGTCCGCCCCGGCGTGCTCGAGGGCGACGTCCAGGGTTCGCTCGACGCCGACCGCCTCGCGGCCTTGCACATCCCGGTGACCCAGCTCAACACGGGCCAGGGCTTCGGCGGCGAGTGCCACCTCGACGCGAACATGGTCCGCTCCGCGATCCCCGCGCTCGACCTCGACGCGATCGACCTGCTGGTGATCGAGAACGTCGGCAACCTCGTCTGCCCGGCGGAGTTCCGAGTCGGCGAGGACGTGCGGGCGATGATCACCTCGGTCACCGAGGGGGAGGACAAGCCGCTCAAGTACCCGCTGATGTTCCGAGCCTGCGAGCTGGTGGTGATCAACAAGATCGACCTGCTGCCGCATCTCGAGTTCGACGTCGAGCGGCTGATCGCGAACGTCGACACGGTCAACCCCGGCGCGGCGACCATGCTGGTCAGCGCGAAGACCGGGGAGGGCGTCGGGGAGTTCCGCGAATGGCTTCGTGGGGCGGCGACAGGCGCCTCGGCGGAAGCGGCGGTCGCATCGGCGTGAGCGCGCCCGGCGCCACCGCCGGACTCGAGGCGAGGCTGGACGAGCTCGCCGGGCTCCGCGATGACGCCAACGAGGCCTTCTTCACCGCCAACGCCGAGGCGCTCGCCCGTTGCTGCCACGCGATGGCCGAGCGCTTCGCCCGCGGCGGGCGTCTCGTCGCACTCGGCGCCACGCCGACGGCACGCTCGGATGCACGCCACGTGGCGGTGGAGTTCGTCCACCCGGTGATCGTCGGCAAACGCGCGTTGCCGGCGATCGCGCTCGTCGCCGATGGCGGCGACATCGTCGCCCAGACCGACGGTGTCCTCGGCGCCGACGACATCGCGATCGCCTTCGGGGTCGAGGAGGAGGAGTCAGACGGCGCTCGCAAGGCGCTCGCGCTCGCGTCGGGGCGCGGCTGCATGACGCTCGCCTTCGCCGAGAGCCCGGCCGAGTGGATCTTCGAACCCCGGGTCGAGGACCCGTTTGTCCGCCAGGAGCTGATCGAGACGCTCTACCACGTGCTCTGGGAGCTGGTCCACGTCTTCTTCGATCATCGCGGCCTGCTCGAGGGTCGGGAGGCGCGCGCCGTCCACGACACGGGCGCCTCGAGCTTCCTCTACCCGTTCCTCGCGGAGGCCGAGACCGACCTCGGCTCGGTCCTCGACGATGTCCGCTCCTCGATCCTGATGAAGGCCGAGGAGATCGGCGCGCTGCGGCGCGAAACGATCGAGGGCAACCGCGAGGCGCTCCTCGCCGCCGCCGCCGGCCTGCGCGCGAGCCTCGACCGCGGCGGCAAGGCTCTCGTCTTCGGCAACGGCGGTTCGGCGACCGACGCGATCGATCTGGTCGCCGACCTGCGCGGCCCGCCGCGCCCGGACTGGCCCGCGCGCCGGGCGGTCGACCTCACCGAGGACGCCGGGATCATCACCGCGATCGCCAACGACGTCGGCGTCGGGCAGATCTTCCAGCGCCAGCTGATCGCGCTCGGCACGGAGGGCGACGTGGCGATCGCGCTCTCGACCAGTGGCAACTCGGAGAACATCGTCGTCGCCCTCGCCGAGGCACGCAGCCGGGGAATCTCGAGTGTCGCGATGGTCGGCTACGACGGCGGCCGGATCGCCGCCGAGCGGCTCGCCGACCACGTGATCGTCACCAGCTCGCAGAACATCCCCCGGATCCAGGAGGCGCAGGCGGGCGCCTACCACGTCCTCCGCGAGCTGATCGAGCTCGCCGAGTCACCCGTGGGGAGGGCCGCCTGATCGCCGCCCCGGCGACGACAGACACGATGCGGCGGGCCCGGACCCGGGTCGGCGGCACGGTCCAGGGGGTGGGCTTCCGCCCTTACGTTTTCCGCCTCGCAAACGAGCTCGGTCTGGCGGGCTGGGTGCTGAACGACGAGCGCGGGGTCGAGCTCGAGGTCGAAGGGCGAGAGTCCGCCGTGGCGGAGTTCCTCGCCCGCCTCCCCGCCGAGGCGCCGCCGCTGGCACGGGTCGCGTCGCTCGACACGGAGCCGGTCGCCGTCGCCGGCGAACGTGACTTCCGGATCCTGAAATCAGCGACGCGGCGGCCCGGCGGCGGCCGCGGTCTCGGCCGACTTCGCCACCTGCGACGCCTGCCTCGCCGAGGTGCTCGACCCAGCCGACCGGCGCCACCGCTACCCGTTCACCAACTGCACCGACTGCGGTCCCCGCTTCACGATCGTCCGTGGCGTCCCCTACGACCGGCCGCTGACGACAATGGCGTCGTTCACGATGTGCCCGGCCTGCCGGCGCGAGTACGACGACCCGACGGACCGCCGCTTCCACGCCCAGCCGAACGCGTGCCCAGAATGCGGCCCGCAGGTCACGCTGGTGGATCCCTCGGGCACTCCGATCCCGGTGGCCGACGGCGAGCCGGACGCGCTCGTCACAGCCGCCCGCCTGCTCGCGGGCGGCGCGATCATTGCGGTGAAGGGGATCGGCGGCTTCCACCTCGCCTGCCTCGCCTCCGACGAGGCCGCCGTCGCGGAGCTGCGGCGCCGAAAGCATCGCGAGGAGAAGCCGTTCGCGCTCATGGCGCCGAGCCTCGAGGCCGCCCGCGAGCTGGTCGAGCTGAACGATGCGGAGGCGGAGCTCCTGACCGGCGCCGAGCGGCCGATCATCCTCGCGCGGCGCCGCCCGGAAGCCGCGGTCGCGGCGGCAACCGCTCCGCGCAGCCGTGACCTCGGCGTGATGCTGCCCTACTCGCCGCTTCATCATCTGCTGCTCGGCGATCTCGGCCGGAGCCTCGTGATGACATCGGGCAACGTCTCCGACGAGCCGATCGCCTACCGCGACTCCGACGCGCTCGCGCGGCTGGCGAGCATCGCCGACGCCTTCCTGCTCAGCGACCGCCCGATCGGGACCCGAACCGACGACTCGGTGGTCCGCGCGCTCTCCCCGGAGCTCCGGAGCGAGCCGCTCGTGATCCGGCGCTCGCGCGGGTACGTTCCCGAGAGCCTCGAGCTGCCGGAAGCGGCCGCGCGGCCGATCCTCGCCTGCGGGGCCGAGCTCAAGAACACCTTCTGCATCGCCCGCGGCGACCGGGCCTGGGTCGGCCCGCACATCGGCGACCTGAAGAACTGGGAAACGCTGGAGTCGTTTCGGGCCGGGATCGATCATTTTTGCGAGCTGTTCGAGGTGACGCCGCAGATCGTCGCCCACGACCTCCACCCGGACTACCTCTCGAGCAGGCACGCCGTCTCGCTCGAGGGACTCGAGACCGGTCGCGGTGCAGCACCACCATGCCCATCTCGGCGCCTGCCTCGCCGAGCACGGGCTGGGGATCGGGGAGCGGGCGGTCGGGGCCATCTTCGACGGCACGGGCCTCGGCACCGACGGGACCGTCTGGGGCGGCGAGATCCTCGTCGGCGACCTGGTGGGCTTCGAGCGCCGCGGCTTCCTGCTCCCGGTGCCGATGCCCGGCGGCGAGGCGGCGATCCGGGAGCCCTGGCGGATGGCGTGTGCCTGGCTCGCCGCTGCGCACGCGGACTGCCGGACCCGCCGCTCCCCGCAGCCCTCCGTGGCGAGGTCACCGAGGAGGAGTGGGCATCGGTGTCGCGGATCGCGGCCAGCGGAGTCAACTCGCCGATGACGACCAGCGCCGGCCGCCTCTTCGACGCCGTCGCCGCGCTTGCGGGCGTCCGGGCGCGCGTCTTCCACGAGGGGCAGGCAGCTGCCGAGCTCGAGGGCCTCACCGACCCGGCCGAGCACTCCGCGTATCCGATGCCGCGTCTCGACGGTGAGCCGGCGACTCTTGATGCTCGCCCGACGATCGCGGCTCTCGCCGCTGATGCCGATGCGGGTGTGCCGGTGGCGAGGATCGGAGCGCGCTTTCACAACGCGCTCGCCGAGGCGACCGCGAGCGCCTGCGCGGGTGAGGCCGAGGCCCAGGGCGTCTCCCTCGTCATCCTCTCCGGCGGCGTGTTCCAGAACCGGTTGCTGCTCGAGCGCACAGCGGCGTTCCTTCGCGAACGGGGCCTCCGGGTGCTGCTCCCCCGCCGGCTCCCGCCGAACGACGGCGGGATCGCCTACGGCCAGGCGGCGATTGCGGCCGCGAGGAGCGTCGCATGAGCTTCGAGGTCCTTTTCCAGCCCTTCGAGGAGCTCGATGCCTGGATCACCGGCCTCTTCGAGGGCGCTCCGCTGCTGGTCGCGCTCGGGCTCGCCTTCGTCCTCGGCCTCCGCCACGCGTCGGACCCCGACCACCTGGTCGCGGTCACCTCCCTCGTTGCCGCCGATGGTGGCGACACGCGGGGCGCGGTCCGCCTCGGCGCCTACTGGGGACTCGGCCACGCCGTCACGCTGATCGCGATCGGGATCCCGCTGATTCTCTTCAAGTCGGAGCTTCCGGCGTGGCTCGAGAGCGGCGCGGAGACGGCCGTCGGGATCGTGATCCTGATGCTTGCGCTCCGGGTGAGCTGGAAATGGCTGCGCGGCGATTACCGGGTGGGCAGCCACCGCCACGGCGCCGCCTCCGACGTGCCCGGCGACGAGCGCCACTGGCATCTGAGGCGCGAGGGGCCGGACCACCGCCACGTCCACGTTCGCAGCCCGCAGCAGGCGTTCGGCATCGGCCTCCTGCACGGGCTCGCGGGGACCGGCGCCGTCGTGATCGTCCTGATCGCCGCGCTGCCGACCCAGCTCGCGGCGGCGGCTGCGATGGCCGTCTTCGCGCCGATGTCGATCGTCTCCATGGCCGGCCTGACCGGGTGCTTCGCCTGGGTCCTGACGCGGCCGATCGTCGAGCCCGTCTACCGCACGGTGCTGATCCCGGCGCTCGCCCTGTTCGGGCTCATGTTCGGCCTCTGGTACGCCGGGATCGTCTGATGGGGGCTCTGCTCGAGCACGAGATCTCGGCTCCCGGAGGGACGAAGGCGTTCGGCGAGCTCACCGTCGCGGAGGTCGGCGAGCGCGCGCGGACCCTGCGCGGGGCGACCGGCCTCGGGCACGGCAACCGTGTCGGGCCGGTGGCGATGGCCTGGGGCCAGCTCGCGAAGCTGATGGAGAAGGAGGGGGCGGCGACCGTCGCCGACCTGGGCGAGGAGGCCGTCGCGCCGCACGCCGAGAAGCTCTGGATCGTTCCCCCGGGCGGCAGCCTCCTGCCCTGAGCGAGCCGGACGCGGCGTGCCCGGCGGCCCCGGACGCCCTGCCCGACTGAGCAAACGTCCCGAACACCCTCCTATGGAGGGGCGAAATGGACGTTTGGCTGTTGGAGGGCCTAGGCCGGCGCGCCCCGTGCTGCCACGGGCAGCTCGGGTGGTGCGGCCTCGTCGGCGGGCGGGATGAACGTCATCGCTCGCTCGGCCATGGCGGTGATCGTCAGCGACGGGTTCACGCCCGGGTTCGCCGGCACCGCGGAGCCGTCGGTGATCAGCAGGTTCTCGTAGCCGAAGACGCGGTGCCGCGGGTCGATGACGCCCTCGTCGGGGCTACCGGCGATCACGGCGCCGCCGAGGATGTGCGCGGTCGTCGGGATGTTCAGCGCAGACTCGGTCAGGGCGCTCTGCGCCGTGCCGCCCATCGTCTTGGCAAACCAGTTCGCGGCCGCCTCGGCGGCGGGCAGGAACGTGGGGTTGGGACGCGCTTCGTCCTGCTCGGTCTGGAGGCGCACACCGCGCCCGAAGATGCGGCGCTTGGGGACGAGTCGCATGGCCGTGTCGGTCGCCTGCATCACCAGCAGGATGATCGTCCGCCGCGACCAGCCGAACGGCCACCAGAAGAGCTTGAGGGTCTTGAGCGGATGCCGGAGCATCGCGCCGATCCACTTGAGCGGCCGGGTCAGGCGCGAGCCGTCGCCGGTCATCATCGTGAACAGGCGGCTCATCGCGTCACCGCCGTTTCCGTAGCTCACGACCTCGATGTGCGTGTCCGGATCTGGGTAGATGCTCGACGAGATCGCAACCGACTCGGTGTAGTTGACCTCATCGGTGCCCGCCGTGACCGCCTGGATCGACTCGCTGTTGGTGCGAACCAGCTGGCCGAGCCGGTTCGAGATCCGCGGCAGAGCGCCCTTGTGCTTGCAGTCGGCGAGCAGCTTGTTCGTGCCCAGGGCGCCGGCGGCGAGGATCACGCCCCGCGCCCGCAGCGTCCGGCGGCGCTTCCGAAACCAGGCACCGGGATGCTCGGTCAGCACCTCGTACCCCTCTGAGCCGTCGGATGAGCCCGTCGGCCGGACCTCGGTCACCTGGCGCTCCGGGATCACCTCGACGCCGAGCTTCTCGGCGAACCAGAGGTAGTTCTTGACCAGCGTGTTCTTCGCCCCGTACCGGCAGCCGATCATGCACGCCGCGCAGCGCACGCAGCCTGTGCGCGCCGGGCCCTCGCCGCCGAAATACGGGTCCTCGACCACCTCGCCGGCGGGACCGAAGAAGATCCCGACTCGGGTCTGCGTGTAGGTGTCGCCGACGCCGATCTCCTCGCCGTAGGCCTGCAGCAGCTTGTCGGCCGGGGTCTGACCCTCATACGAGGCGACGCCCAGCATGCGCTCGGCGGTGTCGTAGTGGGGCGTGAGCTCGGGCTTCCACTCGGCGAGCCCGTCCCACTGGCGGTCGCGGAAGAACGCATCGCGGGCGCGGTAGAGCGTGTTCGCATAGCCGAGGCTCCCGCCTCCGACTCCGTTTCCGGAAACGATGAAAACGTCCTTGAAGAAGGTCATGCGGAAGATCCCGCGCATGCCGAGCCTCGGCATCCAGAAGTAACGGCGCATGCGCCAGGCCGACTCGGCGAAGTCATCGTCGGCGAACCGCTTGCCGCACTCGAGGACGCCGACCTTGTAGCCCTTCTCGGCCAGGCGCAGCGCGGCCACGCTTCCCCCGAAGCCCGAGCCGACGACGAGCCAGTCGTAGTCCGTATCCGACACCGCGAGGAAAGCTTAGACTCCAGGCTTCGTTCCGAGCCAGGAGAGGAGAAAGAGACCATCGCCTCGAAGCGCCGCGTGCTGCTCGCCGTCCTCATCGGGGGCTTGATCGTCGGGGGGGCGCCGTCGCCCGCCGGCGCGGGCCACGTCGGCACGAAGAAATGCTCGATCGTCTCGCACGGAGGATCGGACTACCGGGTCCGCGCGACCTCGATGAAGTGCGATCCGGCGGAGCGCGGGGCGAAGCGGTTCCTGCGTAGCGGGAAACCGCTCGACGGCTTCAGCTGCACCGAGGCGGAGGGCGCGACGCCGTTCTTCTGCAAGCGTGCCCAGCAGGCCTACTGGGCCGTTCTGCTGTGAGCGGCCGGGCCCGTGCGGCCCTCGCCTGCGCCGTCGCCGCCGGACTCGCGCTCGCCGGCGGGACCGGCGCGGCCGCCCACCCGGGCCACGGTGCCGCCGAGATCACCGTCCAAGGCGACGACTTCACGTACGCGCCTGCCGCCGCACGGGTTGCGGTCGGTGACACGGTGATCTGGTTCTGGGAGGGCATCGTCTTTCGGAACCACTCCGTGACCGCCGATTCCGGGCAGGCGGAGCAGTTCGACTCCGACCCGGCGGGGCCGCCCACCAACGCCACTCACCCGTCCTCGGAGGGGTTCGCGCACACCTTCAGCCACGAGGGCACGTTCACCTACTACTGCAAGGTCCATCCGCAGATGCGCGGTTCGGTCGAGGTGGTGACTCCGCCGGGCCGAGGCCGCCCACCGCGACTTCGTGACCTGCGGATCGACGGAGCCATGGCGAAGTTCCGCCTGTCGCGAAGCGCTGCCGTCGTCGCCCGCATTGCGTCGGGCGGGCGCGAGGTCGCATCGTTCTCGAAGCAGGGACGCCCGGGTCGGAACGGGCTGCGATTGCCCGTCGCCGACCTGCGGCCCGGGCGCTACGAGCTTCGCCTCGTCGCCTACGACTCGGCCGACCGGGCCTCGAACGAGGTCCGCGCCCGCTTCCGGGTGAAGCGGGACTAGCCCGGCACACCTGTACCAAGATCGAAATCGTTCGGCTAGGCTGGCGGCGGCCGCACGGACGTCGAGCTTGAACTTCGAGGGAGAGACACAGATGGGCAGAGGGATGCGTGGCAGGTCAGTTGCGATCGCGACGGCGGTTGCCTTCGTCGGCCTGGCCGTGCCCGCGGCCGCCCACCTCGAGCGCCCTTCGTATTGGCCCGATCCCGCCCCGGACACACAGGTCAAGCCGGCCGCCGGCGGTGAGGTGCCGAAGGCGCGCACGCTCTCCAGCGCCGTCACCGGCAAGGGGCCCGGAGACGTCCGCGTCGTCTGCGTCGGCAAGGATGGGAAGACCTCGCTGAGGCTCCTGGCGAAGTCGCTTCGCTCCGCCCAGACGAAGGGCTGGCAGCTCCGGCCGAGCCTGCCGGTGAAGAAGCTCGCGAAGCAGCGGGCGAAGAAGCTCAAGCGCATCAACAAGGCGCTCGCGAAGCAGTGCGAGTACCGCGCGATCCAGGACGCCGTCAACGATTCCGGCAACAACGACCGCGTCGTGATCATGCCCGGGACGTACCGCGAGCCGAAGTCCCGTCAGGCGCCGCTGAACGACCCCCGCTGCGCCGACATGACCCAGGCGGATTCGAGCGGAGCGCTGACCCCGAGCTACAAGTACCAGGTCAAGTGCCCGAACGATCAGAACTTGATCTACGTCCAGGGCCGCAAGCTCGGCGGTCCGGCGCCTGAGCCGCCGCTACCCGACCGGCACGGGATCCCGGACGAGGGCCCGTGCGTGCGCTGCAACCTCCAGATCGAGGGCTCCGGCATCCGGCCCGAGGACGTGATCCTCGATGGGGGCAAGGACTACGAGTCGAAGGCGACCGACGCGAAGCCGGGCGGCTTCGCAAAGCACGTGATCCTGCGCGCCGACCGCGCCGATGGCTTCGTCGGGCGGAACATGCTCATGCGTGGCTCGCTCGAGTTCGGCTTCTACACCGAGGAGACCGACGGGATCCTGCTCGACCGGGTGAAGTTCTTCTGGGCCGCGGATTACGGCCACCTCAGCTTCACGACCGACCACAACGTGATCCAGAACTGCGAGGGACTCGGATCGGGTGACGCCGCGGTCTACCCGGGCGCGTCGCCGGAGACGGGTGCACAGGCCCGGCTCGACTTCTATCCCGACGCACCGCGGATGAACACCGTGGTCAGGCGCTGCGACCTCCACGGCAACGTCCTCGCCTACTCGGGATCGATGGGGAACGCAGTCCGGATCACCGAAAACCACATCTACGGCAACACGGCCGGGCTCTCGACCGACACCGTCTCCGCCGCGGGACACCCCGGCTACCCCGCCGACGGCGTCGAGATCGACAACAACTACATCTACTCGAACAACCTCAACCTCTACAACGAGCCCGACCCGCAGGTCGAGCCGATCGTCGGCGTGCTCCCCGTGGGCGTCGGGGTCTTCTGGGCGGGCCACAACGACGGCCTCGTCCACGACAACTACATCTTCGACAACTGGCGCTACGGAACCCAGCTGCTCGCGATTCCAGACGCGGTGCTCGCCGTTGTCGACAACCACCTGCCCGAGGGCGCGGTCAACCCGGGAATCTCGTGTGCGACCGCTCCGCAGATCATGACCTCCTGCAACAACCGGTACTTCGACAACAAGATGGGCGTGGCGCCGCCCGGCTTCAAGGCGCCGAAGGAGGTCCACGACTACGGCAACCACGTCGGCGGAACCTCCGGCGTCCTTCCCAACGGGCTCGACTTCTGGTGGGACGAGTTCGTGGGCAACACCGACAACTGCTGGTTCGACAACACCGGGCCCGACGGCACGGCCGCCACTGTCACCGGCCCCGGGCCAGGGGTGCCGCCTGACGTCCTGCCGGGAGGGGGCAATTGCGGCGGGTCCATGGGCGCGGGCGACGCGGCGAAGGAGTTCAACCTCCTCGCCTGCTTCACCGCCCGCGGTGGCGCCGGAACCGAGGACATCTGCGACTGGTTCACGATGCCGCCGAAGCCCGGCGGCGCCGCGCAGCGCGGATACGAGCGCGACGCCGAGGAGCAGGCGGCTCGCGCCGCCGCCAGTGACGACGGGCGCGCGCTCGAGCGGTACTTCGCGGACCGTGCGGCGGAGCTCGAGGCCGCGGGCCTGATCGAGCCCGGCGAGCTTGATCGCTGAGCGCCGTCGCCTGACCGCGCTCGCGAGCGTCGCGGTGCTGGCCCTCGCCGGCTGCGGCGGAGACGAGGACGCGGGGGAGGAGACCGAGCCCGTGGGGGTCGGTCAGGTTCAGGTCGGGTCGGTGGCGCCGCTCGCGCAGTGCCGGGACTGGAACGCCGGAACCGAGGAGGAGCGGCTGGCGACGGTCGACGACATCCGCGAGCAGATCAACCTCCAGGACGGCCCGGTGGAGACGCCCGCGCTCACGGACGAGGAGGCGATCGAGGTCTTCGACAACTCGTGCGAGCCCCCGCAGGCCGCCACGATCAGGCTCTACACGCTCTACGCGCGCGCGGCGGGATTTCAGTCGCTGCTCGACCACTGAGCGCCGCTTGTGGCCCGTCTCAGCCGACGCTTAACAACAACTCAACGAAGGATCCCGGGAAACCGCTCGGTAATGCGGGTTTCAGCGACGGTTGCGCTTTGACACGCCTCCGACCTGATCGGTAGGTTTGCCCGGCGTGGGCCCTGGCCTGCGGCGGTTAGGGATGTACAGGACGAAAGAGACTTGAGGAACTCGTCAGCCATCGGCCGCGTCGCGGCCCTGATCGCCCTTGCCATCGCCGTGGTCGTCTTGGTGATGCTGTTCACCGGTGGCGAGGACGGCTACGAGGTCGACCTGACCTTCGAGAACGCCAGCCAGCTCGTCAAGGGCAATGAGGTCGTCGTCGGCGGCGCACCCGCCGGCTCGGTCAAGGCGATCGAGCTCGGCGACGACAACCAGGCGATCGTCACGATCTCGATCTCCGAGGACTACGCCCCGCTCAAGCGCGGCACCGTCGCCACGGTCAGATCCCCCTCGCTCTCCCAGGTCGCCGGCCGCCAGGTCCAGCTCACCCTCCCGGTCGACACCCAGGCGGGCGAGGAGATCGCAGACGGCGGCGTCCTGACCCAGGCAGAGACGGTCTCCGAGGTCGACCTCGACCAGATCTTCAACACCCTCGACCCGAAGACGATCGAGGACTTCAAGCACGTGATCCAGGGCTTCGAGCTCTCCTATGAGGGGGTCGGAAAGCAAGCCAACGAGGGCGCTCGCTACCTGAACCCGTTCCTCTCCACCTCGAGGCGCGTGTTCAGCGAGCTGACCCGAGACCAGCAGGCGCTCGAGAACCTGATCGTCGACGGCGCCCAGTTCTCGGGCGCCCTCGCCTCGCGCTCGGGCGACCTCTCCGCCCTGGTCTCGAACCTGAACGTGATGACGAACGCGATCGGCGATCGCCGCACCGAGCTCGCCGAGGGCATCTCCCTGCTCCCCGACTTCATGCGCCAGGCCAACACCACCTTCGTCAACCTGAGGGCCGCCCTCGACGACCTCGACCCGCTCGTCGTCGCCTCGCGCCCCGCGGCCCGAGAGCTCGCCCCCTTCCTCGGCGAGCTCCGCGCCGCAGCCTCCGATGCGGTGCCGACGATCCGCGACCTCGACGCGATCGCAAAGCGCCCCGGGCGGGCCAACGACCTGGTCGAGCTGACCGCGCTCCAGCCCGCCCTCTCGAAGGCCGCCAACGGCGCCGGCTCTCCCGATTGCGGCCCCGGGGCCCAAAACGCCGACGATCTGCGGGTCGTCGCCGACGACGACTTCACCCAGGGCGCTTTCGGCGAGTCGGTCTGCGCGCTCGAGAACGGCCTCGGCGCCCTCTCCTTCTTCCGCGCCTACTCCCCCGACGCCCTCGGCTGGTTCAACACCTTCAGCCACATCGGCGGCATCGATGCGACCGGAGGCCTCGCCCGCATCGGCCTGACCCTGAACACCTTCTCGCCGGCGCTCCCGATCCTCCCCGACCTCACCGAGCTGCTCGACCCGAACAAGGACAACCCGGCGCTCAACTTCGGCGACGTCGCCCGCTGCCCGGGCGCCAACGAGCGCGACCCCGGTGACGGCTCGACCACGTTCACCGACGGTGGGGCGCTGACCGACGGCTCGGGTGCCAACGGCGAGTGCGACCCGACCCAGGGAGCGACCGGGCCATGAGGCGGATCGCGCTGATCACAGCCCTGTTCGCCGCCATCGGAGTCGGCTTCGCCGCGAGCGCCGGCGCTGACGACACCCACGAGTACAAGATCGAGATGTACAACGCCTTCGGGATCGTCGAGGGCTCCGACATCCGCATCGCGGGCGTCAACGCCGGTGCGGTCATCGACCTCGACGTGAACGAGGACAAGAATGCCGTGGTCGAGGTCGAGCTCAGCGGCGACCTCGCCGAGCTCGGCGAGGACACCGAGTGCTCGACCGAGCCGCAGTCGCTGATCGCCGAGTACTTCATCGACTGCGACCCGAAGGGACCGCCGCTCGACGAGGGCGGCACCGTGCCGGCGGAGCAGGTCTCGCAGACGGTGCAGCCCGACCTCGTCGCGAACACGCTGCGCGAGCCCTACAACCGTCGCCTGCAGCTGCTGATCACCGAGTTCGGCACCGCGCTCGCGGGCAACGGCGAGCGTCTCAACGAGGCGATCCGGCTTGGCGCGCCGGCGCTGACCGAAACCCGGAAGGCGACGAAGATCCTCGCGGAGCAGAACCGGATCATCCGCGATCTCAACACGAACTCCGACGTCGTCGTCGCCGAGCTCACCCGCGTGCGCGAGGACGCGGTCGAGTTCGTCGATGAGACCGAGGACGCCGCCGCCGCATCGGCGGCACGCCGCGAGGATCTCTCACGGGACTTCGCCCTCCTCGACGACTTCCTCGCCGAGCTCAACCCGACGCTCGCCGAGCTCGAGAACCTCGCCGTCGAGCAGACGCCGCTGCTCGCGGACCTGCGCGCCTCGGCCTCCGGTCTCAGCACCCTCGCCGTCAACCTCCCCGGATTCAGCAGTGCGAGCGAGGATGCCCTCGTGTCGCTCGGAGACGCCGCCCGCGTCGGCCAGACCGCGCTCAGCCGCGGCCGCGACGAGATCGAGCTGCTCGCCGACGCGGGTCGCAAGGCGCCGGTGACCGCCGAGGCGCTCGCCGACTTCGTCAGCGATATCGACGACCCGCGTCGCTCGGTCGAGATCGATGAGCGTGCGGGAGTCGACACGGGCCGCACCGACCCGCGAGCCGGCCAGCGGGACACCAAGGGCTATACCGGCTTCGAATCGCTCCTCAACTGGATGTACTACCTCACCGGGACCTCGTCGCAGTTCGACCAGATCGCCCACTCGATGCACATCAACCTGAACGCGTTCGAGACCGGGCACTGCGGCCACGCCTTCAGTGGCCGTAGTGAGCAGGGGGCGGTCGGGGTGCCGGTCGAGGACGGATCGACGCTGACGCCCAACGGCGAGGAAGCCGCACGGTGCGTGCAGTGGCTGGGTCCGAACCAGCCGGGGATCAACGAGGACCTCGGCCTGCCGCCATACGATCCGGCCGTTTGCCCGAACGGGACGGCCCCCGACGCCGCTCTCCCGCTCTGCAATCCGGGCACGCCGAGCCGCAAGCGCGCCAAGTCGGGCTCCTCGTCGCCGGACGACGGGCGCGGCTCGAGCGGCGGCGCGCAGAACGCGACCGGCGCGGAGGATGACGGCGGAGATGGCGGCGTCGACGGCACCGGTGCGCCGGCCGAGACGCCGAGCGACGAGCCCGTCGACCCTGGCGGGTCGCCACCCGAGAACCTGCTCGAGGATCTCCTCGACATTCCCTCCTCCGCGCTCGAGGACCTGCCGAATCAGCTGCAGGACTCCCTGCAGGGACTCGGGAGCGGGACGCAGAACGGCGGAGGCGGCGGGGCAGCCCTGCCGAGCGCCGAGATGACCGAAGAGCTACTCGACTTCCTGTTCGCGAACTGATGACCAACGCCCAGACAGAGACGCGGAAGCGGGGAGCCCGGCGATGAGGCGCAGCCCTCTCGGGAGCCTCGCCGCATCGCCGACGATGGTCGGCGCGGTCACGGTGCTGATCGCGATCGTCGCTGTCTTCCTCGCCTATAACGCGAACAGCGGGCTCCCGTTCGTGCCCGTTTACCGGGTTTCCGTGGAGGTCCCGAACGCCGCGCGCGTCATCAACAACAACGAGGTCCGAATCGGCGGCCACCGGGTCGGTGTGGTCGAGTCGATCGACCCTGTGGCCGAGACCGAGTCGAGGGCGGGCGAGGGTGACGGGGGCGCGGTCGCGAGGCTGAACCTGAAGCTCGACAAGTCGGCCGGGCCGTTGCCGATGGACTCCGTATTCCGAGTCCGCTACCGCTCCGCATTCGGGCTCAAGTACCTCGAGATCATCCGCGGCGTCGGCGATCCCGCCCCCGAAGCGCACTCCTTCATCGGCACCGACGACGAGACCGTCTGCCAGTTGCCCGTCAACCCGGCGACGTTCGCTTCCCAGCTCTCCGACAGCGCCCGCAACGGCTGCTTCCAGGAGCAAACGGAGTTCGACGACATCGGCAACACCTTCGACGCGCCCACGCGGGAGAACGTGCGCGCGAACCTCGACGGATACGGCGATGGGTTCGCCGCGCGCGGCACCTCGCTGAACGACGCGGTCGCCAGCCTCGAACCGCTCTTCCGCGGCCTGCGCCCGGTCGCCGAGACGCTGACCGCTCCCGACACGCGCCTACGCCGGCTGTTCCCCGAGCTCGGTGATGCGGCGCGCATCGTCGCCCCGGTGGCTGTCGAGCAGGCCGAGCTCTTCGGGTACGCGGCACGCGCTTTCGCGGCGATCTCCTCCGACACCGCGGCTCTCCAGGAGACGATCTCCGAGGGCGTGCCGACGCTCGAGACGGGGATCGAGGTGCTGCCGGAGCAGCGCCTCTTCCTGCGCGACTTCGCCGCGCTCTCGCGCGAGCTCCGCCCGGGTGTCGCCGACCTGCGCACGACGCTGCCGGTCCTGAACGAGGCGATCGAGGTCGGGACGCCGGTGCTCGCCAGGTCGCCGGCGATGAACCAACGCCTCGAGGCCGCCCTTCTCGAGCTCGACCGCCTCGTTGCGCAGCCGACGACCAGAATCTCGCTGCAACGGCTCGGCGACACCTTCGACGTCGCCGCGCCGCTCTCGAAGTACGTCGTCCCGGCGCAGACCGTCTGCAACTACTTCAACTACTACTTCACCTACTTCGCAGAGTCCTTCTCGCAGGAGACCACCACCGGCTACTCGTACCGGCAGAGCGCTACCGGCGCGCCGCTGCCGTTCGAGGCCGAGGCGAGCGTCGGCGCGTATTCCGGGCGCACCGCGAGCGGTCGCGCGAACAGCGCACTCGGAAACACCTTCGAGCCGTTCGACATCCCGATCGCGAATGCCGGGCCGTACATGCCCGCGGGGCAGCACGACGCCGACTGCCAGCTCGGTCAGCGCGGCTATCCGCTGGGTGCGGCCCCGCTCCCCGGCCAGCCCGCCAACATCGCAGCCAACCTGGTCTCCGACCTGCCCGGCTCGCGCGGGCCGACGACCGTGTTCTGGAACGCCGACCAGCAGCGTGAGTTCGTCGACACGCGGGTCGACTCGCGCCAGCCCGAGACCTGGAAGGGCGCCGGCAAGTGAGGACCAGCCGCGACAAGCGGATGCCGAGCTGGCTGATCGGGCTGATCCTGATCGTCGTCATCGTGATCGCCTCGGTGCTCGCGTATACGAAGACGCTGCCGTGGGCGGACGCCTACGAGGTGCATGCGGTGTTCGAGAACGCCCAGGGCGTGCGGCCGAACTCACCCGTGCGGATCGCGGGCGTCGACGTCGGCAAGGTGAGCGCGGTCGAGCCGCTCGCCAGCACCGAGAGCGAGACGCTGCGAACGCAGGCGGACGAGGAGGAGGGCGTCGTCGCAGAGGTCGGTGCCGGCGGCAGCGAGGGCGCGGTGGTGACGATGGAGTTCAAGGAGGACGCGCTGCCGCTCCACTCCGACGCGACGCTCAAGCTGCGTCCGCGCCTCTTCCTCGAGGGCAACTACTTCATCGATCTGCAGCCCGGGAGCCCGGGGGCCGAGGAGATCGGCGAGGGGCATACCTTCTCGGTCGCTCAGACGAGCTACACGCCCCAGCTCGATCAGCTGCTGACGACGCTGCAGGCGGACGTCCGCGCAAACCTGCAGACTTTCCTCGACCAGTTCGGCAACAGCCTGATCAAGCACGGCGGCGCCGAGGGCCTGCGGGAGTTCTGGCGCACCTCCGGGCCGGCCGGGAAGTTCACCTCGCAGGTCAACGAGGCGGTCCTCGGGACGGAGCCCGGCGATCTCAGTGGCGTGATCCGCGGCCTCGACCGGGTCGTCGCCGGCCTGGGGCGCAACGAGCAGACACTCGCCAACCTGGTCACCGACTTCAGCGTCGTCTCGGGCTCCTTCGCGGCGCAGGATGTCGCCCTGGGCGAGGCGATCGAGCGGCTGCCCGCGGTTCTTCGTGCCGGCGGCCCGGCCTTCGCCAGCCTCAACTCCGCCTTCCCACAGGTTCGGGCGTTCGCTCGCGAGGTGCTTCCAGGTGTCGAGTCCACGCCGGAGACCCTGCAGGTGGCAACGCCGTTCGTCCGCCAGGTCCGCAAGCTCGTCGCCCCGTCCGAGCTCCGCGGCCTCGTCGCCGACCTACGCCCGACGGTGCCCGCGCTCGCCGAGCTCTCGAGCCGGACGGTCCCGTTCCTGGAGGAGGCGCGGGCGCTCTCCTCCTGCTTCAACGAGGTGATCATCCCCTGGGCCAACGACGAGATCGAACCCGTCGATCCGAGCGGCCTGTACCCGCATGACGCCGCCGGCCGCGTCTTCGAGGAGACCGGCTACGTGATGACGGGCCTCGCCGGCATCGGCCGCAACGGGGACGCGAACGGCCAGTGGGGCCGGGTGCTCGGGCAGAGCGGGACCAACATCGTCGACTTCGGCGAGGAGTTCGCCCTCATCCCGCAGCCGCTGCTCGGCGCGATGCCGGCCAAGGACAGCTCGGCGAAGACCGAGCTCACCGACGATCACCCGTGCGAGCGGCAGGAGCAGCCGAGCCTCCAGGCCGGCCTCGGCGCGGCGCCGCAGACGACGAGCGCCCCCGCCTCGGCCGGCACGTCGTTCAGCGAGGAGGGCCTGGCGGGATACGAGAAGCTCACCGACAGGATCGAGGCGCTCGCCGGCGTCGAGGCGCTGCGCGAGGACGGCGAGCGCGGTGAGGCGGAGCGGACCCTCGAGCAGGGCACGCGCGCTCTCGGCATGCTCGGTCTGGCCGGCGATGCAGAGGCCTACCTCGAAGGGGAGGGCGAGTGAAGACCGCGATCCGCAAGCACTTCCGGGATTTCATCGCCGTCGCCGGGCTGATCGTGATCGGCCTCGCCGTGACCGTCTACATCGTGCAGGAGCAGCGCCTGCGGATCCCGGTGCTGGAGGCTCGGCCCTTCGAGCTCAAGGCCGAGTTCGAGACGGCGCAGGCGGTCGTTCCGGGGCAGGGCCAAACGGTGCGCGTTGCGGGCGTCCGGGTCGGCGACGTCTCCGACGTCGAGATCGAGGAGGGCCGCGGACTGGTGACGTTCGCGATCGATCGCGAGTACCTGCCGGTCTACCGGGACGCGACGGTGCTGATGCGGCCGACGACGGCGCTCAAGGACATGTTCTTCCAGCTCGATCCGGGTACCCGAGCGGCCGGCGAGTACGAGGAGGGCGAGGTGATCCAGGTCGCGAACACGGCCCCGGACGTGAACCTCGACGAGATCCTCAATGCGCTCGACACCGATACGCGGGCGTACCTGCGTGTGCTGCTTGTCGGCGCCGGCAAGGGCATCGAAGGGCGCGACAAGGAGCTCGGCAAGCTGCTCGGGGGGATCGGACCGATCAACCGCGACCTGGCGAAGCTCAACCGGCTGGTCGCGCAGCGCCGAGGCGAGCTCTCGCGACTCGTCCACAACCTCAACATTCTCACCAACGCAGTCGGGCGAAACGACGAGGAGCTGACCCGTCTCGTTGCGTCCTCTCAGGCCACGCTTGGCGCGATCGCGGCCGAGGATCCGAGCGTTCAGCGTGCCGTGGGCCTGCTCCCGGACACGCTCGGCCAAGCCGAGGACACCTTCGTGGCGACGACCGATTTCGCCAGGCTGCTCGGCCCGACACTCACCGACCTGCGGCCCTTCGCGCGCGAGCTCGACGACGTCAACACCTCGCTCCGCTCGCTCGCCCGCGGGGCGACACCCGCGATTCAGGACGAGATCCGGCCGTTCGTGCGATCAGCGCGGCCGGTCGTACCCGACCTCCGTCGCGCCGGAGAGAAGTTCAGCGCCGCGACCCCGGGGCTCACGCGTCTGGCGGACAAGCTCAACCAGCTCGGGAACACGGTCGCCTTCAACCCGAACGGGACCGAGGGCGCCGAGGTCGGCGGCCGCGACGAGGGCTATCTCTTCTGGGTCGCCTGGGCCACCCACGTGGGCAACAGCCTCTTCAGCGGCGGAGACGCGAACGCGCCCTATTGGCGCGTTTACCTGAGCCAGAGCTGCGAGACGGCGCTCAACATCGTCGGCAGTTTCAATCCGGGACTCGAGGCGTTCAGACAGGCCCTCACCGGACTCACCGATCCGATTCTTGCGCAGGCGGGGTGTAGCTGATGCAAAAGCAGGCACCCTCGATCGCGAGGATCCTGGTCGCAGTCGGGTTCACGCTCTCGTGCTTCGGTCTCATCCTCTTCCTCTGGATCGCCTTCGGCGGGCCGATCCCGTTGAAGCCGGAGAGCTACCGAATCACCGCCTATTTCCCCGAGGCGGTCTCGCTCGCGAAGGAGTCCGACGTGCGGATCGGCGGCGTCTCCGTCGGCAAGGTGAAGGCGCTCCAGCTCGCTCCCGCCGACATGCGCGTCAACGGCCGCGACACGACTCAGGCGGAGATCGAGATCGAGCCCGAGTTCGCGCCGATCTCGAGCGACGCCAGGGCGATCCTCCGGCAGAAGACACTGCTCGGCGAGACGTACGTCGAGCTGACCGCGGGCTCCGAACCCGGTGAGGAGGAGGCCCCGATCTCCCTCGGCGCCGCGGCGAACGTCTCCGACGCAGAGGCGGAGTCGATCGAGGCGGTCGAGGAGGGCGGCTCGCTCGGGCTCGGGCAGACGGAGGAGGCAACCCAGATCGACGAGATCTTCAATGCCCTCGACGAGGAGACCCGCACCTCCTTCCAGCGCTGGCAGGCGGGCGCCGCTCAGGCCATTCAGGGACGAGGCCTCGACTTCAACGACGCGCTCGGCAACCTGGGACCCTTCGTCACGGATGCTGCGGACGTCGTCGACATCCTCGCGCGTCAGAAGGCGGCGCTCCAGGGCATCGTCCGCGACACCGGCGAAACGTTCGAGGCACTGACCGCCCACAACGAGGCGCTCGCGGGCGCGATCGTCGGCTCGCGCAACACGTTCGAGGCGCTCGCCTCGGAGGAGACGGCGCTCGCCGAGACCTTCCAGATCCTGCCGACTTTCGAGCGCGAGACCCGGGCGACGCTCGCCCGGCTCGATGAGTTCCAGGTCAATGCCCGGCCGCTGATCCGTGAGCTGCTCCCGGTCGCGCGGGATCTGAGCCCGACGCTCGCCTCGGTTCGCGAGCTGTCGCCGAATCTGCGCAACCTCTTCTTCGACCTCGACGACCTGCAGCGGGTATCGCGCAAGGGCCTGCCGGCGCTCGGCGCGACCCTGAGCGGCTTGCGGCCGGTGCTCGACCGGCTCGATCCGTTCCTCTCCAACCTCAATCCGCTCTTGCGCTTCCTCAACTTCAACCGCGGCACCGTCACCGACTTCCTCGGCGCCCCCGGATTCGCGCACGCGGGTACGCTGGCGAAGCAGCCCGGCGACCCGGCGCCGCGTCACACGCTGCGGATCCTCACGCACCTGAGCGCCGAGTCGCTCTCGATCTGGCCGACGCGTCTGAGCACGAACCGCGGCAACACCTACGTCGCGCCCGGCGGTATCAGCAGGATCGCGAGCGACGGGGTCGTCCCGAGCTTCGACTGCAAGAACACGGACTACTCGATCTTCGAGCAGCCCACCGATGAGGACGAGGTCCGGCGCGACCAGCCCGCGCCGCCCGGCGTCAGCGGTGTCACCGACTCCTTCGCCCCCTGCGTCATCCAGGGTGAGTACCCGTCGCCGCCCGGCGAGGACTACGGCGGCGGTCGCTTCCCGCAGATCTTCGCCGACCCGTAGGCCGACCCGGCACCCGTGGCGATCGAGCCACGAATACGATGCGGCACGGAGAGGAGAGACAGATGGCGCTGTTCAAGAACCCGGAGGACGTCTACGAGACGCTGGGCAAGCTGTTCGTCGAGATCATGGCCGACGAGGAGCTCTCGACGAAGTTCCGCAAGGCCGACACGATCGTCCGCTACCAGTACACCGATCCCGAGTCGGAGATCACAGTCCGCCTGCAGGAGGGAGCGCCCGGCGAGGTCGACCTCGGACCATCCGACATGGAGCCGGAGGTGACGATGACGATGGAGGCCGACACCGGGCACCGCTTCTGGCTCGGGGATGTCAACGTCACAGTCGCCCTCGCCCGCGGCCAGATCAAGGCAAGCGGACCGGTCGCGAAGATCCTCAAGCTCGTCCCGCTGGCGAAGCCGGTCTTCCCGCGCTACAAGGCCCAGCTCGAGGCGCAGGGCCGCACGGACCTGTTGTAGCTCTCGTGAAGGCGGAAGAGTGGGCGGGGGTGGTGCAGGCGCTGGCCGAGAAGCGTGGTGTCGGCTACGAGCCGGTCGGTGGCCTCAACCCGCGCGGCGGGCCGGCGGCGCTCTGTCCGGGTGGCAGCAACCGGATCACGGGCGAGCTGTCGGATGGCTTCTTCGGCGCCTCTTGCGATGCGCTCGAGCATGAGGAGGGCGGGCTGTTCTCGAAGACCGTGCTGCCGCGCGCGGTGTTGGCGAAGGCGCACATGCCCGACCTCGCGAAGGTGGTGCCGATGTTCAACGTGGAGTCGGTCGAGGGCAGCGAGCGGGTCGAGCAGATGGCCTCGCGGCGGAAGGTCGAGTTCGAGTCGATCGAGTTCAACCGCCGCTTTCTCGCCACCGTTCCCTCCGACTACGACCCGACCGCGCTGCGCGAGCTGTTCAGCCCCGGCTTCCTCGACTGGGTCGCCCAGATCCGCAACGAGATCGACTTCGGGATCACCGACCGCCAGCTCTACTTCCTCTGGCGCCTCGATGACCGGACCGAGGACGAGTACGAGGCGGCGCTCGAGAACGCGGGCAACCTCTTCAACCGACTCCGCAACGAGATGGACGAGCACGGGATCCACACGTATCCCGCCGGCCCGTGGCACGCGGGCCTGGAGGCGTTCCCGGCGACCTGATCGCGGTCACTCTCCGCGGGCGGCCAGTCGCTGCCGGGCCGTTTTGCGGAAGCGCATGTGCCGGGAGAGGATCGAGCGGTAGGTGCCGAGCCCTTTGGGCAGCTCGAAGCCGCCGACGAGCTTGCGGGGGACGAGCGCCCAGCCGCCGTCGTCGGCGACGAGATCGCCACGCACCTGGAAGTTCTCCTGCCAGGTGAACTCGGCATCGTGCCTGTGGGCGGTGAGACAGGCGCGGCCGTCGGTGAGGGGAAGGCCGACGGCCTCGCCGTCGAAATGCACCCGGCGCTCCTCGACGTCGAGCGCAACCGGCAACCGGGTGGCGAGCGGGAAGCCGTCGGGCCCGACCCATGAGAGGACAGCCGTCTCATACCGGCGCCCGAGCTCCTCGATCCGCTCGTCCCACGCGGTCGGCCCGCCGGCGGCGGGAGCATGCTCCTCGGCCGGCTCCTCGGCGTGGCCGGAGCGCACCTCCTCGAGATGGCAGTCGTGGATCTCCGGCTCGGTCGAGGTCGGATTCCCGCGCCAGATCAGGACCCTCTCCGGGCGTACCTTCACGTAGATGCGGCTGTAGTACCAGTTCATCGAGCGCTGAATGAACTTCGGCGGATGCCTCTTCGCCGTCATGGGCAGTTTCTCGGCCGACTCGCGCGCGTAGCGCTCGCGATTCGCGTGGAGGTCCTCCTCGTCCACATCGGCGATTCCCTGGACGAGGATCTGGATCGCGCTCTCGAGACCGGACCCGTGAGTCTCCGAGAACAGCAGCGCAATCCGCGGGTGGCGGCGGGCGTCGTCCGCCTTCTTCGGATAGCCCAGGCCCGTGGTGATGTCGATCGTCGGCGCGCCGTCGTCGTAATAGGGGGTGACCGGCCAGGTGATCGGCTGCTGGCGACGATCGACGGTGGTCAGCTCGGTGGTGACGAAGCGCCGGAACGCGTTGCGGACATCGTCGGGAAGGGTCGCGGTCATTCCGGCAGCCAATCGACTTCGCTCGCCGCCTCGTCGTACCCGTCCTCCCAGGGGAGGACGATGCGGTGCTGTTCCCGCGTGCCGAGCACCCGCGGCAGGACCGGGTCCATCGAGCGGCCCGGGGCCGCGGCGAGGACCTCCTCCGCTCGCGCGTAGGGGACCAGCGTCTCGAGCGTCTTGATCGTCGGGAAGACGAGCGCGAGCTCCCCGGTTGCGTGGGAGTCGAGCGCGCGCTGGGGCTCGAACCATCCGGCGTCGTCGATCTCGACCTGGTCGGGCTTCGGCGGGCTGTGCGCCGGGGCGAGCGCGACGAAGAAATAGGTGTCGAAGCGGATCGGGACGACCTCCGGGGTGATCCAGCGCATCCACGGCAGCACCTCGGCGCCGTCTGAGAGCGCGATCCCGGTCTCCTCGGTGAGCTCGCGGGCCGCGCACTCCTCGAAGCCCTCGTCCTCCTCGACCATGCCGCCGGGGAAGACCCAGACACCGGGCATGAACGAGGCCGTGTCCGAGCGCCGGCCGAGGAGCACCTCGAGCGCGCGATCGGAATGCTTGCCGCCGCGGCGCAGGAGGATGATCGTCGCCGCGGGGCGCGGCGTCGCGGGCGCTTTCGTCACACGCGGGACGATAACCTGCGCAACGTGAGCACCGGAACCGAGACCAAGCAGTTGTGGATCTGCAGCTCGTGTGGGTTCATCTACGACCCGGAGGAGGGCGACCCAGACGGCGGCATTCCGCCCGGCACCCCCTTCGAGGACATCCCGGACAGCTGGTTCTGCCCCGTGTGCGGCGCCCGCAAAGCGGACTTCGACCCGTTCGACGAATAGGCGCTGCGGCCAAAGGTGCGCCGCGCCCCGGCACGCCCGGACGCGGGAGCAGCAGAAAAAGTCCGCGGCGTAGCCGCGGACCATTGATTCAAAGCGGGAGCGGAGGACGTGGCCGGATGTGTTCTCAGGCTGAGTCCAGGGCCTTCTCACGCCCGGCCTTGCGGGCGAGCGTGACGAGCCAGTAGGCGAGCGCGCCGACGAGCGCGAGCGGGAGGAGGACGGCGAGGCTGACCAGGGCGATGCCGCCGATCGTCTCGAGGACGGAGCCGGCGTCGTCGATCGCGTCGCCGATCCCCCAGCCGCCCTCCTCGTCGGAGTCCGGGCCGTCGGAGGTCACGTCGACGTTGACCGTGGCGAAGCGCGCCTCGCGCTGGACGCCGTTGAACTGCGCCTCGAAGGTGTCGGCCTGGGCCTCGAGCGAGGCGATCTGCGACTTCAGGATCAGCCGCTCCTCTCGCGTGTCGGCCTCGATCAGCTCGATCCGCTTGTCGGCGATCTGCTCGCGGACGTTCGCGTAGTCGCGCTGGGCCTGCACGGCCTTGTTCGTGATGTCCTCGGCCGCCTCGGTGCGCGAGATCACGTCGCCGAGCTCGGAGAGCTCCGTGAGCGCGGCGTCGAGCTTCGCGAACGGGATCTCGAGCTCGAATGCGGCGCGGGCTCCGCCCTGGTCGCTGGTGACCTCGGAGTTGATGACGACGCCGCCGTAGCGGTCGGTGGTGGAGACGACGTCGTTGGCGACCTCCTGGACCTCGCCCTCCGGGGCGCCGAGCCGCATCCGGGCCGTCGCGTCCTGGAGGCGGTCCTCCTGACCGCGGGAGATGTTGCCGTTGCCGTCGTTCGGCATCGAGAGGCAGTACCGGCACTCTCCCGGAGCCCCCGAATCGGGCACCGCATTCGCCGAGTCACTCGCAGTGGGCGCCGGGGGAGCGGCCTCAGCGGCCTCGCTGCTCGTCGCGCCGCCGCCGTCCGCGTTGAGCGGAGTTACGACCTCGTCTTCGGCGGGCGCCGCCATTTCGGCTCCGCTGTCACTGCTGCCAATCTCCGAGCTCAGCTTGTCGGCACCGCCACCCTGGCCGATGACCACCGCGCCGACGACGACTAGCGTCGCCGCCGCCCCGACCGGGGCCAGGAGGCGGCGCGGCGGGACGGCGGTGACCCGTTCCCAACCGCTCCGAAGCCGGGCGCCGGCGGCGCCCAGAAACCCGCGACCGGCGCGCCCTCCGACGCGCCGGTCGAGCTCGCCGTCGCGCGGGAAGCCGGCGGCGGCCCAGTCGTCGAGCTGGCGGGCGAACTCCTGGTCGATCTCCGGGCGCTCGGCCCGCAGCTGACGTTCCAGTTCCTCAAGTCTCATCGCACGCCCTCCTCAGCTTCTCCATGGCGCGATGGAGCTTCGTCCCGGCGTTCGTCTCGCTGGTCCCGATCACCCTCGCGATCTCGCCGTTGTCGAGTCCGGCGAAGTACTTGAGGGCGACCAGCTCGCGGTCGCGCGCCGAGAGTTGCGCCATCGCGTCGCGCAGGAACCGCCTCTTGAGAGCGATGTCGGCGGCGTCGTCCGGCGAGACCGCGCTTTCGTCCTCGGGATCGACCGCGAGCTCGGCCTGGCGGCTGCGGCGGCGGAGCTCATCGAGTGCCGCGTTGCGGGCGATCCCGAACAGCCAGGCCCTGTGCGTGCCCCGCTTCGGGTCGAAGGTCGAGCGGCGGCGGAACGCGCGCTCGAAAGCCTGCGCGGTGATGTCCTCGGCGGCGCTCCGGTCGCGAACGAGGCCGGAGACGTAGCCGTAGACGTCGTCGCGGCTCGACCGGTAGAGCTCCTCGAAGGCGAGCTCGACCGCGTCTGGTGCTTCTCTCGCCGGTGCTGCCAAAGCCTGATCCACGGACCTACTACCGGCCCGGCCGCGATCCATCACAGCGAAATGTAGGCGCCGGCGGGATGAGATGGATCTCACGCCTGGCGGGGAGGAGCGCGCTCAGGCCGCGGCGCGGAGCGGCGCCGCGGTCACGTACGCATCCTCGACCGCCACCCGGATCGCCTCCGAAGTGACGTCGACCAGGCGCACGAGGTCGGCCTTCGAGATCGCCAGGGGCGGCATGAGCACGATCGTGTCGCCGAGCGGGCGGATGATCGCGCCGCGAGCGCGGGCTTCGAGCGCCACCCGGTGGCCGATGCGCAGCGCCGGATCGTGGGTGCCGAGGTCGATTCCGACCATGAAGCCGCGTCCCCGCACCTCCGCAACCTCGGGCATCGCCGCGACCCCGCGCAGCGACTCGCCGAGCACCCGGATCTTGGGTTGCAGGCGGACGAGCGTCTGCTCGGAGCGGAAGACCTCGAGGCTCGCGAGCGCCGCCGCGCAGCCCAGCGGGTTGCCGGTGAAGGTGTGGCCATGGAAAAAGGTGCGGTACTCCTCGTGCTCTCCGAGGAAGCCGTCGTGGACGCGCTCGGTGGTCAGCGTCGCCGCGAGGGGCAAATAGCCGCCCGTGAGTCCCTTGCCGAGGCAGAGGAAGTCGGGGGCGACCCGCTCCTGCTCGCAGGCGAACATCGTCCCGGTGCGGCCGAAGCCGGTCGCGACCTCGTCGGCGATCAGGAGCACGCCGTGCTCGTCGCAGAGCGCCCTCACCTCGCGCAGGAAACCGGGCGGCTGCACGCGGATACCGGCCGCGCCCTGGACGAGGGGCTCGACGATCACCGCGGCGGTCTCGCGCGCGTGCAGCTCGAGCGCGCAGCGCAGCTGATTGATGTCGCCCGGATCGACCTGGCGCGACTTGAACAGGAGCGGCTCGTAGACGCCGTGGAAGAGGTCGATGCCCCCGACCGAGACTGAGCCGATCGTGTCGCCGTGGTAGCCGTCGGTGAGGCCGATGAACGACGTCCGCCGCCCCTCGCCGGCTTGGTGCCAGTACTGGAACGCCATCTTCAGCGCGATCTCGACTGCGGTCGAGCCCGACTCCGAGTAGAAGACGCGCTCGAGGCCGGGCGGGGCGAGCTTCACCAGCTCGGCGGCGAGCTCCGCGGCGCCCGGGTGGGTGAGACCGAGCATGGTCGAGTGGGCGATGCGGTCGAGCTGCTCGCGAATCGCCGCGTCGATCGTCTCGTGGCGGTGGCCGTGGACGTTGCACCAGAGCGACGAGACACCGTCGATGTAGCGGTTGCCCTCCGCGTCGATCAGGTCCGTCCCCTCGCCGCGCTCGATCACCATCGGCGACTCCTCGGCCCACCCCTGCTGCTGCGTGAACGGGTGCCAGACGTGACGCTGATCGAGCTCGGAGACCGACTCACCCATCTGGCAGCCGACGATAGTCGCGGGGTCGGAGGGAAAGACGAGAGGGCCGGGATACAGTGGAGCGGTGAAGGACAAGATCGCGCTCGAGGAACACTTCGCGACGCCCGCCCTCGAGCGCTACATCACGAATCCGGGGTGGGGAGCGCAGGAGTTCAGGGGGGTGCTGGATCGTCTCGACGACATCGAGGAGCGTCTCCGAGAGATGGACCAGCTCGGGATCGAGATCATGGTCCTCTCCATGGGGTCGGATGGCGTGCAGGCGCTCGCGGAGCCCTCGGAGGCTCGCGCGCTCGCCCGCGCGGCGAACGACGCGCTCGCTGAGATCGTCGCCGCCCACCCCGATCGCCTCGCCGGGTTCGCTGCCGTCGCGATGCAGGATCCCGACGGTGCCGCCGAGGAGGCAGAGCGCAGTGTCCGCGAACTCGGATTCAAGGGCGTCTTGGTCAATGGCTACAGCGACATGCCCGACGGCAGCGGTGCCTACTACGACGCGCCCGAATACGGCCCGTTCTGGGAGCGCATCGTGGAACTCGACGTCCCCTTCTACCTGCACCCGCGCAACCCGCTGTCGGCGAATGCCGGGATCTACGCCGGGCGCGAGGAGTTGCTCGGTCCGACCTGGGCATTCGCGGTCGAGACCGGAACGCATGCGCTCCGGTTGCTCACGAGCGGCCTCTTCGATCGCCTGACCGACCTCCAGATCATCCTCGGGCATCTCGGTGAGTTCCTGCCCTTCGCGATCAGCCGCTTGGAGCAGCGGATCGCGCACAACCCGAACGTGAAGCTCGGCCGCTCGCCGCGCCAGGTGCTCCGCGAGAACTTCCACATCACGACGAGCGGCAACTACCACACCCCTTCGCTGCTCGGGGCGATCGCGGAGATGGGCGTCGACCGGGTGATGTTCTCGGCCGACTATCCGTTCGAGCGGATGGCCGACGGAGCCGAGTGGTTCGACGCCGTTGAGATCAGCGAGGCGCACCGGTTGAAGGTCGGAAGGACCAATGCCGCGACGCTGCTGCGGCTGGGCGATCAGGCCGTCTGAGGCGACCCGCCGGTGGCCTCGAGCGCGCGCCGGACGCGCGGGACCCACCAGTCGAGCTCCTCGCGAGCCCAGGCCTGCTCCACCGGATCGGGGTGGACGCGGAGTGAGTGGCCGAAGATCCAGCCGTACTGGACCAGGCCGCTGATCATCCCGAGCTCCACCTCGGGGTCGTGCAGCGCATCGCCTTCGGCGGCGCGGAAGTCCGCCTCGATCTCATCGTGAGTGGCGTCGATCCGCCAGGCGTCGTGGCAGAGGTACCAGGCGAATTCGACCGTCGGGGTTCCGGCCGTCGCCAGATCCCAATCGAGCAGGACGACGGTATCGCCGTCGAGGCCGAGGTTGTCGTCGCGCAGGTCGCCGTGGATCAGGGTTAGCGGGCCGGCGGCCTCGAGCGCGGCGGCGAGCGGCGCGACGTCGTCGACTGCTTTCAGCACCTCGCGGCCGACGTCGTCGGGCACCGAGTCCGCGAAGGCGTCCCATGCCGCGTCGAGCTGCTTCGGCAGCAGGTCGGACCCGGCGCGCTCGGCGTCGGCGACCCGGCGCGACGACATCCCGACGCGGTCGGCGAGCGCGGCCGGCCCATCGGGAACGTCGCCCGAGAACTCGGCGTGAAGTGCGGCGCCGATGCCGAGCACCTGCCGGCTCTCATCGCGGGTGAGTCGCCGCTCTTCGCCAAGGAAGGTGGAGGAGAGGTCGCGCATCAACACCCACCACGCGTCGCCGTCGGCGAGGACGGTCTCGATCCCGTGATCGAGCGTCGCGGGCAGGCGGGCGAAGGCGCCGGCCTCCCAGAGCAGGGCGGTCCTGCCCCGGTCGCCGGTGATGCGTCCGAGCCAGTCGGACGCCGGCCCGACCCGCTTCGCAATC
The DNA here is from genome assembly GCA_963797995.1 of uncultured Solirubrobacterales bacterium. GTDB lineage: Bacteria > Actinomycetota > Thermoleophilia > Solirubrobacterales > 70-9 > WHSW01. The sequence continues at coordinate 132,082 of CAWCRP010000009.1, forward strand.
AGCTTGGTCCCGTCGCCCAGCGTCACACGTTCGAGCGCCGCGCCCGAGTTGCCGGAATGGTCGAGCGCCGCGCGGCGCGCGCCGGCGCCGAGCCGCTCCAGCACCTCGTCGGAGAGCTCCGCCGGCGGGTCGTCGCTCGAGCGGGCGGCATAGCTCCAGATCCGCTCGACCAGCCCGCCTGCGCGCCGCACATACCAGCGCCGCCTGTCGACGCCGCTCCCGCCCCGCCACTCGAACGTGAGCGCGACGCCCCCGGGCCACTCGCGGGCATTCCAGAATGCGACCTCACCCGGCCCTGGCTGCTCCAGGTGCGCGACGATCGCGTCGCGGCCACGGATCAGGCGACGTCCGGTCTCGTTGCTGGTGTCGAGTACCGCGTCGGCGGCGAGTTGCTCGCCGAGCGGGCCGTAGCTGCCCGACGCGATGGCGTCGCGGAGAAGAGAACTGAGGGATTCACCGGCCGCGTGCGACACGCCGCGAGCCTAGACGCTCGCGGGTGCCTCCAGCGCGGGCCAGCTTTCGGGATTCGCCAGGTCGAGCTCCGCCAGCGTCTCGACCCGCACCCGGCCCAACCGCGCCACGGCCTCGACGTTCGAGCGCTCGACCTCGGACGGCGCTTCCGCCCAGGGTGTGAAGACGACGCACGCCACCTCCAGGCCCACCGAGCGCACGGCCTCGACCGTCAGCAGCGTGTGGTTGATCGTCCCGAGCCCCGGCGATGCCGCGATCACGACCGGAAGGCCCAAGTCACGGGCGAAGTCGCGGACCAGGTAGCCGAGGGTGAGCGGGACGAGGAAGCCCCCGACTCCCTCGGCGACCAGCAGGTCGGCGTCCTGACCGGCTCTCGCCGCCGCTTCGCGAAGGCGCTCCGGGCTGATCCGCTCGCCCGCCAGCTCGGCGCCCAGGTGCGGCGAGACGGGCGGGTCGTAGCGGTACGGGGCGATCTCGTCGTCGGTCTGCTGCGAGCCCGCACCACGGCGAAGCAGCTCGTGGTCCGCCTCGCCGCCCTCCTCGAGCCCGGACACCGCGGGCTTGAAGACAGCGACCCGCGCGCCACCGGCAGCCGCGGTCCGGGCGATCACCGACGCGACGACGGTCTTCCCGACCTCGGTCCCGGTCCCGGTGACGAAGACTCCGGCCACCGGCCGCGGCCCCGCCTAGGCCGCGCGCCCGAGCTCGTTCGCGAACTGCCCGCCGATCCCGAGCCCCTCCGCCGCGCGGGCGATGACCCGGGCGGCGTGCTGGAGCTCGTCGGCGCGGTGGTTGGCCATCACCGTCAGCCGCAGGCGCGAGCTCCCGTCCGGAACAGTCGGCGGGCGGATCGCCTGGGCGAAGACGCCGCCGTCGAGCGCCCGCTCGCAGAGCGCGACGGCGCGCCGCGCGTCGCCGACGACGACCGGGACGATCTGGGTTCGCGAGCGCCCGGTCTCGAGCCCGTAGCCGACGAGCGCCTGGCGCAGCGTCGCCGCGTTTCGCCGCAGCTGTTCGACCAGTCCCGGGCGCGAGGCGAGGAGCGAGAGCGCCTCGAGCGCCGCGCCGACGCTCGGCGGCGGTGGAGCGGTCGAGAAGATGAACGGCCGCGACACGTTGACGAGCAGGTCGACGGTCTCGCGCGAGGCGCACGCGTAGGCGCCGTAGCTGCCGAGCGCCTTGCCGAGGGTGCCGACGATCACGTCGACCTCGCCCTCGAGTCCCGCCGCCGCAACCGATCCCCTGCCGCCGGGGCCGATCGCGCCGGTCCCATGCGCCTCGTCGACCATCACCTGGCAGCCGAAGCGGCGCGCGAGCTCGACCAGGTCGATCAAGGGCGCGACGTCGCCATCCATCGAGAAGACGCCGTCGGTGACGATGAGCTGCGCCCGCTCACCCGCCTGATTGAGCCCGTACTCGAGGTGCTCGGTGTCACGATGGCGGTAGACGAAGGTCTCGGCGCCGGAGAGCCGGCAGCCGTCGATGATGGACGCGTGGTTGAGCTCGTCCGAGAAGACGACGCCGCCCCGCCCGGTCAGCGCCGCGACGACCCCGGTGTTCGCGAGATAGCCGGCCCCGAAGAGCAGCGCCGCCTCGTACTCCTTGAACTCGGCCAGCCGGCCCTCGAGCTCGCGGTGGATCTCCATCGTTCCCGAGATCAGCCGCGACGCCCCGGACCCGGCGCCGAGCCGCTGCGCCGCGTCGGCGGCGGCCTGGCGCACGCGCGGGTGGTCGGCCAGGCCGAGGTAGTTGTTCGAGCAGAGGAGCAGCACCTCGGCTCCGTCGATCCGCACCCGGGGACCCTGGGACCCCTCGACCGTGCGCATCTGCCGGTGGAGGCCGGTGCGGCGCAGGGCCGCGAGCCGCTCGCGGGCGTTGCCGGGCTCGCTCAATCGCCCCAGCCGGCGGCGGCCGGATCCGAGGTCCGCTCAGACGGCCGCTCGGGGTAGGGCGACGGCTTGCCCTTCTTCTTCACCACGCGCAGCTGCGTCGACGGATCCCAGAAGTTGGCGTCGGCCTGCTTGTCGATCAGCTCGTCGACCGGCGTCGGCGGCGTCTCGCCCGCGAGCCATCCCGAGCGGTTGTCGGGGCGCGGGTTCGAGCCGTTGTCCGGCTGGCGGGCGACGTTCAGGCCGAGCTCCTCGAAGCTGGCCCGGTCCTCGCCCGGCTCGACGCCGAGCGTGGTCAGGAAGTTGCCCATCATCACCCCGTTGAGTCCCGCCTTGACCGCCAGCGGCTGTAGGTCCTTGAGGTTCTCGACCCGGCCGCCGCAGAGACGGAAGAGGGCGTCGGGGAGGATGAGCCGGAAGATCGCGACCCACTTCACGACGTCCCACGGGTCCATCAGCTCCCGGTCGCCGAACTTCGTTCCCACGCGGGGGTTGAGAAGGTTGATCGGCACCGAGGTCGGGTTGATCTCCGCCAGCTCGAAGGCCATCTCGACGCGCTGCCGGGGCGTCTCGCCGAGGTTGAGGATGCCCCCGACGCAGGTCTCGAGGCCCGCCTCCTTGGTCGCGTCGATCGTCCGCATGCGGCCCTCGTAGCGGACGGTCGTCGAGACCTCGTCGTAGTAGGAGCGCGCGGTCTCGACGTTGTGATGGACGCGCTGGATCCCGGCGTCGGCGAGCTTCTTCGCACGATCGACCGAGATGTGGCCGACGGAGGCGCAGCGCTTCAGGTTCGTGTTCTCCGCGACCAGCCGCGCGCCTTCCAGGATCTTCTCGAAGTCGCGCTTCGAGAGCCCCTGGCCCTGGGTGACCATGCAGAAGCGGTGGGCGCCCGCCGCCTCGGCGGCGCGCGCGTGCTCGAGGATCTGATCCGGCTCCATCATCGCGTGCATCGGCGTGTCGGCCTCGGCGTAGCGCGACTGGGCGCAAAACCCGCAGTCCTCGGCGCAGCCGCCGGACTTCGCGTTGACGAGCGAGCACATGTCGGTCGAGTCGCCGAAGCGCTCGGTGCGCACCGCCCAGGCGCGCTCGACGATCTCCGTGATCGGATCGTGGCCCTCCACCTCGGCGAGCTCGAGCGCCTCCTCGAACGTGATCAGCGGCGGCATCGGGCCGAACGCTACGAAGCGGGCCGGACGCGTCCGCGCTTAAATCGCTTCGTGGCCGGCGAGATCTCCATCCGAGTCGCGACCCCTGCCGACTGGGAGGAGATTCACGTCACCGTGCATGCCGGCTTCGCCACCTACCGCGAGTTCGCGCCCGCCGGCTGGGTGCCGCCGGATCCCGAGCCCGGCGCCGAGATCCTGCGCCGCCGCCTGCAGGAGCCGGACACCTGGGTCGCGATCGCCCACGGGGCCGACGCGGTCGCCGGCCACGTCGGCTTCTACCCGGCGCGCGAGCGCGAGCCCGGCGATCTGCCCGACTTCGAGGGCGAACGCCCGCTGCTGCCGGGCGTCGCCTATCTCTGGCAGCTTTTCGTCCGCCCGGCCTTCTGGGGCAGCGGGATCGCCGCCACCCTGCACGATGCGGCGCTCGAGGAGATGCGCGCCCGCGATTACGAGCGCGCGCAGCTATTGACGCCGAGCGGCCAGATGCGCGCGCGGCGCTTCTACGAGCGCGAGGGCTGGGTCGCCGGAGCGTCCGGCCTCGACCGGATGATCGCGCTCGAGGTCGTCGAGTATCGGCGCGACTTGTAGTTGCGGCACGGTACGGAACCTGCCTGTTCCGTGGCCCGCTGACGCTATCCTGCGCCACTCGTCGCGGCCTCCGACCGCGACTTGGGAGTGGGCAGCGTGTTCCGATCGCGAGGGGCCTCCCGCACACGAGAACCAGCCGTGCCACCGAACGTACGTCGACAAGCAGCGAGCGAAACCGCGCGAGTGTCCGCCCGCGCGGCCCGCGCGCGATCCTTCACGGCCGCCGCGCTCGTCTTCGGACTCGCGCTCGCGAGCGTCGTCGCCGCCACCGGGCCGGCATCCGCGCAGACGCCGCAGACGCGCCCGAACATCATCGTCCTCATGACCGACGACCAGGAGCCGGCGTCGATGAAGGTGATGAAGACGGTCCGCAAGGAGATGCGGGACAAGGGCGTGGAGATGAACAACTACTTCACGAACTTCCCCCTGTGCTGCCCGTCGCGGGCGACGATGCTGACCGGCCAGTACGCGCACAACCATGGCGTCCTCTCGAACGTCGAGCCCGACGGCGGCTACGGCGTCTTCAACGAGCGCCACGGCAACGACTACCTGCCGCTCTGGCTGCAGCAGTCCGGCTACACGACCGCCTACATGGGCAAGTACCTGAACGAGTACGCGGAGCCCGACGAATACGGGACGACGCCGTCCGACGTGCCGAAGGGCTGGAACGAGTGGCGAGTCCTCGCGCCTTCGCGGGCGCAGTACTTCAGCTACACGCTGAACCAGAACGGCGTCCTCACCCAGTACACGGACGCCGAGGAGGACTACTCGACGGACGTTTTCACGACGAAGGCGAAGCGTTACATCCGCCGCTCGGCTCCCAGCGCCAACCCGTTCTTTCTCATGCTCGGCTACGCCGCGCCGCACGGAGGCGGCGGCGGTGAGCCCGGGCGCAGCTGCAACCGCGGTGCCGAGCCCGCCCCGCGGCACCTCGGCGACCTCAAGCAGCAGAAGAAGTTCCCGCTACCGCCCTCCTTCAACGAGGCCGACGTCTCCGACAAGCCGTCGCCGATTCAGAAGCTCGCGCCCCTGACGCCGGGCCAGATCTCCGACATCACTCGCAAGCGCCGCTGCTCATGGGAGTCGCTGCTGGCGGTGGATGAGAGTGTCGGGACGCTTCTCGCCGAGCTGAAGCGGACCAAGGAGCTCGCCAACACCTACGTCTTCTACGTCTCCGACAACGGCTTCCTGCGCGGCGAGCACCGCATCCGCAACAACAAGCGCTTCCTCTACGAGGAGTCGGCGCGAGTCCCGTTCATCGCCCGCGGACCCGGCATCCCGCGGGGCGAGGAGTCGGAGAACGTCGTGACGAACGCCGACCTGGTCCCGACGATTCTCTCGCTCAGCGGAGCCGCGGCGGGCAAGACGCAAGACGGTGAGTCGCTGATGCCGAGCCTCACCAACCCGCAGCTCGAGACCGGGCGCGCGATCCTCCACGAGGCGTATGCCGGCCTGCCGATCCTCGGCGTTCGCACCTCCCGCTACCTCTACGCCGAGTGGGCAACCGAGGCGTCGGAGGGCGTGCTGCCGCCCCTGCTCACCGGCGAGCCCGAGCTCGAGCTCTACGACACCTACGCGGATCCCTACCAGCTGACCAACCTCGCCCACGATCCCGCCTACGCGGGCGTGGTCGACGACCTCGCGCTCGAGCTCGACCGGCTGCTCGACTGCGCCGGAGCTTCCTGTCTGACTCGGCCCGGGGCCCTCCTCAACGTCGCTCCCGCTGCCGTCGGTGCGAAGAACTGCGCGGTCGAGCCGGTGGTCGCCTCGGTCCAGGTCCCGAACCCGGCCGACGTGATCACGGTCACCTTCCGCGCCGACGGGGTCTCGGCCGGCAGCGACACGGCGCCGCCCTATGAGGCGCTCCTGCCGTACCAGGCCCTCCGCGACGCTCGCCCGAAGACCGCAACGGTGTCGGCGAAGGTGCTCTTCGCCGATGGGCGGCGTTTAGGTTTGACCTCGAAGATCCTCGCTTGCGCCTGAGGCATATCGCGATCTTTTCGGCGACGGTGTTCGCCGTCGTCGCGCTGGGCTCGGGGTGTGGTGGTAGCGACCCGCGCCCCGACGTCGAGCCCGATCCAGCGTTCGGCGGCCAGCCGAACTTCGTCTTCGTGCTCACCGACGACCAGGACCTCGCCTCGTTCAACCGCCGCACGATGCCCAATACCTACCGGCTGCTGGTCGATCAGGGGACGACGTTCACACGGCACTACGACGCGACGCCGCTTTGTTGTCCCTCGCGCGCCGCCCTGCAGAGCGGGCAGTACGGGCACAACAACGGGGTCCTGAACAACAAGCCGGGCTACGGCAACCTCGAGGGCAAGGACAACCTACTGCCGGTGTGGCTCCAGCGCGCCGGCTACCAGACGGCGTACGTCGGCAAGTTCATGAACGGCTACGACTCCTACGTCGACGACAGGGATGACGTCGCCCCCGGCTGGGATCGCTGGTCGATCCTCAGTGGCAACGGCCTCGGCTACTACGACTTCACGATGACCACCGACGGCAAGCAGCGCAAGGAGGAGTACTCCGACGGCCGTTACATGACGGACGTGCTCACCGAGCGCGCGATCGAGATGGTCGACGACCTCTCCGGCGACGCCCCCTTCTATCTGCAGCTCGGCGAGCTGGCTCCGCACGTCGAGAACCTGAATGCCAACAGCGGCGGTCCCTGCGGCGGCGACGCGGTACCCGCGCGTCGCGACGAAGGGCGCTTCGACGCTACCCAGCTCCCGGACCTGCCGGCAATCCGCGAGGAAGACACGAGTGACAAGCCGCCGATCGTCAGCGAGCTGCCCCCGCTCGACGCGCGCAAGCTCGAGCAGATTCGCTTCCGCTACCAGTGCCGCTCCGAGACGCTGCCGGCAGTCGACCGCGGCATCCGCGACATCGCCGATGCGCTGCGCCGAAATGGCGAGCTCGACGACACGGTGATCGTCTACTCCTCCGACAACGGCAACTTTCACGGCCAGCACGGGCTCCCTGGCGGCAAGGGCCTCGCCTACGAGCAGGCCGCGCACGTGCCGTTCGCGATGCGCGTGCCGCCGAAGTACCTCGGCGGCAACGATCCGATCCCCCGGATCCACGCCCCGACCGCCAACATCGACTACGTGCCAACGGTGGTCGAGTGGGCTGGCACCGAGACCTGCCCGGTCGAGGGCGACTGCCGGGTCATGGACGGCCGCTCGCTCCTGCCGCTGCTCACCGGCCAAAGCGACGAGTGGCCGAAGCAGCGACCGATCCTGACCGAGCTCGACATCGGCAAGGAGCAACTCCAGTCGGGCCGCGGGATCTCGTGCCGCTACGACGGCGTCCGCCAGGGGCCGTGGGTCTACATCCGCCACACGTCGCTGCCGGACCTGGGGACCGGAATCTGCGCGGATACCGACGACGTCGAGCTCTACGACCACGAGACCGATCCGTTCGAGCTCGACAACCTGACCGCCGTCGCCGCCGGCGCTCGCGCCGCCGGGGTGGAGGAGCGGCTCGCCCGGCTCACCGACGAGCTCTCCGACTGCGCCGGCATCGAGGGTCGCGACCCCGAGCCGGCGAGCGGCCACTACTGCCGCTGAGGCCTAGCGTCCCTGCCAGCGAGGCTTGCGCTTCTCCGCGAAGGCCGTGAGTCCCTCGCGGAAGTCCTCGGACCCGAAGCAGGCCTCACGCAGCTTGATCAGCTCGCGCTCCTGCTCGGGGGTCAGGCGCGGGAAGCGGGCCAGGGTCTCGATCGCGTGTTTGTTGCCGGCGACCGAGAGCGGCGCGTTCGAGGAGATCTCGGCGGCGAGGCGGACTGCGGCATCGGCAACCTCTTCGGCGCGGACGACCTCGTTGACGAGGCCGATCGCCGCGGCGCGCTGGGCGTCCACGTTGCGCCCGGTGAGGAAGAGCTCACGGGTGAAGGCGATGCCGACGACGTCGATGAAGCGCTCGAGGCCGGTGTGCCCGTAGACGAGGCCGAGCTTGGCCGGCGGCATCCCGAGCTTCGCCTCGGTGGCGCAGACCCGCAGGTCGCAACGGACCGCGAGCTCGAGCCCCCCGCCGAGGCAGTGTCCGTTGATCGCGGCGATCACGGGGTACGGATGCGCGCTGACCGCCTCCATCGCGCCCTGGAAGGGGTGTGCGACGAGGGCTTTCGCATCGTGTTCGAACGACTCGTCGGGGATCGCGCCGATGTCGTAGCCGGCGCAGAACGCGTCGCCGGTGCCGGTGACGATCACGCAGCGGGTCTCGATCCCCTCGGCGAGCTCCGTCAGGGTCGCCGCGATGGCGTCGAGGACCTCGTGGTCGAGCACGTTCCGCTTCTCCGGGTTGTTGAGCCGCAGGCGGGCTACGGCCTCCGCGGGCCGATCGACAACCAGCTTGCCTTCGGCAAGCTCGACCAACGTTCCGCCCCCCTCCTCGGCTTCGCCTCCAGGGGCGGCCGGGTCAGGCGTCACTCGAGCACTACGAGGACTTGGCCTTCCTGCACGGACTCGCCCTCGCTGCACTTGATCTCGGTCACCGTGCCGTCGTCTTCGACCTCCACCGGCATCTCCATCTTCATCGACTCGAGGATGACCACGGTGTCGCCGTCGGCGACCTCGTCGCCCACTGCTACCTCGATCTTCCACACGGTCCCGGTGATGTGCGCTTCGATGTCAGTCACGCGCGGCAGAATATCCGCCTCGCAGGACCAGATGCCGAAGCTCCTCGCCATAGTCGCCGCCCGAGACGAAGCCGACCGCATCGGCGCGACGGTCGACGCCCTGCGTGGAGCGTTCCCCGAGGTCGACGTCTGGGTCGCGGACGACGCTTCGACGGACGGCACTGCGGACGTCGCCCTGGCACACGGCGCGCGGGTAGTGAGCCGCGGTCGCCCGCACGGCAAGGGCGGCAACATGAGCGCCGCAGCGACGGCCGCGCTCGAGGACACGGACGCCGAGCTCGCACTCGTCTGCGACGGCGACCTCGGAGAATCGGCCGCGGCTCTCGCCGAGCTCGTCGAACCGGTCGCCGAAGGGCGCTGCGACCTCGCGATCGCCGCGTTCCGCTCCCGCGTCGGCGGCGGGTTCGGCGTCGCGCTGCGTTTCGCCCGCTGGGCGATCCGCTCGCGCTCCGGATTCGTCGCGCAGGCACCGATCTCCGGTCAGCGCGCGATGCGGATCGAGGTCCTGCGCGAGGTGACCCCGTTCGCGCCCGCCTATGGAATGGAGATCGGGATGACGGTCGACGCGGTCCGCGCCGGGTACCGGCTCTGCGAGGTCGAGCTCGACCTCGAGCACCGGGCGACCGGCCGCACCTTCGGCGGCTTCGCTCACCGCGGGCGGCAGCTGCGCGACTTCACCCGCGTGTGGTGGGCGCGCCGTTAGCCGTGCCGCCTCCGACAAACGTCCAGCTCCCTCGACCCACGTAACGGCCGCGCGCGCACGGACCGATGGCAGGAGTGGGACCTCCTGCGATCTTGTCGCCCCCGATCTGTTGAGCACCACATACGCATTGGACACCCAGAGTCGCGACGCCGGGCCGTGAGGCCCGGCGTCTCGGCGTATAGGGCCCGGGCCGCAGCTCAGTCGCAGCCGGGCTAGGCTCGCGCGGCCACGGCCACGCGACCCCATCCCGACCACGCCTGAGCTGCGGCCTGACACTTCGCATCTCGTCGTCCTCGGTCGCTCACGTGGCTTTGCCACGCTTCGCTCCCTGCGTCCTCGACCTGCTCGGTCAGGCCGCAGCTCATTCGCAGCCGGGCTAGGCTCGCGCGGCCGATGATCCTCGCGATCGACCAGGGCACGACCGGGACCACCTGCCTCGTCTTCGACCACGACGGCCGGATCCGGGGCCGCGCGTACAGCGAGTTCGAGCAGCACTTCCCGCGCCCGGGATGGGTCGAGCACGACGCGAACGAGATCTGGGAGGTGACGAAGCGCGTGGCCACCCACGCGCTCGCCGATGCGAAGGCCGACTCGGCCAGCCTTGCCGCCGTCGGGATCACGAACCAGCGCGAGACCGTGGTCGCCTGGGACCCGGCGACCGGCGAGCCGGTCCACAACGCGCTCGTCTGGCAGGACCGGCGCACCGCGGCGCGGTGCGACGAGCTGCGCTCCGAGGGCCACCAGGACCTCGTTCGCGAGCGCACCGGACTCGTCATCGATCCCTACTTCTCGGGGACGAAGATCGAGTGGCTCACGCGCAACGTCGAGGCCGCGCGCGATGCGGCCTTCGGCACGATCGACGCGTGGCTCACCTTCAAGCTCACCGGCCGCGCGGCGACCGACTACTCGAACGCCTCGCGGACGATGCTCTTCGACATCCGCGAGCGTCGCTGGGACCCCGACCTCTGCGAGCTGCTCGGGGTTGCGCCGGAGCGCCTGCCGGAGCCGCTGCCGAGCGCCCACGTCTACGGGACGACGAGCGAGTTCGGCGGCGAGGTCCCCGTCGCCGGGATCGCCGGCGACCAGCAGGCGGCGCTCTTCGGCCAGGCGTGCTGGAAGGCGGGGATGGCGAAGAACACCTACGGCACCGGCAGCTTCGTCCTGCTCAACTCGGGCGAGGAGATGCCGGAACCGAGTGAGGGTCTCCTGACGACCATCGCCTGGGGCCTCGAGGACCGCGTCGAGTACGCGCTCGAGGCGGCGGTATTCGTGACCGGGGCGGCGGTGCAGTGGCTTCGCGACGGACTCGGGATCGTGGCCCAGGCGGCCGAGACCGAGGGAATGGCGGCGAGCCTCGACTCGAACGACGACGTCTACTTCGTCCCCGCGCTCACCGGCCTCGGCTCCCCCCACTGGGATCCCTACGCGCGCGGGTTGATCGTCGGGCTTACCCGGGGCACCACCCGCGCCCACCTCGCCCGCGCTGCGCTCGAGGCCATCGCGTTTCAGACGGTCGACGCGGTCCGGGCCCAGGAAGGCGTCGCCGGACACACGCTCACCGAGTTGCGCGCGGACGGCGGCGCGGTCGCCAATCGCTGGCTGATGCAGTTTCAGGCCGACGTCCTCGGGGCGCCGGTGATCGTCCCCGAGATCTCCGAGACGACGGCCCTAGGCGCCGCCTACCTGGCCGGGATCGGCGCGGGCTTCTGGACCCGCGAGGAGGTCGGGGAGATGTGGCGCGAGGCGGCACGCTACGAGCCGCGGATGGAAGAAGCAGAGCGCGAGCGGCTCCTCGGACGGTGGCGCGAGGCGGTCGAGCGAGCCGGCGGGTGGGCCCAGGCGGAGGCCGAGTAACCCGCTCGATGGGCCGGGGTACGGGAGTCAGCGCCGTGGGCGCCGACTCGTATGCCCGATCTGAGCACGGATCTCAAGCCGCAGAACTACCTGGAGGACCGTCCGGCCTCCCAGTTTCAGCCCGTGCACGAATGGATCCGGACCCACCGACCCGGTTGGACCTACACGCTCGTCCGCATGGTGATGACCTGGATCGCCATCTTCATCTATCGCGAGCGCGCGCTCTCGACGGCGAACGTGCCGGCGGACGGCCCCTTCATCCTGGCGCCGAACCACTTCTCGAACATGGATCACTTCTTCTCTGCCGTGTACATCCGGCGGAAGGTCCAGTTCATGGCCAAGTCCCAGCTCTACGGGCAGAACGCGATCCTCGACTACATCTTCCGGGTCGGCGGGGTCTTCCCCGTCCGCCGCGGTCACCACGACGAGGAGGCGTTCATCACCGCCCATGCCATCCTCGCCCGCGGCAACTGCGTCCTCATCTACGCACAGGGCGGGCGGTCGCGAAGCGGCAAGCTCGGCACGGCGAAGCCCGGCGTCGGCCGGCTCGCACTCGAGTCCGGCGTGCCGGTGATTCCGGTGGCAATTCACGGCTCCCAGTCGGTCCGCCGCTGGAAGCGGCTCGCCTTCCCCAAGGTGACGGTCCAGTACGGGGAGCCGGTCTCGTTCAGCCCCGTCGACTCGCCGACCCGTGAGGAGCAGCTCGAGGCCGCGAACGAGATCTTCGACCGGGTGAAGGCGATGTACGTGGCGCTCGAGGAGCAGGGGCGAGCGGGCGTGATCAGGTCGCTGAAGGCCGGCGCCGCGGGCGCGGCCGACGCCGTCGCGGGCTCCCCGGCACGGCTCGAGCGCTAGCGGCTGAACGGCGGGCGGCGGTCGGTGTGGTGGCGCGACGCCCGTGGAGCGCTGCTTCGCCCATGGGGAGTAGCACTTCGAAGAATGGGAGTTCGGTCATCTGCGCGGTGCCTGAAATCCCGTCCTTCGCTTGCCTGGCCGGGGTCCAAGAAACGAGGAGACCGGCTCCGGCTGCCGATCGGAATCGGGCCGGAGACCGTGCAGCAGAAGGTGGTGGACGAGGTCAGTGTGCCCGCCCGCCGCAATCCGGATATCGCCCTCGAGGAGTTCGACGGCGAGGACATCGTCGTTCGCATCCGCGCGACGCCGGTCGACGATCGGGAGGGCGGCAAGCTCGCTCGCGAGGTACTGGACGCGGTCACTGAGCTAACGCGAGGAGTACGAGGACACGCGGGCGGTGTAGGCGCCCGGCGACGCCTACTCGTAGCGCTTCTCGAGCGTCGGCCAGAACTCGGGGTCGTGGCCGGGGACGATGACGGCGTCCGGGAACCCCGCATGGAAGCGGGCGAGCTCGCGCATGGAGCGGCGCCAGTTGTGCGGGTCCTCCGGGCGGGGTGGCTCGGGGCCGCCCTCGAGCTGGTTCATCGTGTAGACGGCATCGCCGGCGACGACGAAGTCGCGGTCGGCGAGGCGCAGGATCACCGACTGGTGCCCGGCGCTGTGGCCGGGCGTCGAGGCCAAGCGGACGCTGCCGTCGCCGAAGAGGTCGATTGTGCGGCCGAAGGTCGCGTAGGAGGAGACCTCGTCGCCGGCGTAGGAGACGGTGCGGTAGTCGAAGGCGTAGTCGAACTGGGCGCGGTGGTAGCCGTGAAAGAGCGGCCGGCTGACCGTGCTCGCCGCATGCCACTCATCCTCCGTGACGATGAACGTCGCGCCCGGGAACTCGGACATCGCCGAGGCGTGGTCGAAGTGGAGGTGGGTCATGACGACGAGACTGATCTTCGACGCATCGATCTTGCGCGCGCGAAGCTGGGCGGCCACATCCTGGCCGGGCTCCATCCGCGGGCGCGCGAAGCGGCCCATGAGGCCGAGGTTCTCAACGGGCTTCGAGGCGACGGACGGGTGGAAGCCGGTGTCGATCAAAAACGGCCCGAAGCTCGGGTGGTGGACGATGAACGCCGGCGTCGGCAGCCAGTTCCATTTCGACCGTGGCGTCCCGAAACCGCTCATCCCGAGGGCCACGGGGAAGCGCTTGCGTCGCTCCAGGAAGTGTGGCGGGGCCTGGGTCTGACCCGTATCGAGCGGCTCGACGGCCACGGTCGCGCCCTGTCGCCCGCCCGGAATCGGCAGTGTCAGGGGCTTCGTGTCGGCGCGCACACTCATCGCCACCGTAGTTAGACAGATAGATTCCGCCCGCGAATGGCCCCAGAAGACTCCCGCATCTTTGCGCCCGACTTGCTCGCGGGCCAGGTCTCGATCGTCTCCGGGGCCGGCAGCGGGCTCGGCAAGGCCACCGCACTCGAACTCGCGCGCCTCGGCGCGACCGTGGTCGGGTGCGGACGCCGCCCCGAGCCGCTCGAACAGATGGTCGCCGCGATCGAGGCGGAGGGAGGTAGCGCCGAGTTCGAGGCGATGGACATTCGCGACGAGGACGCGGTCGAGCGCCTCGTCGACGGGGTACTCCAGCGCCACGACAGGATCGACGTGCTCGTCAACAACGCCGGTGGCCAGTTCCTGAGCCCGGCGGAGGCGATCACACCCAAGGGCTTCCGGACCGTGATCGAGCTCAACGTCACCGGGACCTGGCTGATGACCCACGCAGTGGCGACGAAGGCTTTCATCCCCGAGAGCCGCGGCGGCAAGGTCATCAGCATCACCCTCTCGCCCCACAACGGGATGCCTGGGATGGTGCACTCCGGTGCCGCGCGCGCGGCGGTCGAGAACCTGATGCGTGGCCTGTCGATCGAGTGGGCCCGCTTCCAGATCAAGCTTTGCGCGATCGCGGCGGGGCAGTTCGACACCGAGACCCTGCGGACGAAGTACCCGCAGGAGATGGTCGAGACGATCGCCTCGACGGTGCCCTTGCAGCGCCTCGGGACCGAGGAGGAATGGGCCTGGCTCGTTGCCTACCTCGCCTCACCGGCCGGCGACTTCTACTCCGGCGCCGTGATCACCATGGACGGCGCACGTGACAACTGGTTCGGCAGCTGGCCGCCGACCCGCTCGGGCGAGCCGCTGGTCGAGGACCGTAAGCCGAAGCCCTAGGCGCCCGCGAACTGGATCTGCTCGGCGACCAGGTCGCCGAGGATGCGGTAGCCCTCGGTAGATGGATGGTTGCCATCGTCGGTGTACTCGGCCTTCATCGTCCCGGGCTCGGCGGGGTTCTCGAGTGCGGCGTGGAAGTCGAGCACCGGCACGTTCTCGTCCTCGGCGATCCCGGCGATCAGCCGGTTGAGCTCCGCGATCGGCTCGTCCGCTTGCGGATGGGCGGTGTTCCAGGGCAGGACGTTCGCAAGGTAGACATCGAGGCCGAGCTCCTTGCCCCGTCTCACCATCGAGGTCAGGTCATCGGCAGCATCGGCGACGGGCCGGCCCTGGGCGATGTCGTTGATGCCGCCCTGGACGATGAGGATGTTCGCGTCCTCGGCGCAATCGTCCAGCCGTTGCGCGATCTCATCGGTGCGCTGGCCGAAGATGCCGCAGTTCGTGAATTCGAGCTCCGGGCGCGCCTCGTGCGCCCAGTACTCGAAGTCGGTCTTCGCCCCCGACCCCTCGGTGATCGAGTCACCGAGGGCGGCGACGAGTGCGGTGTCGGTCTGCACCGGCACGTCGCTTGTTGACGTTCCGGCCGCCGTGGTCGAGGCCGGCTCGTCCTCCCCGCAGCCCGCGATCAGCGCCAGGGCGCCGACCGCGAGCAGGGTGCGGCCGAGACTCAGGTGAACATCCCTCCGAACTGACCACCGGTGACGTTCAGAACCTGACCGTGGACGTAGTTCGAGAGGCTCGAGGAGAGGAAGAGCACCGGCGCCGCCGCCTCCTCGGGCTGGGCCGGACGGCCGAGCGGGATGATCATCGAGGCCATCGCCCGCATCTGCTCGGGGACGCCGATATCGACCTTCTCGCCGCCCGCGACCTCGATCTGCTCGCCCTTCTCCTTCGCCTGCGTGAGCCGCGTCTCGACGAAGCCGAAGGCGACCGCGTTGCAGTTGATTTTGAAGCCGCCCCACTCCTTCGCGAGGGTCTTCGTGAAGCCGACGATGCCGGCCTTCGCCGCTGAGTAGTTGACCTGCCCGGCGTTCCCCATCGTCCCCGAGATCGAGGAGATGTTGACCATCTTGCGGAAACGCTCCTCGCCGGCGGCCTGCTCGGCCTTGGCCGCCTCACGCCAGTGCGGGGCGATCGCGCGGGTGATCCGGAACGGGGCGACCGTGTGGATGTCGAGCATCGCCTGAAACTGCTCGTCGGTCATCTTGTGGACGACGTTGTCCCAGGTGTAGCCGGCGTTGTTGACGACGATGTCGACCTCGCCGAAGGCGTCG
Source organism: uncultured Solirubrobacterales bacterium (assembly GCA_963797995.1). Lineage (GTDB taxonomy): Bacteria > Actinomycetota > Thermoleophilia > Solirubrobacterales > 70-9 > WHSW01. The sequence continues at coordinate 147,729 of CAWCRP010000009.1, forward strand.
ATCGCCGTCTTGACGAGCTCGTCGGGAACGCCCTCCTTGGTCAGGTCGCCGGAGAAGACCGCGGTCTCGCCGTCGATCTCGCCCGCCGCCTGCTCGGCGATGTCGCCGTCGATGTCGTTGATCAAGACCTTCGCGCCTTCGGCGACGAACAGCTCCGCCGTGGCTCGGCCGATGCCGCGCGCCGATCCGGTGACGATCGCGGCCTTTCCGTCAAGCAGTCCCATCTTCTTCTTCGTTCTCCTAAGTCCGTTGACTCGGTTTCGGTCGCGGGACTCTATGCGCTCACCGGACCGGCGCGTCGGCCTGAGCCCTGGCCTACGCTCCCGCGCGATGGTCCGGATCACGCTCCGGCAGGTGATCGTCCTCGGCGTGTCGGCGACGACGACGAGCCTCCTGCTCCTGCTCGCCGCAACGCCGGCGAGCGCCGCGCGGATCGTCACCTGGAGCGATCCCGGGGTCTCCCAGAGCCGCTTCGTCGACCCGGCCGCAGCGCCGCCCTCTTCCTACAACGAGCCTCCCGGGGTCGCCGACCGCCCGAATGCGCTCAAGGTCAACGTCTACTTCCCGCAGGGGTACGGCAAGGATCCGAAGCGGCGCTGGCCGGTGCTCTATCTCCTCCACGGCAACGGCGACGCCTACGACTCCTGGGTTCATCCGGAGCAAGGCGACCTCCTGCGCACCGCGCGTGGGCTCGAGGCGATCGTCGTCATGCCCGAGGGCGACCGCGGGTTCTATGCGGACCACTGGAATGGCGGCGAGCGCGGCGACCCTGCCTGGGAGCGCTACCACCTGCAGCAGCTCACCCGGATCGTCTCCGATCGCCTCCGGATCAAGCGCGGGCGGCGCTGGCACGCGATCGCCGGGCTCTCGATGGGCGGCGAGGGAGCGATGTACTACGCCTCCCAGAGGCCGGGCTACTTCGGGTCCGTCGCGGCGTTCTCGGCGCCCCTGTCGATCCGCCGCCTCACGTTTCAGCAGGGCTTCTCGATCGGCACCGGCGCCTCCTCGGAGGCGATCTTCGGAAGCCCGGTCGCGCAGGAGTTCTACTGGCGCGGCCACGACCCGCTGGCACTGGCGGCCAACCTCGCGTCGACCAGGATCTTCGTCTCCTCGGGCAACGGGATCCCGACCGCGGCCGAGCTCGACAATGCGCTCGGCGCCGTGCTCGAGCTCGAGGTGAGCCAGGAGGCTGCGGAGTTCGTCGCCGCCGCGGGCGAGACCGGCGCCCCGGTGACCTACACGCCGCACCCGGGGATCCACTCCTGGCCCTACTGGCGTGCGGACCTCGCTGCGGCGATCCGGTGGGACCTGTTCGCGGAGCCGCCGGACCCCGACAACCGTTGGACCTACAGCACCGTCTCGCAGCGTGGCGGCGCCTGGGGGATCGAGTTCCGCTTCGACGAGGAGCCGACCCGCGTCCACACCCTGATCCGCGACGGCGACATCCTGCGCGGCGACGGCTCAGGGGCGGTGGCGCTGCGTCCGGAGAAGGACTGCCGCGTCCATGTCGATCTCCCGTTCGATCTCGACCTGCGGGAGGCGCGGCGCGAATGCCGCCGCTAGGCAGCGACCGGCGCCGCGGCGAGCGCCTCAGCGGCGCGCGCGATGCGGCCCGTTGCATGCTCGAGGGCGCCGGCGGCGAGCATCGCCTCGGTCGCCTTCGCGACCACGCGCCCGGTGATCCCCGACGAGCGCTTGATCCGAACGGAGGCACTCACCTCGCTGCCGCTCGCGGACGGTCGCAGGCCGTAGGTCACGTCGAGCGCGACCGGTCCCTGCGCCGTGAGGCGCAGGCCGTCGTCGTCGGCAGCGTGCACGCTGACGTCGAACCCGACCCGCAGGCCGGCGAGGCTTCCGTGGATGCGTGCGTTGCTGCCCTGCTCGAGTGCCGGCGTCGCCAGCCCGTCGAGCTCGAACTCGACCGGCGACCAGGTTCGGATCTCGCTCGGATCCGTTAGCACGGCGAGGACGGCCTCCGCCGGCGCCTTCGTCTCGATCGTTGCCGCGTAGTCCGTCATCGCGGAGCAAGGCTCTCAGCTGACGGCGCGCGTGAAATCGGCCGGGAAGGTGATTCGGGTCATCCTCAGGGATGACGTACGCGTTGCCTCAGAGGTGGCTGGGTGGGCGCGGATACGTGTAGGCACTGAGAGACAGACCGTGCACGCACCGATGTTCCGCGACCGCCGGTCGTGAAGGATTGAGGCCTAAGGGGGGACGTCTCACGGGGGGACGTCGGCGGTCGGAGACAACGAGGCGGCGGCGCCGGGGGAACGCCGCCTCGTCCACCGCTCCTTCGCGGGAGCGCGCCGCTAGCGCAGGGTGCGGGCGATCACGAGGCGCTGGATCTCGTTCGTGCCCTCGTAGATCTGGGTGATCTTCGCGTCGCGCATCATCCGCTCGACCGGGTACTCGTTGACGTAGCCGTAGCCGCCGAGCACCTGGACCGCCTCCGTCGTAACCCGCATCGCCGTGTCGGAGGCGATCAGCTTTGCCATCGCCGAGTACTTGCCCACGTCGGCGTCGTGCGAGTCGATCTTCGACGCGGCGCGATAGAGCAGCTCGCGCGCCGCCGCCGTCTGTGACTCCATGTCGGCGAGCTTGAACTGGATCCCCTGAAAGGCGCCGATCGGCTTGCCGAACTGCTTGCGCTCCTGCGCGTACGCGGCGGCGTAGTCCGTGGCGCCCTGGGCGAGCCCGACGGCTTGGGCGGCGACGCCGAGGCGCGAGCGGTCGAGGGTGCCCATCGCGACGTTGAAGCCGTTGTTCTCCTCGCCGATCAGGTTCTCGGCGGGAACGCGGACGTTGTCGAAGATCGGCTGCCCGGTGGGCGATCCGCGGATTCCCATCTTGTGCTCGAGCTTGCCGACGCTGAAGCCGGGACGGTCGGCCTCGACGACGAAGGCGGAGATCCCCGCCGAGTGGCCTTGCTCGGGATCGGTGACCGCGAAGCAGATGTAGAAATCGGCGACGCCGAGGTTGGTGATCCAGTTCTTCGTCCCGTCGATCACCCACTCGTCACCGTCGCGGGTCGCCTTCGTCCGCATCCCGCCCGGGTCGGAGCCGGCGTCGGGCTCGGAGAGTGCGAACGCGGGCGACCACTCGCCAGAGGCGCACTTGGGCAGGAAGCGCTGCTTGAGCTCATCGGAGCCGAAAAGGTTGATCGGCAGCGTGCCCAGCTCCTGGACCATGAGGATCAGGGCGCTCGAAGCGCAGCCTTTCGCGACCTCCTCGATCGCGATGTTGAGCATCAGCGTCCCGGTCCCGGTCCCGCCGTACTCCTCCGAGAACGGCAGGCCCATGAGGTCGTGGGAGGCGAAGAGCTCGCGGATGTCGCGCGGGTACTCGGCCTTCTGGTCGATCTCGGCAGCGCGCGGGGCGACCCGCTCCACCACCATCTTGCGGATCGTCTCGCGGAAGTCCTCGAACTCCTGCGGGAGCGAGTACGGGGCGTGGGCTTCGGTGGCCGTGCTCAAGGCCGGGAGGCTACTGCCTGGATAGAGTGAGGCCCATGGACTTAAAGCTTGAGCTCATCCCAATTCCTGTTTCCGACGTCGACCGCGCCAAGGACTTCTACGTCAAGGCGGGGTTCAACGCCGACCACGACCACGCCGTCAAGGAGGGCCTGCGCTTCGTCCAGCTGACGCCGCCCGGGTCGGCCTGCTCGATCTCGATCGGTGAGGGCATCACCGAGATGTCGCCGGGCTCGCTCGAGGGCATGCAGCTCGTGGTCGACGAGATCGAAGCCGCGCGGGAGGATCTCGCGGGCCGCGGCATCGAGGTGTCCGAGATCCAGGACTTCCCCTGGGGCCGCTTCGTCCACTTCAGCGACCCGGACGGGAACAGCTGGGCGGTCCAGGAGATTCCGGATTACGGCGAGGGCAAAGACGGACCGGACCTCTAGCGCCCGTAACGAGAGATCAGCTCGCGATAGACGTCGAAGGCGGGCTTGCGTGAGTAGTCGGCGCGCAGGAGGCCGACGTTGTCGAACAGATCGCTGCCGTTGGGCCGGTTGTCGCGCAGGTTGAAGTACCGGTAGTCGCCGACGCCGAGCGTTCCCGAGTAGGCGTGGACGAGCTCGATCGTGTCGGTGAGCTCGGCCGCCTGGCGCTCGTCGGTGCGGATCGCGTTGCTCGCGTAGCCGTTCTCGGAGATCCAGATGCCGACCTCGTCGCCGAGGCCGGCCTGCGGCATCCAGCAGGAGCGCAGCAGATCGAGCGCCTCGATCGTCGCCTCGCCCGTCGTCTGAGTGACCAGGACAGGCGGCCAGAAGAGCCCCGGATAGAGCTGGATTCCGACGTAATCGAGCGCCGCGGCGAAGTCCGGCGTGGACCGCTCCCCCAGCGTGCGCCAGAACGCGGCATCGGTGTTCGGCAGATAGCGGTAGGCGAAGGAGATGCCGAGCTCGACGTCGTCGCGACCGGCTCGGTCGAGCGCGCGCCGGGCCGTCGGCACGCCGGTGAGAATCGCCTCGGTCGCGCCCGCGAACGCGCCGTCGGAGGTGTTCGCGGAGAGCGGGAGGTTGACCTCGTTGGTGATCGTCAGCGAGACGAGCGCAGGGTTGCGGCCGAGCCTGCGCGCCGCGCGGCGGACGAAGCGGCGCCAGGCGGCGATGTCGCCCTCCTCTTCGGGCGACGGGTGGTAGCGAACCTGCGACTCGATCGCGAACCCCTGACGGCCATAGCGGCGGGCTCGTGCGGCGAAGCGCCGGATGCCGGCGTCACCGTCGGACATGAAGAGGCGGTTGAGGCGAATGACGACGGTGCGCCGCGGCGGCAGCAGGTCGCGGAGCGCCGCCTTCCGGGCGGCCGGGTCCTCGGCGGCCACCGCTCCCTGATTCTCCCCGACCGTGCCCGCGAGCTGCGGGGTGATTCCGAAGCGAAGGGGCTTGGGCGGCGCGGCGATCGCCGGCAGGGGATTGGTGAGGCAGAGGTCGGGCGTGGCGGTCTGCGCGCTTGCGGGTGGCACGGCGAGAGCGCACACGACGAGCGCTGCGAGGACGATCGAGGTTGACGGACGACTCACCCCCGGAAGCTAACTACGATCGGGCTCGTGTCAGCGCCGCATCCACGCGAGCCCTTCACGACCCTGGACGGCTCCACCGTCCGCGAGCTGGTGCAGGTCGGTGACGGCGCCACGGCGGTTTCCCTGGCCGAGGCGGTCGTTGAGGCGGGCGGCGAGACGAACGAGCACCTGCATCGCCGCTCGGAGGAGATCTATCACTTCACCGCCGGCGTGGGACGGATGCGCCTCGGCACGGACGAGTTCGACGTTGCCGATGGCGAGAGCGTCCTGATCCCGCCGGGTACGCCGCACAAGCTCTGGAACCGTGGCGACGAGTCGCTCGTGCTCCTTTGCGCGTGCGCCCCGCCCTACTCGGACGAGGACACGGAGCTGCTGTGAGCGCCCGAGACTGAGCAGCAGATCCGCGACCTGAGTAGCCAGGCCGGCTCAGCTCTCGACCGGGCGTAGCGGCTCCGAGCCATCCCAGCCCCGAGCGGCGTCGCGGACCATCTCGAAGAACCCGCGCAGACCCTCGCTGTCGACATGGATCTCGATGTCGTGTCCCAGCGAGGAGGAGGCGTCGTGGAGGGTCGTGTCGACTTCGCCGAGCTGCGAGCTCAGATACTGCGGCAGACCTCGCTCGTCGAGCGAGCGTCGCAAATCGGCTACCTCCGTCGACGGCACGGCGTAAGCGACGTGGTGGACCCTCGGCCTGGGACCCGAGAAGCGCTCCTCGACGCGTTCGGGCTTGAGGCTGACGGCTTCGACCAGCTCGATCGCCGCATCGCCACAGGAGCCGAAGGCGGAGTGGTGAGCGAACTCCGCCGGCTCACCGCGCGAGAGAACGTTCTCCAATGGCACGTTCTCGACGAGGAAGAACGGCCCGGCTCCGAGTTCGTCGACGAGGCGATCCACGGTCGCCCGGATGTCCTCGACGAGGTAGGCGCAATGGTGCGGCTCGCCGAGATGGGGTCTAAACGGCTCTTCCGGCAACGGTTTCCTCCATCGATTGCCTTGTCGCCGCAAGCTAGCGGGAAGCGGCCTGCGGCAAGTAGAGTGCCCGCCGTGAAGAGGTCCGGCCTATGGATATTCGCGCTCGCCCTGCTCATCGGCGGGGTGGGCGTCCAGCAAGGGGCGGCCGCGCCTCCGATCGACTCCTATTGCTCGCCCACGGGCGCCTACTGCCTCGAAGTCGAAACGGCGAACAACCGGACATACCTCAACATCAAGGCCAAGGACCTGACGGGTCGGTACGAGCTATGCATCAAGGGTCGGGGCCTCAAGGACTGCAAGGCGTTCAAGCTCCACAAGACCGGGAACGGGTCCGCCGATTCAGTCGAGCTGGACCGGCAGTTCGATCGTCCCGAGCCCGGTCGCTACTCGGCCACCTGGAAGCTCGACGGCCGCAAGCTTGGCGAACGGCTGCACTTCGTCCAGGCCTGAGCGGCAACTCGCGCCCGCCTCAGAGCCCCAGCCGCCGTCCGAGGATTTCCTTCATGACCTCGTCGGTGCCGCCGCCGATCGGCCCGAGGCGGGCGTCGCGAAGCGCCCGCTCGACACCGTACTCGCGCATGTAGCCGTAGCCGCCGAAGATCTGGATCACGTCGTCGGCGACCTCGACGCAGGCGCGCTGGGTCATCAGCTTCGCCTTCGTCACGTCCTCGAGGCCGTAGGTGATCGACTCGTGTGACCACTCGCCGGCCGCGATCGCCGTGCGCCGCTCGCTCTCGCGCGAGACGAACTCGCGCAGCGCGTGGTAGGTGAGCGCGCGGCCGACCTCGGCCTTGATCCCGATCTCGGCGATCTTGTGGCGCAGCGCCTGGAACTTGCCGATCGGCCGGCCGAACGCCTGGCGCTCGTTCGCGTAGGAGATCGCCTCCTCGAGCAGCCGCCGCATGCCGCCGACGGCACCGAGGGCCATCAACAGCCGCTCCCACTGGAAGTTGGCCATGATCATCTGGAAGCCCGCGTTCTCGCGCCCCAACAAGTTCTCCTCGGGAACCTCGACGTCGGTGAACGCGAGCTCGCCGGTGTCGGACGAGTGCCAGCCCATCTTCTCCAGCTTCGTCACGACCTCGTACCCGGGCATGTCCCGTTCGAGCACGAGAAAGGACATCCCGTGGTGGCCACCTGACTCGGTGGTCTTGCAAGCGCAGACCAGGAAGTCCGCGCGGACGCCGTTGGTGATGAAGGTCTTCGAGCCGTTGACCACGTAGCCGCCCTCGACCTTGCGGGCAAACGTGCGGATCGCGGCAACGTCCGACCCGGCACCGGGCTCGGTGATCCCGAGGGCACCGATCTTCTCCCCGGCGATCGCGGGGCGGAGGAAGCGCTCGTGCTGCTCGCGGTTGCCGAACTTGAAAATGGGCGGCGTCGCGATCCCGGTGTGCGCCCCGAGCCCGGCGCCGACCCCGCCGGATGCGCCGGCGGCGGCGAGCTCCTCTGCCCAGACGGCGTCGTGAACGTAGTCGCCGCCCTGGCCGCCGAGCTCGACCGGGTACTTGAGCCCGAGAAATCCCAGCTCCGCGGCGCGGTTGTAGAGCTCGCGCGGGAACTCACGCGCCTCTTCCCACTCGTCGACGCTGGGGGCGATCTCGTTCGCCACCCAGCGGTTGATCGTCTCGCGGAGCTGCTCGTGCTCCTCCGTGAACGGCGGCAGCAGCGCCCGGGCACCTGAATCCTTGATCACCGTCATTGGGAGATTCTCTCCCAATGACTGACAAACGTTCCGCCCGTCTCCTCGGCTTCGCCTCCGGGGGCGGCCGGGTCAGGCGAGGGATGTGCCGTCAGAGTGCGAATAGATCGGCATGCTCAAAGGCTTCAAGGATTTCATCACCGGCGGCGACCTGATCGAGACCGCCGTCGGGCTGGTGATGGCGCTGGCCACTTTCGCGCTCGTCCAGGCGCTGATCAGCGACATCATCACCCCGGTCATCGGCGCGGTGGTCGGCGAGCCGAGCTTCGAGGACCTGACCTTTTCGATCAATGGCAGCGAGTTTCTCTACGGCTCGTTCCTGAACGCGGTGATCACGTTCGTCTCGGTCGGCGCGGCGGTCTACTTCTTCATCGTCAGGCCGTACCAGACCTATCAGGAGCACCGCGGGATCTCACCGGAGCACAAGGACTGCCCCCATTGCCTGTCGAGCATTCCCGTCGGGGCGGGCCGCTGCGCGCACTGCGCCCAGCTCGTGTAGCCGGTATCGACGCCTGACCCGGCCGCCCCCCGGAGGCGGAGCCGAGGAGGCGGGGCGGAACGTTTCTTGAGGCTGTCGAAGACAGCCGGTCCCGTTCGTCTATAAGGAGAACGCGGCCATTGGGTGCCGCGAAACCGCAAGGAGAGCCAGATGCGATACATGCTGATCCTGATCGGCGACGAGGGCACGAACAACGAGCTCGAGCTGTCGCCCGACGATGCGCACGCGCTGATGGAGCCGTGGGACCGCTTCGGCAAGGAGATCGCCGCGGCGGGCGTCTACGTTGCCGGCGAGGGCCTGCAGCCGAGTCCGAGCGCAACCACGATCAGGCACGCCACCGGCGGCGAGCGGGTCGTCAGCGACGGACCGTTCGCCGAGACCAAAGAGCAGGTCGGCGGCTTCTATCTGATCGAGTGCGACAACCTCGACGAGGCGCTCGACTGGGCGAAGAAGGTGCCGGTCCGGGAGGGCAACTCGGTCGAGCTGCGCCCGGTGATGGACTACACGAAGTTCGGCTACGAGGACCCGGCCCAGACGGCCGCCGCCTCGTAACCCGCGAGCTAGGAGGCCCCGATGAGGTACATGCTGACGCTGATCGGCGAAGAGGATGACTGGCAGAACCAGTCGCCGGAGGACATGGAGAAGACGATGGCCGCTTGGACGGCCTTCGAGGAGGAGCTCCAGAAGGCGAATGCCATGGTCGCGGGCGAGGCGCTCGAGCCGAGCTCGACAGGAAGCACGGTGAGGCTGACCGGCGATGGTGAGCGGCTCACGACCGACGGACCGTTCGCCGAGACCAAGGAGCAGATCGGCGGCTTCTACGTCCTCGACTGTGAGAGCCTCGAAGAGGCTGTGGCCTGGGCCCACAAGGTCCCGCTGCAGGGCGAGGGCGGGATCGAGGTCCGGCCCGTGGTCGACCTCAGCGCGTTCGAGGCGTCGTGATGAAGTATCTGCTCGCGATCCATGTACCGGACTACTGGGAGGGCCTCAGCGAGGCCGAGCAGGAGGCCGAGACGAAGGAGCGCCACGGGGGCTTCTACCTTCTCGACTGCGCCAGCGCCGAGGAGTTCGACCCGCCTGAGTGGGTCACGGCCGTCACGTCGCCCGCGAACGCCTAGCCGGTGCCCGACCCGGCCGCCCCCGGAGGCGAAGCCGAGGAGGCGGGCGGAACGTTTGGGGTCGACCGCTTGTTCCGGCTTGAGTCGGGACGGGCGGTCGCCACCCTCATTCGCATCATCGGCGACTTCGACCTCGCCGAGGAGGCCGTCCAGGAGGCGTTCATCGTGGCGCTCGAACGGTGGCCCGTCGACGGCGTTCCGGACAACCCTGGCGCCTGGATCATCCGCGTCGCCCGCAACAAGGCGCTCGACCGGTTGCGGCGTGAAAGCGCGCTGCGCGACAAGACACTGTTGCTCCAAGTCGAGGAGCGCCTAAAGCGCGGCCTGCCGGCTGACCCGGCCGCCCCCGGAGGCGAAGCCGAGAGGGCGGGCGGAGCGTTTGTATTCGGAGAGTTTCCCGACGACCGGCTCAGATTGATCTTCACCTGCTGCCACCCGTCGCTGGCTCCCGAGGCGCGGGTGGCGCTGACCTTGAAGACGCTGGGCGGCCTGACGACGGCCGAGGTCGCCCGCGCGTTCCTCGTCGGTGAAACCGCGATGGCGCAGCGCCTCGCCCGTGCCAAGCGGAAGATCCGCGATGCCGGGATCCCCTACGAGGTGCCCGAAGCCGATCGGCTGCCCGAGCGCCTCGCGTCGGTCCTGGCGACGCTCTACCTGATCTTCAACGAGGGCTACTCCGCAACGGCGGGCGACTCGTTCATCCGCCGCGACCTGTGCGCCGAGGCGATCCGCCTCGCTCGTGTCACGCATGGCCTTCTTCCGCGCGAGTCCGAGGTCCAGGGGCTGCTTGCGCTGCTCCTGCTCCAGGACTCACGTCGTGACGCGCGCCTCGACGAGGGTGGCGAGCTGGTTCTGCTCGAGGACCAGGACCGCGCGCTTTGGGACCGCGAGGAAATCACGGAAGGGATCGAGCTGATCGACGCGCTCGCCAGTTCGCCGATCAGTCCGGGCCCGTACGTGATCCAGGCCGCGATCGCCGCCGAGCACGCCAGGGCCGCCGATTCCGGCGCCACCGACTGGCAGCGCATCTCCCTGCTCTACGACCTGCTGCGGGCGATCCAGCCCTCACCGGTGATCGAGCTCAACCGCGCGGTGGCGGTCGCCATGGCCCAGGGGCCCGAGCGCGGCCTCGAGCTGATCGACGCGATCGACGGCCTCGACTCATACCTCCATCTGCACACGGCCCGCGCCGACCTGCTGCGCCGGCTCGGCCGCGCCGCGGATGCGGCGGCCGCCTACGATCGGGCACACGAGCTAGCCGGCAATCCGGTCGAGCGAGCCTTCATCGAGCGCCGGCGCGCGGAGCTCGGCGCTCAGTAGGCGCCGCTCGAGGAGCTCTCGATCGGCTCCTCGCCCTCGCCCTCGGGCGCGAGCGAGCCGTCACCGGTGCCGCCGAACGCCTGCTCCGCGAACTGACCGGTGTAGTCGTAGCCGTCGGCCCTGATCGTCACCTCGACCTCGCCGGGCTCGGCGTCACCGCCGGTGACCTCGCAGGTGAACTCCGCCGGGTCGGCGTCGAGGTTGGCGTCGGCGGGGCAGTCGACGACCTCGGGGAGGGTCTCGCCGGCGTCGACATCGGTGCCGTCGACGAGCTTCTCCAGCAGCCCGGCCTCGATCGCGACGAGGTCGTCCGGCTTCTCCGGCGCGTCGTCGTCATCCCCGCCGCAGCCCGCGACCGCGATCGCGGCGGCGGCGAATGCCGGCACGACGACTCTCTTCAGGAAGGCCGAGGGCAGAGCCGTGCGTATATATCACGCACGGCTCCGCGCTCGTATGGCCTCCGCGCCTAGGGCGTCACCTTCGAGAGGTTGACGCGCCCGAATCCGTACTCGGGGTCGCGGCCGGGGGCGCCCTTGTCGTCCACGGCGGCGTCGAGCTCGGCGCGCCAGGCGGCCGGGCCTCCGCTCGCGTTGCTGTCGGCGATCAGCGCCGCGACGCCCGCCACGTGCGGTGTCGCCATCGAGGTGCCCGAGATCGTGTTGTACGCGCCGTTGTTCCACGTCGACGCGATGTTCACGCCCGGCGCCGCGATCTCGACGTCGGAGTTGAACTGCGAGAACGAGGCCCGCTGGTCGTTGGCGTCCGTGGCCGCGACCGAGACCACCTCGGGGTAGGCCGCCGGGTAGCTCAGCGACGAGTTGCCGCTGTTACCGGCGGCGGCGATCACCAGCGCGCCGCCATTGGTCGCGCGCTGGACGGCGGACTGCAGCGCTGCCGAGCCCGAGCTGCCGCCAAGCGACATCGAGATCACGTCGACGCCGCGCGCGGCGACCCAGTCGATGCAGTTGGCGATCATCACCAGCGTGCCCGAGCCGCTCGCGTTGAGCGCCTTGCACACGGCGAGCGGCGAGTTGAAGGCGACGCCGGCGACGCCGGTGCCGTTGTTGGCTGTGGCGGCGACGGTGCCGGCCACGTGCGTGCCGTGCCCGTGGTCGTCGTCGCACTTGCCGTTCACGATCGTCGGGTCGGAGCCGACGATGATGATCACGAGGCTGGTACCGAAGTTGTTGACGCCGCCGCAGTCACTGACCCGGCCCTGGAGGTCGGGATGGCTCTGCATGATCCCGGTGTCGATGATGCCCACCTTGGCGCCGCCGCTGAACGGGAAGGAGCCGAGGCCGAGCGCGTCCCAGCCCTCGGGCGCGTCGATGTCGGCGTCGGCCGTGCCGCCGGTTTGCCCGGTGTTGTTGAGGCCGTAGAGCTGGCCGAAGAGCGGATCGTTCGGCGTCGCGCTGGCCCGGTAGATGAAGTTCGGCTCCGCGTACTCGACCGCTCCCGAGCGCTCCAGTCGCGCGGCGGCTGTGCGGACACCTCCGGCCACTGAAACGACGCGCGCGTCGATTCCGCTGACGCTCGACAGCGTCTCGGTTACGCCCGCGGCGTTGCGGACGCTTGCCTTCTGGCCGGCAGACGCGTCATCGGCGTACTTGACGACGACCTCACCAGGTACGAACTCGCCCTCTGCCGCGGCGCCGGACGGCGCAATCGCGACCGCAAATGCGATGACGCCGAGCGCCATCAGACCGTTCCTCCACATACCCAAACCACCCTCTGTTCGCTTCCGGGGAAACTCGGGTTCGCGCTACCCGCGCCCCGAGAAACCGAAACCTGAGCGGCGGGTCAGGGCATCAGTACGAGCGCGGAAGGCCGAGCGAGTGCTCGGCGACGTAGTTGAGGATCATCTCGCGAGAAACCGGGGCGGTGCGGCCGAGCCGCGCGCCCCAATACATATCGGTGAGCCCGTACTCGAGGGCGAAGCCGTTGCCGCCGTGCGTCTGGATCGCCTGGTCGACACAGCGGATCGCCGCCTCGGCGGCGGCGTACTTGGCCATGTTCGCCGGCTCGCCCGCCGGGGCGCCGGCGTCGTAGAGGGCGGCTGCCTTCTGCGTCATCAGCCGCGCCAGCTCGAGCTCGATCTTCGCCTGCGCGAGCGGGTGCGAGATCCCCTGGTGCGCGCCGATCGGCGTCTTCCAGACGACGCGCTCGTTCGCGTACGCGGAGGCGAGGTCGAGCGCTCGGCGGCCGACGCCGTTGGAGACCGCGGCGCCCATGATCCGCTCCGGGTTGAGCCCGTCGAAGGCGGCCTTGAGGCCCGCCGTCTCGGACTCGCCGATCACGCGGTCCGCGGGGACCTCGACGTTGTCGAAGAAGAGCTGCCACTGCTTGTCGGAGGCCTTCACGGCGACCGGGATGAACTGCTTCTCGAGCCCGGCCGAGTCGGTGTCGATGATCATCAGCAGCGGCAGGCCGAGCGTCCCGTCGGCCTCCTTCTTACGGGCGATGACGAGGATCCCGTGCGCGTCCTCGACGCCTGAGATGTAGGTCTTCTGGCCGTTGAGGCGGTAGACGTCGCCGTCGCGGGTCGCCGTGGTCGCGAGGTTGTGGGAGTTGGTGCCGGCATCCGGCTCGGTGATCGCGAAGGCGATGCGGGTCGTCCCCGCGGCGATCCCGGGCAGCCAGCGGTCGCGCTGGGTCTCGGTGCCGTGCTTGGTGACGATCGAGCCGACGATCGCCGGCGAGACGACGATCAGGAGGAGCGAGCAGCCCGCGTAGGAGATCTCCTCGCCGACGGCCTGGAGCGCGTGCATGCCGAGCCCGCCGCCGCCATAGGACTCGGGCAGGTTGACGCCGAGGTAGCCCTTCTCGGCGAGCGCGTCCCAGAGCTCGCGGGGCGACTCGTCGGCCTCGACGATCCGCCGGTGGTAATCGGGGCCGCCGAGGCTGCCGCAGATCCCGGCCACCGCCGCCCGGATCCCCTGCTCCTCGTCGGTCGCGACGACCGGCAGGTTGACGGTGTCGTCGGTGATTGTTGCCATCAGTGGGTCATCCCTTCTCGAACCCTGTCGGTAGCGGAGCCGCAGGCGAGCAGCCGACAGGCATTTGTTGTTCCCATGGGCTCGCTAGAGCCCATAGGAACGTCCGATCACGTCCAACATGATCTCGTCCGTGCCGGCCCCGATGCGGTTCAGGCGCTGGTCGCGGTAGGCCCGCTCGATCTCGTATTCCTTCATGTAGCCGTAGCCACCGAGGATCTGGACGCACTCGTCGGCGACCTCGTGGCAGACGCGCGAGGCGAAGAGCTTCGCCATCGTGATCTCGCGCACCGGGTACTCGCCGTTGGCGAAGCGCCAGGCGGTCGCGTGGGTCATCTGCTTCGCTGCCTCGATGTTCGTCGCCATGTCGGCGAACTTGTGTCGGATCACCTGAAAGCGGCCGATCGGGCGGCCGAAGGCTTCGCGGTCGTTGGCGTACTCGAGCGTGCGCTCGAACATCCGCTCGGCGCCGGCGTAGCAGCCGGCGGCGGCCACCAGCCGTTCGCCCTGGAGCTCCCAGCTGATGTGGTAGAAGCCGTTGCCCTCCTGACCGAGCACCGCGTCGGCGGGGACGCGCAGATCCTCGAACGCGAGCTCCGCCGTGTCGGACGCGTGCATGCCCATCTTCTCGAGTGTCCGGGAGACGGTGAAGCCCGGGACCGTGTTCCCGTCACCGTCGCGCAGGTCGATCAGGAAAAGCGTGATCCCCCCGTGACCGCCCTCCGGGTCCGTCTTCGTGACGAGGACGCAGAAGTCGGCGCGGGCGCCGTTGGTGATGAACATCTTCGAGCCGTTGATGACGTACTCGTCGCCGTCGCGGATCGCCGTGGTGCGGATGCCTGCGACGTCGGAGCCCGCGCCCGGCTCGGTGATCCCGAGGCAGCCGATCCGCTCGCCCTTGATCCCGGGCACGAGGTAGCGCTGCTTTTGGTCCTCGGTTCCGAGCAGGTGGACCGGGGGCAGGACCATGTCGGTCTGGACGGCGAACCCCATGCCGGTGCCGCCGGAGCCGGCGTGGCTCATGCACTCGGCGCGGATCAGCGAGTAGTAGTAGTCGCCGCCCTGGCCGCCGTACTCCTCCGGGAAGCAGAGGCCGAGGTATCCGAGCTCGCCGGCGCGCCGCATCGCCGAGTCGGGCCAGAGCGTCTCCTCCCATTCGTTGCGGTGGGGGAAGAGCTCTTTCTGGACCCACGCGGTCATCGACTCGCGCAGATCAAGGTGCTCGTCGGTGAAGATCAGGTGCTGCCGCGTCGCGTCGTGCTGCGGCTTGATTACGGCATCGGCTGTGGCCACGGGCGGGGTCTCCTTCGTTTCCGTGCCTAGAAAGTAGAAAGTGTAGAGTAGTACTTCGCACTCATGGACGCTTACGAGAAGATCACCTACGAGGTCGCGGAGCGAGTCGCGACGATCACGCTCGACGACCCCGAGACGCGCAACGCCCTCTCGGACGAGCTCCTGCTCGAGCTCGTCGACGGACTGCGGGCGGCGAAGGCGGACGAGGACGTCAGCGTCGTCGTGCTCGCCTCCTCGCACGAGAAGGTCTTCTCCTCGGGCGGCAACCTCGGTGGCTTCGCCGCCGACGCGCCGGTCGCGCTCAAGCACTTCGCCACGGGCCACTTCGTCGACGTCTTCCGCGAGCTCGGCGAGCTCGGCAAGCCCTCGATCCTCGCCGCCAACGGCCACGTGCTTGCCGGCTCCCTCGGGCTCGCTCTCGCCTGTGACCTGATCGTCGCCAAGGAGACCGCCGGCTTCGGCACTCCTGAGATCAACGTCGGCCTCTTCCCGTTCATGATCATGGCGCTGATCTACCGCAACGTTCCGCGCAAGAAGACGACTGAGATGCTCTTGCTGGGCGAGCGGCTGACGGCGGAGGAGGCGCGCGAGGCGGGGATCGTGAACAAGGTGGTCCCGGCCGAGGAGTTCGACGCCGCGGTCGCCGACTGGGCGCAGAAGCTGGCCGGCAAGTCGCCGCTGGTGATGCGGCTCGGCAAGGACGCGATGTGGCGCCAGATGGACATGCCGCTGATGGACGCTCTCGACTACCTGCGCTCGCAGCTGACGATCGAGCTCGCGACCGAGGATGCGATCGAGGGCGTCACCGCCTTCTTCGAAAAACGCGAACCGAATTGGAAAGGGACGATGAATACAAACGTTCCGCCCGCCTCCTCGTCTACGCCTCCGGGGGCGGCCGGGTCAGCCGAAGGGACGGCCGAGGCACCTGAGGCACCCGATGAAGTTACGGCGCGGCGAGGAGACCGGGCTGAAGAAGCTCGTCACCGACCTGCACGAGCGCCGGACGCGCGCGAAGCTTGGGGGTGGCGAGGAGAAGATCGCGAAGCAACACGCCGCCGGCAAGCTGACGGCCCGCGAGCGGATCGACCTGCTCGTCGACCCAGGCACCTTCGTCGAGATGGGCATCCACGCCGGCCCGCACTTCTCGCAGCGCTCGATGGACGGGAAGGAGGCGCCGGCGGACGGGGTGATCACGGGCTGGGGCGACGTCGAAGGCCGTCCGGTCGCGATCGCCGCCTACGACTTCACCGTGATGGCGGGCTCCATGGGAATGACGGGCGAGATCAAGGTCGGCAGGCTGCGCGAGTTGGCCCTGCAGAAACGGATTCCGCTCGTCTGGCTGCTCGACTCCGCCGGCGCCCGGATCCAGGAAGCGACCGGAAGCCTGTTCGCGGGCTCGGGCCACCTGTTTCGCGAAGAGGTGACGATGTCCGGAGTGGTACCGCTCGTCGCCGGGATGCTCGGGCCCTGCGCGGCCGGCACGGCCTACATCCCCGGCCTCTCGGACTTCGTGCCGATGGTCGTCGGACAGGGGGCGATGGCGCTCGCCGGGCCGCATCTGACCAAGGCTGTGACCGGCGAGGACATCTCGATGGAGGATCTCGGCGGCGCCAAGGTCCACTGCCGCAAGTCCGGCGTCGGCGATCTCGAGTGCTCAGACGATGCCGAGTGCATCGAGGCGATCAAGACCTATCTCTCGTTCTTCCCGTCGAACTGCGAGCAGAAGCCGCCGACCCGCGAGACCGCGGATCCGGACGACCGGATGTCGGAGAAGCTGCTCGACATCGTCCCCGAGTCTTCGCGCCACCCCTACGACATGTACGAGGTGATCCGCGAGATCGTCGACGACGGCGAGATCTTCGACATCAAGCCGCGGTTCGCCAAAACGATCATCACCTGCCTCGCCCGCTTCGGCGGGATGCCGGTCGGGATCGTCGCCAACCAGCCGAAACAGCTCGCCGGCATCCTCGAGAACGACTCAGCCGACAAGGCGGCGAGATTCGTCAATCTCTGCGACGCGTTCGAGATCCCGCTCGTCTTCCTTCAGGACGTCCCCGGGTTCATGGTCGGCTCGAAGGTCGAGCACGCCGGGATCATCCGCCACGGGGCGAAGATGCTCTACGCGATCTCGCGGGCGACCGTGCCGAAGATCACCGTCGTCATCCGCAAGGCCTACGGGGCCGGCTACTACGTGATGAACGGCAAGGCGTACGAGCCCGACCTGATCGTCGCCTGGCCGAGCGCGGAGATCTCGGTCATGGGTGCCGAGGGCGCGGTCAACATCATCGGCCGCTCCGCGATCGAGGCTTCCGATGATCCGGAGGCGACTCGCGAGGCGATGCTGGAGGCCGTTCGCGAGCAGATCGACGTCTACCTGGCGGCCAAGAACGCCCTCATCGACGACGTGATCGATCCCCGCGAGACCCGTCCGACGATCATCCGCGGGCTGCGGATGTCGAAGAACAAGCGCGTCGAACGACCGTGGCGGAAGCATGGCGTGATGCCTGTATGAGGAGGAGCCGATGAGCAAGTTCGAGGACCCGGTGATCATCAGCTGCTCGATCAGCGGCGCGATCGCCAACCGCGACCAGTGCCCGGCGATCCCTTACACGCCGGAGGAGTACGCGGCCGAGGCACGGCGAGCGGTGGATGAGGGCGCTTCGCAGATCCACATCCACGCCCGTACTCCCGACGGCGTGCCGAGCTACGAGATCGAGGACTTCAAGGCGATCACCGAGGCGATCCTCGGAGCAGTCGACGACGTGATCGTCAACTACTCGACCGGGGCGATCGGCGTGCCGATGGAGAAGCGGATCGCCTACCTGCGCGAGCTCCGGCCCGACGTCGCCGCGCTCAACATGAGCTCGATGAACTACGCGAAGTACTCGCGCCGGCGCAAGGACTTCGTCTTCAAGGCGGTGTTCGAGAACTCCTTCGACACGATCATCGAGTTCATCACGGTCATGAACGAGCTCGGGATCCAGCCCGAGCACGAGTGCTTCGACGCCGGCCACGTCGCCAACCTCGATCCGCTGCTCGACATGGGCCTGCTGACGCCGCCGCTGCAGATCTCACTCGTGATGGGCGTGACCGGCGGGATCAGGCCGACGCCGCGGAACGTCACCTTCATGTCCGACCAGATTCCAGGCGGCGCCGAGGGCCCGAACAACTGGCAGGTCATCGGCGTCTCGCGTGACCAGTGGAAGCTCCTCGCCGCCTCGCTCAATCTCGGCGGCAACGTCCGCGCCGGGCTCGAGGACAACCTCTATCTGCCCGACGGCGACATGGCGCGCTCGAACGGCGACCTGATCGCGAAGGCGAGGCAGATGGCCGAAGACATCGGAAGACGCCCGGCAACGGTGGCGGAGGCGAGGGAGATGCTTGGCCTCAAGAAGCGGGTGCCTGCATGAACCCCGACAGCCCCGGACGCGAAGCGGAGGAGCTGTCGGGCATTGGTTCCCTGCCCCTCTCCGACGTCCGCGTCCTCGACCTCAGCCGCCTTCTCCCCGGAGGCTTCTGCTCCCAGCTCCTCGCCGACTTCGGCGCCGACGTCGTCAAGGTCGAGGACACCGGCATGGGCGACTACGTGCGCTGGGCGCCGCCCTACTACGGCGACGAGGAGCACCAGGCGCTCGGCACCCGCTCGGCGCTCTACCTCTCGCTCAACCGCAACAAGCGCTCGGTCCGGCTCGACCTCAAGTCCGATGGCGGCCGGGACGCGCTGCTGCGGATGGTCGGCGACTTCGACATCGTGCTCGAGAGCTTCCGCCCTGGCGTCCTCGACCGGCTCGGCGTGGGCTACGAGCGGATGAAGGAGGAGAACCCGGCGCTCGTTTATTGCGCGATCACCGGCTACGGGCAGACGGGCCCCAACACGCAGCGGGCCGGGCACGACATGAACTACCTCGGCCTGATCGGCCTCCTCGGTCTCACCGGTGAGGCCGACCGTCGCCCGATCCAGTCGGCAGGCCAGATCGCCGACCTCGGCGGGGGTGCGCTCATGGGAGCCTTCGGGATCCTGGCCGCGCTGCACGAGGCGCGGCGCTCGGGCGAGGGCCAGTTCGTCGACGTCTCGATGGCCGACGGCGCTCTCTCCTGGCTGACGATGGTCGCCGGCGCCTACCTCTGCGACGGCGAGGTGCCGAGGCGGGGCGACGGCCAGCTCACCGGCAAATTCGTCTGCTACCTGCCCTACGAGGCCGCCGACGGCTACGTGACGATGGGCGCGCTCGAGCCCCAGTTCTGGGCTCGCTTCTGCGCCGGCGTCGGTCGCCCGGACTTCGTCGAGAAGCAGTTCGAGGAGACGGGCTCGGAAGCCTGGGCGGAGATCGCCGAGGTCTTCCGCTCGAAGACCCGCGCCGAATGGAAGGCGTTCAACGACGAGCACGACGCGATGCTCGAGCCAGTTCTGGATGTCGACGAGGCGCTTGATTCCGAACTCGTCTCAGAGCGCGAGATGGTGGTCGAGTGGGAGCAGCCCGAGCTCGGTCCGGTCCGTCAGCTCGGCGTCCCGGTGAAGCTCTCCCGCACCCCGGGGGCCGTGCACACGCCGGCGCCTGCGCTCGGCGAGCACACGCGCGAGGTGCTCGCGGACGCGGGCTTCTCGGCCGAGGCGATCGACGCGCTGTTCGAATCCGGCGCAGCCGCCGGGGCGGCGACCGAATCAGCCGGACACTCGTTCATGGGCTGATGGAGACGCGCCCCACAGCTGACGCGGCCCCCGGAGGCGAAGCCGAGGAGGCCGGCGGAACGTTGTTGAAGATCTCCGAGCTCGCTGAACGGGCCGACGTGCCGGTCGCGACTGTTCGCCACTACCTCCGCGAGGGGCTTCTGCCCGAGCCGGTCAAGACGTCGCGGAACATGGCCTACTACCCACCGGAGTTCGCCGAGCGGATTCGTCTGATCAAGCAGCTCCAGGAGGAGCGGTTCATGCCGTTGCGCGTGATCCGCGACCTGCTCGACTCCGCCGGCGGCGACATCGACCGGGTCCGCGAGCTGGCCGACACAGGCGACGCGCTCGTCGCCACCGCCTTTGCTCCGGAGTCCGAGCGCACCGCCGAGGCCGACGTGGTGGAGCGCTTCGGGCTACCCGCTCGCGCGCTCGAGCGGCTCGCCGAGGTCGGCGTTTTGAGCCCGAACGGTGACGGTTACGGCCCGACCGACGTACGAATCCTCGAGGCGATCGCTCGCTTCCGCGACGCCGGCTGGAACGAGACCACGGGCTTCGGCGCACGCGACGTCGCTCGCCTGATGGAGGGCCTCGAGCCCGTTATCGCGGACGAGCTCAACCTGCTGGTCGAGCGGTTCTCGGCGCTCGACCCCGGGCGTGCGCGCGAGCTGGTCGAGGGTGGCGCCGCTCCGTTTCCCGCTCTGATCGGCGCCCTGCACGCAAAGCTCCTGCGCGACGCGCTCAAGCCGGCGGAGTAGCTACCGCGGCGTCGGTGCCGACTTCGCGGCGAGCTCGTTCAGGAAGCCGATCAGCTGCTGCACGGAGCCCGGCGCGTCGAGCAGGTTGACGTCGTCGAGCTGGGTGGTCGCGCCGCCCGATGTGACCGTGTAGATGAAGCAGTCGGCGCAGCCGGTCTGTGCGGGCTCGAGCTCGTCGAGCGCAGCCGCCTCGATGAGCCCGTGGAGCTCTTCGAGCTCTGCCTCGGTGAGCTCGATCGGCCGCTCCCGCGGCTCCGGCTGGCCGACGCCGTAAGTGCCGGTCCCGTCCGCCTGGATCTCGAGTCGCTCATCGATCCCCGCGACTCCTCCGGTGCGCGAGTACTCGACCAGCGCCCCGCCGGTGGGCGTCTTCGGCGTCTCGGGCTCCTCCGAGGAGTCTCCGCCGCAGGCCACGAGGAGCGTGAGCGCCGTCAGGGCGAGCGCTGCGAATGTCCGCTGCGGACTCTTCATCCCCCGCACTACGTCGCGGCGGCGCTTTCAGCACGGAGCTCCGCGAGGCCCTCCTCGCGGCTCTTGAGCGGCGCGTATCCGAGTTCGGAGCGAGCCTTCGCGATGTCGATGGTGCACTCCTGCGAGGAAATCCAGAATGCGAATCGCGACAGCGGCGGCTCGCCCCCGAGCGGCAGGGTCCGCCAGATTGCCTCCGAGGCGCCGGCGAGGGGGCCTGCGAACCAGCCCGGGAGCGAGCGAGTCGGCGGCTCGACGCCCTGCGTTGCCAGCATCGCCTCGACGAACTCGCGGAAGACGACCGGCTCGCCGTCGGTGACGAAGTACGCCTCCCCGGCACGCCCCTTCTCCGCCGCAAGTAGGAGTCCCTCCACGACGTTGTCGACGTGGGTGATGTCGGTGAGGTGGCGCCCCCCGTCGACCCAGGCGAACCTCCCGGACTCGACCATTTCGGCGATCCCGGGCAGCAGGGTCGTGTCGCCCCGGCCCCAGACGAACCGTGGCCGCAGCACCACCGCCTCGAAGCCTTCGCCGCTCGCCTCGCGCACGCGTTGCTCGGCCTCGGCCTTGGTGGCGGAGTACAGCACCGTCGAGTCCGGGCGAAGGGGCGCCCTCTCGTCGACCCGGATGAGCGGCTCACCCGCCATCAGCGCCGCCTCGGTGCCGCAGTGGACGAAGCGGGCGACGCCGGCCTCGCGGCAGGCGGCGAGGGCGTTTTCGGTTCCGTTGATGTTGTCGCGGACGAAGTCCTCGCGCCTTCCCCAGGCGCCCAGGTGGGCCGCGAGATGAAACGCCGTCGTCGAGCCCTCGGCGCCGGCGGTCATCGCGGCGGGGTCGGAAAGGTCCCCGGCGACCGGTTCAGCCCCCAGCGCGGAGACGGTGGCGGCCGAACGCTCTGAGCGGGCGAGCGCGCGGACGCGGCTGCCGCCCGCGAGAAGGCGCTCGATCAGGCGGCCGCCGATGAAGCCGGAGCCGCCGGTAACAAACGCGCTGTCGGGGACGACGCTCACGCGGTCCAGCCTAACCACGGACCGCAAAAGCAGACGGACCCCGAGTACATCGGGGCCCGTCGCACCACTCAGAGAGGGACAAGGCGTGGTTACCGTCCAACCTCAACCACACGGCCCGGAAAGGGGGGAGTTCCCGGAACGCCCTGGTCCCGCTGCGCGAGTTACCCGACGCGCCGAAATTCCAAACATCCCGCGGTCGGATCAAAAAACTCGCAATTTGCGACCTACTGACACCCTCTGACGTTCGTCCACCCGCGTTTAGAGTCGTCGGAAACGGAGACCGGGTTGTCTGGAGGTGGTTCCAATGGAAGCGACGGCGACCCTGTCGAAGCTGGATGGATCACGCACCCGCACCCGCACCCCCGTGACCGAGGTTGAGCGGCGGCACGAGGCGGAGCTCTTGCGCCGCTACGCCACGACCCGATCGACCGCCGATCGCGAGGCCATCGTCGAGCGCTTCATGGGCCTGGCGCGCTCACTGGCGAGCCGGTACGCAGGCCGTGGCGAGCCGCTCGAAGACCTGGTGCAGGTCGCAAACCTGGCGCTGGTGAAGGCGGTCGACGGCTTCGACCCCGACCGTGGGCGGCCCTTCGCCGCCTACGCGGTGCCCACGATCGTCGGCGAGCTGCGCCGGCACTTCCGCGACCGCGTGCCGCGGATCCACATGCCGCGCAGCCTGCAGGAGTCGATTCTCTCCGTCGACCGGACGGTCGCGAAGTTCACCGCCCTGCATGGGCGCTCACCGACTGTGAAGGAGGTCGCTGCCGAGCTCGGACTCGAGGACGACGAGGTGCTCGAGTCGCTCGAGGCATCGAGCGCGCGCCGGATCGGCTCGCTCGACGCCCCGGTCGCCCGCGCCGACGAGGAGTCGCTGCCGACGATCGAGACCGTCGGCGAGCGGGAGGTCGGCTATGACCGGGTCGAGGCGAATTTCTGCGCCCGGGACGCGGGCCTGGACGAGCGCGAGGAGCTGGTACTCCGGCTGCGCTTCGGCGGTCAGATGACGCAGACGGAGATCGGCGAGCGGCTCGGCGTCTCGCAGATGCAGATCTCGCGGATCTCGCGCAAGGCGCTGCACAAGTTGCTGAGCGCTGTCGAGGGGGACGAGGCCGGGACCAGCGCCGCCTAGACGAGCGCCGCGATGGCCTCGTCCTGGCTGTAGAAGAGCCCGATCGCCTGATCGACCCCGGTCAGCTCGAGCAGCCTGCGAACGTCCGCGTCCGGGCAGCAGACGGCGAAGCCGCGCTCGGCGTCGGTAAGCCGGCGCTTGGCCTCCACCAGGAGGCTGAGCCCCGTGGAGTCGATGAAGTTGCAGTCGGAGAGGTCGACCAGAACCGGTAGTCCGGCTCCGTTGACCGCGTTGCCGAGCACCTCGCGGAGCTCCGGCGCGGTTCCCTGATCGAGCTCGCCGGTGACGCGGACCGTGTGCAGCGTCGGTGCCGAGACCGCCTCGACCTGGAAGGGAATGTTCATTTCTGACCCTGGAGAAGCGGCGGCATCAATGCAAGCGGGAGCATAGCGGCGCTTCGCGGTAGATTGGATCGGCCACGAACGACCCCTGGGGGGGCGGAAAGGCAGCCTCGAGAGGAGATGACTGCAGCGAGCGCAAGAGGTTCGGCGACGACCTCTAGGCTCGGCTCTGGCCTGCTCGGCCTCGCCGCCAGCGCCAGCGCGCTCGTGATTCTCGTCCTGATCGACGCCGCGCTCGGGGAGGAATCCGCGGCGATCGTCGGCAGCTACGTGATCACCCCGTTCATCGCGGCCTTCATCGCCGGTCCGTGGGTGACGGCCCTCGCGGGACTACTCGCGGTCGTTGCGGCGGCGCTCAGTCCGGTCTGGAACATGAACGCGCCCGAGGACGCGGACTACGTGGCCCGGATCGTCGTGATCATCATCGGCTCGGGTTTCGCCGTCGCGAGCGCGTGGATCCGCGAGCGCGGTCGTAGCCGTTCGGACCGGCTCGGACTCCTGAACGAGGTCGGCAGCGTCGCCGACGGCTCGCTTCCGCTCGGCGAGACCCTTGACCGGGTGGTCGGCGTCGTGGTCCCGGCCGTGGGCGACCTCTGCATGATCGACGCGGTCAACGACGGGCGGGTGACTCGCCTCGCGGTTCGTGCGCGCGGGCGCGAGGACGCGCTGGCGGTCGAAGAGCGGATCCGGTCGCGCTCCCCGAGCCTTCCGGCGTGGATCGTGCGCGGCGATCGGCCCTGGCGGCAGATCCCGCGCTGGATGCCCAGGATGAACGACGAGGACCTGCGGCGGATGGCCCACTCGCCCGAGGACCTGGAGTTCCTGCGCTCGCTCGACATCAGCTCGACGATCACCGTCCCGGTGATGGCCCGCGACCGCAACCTCGGCGCGCTGACATTGGTGGCCGCCTGGTCGGGACGCCGCTACGACGCGGACGACCTCCGCTTCGCACGCATCCTCGCCGGCCGTGTCGGCCTCGCGCTGGACAACGCCGGCCTCTTCTCCGACCTCGAGAGCGTCGAGCGCCGGATGGATTCGGTGATGTCGATTCTCGACGAGGCGGTCGTGATCCACGGAGCGGACGGCGAGCTCGTCTTCGCCAACCCGGCGGCTGCTCGGACTCTCGGGTTCGAGACCTCCGAGCAGGCGGTTTCGACGCCGACCGACCAGATCGGGGCCCGTTACTCGGTCCGCGACGAAAGCGGCCGGGAGCTCGGAGCGGAGGCGCTCTCGGGCCGGCAGGCGCTCGAAGGCGGCGCGACGAGCCCGCTGACGCTTCGCGTCGTCGACAGGGACACCGGCCGCGAACGCTGGACACGGACCAAGTCGCGGGCGATCGAAGGGGCGCAGGGCGAGGTCCTCTACTCGGTCACCGCGATTGAGGACGTCACCGACGTGAAGCGGGCGGAGTTCGCACAGCGGCTGCTTGCGCGCGCCGGCGAGCTGACGGCCCACGCCGACGACCTCGGGCGCATGCTCGAGGAGGTCCCCCAGATGCTGGCCCCCGAGTTCGCGGATTGGTGCGCGGTCAGCATGCCCCGGGACGACGGGACGATCGAAGTCGTATCGCTCGCTCACCAGGACGCCGAGCGCACGGAGGAGGGCAAGCGGCTGACGCGGCGATATCCCACGCGCGTGGGCGACGGGAGCCCGGCGGCCGAGGTGCTCGAGACCGGGCGCGGACGCCTCGTCGACCCCCGGGAGATCGACGCGATGCGTGCGGGTTCCGGCGAGGATGCTCGAGCGCGCATGCTGGAGGACTTCGGCGTCGGCTCCGCGATCATCGTCCCGATGAGCGCCGGCGCGCGCGTCGTCGGCTTGCTCGCCTTCGTCAACGAGGCCGACTCGCGCGCGTTCGCTTCCGAGGACCTGGAGCTCGCGGAGGAAATCGGGCGCCGCTGCGGAGTCGCGATCGAGGGTGCGCGGATTGCGGACGAGCGCGCCCGGATCGCCGAGGCGCTTCAGCGTGAGCTGCTGCCGCCGAGCCTCCCGGTGATGCCGGGCTGGGAGATGGCGACGATGTACGAGCCCGCCGGCGAGCTCAACGACGTCGGCGGGGACTTCTACGAGGTCTTCCGGGTCGACGGCGGTTGGGCGGTCGTGCTGGGCGACGTTTCCGGGCGTGGGGCCGCGGCGGCATCGTTGACCGCGGAGGCGCGGCACACGATTCGCGCCGCGGGCGCCCTCTCGGCCGACCCGCGGGCCGGGCTTCGCATCCTCGATCAGAACCTCCGCGAGCGCGACGACGCGGCGCTCTGCTCGGTCGCGATCCTCGTCCTCCCCGACGATCCGGACCGGGAGGACCTCGTCGTGTATCTCGCCGGCCACCCGCAGCCGCTGGTGATTCGCGAGGATGGCGTCGAGGGCGTCGGCTCGCACGGTCCGATGCTCGGGATCGTCCCCGACGCGCACTGGGACGCCGAGCGGGTGCGGATCGAACGCGGCGAGCAGATCGTCCTCTATACCGATGGGGTGATCGAGGCCCGGGGCCAGAGCGGCGAGCGCTTCGGCACCGATCGCCTGGAGCGCCGGCTCAACGGGTGCCGGACCACCGAGGCGACCGTGGAGCGGGTGCGCGGAGCACTCGCGGCCTTCGGCGCCGACGCCCGGCAGGACGACGCCGCGGTGGTCGCGATTCGCTACTCAGGTCTGCCCGCATCGCTGCCGCCGGCCGCGGATGGCTCACGGACGAGCGTCGCGCGCTGATCGAATCGTGGACGCGAGCGGCTACTCGGACCGGCGCCCGGTCACCTTCATCCTCGGCGGCGCCGCGATCGCGTGCGTCTCGATCCCGCTCGCCGCCGCGGCCGGTGGCCCGTATCTCTCGCTTTCCGAGCTCAGCCCGTGGCTGGTCACCTTCGCGATCGGCCTCTTCACCGCCCTGTTCGCGACTCCGTTCGCCATCCACGGGGCGCTCGGCGATTTGCTCGAAGCCGACGCTCGCTGGGAGCGCGCGCTCCTGTGGTGGGGGGCAGTGAGCCTCGGGGTGCTCGCCCTCGGTCTGCTTCTCGGGCTCCCGGGCGGCTTCGGCGCCGACTCGCTTCTCAGCTCGCTCGGCCTCGTCTGCGTGGTCGAGGCTGTGCTCGTGCTGATCACGCTGGTGCTCTGGCTCCTGTCGAACTAAAACGTTCCGCCCGCCTCCTGGAATCCCGAACGTTCCGAGAATGTGCTCCGCTTTCGCGTCCGCCATTCTCGGGTCAGCCGTTGCACGAGCTCAGCTGTAGGCCTGTAGATTGACCAGTCAGTCAATCGTGCGCGCTGCAGCCATCCAGCTCAACTCGACCAGCGACTTCGACCGCAACCTGGCGGCCGCGGATCGGCTCGTCCGCGAGGCGGCCGCCGCCGGTGCCGGATTCGTCGCGCTCCCCGAGAAGTGGAGTGTCCTCGGCGGCTCCGAGGACCTCCACGCCGGTGCCCAGACGCTTGCCGGTCCGGCGATCGAGGCGGCCCGAGGCTGGGCGCGAGAGCTCGGCGTGCACCTGCTCGCGGGGAGCGTCGCGGAGCGGGTCGAGGACCAGGCGCGGCTCTCGAACACGTCGGTCCTCGTCGAAGCCGGTGGCGAGATCGCCGGCGTGTATCGCAAGATCCACATGTTCGACGTCGATGTCGGCGGGGTGCGCTACCGGGAGTCGGAGAACGAGCGGGCCGGCGAGGAGATCGCCGTCGCCTCCGTCGGTGAGCTCCGCGTCGGGCTCAGCATCTGTTACGACCTGCGCTTTCCCGAGCTCTACCGGATCCTCGCGGTGCGCGGGGCTCGGGTGCTCACCGTGCCGTCGGCATTTACCGCGCCGACCGGCCGCGATCACTGGGAGATCTTGCTCAGGGCGCGCGCGATCGAAAACCAGGCGTTCGTGATCGCGCCGAATCAGGTCGGCGCGGCGCCGCCCAACTACGACTCCTGGGGCCACTCGATGATCGTCGACCCCTGGGGCCGCGTCCTCGCGGAGGTGCCGGAAGGGGAGGGGTTCGCGCTCGCCGACCTCGACTTCGAGGAGCAGGCGCGGGTCCGCGAGTCACTCCCGTCACTCGCCAATCGCCAACCGCGCGCGTACGCCTGGCCCGATCTGGTGGTGGCTCCGTAGTGGCCAAGGCGCCTCCCGTCGACCGCCGGCGCCAGATTCTCGACGCCGCGATTCGCGTCTTCGCACGCCAGGGGTTCCACTCCTGCCGCGTCTCCGACATCGCCCAGGAGGCGGGCGTCGCCTACGGGCTCGTCTATCACTACTTCGACACCAAGGAAGGGGTGCTGAGCGAGCTCTTCGACGAGCGCTGGTCCTTGCTCCTGCATGCGATCGACGAAGTCGACGAGCGCCCGATCCCGGGGCGCGAGAAGCTCGACGCGGTCGCCGGCTTCATCATCGAGTCCTACCGCCACGATCCCGAGCTGATGAAGGTCATCATCGTCGAGGTCACGCGGGCCGCGAACTCGTTCGGCCGTACCCACCTGCCCCAGATCTCGAAGGCGTACGAGGGGATCGCGAAGATCGTCGCCGACGCGCAGGCCGAGGGCAGCTTTCGCCGCGACATCGACCCGATGCTCGCGTCGATGTGGTTCTACGGCGCGATCGAGCAGCTCCTCTCGGGCTGGGTCTTCGAGCTCATCCCGGACGGCGAAGCGAACTTCGCCAAGGCTCGCGAGATGGTCGTCGAGACCATCTGTGGTGGGCTAGAGGTAAGTGGGTAAGGTCCCGGGGCGTGGACAACGACATCGTCAAGCGACTCGCCTGGACCGGTCTGCTCGCCGCCTTCGGCGCGCTGGCCAGCGTGGCCGCAAGCCGCGCGGCCGCCCTCGCCTACACGCGCTTGTTCAACGAGGACCCACCCGAGTGAGCTATCAGCCGCCGGGGCCCGGACCGGAGCAGGATCGCTCGGTAGGAGAGCTCGTCTTCGACGTTTCCGAACGCGTTTCGACCCTCGTTCGCGAGGAGATCGAGCTCGCGAAGACCGAGGTCACCGAGAAGGTCACGAAGCTGGTCAAGGGCTCGGTCGTCGGGATCGCGGCCGGCGTCTTCGCCTTCCTCGGCCTGATCCTGCTCATGCACTCGTTCGCGTGGTTCCTCAACGATCTCTTCTTCGGCGACAACTTCTGGCTCGGCTTCCTGATCGAGGCGGTGCTGTTCTTCGCCACCGCCGGGCTCGCCGGCTTCTTCGCCTATCGCGCCCTTCAGGCGGGCGCGCCGCCGGTCCCCGCGATGGCCATCGAGGAGGGCAAACGGATCAAGCAGACGCTCGAGTCCGGGACGACGCCGGCGGCCAAGGAGCCGACCTCCACGCGATGAGCCCGGATCCGGAGATCTACAGCGGCGCCGGCGAGCCGGTCGCCCGCCGCACGGCCGGGGCCCCCGGACGAAGCTCGGCGCAGATTCGAGCCGACATCGAGGCCCAGCGCGAGCAGCTCTCGCACTCGGTCGAGATGCTGCGCGGGCGGGTCACCGAGCTCACCGACTGGAAGCGCCAGGTCCGCGAGCATCGGCGCGAGATCGTCATCGGCGCGGCCGTCGTCGGGTTCGCAATCGGCGGCCTGCTGGCGCTCAGGCGTCGCTAGGCGCAGCCCCTCAGGCTTCGAACACGGAGCTCGGCACGCCGCCGACCCCGAGCAGGCCGGGGCCGATGTGGGCGCCGATCACCGGGCCGATCTCGGAGACGAAGACCGGGTCGCCGCCGTGCACCTGGCGGCACTCGTCGACCAGGCGCCGGGCGGTGTCGGGGTCGTGGATGTGCTGCACGACCCAGCCGTCGGCCCCGTCGCTCGCGCGCTCACGCGCGAACTCGACCATGCGCTCGAACGCCCGGCGCCTCGTCCGGACGCGCTCGACCGGGGTGATCTCCTCCTCGAGCGTGAGGATCGGCTTGATCTGCAGCGCGGAGCCGAGCCAGGCCTGCGCGGAACCGATCCGCCCGCCCTTGCGCAGGTACTCGAGCGTGTCGATCGCGAACCACATCTTCAGATCGTCGCGGGTGTGCTCGACGACCTCCATCGTCGCCGCTGCGTCGAGGCCGCGGGCTGCGGCCCGGGCGGCGGCGATCACGACGATGCCCTGCCCCCCGCAGGCGGAGCGGCTGTCCCAGACGGTGATCCGCTCACCGCCACGCTCCTCGTCGATCAACTGCTGGCGCGCCTGGCGCGCTGCCTCACATGTGCCGGAGATGCCGGACGAGATATGGATCGACACGATCTCGCGGCCCGCCTCGAGGGCCGGCTCGTAGACGGCGCGGAAGTCGCCGATCGAAGGCTGCGAGGTCGTCGCGCCCTTCTCGCTCTTCGCCAGCCGCTCGTAGAAGTCGTCGTACGCGGCCCCGGAGATCTCCGTCTCCCGGCGCTCCTCGCCGTCGAGTGTGACGTAGAGGCTCACGATGTCGACGCCGAGCTCGGCGACGATCTCATCAGGCAGGTAAGCGGTCGAATCCGTGACCACCGCCGTGTTCGTGTCGTCGCCCACCGCTCGCGGTTCTATCAGTTCCCCGCCGCGAGCCCGGTCGAGCCGTGCTCCGAAGCTGTCTACGATCCGCCTCCAGATGACGACCCTGCTCACCGGGGCGAGCGGATTCATCGGGTCGCACGTCGCCTCCGCGCTCGCAGCGCGCGGCGACGAGCTCCGTGTGTTCGCCCGCCGAAGCGCGAATCTCTCTCCGCTCGAGGGGATCGCCTACGAGCGCGCGACCGGCGACATCACCGACCGGCGGGCCGTCCGCCGCGCGCTCGATGGCGTCGACCGCGTCTTCCACGTCGCCGGTCGGACCTCGCTCCGCCCCCGCGACCGGGAGGCCGTATTCGCGGCGAACGTCCGCGGCGCCCGGACGATGTTCGAGGCGGCGCGCGAGGCGGGGGTGGAGCGGTTCGTCCACACCTCCACCGTCGCCGCCATCGGCGCTGCGAAGCCGGGCGGAACGATCGACGAGGAGGGGTCCTTCGAGATCGGACACCTCGGGATCTCCTATGCGAACTCGAAGCACGAGGCGGAGCTGGAGGGCTTCCGCCAGGCGGCGCACGGGCTGCCGCTCGTAATCGTCAACCCGACGTTCACCCTGGGCCCCGAGGACCCGACCGGAACCTCGATGAGCCTCGTGCGCCGGTTCCTCCTCGGTCAGATCCCCGCGTACGTCGACGGGGCGCTCAACATCGTCGACGTTCGCGACGTCGCCGCCGGTCACCTGCTCGCGGATGAGCGGGGGGAGCTGGGCGAGCGCTACATCCTCGGCGGGCGAAACTTCACCTTCGACCGGCTCTTCGCCGATCTGTCGCGGCTCTCCGGGGTCGAGCCACCGCCGCTGAAGCTGCCCGGTCGGCTCGCCCTCACCGGGCTCGAGGCGGCCGAGCGGCTAGGCCTGCCGGTCCCGGTGCGGGGGGAAGAGGTGCGCTCGGCGGCGCTCTGGTGGACCTATCGGTCGGCGAAGGCGAAGCGTGAGCTGGGGTTTGCCCCGCGCCCGCACGAGGAAACCCTGGAGGAGGCCGTCCGCTGGCAACAGGATCAGTTGCTGGGACGTGGTCCGGTTTCCGGTGCCCAGCGGACCGTGCTGCGGGCCGCCGGCCGTGTGCTCGGAGTCGTGGAGCGGGTGGTCGGATGAGCCTCGTCCTCTATCGCTGCCCGACCCGCACGAACGTCCTCTGCCCATGCGGCGCCGTCGAGCGGCGCCTGCGGAAGATGAAGCTCGAACACGAGACGGTCCGAGTCCCGTATCGGCGCAAGTCCCGCCCCGAGATCGAGGAGTTGACACGACAGCGACGGGTCCCGGTGCTGGTCGACGACGACGAGGTGATCTCGGACTCGCGACGGATCCTTCAGTACCTGGAATGGCGCTATCCGACCGGCGCGGAGGCTGTCGAGGATGCCGGTTGACCCGCTCTCTACACTCTCTGGTGAGATGGAGACGCCCGAATCAGCCGTGAAGATCAGCGACGTCGCCGCGGAGAAGATTCGCGACCTCGTCGCGAGCACCGAGACGGAGCAGGCGCTCCGCGTTGCGGTGAAGGGCGGAGGCTGTTCCGGCTTCCAGTATGCGCTCGCGCTCGACACGCGTAAGGACGACGACAACGTCTTCGAGCACAACGGCGTTTCCGTGCTCGTCGACAAGGTCAGCATGCAGTTCGTCTTCGGGTCTGAGGTTGACTACGTCGAGGGCCTTCAGGGCGCCGGCTTCACGGTCAACAACCCGAACGTCGTCGCTGCCTGCGGCTGCGGCTCCTCCTTCCAGGTGAAGGAAGAAGCAGCCGAAGAAGCCGCAGCGGTATAGACCGCCTGACAGCGCCAAACGCGCTCGTCGGCCGCCTAACCGGAGTACCCCCTTGTCTGTAATCAGCGTTTCCAGCCTGTCCAAGTTCATCGGCGACCGCCCCCTCTTCGAGGACGTCGCGTTCAAGCTCGACCGCGGCGAGCGCATGACGCTGTCCGGTCGCAACGGCAGCGGCAAGACCACGCTCCTGCGCCTCATCGCTGGGGAGGTCGGCAAGGACGCGGGCACCGTCGCGCTCGGCAAGGGCGTGCGGACGATGCTCCACGACCAGCGTCCGCCGCGAGGCCAGGAGACGGTGCGCGCGTACGTGACCGCGGGCCTCGCGTGGATCGTCGCAATCGAGGACGAGCTCGGGAGGCTGGAGCAGCGCATGGCCGATGGTGCCGACGACGCGACGCTCGAGGCCTATGCCACGGCCCAGGCCCGCTTCGAGCTCGCCGGCGGATACCTCTGGCGCGAGGAGGCCATGCAGACCGTGCGCCATCTCGGCTTCGGCGAGGAGCACCTCGACCGTCCCCTGCAGAGCTTCTCGGGCGGTGAGCTGACGCGGATCTCACTCGCGCGTGCCCTGGCGGCGAGGCCCGACCTGCTGCTGCTCGACGAGCCGACCAACCACCTCGACATCGAGTCGCTCGAGTGGCTCGAGGGCTACCTCGTGGGCCTCGACGCGGCGGTGATCCTGGTGGCGCACGACCGCTGGTTCCTCGAGTCCGTCGGGACCTCGGTGCTCGAGACTCGAAGCCGGCAGAGCGCGCTACTTCAAGGGTCCGTGGCACGCCTGGCGCGCGGAGCAGGCCGCGCGCGAGCTCGCGCTCGAGCGCGACACGGCCAAGCGGGAGGCCAAGGTCGCCCAGCTCGAGCGCTTCGTCGAGCGCTTTCGCTACAAGAAGACCAAGGCCAGGCAGGCGCAGTCGAAGATCAAGGCGATCGACCGCATCAAGGCCGGGGCGCAGACGGGCGACCCGCGCGACAACCGGTCGCTCGCCTTCTCGTTCGGCAATGCCGAGCGCTCCGGCCGCGTCGTGCTCGAGATGGAGCGCGGGCGCATCGAGGCGGGGACGAAGGCCCTCCTCGAGGACGCCGAGATCTGGCTCGAGCGCGGCGAGCACGTCTGCCTCGTCGGCGCGAACGGCTCAGGCAAGACGACGCTGGTCGAGACTCTGGCGGGCAACCGCGAGCTTCCAACGGGGAAGCTCCGTCGCGGGCACAACGTCACGCTCGGCTACCTCTCTCAGCACACCGAGCTCGGCGGCCACACCGGCAAGACGATGCTCGCCTACGCCCAGGAGCACACCGGTCTGTCCGAGGCCAAGGTGCGGTCCCTGCTCGGAGGGTTCCTGTTCTCCGGCGACGAGGTGAAGAAGAACGTCACGGACCTCTCCGGCGGCGAGGCCAGGCGGCTGTCCCTTGCGCTCCTGACCCATTCCGACGCCAACTTCCTGATCCTGGACGAACCGACCAACCATCTCGACCTCGACGGCCGCGAGGCGCTCGAGGACGCGCTCACGGCGTTCGACGGCACACTGCTGCTGATCTCCCACGACCGGGCGCTGCTCGAGGCCGTTGGCTCACGCACCGTCGTGATCGAGGATCACCAGCTGCGAAGCCATACGGGCGGGTGGGCCGAGTACCGGGCGGATCGTGAGGAGGCGGAGCGGGAGGCCGCCGGCGCGAAGCCGGCGAAGCAGGCGCGCAGTAAGGGCGCCACGGGGCCGAGCAAGAATCAGCAGGCGAAGGTGGCGAAGCTCGAACGGCAGGTGGTCGGAGGCGGAGACGGCGCTCAAGCAGCTCGAGGACGAGCTCGCCGACGCCTCGCACTGGTCCGACCCGCGCGCCGCTGCAAAGGCGACCCGCCGCCACGAGGCGGCGAAGGCTCGGCTCGCCGAGCTGCTGGAGAGCTGGGAAGAGGCGGCGGACGCCTAGCCGAGCTGCATCGGCGGGCTCACCTGGGAGCCGCCGGGCAGGATGCGGTCCGCCTCGGGCGCGGTTGCGTTCTCCGGCTGCTCGGCGCCGAGGAGGGTCGCGAGCTCGCCGCTCTCGTACATCTCCTCGATGATGTCGCAGCCGCCGACCAGCTCTCCCTTGACGTAGAGCTGGGGGAAGGTCTGCCAGTCGGAGAGCTCGGTCGTCACCTCGCGCAGCGGCTGCAGGGCGGGGAGGACGTCGATCGCGCCGTAGTCCACGCCGAGCTGCTCGAGCACGGCGACCGTGCGCATCGAGAAGCCGCAGCGCGGCATCTCCGGCGAGCCCTTCATGAACAGCAGGACGGGGTTGTCGGCGATTGCCTGTTGGACCTGCGCCTTGAGCGCTTCGTCAGCCATGAATCCAGAGTAGCGAAGCGTCCCGGCTGGTCAGCTCGGCGTGCTCGCCGTGATCGACAACGCGTGGATCGAGCCGTCCTCGAAGCGCTCGCGAACGGCGTTCTTCACCAGCCGGTGCTGGTCGATTCGCGACAGCCCCTCGAACTGGGGCGCGGCGACGATCGCCCGCAGGTGGTCGCCGCCGCCCTCGTCGACGATCTCAACCTCGGCGCCCGGGAGTGCCGCTTCGATCATGCCCTTGATCTCCACCAGGTCGGCCATCGCCACGGAAACTTACTCGGCACCGAGCGGCGCGTTTGTCAACCGTGGGTTGACAAATGCACCTGGCTGTCAGGCAGGCTCTGCCGCCCTGGACGCCTCGACCATCTCGGCGACGGTCGCGAACTTCACCCGTGGGCGGCCGTGCGGCTCGCCGGCCGCGACCTCGGCCGCGTCGATCGCCTGCCAGCCGAAATAGGTGACGTGGTCGCCCGCGCGCTCAACGAGCAGCTCCTCGATCGAGAGAAGCTCGCCCGTCCCGCCGGCTGACCCGGATACGCCCGCGGGCGAAGCCGAGGATGCGACCGGAATTTGTTGTTTTCTAGGTCCTCGAGCAGGGCGTCGATCGTTTCTTGGGCGTCCTTCTTGTTCGTGCCGATCACGCCGGAGGGCCCGCGCTTGATCCAGCCGACCGCGTAGTGGCCCGGGAGCTGTTCGCCCGAATCCGGGTTGGTGACGCGGCCGGATTCGATTCGGGATCAGGCCGCGGCCGTCGTCGAAGGGGACGCCCTCGATCGCGACGCCCCGGTAGCCGATCGAGCGGAAGACGAGCCCGCATTCGAGCTCCTCGCGCTCGCCGGTGTCACGAGCGCGGACGGCGCCGGACTCGTCGCGCACGAGCTCGTTGCGGGCGAGGACGATCGACTCGACCCTGCCGTCACCCTTGATCTCGATCGGCGAGCAGCAGAACCGCATGACGACGCGCTTCGGCCTGCCCTCGGGGTCGCGGCCGGAGAAGTCCGTGAAGATCTCGACGTTGCGGCGGTGGGTCGGGATCGCAGTCCTCGGACTCGAAGTACTCGCGACTTGCCTCGTCGAGCTCCATCTCCGCGGGGTCGATGACGATGTCGGCGTCGGTCAGCTCGCCGAGCTCGCGCACCTCGGGGTTGGTGAAGGCCGCCTGCGCCGGGCCGCGGCGGCCGAGCACGACGATTTCCTCGATCCCGGAGGTCGCGAGCGCCTCGATCGCGTGGTCGGCGGTGTCGGTGATCTCGAGTTCGGCGCGGGGCAGGGCGAGCATCCGGGCGACGTCGGCGGCGACGTTGCCGTTGCCGATCACGACGGCGCGCTTCGCTGTGAGGTCGAACTCGTGCTCGGCGAAGTCCGGGTGGGCGTTGTACCAATTGACGAACTCGGTCGCGGCGTGCGAGCCGGGCAGGTCCTCGCCGGGGATCCCGAGCTGGCGGTCGGTGGCGGTCCCGTACGCGTAGACGATGACCTCGTAGCGCTCCTCGAGCTCGGCGATCGTCAGGTCGCGGCCGATCTCGACGTTGCCGAAGAAGCGAAAGCCCTCCATCGCCGCCGTCTTCTCGTAGCGGCGGATCACGTTCTTGATCTTCGGATGGTCCGGCGCCACGCCGGCGCGCACGAGGCCGAACGGTGTCGGCAGTCGGTCGAACATGTCGACAAGCACGCCCGGCGGCTCCTCCGCCTCGCGTCCGGGGCCGGCGGGGTCTGGCGCAGGACGCTTGAGCAGCGCCTCGGCGGCATAGAACCCGGCCGGCCCGGAGCCGATGATGGCGACGCGCAGCGGGTTGTCCGGGGTTCCGAGTGCCGGCATGAGGGGGAGAGGGTAGCCCGGGCTCTATCCCGTTTAGGCTGCCGCGCATGAACCGCCGCCTGATCGTTCCCACGCTGCTCACCGCCCTCGCCGCGATCGCCGTCCTGGCGCCCTCGGCCTCCGCCAAGCTCGTCGGCTTTCAGACGCCGGACGAGAACGTCGGGTGCTATGTGAACGGCAAGGGAGCGCGCTGCGACGTGAGCAAGCCCGACTGGACGGCGCCGCCGCCGACGATGCCGTGCGAGCTGGACTACGGCTTCGGCGTCAGCGTCGGCCGCCACGACCCCGCCGCCTACGTCTGCGCCGGCGACACGACCCTCGATCCCGAGCACGAGGTGCTCGAGGACGGCGAGAAGATCAAGACCGGCCGCTTCAAGTGCAAGAACAAGGGCGAGGACACGATCAAGTGCGTGAACACCCGCAACGGCGAGGGGTTCAAGGTCTCCCAGGCTGAGGTGAGCCTGTTCTAGGCCCTAGGTCCGGCCGGCGGTGAGCGCGGCGCCGGCCGCGGTTCCGTCGAGCGCGTCCAGGGCGCGCGCGGTAGACATCGCCGCGCAGGTGAAGATCGGCGTGTCGCGGAGCGTGTAGGCGCTCGACTCCGAGGTGCGCAGCTCCTGCACCAGGTCGAGGAACTCGCCGACGTCGTCGCATTCGAAGGAAACGACGAACTCCTGGTCGTCGAGGCCGAACGAGTAGGCGGTGTTGATCGTGATCTCCGGGTAGCGGCGGCCGATCTCGATGTGCTCGGTCATCACCCGGCGTCGCTCCTCGAGCGGCAGCCGGTACCACTCGCGCTTCTTGTCGAGCGGGTAGACGATGCAGTAGCGGCGCTCCGAGGTGCAGATCTCGGGCCGGGCGTCGGACTCGGAGTACGGCGAGCGCTTCGTCATCGCCAGGTATGAGTGCGGGATCGACATCCACTTCGCGAGCCCGCTCTGGGAGAGGACGACGTGGAACGTGTGGATGTCGTCGAGAATCGGGCTCTGCGAGAGCAGCATCAGGTCCGTATCGCCCCGCAAACCGACGGTCGAGTAGGCGCGAAGGCCGCGATCCGCGGCGAAGTCCTCGCAGGCGGCGAGCAACTCGCGTTTATCCTCCGCCCGCGCTGCGGCCTCGCGGCGATGCCATGCGGGATCGAGCTTGAAGAACGTGAACTTGGCGAAAGTCCTGTCGCTCGTCGCGTTCACGCTCGCGATGCTAGCGCCGGGCCCGACCGCTCAGGCCCAACAGGAGCAGAGCGTGGTCGTAGCCGTGCTGCCGTACGGGACCACGGTCGAGGAGATCGGGGCGACGCCCGAGCTCGTCCCGGGGATCGTCAGCGCGGGGCTTGGCGGTGTGCCGTTCACGCAGACGCTGCTCGACATCTCCCAGGGCAACCGGGTGAACGAGGCGCTCTATGACGGTGAGCTGCCGCCGCTGCGGATCGACGACGGGCGAGTTCCGCCCTCGGCGTGGAAGCGTGTGGTTGCTCGGGCGGAGGCTGCGCCCGCGGACGTGATCCCGGGGCTGCTGGCGTCAAGCCTGATGGCCGCCGGGGTCGACGTCACGGCCGAGGACGCGGTCGGGCTGCCGGCGCTCATCGGCGTCGACCGCGAGGGCGAGATCGCCGTCGCGGACGTCGGGTCCTGCTCGCCTTCGTGCGGCTCCGGTCTGAGCTTGATCGATGCGTCCGCCGAGGAGCTCCCGCAGATCGTGGCGGGACTCGACCTCGAGGGCGGAGACGTGTTGATCGCCCTCGCGGCGGGCGCCCGCGGCGAACAGCAGCTGCTCCCGATCGGGATCGCGGGCGAAGGCTTCGACGGCGACCTGACCTCGTCCTCGACCCGGACCGACGGCCTCGTGACAACCTCCGACCTTGCGCCAACGATCCTCGAGGCCTTCGGGGTTCGCGTTCCGGACGAGGTCAACGGGAGCGAGATCACGTCCGGCGATCAGCGGGACCCCGCCGAAGTCGCGGACCTTCAGGATCGCCTCGACGAACGTCCCAGCCGCGACACGGTGGTCCTGCTGCCGTTCGCGATCTGGCTGCTCGCTGCCGCACTCGCCTCGCTCGCCTGGCGCGGTCGCGGCGCCAGGGTCGCCCTCCGCCTGCTCGGCCTCGCGGTCGCGAGCGGGCCATTGCTACTCCTCCTCGCCGCTGCCTTCGACGCCGGCGCCGCGACCTCGGCGCTTCTCTTCGGCGTCGGCTCGCTCGCCGTCGCCTCGATCGTCGGCCGCCTGGTCCCCGGGTTCGGCGCGTTCGCACTCGCCGGTGGCGCGACGGTCACCGCCTACGCGGTCGACGTCGTCGTCGGCTCCCCGCTGACCGCGTACTCCGTCCTTGGCCCGAACCCGGGGTACGGGGTCCGCTTCTTCGGCATCGGCAACGAGCTCGAGGCGATCCTCACCCCGCTGGCGTTGATCGCCACGGGCGCCGGCCTCGCCGCAACCGGGCGCACGGGGCGGACGGCTGCGGTCTGGTTCGCCGGCGTCGCGCTCCTCGCCGCGGCCGCGTTCGCGCCCGGGCGCTTTGGCGCCGACGTCGGCGCGGCAATCGTCCTCGGCGTCGGCGGCGC
Source organism: uncultured Solirubrobacterales bacterium (assembly GCA_963797995.1). Taxonomy (GTDB): domain Bacteria; phylum Actinomycetota; class Thermoleophilia; order Solirubrobacterales; family 70-9; genus WHSW01. The sequence goes on from CAWCRP010000009.1 coordinate 185,950, forward strand.
TGCCGCCGTTGCTCTGTCGCTGGGCCTCAGCCGCGGCCGCGCGGCTTTGCTCGTCGTCGGGGCCGGAGTCGCCGGGCTCGCCGCCCTGCTCGTGGTGGACCAGCTGCTCGGTGGCGCGCACCTGAGCCGCACCGTGCTCGGCGCCGGCGAGGCGAGCGACCTCATCGACGTCCTCGAGCGCAGGGTCGACCTGATGCTCGACACTTTCACCGACCCGGTCTACCCGGAGCTGCTGGTCATCGCGGCGGCGCTCCTGATCGCCGGATTCGTGCGCCGCGAAGCGGTTCTCGGCTGGTTCGGCGACGGTCCTGCGCGGGCCGGCTTCCTCGGGGCCCTGGCGGGCGTACTCGTCGGCACCGTCGCCAACGATTCCGGCTCCGTGCTGCTCGTTCTGGGCACGATCTGCCTGGCGACGAGCGCCGGATTCTTCTGGGCCACCCAGGCGTCGGAAGCCGCACGGGAATCCGCCAACGGGGGCTAACCGAACCCGTTTACGGGACGCGAGGGGGTAGGCTAGACGCGTGCGCGTCGCCATAGTCTCGCCCTATTCCTGGAGTTATCCGGGGGGCGTGAACGGACACGTGGAAGCTCTCGCCGACGAGCTCATCGGTCGTGGCCACGACCTCCGCGTGCTCGCTCCCTGGGATCCACCCGATCGCATGACTCGGGCGCTTCACCGTGGGCTGCCCGAGATCCGCACGCATCCGGACTATCTGATCGAGCTCTCGCGGACGAAGGCCTTCGGCGCGAACGGCTCGATCTCGAACATCGGCATCTTCCCGGACGGGGTCGTCAAGATGCGCCGCGAACTTCGCTCGTTCAAGCCAGACGTCGTCCACGTCCACGAGCCACCGGCCGGGCTGATCAGCTGGGACGCGGTCACCTACCGGCACGCGCCCACGGTCGCCACGTTCCACGCCTACTCGACGAAGCCGCTGCTCAACCACGTCGCGACGCTCGCGGGGGCCGACCGTCGGTTCAATCAGCTGAGCGCGCGAATCGCCGTTTCCGAGGCAGCGGCCTGGACCGGCAAGCGCTGGTTCGGCGGGCGCTACTCGCTGATCCCGAACGGCGTCGACCTGACGGCTCCCCCGAGTGGTACCAAGCCCGAGTCCGACAGCTTCCGCCTGGTCTTCGTCGGCCGCCCCGAGGAGCGCAAGGGCCTGCCGGTCTTGCTCGCTGCATTCGGCGCACTGGTCGAGCACGTCGACACACGCCTCACGGTGATCGGCGCCGACCCCTCCGACGTCGACCGCCATCTCGACGACCCGAGTGTCGCCGACCGCATCGATGCGCTCGGGCGGGTCGACCCGGACGAGCTCTGGTCGACGCTGCACGAGGCGGATCTGCTCTGCGCGCCATCCCTCGCCGGGGAGAGCTTCGGCATGGTGCTCACCGAGGCCTTCGCCGCCGGCACGCCGGTGCTCGCCTCGAACATCGCGGGCTACGCGGACGTCGTCACCGACGGCGTCGACGGTGTCCTGGTCCCGCCGGCCGACGCGCAGCGCCTCGCCGAGGAGCTGCACACCCTCAGCATGCAGCCGGAGCGT
>CAWCRP010000010.1:0-235116 GCA_963797995.1 uncultured Solirubrobacterales bacterium
GGCTACGCCGATCAAGCCCACCTCACGCGCGAGACGGCCCGTCTGGCCGGGCTGCCGCCGCTCGCGTTCATTCGCGCCCGCGGCACCTAGCCATCCGCGTACGGTGTCCGTTTCGTTCAAGACAGATCGAGGCCGCGACGCAACACTGGCGCCATGAACACTGATCTATCGGCAGCCACCGACTTCATGGCAACACACGCTCGAACCCTCGACCGACGCCGCTACGAGCTGCTCGAAGGCCGCACCGACCCGAGCGCGGTGCTCGCGGCCCTCGACGGCTACGCGCAATCCCGACGGCGGATATGGCTGGGGGCTCGAGCCGGACCTGCGCTCACCAGAGAGCCAGCCCGGCGCCGCCCACCACGCCTTCGAGGCGATGGCGGAGATCGCGCCGGCGACCGCGCCGCAGGCGACCGCGCTCTGCGACTGGCTCGACTCGATCGCGCTGGAGGACGGCGGCATCCCGTTCGTTCTCCCGCTCGGCGTAGCCGCCGGCTCGGCGCCGTGGTGGCGGGGCGGCGGCGCCTCGGCCTCCTCGATCCAGATCACCGCGATCACGACGGCGTCAGCTCTTCGGGTCGCCGCTGCCGATCCGAAGGCGGCCGCGCACCCGTGGCTCGAGCGTGCGGTCGAGTACTGCCTCGGCGAGATCGAGCGCGGCGAGGGCGCGCCGTCCGCCTACGTGCTGGCGTTCTCGGTCCGCTTCCTCGACGCGCTGTATGAGAGCCGTCCGGAGGACGCGGAGCGCCTGCTCGGCCGGCTCTCCGAGTTCATCCCCGCGGACGGGCGGGTCCCGGTCAGCGGTGGAATGGAGGATGAGTCCCTCAAGCCGCTCGACTTCGCTCCCTACCCGAACCGCCCAGCGCGGACCCTGTTCAGCGACGAGGTCATCGACGCCGATCTCGAGCGTCTCGCGGGACTGCAGCAGGACGACGGCGGCTGGATCGTCGAGTACCTCCCGATCTCGCCCGCCGGCACTCTCGACTGGCGCGGTTACGCGACCGTGAGCGCCGTCGACGTGCTGCGGCGAAACGGGATCGCTGACCCGGCCTAGCCGATGCCGCCGCGGCGGACACGGCGCCACTCGGCGAGCACGTAGTCGCGGACGTGCTCGCCCTCGGGGCGGGCGCAGATGATCTCCTCGGGATCGACCTGAATGCCTCCGGTTCGCTGGAGCCGCACCATGTCGGAGCCGTCGACGAACCGCGGCACCCAGGCCGCGAGGCTGAACCCGAGCGGCTCGAGTTCCTCGACGGCTGCCGCGCTGGCGGAGTCGGAGAGCGGGAGGTCGAGGTGGATGACGTCGAGGTTGAAGGCGTCGAGCCCGTCGACCGCATCGGCGACGTTCGAGGGCAGGTCGGCGCCGGCCGCTTCGACGCGGATCCGGGCGAGACCTGCGTCGGACTCCACCGAGGTCCACAGGCGCGTCTCGCCGGCCGGCTCCGTCATGTCGGTGGCGACCTCGCGCTCGGCCCCGACCCGCTCGGCAAGAGCGAGCACGAACTCAGCGTGGCGCTCCGGCAGGTACACCGTCTGCGCTCGACGGTGCAGCGGCGTGTACATCGCGAGCAGCGTCCGCCGTCCCGCGGCGCCGGCGAAGCCGAGCATCTCCGAGGGCGGAGAGGCGCCGATCAGGAGCCCGACCTCGCGGCCTCCGTTGTCGATGAACTCGCGCTGGCTGGCCGGGTGGTTGGTCACCGCCTCGGCCCAAAAGCCGGGCAGCGATGCCTTTTCGACCAGTTCGCGGCGTAGCCCTGCCATGCGCCCGGCGAGCCCGCGACCTCGATACCGGGGGTCGACGATCATCCGGCCGGATTCGGGGACCGCGTCCCCGGCGCGCTCGATGAAGACCGCCGCGTGCCCGACGACGGAGCCGTCACCCGCAACCGCGACGACCGACGTCATCGTCCCGTTGCGCAGGGCCCGCCGGATCTCGCTCGGCTCGTACATGACGGCCGCCTTGTAGGAGTAGCCGTAACAGCGGTAGACGCAGCGGACGAGCGCCGCAGCGTCGGCCGGCTCCATCTTCCGGATCTCGACCTTGGCCGCCTCCTCGTCGGAGATGCGTTCGGCGTCGTCCGCGAGCGTCTCCCCGGCGAGGTGGCCGCTTTCGGTGGGCGCGATCCGCAGCGTGCAGCGGGCGACGTTGCCGCGCCTGCCCTGCGTGCGAATGTGGAGCTCGTCGACGAACCCGAGGGCCGCGAGACGGCGCGATGCCGCGTGTCGGCTCTCCTTCGCCGAGATCGGCAGCGCCTGATCGACGACCTCGATCTCCACCTGTCCAGCCTCGGCGACGACCTTGACGAGGATCTCGTCGTTCGCGGTCGCGACCTGCCGTGCCCGCGCCTCGCGGACCAGCTCCTCGACGACCGCCCGCAGGCGCGTCAGGCGGGCCGGGTCGACGCCTGCCTTCGACGCCATCGAGCGCGCGAGCGCCCCGGCCGAGTCCTGGACGTCGCGCGTGCCGGAAAGTCGCAGCTCGGCGGTCGCCCGCCCGGACTTGCCCTCCGCGGGCTCCTCGGTTGCCTTTCCGCTTGCGGACGCCATCGGCCCGCAAGCCTATGTGGTCCCGGCCATGAGTAGCGTCGTGTTTGGGCGAGCGAGAATCAAGCATGGCGAGGACGCAGGGAGCCCGCATGGCAGCGCCATGGGGGCGACTGAGGACGACGCCAGGCGCCGATTCGCAGCCGCCCAAATGCGGCGGTACTTGTGACCGGGAGCACTATGGAAGCGGCAGCAGTGCCCGCATCGAGCGGCGCGCGCGGGCGCTCGCCCCGGGCTCGTCGAGCTGGATCGCCTGGCTCGCCGCGGAGGCGAGCGCGTACATGGCGAAGGCCACGTCCGCGGGATCGGTCTCCGCGGCCACCTCGCCCGCGTCGATCGCGGCCTGGACGTCGACTGCGATGACGCCATGCATCTGCCGCCTGACCCGGATAATCGCGTCGCGGAGGGAACCAGGACGCGCGTCGAATTCGATCGTTGCGGTGGTGACGAAGCAGCCGCCCGGGAGCACGCGCCGGCGGTGGTAGGCGAGCCAGCGGTCGATCAGCGCCAGGAGGCGGACGCGTCCTGCGGGCCGCCGTGAAACCGGCTCCCAGACCTCACGCGTGAACTCCGTGACCGCCGCGTCGAAGGTCGCCACCTGGAGCTCCTCCTTGCTGCCGAAAAGGCCGTGAAGCCCGCTCTTGCTCATCGACGCCTCCTCGGCCAGGCGCCCGATCGTCAGGCCCTCGAGGCCGTCGATCGACGCGCGGCGCAGCGCAACGTCCAGCACCTCGGCGCGGGTGTCGGCGACGGCGGCGGCGGACCGGCGGGGCATCGCGCGCCATGATAGCGTACGAACGATCGTTCGCTAAATACAGAAACAGAGGAGGTTCGAATGAGGGCGCGGTGGCTCGGATGGGCGGGGGTTGAGCTCGAGGCTGACGGCGAGACGGTGGTGATCGATCCACTCGGTGACCCCGCAGGCACGTTCGCGGGCTTCGGCGCCGGTGCTGCCGAGGTCGAGCTGCCCGAGGTGGCCCCGCCTGCCGGCGGCGCTCTCGCCGGCCTCGTCAGCCACCTGCATCGCGACCACACCGACGCGGGGGCGCTCGTCGCGGCGCTCGCCCCGGACGCGGCGGTCCACCACCCGGTCGGAGCCGAGGAAGGCAACCTCGCCCTCGCCCAGGCCGAGCACGAGCTCGCCGCGAACGTGCTGGATCTCCGCCCGATCGCAGACTGGGAGGCGATCACCGCGGGGACGTTCACGTGCACGGCCCTGCCCGCCGTCGATGGTCTCGGCGACCCTCAGGTTTCGTGGCTCGTCGAAGCGGGCGGTGTGCGGGCGCTCCACCTCGGCGACACCGTCTTCCACGGCGCCTGGTGGCAGATGGCGCGGCGCGCCGGGCCGTTCGACCTGGTCTTCGCCCCGGTCAACGGCGCGATCGTCGACTTCCCGCACCAACAGCCTCCGAGTCCCCTGCCGGCCGCAATGGACCCGGAGCAAGCGGCCCTCGCCGGCGAGCTCCTCGGGTCCGGCACGGTGATCCCGATGCACTACGGCGGGTACTCATTCGAGCCCCACTACCGCCCGATCGCCGACGCCCGCGCTCGCTTCGAGCGCGCCGCCCGCGGGCGCCCGTACCGCGCCGCGCCGCTGGCGGTCGGCGAGGCCGTGCAAGTGTGAATACTGGGCGCATGGCGGAGACGCTTCGCGCCGGCCCGGTGGACATTCCGCTCGGGGAGATCGAGATCCGGACCAGCCGGTCTTCCGGGCCCGGCGGCCAGCACGCGAACGTGACCGAGTCGCGGGTCGAGGCCATCTTCGACGTCGCTGCCTCGAGCGCACTGACGGGCGATCAGAGGCGCCGGCTGATGGCTCACTGCGGGGCGCGGGTGAGCGCCGTCGCCCAGGACGCCCGGAGCCAGTCGCGCAACCGCGCCCTCGCGCTCGAGCGACTGGCAGGCCGGATCGCTGCCGGGCTCAAGGTGCGCAAGCGGCGTCGCGCAACCGCGCCGAGCCGCGCAGCCCGCGAGCGCCGACTGAACCAGAAGCGGCGGCGCTCTGACGTGAAGCGTCACCGCCGCCGTCCCTCCGGCGACGATTAGGCCCGGCGGACGAAATACCGTCGCGTAGGATCGCCGCGTCCCGAGATCCTCAGACGAAGGAGTGGCGCATGCCTCGCATTCCGAACCCCGCCGGCGGCCTGATGAAGCGGGTGGACAACACGCTCGAGAGCGTCGACGGCGTGCTCGGGCGGACCAAACGTCCCGATCACCCCCGCATAGCCGGGTGTACGGGACGTTTCCTCCGGGTGAGCGTCATTCGTAGCTGATCGCCTCGATCACGTCGAGGCGCGCGGCGCGGCGCGCCGGCAGGATGGCCGCGATCAGGCCGAGGACGACACCCGCCACCGCCACGTACCCCATCGTCGCCACGGGCGGACGGTACGTCACCCCGGGAATCCCGGCGGCAAGTCCCTGGAGCAGGGCGTATCCGAGGCCGGCGCCGACCGCGATGCCGAGCAGGGCGCCGATCAGGCCGATCACGACGCTCTCGCTCGCGATCTGGCGGCGGATCTGCCAGCGCGACGCGCCGAGGGCCCTCAGGACGCCGATCTCGCGCGTGCGCTCGAGCACCGACATCGTCAACGTGTTGATGATCCCGAAGAGGCTGGCGAAGATCGCCACGCCGACGATCGCGTAGAAGATCCCGAACTGCTGGTTGACCTGCTTCTCGACGTCGGCCTTGAGCTCGGCGTTCGAGAGCACCGCCAGGTTTGGATAGTCGGCCTCGACGATGCGCTCGACTTTGCGCTCGAGGACCGGCCGGTCCGCCTCGCTACGCGCCTTCAGCGCCAGCTCGGAGTCGGCGGTCACGCCCCAGATCTCCTTCATCGTCTCGAGCGACATCGAGATCGTCTGCCCGCCGAAGACGACCGTCTCCACGATCCCGGCGACCCGCGCGCGCCGATCGCCGGAGGGGCCCTCGAGCTCGACCGTGTCGCCGACCGCAAGGTCTTGCTCCTCCGCGTGTCCCTTGCCGACCGTCACCTGGCCGCGGGACATGCGGCGGAACACTTCCTCGCGCGTTCCGCCCTGGAGCTCGGTGGTGTCGACCTCCGCGTACTCGTCGGGGTCGAAGGCGAGCAGGAGGCCGTCCGACTTCGTCTTCCCCTTCGGCCCCGGCATGTCGGGGACGTAGAGGAAGCGCTCGCGTGCGACAACGTCGGCCTCGGGGATGCGGGCGAGCCGGTCGCGGACGCCGTTGGCGATCGTCTGCTGCGCCCCCCGCCCGGGCGAGAACCCGTTTGGCTGCACGGTGAGGTCACGGGCGAACGACTGATCGAACTCGTCCGAGATCGTCTTCAGGAAGCTGGCACCGAGGCTGTTGACCGCGATCACCATCGCGAGCCCGATCAGGAGCGCGGTCGCGGTCGCCGCCGTCCGTCCCGGATCCGAGCGCGCAGCGTCGGCGGCGAGCCGGCCCTCCACCGGGAAAGCCATGCGCACCGGCCACGAGAGCACCCGGACGAGCGGCCGGATCACGAAGGGGGCGAGGAAGGCGATGCCGAAGAAGATCGCGATCGTCCCCGTCATCCCGGCGATCGCGACCAGGGTGGTCGTCTCGTCCGCGGCGCCGAGCCAGAAGGCGCCACCGAGGCCCGCCGCGATCAGTGCGAACCCGGCGAGCGCCCGGGGCCAGCCCGGGCGCGATCGGATCTGATCGCCGCCGAGCACGGCGCGGATCGGTGAGGTCCGCCCCGCGCGCCGCGCGGGCTGCAGGGCACCGAGGACAGCTGCGAGAAGGCCCGTCGCAACGGCGGCGATCGGCGCGTACCAGGTAATGACGAGCTCGCCGACGGGGAAGTCCGCCGCGCGCACGAGCGCGATCAGGGCGACAGCGAGGCCGACGCCGAGACCGACGCCCAGCACCGCGCCGATCGTCCCCAGAAGAGCAGCCTCGCGCAGGACCGAGCCGGTGATGCGCCCGCGGGTCGCGCCCAGCGTCCGCAGCATCCCGATCTCGCGCGTGCGCTGGAGCACGGTCATGCTGAAGCTGTTGAAGATCAGGAAGCCGCCGACGAAGAGGGCGATCGCCGCGAAGAAGTAGAGGATCGTGTTGAAGGCTTGGAGCTGCGATTCGACGTCCTCGGACTTCGCGTCCGGTGTCTCCACGTCCGCTCCCTTGGGCAGCGCGCGCTGGAGCCGCCGGCGGACGTCCTCGATCGACTGCGGCCCGCCGCCCGCGACGATCACCGCGACCTCGTCCCAGGCACGGGGACGGTCGATCACCCGGCGCGCGGTCTCGAGCGGCAGAACGGCGAAGCCCTCGCCTCCGAACTGGAAGCCGCTCTGGTAGGAGAAGAGGCCGACGACCTCGAAGCGCCGCTCGCCCTCCGGCGTGGTCAGGTCGACCCGCTCACCGAGCTCGATCTCGTTCGCCTCGGCCCAGCTCTCCTGGAGGGAGATCTCACGTCCGCGTTCCGGGTCGCGCCCGGCAACGGTTTCCGCCGAATCGACCTGCGGGCTGCCCGGCGGCTCGCCGATCACGTTCAGCTGTGCGTCCTCCTTCGCCAGGGTGAAGACACTCGTGACGCGGCCGACGGCGGCCTCCACACCCTTCGACCGCTCCACCCTGTCCAGGGTCGAGGCGCGCAGAGAGGTCTGCCCGGAGCCCGCGACGAGCAGGTCGGTCTCACCGTAGACGGAGTCGTAGAGGTCGCTGAACGTCCGGTTGATCGTGGCCGTCAGCAGGAGGACGCCGAGGATCATGCCGACGCCGAGAACGATGCCGGCGGCGGTCAGCAGCGAGCGGCCGCGGCGAGCCTTGACCTGGCGCAGAGCCAGTCCCCCGAAGCTGCGCATTATTCCAGCGCGGTGAAGGCGCCGGCCACGGCCTCGCGCGAACCGCCCTCGATCTCGCCCGCCACTCGGCCGTCGCGCAGGAAGACGATGCGATCGGCGATCGCCGCCGCGCCGGGGTCGTGGGTCACCATGACCAGCGTCTGCTCCTCGGCGTCGCTCAGGCCGCGCAGGAGGTCGAGGACCTCGGAGCTCGAGCGGCTGTCGAGGTTGCCGGTCGGCTCGTCGGCGAGCACCAGCTCGGGCTCGCGCAGCAGTGCGCGGGCGATCGAGACCCGCTGCTGCTCGCCGCCCGACATCTCCGCCGGCAGGTGCTCGCGCCGCGCAGCCAGCCCGACACGGTCCAGCAACGTACGCGCCCGGGCGACGGTGGCCTCGTCGCGCGATCCGGCGATCAGCGCCGGCAGGAGGACGTTCTCCTCGGCACTCAACGAGGCAAGCAGGTTGAAGAACTGGAAGACGAAGCCGATCCGGTCGCGGCGGATGCGGGTGAGGCCCGCATCGTCGAGCCCGTCATAGCGTTCGCCGCCGAGCGAGATCTCCCCTCCGCTGGGAGTCTCGAGCGCCCCGAGCAGGTGGAGCATCGTGCTCTTCCCCGATCCCGACGGGCCCATGATCGCGACCATCTCGCCGCGGCGGACCTCGAGCGAGGCGCCGTCGAGGGCGCGCACGGTGGCGCTGCCTTCACCGTAGACCTTGCTCAGGTCGCGAGCGAGAAGGATCGCCGGGGCCGGTGGCTTGGCCGGGACGAGCGCCTCCGCCTCGCTCGGCGAATCCGGCCCGGCCCCGTTTCGCGAGAGGCCGACGAGCGCCTCGCCGGCGCGGCCGAGACCCGAGCGCACGGCGCCCGCGAGATCATCGAGCAGGGGCACGGGCGAAAGTCTGACCGATGCGGGCCCGGCCGAGTGTGAGCAGCGGCGCCGCTCAGCGGGCCTAAGGCCGCCCGAGCTCGTCCTTGAGCCGCTCGATCACCTCGACGGGCTCGGGGTCGACGCCATTGTGCGCGGCGACGAACAGGGAGACGAGGTCGCCGAGCATCACCGCCCAGAGCGCGCGTTGCACGCGCGTCGTGCCCACCGTCTCCACCTCGACCACGGCGCGCGCGCCCGGTGCGACGAGCTTCGCGGTCAGCTCGATCCGCCGGCGCTGGCGGGGATGCTGGTCGGAGTCCGTGATGAAGACTGCGGAATGGGCTGGAGACTCGACGGAGCCCGACCAGCCGACGATCTCGTTGTGGTCCATCTCGGGAAGCTCGTGCGCGAACGCGTGCTGCTTGGCGTTCTCGTTCAGCTGGCACTTCCAGCGGTAGGCGACCGGGACGGTGAGCTCGCAGCCGTACACGAGGGGGATCGTTCCCGCGAGCTGCTCGGCGATCTCGGCCGCCTTCGCGATCAGGCCGTCGCGCTCGGCCTCGAGGTGCGCCGCGGCGGCGTCGATCTCGGTCTTGATCCCGTCGGCGGCGCCGATCAGCGCCGCGACCTCGCAGACGACGGTGAAGCCATAGGCGACCGCGTGACGCGGCTGGAGCCCGCCCGGAAGCCCGATCACCGGAACTCCCGCAGAGCGCGCTACCTCGGCGAGGGTGCCGCCGGTTGTGGCGACGTAGCGGCGAGCGCCCACCGCCTCCGCGGCCGCGAACACGGCGAGCGTCTCCTCGGTGTTGCCGGAATAGCTGAGACAGAGCACGGCGCGGTCGGGCGGTGTCCAGCTGGGAAGCTCGTAATCGCGAAAGACGAGGATCGGAGCCGTCGCCTGGTCGCCGAGCGCCGCCCGGGCCAGGACGCCGCCGATCGCCGAGCCGCCCATGCCACTGACGATCAGCCCGCTTGCCTGTGCCGGCCCGAGGGCCGCCGATTCGACCCGCCAGAGCGCGTCGCGAAGGTGATCGGGGACCGCCAGGACCGCGTCGACCTGCCCGCTCGTGTCGACCGCGCGAATCGGCGCGAGAGCGTCGGTCACGGGAGCGGCCTCCTCGGCCGGGCTCGGCTCCGTCCTATCGGACTCCGCCTCACGGTGCCACCGCCTCCGCCGCGACCAGCTCGCCGGGCTGCACGCGCGCGTCGGCCGGCACCACGGCGCCCTCGGCGACGGTTGCGCCCTCCCCGAGGACGGCACCCGTGCCGACGGTGGCGCCGGCGCCGATGTCGACCCGTGGGGCGAGGATCGCGCCTTCGACGGTCGCACCGTCGCCGAGGACGCAGCCATCGAGGAGCACGGACCCGAGGACGCGCGCGTCGTCGCCGATCTCACAGCCGGGGGCGAGTACGGCACGCGGCCCGACCTCGGCCCCATCCCCGATCGTCGCGGTGGGGTCGGTGAGCACGCCGTCACCGCTCGTTGTCACGTCGGTCTCGACGCGGTTCTCGAGGATGTCCCAACTCGCCTCGAGGTATCGCTCCGGGGTCCCGATGTCCATCCAGTAGCCCTCGAGGCGGCGGGCGAAGAGACCCTGGCCGACCACGCGAGGGAAGACTTCACGTTCGATCGAGACGGCGCGACCCGCGGGAATCAGATCGAGGATCCGGCGCTCGATTACGTAGGCGCCGGCGCTGACCTCGTCGGTATCGATCGCGTCGGGATCGGGCTTCTCGAGGAAGCCGAGCACCTCGCCCCCCGGCTCGGCCGGCTCCTCCCCGGGCCTCGAGGGGCCGCCACGGCGGCGGACGAGTCCGTACTGAGTTGGATCGGCGACCGGGTAGAGCGCGAGCGTGATCGCGGCGCCGGTCTCCTCGTGCTGGCGCTGGAGCGCGGTCAGGTCCAGATCCGTGAGCACGTCGCCGTTCAGGACCATGAAGCGCTCGCCGAGGAGTCCCTCGTCGGCAGCGAGGCGGACGGGGCCGGCGGTGCCGAGCGGCTCGTCCTCCTGGATGTAGGCGATCGTGATCCCGTTCTCGAGCTCGTCGCCGAGCGCCTCGCGCAGCGCCTCCGCCTTGAAGCCGCAGGCCATGATTACCTCATCGATCCCGTGGCGACCGAGCCACTCGACCATGTAGCGGATGAACGGCCGGTCGACGAGCGTCAGCGCCGGCTTGGGGCGCGTCAGCGTCAGTGGGCGCAGTCGCGTGCCCTCCCCGCCGACGAGGACGACCGCCTGCATCAGGCCGAGCCCCCGTTCGCGCTCGGCCGGCCGACGCCCTCGTAGGTGAAGCCGGCCGCGCGCAGGGCGGCTGGATCGAGGAAGTTGCGCCCGTCGACGATCAGCGCCCGGGCCATCGTCCCGGCCAGCCGGGCCCAGTCGAGCTCGGCGAACTCCGGCCACTCCGTCACCAGGATCACCGCATCTGCGCCCTGAAGCGCCTCGGCCGGCCCGCTCGCCATCTCGATGCTCGGCAGGAGCTCCGCCGCCGCGTTCTCGGCAACCGGGTCGAACGCGACAACGGTCGCTCCTTCACCCTGCAGGCGGGCCGAGAGCACCAGGCTAGAGGCCTCGCGCATGTCGTCGGTGTTGGGCTTGAACGCAAGGCCGAGCAGGGCGATCCGCTTGCCGACCAGCGAGCCGAGGTGCTTCTCGAGCTTCTGCACAACGCGCCGCTTCTGCAGCTCGTTCACCTCGATCACCGAGTTGAGGAGCTGGAAGTGGTAGCCGGTGTTGCCGGCGAGCTGCTTGAGGGCGGTGGTGTCTTTCGGAAAGCAACTGCCGCCGAAGCCAAGGCCCGCACGCAGGAAGCTCGGGCCGATTCGCGAGTCGAGTCCCATGCCTCGAGCGACCTCGGTGACGTCGGCGCCCGTTGCCTCGCAGACGTTGGCGATCTCGTTGATGAACGAGATCTTGGTCGCCAGGAAGGCGTTCGAGGCGAGCTTGATCATCTCGGCGGAGGCGACGTCGGTGCGGACGACCTCGCCGCCGAGCGGCTCATACAACGCCGCGACCGCGTCGGCGGCCCGCTCGTCGCCGGAATCGGCGCCGACGACGACGCGATCCGGATGCAGGAAGTCCTCGACCGCCGAGCCCTCCTTGAGGAACTCGGGACAGGAGACGTAGGCGAGATCCGGCTTCGAGCGCCGGATGGCGGCCCCGGTGCCGGCCGGAACGGTGCTCTTCATCACCAGCGCGTGCTCGGAGTCCTCGGGCAGCTTCGCGACGACCGCCTGGACGCGCGAGAGGTCGGCGTCGCCGGAGTAGGTCGGCGGCGTGTCGACGCAGCAGAAGAGCAGGTCGGCCGCGCCGAGGACGTCATCCATCGAGGTCGTGAACGTGAGACGCTCGCGGTTCTTCGCCACCAGCTCGTCGAGGCCCGGCTCGTGGATCGGCAGCGAGCCGCCGCCGCCGAGCAGGTCGATCTTCGCCTCGTCGACGTCCATCGCGACGACGCGGTGCCCGAGCTCGGCAAAACAGGCGGCGCTCACCAGGCCGACCCAGCCGACTCCGACGACTCCTATCGCTCGCTCGTCCGTGGACACGGGAGGCGGGGAGGCTACGGGCTCAGTCTTCGCGTTGGCGCGCGGACACAGCGATCGCGATCATCTGCTCGTAGCCGAGGCTCTGCGAGAGCGTGTTGTTGACCCAGTACGAGTTCCCGCGCTTGTCGTGCCAGGCGACGAGGCGGAGCCGGTCGCCGTCGTAGTACAGGTTGTACTCGCGACCGTCGATCTCCTTGTTCTCCTCACTGGGGTTGGCGAGGATCGGCGGGTCTTCCCAGTCCGTACCGGAGAACCCGTAGTACTCGGTCAAGAGGCCGTTGCCGAAGTACTCGCCGGGCACGCGGACGACCATCTTGTAGCCGCGGTACTCGTCGCCGCCGGGACCGTCGATCGGGAACGCGCGGGAGGCGCTGTCGATGAGCGAGCCGGGGACGAGCTCGGTCGGGTAGAAGATCGGGAACTCGACCATCGGGTCGCCGCCGCGGGTCTTCACCTTCGAGATCTGGTTCGCGTACTGCTCACCCTGGGCGGTCGCGTCGTCCATCGTCGGCCCGTCGTTCTCCTCGGGCTTCGGCTCCTCGTTCTCCTCGCCCTTGCCGTCGCCGCCGCCACCGTCGCCCCCGCCGTCATCCTCTCCCTCGGGCTCGGCGGAGTCGCCGGTCTCCGGCGGACCGGGGGTTCCCTCGTTGCCCATGAACGTGTCGATCGTGTCCTTGATCGCCTTCTCCGAAGCGGTCACATAGCCGGTGGTGCCGTCGCCGAGGTCGGCCGGGAAATGGACCTCGTGAAGGGCGGCGTTGCGGGCGTTGACGAACGTCTTCAGCAGCTCGAGCAGCGTGATCGGGTCGTCGATGTCAGACGTCGTGTGGTCGGTGAAGATCTCGATCAGCTCGTTGCGGTCCTCGATCAGCTTCGAGGGCGGCACCTTCTGGCGCGCCTCGCGGAGGAAGTCCTGCTGGCGCGCGGCGCGGATCAGGTCGTTGTCGTCGTGGCGGTAGCGCACGTACTGGAGCGCGTAGAAGCCGCAGAGGCGCTGATAGCCGGCCTCGATGTCGATCTCCGCGACCTCGGACTCGGCGGGGATGTAGTAGCGGCGATCGACGTCGACGTAGACGCAGTCGATCGCGTTCACCGCGTCGGCGAACCCGGTGAAGTTGATGTTGACCAGGTGGTGGATCGGGACCTCGGCGCCGAGCAGGTTCTTGAGCGTCTCGAGGGTCAGATCCGGGCCGCCGTAGGAGTAGGCGGCGTTGAACTTGTCGATTCCGTGGCGCGGGATCGAGACCCTGAGGTCGCGCGGGATCGAGAGCAGCGAGATCGCCTGCTGGTCGGGGTCGACGCGAAGCAGGATCGTCGTATCCGAGCGCTTGTCGCCAGGGAGGTCGAGGCGCTCGTCGGAGCCGAGAATGAGGATGTTCTGCGGGTCCCCGCCGTCGACGTGCTCGAGCTCGTCCCTGACCTTGTCGCCGAGCGCGTTGTTGTCGTTGAGCGCGTCGGCGATGTCGGTCAGATAGACGAGGACGCTGATCGCGGTCGCGGTCGCGGTCGAGGCGACGATCAGGATCGTCGCGGCGAGGAAGCGGGCCCACAGGCGCTTCGCGCGCGGCGGCTCGCCGGCCTGCCCCGCGGCGTCCTGGGCAGAGGCTGCGGCGACCTGTGCGGCGACCGCCGCCTTCTCGGCGTTCGGCTCGGCCTCCGGGTTGGCCTCCCCGGTCCGCGCCTTGAGTCCGGCGAGCGCCTGCTCTGAGGCCTCCTCGCGGTCGGCGAGGCCGATGGTCTCCGCCTCGACCGTCTGCCCGGACTCGGGTTCGGCGGTCTCCGGCTCCTCGGCCACGGCCTCTTCCTGCTCGGCCGCCGCCTCTGCCTGCTCGGCGGCTCCTCTGCCTGCCTCTTCCTCTGCCTGCTCTTCCCCGGCCTGCTCTTCCTCGGCCTCGGGCTCCTCTTCGGCCGCGTCCGCTTCCCCGCCGCCGAGGCCCTCGAGCTCGGCGTCGAGGTCGCGCTCGATCTGGTCGAACTCGTCGGTGAAGCCGGGAGTGTCCTTGACCTCCGCATCCTCATCGCCGGAGCGCTCGCGCCCGGCCCAGGTGGAGGGCGGCACCTCGTGCTCGCCCGCCTGCTCGTCGCTCGGCGGCTCGTCGTCGGCGTCCGGCGGCTCGACGTTCTCGTCGTCGGGTCGCATGCTCATCGGGCGGCTCCGTCCGCGCTCGCCGCGAGGCGATCCGGCAGGGCGTTGACGAAGTCGACGATCGCGTTTCGGTAGCTCGCGAGCGAGTCGACCGAGACCCACTCCTCCGGCCCGTGGTGGCCGGCGCCAATGGGTCCGAACTCGACCGCGGGCACGCCGACGCGCAGGAACGAGACGGCATCGGAGGCGCCGTCGCGGCCGACGCTCATCACCTCGCCGTCGTGGTGGGGCGCCGCCGCCTCGCAGAGGGCGCGCACGTACGCGGACTCGGGATCGACCAGCGCCGGCGGGCGGCGGAAGGTGGAGACGATCGTCGCTCCGGGGATCCCGCGCACCTCATCCATGATCGCCTCCGGATCCTGCTCGGGCAGGTGGCGCACGTCTACGTCGATGAAGCAAGTGTCGGGCACCTTGTTCAACGCATCCCCGCCGAGGATTCGACCGAGGTTGATCGACGGTCGGTCGAAGAGCTCGGAGCTCTGGGAGGCGAACGGTAGCGATTGGATCGCGCGGAACACGTCGACGGCGCGCAGAATCGCGTTTTCACCCAGCCACGGGGTGGATCCGTGCGCGGCGCGGCCGTCGACGCGCACCCGCATCGCGACGACACCCTTCGCCGCCACGCCGACATGCATGTCCGTGGGCTCGCCGGTGATCACGAAATCACCCAAAAAGCCCTCTTCGACGAGCCTGTCGCCGCCCCTCTCGACCTCCTCCTCCGATTCCTCGTCGGGGACGATTCCCAGGCGCACGCGGACGCGATCCTGGTCGCGCAGGTCGGCGATCGCGAGGAGGAGCGACGCGAGCGCGCCCTTCATGTCGTAGGACCCGCGGCCGATCAGCCGGTCCCCGTCGAGGCGAGGCTCGAACTGATCCGCGTGGCCCGGAACGACGTCGACGTGTCCGTGCAGGAGCACCGTCTGCGACGCGTCCTCGGGGCCGACCTCGGCGAGCGTGACGGGGAGGTCGCGGCAGGCGATCTGGCGGGTCGAGATGTCGCGGGCGTCGAGCCAGCCCTTGACGAAACCCGCACACAGCTTCACGCCCTCCGCGTGGGAGGTGTCGTAGCCGATCAGCTTCTCGGTTAGGAGGCGCTCTTCCAAGCGGCCTAGGCTAGCCGCCGGGCCCTATCGCCCGGCTAAATCAGCTCGACTCGGCGATCGCGAGGAAGGCCTCGGCCCGAGCGCGCTCGCGCTCGGCCTGCTCGGCCGCGGCGCTGCCCTCCTCGGCCTCTTCGAGCGCCTGCTTCGCGTCCTCGAGCCGCTGCTTCAAGCTCGCTCGCGTCGAGCTCGTCGGGCGGTACGGCCTCGGCGACGAGGACGCGGACCCGGTTTGCGAACACCTCGAGCCAGCCCTCGCCCTGGGCGTACGTCTCGACCTCGGATTCGGACTTGTGCAGGCGAAGCTCCGCCGGCAGGAGGCGGGCGACCATCGGGATGTGCTTGGCGAGGATGCCGACCTCGCCGACCGTGGTCCGGGTCGAGACCTGGACCAGCTCGCCCTGGAAGACCGGCCCCTCGGGCGTCAGGACCTCGGCCTCGAGCTTCTCGTGCTCAGCCATCGTCCTCCTGGGCGTCCTCGGACTCCTCGGCGTCCTTGTCGGCCTTCTCCTCGGCCTCGGCCTTCTCGCGCTCGACGCCTTCGTCCTTGGAGCCCTTCTCCTCGGTGCCGGTGACCTGGTCGATCGCGCCCTTCATGTAGAAGGCCGACTCGGGCAGGTCGTCGTACTTGCCCTCGAGGATCTCGGCGAAGCTCCGCACCGTGTCCTCGACCTTGACGTACTCGCCGTCGCGGCCGGTGAACTGGGAGGCGACGAAGAACGGCTGGCTCAGGAACCGCTCGATCTTGCGCGCCCGGTTGACGGCGAGCTTGTCCTCGTCGGAGAGCTCGTCGATCCCGAGGATCGCGATGATGTCCTGCAGCTCGCGGTAGCGCTGCAGGTTCTCCTGGACGCCGGTGGCGACGCGGTAGTGCTCCTCGCCGAGGATGTCGGGCTTGAGGATCGTCGACGTCGAGTCGAGCGGGTCGACGGCGGGATAGATCCCCTTCTCGGAGATCGAGCGCGAAAGCGTCGTGGTCGCGTTCAGGTGCGCGAACACCGACGCGGGCGCCGGGTCGGTGAGGTCGTCCGCGGGCACGTAGACGGCCTGGATCGAGGTCACCGAGCCCTTCTGGGTCGAGGAGATCCGCTCCTGGAGGCCACCCATCTCGGTCTCGAGCGTCGGCTGGTAGCCGACCGCCGAGGGCATGCGCCCGAGCAGCGCCGAGACCTCCGAGCCCGCCTGGACGAAGCGGAAGATGTTGTCGATGAACAGCAGCACGTCCTTGCCGCCCTGATCGCGGAAGTACTCCGCCATCGTCAGGCCGGAGAGCGCGACGCGGAGGCGCGCGCCGGGCGGCTCGTTCATCTGGCCGAAGACGAGCATCGTCCGGTCGATGACGCCGGACTCCTTCATCTCGCCCCAGAGGTCGTTGCCCTCGCGCGAGCGCTCGCCGACGCCGCAGAAGGCCGAGAGGCCCTCGTGCTCCTCGGCGATGTTGCGGATCAGCTCCTGGATCAGGACGGTCTTGCCGACGCCTGCGCCGCCGAAGAGGCCGACCTTGCCGCCCTTCGCGTACGGCGCGAGCAGGTCGACGACCTTGATCCCGGTCTCGAGGATCTCCTGCGCGGGCGCGAGGTCCTCGACCGACGGCGCGGCCCGGTGGATCGGCCAGCGCTCACCGCCCTCCGGGAGCTCGGCGCCGTTGTCGATCGGCTCGCCGAGCAGGTTGAAGATCCGGCCCAGGGTCTCGTCGCCGACGGGGACGGTGATCGGCCCGCCGGTGTCGATCACCTCGGCACCGCGCTGGATGCCATCGGTGGCGTCCATCGCGACCGCGCGCACGCGGTCGTCGCCGAGGTGCTGCTGGACCTCGCAGATCAGGTCCATCGCCGGGCGGTTGCCCTCCTCGGAGATCTTGATCTCGATCGCCGAGTAGATCTCGGGCAGCTCGTCGGGAAAGAGGGCGTCGATGACGACGCCCGTGACCGACTCGACCGTGCCGGTGTTGGTTCCGTTTCCGTTTCCGTTTGCCGTTGCCATCTGCCTCTCGTTCTCCTTAGGGTGGCTCAGCCGAGCGCCTCGGCGCCGCCGACGACTTCCAAGAATCTCCTGCGTGATCTCCGCCTGACGCGCGCGGTTCATCTCGAGCGTCAGCGCGCCGATCATGTCGTCGGCGTTCTCCGCCGCGCTCCGCATCGCCGTCATCCGCGCTCCGTGCTCGGACGCGGCCGACTCGAGCAGCGCCCGGTAGACCGAGAGGTCGACGTACTCCTCGAACAGCATCGGGAGCAGCTCCTCCGGCTCGGGCTCGTAGTCCCAGTACGCCTTCTCATGCGCCTCGGCCAGCTCATCGTCGGCGGGCTCCTCGGCCTCGGGTATCCCCTCGCCGAAGACCTCGGCCTGCTGCATCGGAAGCAGCGTCTGGCGGCGAACGTACTGCGTGAGCGGCGAGACGTAGCGGTTGTAGACGAGCTCGACCCGGTCGATCTCCTCGTCGACGTAGGCCGTCGTGACGTCGCGCGAGATCCCGCGCGCGTCGGTGAAGGCCGGGCGGTCCGTGAAGCCGATGTAGGAGTTCGCGATCGTCTCGCCGCGGAAGGTCAGGGTCGAGTTGCCGCGCCGGCCGACGACCGCGTAGGAGACGTCGGCCCCGTCGCCCTCGAACTCGCGCTTCAGCCGCAGCCCCTCGCGCACGATGTTCGTGTTGAACGAGCCCGCGAGGCCGCGGTCGCCCGTGACGAGGATGATCGCGACGCGCTTGGGGTCGCGCTCCTCGAGCAGCTTCACGCGCGGAGATCGTGGTCGAGGCGTCGGCGACCTGCTGGGTCATCTTGCGGATCGCCTGCGCGTAGGGGCGCATGTCGTCGATCCGCTGCTCTGCCCGGCGCAGCCGCGCGGCCGCAACCATCTCCATCGCACGAGTGATCTTGTGGATGTTCTTTACGGACGAGATCCGGTTCTTGACTTCCTTCTGGGTTGCCATCAGGCAGGCACGGCCTCCTCGGCCTCGTCGGAGGCCTCGTCGCCTGAGTCCTCATCGGAGTCCTCGTCCTCGTCGCCGCCGGTGCGACCCGGCTTGGAGCGCTCCTCCTCGGACATGATCCGGTCGGACTCGCCCTCCTCGAGCGGCTGGCCTTCGGCATCGAAGTCGGGGCCGAAGTCGTCGATCGCCTCGGCGATCGCATCGCCCAGGTACTCCTCGTCCTCCTCGGAGAGCTGGCCCTCGTCGATCCTCGACATCAGGTCGGAGTTCGACGAGCGCAGATGGCTGATCAGCGTGTCGAGGAAGTCGTGCACCCGCTCGACCTTGATCCGGTCCAGGTAGCCGCCGGTGCCGGCGTAGATCGAGGCGACCTGCTCGGCGACCGAGAGTGGGCTGCGCTCGTTCTGGTTCAGCATCTCGACCAGGCGCTCACCGCGGGAGAGCTGCTTCTGCGTCTCCGGGTCGAGCTCGGAGCCGAACTGCGCGAACGCCTCCAGATCGCGGTACTGGGAGAGGTCGAGCTTGAGCTTGCCGGCCACCTTCTTCATCGCCTTCGTCTGCGCGTTACCGCCGACTCGGGAGACCGAGATGCCGACGTTGATCGCCGGCCGGATGCCGGAGAAGAAGAGGTCGGACTCGAGGAAGATCTGCCCGTCCGTGATCGAGATGACGTTGGTCGGGATGTAGGCGGAGACGTCGTTCGCCTGGGTCTCGATGATCGGCAGCGCGGTCAGCGTGCCGCCGCCGAGCTCGTCGGAGAGGCTCACCGCGCGCTCCAGCAGGCGCGAGTGCAGGTAGAAGACGTCGCCGGGGTACGCCTCGCGGCCCGGCGGGCGGCGCAGGAGCAACGACATCTGGCGGTAGGCGAAGGCGTGCTTGGTGAGGTCGTCGTAGACGCAGAGCGCGTCCTTGCCGTCGTAGAGGAAGTGCTCCGCCATCGCGCAGCCGGCGTACGGCGCCATGTACTTGATCGGCGCCGCCTCGTCGGCGGCCGCGGCGACGATGATGGTGTTGTCCATCGCGCCGGCCTCCTCGAGGACGTTCGCGACCTGGACGACGGTCGACATGCGCTGACCGATCGCAACGTAGACGCAGATCATGTCCTTGTCCTTGTTGTTGATGATCGTGTCGATCGCGATCGCCGTCTTACCGGTCTGCCGGTCCCCGATGATCAGCTCGCGCTGGCCGCGGCCGATCGGGATCATCCCGTCGATCGCCTTGAGGCCCGTCTGCACCGGCTTCGTCACGGGCTGGCGCTCGACGACGCCCGGCGCCTTGAACTCGGCCGGGCGGGTCTCGCTCGTCGAGACCTCGCCCTTGTCGTCCATCGGCCGCCCGAGCGGATCGACGATGCGCCCGAGGAGCTGCTCACCGACCGGGATCTCCAGCAGGCGTCCGGTGCGCTTGACCGTGTCGCCCTCGACGATCTTGTCCCAGGCGCCGAAGAGCACGACGCCGACGTTGTCCTGCTCGAGGTTGAGCGCGAGCCCGGTTACGTCGTGGGGCAGGTCGAGCATCTCGAGCGACATGCAGTTGTCGAGCCCGTGCACGCGGGCGATGCCGTCCGCGACCGAGAGCACGGTGCCGACCTCCGAGAGGTCGGCTGCGTCGGTCTCGAGGCCCTCGATCCGCTGGCGCAGGATCTTTGCAATCTCGTCGGGCTTGATGTCCACTGTGGCTCAGTTGCTCCTTGTAAATGGGTTCGGGGTAACGGTTAAGCCGCTCTCGCGACTTCCTTTCTAAGTCTGTCCAGCTTGCTGCGAAGGCTCGCGTCGAGAACCTTGTTGCCGACCTGGAGGACGAGCCCGCCGATGATCGAGTCGTCGACGTTGGCCGAGATGTCGATCTTGCGGTCCGTCTGCCGGGCGATCTCGTCGGCGACCTTGTCGACCACCTGTTGATCGAGCTCGACCGCACTCGTCAGCGTCACCTCCAAGCGCTTGCTCTCCTCCGCCCAGAGGTCGTCGAAGTTCCGGCGGATGCGGAAGATCGCCGGCATCCGGTGCTTCTCCGCGAGCAGCTCGAGGAAGTTGACGAGCTCCGGCTCGGCGCCCTCGACCGATTGTGCGATGCCGTCTCGCTTCTCCTGCGAGGAGAAGTACGGGCTGAAGAAGAACACCTGCATGTCGCGATCCGCGTCGATCGCGTCGGTGAACTGGCCGACCTGCTCGTGGATCACGTCGAGCTTGTCCGAGTCCCTCGCGGACTCGAACAACGCCTCGGCATATACACGCGCGACCTCTTCCACGCTAGGCCTCGGAGCCCCCGTTGCCGGTGCCGGCAGCGTCGCCGGCGAGGGCGGTGAAGTCGACCTCGGAGAGCGCCTCCTCGACCAGGCGACGCTGATCGTCCTCGGAGAGCGACTTGCGGGTGATCTTCTCGGTCGCGAGCACGGTCAGGTCCGCGACCTCGCGGCGAATCGTCTCGAGCGAGCGGCGCGTCTCCACCTCGATGTCCTTGCGCGCCGCCGCGACCAGCTCCTCGCGCTTCGCCTTGCCCTCGTCGACGGCGCGCTTCTCGGCCTCTTCGCCGGCCTTGCGCGCCTTCGCCTGGATGTCGGCGGCCTGCTCGCGGGCCTCCTTGAGGCGCTCGCGATACTCGGCGAGCAGCTCGTCGGCCTCCGCGCGCTGGCGCTCGGCGGCCTCGATGTTCTCCCGCACCGCGGCGGCGCGCTTCTCGAGCGCCTCGCCGATCTTCGGGAACGCTGTCTTCGAGAGGATGAACATCGTCCCGCCGAAGAGGAGCAGGGTCCAGATCATCAGCCCGAGCTCGGGCGAGACGAGGAAGCTGCCGCTTCCCCCCTCCTCCTCGCTGCTCGTTGCAGCGTGCTCGGCCTGAGCGATCAGGAATGCGCCGATGTCGCCAAGAACTTCCACTGGTGACCTAGAGGAAGAACGCGATCAGGCCGAAGATGAACGTGTAGAAGGCGACTGCCTCGGTGAGCGCGAAGCCGAGCCAGCGGATCGACTGGAGCTCGTCCTTCATCTCGGGCTGGCGGGCGACGGACTCGATCTCCTTGCCGAAGATGATGCCGATGCCGATACCGGCTCCGATCGAGCCGAGGCCGGCCCCGATGCCGAGGGCGATCGACTTGAGGCCGTCGTCGGTAACCCCCTCCGCGGCTGCCTGGGCGATCGGAATCAATGCGTCCATTTGATCGGTACTCCTTTTCTAGTGAGCTTCGGCGGTTGCGCCGCCGAGGTAGATGGCGGTAAGCGTTGAGAAGATGAATGCCTGCAGGGTGGCGATCAGGCCGATCTCGAGCAGGAAGAAGGCGAGTGCGAGCGGGTAGGTGAGGGCACCAAGTGCGGCTACCCCGAGCAGCACCGCCAACCCGCCGCCCATGAACAAAAGCAGCAGGTGGCCGGCCAGGATGTTGGCGAATAGCCGTACCGAGAGCGAGATCAGGCGGGCGAAGTGGGAAATCGCCTCGATCACGAAGATGAAGCCCCGGAAGGGCTTGTTCATGTCCTCGAGCCCGGGCGGGATCCAGCTGGCGATGTACTTGCCGAAGCCCTTCGCCCGGATGCCCTCGACGTGGTAGGAGATCCAGACCACCAGGGTGAGGACGAGCGGGATGGAGAGGTTCGCGGTGGCGGCATAGAAGGCGAGCGAGGGGACCTCGAGGCCGAAGACGTCGACCTTGTGCTCCGTATTGATCGGCAGCGGCAGGAAGCCGATCATGTTCGAGAACCAGATGAAGAAGAAGAGCCCGGCGAGGAACGGGAACCACTTCCTGCCCAGCTCCTCGTCGGCGATATTGCCGCGGGTGATGTTGTTACGGGTCAGGTCGAAGGCGAGCTCCATCGTCATCTGCACCCTGTTCGGCTCGCGCTTCATCCGGTTGGCGATCCACGTCACGGTGCCCACGGTGAGCACGGCGGCGAGCAACAGGTAGAAGACGGCCTTGTTGATCGAGAGGTCGATGCCGGCGATGTTGATCTCGATCCAGGGGTCGAGCTTGAACTCGTTCTGCGGCTGGAAGTGGTCGTTCTTGCCCTCGTTCCCGAGCAGGAGGAGGAGCAGGATCGTGATCCCGAAGTACACGCCGAGGCCGACGAAGACCTTCGTCTTGGTGCTCCAGGAGCTCACCGCGTCACCGCCGGGTCGGGATACATGAACTTCGAGAAGGCGAGACAGCCGAGGTGGACGGTGACCAGGACGAATGCGAGCACGGCGGCAGCGAGGCCGTCCTCACGGTCGGCGACGAGGCCCACGGCCAGGATCGCGGCGGTGACCAGCCACAGGCGCACGAGGGTGGCGCCACCGACGATGCCGAGCGCGAGCCGGCGGTCCCCGTCCGCGAGCGCCGCCCTCGAGCGCGCCTCGGCGTACGCGTTGACGGCGTGCTGGGCGAGCCAGGCGGCGGCGAGCGCGGCGTAGCCGACCATGGGCAGGCTTGCCACGAGGAAGATCGGGAGCGCGATCGCGAGGACGATCAGGTCTCCGTAGCGAAGGGCGAGGGGCGCCCGACCCCTCTCGGGGGCGCCATCCGCGGTTCGCTCAGAGCCGCCTAAAGCGAGCGTAGACAAGGACCAAACCCGCGACGAGCCCCGCGAAGAGGCCTAACAACCCGATTGGGATCGCAAGGCCCACCAGCGACCCGAGCCCGTACCCGACCGCCGCTCCGGCGATCATCGCAGCGACCAGCGACAGGCCGGCCGTCGCGGCATCCGTCCTCACGCGAGGGGCCTCGGTCATCGAATTCGGAGTCTCTGAAGTAGCGGCCTGGCAAGGAGGATCGGCACCAGCCTAGCCGAATATGAGCTAGTTAAGACGCGAGCTTGTAACAAGTTTGTGACGCCTGGTACCCATCGGTTATGGCGGGTCAGGGCGGCGGCTCCACCGCTTCGAATTCTCCGGTCTCCGGGTCGATCGCCGACCACTCCCCCGTCTCGGGGTCAACGGCCGTGAAGCTGCCGGTCTCGAGCTCCCGCGCAACGCCCTCGTCCACCTCCGCCGCGGCGGGCTCGGAACCCCGCACCCGGAAGAGCTCGCGGAAGCGCTCGCGGCGCAACTTCAGGATCTCGAGCGTGACCACGAGATAGAAGCTGGCCGCCAGGGCGACCAGGATGCAGACGACGATCACCACGGTCCAGAGCGGGTCGAAGTTGCCGCCGTCGTCGGAGTAGGGGACGAAGCGGAGCGCGAGCGCGAGTCCCGCCATGACCAGCGCCCACCCGTACATGTACGCGAGCGTCCGCCGTTGGGAGAAGCCGATGTTCGCCATCCGGTGATGGAGGTGCCAGCGGTCGGCGCGATAGATCGGGCGCCGGTACTTGATCCGCTTCGCGACCACGAAGCCGGTGTCGAGGATCGGCACCGCGAGCACGAATAAGGGGAAGAAGAGCGCGACGACGGCATTCGTCTTCAACGCTCCCTGAACGGCGATCGCTCCGAGCAGGTAGCCGAGCAGGTTGGAGCCGGTGTCGCCCATGAAGCTCGAGGCCGGCGGGAAGCCGTGGCGCAGGAACCCGAGCGCGGCGCCGGCCGTGAGCGCGGCGAGGACCCCGGCGCCGGGACGGTCGAGCGACAGCGCGATGACGGAGAGCGTCCCGGCGGAGATCACGCACACTCCCGCGGCGAGCCCGTCGACGCCGTCGATCAGGTTGATCACGTTGATCACCGCGACGATCCCGAGGATCGTCAGCACGTGACCGGCGTGGACGTTGCCGAGCAGGGCGATGTCGAAGAGCTGCGCCTCGCGCAGGTCGACCCCGCCGACGAACGGCAACGTGAACACCGAGACGTTGACTCCGTTCAGCGCCGGGATCGATGCAGCGACGATCTGACCGACGAGCTTCACTGGCGCCGGCAGCTCGAAGACGTCGTCGAGGACGCCGACGATCGTGATCACGAGCGCGCCGACGAGCAGCGCCTGGGTCTGCTGCGCCCACGGGAGGAAGAGCGCGACCGCGACGACGACGGCGACGAAGATCGCGAGTCCGCCGAGCTTCGGGGTCGGGTTGGTGTGGAGGCTGCGCTCGTTCGGGTGGTCGACCGCGCCGATCTTCCAGGCGACCTTCTCCGCCAGCGGGACGAGCAGCCAGGCGATGAGCGCGGCGACGCCGAAGGCGGCGAGCGCGTAAATGGTCTCCGGCCGGCCGTCGACGAACATGACCTATGGTCGCATTGCGCTTAGGACGCCACCGTTGCGTCGAGGACGGCATCGACGAGCAGAGCCGGATCGCGTGGATTCTGCGGCCCCGGCTCGGTGGTTCTCTTGACGAGTTCGAGCGTGCCCGGATCATCGAGTTGCAGGAGCCGGCCGTCGGCGATGAGCCGCTCGTCCACCGCCCCCATGCGGCCGCTGAAGATCGTGTAGACCGGAGTGCCGAGCGCGACCGCCTCTCGGTTCATCGTCCCGCCGGCACTGACCACGAGATCGGCGTACGCGATGAGGGACTGGGCGTCGACGGCCCGGGCGGGAACGATGAGGTTCGCGGCCGGCGCCACCTTCGCCTGTGACTCGGTGCGCGGAATCAGGACCGTGGTGACGCCCTCGGTGGACGTGAGGCGGTCGAGGAGGCGGTCGTAGATCGGGTTCGCGGCGTGGTAGGCCGAGGTCTCCGGCGGAGGGCGGACGATCGCGAGGACCGCTTCGGGATCGATCCCCAGCTCGGCCCGCGCCGCCGGATCCGGCATGAAGTCGGCGAGGTAGTAGTCCTCCTTCAGGCCCGGATAGCGGAAGACCTTCTCCGGGCTGGCGCCGGCGTGCTCGAGTCGCTCGAGCGGGATCGCGTCGGGCACGATCACCCGCCGGGCGACCCGCCAGCTGAGCTTGCGCTGCAGGCCGGCCCACTCGTAGTCCTGCATCTGCACCGATGGGATCCGCAGGAGTCGTGCCGACGGCCGGCACGTCGACCGAGCCGTGGGCGAGCGCGAGGTCGAAGTCGCGCCCACGGGCCCAGCGGGCGAGCGCGAGGCTGCGCGTGGCGAGCGCCCGTCCCTTCGCCGCGGTCCCCGCGCCGCCGTGGCGGCCGAAGACCTCGTACTCGATCCCGAGTCGCTCGAGGATCCCGGTCAGCTGCCCGTACTCGCGCGCCGTGACCGCGACCTCGTGCCCGCGCGCGCGCAGCCCGGCGATGATCGGCCGGAGAACGAGCGGGTGCGCGGCTGCGGTGCAATCGACCCAGACCCTCATCGCGGGGCACAACTTACGGTCCCGTCGGCGGTTACGAAGGTCTGAGTGGGGGAACTGTCCGCTCCGATCACTCAAGCCAGGAGGTAAGGAATGCAAAGCAGGACACTGCCCTCACCCGCGTTGATCGTCGCGATGATCGCGCTCGTCACCGCCATGGGCGGCTCGGCGCTCGCGCTCGACGGCAAGAACAAGGTCAAGGCCAACGACATCGCCAAGGGGGCGGTCAAGGGCAAGGCGATCGCCGCCGCGGCGGTGAAACCGCCGAAGCTCGACCTGATCAAG
The DNA here is from genome assembly GCA_963797995.1 of uncultured Solirubrobacterales bacterium. Lineage (GTDB taxonomy): Bacteria > Actinomycetota > Thermoleophilia > Solirubrobacterales > 70-9 > WHSW01. The sequence continues at coordinate 25,347 of CAWCRP010000010.1, forward strand.
GTCGACGGATCCGCGGGGCCGTTCACCACGACTTCGGTACCGGCCATCCCCAGCGGCGACGGGCCCACCGTGACCGTGAACGTCCCGGAGACCGGACTCGTCGCGATCTACGCTCGCGGCACCGGCCAGATCGTTGGCGGCGGCGGCGGGTGCGCGCGCCCAGGTCCACCTCTTCGAGCCGTCGCTGCTCCCGGGCGCGCCGCGGATCCTGGAGTTCACGACCCCCGAGCCGCAACTGCGGATCACCGCACCGGGCACCGGCGAGGTCGATGGAGCGGTGTCGCTCGTTCGCGGCGGTTGGATCGTGTTCCCGGCGAACAAGGGCAGCTACACGTTCGAGCTTCGCTACAGCGTCGCCGGAGGCGGCCAGGCGATCTTCCAGAACACCGGCCTCTGGGCCGGCGTCCTCGGCTAAGCGGCGGTCGGGGTGAGCTGCGGGTAGAGCGGATAGCGGTCCATCAGGGATCGCGTCCGCTCTGCCAGCGCCTCGCGCTCGGACTCGAAGGAGTCGGAGAGCGCGCTCGCGATCACCTGCCCGATCTCGCGCATGTCGTCCTCGACCAGCCCGCGGGTGGTCAGGGCCGGCGTACCGATCCGTAGGCCGGACGGGTTCATCGGCGGACGCTCGTCGAACGGGATCGCGTTGCGGTTGACCGTGATCCCGACCTGCTCGAGGCGATCCTCGGCGGTCTTGCCGTCGAGCCCGGTGGGGCTGAGGTCGACGAGGACGAGGTGCACGTCGGTGCCGCCGGTGAGCACGTCGACCCCGTTCTCGATCAGGGCCTCGCCGAACGCCTGCGCGTTCGCCACCGTCTGCCGCTGCCGAGCGCGGAAGGGCTCCGAAGCCGCGATCCCGAGGGCGACGGCCTTGGCGGCGATGATGTGCATGAGCGGCCCGCCCTGCTGGCCGGGGAAGATCGCCTTGTTGATCTGAGTCGCGAGCTCCTCGTCGTTGGAGAGGATCAACCCGCTGCGCGGCCCGCAGAGCGTCTTGTGGACGGTGGTCGTGGTCACGTGCGCATGCTCCACCGGATTCGGGTGCTCGCCCGCGGCGACGAGCCCGGCGAAGTGGGCCATGTCCACCATCAGCTTCGCGCCGACCGAGTCGGCGATCTGCGCGGAAGGCGGCGAAGTCGAGGTGCCGTGGGTAGGCGGACCACCCGGCGACGATCACCTTCGGCTTGTGCTCTTCGGCGAGCGCGGCGACCTCGTCCATGTCGCAGAGGTAGTCCTCGCGGCGCACGTGGTAGGCGACGACCTCATAGAGCTTCCCGGAGAGGTTCAGCTTCATCCCGTGGGTGAGGTGGCCGCCATGGTCGAGCGCCATCCCCATGATCGTGTCGCCCGGGTCGAGCATCGCCATGTAGGCGGCGTTGTTCGCCTGCGCGCCGGCGTGCGGCTGGACGTTCGCGAACCCGGCGCCGAAGAGCGACTTGGCGCGGTCGATCGCGAGCTGCTCGGCGACGTCGACCTCCTCGCAGCCGCCGTAGTAGCGCTTGCCCGGGTAGCCCTCGGCGTACTTGTTCGTCAGCACCGAGCCGGCGGCATCCAGGACCGCCTGGGGGACGAAGTTCTCCGAGGCGATCATCTCCAGCGTTCCCTGCTGGCGCTGAAGCTCGCGGTCGAGAACCCTCGCGATCTCGGGATCGACCTCTGACAGGGGCGCGGTCTGGAAGTCCTCGGGCAAGTCGCTCATCGGTTGACAAGTTACGGATCGGCGCCGACGGACGTGGGCTGCCTTCGGAATTATTGGTCGTTTGATTAAATATTCGAAACGACCGAGGAGGCCCGATGACCACAACCGACATCAAGACCGAGGACGAGCAGGCCCTCCAGATCCTCATGGACGGCGACATCGACAAGGTGATGTCGGGGCTCGACCGCATCATCGAGGCCGCCCCGTCCTACGAAAAGCTGCTCATGCGCTGGCAGCGTCAGCACTGGTCGACCGAGGACTTCGACTTCACCGAGGACGCCCGCCAATGGGCCGACCCGGACATGTTCACCGAGGAGGAGCGCCGCTTCCTCCGGTTCGGGTTCTCGCAGTTCTTCGTCGCCGAGGATCGCGTCACGGTGGAGCTGATCCCCTTCGCGCTCGCCACGCCTCAGAAGGAGGCGCAGCTGTTCCTGACGACGCAGATCTCAGACGAGGCCAAGCACGTCGTCTTCTGGGACCGCTTCTACCGCGAGGTCTTCGGCGACGAGGCTCCCGGGATTGGCGAGATGCTGGACCAGAACCGCACCGTCGTCAACGACGACTGGAAGACGCTGTTCGACGGGATCTTGCATGACGCCGCCGAGCGCCTGCGTAAAGACCCGACGGACTTCCCGGCACTCGTCCGCGGCGTCACCGTCTACATGGTCGTGATCGAGGGGATGCTTGCCCTCAGCGCGGCCCGCTTCATGATCAAGTCGCTCAAGGAGCGCGACTGGTTCCCGGGATTCGTGCAGGGGTTCACCGCGGTCAACCGCGACGAGTCCCGGCACGTGGGGTTCGGCGTCAAGTTCCTCTCCGACGCGATCAAGGCCGACGAGGCGAACGCGGAGATCATCATGGCGACGCTGCGCGAGACGTTGCCGGTGGCGCCGCTCGTGTTCGTACCGCCGTGGGTCGACGATCCGTACGACTTCGACACGCCCTTCTACCACTCGTCGGAGATCTTCGAGTACGCGACGAAGTCGCTGTCGAAGAAGCTCGCGGCGATGGGACTCGACCCCGCGAAGCTGGCCACGGCCGCTTGACCGCGCTCGCCGCACGGGGGCCCGGTCCGGGTCGACCGTCGACCGGCGCCCGCGAGCGCATCCTCGAGGCCGGCGTCGAGACGCTCAAGTCGGAGGGTTACGCGGGCACGACGATCGCCAAGGTCGCCGCGCGCGCGGGCGAGAACAAGGGGCTCGTGTCCTACCACTACGGCTCGAAGCAGGGCCTCGTCGCGGCGGCCGGCAGTGCCATCGCGGAGCAGATCACGGCGGACGTACTCGCGGCGGTCGAGGGGGCCGTCACGGTCGAGGAGGTCGTGCGCGGGGTCGCGGAGGAGGTCGACCGGATCGCCGCCGACGACCCGCGGGTGGCCCGGGTCTACTTCGACCTCGCCGCCGTGTCGGTGGTCGAGTCGGATGTTCGGGCGACGATCTCCGCGATCAACGGGCAGTGGCGGCAGGTGCTGATCGACCTCCTCCGCGGTGCCCGCGACGGCCTCCCGCCGGCGCGAGCGCGGGCGACGACGACGCTCCTGATCGCCGCCGCCCAGGGCATGGCCCTGGAGCGGATCGAGGGCACGGCGCCGCGCGACCTCGCCGCGGCGCGCGCGATGCTCGTCCGAGGAATCGTCGTGGCCGCGCGCTAGCGAAGCAACTCGTCGACCTGTGCGGCGGGCAAGCCGCCCTCGCGCAGGATCGACCACGCCCCGCCCGTCTCGATCGCGGCGATGTCGACGACGGTCGAGGGCATGCCCGTGAGCTCACCGCCGTCGATCGCCAGGTCGGCACGCCGCGACGATCGCCGGGTCGACATCTTCGAAACGCGCCGGGGCGGCGAGCGCCGGTGAGATTGGCGCTCGTCTGGAGGACCGGGCACATCACCCCGGCAAGCGGCCCCTCGATCAAGCGCACGCCGAGACGCTCCGGGTCCTCCCGGCAGGCGAGCGGATAGCGCCGCTCGGGATTCGCGACGACGAGGGTGACCGGCCCGGGCAGGAGCGCGCCGAAGGCGTCCCGCGTGCGCGGACCGACCGACGCGAGCAGCTCGCGCATCGCCAGCGGGGCGAAGTAGAGGACCGCCGATGGCTTGCCGTCGTCGCGCCCCTTGACCGCATGGATACGGGCCACCGCATCGGCGTTCAGCGGATCGCAGGCGAGGCCATAGAGCCCGTCGGCGGGGAACACGGCGACGCCACCGGAGGCGATGCACTCCTCGAGTTCGGCGAGCTCGGCTCTCACCGCGTCCCCACCACCACCCGGTCGATCCCGGCGAGGTCGGCCCGCGTGCCGACGCTCTCGAATCCCGCGCGCCGTGCGATCTCGGCGACCGTCGCCGCCTGGCCGGCCCCGACCTCGAGCGCAATCGCGGTTGTCTCGAGGTCGCCCGTAGCGATGCGGCCGAGCAGCTCGTCGATCACCTCCAGCCCGGTCGGCCCGCCAACGAGTGCCTGACGCGGTTCGTATCGAGTGATCTCCGGGGCCAATCCCTCCCATTCCTCCTCCGCCACGTACGGGAGGTTGGCGAGGACGAGATCAACGGCCCGGTCCGGCTCCGAGAACGAAACACGCCGCTCGAGCCCAAGTCGTTCGGCGTTGGCGCGCGCGACCTCGAGCGCCGACGGCGAGGTATCCGTGCCCCATACGCGGGCGCCGGGTAGCTCGGCGGCGACGGCAAGGGCCACCGCTCCGGAGCCGGTACCGACGTCGAGCACGGTCGCCGGGCCGACCTCGAGCGCGACCTCGACCAGCAGCTCGGTTTCCGGGCGCGGGATCAGCACCCGGGGGTCGACGCTCAGGTCGAGGAGGCGAAAACCCTTGCGCCCGAGGATGTAGGCGACGGGCTCGCGCTGGACCCGCCGGCGCACGAGCTCGCCGAAGCGGCGCGCCTGCGGCGCCTCGACGGCCGCGTCCGGCGATGCGAGCAGGGTCGACCTGTCGGTCGCGGTGGCGGCGACGAGCAGCAGCTCGGCGTCGAGGGCCGGCGAGTCGACGCCCGCCGCTCGCAGTGCGTCACGAGACGCCTCGAGCGCCTCCCCCACCGTGCCGGCGCTCACCCGCCCCCTTCGGTGACGGCGACCTCTGACGTCTGCGCCTCGAGCCGCGCGCGCTTCTCCTCGGCGCTGAGCGCGTTGGTGAACTCGTCCAGGCTGCCGTCGAGGATCTCGTCGAGGTTGTGGGCGGTCAGCTTCACCCGGTGGTCCGTCACGCGACCCTGGGGGTAGTTGTAGGTCCGGATCTTCTCCGAGCGCTCCCCCGTCCCGACCTGCGAGCGCCGGTCGGCGGCGACGGCCGCGCGCTGTTCGGCCAGGGCGCGCTCGTAGAGGCGGGCGCGGAGGACCTTCATCGCCTTCTCCCGGTTTTGAAGCTGCGACTTCTCGTCCTGCATCGAGACCACGATCCCGGACGGCTTGTGGGTGATCCGCACCGCCGAGTCGGTCGTGTTCACGGACTGGCCGCCGGGTCCCGAGGAGCGGTAGACGTCGATCTGGAGATCCTCCTGCGCGACCTCGATCTCGACGTCCTCGGCCTCCGGCAGCACGGCAACGGTCGCGGTCGACGTGTGGATGCGCCCCTGCGACTCGGTCTTCGGCACCCGCTGGACGCGATGCGTCCCGCCCTCGAACTTGAACACGGAGTACGCCCCCTCGCCCCTGATCTCGAAGGTCGCCTCCTTGAAGCCGCCGACCTCGGCCGCCGACAGGCCCAAGTCCTCTGCTTCGAAACCGCGAGCCTCCGCGTAGCGGGTCAGCATCTTGTAGAGGTCGCCGGCGAACAGCGCCGCCTCGTCACCTCCCGCCCCGGCGCGAATCTCGATGATCACGTTCTTGGCGTCGTTCGGGTCGCGCTCGACCATCGCGAGGCGAATCTCGTCCTCCAGCTCGAGGATCCGCTCGGGTGCCTCGTCGACGACCCGCTGGAGCTCCTCGTCCCCGCCGTCCTCCTCGGCGAGCAGCTCGCGTGCGCCCTCGAGATCGCCCTGCAGGCGCCGCCACTCGGCGGCGAGCTCGTGCGCGGACTCGAGGTCGCTGTACTCCCGCCCGACCGCGGCGTACCGCTCGCGATCCCCGATCACATCGGGATCGCTCATCTGCTTCTGGAGCTCGGCAAAGCGCCCCTCGACCTGCTCCACCAGCTGCTCGATCATGGTCCGCTGAGGCTATCGGGCGCGCGCTGGCACAAGCGCGGGACGAAGGCGGCACGTTCTGGGCGTGGCGCGTGTCTTGGGGTCGAGGACGATGAGGGTGTGAGCCAGCCCCCGGAAGTGACAGACAGCGTCGGTCAGCAACGGCGGGCGCCGGGGACGGAGGCCGCGGGAGAGTCGCAAGGCGGGGATGGCGCAACGGTGAGCCAACCCCCGGAACTGACAGTCACTGTCGGTCAAAATCGGGGGGTGCCGAGAGGGGAAGGTGACTGGCGCACGGCGCCGGTCGAGGAGGTGAGCATGCGCGACCTCAACCGGCAAACCCCGCGAACCGTGAACCTCGCCGAGTCCGGCACGCGCGTGATCATCACGCGGCACGGGACGCCCGTCGCGATCCTCCTCTCGGTGCCCGAGCTCGTGGCGATCATCGACCCGCCACCGCTGACGAGGCCCATGCCGACGGTCGCCGCCATCCGGGCGCGGCTACGCGACCTTCTCGGCGTCGCGTTCGGCGACGAGCGGGTCGCGCGTCTCCGTGAGCGGCAGATCGACCGCATGCTCCACAAGCACTGGTTCTGGGGCTAGGGCTACGAATACGCCTAGGCGACGATCTCGATCGCGTCCGGGTCCTTGGCCGTTTCCTGTGGGTTCTCGACTGCGAGAACAGCCTCGAGCGCAGCGATCGCGACCGCCAGCTGCTCACGGTCCGGCTCGCGCGTCGTGAGGTTCTGGAGCATCAGGCCGGGCCACATGACCGCGCGGACCCAGCGCTTGTTGCGGTTCCTGCCCGCCCACTTGATCACCTCGTATGAGAGGCCGGCGATCAGCGGGATCCCGAGGATCCGGGAAGCGAGCAGCCAGTACCACGCGGGAAGGCCGATCGGGGCGAAGACGAAGATCGCGAGCACCATGACGATGAGCAGGAAGCTGGTGCCGCAGCGCGGGTGCAACCGCGAGTAGAGCTCGGCGCGGGCGGGGACGAGCCGGTCCCCCGCCTCGTAACAGGAGATCGTCTTGTGCTCGGCGCCGTGGTACTCGAACACCCGTCGCAGGTCGGGGAGGCGGCTGATGACGACGATGTAGCCGATGAATATCGCCGTCCGCAGAACGCCCTCGACGAGCCAGAAGAGGAAGGCCGAGCCGAGCTCGTCCTTGATCAGGCTCGTGGCGCCGACCGGCACGACGAAGAACAGGCCGATCGCAAGTGCGAGCGAGAGCGCGATGGTCAGCGCCCAGGTGAGGCCGCCGATCGGCTCGGGCGGTTCCTCCCCCTCCTCGGCCGCGGGCATCTGCGCGTTGGCGGAGATCGCGAGGGCGCGGAAGCCGATCTTCAGCGACTCGCCGAGCGCGACGATGCCGCGAATCACCGGCAGGCGCAGGATCCGGTGCCGCTTCGCCCACGAGACGAGCGGGCTCCGAGGTGACCTCGATCGGGCCCGTGGCGGCGCCGAAGCCGGCGCCGCGATCGCTCGCGAGGTCCTCGGCGCTCGGTTTGCGCACCGCGACGGCCCAGGTCGAGACGCCGCGCATCATCACGCCCTCGAGCACGGCCTGACCGCCGATCGGGGCGTCGCGCGATGCGACCAGCTTGCCGTCCGGCATCGGCGCCGCGTCGGTGCTCATGCCTGGGTGTTCGTCGGCCCGGGCGTTGAGCTTTAGCTCTTGCTGCGGGCCTGGCGGCGCTTGAAGCGCTCCACCCGGCCACCGGTGTCGACCAGCTTCTGCTTGCCCGTGTAGAACGGATGGCACGCAGAGCAGATCTCGACGTGGAGCTCGGACTTGGTCGAGCGCGTATAGAACTCGTTCCCACAGGAGCAGCGCACGTGGGCGAGCGTGTAGTCGGGGTGGATCCCGGTCTTCATGGTCCTCTGAGTCTAGCCACCCGTCGCAGGCGCCCGGAGGGCGTCGATCAGGGTCGCGAGCGTCTCGCCGCACTCCTCTCGCGCCGCCGCCGGATCGTCCGAGCGGGCGACCAGCATCGCGATCTCGTCCAGGGCGCCGATCAGCGCGTGGGCGAGCGGCTTGGTCCGCTGGCGGCGGATCTCGCCGGTCTCCATTCCGTGAGCGAGCACCCCCTCGATCAGCCCGAGGGCGTACTTGGCGTTGATCTCGCGCCAGAGCTCCCAGCCGAGGACCGCGGGCGCGTCGAGCAGGGCGATCTGCTGGACCTCGGCCTCGAGGCACTGATCGAGGAACGTGTCCGCCCCCTCGCGCAGCACCGTAAGCGAATCCGCTCCGGGCGTGATCCGGCTCGCGAACTCGGCGGAGAGCTCGGCTTCGAGCTGCTCGTAGACCGCCCGCATCAGGTCGCGCTTGGCCTCGAAGTGGTGGTAGAGGGCGCCGCGAGTGACTCCGGCCTCGCGGACGATCTCCTCGGTGCCGACGTCGGCGTAACCGCGCTCGGCGAACAGGCGGCGACCGGCGCCGACCAGTGCGGCCCTGGTCGTCTCCGACCGCTCCGCCTGCGATCTCTTCGCGTTGACATTCATACTGTCTGTATGTTATTACGTACTGCATGCATGTTATTTCCAGCAGCACCCGCGAACTGATCACCGACTACTCCGCGGCCTGGGCCTCGCACGACGCGGACCGCATCGCCGCGTACCACGCCGAGGACGGCATCTTCCAGCTCCACTCCGGCGCCGTCGGGCCACTCGAGGGCCGAGCGGCGATCCGCGACGGCTTCGCCGCCTTCCTCGCCCAGTTCCCCGACCTCGCCTTCTCAGAGCAGGAACTCCACGAGGCCGAGTGGGGCTGGTCCGTGCGCTGGACGATGAGCGGCACCCTCGCCCTCCCCTTCCCGGTCGGCGAGCAGACGGCCGATCCGGGAGCGCGGATCTCCATCGACGCCGCGGACATCATCACCGCGTCGAACGGGTTGATCGACGCCAAGCACACCTACCTCGACTGGGCCGCGGGCCTCGAACAACTCGGACTATGAACGTTCCGCCCGCCTCCCCGGCTTCGCCTGCGGGGGCGGCCGGGTCAGCTGAGATTTTCGTCGAGACATTCACCGAGGGCTGGCGGGCCCCGGCCGGCGGCGATGAGTTCGCGGACTTCTTCGAGCCGCACTTCACCGACGACGTTCGGATGATCCAGCCGCAGCTGCCTGTCCTCGTCGGCAAGCGGGCCTTCCGCGAGCAGTTCGCGCGGCCGACGTTCAAGCTGATCCCGGACCTGCATGCCGACGTCCACGATTGGTCTGCGAGCGACGCGGGTACCGTGGTCTTCATCAACTTCACCCTCTCCGGCACGCTCGGCGGCCGGCCCGTGAGCTGGCCGTGCGTCGACCGAATCGTCACGCGGGGCGGACTCGTCGCCGAGCGCCGCGCCTACTTCGACCCCGGTCCGCTGCTCAAAGCGGTGCTCACCCGTCCGCGCGCGTGGCCGACCTTCACCCGAATCCGACTACCAGGAGGCAACTGAAATGCCCATCGCCAACACCCCTTCCGGCCAAATCACCTACCGCGATCTCGGCGCGCCCGATGCCGAGCCGCTGCTCTTCGTCCACGGCCTGCTCGTCGACGGTCGCCTCTGGGAGGGCGTCGCCGACCGCCTGTCGGCCAACTACCGCTGCATCGTTCCCGACTGGCCACTGGGCTCACACCGCACGGCGATGAGCCCGGACGCGGACCTCTCCCCTCCCGGCATGGCGGAGGTGATCGTCTCGTTCATGGATGAGCTCAGCCTCGATCGAGTCACGCTGGTCGGCAACGACTCCGGTGGCGCGATCTCGCAGATCCTCACCGCCGCTCATCCCGAGCGCGTCGAGCGCCTCGTGCTGACCAACTGCGACATGCTCGAGAACTTCCCGCCGTTCCCGTTCAGCCTGATGGCGCCGCTGGCGAAGCTCCCGGGTGGGATGGCCGCCCTGGTGACGCCGTTCCGGATCCCTGCCGTCGGTCGCTTCACGTTCAACATGCTCGTCAAGCATCCGATCGATGCGGCCCTGGTCGACTCCTGGCTCGAGCCGAGCATCAAGGACCAGGGCGTGAGGCGCGACACACACAAGCTGATCGTTGGCGTGAACAAGCGCCAGACCCTCGCCGCCGCGGAGGGCCTGCGGACCTTCGAGCGCCCGATCCGATTCGTCTGGGCGCCGGAGGACGGCTTCTTCAAGCGCTCGGACGCCGAACGGCTCGCCGCGATGGTCCCGGACGCGGGGTTCGTCGACATCGCCGACGCGAAGACCTTCTCGCCGCTGGACCAGCCGAGCGCGGTCGCCGACGGGATCGCGTCCGTGGTCGCCGAGCCGGCACCCGCCTGAGCCGGGTCAGGTCTCCTGGTAGAGCGGCCCGTCGCCGCCCTCGGGCATCGTCAGCCGCCCGCCCTTGGCGTTGATCGCCCCGCACTGGACGCAGTTCGACGCGGTCACGTGGACATCGACCGTCTGGGCACCGTTTTCGAGCTGTTCGTCGGGGATCTCGTAGACCTGCGCCGGACAGAGGTTGACCCATGTCTTCGCCAGCTCGCGCGGGACGCGACTCTGGATCTTGACGTGGTTGGGCGCATCGTCGCGGGTCGCGTTACCGGAGAGGAAGACCGAGTCGAGCTTGTTGAACGTGAGCTCGTTGTCGGGGTCCGGGTAGCTCTTGGACGCACCGTGGTCGCCCATCACGATCTCCGTGTCGTGCTCGTACTCCCACTTGCCGCCGGGGAAGTTGCCCTTCGTGATCGTCATCGCGCTGGCGATCGCGCCGCCGACGAAGAAGCCCTTCGAGAACGGGGCGCGCATGTTTCGCGACTCGAACAGGTCGGTCCCGATCTCGGACTTCTCCACCTTGTCGTTGAACGCCTCGAAGTTGACCGAGTCCCGCTTCAGCGAGTCGACGATCGTCTCCGCGGCAAGCATTCCGGCGCGGATCGCGTAGTGGACGCCCTTCAGCGTCGGCACGTTGACCATGCTCGCGGCGTCGCCGGCGATCAGCATGCCGGGCACCGTGAGGCTCCGCGGCATTGCGTAGTAACCGCCTGACGGAATCGTCTTCGCGCCCCATGCGACCCGCTTGCCGCCCTCGAGCATCTTGCGGACGAAGGGGTGCGTCTTCAGCTCCTGAAGCAGGTCGTGGACCGACAGCGTCGAGTCGGTGTAGTCGAGCCCGACCACGAGGCCGATGCAGAGCTTGTCCTCACCCATCGGGTAGATGAAGCTCCCGCCGAACTCGTTCAGGCTCGCCCGCTTTCTGAGCGGCCAGCCCATCGTGTGAATCACCTTGTCGAGCGGCTTCTCCACCTCCCAGACTTCCTTCACGCCGAGCTCCCAGCGCACCGGCAGGTTCCCCTCGAGCTCGTAGTAGGAGATCGCGGCCTGGCTCAGGTGGCCGAGCGTCCCCTCGGCGAGCACGGTCGCCTGGGCGACGACGTCCGAGCCGGGCTCGAAGTTGCCCAGAGGCTTGCCGTCCTTGCCGCGGCCGCGGTCGCCGGAGCGCACCCCGCGGACGATCCGGTCCTCGACGAGGAGCTGGTCGGCGACGGTCTCGGTGAGGATGTAGGCGCCCTTCTCCTCCGCCTTCTCGGCGAGGAAGCGGGCGAGCTTCGAGACCGAGATGACGTAGTTGCCGTGATTGCGGAAGTTCGGCGGCATCGGCACCAGCGGGAGCGCCGCCTTCTTCGTCAGCAGGTAGACCGCGTCCTTGGTCACCTCCTGGTAGGCAAACGGCCAGTCCTCGGGCTCGATGTCGGGGAACAGGTCCCGCATCGGCCCGGGCTTCATGTTCGCTCCGGAGAGCTCGTGCGCGCCGGCGACCTTGCCCTTCTCGAGCACGGCCACCGGCACCTCGCCGAGCCGCTCCGTCAGCTCGGGCTCGTCCTCGAGCAGAGTCAGCAGGTGATTGGCGCAGGCGAGCCCGGCGGGGCCGCCACCCGCGATCGCGATGCCGACCTCGATCCGCTCATCCTCGGGATCGGTCGGCTCCGCGATCAGATCCGCCTCCTCGAAGGGAGGCGGATAGTCGGCCGGCTCTACCGGAGCGCCCGCGGTCATCGCCGCTCAGCCGCCCTTCTTCGCCTTGATCGCCTCGGTCAGCTTCGGCAGGATCTTGTGGAGATCGCCGACGACGCCGAGGTCCGAGAACTCGAAGATCGGGGCATTCGGGTCCTTGTTGACCGCGAGGATGTTCTCCGAACTCTGCATTCCGACCTTGTGCTGGATCGCGCCGGAGACCCCGGCCGCCAGATAGAGCTTCGGCGAGACCGTCTTGCCGGTCTGGCCGATCTGCGTGGCGTAGGGCGTCCACCCGGCGTCCACGATCGCTCGGGTCGAGGCGACGGCGCCGCCAAGCGCACTCGCCAGATCCTCCGCGACGCCCAGGTTGTCCGGACCGCCGAGTCCGCGGCCGGCGCCGACGAGGATGTCCGCATCCTCGATGTTGACGCCGCCCGTATCGCCCGACTCGCCGCGCGTGACCATGCGCGCCTTCGTCGAGAACTCGGAGAGCTCGACCTCGACGTCCTCGACCGCGGCGTCACCGGAGCCGCTCTCGCTGACGTCGAACGCGTTGAGGCGGCCGATGATGATTCCCGGCTCGCCGACATAGCCGACGTCCACGATCGCCGAGTCCTGCAGGACCGGGCGCTCGGCAATCAGCTTGTCGCCATCCGCCTTCACCGCCGTGACCTCCATGGTCACCCCGGCGTTGAGGCGGGCGGTCAGCCCCGCGCCGATCTCGAATCCGAGCAGGCCGCCCCCGAAGAGGGCGTAGGAGATTCCGTTGTCCGTCATCACCTTCGCCATCGCGTCGACGATCGGCTGGGCGAGTCCCTCCGGCACGGACTTGGCGCGGTAGACCTTCGCCGCGCCGTACTTGCCCAGCGAGGCGCACGCGGCGTCGTCGATCTCACCGACGACGAGCGCTGCGGCCTCGCCACCGGCCGAGCCGGCAAGCTTGGCGGCCTCGGAGATCGCACCGAGTGAGTTGTTGTTGAAGGTGCCCTCGTCGTCGTGGAGGGCGTAGACCAGGATGCCTGCCATTTAGATCAGCTTCCTTTCGTCGAGCCAAGCGACGATCTTCTCGACCGTCTCGTTGGTGTCTTCGTCCTCGATGATCTCGCCGGCCTGCTTCTCCGGCGGTGGGTTGATACCGAGCACCTGCGTCTTCGAGCCGGCCTCGCCGACCCGGTCGCCCTCGATGCCGACGTCGCCGGTCGCCTTCGTGTCGAGCGGCTTCTTCTTCGCACCCATGATCGCCTTGAGGCTCGGGTAGCGCGGCTCGTTGATCGCGTCGCCGACGCTGATCACTGCCGGAAGGTCGACCTCGACGGTGTCGTAGCCGTACTCGGCCTGACGCTGGCAGGTGAGCTTGCCGTCGGCGACGTCCATCTTGATCACCTGCGTCAGCGACGGCATCTTCAGGTGGTCCGCCAGGACGGCGCCGATCGTGTAGCACTCGCCGTCGTCCGACTGCTGGCCGAGCAGGACCAGGTCGGGCGACTCGCTCTCGAGCACCTTCGCCAGGGCGTACCCCGTCGCGTTCACGTCGGAGCCCTCGAGGGCGCCATCGGTGAGGTGGACCGAGCGGTCAGCGCCGAGGGCGACGGCCTTGTGGAGGGCGCGCACTGCGCTATCCGGGCCCATCGTCACAGCGATGATCTCGTCGACCTCGGCATTTCCGCCTTCGCGGATCTGCATCGCGGCCTCGATGCCGTGCGTATCGAACGGGTTCAGGTTCTTCTCGCCCGAGCGGTCGAGCCGCTTGGTTCCCGGATCGATCCGCTTCTGTACGGCGGCGTCCGGGACCTCCTTGACGAGACAGCAGATCTTCAAGTCAGGGTCCCTCCGTGAATAGGAGTTGGGGAATGAGCGGCGCGGATGTTACCGCCCCGTAGATTGGATTGACTGACGAGTCAATCACGTGCGACAGCGGTCAAGCTCCTACCCATTCTGGCCCCGGCTACTCGGTGCATGGAGGAACGACTGATAGGTTCCGCCCTCAATCACTTCGAGATGCCGGAACTCAAGGGGAGGGCCCGGGGGAGGTATTTCGGAGGAGCAGGAAAGGCATGGGGAGAATGACTCTCTCGAACTCGAAGCGCCCCTCGGCGGCGCTCATCATTTCGGCGATCGCGCTCACGTTCGCGCTCGTCGGCACGTCGGTTGCTGCGGACCCGGTCGCGAAGGTGAACGCGAAGAAGGTGAAGAAGATCGCCAAGCAGGAGATCAGCAAAGCCGAGCCAACGCTGGACGTCAGGAGCGCGAAGACCGCCGACAGCGCGAAGACCGCTGACAGCGCGAAGACCGCAACCAGCGCCACGAGCGCCGTATTCGCCGCCAACGCGAACACGGTCGGCGGGCTCGCCGTGAGGAAGTACTCGGCCAAGCAGCCGCCGAGCACCGCCCTCACCGATGTCGCTACCGTCGGATCTGTTCGTATCCAGGCCGGCTGTCAGGCAGACGGAGATCCGCTGCTCAGCATCCTCCCGGCAGCAAACGCGGGGACCCAGTCGTGGCGCTCGTCACTGGTCTTCACCGGCGCTGACGACACCGCCGGAAACGGCCAGAACGTGCTCCTGCCGGCTGGCGTGGTCCTCCTCGACGGGACGGTCGACCTGGGTGCCGCCGGGTCATTCGAGACCATGACCACGGGCGGCACGGTGACCACGCTCCAGTTCATGTCACGCGAGTCCGGGAACTTCGAGCCGAACGAAGCGGTCTGCGTGTTCTCCGGCACCGGGATCACCGGGTAGCCCGAGGCCCAGCCACACGACTCACAGCGGGGCGGCTCCGGCCGCCCCGTTTCGTCTCGGCGGTCGGTGACCGCCGAATCAGGCGCGCTGGGCTACCGCGCCCTCGATGAACTCGACGATCTCGTCGGTCGAGGAACCCGGCGTGAAGACCTCGGCGACGCCGAGGTCCTTGAGCTCTGAGATGTCGTCGGCGGGGATGGTTCCCCCGACGGTGATCACCACGTCCTCTACGCCCTGCTCGTTCAGCAGGGCGACGACCTTGGGGACGAGCGTCATGTGCGCGCCGGAGAGGATCGAGAGGCCGATCGCGTCGGCGTCCTCCTGGATCACCGTCGCCGCGATCTGCTCCGGCGTCTGGTGGAGGCCGGTGTAGATGACCTCCATGCCCGCATCGCGAAGCGCGCGGGCGATGATCTTCGCCCCCCGGTCGTGGCCGTCGAGGCCCGGCTTGGCGACGACGACCCGAATCTTCCGCTCGCTCATCGCGCGGAAGCGTAGAGGAAGAGAAGCGCCGCTACCGGCGCTTCTTCTTGACGGAGATCGTCTGGATGAACGGCGTCGGGTCGACGTTGCCGGCCGGGTCGACCGCGTAGGCCAGGAACTCGTGCCTGCCCTTCTTGAGCTTCGCCTTGAACGGCGACGCGCACGGCGCCGCGTCGCCCTTGCCGAGGTCGCAGAAGATCTGGCCGCCCTCGCTCGAGGAGAGCTTCCACGTCGCCTTGACCTTCTTCTTCTTGCCCTTCAGCTTCAGCTTCGACTTCGGGCCTTTCACCTTCGTCTCGGGCGGATCGGCGTCGTTCGGAACGGAGAGCGTGGCGGCCGCGACGCCGAAGCCGCCGGCGCTGTCGGTCCCCTTCACGTAGATGTTTCGCACGCCGTCCGCGCCGACGTTCACCGACGGTGTCGGACCGCTCGCGTCGTCGAACAAACCGTCTCCGTTGAGATCCCAGGCGTAGCTCACGCCGTCCCCCTGCGGATCCGATCCGCTCGCGGTCAGGCCGATCGTCGTACCTTCGGCTGCGGCGTACGGCCCGCCCGCGCTCACGGTGGGCGCGTACACCGAGACTGCAGCGGCGAGGTTCGGCATCGGTCCGATGTTGCCCGTGAGCGCGCCGCCGCCGAGGAGCTGCGGCGTTGCCCCGATCTCGAGCAGCGACCGCGCCTCGCGTGAGTTGAGGCCGTCGGCATCGCCCTGCTGCTGAGCGAGGCTGGACAGGGATGCTGCGGCGGCCGTGACCTGCGGGCTCGCGCCCGACGTGCCGCTGAACTGATCCGTGTAGTCCTGGTTGATTCCGGCCTCGTCGAGGAGATGCCCATATCCGGTCGACACCAGGCAGTTGCCGAAGCCGTGCAGGTCGACCCTCGCCCCGTGATCGGACGATGAGTTGCGCCCGTGCGGAGTCGCTGAGCAGTAGTTCCCGGCCGCGCCGACGATGATCGCGCCGGAGTCCGCGCGCCCCGCCGGGAACGGGCTCCCGTGCTCGGGCGAGTCGAGATTCTGCGAGCCGTTTCCGGCTGCCTCGACGACGATGATCCCGTCGTTCACGGCCGACACGATCGCGCTGTAGGTCGCGAAGTTCCACTCGACGGGGACGCAGCCCACCTGGCTCATGCCACACCCGCCGTTGGCGCCGACGGTCTGCGCCTCGAGCAGGATCACGTCGCCGGGACTGAGCGCCGCCCGCGCGGTGTTCACCGCGCCGGCGACATTCTGGCCCCCGCTCGTGTACTGGTTCGTCATCCCGATCGATGCTCCCGGGACGAGCCCGGTGACGCCGAAGCCGTTGTCGTCGCCGACGAGCATCCCGAGGACGGCGGTGCCGTGGTGGTTGTCGGGGAACGGATTGACGGGCGTGCCCTGCGGGACGGAGGCGCCGGGGAGCCGTGCCTTGCTCAGGTCCTCGTGGTTGACGTTCCACGCGTACTCGATGTCGATAATGCGCACGTTCGAGCCGTTGGCGCCAGGCTGCGCCTGGACCGCGTCTGCGTCGACGCCCTGCGGGGCGGCGTTCGAGTAGCGCTGGAGGCCGCTGAAGTCAGGCGTCGCAGGCGGAGGCGCGGGGAGCCCCTCCGGGAACGCTTCCTCGACCACGTCGAGTGCGTCGAGATCGGCGAGCAGCTCGGCGCCGTCGATCGGCGCCGGCGTCGTGAGGCGGTAGAAGAGGTTGAGATCGGGCTGGTAGCGGGTCGTCTTCCGGTCGATCTGCTTGACGTCGGCCGCGAGCTCACTTTGCGAGAGGCCGGTGAAGGTTCGGTCGATCTCGAGGCCCGGGTAGCCGGCCAGCACGGTCTCCACCTCGCTCAGGTCGGCACCGGAGAGGCTGGTGAGCTCTCCGCCGCGCAGGCGGACGTCGGTGCCGTCCGCGAACTTGACGTTGAAGAGTGTCTGCGAGTGGCCGCCCGGGATCTTCTCAGCCTGCGCGGATCCCGCCATCGCCACAAACGCCAGGACACTCGCTAGCCCTGAACGACTCCACCCCGAACCCATAGACGAACCCCCCGTTGAAAATTAGGTACCCGGCCGGCGGGGAGCTTACCGCTAGGAGCCGAAGCCGGTCAAGGACCCGGTCAGCGCGAGGATGACGAGCAGCAGAATGACGAGCGCGAGCAGCCCGCCGAGGAAGAGGAACGCCGGCGCCATTCCCTTGCGGTCGTCGTCGATCCCGTGGACCTCGTCCTCGTGCACTTCGACCGGCTCGCCGCCGGCGTCATTCACCCGCTCCTCGTCCGAGCGGATCTGGGCTGCCTTCTCCGCGGACTCACGCGTGGGGTGGTTCGACATCGCGGCGTCCTCGTCTTCGCGAACGACATCCCAGCCGGCAACCTCGTTCGGAACAACCTTGATCGCCATGGGCGAGTGATTACCCGCCTAGAGGCCCGCCAATCCCTTGGCGCCGTCGCGATCGCGGTCGATCGCGAAGGCAACCGTGAGGCCGTCTTCGAACCGCTGAGCCCAGACGTAGACCTCGTCGACCGGCGCGCCGCTGACCGCGCCGATGCCGCGGTAGCGCACGGTCGACACCAACGACCGTGGGGTTTCCTCGAGGACCTCTTCGAGATCGGTCGTGAGCTCGGCGAACGCGCTCGAGAACCCGCCGACCATCTCGATCAGCCCATCGATTCCGTGGTACGTGCCTCCCTGGACGCCCCCGGCCGCTCGGCACTCGATCTCCGGATGGACGAACCCTTGCGTCAGCTCGAGCACCTCGGGATCCTCATACATCGCCACCCCGCGCTCGCTGAACGTCGCCAGTGTCAGGCGGAGCAGGTCCTCATAGGCGCCCACGCCGCTCTAGAACTGAGGGTGCTCGGTGTAGGTGCCGAAGACGCTCTGCATCGCGATGATCATCTCCCCCTCGGAGGCGCGAGCGCGGGAGGCGGCGATGATGAGGGGCATCAGGTTCTCGTCGGTCGCGGCGGCGCGCTCGAGGTCCGCCAGGGCGCTCGCCACCGCGGCCTCGTCACGGGCGGATCGGGTGCGCTCGAGCCGCTCGCGCTGGCGCCCCTCCGCCGCCGGGTCGGGGCGGTGGATCTCGCCCGCGACCTCATCCTCGAGGACGTAGTCGTTGACGCCGACCACGATCCGCCTGCGCTCGTCGACCTCGCGCTGGTAGATGAAGGCCGCATCGGCGATCTCTCGCTGGGGAAAGCCGGTCTTGATCGCGTCAACCATGCCACCGAGCTCGTCGATGCGGGCGAAGTAGGAGTAGGCCTCGGCCTCGAGCTCGTCGGTGAGCTTCTCGACGAAGTAGGAGCCGCCGAGCGGGTCGGCGGTGTTCGTCACCCCGGTCTCGTGGGCGATCACCTGCTGCGTTCGAAGCGCGATCCGCACTGCCTCCTCCGTCGGCAGGGCAAGCGCCTCGTCATAGGAGTTCGTGTGCAGGGACTGGGTGCCGCCGAGGACACCGGCGAGCGCCTCGATCGTCGTGCGGACGATGTTGACCAGCGGCTGCTGGGCGGTGAGGCTGACCCCGGCCGTCTGCGTGTGGAAGCGCATCCGCATCGACTCGGGCTTTTTCGCCCCGTAGGTGTCGCGCATCTCGGTCGCCCAGATCCGGCGGGCGGCGCGGTACTTGGCGATCTCCTCGAAGAAGTCGAGGTGGGCGTTGAAGAAGAACGAGAGCCGCGGCGCGAAGTCGTCGACGTCGAGACCGCGCTCGATTGCCTGCTCGACGTAGGTGAAGCCGTCCTTGAGCGTGAACGCGAGCTCCTGCGCTGCGGTCGATCCGGCCTCGCGGATGTGGTAGCCGGAGATCGAGATCGGGTGCCAGCGCGGCATCTCGGCCGTGCACCACTCCACCATGTCGGTGACCAGGCGCATCGCCGGCTCGATCGGGAAGCACCACTCCTTCTGCGCGATGTACTCCTTGAGGATGTCGGTCTGGATCGTCCCGCCGAGCCGATCGGCAGGGATGCCCTTCTCCTCGGCGGCGACGACGTAGAACGCGAGCATGATGGCCGCGGGCGCGTTGATCGTCATCGACACGGTCACCTGGTCGAGCGGGATCTCCGCGAACAGGGTCTCCATGTCGTCGACGGTGTCGACGGCAACTCCCTCCACGCCGACCTCACCGAGAGACCGGGTGTGGTCGGAGTCGTAGCCCATCAGCGTCGGCATGTCGAAGGCCGTCGAGAGACCGTGCTGGCCGTGGTCGAGGAGGTAGCGGAAGCGCTTGTTGGTCTCCTCGGCGGTCGAGAAGCCGGCGAACTGACGCATCGTCCACAGCCGCCCCCGGTACATCGACGGGTACACCCCGCGGGTGAATGGGAACTCGCCGGGAACGCCGAGGCGCTCATCGGGGTCGAAGTCCGGCAGGTCCTCGTCCGTGTAGAGCGGTTCGATCGGATGGCCCGAGATGGTCTCGAACAGCGCGTCGCGCTCCGGGTTCTGCGAGTAGACCTCGTCCCGCCACTGGTGGGCGCGACGGCGGGCCTCAGGCTCGATCGCCATGAGGCCAGTCTAGATCCCCCGCGTCGCTCAGTAGAGGACGATGGTGAACGACGAGCCGTCCACGTCATTGCCTGCGACGTCTCTGGACAGGACATTGAAGGCCGGCTCGCCGAGGCGCGAACAGTGCGACAACCATCGCCGGGCTCGGCTTGCCGAGCTGCAACTTCCCCACGGTTTCCCCTCTCCTCGCCGGGCGCTCCGGTGAGCGGTCCCGAATCGACCGAGGCCCTACCGCTCGGCGTCGCGTCAGGAAACCGGCGGGCGCCGGTCGGCCCACGGCCGCTCAGCCTCGAGCTGGGCGGCTAGCGAGAGCAACAGCGGCTCGCCCTCGGGCCTCCCGATCAGACTGACCGACAGCGGCAGTCCGTCGGCGGTGAAGCCAGCCGGCACTGCGGCCGCGGGCTGCCCCGTGTGGTTCCAAACAGGGGTGAACACGTAAGCGCGGCTCATTCCGAGCAGGGTGCGTACGGCACCCTGCCCCTCCCAGCGGCCAATCTCGATCGGCGGCTCGCCCACGCTTGGCGTGACGAGCACGTCGAACTCGGACCAGCTCGCGTTGATCTTTGCGGCGTCGCCGGCGGCCGCCCGCACCGCGCGGGCGACCAGACCCTTCGGGAACGCCCGGCCGAGGCGATCGAAGCCCTTGGTCCGCGGCTCGAGCCGCTCGGGGTGCTCCGTACGCGCGACGTCCGCGCTGATACCGGCGAGAAAGCGTGGGCTGAAGTTCGACGCGGCGAGGCCGAACTTCGGATCGTGGCGGCTGACGTCGTGGCCCAGTGAGCGCAGGACCTCCTCGGTCTCGGCCAGCCCGCGCTTGACCTCATCGGTGACGCGCGGCGGAGCCATCGTGAACAGGGGCTTTTCGGAGATTGCGATCTTGAGCTTCCCCGGTGCGGTGCGCGCGGACACGGCGAACGCCTGCGTGGGGGGCGAAGGGCCGCCCGCATCGCCGCCGCCGGCAGTGACGACGTCGAGAAAGAGCGCGGTGTCGGCAACGGTGCGGGTGATGCAGCCGTTGACCGAGAGGCCGTACCAATGATCGGGCGGCTCGAGCGGGACGCGGCCGCGCTGCGGCTTGAGCCCGAAGAGCCCGCACCAGGCTGCGGGGATCCGGATCGAGCCGCCGCCGTCGGACGCGTGCGCGCCCCCGACCATTCCCGAGGCCACGGCGGCGCCGCTGCCGCCGCTCGAGCCGCCGGTGGAGCGCTCCGGGTTCCAGGGATTGCGGGTCTTGCCGGTGGCGACCGACTCCGTGAAGCCGCAGATCGCGAGCTCGGGCAGGGTCGTCTTCGCGAGGATCACGGCGCCGGCAGCACGCAGGCGCCGGACCATCTCGGCGTCGGCGCTCGCCGGAGTGTCGAACGCCGCGGTCCCATGCCTGGTGACGACGCCCTCGACGCCGGCGATGTCCTTGATCGCGACGGGGACGCCGTGCAAGGGCCCGCGCTCACCCGTTGCCGAGTCGGCGGCCGCGGCCTCGGCCGACGCGCTCTCTGCGAGCACGTCCGTGAACGCGTTCAGGGTCGGGTTGAGCCGCTCGATCCGCTCCAGGTACATGGAGACGAGCTCCGCCGAGGAGACCTCGCCGCCGCGCACCATCTCCGCCTGGCGAGCGATCCCGGCGAAGGCAACGTCGGCGTCGGCCACCGCGCGATCCTAGAGGCTCTAAGCCGGGCGCCTTGCCCGCAGCCCGCCGGTGCGGCGGCGATGCGCACTGCCGACGACGCCGACGGCTGCCGCGAGGACCGTCAGCCCGGCGAAGGCCAGCCGGCGGCCGAGCTGCTCGAAGCGCATCACCCGCCAGCCCTCATCGCGGGCGAGGCGCGTGAGCTCGGCGTCGGGATTGACGACGACCGCGTTACCGACGGCACGCAGCATCGGCAGGTCGGAGGCGGAGTCGGAGTAGGCCCAGGAGTCGGTGAGGTCGACGTCGTGCTCGGAGGCGAACCGGCGCATCCCCTCGAGCTTGCCCTCGCCGTACATGAACGTGCCGGCAAGCTCGCCGCTGAAGCGACCCTCGGCATCGAGCCCGTATGCGGTCCCCACTCCGCCCTCCATGCCGAGCACGTGGGCCACGAGCTTGACGATCTCATCGCCTGCGGCGCTGACGATGAACGCCGGACGGCCCTCGTCCTGGTGCGCGTAGACCTCCTCGAGCATCTCGGGATAGATCCGCGGCAGGATCCCCGCGAGCACCTCCGGCGCCAGCCTCTTGAGATCCCGCTCCGGGACGCCGGTGAGCAGGGCCTTGACCTCGGCGAGCACCTTCTCGGTCGCCTCGTCGGTCGAGCCGCGCAGGCGGAAGCGCACGTGATCGACACCCCATCGCGCCAGCTGACGGCGGCTGATCAGCCCCGCCTGACGCGCCGCGCGCGCCCACGACTGGCCGGAGGACCCCGCCATCAGGGTCCTGTCGAGGTCGAAAAAGGCCGCGGCCCGCGGCACGCGACTACCCGCCGTTGACTTCGATCAGGATCGCGTCGCCCTGGCCGCCGCCTGAGCAGATCGCGGCGCAACCGAGTCCACCGCCACGGCGGCGAAGCTCATGCACGAGGGCGCCGACGATGCGGGCACCCGAGGCGCCGATCGGGTGGCCGAGCGCGATCGCGCCGCCGTTCACGTTGACGTTGTCCTCCTCGACCCCGAGCATGCGGAGCGAGTTGAGGGCCACGGAGGCGAAGGCCTCGTTGATCTCCCAGAGGTCCACGTCGGCGGGGGCCTTACCGATCTTGTCGAGCGCCGCCTGGGCCGCCTTAGCCGGCGTCTTCGCCAGGTACGGGAAGTCGTCCGCGACCTGGCCGTAGCCCACGACTCGGGCGAGGACCTCGCTGCCGTTGGCGCTCGCCCATTCCTCGGACGCAACGACGACCGCCGCGGCGCCGTCGTTGACGCCGGGGGCGTTGCCGGCGGTGTGGGTGGCGTCATCGCCGCCGATCGCCGGCAGCTTCGCCAGCGACTCGACCGTCGAGTCGGGGCGGATCGCCTCGTCGACCTCGACCACCGTTTCAGCCTTGCGGCTCTTGACGGTGACCGAAACGATCTCGTCCGCAAGCCGGCCCTCGTCCGTCGCTTTGGCGGCGAGCTGGTGGGAGCGGGCGGCCCACCGGTCCATGTCGGGACGCGTGATCTCGAGCTCGTTCGAGACCTCGCTCGCCTCGTTGATCATCTGCTTGTCCGTGAAGGGATTGGTGAGCCCGTCGTGGGTCATCGCGTCGACCGCGGGCTTGTCGCCCATACGGAAGCCGAAGCGGGCTCCGGGAAGCAGATAAGGCGCGCTCGACATCGACTCCATCCCGCCGGCGACGCCGACCTCGAGGTCGCCGGCGCGGATCGCCTGGTCGGCGAGGCCGATCGACCGCATTCCCGAGGCGCAGACCTTGTTGATCGTCTCCGACGGCACCTCCTTCGGGATCCCGGCCTTGATCTGCGCCTGGCGCGAGGGGATCTGGCCCTGGCCGGCCTGCAGCACCTGGCCGTAGATCACCTGCTGGATCTGCCCCGGATCGACGCCTGCGCGCTCGAGCGCCGCCTCGATCGCGGCGCTGCCGAGCTCGGTCGCGTCCTTGGAGGCGAACGCGCCACCCATCTTTCCGAACGGCGTGCGCGCGGTGCCGAGGATCACGGTCTGGGACATCGAAGCCTTTCCTCAATCTTTCTCGTCGGGCGGCTGCGGGCGCCGCGGGACGCGGAATGGTAGATGAGCGCTACTCGCCAAGGATCATGCAGGTCGATGTCGCGTGGGCGAGCAGCTTGCCCGTCTCGCGGGCGACGAGGCGGGCCTGCGCGGTCGCCTGCCGGCGGCCCCGGTGGAGCACCTCGCCCTCGGCGCGAACCCAGCCCGTCTCGCGGGTGATCGGGCGGACGAGCTTCATCTCGAGCGTCAGCGTCGTGTAGCCCACCCCGGCCGGGAGCGTCGTGTGCACGGCACAGCCGAGGACCGAGTCGAGCAGCGTGGCCGCGTACCCGCCGTGGACGACCCCGATCGGGTTGTAGTGCTCCTCACCGGGTTCACCCTCGAAGACGGCGCGGCCGGGCTCGAGCTCGACCGGGTGCATCTGCATGAGGACCGCGATCGGCGGTGGCGGTAGCTCGCCCGAGGAAATCTTGCGGACGTAGTCGAGGCCCGCCAGCTCGGCGCCGGCGCTCGCCGTCGCCACGGGGTCCTGCCAGGTCAGCGTGCGCTCGCGGGTCGTCTCCGGCGAGCGCTCGGCATGGAGGGCAGCGGACTCCGCCGCCGTCGCGACGCTCACCGGCTCCCGCCCGGAGGCGCCGGATAGAGCAGATCGCCGAGGATGTCCTCGATCGTGATCGTGATCTCGATTGGCTGAATGTTGGTGTCGATGAGCCGCATCCTGCGCCTTTCAGTTGCTTGACGAAACCCACCGTACCAAACATGGGTTGCGTGATGCAACCTTGTGTGAAATACTCACACAGTGCTGGGACGCGAGTACGACCAGGTCTGCTCCATAGCGCGCACCCTCGAGGTGCTCGGGGAGCGCTGGACCCTGCTCGTGATCCGCGACGTCTTCAACGGCCGCCGGCGCTTCGACCAGATCCGCGACAACCTGGGCGTCGCCCGCAACGTGCTCGCAGCGCGGCTCCAGTGGCTCGTCGACGAGGGCATCCTCGAGAAGCGGGCCTATCAGCAGCGCCCACCGCGCTACGAGTACTTCCTCACGGAGAAGGGCCTCGACCTGTGGCCGGTGCTGATCTCGCTCATGCACTGGGGCGACCAGTACCTGGGCGAGGGCGAACCGGTGGTCGTCGTCGTCCACAAGGAGTGCGGCGGCGAGATCGACGATCGCCGCATCTGTGGCAAGTGCGGCGAGCACCTCGACGTGCGGGATGCGCGCGCCGACCTCGGCCCCGGGGCACCGCCCGAGTGGCGCCGGCCCGAGCGCGAGACCGCGCCCGTCACCTAGGTCTAGCGGGCGTAGGCGCGCGCCAGCATCTCGTAGTAGCCGCCGGCGATCTCCGCCGGTGAGAGCCGGCCTCCGGGGCGCATCCACTCGGCCGTGCCATTGACCATGCCGAGGAATCCCAACAGGACGAGACGGCGATCGCCGAAGCTGAAGGCTCCCTCCTCCTCCCCATCTTCAAGGACGCCGTCGAGGATGCGCTCGAACTCCTTGCGCTGCTTGCGAACTCGTCGCCACTGCGTCTGCCTCTCGATCACCTGCCGCTCCTGCTGGAAGACGAGCATGTGGTGGCGGTGCTCCGCGATGTGGGCGATCCAGACGCCGATCAGGTCCTGCAACCGCTCCGCCGCCGGCTCGTCGGCGGCGGCGATCTCGCGCGCGCGCTCGAGCAGCGGCTCCATCAACTGGTCGCAGACGCGAACGAGGAGAGCCTCCTTGCTGCCGATGTAGTGGTAAAGCCCGCCGGCGGCGAGACCGGTCGCCTCGGTCAGGTCGCTCATCGAGGTGGCCTGGTAGCCGCGCTCGGCGAACAGCCGCGCCGCGACCGCGATCACCTCCTCCTGGCGGCGGTCGTATCGGGCCCTCAGGGCTGGTCGGGTGGGCGGCGCACGCATCGTCTTGGCCCGCGCACGGTAGCCGCAGCCGTTGACGGTGGCCCGGGATTCCGAACGCTCCTTCGATCTTAGAACGCTCACTCGGTAAACTGGCGGCGCCCCATGGACTTCGAGCTCACCGACGAGCAGCGCCTGCTGCGGGACACCGTTCGGGACTTCGCGCGCAACGAGGTCGCCCCTGCGGCGGAAGAGCTCGACCGGACGAAATCGTTCCCCTACGAGCTGGTCGCCCAGATGGCCGGGCTCGGGCTGATGGGGATCCCGTTCCCGGAGGAGTACGGCGGCGGCGGGGCGGACACCCTCTCCTATGCGCTCGCGGTCGAGGAGCTGGCGCGCGCCGACGCGTCGGTCGCGATCACGATGGCCGGACACACCTCGCTCGGCACGACCCCGATCCACCTCTTCGGCAACGAGGAGCAGAAGCGCGACTGGATGCCGGCGCTCTGTTCGGGCGAGCGGCTCGCGGCGTTCGGGCTCACCGAGCCGGAGGCCGGGACCGACGCGGGCGCGACGCGGACGACCGCCCGCCTCGAGGAGGGCGAGTGGGTGATCGACGGCGCGAAGCAGTTCATCACCAACGCCGGCACGGACATCACGGCCTGCGTGACGATCACCGCCGTCACCGGGGGGGCGAACGGGAGCCGCGAGATCTCGAACATCATCGTCCCCAACGACGCGCCGGGCTACGAGCGCGGCGAGCAGTACCGGAAGATGGGGTGGAACGCCTCCGACACGCGCCCGCTCTCCTTCGCCGATTGCCGGGTGCCCGAGGAGAACCTCCTCGGACCGCGCGGCGAGGGGTTCAAGCAGTTCCTGCGCGTGCTCGACGGCGGCCGGATCGCGGTCGCGGCGATGGGCGTCGGACTCGCCCAGGGGGCGCTCGATCAAGCGCTGGCCTACGCGAAGGAGCGGCGCGCCTTCGGGCAGCCGATCTCGAAGTTCCAGACGATCCAGGCGAAGCTCGCCGACATCACCGCCGACATCGAGGCGACCCGGGTGCTCACCCACCGCGCCGCGATCGAGAAGGACCGTGGCGACTCGTTCACGCTCACGGCCGCGCAGGCGAAGCTGCTCTCCGGACGGCTCGCCGTCCGCGCGACGGAGGAGGCGGTGCAGATCCATGGCGGCTACGGCTACATCGAGGAGTACCCGGTCTGCCGCATGTACCGGGACGCGAAGATCCTCACGATCGGCGAGGGGACCGACGAGGCGATGCAGATGATCATCGCCCGCGAGCTCGGTTGCTGACGTACAAACGTTCCGCCCGCCTCCTCCGCTTCGCGTCCGGGGGCGGCCGGGTCAGCTGTTGGCCGTATTTGCGGATTCGTTGCTAGTCGCACGAAGTTACGTCCGGAGGACCGGCATAAACTCGCGCCCATGGAGAGTGCCAGCTTCGACGAGCTAGCGGCAATCCGCGACGAGCTCGATCAGCAGGCGGTCGTAGTCCCGATTTGCGTCAGCCGATTGGACGGCAAGCCGCACGAGCTCTCGCCGAAGGCGAGGCGGTTCGCGGAGGCCCTGTCGTTCTCGGATGCCTGGACGCGGATCGACGACGCCCGCCAACGCCGCGCCGCCTGAGCGTCAGCCGGGTTTCGCGGTGACTTCGGCGTCGTCGCGTTCGGCGATCGCTGCGCCGCGCCCGGCGTCGGCCAGGATTCCGAAGTGAGCGAGTAGCTCGCGTTCTGCGGCTGCGCTCAGCGGCGCGGACGTATTCGCCTTCGGCGCGCGGCGGATCTGGTCGCGGGTGTAGGGGACCCACACCCGCTTCACGCCCTCGACCGCGTCGCGGGCGGGAACCAGCGTGTGATGACCGAAGCGGCCCATCCTCGCCAGCAGCCACTCGGGCTCGCCGGTCGTCTCGTCGACGAATACCCCGTCGATCTTGCCGACGTTCGCGCCGCCGATCTCGTCGAGCCGGTGGCCGACCCATGCGCGGATCTCCTCGGCGCTCGCGGGGGCGACGGTCTCGGGCTCGGCGGCGTCAGCCATCGGCCTGTTCTAGCAACTCCCGGGCGGCCGTGGCAGGGTCGATCTCGCGGCGGACGACCCGCTCGAGCAGCCCGGCCCACTCCGGGTCGCTCGTGGCGCGTTCCTCGAACTCGCGCCGCATCCGCGCGGCGGCGATCCCGAGCACCTCGGCGCGCAGGTTGCGCGCGCGGCGCTCGTTCAGCGTGCCCTCCTCGATGATGTGCTCGCGGTGCGCGTCGATCGTCTCCACCAGCTCGGTGATCCCCTCGCCCTTGACCGCCTCGGTGCGAACGACCGGGACGCGCCAGGAGCGGCTCGGACCGAGCGCGAGGACCGCCTTCACCTCCCGGATCATCGTGTCGGCGAGCGGGTGATCCGCCTTGTTGACGACGATCACATCCGGGATCTCCATCACCCCCGCCTTCAGCGCCTGGATCGAGTCGCCTGAACCCGGCATCAGCGCGAGCACGACGGTGTCGGCGTGGTCGACGATGTCGATCTCGCCCTGGCCGACGCCGACGGTCTCGAGGATCACGTCGTCCTTGCCCGAAGCATCCATCAGCAGCGCGGCCTGCAGCGCCGCCTCGGCGAGCCCGCCGAGAGAGCCGCGAGTCGCCATCGAGCGAATGAAGACGCCGGGATCGAGGAAGTGCTCGGACAGGCGGATCCGGTCCCCGAGCACGGCACCCTGGGTGAACGGGCTCGACGGATCGATCGAGAGCACGCCGACCTCGCGATCGGCCGCTCGCAGGGTGCCACACATGGCGCCGATCAGGGTGCTCTTCCCGACCCCGGGCGGGCCGGTGAGGCCGACGATCCTGGCGTCACCGGTACGCGGGTAGAGCTCCGCGACGAGACGGTCGCCCTCGGGGTCGCGGTTCTCGACCAGGCTGATCGCACGCGCGAGGGCGCGTTTCTCGCCTGCGACGAGGCGCTCGGCGAGCGATTCGGTGGTGGCGTTCGTGCCCTCGGTCATCTCGCGCGGCAGATTAGAGTCCGCGCGCGACGATGCTCGGCACGCTTCGATTCTGTGCCCGTCGCGGCATGCTCAACCTCAGCTACGCGCGGCTCTTGTGGCGGTACCTGTGGCGGCGCTACCTGACCCGCGCCGGCTGGCGGTGGGAGACCGACGGGATGGTCTTCTTCGGCAAGGACCTCGAGCTCGAGATCGGTAAACGGGCGACGATCCGCTTTGGCCGCTTCGCGTGGATCGGCGACGGGACGAAGATCCGCTGCCACGAGGGCGAGGTCGAGATCGGTTCGAAGACGGTGCTCGGCCAGGAGGTGACGATCAGCGCCTATCAGCACGTCCGCATCGGCGAGCAGTGCGTGGTCGCCGACCGCGCGATGTTCATCGACTTCGACCACGGGGTCACCGAGGTCGAGCGCCCGATCCGGGTCCAGGGCATCTACAAGCGCGACGTCGACGTCGGCGCCAACGTCTGGGTCGGCTACGGCGCCTGTGTGCTGCGCGGGGTGCGCGTCGGGGACAACTCCATCCTCGGCACGAACACGGTCGTCACCCGGGACGTCCCGGCGAATGCCGTCGTCGCCGGGGCGCCGGCGCGGCTGCTCCGGATGCGCGAGACGCCGCAGGAGCTCAGCTGGCCCGACCCGGTCGAGCCGCCGACCGATTCGGAGACGACGCCTCGCGAGTGAGCTCGGCGTAGAGGAGGGCCGTGCTCTCGGCGACGTCGGCCCAGTCGAAGCGAAGGATGTGTTCGGACCCCTCGGCGACGAGCCGGCCCCGGAGCGCCTCGTCGGTGAGCACGCGCTCGACCATCTCGCCGAGCGAACGCGAGTCGCGGGCTCGGAAGCGCAGCCCCACCTCGCCGTGCGAGACGATCTCCCGCAGGCCGCCGGTGTCGGCGACGATGCAGGGGCAATCCGAGGCCATTGCCTCGAGCGCGACGAGCCCGAACGGCTCGTAGATCGAGGGGACCACGCAGACGTCGGCGATCCGGTAGAGCGAGTGGAGGACGTCGTCGCCGATCCAGCCGAGAAAGCTCCCGTGGTCGTCGAGCCCCAGGTCCGCCGCCTGCTTTCGGAGCTCGTCCTCGTGCGTGCCGGACCCGGCGACGAGGAAGCGTGTCCCCGGGACAGCCTCGATCAGCCCGGGCATCGCCTCGAGCGCGAGCTGGAAGCCCTTCTCATAGACGAGTCGCCCGATCAAGAGCACGAGCTTCTCCTCCGGGGCGGCGAACTGCGCCCGCAGGCTGGCGAGCCCCGCCTCGTCCTGGGGTTGGAGGTCGCCCGGGTCGATGCCGTTCGGGATCACGGCGACCCGGCGCTCCTCGACGCCGAAGATGTCGGCGATCTGCTCGCGCATGTAGTACGAGCAGGCGATCACGCGGTCGGAGCGGTTCGTGATCCACCGTTCGACGCCGTGGATGTGCGACTGCGGGTGTTTGTCCACCCAGCCCTGGTGGCGGCCGTACTCGGTCGCGTGGATCGTCGTCACCAGAGGTGCGCTGAAGCGGCGCGCGAGGTGGTCGCAGGCCGTTGCGACGAGCCAGTCGTGGCCGTGGACGATGTCGAAGTCCCAGCTGTCGCCAAGCTCGACCCCGGCGGCGAGCATGTCGGAGTTCATCCGTTCGACCCAGGCGACGAACTCGCCCAGGTCCGCCGGGCGCTTCGGCTCGCGCACGCGGTGGATCTGAACGCCGCCCGCCGTCTCCTCGGCGGGAGACTCCTCGCCCCCGCGCGTGAGCACGTGCACCTCGACATCCTCAGACGCCGCGAGGTTCTCCGAGAGCTTGCGCACGTGCCGCGCCAGCCCGCCTTCGATCAGCGGCGGGTACTCCCAGGAGAGGATGAGAATGCGGGTCAAGGCGACTGCGAGAGTGGGTTCAGGGCGAGATCCGGTGCCAGATTCCGCAGGCGCGGCTCCGGCGCGACGGCTGAGTGTATGGCCTCGAGCAGGGCGTAGGCGTGGCCGGTGGAGCGTTGCCAGGGGTAATCACCCGCCTGCTTTCGGCTGTCGAGGAAGGCCCAGTCGCTCGCCTGGAGGGCGAGCAGCTCGCGCGTGGCGCGTGCGGCGGCGGCCTCGCCCAGCTCGCCGGCGCGCAGGGCGCGCAGGAGGCGGAGCTCGAGCCGCCGGGCCGCCCAGGCCATGTCGGCGACAGCCGGTGAGTCCCAGGTGCGCAGGTCCTTACCCTCTCCCCACGTCGAGCGGCGAAGCTCGCGCGCGGTCGCCGGGTGGCGCTCGAGCGCCTCGGAGCAGGTCAGCAGCTCGACTCCGTGCTCGGGTGCGAGGCGCTGGACCTCGGCGAGCCATGTCGGTCCCTCCCACCACCAGTGGCCGAGGAGCTCGGTGTCGATCGCGAACGTGAGCAGGCCGGAGGATCCCGCGCGCTCGCGGTGAGCGGCGAGCCGCCCGGCGACCGCGGCGACGAACTCGGCGGCCTGCTCGCGGGCCACGGACTCGGCGCGGTCGGCTTCGTAGGGGATGCCGCTGATCGACCAGGGCCGCGCGCCGCGCCACGACTCGCGGTGGAAGTCGCGATAGCCCTGGTCCGAGGGGTAGCCATCGAGCGACCAGAGCCAGGAAACGGCATCCCAGTCGACCGGCAGGGCGGTCGGGCCGGCCGCGGTGGAGATCGGCGTCAACGCGGCCTCGGGCGGCTCGTGGGCGCTCTGGTCGACGACGAACCAGGCCGCACCCGCCTCGCCGAGAAGGGCTTCGAGCCCGGGCTCATACGCGCACTCCGGAAGCCAGAAGCCGGACCAGTTGCCGAAGCGGCGCTCATGCGAGGCGATCCCGGTCCGGACCTGGAGCCGCCGGACCCGGTCGCTCGCGACGAGCGGCAGGACCGCGTGCGTCGCGGCGGAGGGGACCAATTCGATCCTGCCTGCCTCGGACGGCTCGCGGTAGATCGCGAGCAGGTCCTCCCCCACGCCCTCGAGCCGCTCGAGGCCGCGCCGATAGCGCTCCGCCTCGGAAATCGCCGCGGCACGCTCCCCCTCGTGCTCGAGCTCGCGCGCGTCGAGCTCGCAGCTCCCGACTCGGTACTCGCCCACGAACTCGGTGAGCCTTCGCGAGACCCCGTCGGCCTCGAGCTGGTCGGCGAGCACGGGTGTCACCGTGATCGTCACCCGGTCGGCGACCTCGAGAACCGGCAGATGCGAGCGAACGACCGCGTCGAAGAGCCACTCCTCGCCGAACGGATACGTGCCGAAGCCCTCGACGTAGGGCATGTGGGAGTGAAGAACGAGGCTGAGGGAACCGACCGGCACCACCGGTCTAGGACCGGCAGACGGCGAGGAAATCGAGCGCCTGATCGAGGTCGCACTCCGACTCGGGGCGGAGGGCGAAGTCGGAGGCGGAGATCGCCGGGGTGAATCGGTCGTAGAACGGCTTCGTGATCCGCAGCGCCTGGTGGACGCGGTCCCAGCCGGCCCGCAGTGCGAGCGCGTGGAGACGGAGCTTGCGGGCGTGGAAGAGGCCATAGAGCTCGACCGCCTCGAACTCCGGCTCGAGCAGCTCCCGGTACTCGGTCGCCGTGTACTCGCGCAAATGCCACGGGTTGTCCGACTTCTCCGCGCCCTCGGGAGCGAGGGTGAGCCGGTTCGGGGTGGAGACGTAGGCGACCGGCGCGAGGCGCGCAAACCCGCGCAGGAGCGCCGCAGGGTCCGCGATGTGCTCGATCGTCTGCAGGAAGACGATCGCGTCGGACGGTTCGTCCCAGGTCTCGACCAAAGTGCGTTCGAAGCGCAGGTTCGCGCGCCGGTAGCGGAGCCGGGCGTGCTCGTGGGCCTCGGGGTTCGCGTCGACGCCGATCACCTCTGCGGCCGTCCCGGCGAGCACGTCGGAGCCGTAGCCCTCGCCGCACGCGAGGTCGACCACTCGCTCGCCGGCAACTCGCGCCGCGAGCCATTCGTAGACGGCCAGATGGCGCCGGTACCAGTAGTTCTCGTCCGGGACGTCCGGCAGCGTGCGCTCGCCGGTGAGCGCCAGGGGCGGCACGCCGGCGGGCTGGTTTTCCTGCAGATGAGGCTCGGAATCCATTGGGTCGCGCTCCGCTGGAAGACCATCTCCTTGGGTCTGCTCCGCGCTCACGGCGCCGGACCGTACTATCTGCCGCCGTGCCGGCCGCCCCGACAGCGACCCCCGAGCGGATCAAGGACGTCAACACGCGCTACCACGACGTCGCCGCAGCCTCCTACGACGCCAAGTGGGGGATCGACTTCGGCGACATCGGCCAGGATCAGGTCGCGGCGAAGCTGATCAAGGCACTCGGCTCCCGACCCGAGGCCCCGTTCGGCGACACGCTCGAGATCGGCGCCGGGACCGGCTACTTCACGCTCAACCTCGCGCAGCTCGGCCTGATCGAGCGCCCGATCGCCTCCGACATCTCGCCCGGGATGCTCGCCACCCTCTCGACGACCGCGGAGCGGCTCGGAGTCGAGGTGGGGACGATCCGCACCGAGGCCGAGTCGCTGCCGTTCGCCGACGAGAGCTTCGATCTCGTCTTCGGCCACGCCGTGCTCCACCACATCCCCGATCTCGGGCGCGCATTCTCGGAGTTTCTCCGCGTCCTCCGCCCCGGTGGGCGGATCGCCTTCTGCGGCGAGCCCTCGCGTAACGGCGACCGGCTCGCGGCGGTGCCGAAACGGGCCGGCGCACTCGCCGGGCCGTTCTGGCGGCGTGCGCTCGGCGCCTCCGCCGCGACGGGCCACGGCCACAGCGAGCATGCGGAGAGTCACGAGCTCGAGTCGGAGGTAGACGTACACGCCTTCGATCCCGGCGAGCTGCGCCGCTGGCTCGGCGACGCGGGCTACGCGCAGGTCCGCGTCGGCGGCGAGGAGCTGGTCGCGAACGTCTACGGCTGGCTGCTCCGCTCGCTCGAATCCGGCGCCGAGCCGGACGAGGTCCCCCGCGCGTGGCGGCGGTTCGCGTTCAGCAGCTACATCGCACTGCAGAAGCTGGACGCCACCGTGCTCGAGCCGCGGCTGCCCGCGGGGCTCTTCTACAACCTCGTCCTCAGCGCGCGCCGGCCATCCTGATGGCGTTCACCACGCTCGAGGGTCGCAATCAGATCCTCGGCGATCTCGGTGCTGCGACCGAGCGCATCGCGCTCGCCGCCGCCTGCCTCGCAGAGGCCTACGAACAGCTCGACGTGACCACCGCGGACCGTCTCGAGGAGGAGCTCTACCGACCGGCGCAGAAGGCCTTCGGCCGGGCGAAGCGGACGCTCACCCAGTTCGCCGAGCGAGTCGACCTCTCGGCGCCATCGCCCGACGCGGCGGAGCCGGCCGTGAAGCGCCTGAGCGTCAAGGAGATCATCGAGCGCGCCGCGGCCTCCGCGTCGATTGGCGATCACCAGATCGCCGAGCTCCAGGACACGATGCTGCCGATCGAGGTCGGCGATGCCGAGCTGCGTGCCGGCCTCGCCGAGATCCGGGATCTGCTGGCCGTGCTCGCCGAGCGCACGCCGCAGTTCCTGCGCACCCTCGGCCGCTAGGCCCCACTACTAGCCGAACGTGAACGCATAGCCCGAGATCCCGGGCTCGAAGCGCAGCGTCAACGTGTGGTCGCCGGCCCGCGGTAGGTCGACGAGGCGGTAGAGGCGCTGCGGGCCGATCGTCGCGGCCGCGCGCGTCACGTCCTCACCCGCGTCGCCCGGTCGGATCGGTTCGCCGTCGAGCTCGACGGTGACGCCGGCGGCGCCGTGTTCGGCTCCGAGCACCAGGAAGACCTTGCTCGCCTTGAAGCGCAGGTCGATCGTCGACTCGGCCACCGACGTGGCGGACTCGCCGTCGATCCGCCAGGTACCGCCGTAGGCGAACTCGTTGGGGCCGAGCTCCTCGGCGGCGGGGGCCGCATAGTCGCGCTCGCCGGGCACCGGCGCCTCCGACCCAGCCCCGCGCGCGCTCCCAGCCGAGGTAGGTCTCCGGCGTCGCCAGACCGGGGTCGACCGTCTCCGCGTCCTGACCGGCGATTCCACCGCCGGCGGGCTTCGCCCCGGCCTCGGCGAGGAGCGAGCGGATCGCCGCCTCCGTCCGCTCGTAGTCGCCCTCCCCGAAGTGGACGTAGCGGACCTCACCCTCGGCGTCGATCAGGTACTTCGCCGGCCAGTACTGGTTCGCGAACGCGTTCCACGTCCCGAAGTCGTTGTCCTGGACCACCGGGTATTCGATCTCGTTTCGCTCGATCGCCTCGGCGACGTTGCCCGCGTCGCGCTCGAACGCGAACTCGGGCGCGTGGACGCCCACGATCGTGAGGCCGTCGTCGCGGTACTCGGTATCCCATGCCTTCAGATAGGGCAGCGTGCGGATGCAGTTGATGCAGGTGTAGGTCCAGAAGTCGATCAGGACGACGCCTCCCTGCTCACGTGTCAGCGCCGGGATCGAGAGCGACTCGCCGTCGGTGTTGAACCACTCTCCGGGCTCGGCGAAGTCGGGGGCGGCGCCGTACTCGGGCAGCGAGACGCCCGCCTCGGCCTCCTCGCCGCCGCCCTCCACCGCGCCGTGCCCGCCGCGGACCGCCGCGAGCTCGTCGGTGATCGCTTCCGACTCCTCGAGCTCGCCGCTCGGGTTGACGAGCACGGCCGGCAGGTCGTCGGCGATCGCGTTCTGGAACCTGATGTCGAGGTCCGCGGTCATCGCGACGGCGACGAGGATCATCGTCGCGCCGATCCCGGCCTGGACCCAACCCTGCCAGGGGCGGAGGCGGGCGACGATCCTGCGGCCCCCGAGCATCAGCGCGTAGAGGACCGCGCCGGAGCCGACCGCGTAGGCGAGCGCGACCGCGAGCTTTCCGGCGGTGAAGTCCTGGGCCGCGGAGACGGTGATGACGCCGGCGAGGATCGGCCCGGCGCACGGCGTGTAGACGATTCCGAGACTGGCCCCGAGCAGGAGGCCGGAGCCGAAGCCGTCACCGCCGACCCGCGCGGGACCGGGGGTGATCCGGCTCGCGAGCGCCTCGACCCGTTCCGCGAGCCCTGGGAAGAGCAGCAAGATCCCGAACGCGAGCAGGGTGACGATCGCCAGCGTGCGCAGGAAGCCGTCGGGGAGGCCGAGCGCATCGATCACGTAGACGAGCACGACGGTCGCGAAGGTGAAGGCGAGCACGAGCCCGGTGACGACGCCGAGTGGCCGCCGCCGGCCCCCGGTCGCGCCGGCGCCGAGGACCACCGGCAGCACGGGCAGCACGCACGGCGAGAGGGCCGTCGCGGCGCCCGCCACGAACGCGAACAGCATCAGCAGGACCATGTGTTCACTTCCGTCGGCCGAGGTGCGCGGGCGTTACGCGGGATCGGCGCGGCGGGCGCGATAGAGCTTCACCTCGCCGTCGATCCCCTTGAGCCGCTTCCCGCCGGCAAACGACCAGCGGTAGTCGCCGTTCGAGCTCCTCCTTGACCTCAGAGCTGGCGAGCACGCTCCCCGGCCGGGCGCGGTCGGTGATCCGGCTCGCCAAGTTCACCGGCGCCCCGTACCAATCGCCACCCTGAGCGAGCGCCTCGCCGCGGCGACGCCGGCGCGCAGGATCGGGAAGTCGCCGCCCTCCTCGGCGGCCCGCTCCACCAGCTCGAGCGCCGCGTCGAGGACGCCGGCGGTATCGGGGCCGACGATCATCGCCGCGTCCCCGATCATCTTCACCAGGCGTAGCGGCGGCTGCGACGACGCTGGAAGCGAGCTCGCTCAGCTTCCCGGTGACGCGCCCGAGCTCGTCCGGGGCGAGCTTCTCGCCGAGCTGGGTGAACCCGACCATGTCGGCGAAGCAGACGGCGACCTCCTGCGTCGCCTCGCCATCGCCTCCGGCGACGGCGTCGTGGGTGATCTGCTGGCGCAGGTGAAGGGTGAGCACGTAACCGAGCGAATCACCGACCGTCGGCATGAAGGCTCTGATCGCCGCCGCGAGCCGCTCGTCGCGTTCGTCCTCGGGCACCCCGGCCGAGCTCACCGCCTCGCTGATCATCTCCCGGTTCGCGGCCGCGAGCTGGGACATCGTCATCCCGAGCAGGCGGGCGATCTCGAGGATCCCGGCATCCGGGATGCCGGCTTTGCGGAGCCCGGCGACGCGCTCGGCCGCCGCGAGGTCGTCGTCTGTGTAGACGGCGCGATCACCTTCGGCGAGCGCCATCCCGAGCGCCCGCCACAGCCGGTCGAGGAAGTCTCGCTCCAGGCCCGTGCGCTCAGCGAGCTGCTCGGGCGAGTAGCGAGCCTCGCCGCCGAAGGCGTCGATCACGCGCGTGAGTGCCGGGCTTGGCTCCGCCATCGGAGGGGATCCTAGAATCCGGATGCGGTGAACGAGAACGTCGAGCTGCCGATCTTCGAGCTTCCGCTGGTCCTGCTGCCGGGCGAGCTGGTCCCGCTGCACATCTTCGAGGAGCGCTACAAGCGGATGATCGACCACTGCCTCGAAGAGGAGGAGCCGTTCGGAATCGTCTTTCGCGACGGCGACACCGGCGCCCGCCGGGTCGGCTGCGAGGCCCGGGTGACAGAGGTCACGGAGCGCTTCGAGGACGGCAGGCTCAACATCGTCGTCACCGGCGAGCGCCCGTTCCGGGTCCTCGACCGCCACGAGACCACCGACTTCCCCGCCGGAGAGGTCGAGCCGCTGGCCGGGACCGCGACCGAGGCCCAGGAGCCGAGTGACGCGCCGAAGCGCGCCCGCGACGCCTTCGCCACCCTGCTCGAGCGAGTCGACTCCGACGCGCTCGAGCGCGCCGACCTCGACGCGCTCGACTCCTACGGACTCGCGGCCCGCGTCGAGCTGCCCCCGGACACGAAGCAGCACCTGCTGGAGCTGCGCTCCGAGCGTCGCCGCATGGACGTCCTCGCGGCCGCGCTCGAGGCGCTGCTCGCCGCGCTCGAGCGCTCCCAGGAGATCGCCGAGCGGGCGAAGATGAACGGCAAGCTGGTCGTCGGCTAGCGAGCTTCTAGGCCACCGCGACCGCTCCGCCGCGGCGGGGGTCGCCGGCTCCGCCGAGCTCGCCGGTCGCGGGATC
This sequence comes from uncultured Solirubrobacterales bacterium, assembly GCA_963797995.1. GTDB lineage: Bacteria > Actinomycetota > Thermoleophilia > Solirubrobacterales > 70-9 > WHSW01. The sequence continues at coordinate 62,276 of CAWCRP010000010.1, forward strand.
GCGTGAAACGGCGTGGACGCCGCCGAAGAAGACGTTTCGGTCCGGCCAGCGAACGACCTCGTAGCCATCGCGCTCGAGCCGCTCCAGCGCCACCTCGTCGACGCCGGGCTCGGCGTCGACCGCGCCCGCCTCGAAGTGCACGCGGGGAGCGATCACCGCCGCCGAGAGCTCGCGGCCGCCGGCGAGCAGCCCGACGATCGTCTGCAGGATCGCGGAACGGATCCGGTTCGAGCCGCCGCTGCCGAGGCCGGCCTCGACCTCGCCGTCGCGCAGGACGACCGTCGGCGACATCATCGAAGGCATCCGTCGCCCGGCCCGGTGACGGTGGAAGCCGAACGGATTCAGGTCCTGCTCTCCCATCATGTTGTTGACGTGGACACCCGTCCCGGGGACGACGAGACCCGAGCCCGTCCCGTTCGAGCAGGTCACGCTCGCGCACCGTCCCTCGGCGTCGAGCGCCGAGATGTGGGTCGTCGATCCGAGCTTGTCGGCGAGGAAGGCGGCGGCGAAAGCGTCGTCCTCGAGCCCGTCGACGAACTCCTCGGTGCGGGCGTCCTGCGCGGCCTCCATCGCGCGAACGACGGCCTCCACGCCGGAATTGCCGCCCCGCTCGAGCAGTTCGAGCGCGTACGCGATCAGGACCCCGCCCGAGGACGGTGGCGGGTTGGTGAGGATCCGGCGACCGGCGAAGCTCGCGCTCACCGGCTCGCGCGCGATTGGCTCATACGCGGCCAGGTCGGCGCGGCCGAGGGTGCCGCCGCGCTCGATCACCCAGTCGGAGATCGCCGCCGCGATCCCGCCGCGGTAGAACGGCTCCGCGCCGTCGGAGGCGAGACGCTCGAGCGCGTCGGCGAGCTCGGGAAAGCGCATCACCTCGCCCTCGCGAAGCGGCTTCCCGCGCGGCGCGTAGATCGCCGCGGCCTCCTCGTAGTAGGTCAGGATCGGCGCCAGGATCTCGACGAAGTAGGCCTGCTCCCGGTTGAGCTCGACCCCGTCGCGGGCAAGGGCGACGGCCGGGCCGACGAGCTCGGCCAGCGGCATCGAGCCGAATCGGCGCAACGCCTCGACGATCCCCGCCGGCGTGCCCGGAACGCCGCAGGAGGCGGCGCCGACATTGAACACCTGCGAGGAGGTCGGCGTGAAGTGGACCGGGATCGGCTGCAGCTCGGCGCCGCGCTCGATCCCGTCGGCGCCGGGAGCGGCGACGAAGAAGTCGAGGACCGTGGTCTCCGCGCCCGTGTGGACGAGCATGTAGCCGCCGGCGCCCATTCCGGTGAGCGGGCTCTCGGTGATGAACGAGGTCGTCATCGCGGCGATCGCCGCATCGACCGCGTTGCCACCCTCGCGAAGCGCCCATGCGCCGGCCTCCGCGGTCAGCGGATGTCCGGCTGCAACGACCCCGCGCGAGCTCATGCCCGCAGGGTTACTACTTGTTGCCGGGGACGAACTCCGGGACCTCGAACTCGAGGTCGCGGGGCCGCGACTCGAAGCTCTTCGCGGTACCGGCGCGGCGGTCGGCCGGCCGGCGAGCGGCGGTCGCGGTCGTTCCGGGCGTGCGCCGCTCGCTCAACGCGGAGCCGTCCTGGCGGCGTCCGCGCCCGTCGAAGCGGGTCGCGATCACGGTCACCCAGACCTGGTCGCCCAGTGATTCGTCGATATTGGCGCCGAAGATGATGTTCGCCTCCGGGTGGGCGGCCTCCTGGACGACCTTGGCCGCCTCGGAGACCTCGAGCAAGGTGAGCTCGTCGCCGCCGGTGATCGAGAGCAGGATCGAGCGCGCGCCGTCGACCGAGGTCTCGAGGAGCGGCGAGGAAACCGCGCGTTCTGCGGCGGAGACGGCACGGTTGTCGCCCGTGCCCATGCCGATCCCGAGCAACGCCTGGCCGGCGTCGCGCATCGTCGTCCGCACGTCGGCGAAGTCGAGGTTGATCATCCCGGGGAGCGTGATCAGCTCGGAGATCCCCTGGACGCCCTGGCGCAGCACGTCGTCGGCGACCTGGAACGCCTCGACCATGGTCGTCGTCTTCGCGAGCACGCTGAGCAGCCGCTCATTCGGGACGACGATCAGCGTGTCGACCTCGGCCGAGAGCGCTTCGATCCCGTCCTCGGCCTGCTTCGAGCGCCGCGAGCCCTCGAAGCCGAACGGCTTGGTGACGATCCCGACCGTGAGCGCGCCGACGTCGCGCGCGAGCCGGGCGACCACGGGGGTCGCGCCGGTGCCGGTGCCGCCGCCTGCGCCGGCGGTGACGAAGACCATGTCGGAGCCTTTGAGCAGGCGCTTGATCTTGTCCTGCTCCTCGAACGCGGCGCGGTAGCCGAGCTCCGGGTTGGAGCCGGCGCCGAGGCCGCGGGACACGCCGCTGCCGAGGTGGACCGTGACGTCCGCCGCCGACTGCTGCAGCGACTGCAGGTCGGTGTTGATCGCCATGAACTCAACGCCGGGGATCTGCGCCTCGACCATCCGGTTGATCGCGTTGACGCCGGCGCCCCCGACGCCGACCACGCGGATCACCGGCGCGTGCGGGGTGGGATCACCGATCGGGCCGGAGCCGTAGCTCGGCTCGTCGCGCCCGTAGGCGGGACCCTCGACGTCGTGTGTGTCCTCGGAGAAGATCCTGGTGAGGCGCTCGCGAGAGCTCGGGGCGACGCCAACGCCCGACATCTCGTCGGCTTCGCGCCTGGGGGGATCGGGGTCCGCGAAGGCCGGGGGTTCGTCGGACTCGGCCTCGGGTTCGAAGGCTTGCTCCGAGGCGGCCTCGGGCTCGTGATCGGCGGACTCCTCCTGATAGATCCGCGTCTCCGCCTCCTCGTCGGCAGGCGGCGGCGAGCTACCCGGTGCCGGCGGTGCCTCGGGCGGATCCTCGGGCTCGACGGTCGAGCGGAAGAGATCGGCGAGCGGGCCTTCGCGCATGCTGGCCCGCTTACGACGCGCCATTCGTCAGAACCTCCTGGGCGAGCGCCCGGTAATAGTCGGCGGCGTTGCCCTTGGGATCGTACTTGAGCACGGACGCTCCACGGACCGGCGCCTCGGCGAACTTGATCGCCTTGCGAATGCGCGACTTGAAGACGAGGTCGCCGAAGTTCTCCTCGAGGATCTCCACCGCCTCCTTCGCGTGCACGGTGCGCGAGTCGAGCATCGTCGGCAGGATCCCCTCGATCTCGAGGTTCGGGTTGAGGTTGTCCTTGATCATCTCGACCGTGTTCTGAAGCTGCAGCAGTCCGCGCATCGAGAGGTACTCGCACTGAACCGGGACGATCACCTTGTCGGAGGCGGTGAGCGCGTTCACGGTCAGCAGCCCGAGACTCGGCGGCGTGTCGATGCAGACGAAGTCGTAGTCGTCCTCGACACCCTTGATCGCCTTCTCGAGCGAGCGCTCGCGGCCGATCTGGGTCGACATCGCGATCTCTGCGCCCGCGAGGTCGATCGAGGCGACCGCGATGTCGATCTCGCGCTCCTGGACCACGTCCATGAGCGGGATGTGGTGGACGAGGACGTCGAAGATCGACTTGTCGACCTTGTCGGGGTCGATGCCCTGGCTCATCGTCAGGTTGCCCTGCGGGTCGAGATCGATGCACAGGACCTTGTGGCCGGACTCGGCGAACGCGACGGCGAGGTTGAGCGTCGTGGTCGTCTTTGCGACGCCGCCCTTCTGGTTCGCGAATGAGATCACCTTGGCCCGCTTCGTCCGGGCACCGTTCGCATCGGAGCCCGCTGCCGGGTTGCGGCTGGGCGCGAGCGCCTCGCTCGCGGTGATCCGAATCTCTTCCTCGGCGACCTCGGGCTCGCGGGTGACGGGCTCGGGGTCCGGGTTCGCCGGTGGCCGCTCCGGGGCGCGCGGGGGCTCGGGGGGCGAGACGGTCTCGGACTTGACCTCGGGCTCGGCCTCGACCTCGGGCTCGGCCTCGGCCTCGACCTCGGGCTCGGCCTGACCTCGGGCTCGGCGACGACGGCGGGCTCGGCCTTCACCTCGGGCGCCGGCGCGGGCTCACGCTCCGGCGTCACGGACGCCGACCGCTGCTCGGGCGCGGGCACCTCCCGCGGCTCGGTCCGGGTCTCGATCGGCTCGTCGAAGACCGGCTCGGGCGGCTCGGGAAGGGAGCCGTTGGCGCGATTCGCGTCGAGGGATCGGCTGACGTTGTGCTCGGAGCGAGCTCCGCGGCTGAAAAGTCCCATACGTTCGCGACTATTCGCACGCGGCGGCGGCTTTCCTCCCCATGCAGCGGAACCCGCTCATCGAGCGGCCCCGCGGGTACGATCCCGCGACCCGGACGAACGGTCTCCCCGGGCCCGCTGTGCCCAAGGCCCTACTCGACAAGCGACTCGTGATCGTCACCGGCAAGGGAGGAGTCGGCAAGTCGACCGTCGCCCTCGCCCTCGCGCTTGCCGCTGCGCGGTCCGGCAAGCGGACGATCGTCTGCGAGGTCTCCTCTCAGGAGCACTCCTCGCAGGTGTTCAGGCGCACCGAGGTCGGCTTCCACGAGGTCGAGATCGCCGAGAACCTGTGGACGATCTCGATCGATCCCGACGAGTCGATGCGCGAGTACGTTCTGTTGCAGCTGAAGGTGAAGGCGATGCGGGACATGCTCTTCCGCTCGAGGTTCTTCACCTACCTGGCCGCGGCCACCCCGGGGCTGAAGGAGCTGGTCACGATCGGGAAGATCTGGGAGCTGGCTCTGGACGAGCGCAAGGTCAAGTCCGCGCGCGCCTACGACACCGTGATCGTCGACGCACCGGCGACGGGGCACGGAGTCGGCTTCTTGCAGACCCCGCGAACGTTCGCCGGAATCGCACGGGTGGGACCGATGCACGAGCAGGCGCAAGCGCTCGACGCCTTCCTCACGAACCGGCGGCGCACCGGGGTCGCGATCGTCGCCCTTCCGGAGGAGATGCCGGTGAACGAGACGATCGGCCTCGAACGCGACCTGACCGAGGAGGTCGGGGTCCAGGTCGACCAGATCTTCCTCAACGGCCTGTATCCCGAGCGCTTCGGCGCCGACGAGGCGGAGCTCCTCGAGGCGATCGCCGGGAAGAGCGGCGACGACTTCGTCCGCGCCGCCTGCCGGGCCGGGGCCAGCGAGCGGCGCCGGGCGACGACCCAGCGTGAGCAGCTCGCGCGGCTCGAGGAGCTCACCAAGGCGCCGGTGAGCACGCTCCCGTTCCTGTTCGAGCCCGAGCTCGGCCCCGATCAGATCGCGACCCTGTCCGAGGCGATCATCTGATGGCCTCGGTCGCCGACCTGCTCGAGGACAAGCGGATCTGCATCTGCGCCGGCTCGGGGGGCGTGGGCAAGACGACGACATCGGCGGCGATCGCGGCCGGGATGGCGGCGCGCGGCCTCAAGGTCGCCGTACTCACGATCGACCCGGCGAAGCGGCTCGCCGACTCGCTCGGACTACCCGAGCTCGGCAACGAGGAGCGCCAGGTCGACCCGGCCCTTTTCGAGGCTGCCGGGATCGAGGCCAACGGCGGCGAGCTCTGGGCGATGATGCTCGACTCGAAGCAGACCTTCGACGAGGTCGTCCGCAGTCACGCACCCGACGAGGAGACCCGAGACCGGATCCTCTCGAACCGGATCTACCAGCAGCTCTCCTCCGCCCTTGCCGGCTCGCAGGAGTTCATGGCGATGGAGAAGCTGTTCGAGATCCACGCCGAGGACCGCTACGACCTGCTCGTCCTCGACACGCCGCCGACCCGCAACGCCCTCGACTTCCTCGACGCCCCGAAGCGCCTGCTCCAGTTCATCGAGGGCCGCGCGCTCCAGGTGTTCATGAAGCCGGCGGGATTCGGGATGAAGGTCTTCGGGCGGGGGGTCTCGGTCATGTTCAGCGTCCTGCGACGGATCACGGGCGTCAACCTGCTCGAGGACCTGTCCGAGTTCTTCCAGGCATTCAGCGGCATGGTCGAGGGGTTCCGGGAGCGCGCACGGCGGGTGAACGAGCTGCTCTCGGCGCCGGAGAGCGCCTTCCTCGTCGTCTGCGGGCCGCAGGGGGAGCCGATCACGGAGGCGGTCTACTTCCACCGCAAGCTGGTCGAGGCGAAGATGCCGTTCGGCGGCGTGATCGTGAACAAGGTCCACTTCGAGGCGAAGATCGGGGAGCCGGACGAGAGCCTCGCCGCGCGGCTCGCCGACGAGCTCGACGACGCGGATCTGGCCGAACGGGTCGCCGGCAACTTCGCCGACTTCCGCGCCCTCTCGGCGCGCGACCGGGCGAATGTCGAACGGCTCGCGGGCGAGCTCGGCACGGATGCCGTCATTCAGGTGCCATACCTTGACCACGATGTCCACGACCTCCGTGGGCTGATGGAGATCAACCGCTACCTCTTCGCATCGGGGGCCGAGGAACGGGCCGAGATAGCCGCATCCGTGCGTAGTCGCGCGGGCAGGCACGCCGGCCCCGCGGGGGGCGAATCCTCTGCGGTTGGACGCTCAGGTAGTCCATGGGCTACTCGAGCGTCCAACTCTCGACGGTGCTTGCGGTGGCACGGCGTCAGCACGGCGTCGTGTCGCGCCGGCAACTGCTGGCTCTCGGGCTCCATCCGCAGGCGATCAAGCACCGCGTGGCGCGAGGAAGGCTGTTCGTCGTGTTTCCGGGTGTCTATGCGGTGGGAGCGCCGCACGTCTCCGCGAAGGGCCGGTACATGGCCGCGGTTCTCTACGCGGGAGAGGGCGCGGTCGCAAGCCACCAGAGCGCGGCGGCGCTCTGGGGCCTGGTTCGATCGCCGCCGTCGATCATCGAGGTGACGGTCGCTCCGGCGCGTCGGGTGCGAATCGACGGGATCAAGTCTCACCGGACCAGGCGGCTCGAAGGCCTAGACGTCGGGGTTTGCGATGGCATCCCGGTGACGAGCCCCGCTCGCACGATCATCGACATGGCGCCACGCCTGGGGCCGATCGGGCTGGAAGGCCTCATCGTCGAGGCCGACAAGCGCGATCTCATCGACCACGTCTCGCTCTTGCGCTTCGCGCGGTCACGCGCCGGCCTCCCCGGGGCGGCCCGGGTGAGCCGCCTCCTGGAGGCGCACGCGTTCCTGCTCACGGACTCGGATCTCGAGCGGCTGTTCCGGCCGATCGCGCGCGCTGCCGGCCTGCCAACTCCGCGAACTCGGGTGCGCATCACGAGGTTGGAGGGTCGACTTCTACTGGCCGGAGCTCGGCCTGATCGTCGAGACCGACGGCCTCCGCTACCACCGCACGCCGACCCAGCAGACACGCGACCGGCGCCGCGATCAAATCCTGACGGCCGCCGGACTCGTCGGCCTGCGCTTCACGCACTGGCAGATCGCGCACGATCGGCGCCACGTCATCGACATCCTTCGCGAAACCGCCATGCGGTTGGACGCTCAAGTAGTCCATGGGCTACCTCGGTGACCAACCCTCGCCGCGATGGCCGGCTCGGGATAGGCCGAAGCCATCGAGCTCCGCTCGATGGCCTGGCCTGCTCTTCCTGGGGTGATCGGAGGAAGTCTGGGTGCGCGCCCTATGAGGCCTGCTGGGCCTCCGGGTCGCCGTCTCGGATGACGGCGCGGCGGCGGCGGTCATAGGCGACCTCACGGATGTTCCACTCGGTCGTCTCGGGGGGCGGGAAGAGGTCGGCGACGCGCTCGTTGCGCTCCAGGCGCTCGGCGCGGGTCTGCTCGATGAGCCTGAGCACGGGGCTCGTGCCGTCGGCGGGGACTTCGTCGGCGGAGCGATCCTCGGGTGGCGGGGCCGGCGACCCCGGACGCGAAGCGGAGGAGGCGGCCGGCACTTGTTCGAGCGCTGCGATCTCGGCTCGGATGTTGTCTTCGGTGGCTGAAACTGGCATTTCCTCGAGCTCCTCGGTCATCCAGATGCTTCTCTCTACGGGCCGGGAGTCCTCCAAGGTTCGGTCGAGGCGGTCGAGCTCGTCGATCAGCTCCGGCTCCTCGGCATCGAGACCGACGGGGATCGGCTCGCGATCGGGCTCCTCCGCCACGGGCTCCTCCGCGGGCTCGAAGCCGCCGTCTTCCGGGAAGGTCTGCTCCAGCTCCTCCTGGATGCGAGGGCTCCACTCGGCCGTCTCGCCGCGCTGGTCTGTGTCGCCGTCACCGGCCGCGAGCCCGTCGGCGAGCAGGATCTCGTCTGCCGTTGCGCGCAGATTCGAGCCGAGATGCCCGCAGCAGGCGTCCTTGAGGATGGCCCGGGCGAGCTCCTCGAGCTCGATCGCGGTCTCCGCCGGCGTTGTCCCGGCGGTCCGCGGCGCGGGTTCGCCACTCCAGAGCTCGCGCTCGAGCGCGGTCGCGCGGTCGATCACAGCCTTCACGTCCTCACGCCGGTCCGGCTCGGCGCAGAGCGCCGCGACCCGGATCGAAAGCCCGAGGCTCGCCGGCCCGCCGCCCTCGAGGACGAAGCGGAGACAGAGGAGGTGGTCGTTGAGCGCCTCAACGACGACGTTTCGCTCGAGGCCGGCTTCGAAGCGTGAGACTGCCCGGTTGAGCGCACCGGACATGCCCGTGCCGTCGACTCGCGCGCGTCCAAACGGGCTGGACGGGGAGGCCAGCGTGCGCGAGAGCGCGACCAGCGGCCCGAGCTCGGTCTCGGTCAGCCTGTAACCGCCCGGGCGCGGGCGCCCGGCGCCGGTGCCGATCCGCCGCCACCGATCGCCGCTGACCTTGGTCCAGGCGTGAGGGCCGAGACCGACGCCGCCGGCCTTGAACAGGCGCAGCGTCGTGATCAGGCGCCGGAAAGTCTCGACTGCGATCGCGCCGGCGTCCTCCTCCTCTTCAGAGAAGGTGGGATCGGGGACGCGGACGACCGCGAGGAAGGCGGGCTCCCACGGCGAGGCGCCGCTGAGGTCGCCCGACTGTGCCTCGGCCGGGACCTCGACCGTGTCGGCACGGACGACGCTCACCCACTCGAGATCGAGGCGTGCGAGCGGAAGCTGTAGGCCCCGGACCGGGACGATCACCTCGATCTCACCGGTGGCGACGTCGCTCCCGGCCTCGATCTCGTCGATCGCCGCTTCGAGGCGGCCCTGCTCGAGGGAGAAGTCGGAGCTGTTCATCCACAGCCGGCAGAGGAAGGCGACCCCGGCGAGATCCGAGCGGCGGCCCGGATCGTCGGGCACGGCGATACCCATGCGCTCCAGGTAGTGAGCCGCGAGGCCACTCGACTCGAGCGCGGCGGCGGCGGTGCCGAAGGAGTCGAGCGCCCGCAGCTCGGCGGCGTGGGCGTGCACGAAGCGCTCGGTCAGCGGCTCGTAGCGGCAGAGGGGTGAGCCGTCACCGGACTCGTGCACCTCGTAAGGGATCTCCTCACCGGCCTCGACCAGGGCCCGCAGGCGGTCGGCGGCATCGGCGGCCATCGCTCCAAGTCCTTCACGGACGACCAAATCACGCATGCCCCCACTCTTCGCCCCGGGCGTGGGCGCCCCTGCCATGCAAGGACGCTTGCAGCGGCAAAGCTGGGTCGCACGACACTTCCGCCAGCCCGATGTCGCCCGGGGCGGGCCTAGCTGCCGACGAGGGTGCGTTCGCCCTCGACCAGCCAGCGGCGGCCGTAGGCGCGCATCTGCTCGATCACGGGGACGAGGTCGCGGCCCTTCTCGGTAAGCGCGTACTCGACCCGGGGCGGAACCTCGGGATAGGTGTGGCGCTCGACGATCCCGCACTCCTCGAGCGCCCGCAGGCGCAGTGACAGGGTCCGCGGGCTGATTCCCTCGAGCGAGCGCTCGAGCTCGCAGAAGCGGCAGCTCGAGTCCGCGAGGTCACGCAGGACGAGGAGCGTCCATTTGCCGGAGATGATCTCCGCGCACGAACCTACTGGGCAGGGAGAGTCGTTCATGTCGGTCACGGCCCGGGCGTTCGAACGATTTTGCGTTGCCCTGGACCGCGTCCGAGTATAGCCAAGGCTTTACTAAATGAAGTGGGTTGAAAGCCGGCTCTCAGCGGTCGGGTACCCAGGGGCGATGCCGCGCCTGGGAGCGCCAACCCTCATCCGCGCGCGATTGTATGCCGGGCGCCTGCGCCGCGAGCCGCTTGGTCAGCCGCGGCCGAAGGTGGCTGCTTCCGCCGGTTCCTCGGCGGCGAGCACCTGCTCGATGCCGCTCGCCCGCTGGCCCTGGGCCTGGAGCATGAGCTTGAAGTCGTGCGGGCTCGAGGCGGTCTCGTACGCGACCTCCTCGTCGAGGTTGCCCGCCATCACGTGCTTGAGCAGCGCCTGGTCGAACGTCTGCATCCCGTAGTACTCGCCCTCGGCGATCACCTCGGTCAGACGGCCGGTCTCCTGCGGGTTGAGGATCAGGTCCTGAACCCGGCCGGTGACGACGAGCACCTCGCAGACGGCGACGCGGCCGTCGCCGCCGGCGCGCTTCACCAGCCGCTGGCCGACGACCCCGCGAAGCGTCGCGGCGAGCATCACCCGCGCCTGCTGTTGGAGGTGCGGCGGGAAGAAGTCGATGATCCGGTTGACGGTCTCCGTCGCGTCGAGCGTGTGCAGGGTCGAGAGCACCAGGTGGCCGGTCTCGGCGGCGGCGAGCGCGGTCCGCACGGTCTCCTCGTCGCGCATCTCCCCGATCAGGATCGCGTCGGGATCCTGGCGCAGGACACGGCGCATCGCCCGGGCGAAGCTCTCGGTGTCGTCGCCGACCTCGCGCTGGTTGATGATCGAGCGCTTGTCGCGGTGCAGGTACTCGATCGGGTCCTCGAGGGTGATGATGTGGCGCGCACGCGTCGAGTTGATGTGGTCGACCATTGCCGCCAGAGTCGTCGACTTGCCCGAGCCGGTCGTCCCGGTCAGCAGGATGATCCCGCGCTGCTCCTCGGCGAGCTCCCGGATCACCGGCGGCAGGCCGAGGTCGTCGACGGTGCGGACCTGGAACGGGATCGCGCGCAACGCGATCGAGATGTGGCCACGCTGGCGGAAGGCGTTGACGCGGAAGCGCGAGAGCCCGGGGATCGCGTAGGAGAAGTCGACCTCGCCCTCGCGCTCGAACTCCTCGAGCAGGCGCGGGTCCGTGAGGATCCGGCGCAGCGCGTTCTCGGTGTCCTCCGAGTCGAGCGGCTCCGCGCCCTCGATCGGGCGCAGCTCGCCGTGAACACGCGCCATGGGCGGCGCCGGCACCTTCACGTGCAGGTCCGAGCCCTCGTGCTCAACGAGCCAATGCAAAGCGGCGTCGATGTCGAACATCACCCGCTCTATCGGGCGTTACGGCCACGGTCTTGAGCGTTAGCTCGGCGGAGGGACGTTCGGTGCCACGAGGCAGTTGGAACCGGTGCAGCCGCGAAGGACGGAGAGGGCCAGCGCGAGCGTCGCCTGCGTGTTGGCGTAGGCGGGGTCGAGGTGGCGGCTGTCGAGCTCGAACGGGTCGAGCTGGAGGTCGTAGAGCTCGCGGTCGACGAGGGTGCCCGACCCGATCGGCAGCTGGGTGCCGTCCGCGACCGTCGGCACCGTGGCGCGATAGTGCTCGACGTAGGTGTAGCGCTCGGTTCTCACACCCACGAACGAGGGCGCGACGATCTGTCCGCTCGCCTTCGACGCCCGCGCCGGGCGCTTCGCCTCGATCAGGACGATCCGCGTCGGGTGGCTGAAGCCGGCGATGTAGGGAATCAGCGAGAGCCCGTCGGTCGGACGCGTCATCAACAGCGGTTGGCTCGCGTCGGCGAGGTCCATGATCGTCGGCGCGAGGTCGATGTTCCCGACCGGGTCGGCAATTGTCGCCCCTGCGGGGATCCCGGGTCCGCGGATCACGAACGGCACCTTCAGCGCCTCCTCGTAGGGCTGCACCTTCTCCGCACGGATTCGGTGCTCGCCGTGCATGTAGCCGTTGTCGGAGGTGAAGATCACGTAGGTGTTGCCTGTGGCACCGGTGGCGGTGAGCGCCTCGTCGACCTGCTTGACGGCCTCGTCGACGGCGAGCAGGCTGGCGAGCTCGCAGCGGTAACGGGTGGTGATCTCGCGGACCACCTTCGGGCGCAGCCGCTTGCGGCCCCGGATCCCGGCCGGCTTGTCGGAGAGGTCGGCCTCGTCGAACGACGGCGGCGCCGGCAGGGCCTCCCTGGCGAAGCGCTGCGCGTGCCGCGGAGCGGGCTTCGCTCGCGCGGTCTCGAACGCGAACGGCTTCCCGTTTGCACAACGCCTGCCCGCCTCGTCGTTTCGGCCCGTCCCCCAGTGCGGCGCCGTGAAGGAGAGGTGAAGGAAGAACGGGTCGGGGTCGCCGGCGTGCGCGTACACGAACGGCAGTGCGAAGCGCCGCGTGAGCGCGTCGGTGAGATAGTCGGCGTCGGCGTTCCCGAGCGTCACCTTGCCGCCGCGCGAGTCCGTGATCTCGTTGCCGTAGTACCGGGTCACCCCCGGCGGCACGATCCCGTGGTAGACGTCCCAGCCCGGTGGCTTCGCGAACGAGCGGTAGTCGTGCAGCCACTTGCCGACGAGGGCCGTGTCGTAACCGGCCGCGTCCAGCCAGACCGGGAGCACCCTCGACGGGTCGCGGAGTGACTGATAGCCGCCGCCGTTGCGCACGGTGTTGTCGAGAACTCCGTGGTTGTGCGCGTACTGCCCGGTGATCCACGTCGCCCGCGAAGGGCAGCACAGCGGGAAGGTGGCGATCATGTTCGAGAACGTCGTCCCCTGGGCGGTGAGGAGGGCGTTCAGCCGTCTCATGGCGACGATCGAGGCGGCCGTCTGATCGTCGGTCGTGATCAGGACGATGTTCGGCCGGCCGGGCGCTCCGGCCGCCGGCTCGCTCCGGATGGCGGCAAATCCGCCCGCGAGAATCGCGAGCACGGTCAACGCTGCGGTCCCCGCCCTCAGCCTCCTGCTGGTACTCCCCTCACTCACGCAGACCCGCCAAGGTACCGGGGTCGGTCACCGCGTCGGCGCTGGAACCGTTGCGGTGATCGCGCACTCGGCGCCCGCGCATCGCTCGAGGCGGTCGGTGAGATCGGCGAGCACGCGTCGCGGCGTCCGGTACCCCCGGTCGCGATGGAGGCTCTCCAGCTCGTAGGGGTCGCGATCGAGGTCGTAGAGCTCCATGTCCGTCACCGCCCCGGAGCCGATCTGGAGCGCGATCGCGGCCGCCTTGTCCGGCGCGGAGGCGCGGTGATGCTCGATGTAGGCGTAGCGGTCGGTCCGAACGCCGACGTAGGAGCGGGCCTTGTAGCCATGCTTCGAGCGGGCGACGTTGTCGCGGCCCTCGATCAGCACCACGCGGCCCGGGTCGCTGAAGCCATTGCGAAGCGCCGCGACCTGGGAGATGCCATCGACCGTCCGCGCGAGCTCAGGCGGCGGTTGCGTGAGGGCAAGCTCGAGCAGGGTCGGCGCCAGGTCCGCGTTCGGCACCGGGCCGTCCGGCGTGGCCCCGGCGGCGATCGTCGGGCCCGCTGATCATCAGCGGCACCCGGATCGCCTCCTCGTAGGGCTTGTTCTTGCCCGCCTTCACGCGATGCTCGCCCGCGAGCGCCCCGTTGTCGGAGGTGAAGACCAGGATCGTGCTCCCGAGCTGGCCGCTCTGCTCGAGTGCGGTGACGATCGAGCGCACCGCGTCGTCAACGGCGAGCAGCGCCGCGAGCCCGCACTGATAGTTGAGCCGGATCAGCTCCAGGTCCTTGGCGCTGAGCCGCTCGTGCCCGCGCATGAACTCCGGCTTGTCGCTCAGGTCGCGCTCGTCGAACGACGGCGGGCGCGGCGGGGCGGTACCGCCGAAGCGCTTCGCGTAGCGCGGCGGCGGAATCGCGCTCTGCTTCGACGAGCGGCTGTCGGGGTCGCCGAGAGAACAGCGTCGGCCGGCGCTGTCGTCGCGCCCGAGGCCATCGTGAGGCGGGTGCATGGCGAGCCAGAGGAAGAACGGCTCGGGGGTCGTCGCCTGCGCCGCGACCAGGGGCAGCGCGTAGTCGCGCACGAGCGCGTCCGTCTGGTAATCGCGGGGCGCGGTGCCGTAGTGACGGGGCGGGACCCCGGCGCCCTGAAAGACGTCGTAGTCGAAGAACGAGGAGAGGCCCTCGCCGCCGGCGCCGACGAGGCCGAACCAGTTGTCCCAGCCCGGCGGAGCAGCGCGTGGGGTGCGGAGGCCGTTCAGCCACTTGCCGGCGAAGGTCGTCTCGTACCCGGCGGCCTGGAGCCAGGCGGCGAGGTTTCGCCGCGGCTCGCGCAGGGCCGGATAGCCGCCGCCGCTCGCCGGGCCGTTACCGAGAGTGCCGTGGTTGTGCGCGTACTGACCGGTGAGGAAGGTCGCGCGTGAGGGGCAGCAGAGCGGATAGCTGGCGAACGCGTTGGTGAAGGTCGCGCCGCGGTCGGCGATCAGCCGCTCGACGGAGGGCAGCGCGCGCATCATCCCGGGCGGCTGGTCGTCGGTCATGACGACGACGATGTTCGGCTGGATCGGCGTCGCAACCCCGGCGTCGGCGGTCCGCGTGGCGCTGGCACCGAACGCGATTACGAACGCAAGAACAGCAAGCCACCTGAGCGGCGAGAGCCAAGCCCGGCAAGGAAGCAGGGAGCGTGGCGTGCTCCGCACGCGAGCGACCGATGACGCAGCCGAGCGCCGGCTATCGCCGCTCAGGCGACTTCGCGGAGCTTCTGAGCCTCAGCCAGGCTCTGGAGCTTCTTCAGCGACTGGTTCTCGATCTGGCGGATGCGCTCGCGGGTGACGTTGAAGGTGCGCCCCACTTCGTCCAGAGTCCGCGGGTGCTCGCCGCCGAGCCCGTAGCGGAGCTCGAGTACGCGGCGTTCGCGGTAGGAGAGGTTCTCGAGTGCCTCGCGCAGCGCCTCCTTGGTGAGCAAGTCGGCGGCGCGCTCGAACGGCGACTCGGCCTTCTCGTCGGCGATGAACTGCCCGAACTCGGACTCCTCCTCGTCGCCGACCGGCTTCTCGAGCGAGACCGGGGCCTGGGCGGAGCGCTTGATCTGGTCGACCTCCTCGGGGTCGATGCCGGTGACCTCGGCGATCTCGTCCGGTGTGGGCTCACGGCCCAGCTCCGTGACGAGCTTGCGCTCGGCGCGCCCGATCTTGTTGAGCTTCTCGACCACGTGCACGGGGATCCGGATCGTCCGCGCCTTGTCGGCGAGCGCGCGTGCGATCGCCTGGCGGATCCACCACGTCGCGTAGGTGGAGAACTTGAAGCCCTTGCGGTAGTCGAACTTCTCCGCCGCGCGGACGAGACCGAGCGTCCCCTCCTGGATCAGATCGAGGAAGGGCAGCCCCTGGTTGCGGTAGTTCTTCGCGATCGAAACCACGAGGCGCAGGTTCGACTCGACCATCTTCTGCTTCGCGTCGAGGTCGCCGCGCTCGATCCGCTTGGCGAGGTCGACCTCCTCCTGCGCGGTGAGCAGGCGGACCTTGCCGATGTCCTTGAGGAACAGCTGCAGGCTGTCCGTGGTCATGTCCGGCTTCAGATCGAGGGCGGCCTTCTGCCGGCGCTTGCCGCGCTTCGGCTCGGCGCGCTCGGAGTCCGGCGAGGCGGCCTGGGCGGGATCGACATCGTCGACCATCTCGACGCCCTGGCCCTCGAGGTAGCCGTACAGCTCCTCGATGTCGGACTCGTCGACGTCGACCTCAGCGAGGGCCTGCGCGACCTGCCCGTAGGCGATGACGCCTTCGGCCTGTCCCTTGGTGACGAGGTTCTTGACCTCCTCGAGCTCCTGCAGTTCCGCGATCAGCATCTGTTGCCTTTAATCCTTCCCAGGTTCCTTGGTCTCTAAGTGCTTGCTCGCGGGGCCACTGAGGTCTCTATCGGATTCCGGGGCTCGCAGCGCGAGCGCCCGGGACCTCCACCGCCGCGAGAGCGAACCGGACCGATCGGGTCCGCAGATGCCCTGCTCGAAGTCAGTCGCTCCGCGCGGTCGTCGTCGTGGTCAAACGAGTGTTCGTATCGTAACGTCGTCGGTTTCGTAATCAACATCGATTCGCCGTTGGCACGCATTCTCCGCGGTCCGCAAGGCGAACTGCACGAGTAGCCCTTCAACACCCATTCCCCGCTCGAGTTACGGGAAAACGCGCCCAGGTGACATACGATCCAAGGCGCCCTTGAACGACGACACCGACAACGCCAACGGGGCCGGGCAACCGTCCGAGGGCGGCATCTTCGGCAAGCTCCCCGATTCGAGGCCGGGGACGCGCAGTCCGCGGCGCCGCTCGCCCGGTTCCGCCAAGGCGGAGCCGAAGCGCGAGGCGAAGCCGAAGCAGGCGGTCAAGCGGGTGAAGCGGAAGCCGGTGGCGAGCCCGAAGCCGCCCCCGCGTGCAGCGCCGTCATTGCAGCCCGAAGAGGACGCAGCCCGGGTCGCATCGGCTTCGTCACCCGACGGCCGCCGCGGCCGATCCGCCCGGTGACGAGCCGGGCCCGAGGAGCCTCGAGGACGTCGCCTGGGCCGGGGTCGCCGCCGCAGCCGAGGCCGCCACCCTCGGCGTGCGCATTGCCAACAAGGCGATCGAGGCATTCCGAGGAACCTCGGAGCGCCGTTGAGCACGCAGCCAGAGGCGAGCCGCGCCGCGGCCGCCTCGCGCCAGGGCGGGACCTGGCTGCGCCTTTTCTGGGAACGGGCCTACCGCGAGAACGTCACCGGCCTCGCGGCGATGGTCGCGTTCAACCTCGCGCTCGCCGTCTTTCCGTTCGCACTTCTGCTCCTGTTCATCTTCGGGCAGGTGCTCGAGAACACCGACATCCAGGCGAGCGTGCTCAACGACCTCCAGGGCCTGTTCCCGGCAGCCGAGCAGGACGAGCTCGACCGAGCGCTCGAGCGGATCCAGAACAACTCGGCGACGATCGGGATCGTCGCCGCGCTCGGCGCGGTATGGATCGGCGCGTCCTTCTGGGGGGCGATGGACACCGCCTTCTGCCGGATCTATCACGTCGAGTGCCGGAGCTGGGTGGCGCAGAAGCGCTTCGCCCTGGTGATGCTGATCGTCGTCACCCTCTTCCTCGCCGCGAGCGTCATCGTGCCCGTCGCCGAGACGGTGCTCACGTCTCGCGCCGACGATCTCCCCTTCGGGCTCGATGACGTCGGCGAGCTGCGAACGGCGTTCGTGCTGTTCGCCGCCCTGACCTTCACCTTCGCAATCACCTCGCTGATCTACTACGTGGTCCCCAAGGGTCACATCCCCTGGCGCGGCGTCTGGCCTGGAGCACTCTTCGTCACCTTGACGACGGCGATCGGCAATGCCGTCTTCCCCTTCTACCTCGGCCAGTCCTCAATCGAGCAGGTCGGAGGCGCGCTCGGGTTCATCCTCGTCGCCCTGGTCTGGTTCTACCTGGTCGCGCTCTCGCTGATGGCGGGCGCCGTGATCAACGCGCTGCGCTTCGAGCTCCACGACACCGGCTCGGTGGAAGAGCAGCGCGCGCGGGCCTTCGCGGAGGAGATGGAGGAAACGGAACGGAGCGGCGCTCAGCCGTAACGGCCGCCGGTGACCTCGCGCAGCTTCGCCTGGTCGTGGCGCCCGGTGACGGTGCGGACGGTGCCAGAGCGCGAGCGCATGACGAGTGACTCGGTCGTCGCCTTGCCGCGGCTGTAGCGGACGCCCTGCAACAGCTCACCGTCGGTGACGCCGGTCGCGGCGAAGAAGACGTCCTCGCCGTTGACGAGGCGGTCGACGTCGAGCGTCTCGTCGAGGTCGTAGCCGGCATCGAGCGCCGCCTTGCGCTCGTCCTCGTCGCGGGGCCAGAGCTTGCCGAGCAGCTGGCCCCCGATGCACTTGATGGCCGCAGCCGAGATCACGCCCTCGGGAGTCCCGCCGATCCCCCAGAGGAGATCGACCCCGGCGTCGGCGGAGACCGCAAACAGGGCCGCCGAGACGTCGCCGTCCGAGATGAAGCGGATCCTCGCGCCGACCTCGCGGATCTCGGCGACCTTCTCCTCGTGGCGCGGCCGGTCGAGCATGATCACGGTGACGTCGCCGACGTCCTTCTCCTTGCGTTCGGCGACCTTGCCGATGACCTCGGTCAGCGGCTCGTCGAGGCTGAGGACGTCGGCGATCTCCGAGTTGCCGGCGATCTTCTCCATGTAGACGCACGGTCCGGGATCGAACATCGTTCCCCGCTCCGAAAGGGCGATCACGGCGAGCGCCGATGGCATCCCCCGTGCGGTCAGCGTCGTTCCCTCGAGCGGGTCGACGGCGATGTCGACCTCTGGCGGGCTGCCGTCGCCGATCTGCTCGCCGTTGTAGAGCATCGGCGCCTCGTCCTTCTCGCCCTCGCCGATGACGACGAGACCGTCCATCGGCACCGTGTCGAGGAGCAGCCGCATCGCGTCGACCGCCGCGCCGTCGGCGGACTCCTTATCGCCGCGGCCGACCCAGCGGGCAGCGGCCAGCGCCGCCGCCTCGGTGACCCGGACGAGCTCAAGGGCCAGGTTGCGGTCGGGCTTGGAGCCCGAGCGCACGTCTTGCGAGATCACTCCCACGTCAGACGGTGCCCGGCGCCTTGCGAACCTTGTGCCCACCGCTCTCGAGCGAGCGGGTGAATCCGACCGCGGCAATCGCCATCGACGCCACCAGCGCTACCCAGTAGCCGTAGGAGAGGTTGACGCCGATCTCGGCGACGTTCGACCCGGGACGATCGATGATCCCGTTGTAGCCGATGAGGACGAGGGCGGTGAAGCCCGCGATCATCGTCAGCTCTCCCGGGGGGTAGGACGTCTTGTGGCCGCGCACCAGGATGTAGGCGAGGATGATCGGGGCGAGCGCGGCGAGGATGAGGAGCCAGCGCAAGATCGGGAAGGTCTCGAACCCGGTGCACTCGAACTCGCCGACGCCGCAGATCCATGCGTCCGGGTTGACGTTGGGCCCCTCGACGACCCGCTGCGGATTCTCTTCCAGCGAGTACCAAGGCAGGAGGAACAGGCTGATGAGGAGCAGCGCGGCCGAGGTGAGGCCGACGGCGAGGCGGGGGAAGTTGAGGCGGGAGAAGTCCATGCGATCCGGTGGCCGCGAGCCTATCCGAGAAGGCCCCAAGCGCGCGACGCTCGCCGACGAATAGATTGCCCGCATGCGTTGGGGACTGACCCTGCCGCTGGCGCTCACCCCGCTCAGCGCGCACGAGGACCTGGTGAAGCGAGCCGAGGCCGCCGGCTACACGGACCTCTGGAGCGGTGAGACGAACGGACCCGACGGCTTCACCCCACTGGCGCTGGCCGCAGCCTGGACGAGCGAGGTGCGGCTCGGAACCGGCGTCGTCGGGGTGTTCCAGCGTGGCCCGGCGCTTCTCGCCCAGCAGGCCGCGGCGCTCGCCGAGGCCAGCGGCGGGCGCTTCGCGCTCGGGATCGGCGCCTCCTCGGACCGGATCGTCGAGGGCTGGAACGGGATCCCCTTCGAGCGCCCGCTGTCGAAGGTCGCGGAGACGCTCGGGTTCCTGCGCCCGGCGCTCGCCGGGGACCGAACCGAGAACGGGTTCAAGCTCGAGCAGGCGCCGCCGCCGGTGCCGATCGTGCTCGCCGCGCTGCGCGGAAAGATGCTGCGGCTCGCGGTCGAGAAAGCCGACGGCGCCTTCACCAACTTCCTCCCGCTCTCGGGACTCGAGCGGGTCATCGGCGAGCTCAGCGGCGCCCCGGGAGACTTCGAGCTCCTCTGCCGCTTCTTCTGCCTCCCGGGCGAACGCGAGCAGGTCGAGCCGGTCGCGCGCTTCATGTTCTCCTCCTACGTCACCGTGCCCGTCTACGCCGCCTTCTACCGCTGGCTCGGCCACGGCGACGCGATCGCCGAGATGTGCGCGGCGTGGGAGGCCAAGGACCGCCAGCGGGCCGCGGAGGCCGCGCCTTGGAACCTGATCGAGGAGATGTTCATCTTCGGCACCCCGGAGCAGATGAAGGCCCGGCTCGGTGAGTTCGTCGCCGGCGGGATCACGCTGCCGGTCCTGACGCCAATCACGACGCCGGACAAGCTCGGCGAGCTGGTCGAGGCGCTCGGCCCGGGCTGACGGAATACCGAACGTTCCGCCCGCCTCCTCGGCTTCGCCTCCGGGGGCGGCCGGGTCAGGGAATACCGAACGTTGCGCCCGTCTCCTCGGCTTCGCCTCCGGGGGCGCCGTCTAACGCTTGCGAAGCGTCAGCTTCTTCTTCTGGGTGGTCGGTGCCGAGCCGTCGGGGTCGAAGCGCACCTTCGCGGTCACCTTCGCCTTCCCGCTCGCTCTCAGCAGCCGCTTCGCCTTGCCCTTCGCGCGCACGGTGAGCTTCTCGGTGCCGGCCCTCTTGACCGGCTTTGCGATCGGCTTCACGCCCTTACCGCGCAACTCGAGCTCGCCCGCTCCCGGCACTTTGACCTTGAGCAGCGCGGTCCCGAGCTTCTTGTCGAGCACGGTCTTCGCCAGCTTGAAGATGTTCGACGGAGCGCCGGTGTCGACCGCGACGCCGTTCGGGTTCGCCGCCGCGGGGATGAACGTCTGGTCGACGCCGGTGCCGTCGAGGTTGGCGCGCGCGACCGTTGACGGCGGAGCTCCGCTGTTGGTCCAGTAGAGGTGCTCCGCGTCGAGCGCGACGCCGCTCGGGCCGGTGGCGCCGGTGATGAAGCTCTGATTCACGGCCGAGCCGTCGATGTTGGCGCGGCCGATCGTCGACCCGCTCGGGTAGATCGGACTCCAATTGCTGTTCGCCCAGTAGATCGAGCTCGCGTTGACCGCGACGCCGCAGGGGCCGCTCGCCCCCGTGATGAAGTTCTGGTTGACGGCGCTGCCGTCGATGTTGGCGCGGCCGATCGTCCCGGTTCCCGAGTTCGCCCAGTAGATGTGGGTCGCGTCGACGGCGACGCCGCATGGTGCGCTGGCACCGGGGATGAACAGGTTGTCGACGCCGCTGCCGTCGATGTTGGCACGGCCGATCGTCGTCCCGGGGGAGCCGCCGCCTCCATTCGCGCCCCAGTTCGCCCAGTAGATGAACCCGCCCGCGACCGCGACGCCGCAGGGACCGTTGGCGCCGGTGATGAAGCTCTGATTCGCGCCGGTGCCGTTGAGGTTGGAGCGGCCGATCGTGCCGTCCACGAGGAAGCCGGGATCGAAGCGACTGTGGTTGCCCCAGTAGATGTGCCGGGAGTCGACCGCGACGCCGCACGGGCGTTGGTCGGGCACATGGCCGTCGGCGACGAAGGTCTGGTTCGGGCCGGTGCCGTCGAGGTTGGCGCGCCCGATTGTCCGGCTGACGTTGATGTTCGCCCAGTAGATGTAGGCCCCGGCGTCCGCGGCTACGACGAGGAACGCCAGGCAGGCCGCTGCCGCCGCCCCTGCGAACCATCGGCGAGACCCGACATGCTGCTGCCGATCCATTTGCGTTCCCTCCCTGATTGGTGTGACCCCTGCAGCGAACTCTACCGCTGCCGCGATCGCCGGATCAACCCTCGCGGGTCTTCGCCAGAGACAGGGCGTAGAGGTCGTGCGGGTCCGTCCACCACTCGACCAGCTCGAGGCCGGCGTCGGCGTAGCTCGCCTCGAGCCGCTCGCGCGTGAACTTGGTCGAGATCTCGGTCCGCATCTCCTCGTTGCGGGCGAAGTGCGTGCGCATATCGAGCGCCTTCAGGTCGATGAACTGCTCGGCGAGCGAGCGCAGGCGGATGTCGACCCACTCGTTGTCAGCATCCCAGAAGGCGACATGCTCGAACTGGTCCGGGTCGAAGTTGGCGTCGAGCTCGCGGTTCAGGACGTGGAGAACGTTCTTGTTGAACTCGGCCGTGACCCCATTCGGATCGTCGTAGGCGAGCTCGAGCGTCGCAGCGTCCTTGACCAGGTCGGTGCCCAGGAGGAAGCGGTCGCCCGGGTACATCAGGGTCGCGATCCGGGCGAGGAACGAGCGCCGCGGCCCGGGCCGGAAGTTGCCGATCGTCCCGCCGAGGAAGGCGATCAGCGCGCCCTCCTCGCGCGGCACCCGTTCGAGGTGCGTCTCGTAATCGCAGATGATCCCGTGCACGCGGAGGCCCGGGTACTCGACGACGAGCTCGTTCGCCGCGCGGCGCGTGATCTCCTCGGAGATATCCACGGGAACGTAGGTCTCGAGCACGCCGCTGTCGCGCATCGCGTCGAGCAGGCGGCGCGTCTTCGCTGCCGCGCCAGAGCCGAGCTCGATCAGCGTCGTCGGCTTCGCCGCGGCGATGATGTCGCCGGCGCGACCGTCGAGAATCGCCCGCTCGGCCCGCATCGGGTAGTACTCCTCGAGCTCCGTGATGCGTTCGTAGAGCTCTGAACCGCGCTCGTCGTAGAAGTACTTGGGCGGCAGCTCCTTGAAGGGGCACGAGAGGCCTTCGCGGACGTCCTCGGCGAGGCCGGCCAGCGTCCCGCCCTCGGGAAGGTGAACCTCGATCGTGATCTGCCCGTCGGCAGTGCTGGTCGACACGGTGTTTCTCTGGTCTCGCTTCGCGCCGCTCCGCTACAGATCCCTCGCGCAACGGACGCCGGAGAAGATCTGCGAGCGCTCGGGCAGGTCCCAGTTGCGAAAGCTGGTCCGGATCACGTCGCGCCGCGACGCCCAGGCACCGCCGCGCAGCACCTTGTAGGTGTCGCCGAAGAAGACCTCGGAGTACTCCGGATACGGAAACGCCTCGAAGCCCGGGTAGGCGGTGAAGTCCGAGGACGTCCACTCCCAGACGTCGCCGAGCATCTGAACCGCGCCGCAATCGGCCGCGGAGTCTCCGTAGGCACCGGCGGGCGCGCAGCCGAACCCGAGCAGGTCGAGATTGGCGCGGTCGCGGTCGGTGCCCGCGGCGGCGGCCTCCCACTCGAACTCGGTCGGGAGCCGCTTACCCGCCCAGGCGGCGAACGCGGCGGCGCCGTGCCAGGCGACGTGGACAACGGGAAGCGCCGGGTCGAGCGGCTCACGGCGGCCGAAGTAGTTCGTCACCCATCCGTCGCCGTCGCGCTCCCAGTACATCGGCGGCTCGGCACCGGTCTCGGCGACGAACTCGGCGTAGGCGGCGTTGGTGACCGGGGCGCGGTCGATCTCGAACGGCGCCAGCTCGACCATGTGGCGCGGGCGCTCGTTGTCGTAGGCGAAGCCGGCGTCGTCGGCGCCGATCTCGTGCGCGCCGCCGTCGACCCTGACCATCTCCGGACCACTCGTGACCGCCTCGGCGCGGACGCTCTCGTCGACCCGGACCGGCTCGTAACCGTCGACCATCTGCAGGAGCTGGAGCATCGTCTCGTTGTGCTGATACTCGTGGGCGAGCAGCATGTCGTAGATGAAGCCGTCGGCGAGCAGGGGGTCCTCCGCGGACTCGAGCTCCATCCCGGCGAGCACCTCGAGCGTCCGGTCCCGCACCTGGCTCATGTAGGCGCGCAGATCGTCACCGCGCAGGATCGGAAGCTCGTTGCGGACCTTGCGCGGGTTCTCGATCGCGTCGTAAAGCTGGCCCAGCTCCCCGCGCATAGGCTCCCGGCCGCCGATCCGCTGGACGAGCCAGAGCTCCTCGAAGTTCGCGATGTGCCCGAGGTCCCACGCAAGGGGGCTGAGGAGCGGGCTGTAGACGCGGTTGAGCTGCTCGTCGGCGAGGGGCTCGACGAGGAGGAGCGTGCGCTCTCGTGCTTCGGCGAGGCGTTCGGCGATCTCGCCGTTGAGCTGGGCGGTCGTGGTCCCGGGGATGAAGCCAGACTACCCAGGCGGCAACCTCGGCAACCTGCGT
Source organism: uncultured Solirubrobacterales bacterium (assembly GCA_963797995.1). GTDB lineage: Bacteria > Actinomycetota > Thermoleophilia > Solirubrobacterales > 70-9 > WHSW01. The sequence continues at coordinate 85,817 of CAWCRP010000010.1, forward strand.
CGCCGCTCGCCGGGGGCGTGGTTAATAGGCTGCCGACCCGATGATCCGCGACGCGCTCGATTCGAAGCGATCCGGCCCCGAGGCGGTCCTCGACCTGCTGCCGCCCGGCGCCGACGGGATCGTCGGGCTCGCGAACGCCGAGCCCGTGACCGTCATCGACGCGATCGAGGCCGGCGCCGACAAGCTCCGCGACGTCCGCCTGCACCAGATGTTCCCGCTGCGCGCGCGGCGCTACATCGACGGCGAGGTCCCGAACCTGCGCCACGTCTCCTGGTTCCTCTCGCCCGTTTGCCGCGACGCCTTCCACAGCGGCAAGTGCGACCTCGTCCCGAACACGTTCAGCGAGGTCCCGGCCTTGATGAAGGCGGCGACGAAGCGATCCGTCGTGCTGGTGGCGGCGAGCCCGCCGGATCGGCACGGGTACTTCTCGCTCGGCCCCCACGCCGAGTACACGGCCGCGATGATCAGCGAGGCCCCGTTCTTCATCGAGGCGAACGCCCAGATGCCGCGCATGTTCGGCGAGAACCAGATCCACATCTCGCAGGTGGCCGGCTGGTGCGAGGCCGACTATCCGATCATCGACATCCCCCCGCGCGAGGCGACCGAGACGGACCGCACGATCGCGGCGCTGGTCGCCGAGCGGATCGTCGACGGCGCGACCCTCCAGGCCGGCATCGGCTCGGTTCCCGACCAGGTCCTGCGTTTGCTCGCCGACCATCGCGACCTCGGCGTCCACACGGAGCTTTTCGGCGACGGCTTCGTCGACCTGATCGAGGGCGGGGCGATCAACGGCACCCGCAAGGCGACCCATCGCAACAAGGCGATCACGACGACCGTGCTCGGCTCGAAGCGGCTGCGCGAGTTCGCCACCGAGAACCCCGGGATCGAGGTCTGGCCGGTCGATTACACGAACGACCCGCGCAACATCGGCCGCGAGCCGCTGATGACGGCGATCAACGCCACGCTCGAGGTCGACTTCCTCGGTCAGTGCGCATCGGAGTCACTGGGGACCGACTACTGGTCCTCGACCGGCGGCCAGGCGGACTACGTCCGCGGCGCGCTGTTCGCCGAGCACGGGCAGTCGTTCATCGTCCTGCACTCGACGCCGCACGACGAGTCGGTCTCGCGGATCGTCCCCACCCTGCACCCTGGAGCGGCCGTGACCTCGTACAAGAACATCGTCGACAAGGTGGTCACCGAGCACGGGGTCGCCGAGCTCCGCGGGGCCTCGATCCGCGAGCGGACGCAGCGGTTGATCGAGATCGCGCACCCGAAGTTCCGCGAGGAGCTGTCGGCGAAGGCGCGCGAGTTCGGCTACGTCTAGATCTAGATCGGCCCGAGGTCCGTCTGCGTCCAGGACGGGATCCGCTCGGCATCGGCTCCGATCGAGGGAGCGATTCGCTCGAGGATCGAGCGCATGACGATGGTGACGAGTGAGACCTCCTGCGTCCAGCAGCTGTCGAACGTGCGCGCGAGGTCGTCGTCCGGCGCCGGGCCCATCGGGACTTCGCGCGCGGTGACCAGTGAGCCGAAGCCGGGCCGAAGGTGCACCACGAACCACTCCTGCGCGCGCAGGTCGCCATGGTCGAGCGGGATCCGGAGGACGCCCTCGTCCCAGGTCGGAGTCCCCTCCCACTCGGCGAGGGCGCAGGCGAACTCCGTCCGCTCCGCGAGGCCATGCCAGACGGCCCGGCGGCCCGCGAAGAACCGCGGTCGCTGGAATCCGCCGACGAGCGCGCCGCGGGTCCCCGGCCGCGAGGCCAGGATCGTGCGCTCGATCTCGTAGGAGAGCTCCAAAAGCGCCGGCTTTCGCATCCGCTGCGGGACCAGGGCGGGCGCGGCGCTGCGGATCGTCTCATAGGGGGACTCGCGATTCACTGCGCGGGACAGCGTAGATGAGCGCCTGCCCGGCAACCCGTAGGCTGGCGTGCGATGTTGATCGAGGGAACCTCAGCGCTGGTCGCCGGCGGAGCCTCCGGACTCGGCGAGGCCACGGCCCGGCGCCTCCACGCGGGCGGTGCCAGCGTGGTGATCGCAGACCTGAATGCGGAGAAGGGCGAGGCCCTCGCGAGCGAGCTCGGGGCGGGCGCGAGGTACGTCGAGACGAACGTGATGGAGGCCGAGCAGGTCCAGGCCGCGGTCGACGCCGCCGCCGCCGAGGGCGGATTGCGGATCTCGGTCTGTTGCGCCGGCATCGGCTGGGCGCAGCGCACGGTCTCGAAGCAGGGCCCCCACGACCTCGAGATCTTCTCGAACGTAGTCAAGGTGAACCTGATCGGCACCTTCAACGTCCTCCGCCTCGCCGCGACGGCGATGTCCGAGAACGAGCCCGATGCGGGCGGCGAGCGCGGCGTGTGCGTCAACACCGCCTCGATCGCAGCCTTCGACGGGCAGATCGGCCAGGTCGCCTACTCGGCCTCGAAGGGCGGAATCGTCGGGCTCACGCTGCCCGCGGCGCGCGACCTCGCCGGGCGCGGCATCCGTGTCAACACGATCGCTCCTGGGCTCTTCGACACGCCGTTGCTGGCGGCACTGCCGGAGGAGGCTCGCGAGGCGCTCGGCGCCGGTGTGCCCTTCCCATCGCGGCTCGGCGCGCCGTCGGAATACGCGGACATGGTCGCCTCGATCATCGGCAACGCGATGCTCAACGGCGAGACGATCCGTCTCGACGGCGCGCTGCGGATGCCGCCGAAGTAGCCGTGAGGCACCGCTAGTGCGCCTCGGATTCCTTCTCCTCACCGACCACAGCGAGTCGATCAACGGCAAGCTCTACGCGATGGGCGCGGGGTGGAACATGCTCCGTTTCGCCGAGCTCCCGACCCAGCACCAGTTCGGGATCGCGTTCGCCGTCGACGTCGAGTGGGACGAGACGAACGAGCGCCACTCGCTCGAGCTCGAGATCCAGGACCCCGACGGCGTCCGCCTCGGCGACGAGCTCACATTCGAGATCGAGACAGGCCGGCCGCCGGGCTCAGTGCCCGGCCAGGACCAGCGGCTGGTGATCTCGCTCGCGGCGGCAATCGAGTTCTCGACCGGCGGCCCGCACGCCGTCGTCATCCGCGTCGGCGAGCTCGAGATCGGCCGCAGCCGCTTCTACGTGCTCGAGACGCCGGACGCGGCCGGCAGCGCCTAGACACTCGCTCAGGTGCCTTCGGACTCCGGATCGCGAAAGACGTCCTTGAGCCAGGGCGGAGTGACGGCGAAGAGGCCGTCGTCGGCTCCGGACGCGCCGATCGGCTCGATCGGGATCAGGACGAGGTCGGAACCCGGGGTGTAGGCGCCGCCCTCCTGTTCGCCCTCGACGTGGCCGGCGTGGCTGCCGGCGGAGACGAAGTAGGTGCCGGCGAACGGGCCCCAGCCGGGCTTCGGATCGATCCCGGCGTCGGAGACCCAGTTGCCGACCCCGCCCTCGTAGTTGTAGGAGTGGTGGGAGCTGGCGCGAGCGTCGGCGACGCCGCCGATCAGGCGGACCTGAAAGGACTCCCAGTCGTCGGGGTGGTAGCCGCGCTCGCCGAACGGATCGGTCTGGCTGTCCGGGTAGTAGAGCCAGTACTGGATGTACAGCGCTCCGGCGCGATCGCCCGAGCAGTCGTATCCCTGCGCGGTCGCCGCGGTGAGCCCCTCGGGCCGGCAGTCGACGACATGGACGAAGGCGGTGGCGGGGAGGCCATCGACCGTTTCCGAGACCGGCCCGTCGCCGTCGTTGATCGCCGCACAGGCATCCTCGCGGCAGTCGCGGTAGTCGACCGGGAGCTCGCGCATCGACTCCTCGTAGAGGAGGTCGGGGACGTGCTCGGCGATCGCGTCCGCGATTTCGGTTCCGTAGGCGACGCCGAGCTCGGAGCCGGGCCCGCCGCAATCGTCGTCGAGGCCGGTCGCGCAGATGATCTTCGAGGCGACCGCCTGCGCGAGCGCCGCGCCGGGGAGACCGAGGCCGAGGATCGCGCCGAGAAACGCGATCGCGAGCGAGACGATGAGGATCAGCCCGATCCACTCGACCGTGCTCTGGCCATGCTCCTCGCGCGCGCGTCTCATCCGCGCCGACGCTATGAGCGCCCGGCACGCTGCTCCAGACGCGTTCGGGGCGGGTTAGTGACCGGTTCGAGCCGATACAGTCGCGCCCATGGCAGAGCCGCCGGGAATCGAGGGGCTACCCCGCAAGGAGGGGCGCGGGTGGCGCGTCTACGTGCTCGGAATTGCCGGACTGCTGTTCGCGATCCTGGTGTTCCAGAACATCCAGAAGGTCACCGTCGACTTTCTCTTCGTCGAGACGGAGACGCCGCTGATCGTCGCGCTGCTCGTCGCGGGGGGCCTGGGCGCACTAATCGGTTGGGCGTTCCCGCACGTGCGTCGCAGCCGGCGCCTCGAGCGGGAACGCGAGCGCGAGAACTAGAGGTTGCCGATCTCGGCGGCGATGTCCGCCGCCGCCTTCTTCGCGTCGGCGAAGAGCATGTCGGCGTTCTCGAGATAGAAGAGGTCGTTGTCGATCCCGGCGAAGCCCGGGCTCATCGAGCGCTTGATGATGATCACCTGCTGGGCCTCGGAGACCTCGATGATCGGCATGCCCGCGATGGGCGAGTCCGGGTCGTTCTTCGCCGCCGGGTTGGTGACGTCGTTGGCGCCGATCACAACGGCGACGTCCGTGCGCGGCATCTCCGGGTTGATGTCCTCCATCTCGCGGAGCTTCTCGTAGGGCACGTCGGCCTCGGCGAGGAGCACGTTCATGTGCCCGGGCATCCGCCCGGCCACCGGGTGGATCGCGTAGTTGACGTCGACCCCGCGTTTCTCGAGCTCGTCCGCCATCTCCTTGACCGCGTGCTGCGCCTGGGCAACGGCGAGGCCGTAGCCGGGGACGATCACGACCGAATCTGCGTAGGCAAGCTTGATCGCGGCGTCCTGCGCGCCGATCGAGGTGTGCGGGCGCTCCTCGCCACTTCCCGCGCCAGCGGCCGGGGCGCCGCCGAAGCCGGCGAAGAGGATGTTGGCGACCGAGCGGTTCATCGCCGTCGCCATCTCGAGCGTCAGCAGGGTTCCGGAGGAGCCGACGAGGGTCCCGGCGACGATCAGCGCGACGTTGTCGAGCGAGAACCCGGCCGCGGCGGCCGAGAGACCGGTGAAGGCGTTGAGGAGCGAGATCACCACCGGCATGTCGGCGCCGCCGATCGGCAGCACGACGAGGTTGCCGAGGATCGCGGCGCCCACGAGAACGGCGATGAAGAGTCCCTCCGACGGGTCGTCGGATGAGGCCAGGACGATGCACGCCAGGAGCAGCCCGATGAGGAGCACGGCGTTGATCACCTGCTGACCCGGGACCGCGAGCGGCTTGGTCGGGATCAGATCCTGGAGCTTGGCGAACGCGACGTTCGAGCCCCAGAAGGACACCGAGCCGATCACCGCGGCGAAGAGCACGGGGATGAACTCGTCGAGGGGGAAGTCGGGTGGCGCGTGGCGGAACTCCGACCAGGCGATCAGCGCCACGGCGCCACCGCCGACGCCGTTGTAGAGCGCCACCATCTGCGGCATCTCGGTCATCTGGACCCGCAGCGACGCAACGACGCCAACGGCGGAGCCGACGAGAAGCCCGGCGACGATGATGCCCCAGTTGCCCATGCCGTCGAGGAGCAGCGTCGTCACGACGGCGACGGCCATCCCGGCCGCCGCAATCAGGTTCCCGTTCTTCGCCGTCCTCGGATGCGTGCCCTGCATCAGCCCGTAGATGAAGAGCGAGAAGGAGAGCGTGTAGAGGAGGATCGAAAGTTCCCCGCCCGCTTCGATGACTCCGGCCTCCATCAGCTCGAGCCCTCGGCAGACCCTGACGGCCCCGGAGGCGAAGCCGAGGAGCCGTCAGGAGTTGTTTTGCTTGGGGTGCTCACCCGCTTGCGGGTGAACATCCCAAGCATGCGGTCCGTGACCATGAAGCCGCCGACGATGTTGATCGCGCCGAAGGCGATCGCGATGAAGCCGATGATCTGCTCCAGGGCGCCGTCGGCTACCCCGGCCACGATCAGGCCGCCGAGCATCACGATCCCGTGGATCGCGTTCGTCTGGCTCATCAGCGGTGTGTGAAGCGTGGTCGGGACCTTCGAGATCACCGCGAAGCCGACGAATGCCGAGAGGACGAAGATGACGAACTCGATCGCCAGGTCCATCTAGCTCTCCTCCCGGCCGGCGGCACGCTCGTTTTTGATCTCGCCCTCGTGCGTGAGGCAGGCTCCGGCAACGACCTCGTCATCGAAGTTCAGGGCCAGGTTGCCCTCCTCGTCGACCAGTAGTCCGAGCAGGTTCTCGATGTTCTTCGCGTAGAGCTGCGACGCGTGCGCGGCCATATCGGAGGGCAGGTTGACCGGCGAGATGATCTTCACCCCGTTGTCGGAGACGACCGTCTCGCCGCCCTTCGTCAGCTCGCAGTTGCCGCCCGAGTCGCCGGCGAGGTCCACGATCACCGAGCCCGGGCTCATGTTCGCCACCGCCTGCTTGGTGAGCAGGATCGGCGCCGCGCGCCCCGGGATCTGCGCCGTGGTGATGATCACGTCCTGCTTCGCCGCGTTCTCGGCGAGCGCCTCGCGGACCTGCTCGTTCTCCTCATCCGTGAGGGGGCGGGCGTACCCGCCCTCATCCTCCGCGTCGGGGATGAAGTCGAGCTCGAGCGGGCGGCCGCCGAGCGAGGCGATCTGCTCCCAGGCGGCGCGGCGGATGTCGAAGCCGGAGACGACGGCGCCGAGGCGCTTCGCGGTCGCGATGGCCTGCAGGCCGGCAACGCCGGCACCGAGCACGAGCACCTTCGAGGGGCTCACCGTGCCGGCCGCCGTGGTCATCATCGGAAAGAAGCGCCCGGCTTCGCGAGCGGCAAGCAGCGTCGCGGCGTAGCCGGCGACGTTCGCCTGCGAGGAGAGGGCGTCCATCGCCTGGGCGCGGGTGATCCGCGGGATCGCCTCCATCGCGAAGCTGGTCACGCCGCCCTTCGCCAGGGCCTGGTTCGTCTCCGCCGATGTGAGCGGCGCGAGATGGCCGACCAGGATCTGGCCCTTGCCGAGCTTGCCGATCTCCGCCGCGGTCGGAACGGCGACCTTTGCGACGACATCCGCGGACCAGGGATCACCGATCTCGGCGCCGGCCTCGGTGTACTCGGCGTCCGGATGCCCGGATCCCTCGCCGGCGCCGGACTCGACGACCACGTCGATTTCCTTGCCGGCCAGCGAAGCGACCACGTCGGGGATCAGCGCGACGCGCAGTTCGCTGGCAGCGGTCTCTTTCGGAACCCCGATCTTCATCAACAAACACACAGGGCGGGAGGACGAATCCCTTCCCAGGAGCGGCAGGAGACTAACGAAAGCTGCCGCTCAGCGATCTCGGCGGATCAGCTCCATCATCGGGAGCCCGTTCCAGCGGAAGTCGTTCTCGTTGTTCCTCACGGTCACGATCGCTCTCTGGCCGCGCGAATTGCTCGCCGTGCACTCGAAGGTCGCCCCGACCGCGGTGTCCTCGACGTCATCGGGACAGTCGACCGTCAGCGTCCCGCCGCGTCCGGCGGCCCAGTCGGCGAGCGCCGTCTCCACCTCCGATGCGCTCGGCCCGGTGGGATCGTCGAAAAGGCCGCTGAAATCGGCGGCGCCGAACCCGATCGCGGCCAGAACCCAGAAGAGGACGGTCCAGCGGCGCTTCTTCGGGGCGCTTTGCGGCGCGGTCTCCGGTGCCGGCTCGGACGCCTCCCCGGTCCCGCCCGTCTCGAACGTCGCCGGAGCGGTCTCGAAGGTCGGTTGGGCCTCGAGGGGCTCCGCGTCGACCGGAGAGAAGCCGCACTCGGTGCAGGGCTCGACCGAGCCCGCCTTCGTGTCCTCGCCGCAGGCGGGGCAGGTGCGCATCGCGTGAGCCTAGATTCCGGGGTCGATCCGGGTGACCGAACCATCGGCGCCGTTGGCAACCCAGATCGACTCGTCGTCCGCCGTGATCCCTTCGAGACCGTCGGTGAGCGGGATCTCGTCCGTGATCTCCCCGGTCTCCGGGTCGATCCGCGTCACTACCCCGGCCTCGCTCGCGACCCAGATCGAGCCGAACGCAAAGACCACCCCCCGCGGTTCGTCGGCGACATCGATCCGGCCGGCCTCGGCACCATCGGCGGCGTCGAGCTCGACCATCTCGCCCGATTCGGTGAGCGCCACCCAGACCGAGTCGCCCGCGACCGCGATCCCCTTCGGCCCCTCGCCGAGCTCCGGCGTCGTCGTCACCTCGCCGCCGTCGAGCAGCACGCGCGAGACGGTGCCGTCGGCACGGTTCGTGACCCAGATCGCGTCGTCGCCGGCGGCGATCCCGTAGGGCTCATCGCCGACGGGGATGGACTCCTCGATCCTCGTGGTCGCGGGTGCGATCTCGATCAGCTCGTCGGAGCCCGAATCGGTGACCCAGATCGACCCGTCGGCGAACGCGACGCCCTGAGGCTTGTCGAAGCCTTCGATCGGCTGCTCGAGTGAGCCATCGAGCTCGTCGAGCTTCGCCACCACGCCGTCGCCGCCGAGCGCGACGAACAGGCTGGCCGGCCGCCGCCGCAATGCCTTCGGGAGCAGCGCCCACCCGCTTGGGCGCACCAGCCTGCCCGGCGCTGAACTGGGTGTCGATCAGCGTCACCGTGCCGCTCGACCGGCTCGTCACCCAGATGCCCTGGGTGACGGGCGTGAGCTCGACCGGGAGTCCGCCGACGGCGACCGGCGTCGGCGATGTCGCGCCGGCCGGCGGGGGCGGAGGCGGGGCGTCATCGCCGCTCGACTCCTCACCGCCGCCTCCGAGGAGGAGCAGAGCGGCGACGATGATCGCGATCACCGCCAGAACCCCGATGACTACCCGCGGCGGGGGAGCCTTTCGCGACCCGCCGGCGTCGGGGGGCGGGGTCGCATCCATTGCCGAGCGTGACACAGGCGGCTCGGTGTCCTGGCCCGTGAGCGCGACGGTCTCCTCGACCGGTGCCGCGGCGCCGGTCGCCACGCTTCGCTCGGACGCCGAAGACGCCTCCCCCTCGAGTGCCGCCTCGGCGGCGCGGGCGAAGTCACCGGCTGAGGGGAAACGCTCGGCGGGGTCCTTGGAGAGCGCGCGCGCGACGACGAGGTCGAGCTCCGCTGGAACGTCCGCTCGCAACACCCGCAGCCGCGGCGGCTCGTCGCGCATGTGCGCGTACATCTTCTCGATCTTGTCCTCGCGCGCACCGAACGGCGGGTTGCCGGTGACGAGCTCGAACAGGACGCAGGCGAGCGAGTAGACATCGGCCCGGGCGTCGACCCGCTCCCCCATGATCTGCTCCGGCGCGACGTAGTCGAGGGTGCCGACGAAGGCTCCTGTCGCGGTAACGCCGCTCGTGGCCTCGACGTGGCGCGCGAGCCCGAAGTCGGTCAGGTAGACGCGGTCGCTGCCGTCGGCGTCCTCGATCATCACGTTGCCGGGCTTGACGTCGCGATGGATGAGGCCGGCGGCGTGGGCGGCGTCGAGGGCCGACGCGACCTCGGCGACGATCCGCACGGCCTCGGCGATCTCGAGGTCGCCCTCCCGATTGAGGACCCCGCGCAGGTCGGTGCCCTCGATCAGGTCCATCGTGACGAACAGGAGGCCCTGCTCCTCGCCGGCATGATGGATCTGGACCACGTTCGGGTGGCGGAGCTGGACGGCGTGGCGGCACTCGTCGGCGAAGCGACGGCGAAATCGCGCGTCGCCTGCGAGCTTCGGCGAGATCACCTTGAGCGCCACGACGTGGTCGAGGGCGAGATGCGTGGCCCGGTAGACGATCCCCATCCCACCGCGGCCGGCAACGCCCTCGATCCGGTGACCGGCGAAGACCGACCCGGGCGAGAGATCCGCCATCCGCGAATCCTATGGGCGCGAGGCGCGGGACCTCCGGCACATTCGCGCACCACACGCGCGCCCCGCCGGGCCAAGCTCGCGTCCATGGGCGCCGACCGGGCGAAAAGACAACCAGGAGTTGACAAAACGCCCGCTCACGTCGATGTGCGGATCGCCGCGCGGGCGAGCGGTGAGGATGGGGTCCTGACCACGCAGGAGCTGATTGCGTGCGGGCTCACTCGTCAGGCGGTGGCGAAGCGGGCGCGGTGCGGGCGCCTGCACCGCCTCTACCGCGGCGTGTACGCCGTCGGCCATCGGTCGCTCTCCATCGCGGGGCGCGTGCGAGCGGCCTTGAAGGCGGTCGGGACCGGCGCGGTTATCAGCCACCGCTCAGCCGCCGTCCTCTGGGGCTACCTCGACGCGGGCCCCCGGTTCGTGCCCGAGCTCACGCTTATCGGCGACCGCGGCCACCGCCGACGCGGCATCCGGGTCCACCGCACCACCGGGTTCGGCTCAGCGGTCCACCGCCGGCGGAACCTCCCGGTGACGTCCCCACTCCAGACGATCCTCGACTGCGCCACCGTGCTGTCCGAGGCCGAGCTGCGCGCCGTACTCCGCCGCGCGTTCGGCGCCCGGCAGATCACTACATCCGAGCTCGCCCGCGCCGTGATCACGGCCAGCGGGCGCCGCGGCGTGAGAACCCTGCGGCGGATCCTCGCCGAGGGCATCGGGACGCGCAGCGAGCTCGAGGACGTCGTACTCCACCTGCTCGTCAGCTCTGGCTTTGAGCGTCCGGATGTCAACGTGCCTCTCGACCTGGACGGACGCAGGGTCATTCCGGACTTCCGCTGGCCATCGGCGAGGCTGGTCCTCGAAGCAGACGGTGCCGCCTGGCACGACAACCCCATCGCGCGGACGGAGGATCGCGAGCGCCAGCGCCTGCTCGAGGCCCACGGCGAGCGGGTGATCCGCGTCACCTGGAGGCAGGCGGTCGGCGCCCCGGACGAGACACGCCGGCGGATCGGCGCGGCGGGCCCTCCCCTTGCCCGTCGAGCGGGCAGTCGGTCAACCAGGGGTTGACAAAACGCCCGCTCACCTCGGTCGGTGGTTAGGCCGGGGACGGTGTGCCGACGAGCGCGGCGAGCCGCTCGATCGTGTGCACGCGCTGGGCCGGGTCCATGTGGACCGCCGAGACGATCAGGCGGTCGACCCCGGCCCCCTCGAGCTTCGTGATCCGCTCGGCGACCTCGTCCTCGGTGCCGACGAGCGACGTCGCCTCGACCAGCTCGTCCGGGATCGCCGCATACGCCTCCTCGCGCTTGCCGTCGAGGAAGAGGCCCTGCACCTCGTCGGCAACCTCGCCGAAGCCGAAGCGGTGGGTGAGGTCGACGTAGAAGTTGGTCTCGCGGCTGCCCATCCCGCCGAGGTAGAGCAGGAGCCCGGCGCGGACGACCGCCTTGGCCGCCTCCTGGTCGCCGTCGATCGCGACCTGAAGCGACGGTGAGATCTCGAGGTCGGAGCGCGTGCGCCCGCCCTTCGCGAAGCCGGCCTCGAGATGCTCGCCCCACGTCTCCTCGAAGGCGTCGGCGCTGAAGAAGATCGGAATCCAGCCGTCGCAGATCTCCGCGGCCAGTTCCACCGACTTGCGGCCGATCGCACCGACGAACACGGGGATCTCGTTGCGCAGGGGGTGGAAGTTGAGCTTGAGCGCCTTGCCCTGGCCGGTCCCACCCTCGATCGGCAGGGTGTAGTGCTTGCCCTTGTGCTGGAGCGGCCCCTCGCGGGCGATGATCTCGCGCACGACCTCGATGTACTCGCGCGTGCGCCCCCAGGGCTTCGCGTACTCGACCCCGTACCACCCCTCGGAAACCTGCGGGCCGGAGGGCCCGAAGCCGAACATGAACCGCCCGCCGGAGAGGAAGTCGAGCGTCGCGCCGGCCATCGCCGCCGCCGCGGGCGGGCGCGCCGGGACCTGCATGATCGCGGCGCCGAGCTTGATCTTCTCCGTCTGCCCGGCGAGCCAGCCGAGCACGCTGACGACGTCGGAGCCGTAGGACTCGGCAACCCAGACGGAGTCGTAGCCATTCGACTCCGCGGCGCGAACGAGCTCGAGCGCGTCGTCGCCGGCGGGGCCGATGCCGAAGTAGCCGAGGTTGATCCCGAGCTGAGGCGCCATCGGCGCAGAACCGTATTCGATCAGCGAAGGGCGGTGGCGTCGAGGCGCTCGCGGAGCTCCGCGACGGACTCGAAGACGTCGACCGCGCCCGCTCCGCGCAGCTCCGCCTCGGAGAAGCCGCCGCTCAGGACGCCGATCGTCTTCACCTCGGCCCGCAGGGCGGCGATGACGTCCCAGACCGTGTCGCCGACCATCACCGCGGAGAGCTCCCCGGCCTTCCGCATCGCCGCCGCCACCAGGTCCGGCTCCGGTTTCGTCGCTTCGACGTCCGCGGAGGTGGTCCAAGCTTCCGCGAGGTCATGCGCATCGAGCAGGTCGAGGTAGTGCTCGACCTCGTCCTCCTTCGCCGAGCTCGCCAGAACCACGGTGTGCCCGCGTCCCTTGAGCTCCTCGATCAGCTCACGAGCCCCGTCGAACGGACGGACCTCCCCGATCAGCTCCGAGTAGAGGCCCTTCTCCGCATCGCGAATCGCATCGCCATGCTCGGCTTCCACCTCTTCCCCCGCGACCGCTTCCACGAACTGGTCGCCGCCCATGCCGATGTGGCGGTGGATTCGCCAAACGGGCGGCGTCAGGCCATGCTCGCGAAACGCCCGGTACCAGGCGATCGCGTGCTGGTAGTTCGTGTCGACGAGCGTCCCGTCGATATCGAGGATCGCGGCGGCGCCCACGGGCGTCGGTTACCCGTGGACGCGCGCCGGAATCCAGTTATGGGGGCTACTCGATGTAGCCGAACTCCTGCAGGTACTGGGCGGCCGCGTCCTCCGGCTTCTCCTTGTCGATGTCGACGCGGGCGTTGAGCTCCTGCATCACCTCGAGCGAGAGGTTCTCCTGGACCTTCTCGATCGTCGCGCCGAAGTCGGGGCCGGCCTCGTCGGCCGCTTCCTGACCGGCGACGAACGTCACGTTGCCGGCCGGGAGCACACCCTGATCGTCCTCGAGCAGCACGTAGTCGTCCGAGGTGAACAGCTGGGCGTCGGTCGTGAACAGGATCGAGAGATCGGCGTCGCCCTTGTCGAGGACCTCGTAGCGGAGGGCGATGTCGACCGGCGTGAAGTTCTCACGCAGACCGTCGAGCCCGTAGTACTCCTCGAGCCCGGCCAGGCAGTCGATCCGCTGGCGGCACTCGGGCGAGCCGTAGAGGGTCAGGTCCTGGTGATCCTCGAGATCCGAGATCGACGTGACCCCGAGCTCCTCGGCCTGCGAGGTGAGCATTCCGACAGCGTTCGCGGAGCTAGAACGGAGTCGGCGGGTACGCGATCAGGCCGGCCTCTTCTCGAAGTCCGGCTGGGCTGCGTCAACAGCCTCCTGGGCATCACCGGGGACATCCTCGGGCGCGAAGTCGAAGAACGACGTCAGCGCGGTCGAGGTGTACTCCGGATAGCCGCTGATCTCGCCGTTCTCGAGCGCCTTCAGCGCGACCTGCTCGGAGCCGAGGTTGAGGTCGGTCGACACGTCGTAGCCGGCGGCCTCGAGCGCCTGGGCGTAGATCTCGCCGAGCACGATCTGCTCGGTGAAGTTCTTCGAGCCGACCGTCAGCGAGACGGCGCCGTTGTCCGGGTTGGAGACGATCGCTTCGCTGCTCGTCTCGGTGGTCTCCTCGGTCGTCGAGGCGCTGGTGTCATCGCCTCCATCGTCGTCGTCGCCACCGCAGGCGGCGATTCCGAGCGCGAGGACGAGCGCAGCGAGCAGCGCGAACAGCGCCCGCAAGCGGGTCTGGGTACTCATCGTGGGTGATCCTCCCTCTCCCTGATGCCAGGTCTGTTTGTCCCAATGGGTAAGCCGCGGAGAGCGCGGTTCACCCAATCCTACGCAGATGCGGTGGTGGCCTTTCGCTGCAGCTCGAGGCCGCGAGGCGTCAGCAGGCCGCTGAACGCCTGCCAGGACGAGCTCGAACATCGAGCGCCAGTCCGCGCGACGAGGATCGCCCCGCCGAGCACGCCCTCGTCGCCGTAGACGTTCACGTTGATGATGTAGTCGCCGAGCGTCAGAACGCCTACGAGCGGGGCGATCGTCGCCGTCGCGACGATGTTGATCGCCGCGGTTCGCACCCCGCTCATGATCGTGGGAATCCGCGAGCGGTACCTCAACCTTGCGGACGATCTCGAGCTCGGTCATTCCCATTCCGCGGGCCGCCTCGACAGCCCCTCTGTCCACCTGCCGCATCGCCACGAACGCGTTTGTCAGGATCGGTGGCACCCCGAGGACCATCAAGGCAACGACGAGGTTGAGCACGCCGAAGCCGACGAAGGCAGCCATGAAGGCGATCAGGGCGAGCTCCGGTATGGCCCGGCCGGCGTTGCCGAGCGCGACAGCCGCGATCTCACCGGTGCCGCGATGGCCGAAGTAGAGGCCGAGCGGAAGCGCGATCACGAGTGCGACGCCCAGCGCGAGCAGAGAGATCCAGGTCTGTGTCCACATGAACCCGAGGACCTCATCGAGGCCGCCAACCGGCTTGCCGGTGACGCCAACGGGCTCACGCTGGCTGAAGATGAAGTCGATCGCCCCGCCGAAGGTGTCGAAAACCGCGGCGGTCATACCGGCCGCACCTTCCGCCAGGGCGTCAGCAGTCTCTGCACGCCGACGAGCAGCACGTCGAGCGAGACGGCGAGGAGGATCGCGAGTCCGCCGCACACGACGATCCCGGTCTTGAACGTGAGGTTGTTGTAGATCTCAGCCCCGAGCCCGCCGGCGCCTGCGAACACGGCGAGCGTCGCGATCGCGACTGTCGACACGGTGGCGATGCGGAGGCCGGCGATGATCTCCGGCGTGGCCAGGGGAAGCTCGACCCCCCAAAGCACCTGCCGGCTCGTCATTCCCATCCCGCGACCCGCATCCTCGACCGACCCGGCCACGTTCGCGAGTCCGACGACCATGTTCCGGTAGATGATCTGGATGTTGTAGAGCGTCAGGGCGATGACCGCCGTCACCGTCCCACGACCCGTGATCGGCAGCAGCAAAGAGAACAGCGCGATGCTCGGCAACGTGTAGAGGATCCCCGTCGTCGCCGTGAGCGGGGGGACCAGCCAGCGGCGTCGATGTGAGATCAGCGCGAGGCCGAACGCGATCAGGAAGCCGAATGCGACGGAAAGCGTGACCAGGACGATGTGCTCGAGCAACGGCGTGAGGTAGCGGTCGAAATTGTCGAACGCCCAGCCGATGCAGACGGTGTCGTTCTCGGCGACGCAGCTCGGTGGCGGCGTCGTTCGGGTCGCGGACGAAACCGTCGCCGCCTTGGGCGATTTGCAGCAGCGCGGTGAGCGCCGCGAGGCTCATGCCGGCATCGGCCAGGGGGCGCTCGGCCGCCGAGTGCTCTTCGGTGAGCGCGTCCGGGCGAGCTGAGGAACTCGGAGATGATCTCGACCGAGAGGACACCGGCGATCCGGCCCGAGCCGTCGACGACCGGGGCGTAGAGCGACTCCGCCTGGAGCAGGTCGGCGAGCGCGTCGCGCATGACGTCGCCGAGGTCGAGGACCGGGTCGGGAGACGTGCCCGCCTTGGCCGGCACGGTCGCCTGAGTGAGGTCGCGCTCGGAGAGCCAGCCGAGCGGCTTGCGATCGGAGTCGACGAGCAGGGCGTGCGGGACCTCGGCTCCCTCGAGCTTCGCCTTCACCTCGGCGGTCGCCTGGCCGACGAACGCGAGCGGCGCCTCCCAGAGGTCGATGTCGGAGACGCGCAGCAGCGCGAGCCGCTTCAGCGCCCGGTCGGCGCCGACGAAGTCCTCGACGAACTCGTCGGCGGGCGCCATCAGGAGCTCCGCGGGCGTCGCGTACTGGGCGAGCTCGCCGCCGACCTTGAGGACCGCGATCCGGTCGCCCATCTTGATCGCCTCGTCGATGTCGTGGGTGACGAAGAGGATCGTCTTGCGGATCTCCGCCTGGAGGCGAAGGAACTCGTTCTGGAGCCGCTCGCGGTTGATCGGGTCGACGGCGCCAAAGGGCTCGTCCATCAGCATCACGCCGGGATTGGCCGCGAGCGCACGGGCCACGCCGACTCGCTGCTGCTGGCCGCCGGAGAGCTGCGCCGGGTAGCGGTCGCCGAGCTCCCGATCGAGCCCGATCAGATCGATCAGCTTGTGGGCGCGCTCCTCGTGGCGCTCCTTGTCCCAGCCGAGCAGACGGGGAACGGTGGCGATGTTCTCGGCGATCGTTCGGTGCGGAAAGAGCCCGATCTGCTGGATCACGTAGCCGATCTCCCGCCGAAGCTCGGACGGCGAGCGGTCCTTGACCGAGCGATCGCCGATCAGGATGTCGCCCGAGGAGATCTCGACCATGCGGTTCGCCATCCGCATCGCGGTCGTCTTCCCGCAGCCGGACGGGCCGACCAATACGCAGATCTCTCCCGCCGGAACTTCGAGGCTGAGTCGGTCGACGGCGGGCGCGGCGGCGCCCGGATAGAGCTTCGTCGCCTCGCGGAACTCGACCGAGAGCGCCTCGGCCTCGCCGGTCTCGGAGTTCGCCGCCTCAACCACCGCCCGCGATCGTAACCGCGAGACTGCAGTCCACGGTGTCCGGCACCGCCAACGAAATCCTCGATCCCGCCGCGGAGAGCGCCGAGAGCGAACGGCGGCGGCGCCTGCGCGACGCGGCGCGACGCCGTCGCGAGATCGCCCGGCGGCGACTCACGGCGCTCGGGGTGGCGGGGCTCCTCGCCTTCATCCTCGGCGTCGTCGCCGGCTCAGGCGGATCCGAGAACGGAGCCGATGAGGCGACCGCGGAGATCGGGATCGAGCTTCCGCGCGGCGGACGCACGCTGCTCCCGGACTACCGGCTCGTCGGCTTCTACGGCGCGCCCGGCGACGAAGCGCTGGGAGCACTCGGGATCGGCTCGCCCGACGAGGCGATGCAGCGGCTGGTTGAGCAGGCTCGCGAATACCGCGGCAACCGCCCTGTGATGCCCGTCGCCGAGCTGCTCGCGACGACGGCGACGACCGATCCCGGGGAGGACGGCATGCACCGGATCCGCCAGTCGGGCTCGGTGATCCGGGAGTACCTCGACGCGGCCCGCAAGCGCAACGCGATCCTCCTCCTCGACATCCAGCCCGGCCGCGCGGACTTCGTCACCGAGCTGGCCCCGCTGAAGCGCTACCTGCGCGAGCCCGACGTCGGCCTCGCGCTCGACCCGGAATGGCACGTCGGCCCGGACGAGGTCCCCGGCGAGGTGATCGGCTCGGTCGACGTCGAGACCGTGGACGAGGTCGCGACGGAGCTGCAGGCGATCGTCGACGAGTACGACCTGCCGGAGAAGCTGTTCGTCATCCACAACTTCACCCAGGGGATGATCGAAGGCGGCGAGCCGAGCGACCTCCCGGGCATCGCAACCGTGATCAACGTCGACGGCTTCGGGGATCCGGCGAGCAAGATCGACAAGTACCGCCAGCTGCGCCCGCCGAGCGGCAGCCCGCTCGCGGCCGGCTTCAAGCTCTTCTACAGCGAGGACGTCGACCTGATGGCGCCCGACGACGTCCTCACCCTGAGCCCGAAGCCGGACCTGGTGGTCTACGAGTAGCTCGGTCGACCGTGGCGGTCGCCTCGATCCCGTCGGGGCCTTCAGGGCCTCTACGGGGCTCATGGTCCCTCTCTCGGTCGTTCAGCTTCGAGCTCGCACCCTGGTGGCGTCACCTGACCGGCATGGCGACCCTGTATAGATGGGCCGGTGGAAGCCGCCGCGCATACGCAGGGACTGACGAGCGCCGAGGCGGCGCGCCGGCTCGAGCGCCTCGGACCGGTCGAGGATCACTCGAGCCGCTCGAAGTCATCGATCATCGCGGCGAACGTCTTCACGCTCTTCAACGCGATCATCGGCTTCTTCTTCATCCTGATCCTCTCCCTGGGACTGTGGGCGGACGCGATCTTCGGCTTCATCGCCGCGCTCAACTCCTACATCGGCATCCGGCAGGAGCTGAAGGCGAAGGAGACCCTGGACCAGCTCGCCCTCCTCGTCGCGCCACGAGCGAAGGTGATCCGTGACGGCCGCATCATCGAGCTGCGCGCCGACGAGGTGGTCCCCGGCGACGTCGTCCGGGTGGAGCCGGGCGACCAGCTCGTCGCCGACGGCCCCGTGATCGACTCGCGCGGCCTCACCGTCGACGAGTCGCTGCTCACGGGCGAGTCGGACGGGATCCGCAAGCGCGCGGGCGACCGCCTGCTCTCCGGCGCCTTCGGAACCTCCGGATCCGGCCATTACGAGGTCGACGCGGTGCGCGAGGACTCCTATGCCGAGAAGGTGGCCGGCGAGGCGCGCGAGTTCCGCCACCCCCCCTCCCCTCTTCAGCAGGAGGTGAACCAGATCCTCCGGGCGACCACGATCGCGCTCGGCCCGATCGCGCTCATCGTGATCGGCGGCTTCCTCATCCGCGACACCGAGTTCCGCGAGGCCGCGCAGGAGGCGACCGCCGGCCTGGTCACGCTGATTCCCGAAGGCCTCGTCCTGCTGATGAGCGTCACCTTCGCCATCGCCGCGGTCCGCCTCGCGAAGCAGAACACGCTCGTCCAGCAGATGGCGGCGACCGAGTCGCTCGCCGCCGTCGACACGATCTGCGTCGACAAGACCGGGACGCTCACCGACGGCAACCTGAAGCTGATCAAGGTCGAGACCCTCGACCCCGCCGGCCCGGCCGCCGTCGAGCGCCAGCTCGGTACCTTCGCCGCCTCTGCCGGAGAGCGCAACCGCACGCTGGAGACGATCGCGGAGAGCTTCCCCGCCCACGCGGAGAGCGTCAGCGGCGAGGTCCCGTTTTCCTCACAGTGGAAGTGGAGCGGCCTGACGATGAACGGCTCGAGCTTCGTCATCGGCGCCCCCGACATCCTCCGCCAGGCCGGGGCGCTCGACCTTCCCGAGGGCCTCCAGCGGGCGCTCGAGGAGCACACGACCCGGGGCCGGCGGGTGATCGCCTTCGGCGAAGCCCGCGGCTCTCTGCCGTCGGATCCGGCGACCCAGCCGCCGCCGCCACTCGAGCCGAAGGCGCTCGTCGTGCTCGAGGAGAGCCTGCGACCGGACGCGGCGGAGACGATCGCCTACATGCGCGAGCAGCAGGTCGACCTGAAGCTGATCTCCGGCGACGCGCGCGAGACCGTGACCGCGGTCGCCCACGCAGTCGGCGTCCCTCCCGACGCGAAGGTGATCGAGGGCCCGCAGCTCCCCGAGGACAAGGGCAGCCTCGGGGCGGTCGCCGAGGCGCACACCGTCTTCTGCCGGATCCAGCCCGAGCAGAAGAAGGCGCTCGTCGCCGCGCTTGGGGACCGGGGACGGTTCACGGCGATGATCGGCGACGGGGTCAACGACGTCCCGGCGCTGAAGCAGGCGCGGCTCGCGGTCGCGATGGGCTCCGGGAGTCAGATCACGAAGGGGATCGCCGACATCGTCCTGCTTCGCGACCAGTTCTCGATGCTGCCGCGCGCGGTCGCCGAGGGCCGGCGGATCGCACGCAACATCCATCGTCTCGGCCGCCTCTACCTGACGAAGTCGGTCTACGCCGCCTTCCTTATCCTGCTCACCGGGATCTTCGACATCACGTTTCCCTTCCTCCCCCGCCACCTGACCGTCGCCGCCTTCCTCACAATCGGGATTCCCTCGTTCGTCCTCGCGCTCGCCCCGAGCGCCGGGCCGCTTTACCGCGGGCGCCTGTTACGCGCGCTCGCCGCGTTCGCGTTCCCCGCCGGGATCGCAATGGGGATCGCGTCGTTGCTCTCCTTCTTCTTCGTCGACGGCCTCGCCGGCGGCTCGCTCGAAGACGGCCGGACTGCGGCGACGACGACCCTGGTCGTGCTCGGGCTCTGCTTCATCATCCTGCTCGAGCGCGGACCGGGGCGCGAGCACATCACGATCCAGAGCTACATGCTCGCCCTCGTCGCGGGCCTCGGGGCGCTCTTCGCGGGCATCCTCGCGATCGCGCCGGTACGCGAGTTCTTCGAGCTCGCGCTGCTCTCGGGCGGCCAGTGGTTCCTCGCCCTGCTGTGCGTCGCGATCGGGCTCGGGATCGCGGGCGCCGCCTGGCAGCTGCCATACGTGCAACGGCTCGAGCTTGCCGAGGGCGAGGAACTCGAGACCGACTCGGGTCCGGAGGCGACCCACACGCCGCATACGGGCGAGTTCGATGCCGTTTCCCAGACACCGACCCGCCGCGCGCCGACCCGCGACACGGCGGCGCTCGCCGGCCGCCGCGACGCCGGCCCCACCCACACGCCGCGGCCGGCGCCCGAGCCCGATCCGCCACCGCCCCCCACGCCGGGGACGCTCGTCGAAGGCGACGAGAGCCAGACCAGGACGCTCGACCCCGACGACGAGCCGACCCGGCAGGTGCGCCGCGATGGCTGACGAGTCCCCGCAGGAACGGCGGCGGACGAAGATCGTCGCCACGATCGGGCCGGCGACGCGCACGGTCGAGCGGATGGTCGAGCTGATCGAGGCCGGCGTCGACGTCTTCCGCCTCAACTTCTCCCACGGGACCCGCGACGAGCACACCGAGAACGTGGCGATGGCCCGCGAGGCGGCGAACCTGACCGGGAAGCAGATCGGCATCCTCGGCGACCTGCCGGGACCGAAGATCCGCATCGACGAGGTCGAGGGCGGGATCGTCGGCCTGCGGCCCGGGAGCGAGCTGACGCTGACGACGAAGCCGACGCTCGGCACGCAGGACCGGATCTCCGTCGGCTACGACGGCCTGCCGGCCGCGGTGGCCCCGGGCGGCGAGATCTACATGGCCGACGGGCGGATTCGCCTGCGCGTCCAGGAATGCGGCGCCGACGAGGTGCGATGCACCGTCGAGGTGGGCGGGCGCGTCGCCTCGCATCAGGGTCTCAACCTGCCGGGGGCGAAGGTCGAGCTGCCCGCGGCCGGGCGCGCGGACCTCGAGTGGGTCGACTTCGCCGTCGGCCAGGGGATCGACCTGCTCGCGATCTCGTTCGTTCGTCGCGCCGAGGACATCGCGCCGGTCGAGCGCCGGGTGCGGACCTCTGGCTCCGACATCCCCGTGATCGCGAAGATCGAGAAGCCGGAGGCGACCGAGCGCGCGGAGGAGATCGTCAAGGCGGTGCTCGGAGGGATCATGGTCGCGCGCGGCGATCTCGGCATCGAGTTGCCGATCGAGCAGGTGCCGCTCGTCCAGCGCCGCCTGCTCGCGATCGCGGGCCGCCACTCCGTGCCCTCGATCACGGCGACGCAGATGCTCGCCTCGATGGTCGCGGCGCCGCGGCCGACCCGGGCCGAGGTCTCCGACGTCGCCAGCGCCATCTTCCAGGGAACCGACGCGGTGATGCTCTCCGAGGAGACGGCGATCGGCGAGTTCCCGGTCGAGGCCGTCCGCGTGATGGACCGGATCGCGCGGGCGACGGAGCCCGACCTCCCCTACGGCGACTGGGTCTTCAACCGCACCCGCACCGACAACGCCGACGTCGCCAACTCGGTCGCTCGGGCGGCGGTGGGCTCGACCTACACGCTCGGGCTCGCGGCACTGGTCGTCCCGACCCGCTCGGGGCGCACCGCGCGGCTGGTCTCGGCGCACCGCCCGCGGGTGCCGATCCTCGCCGTCTCGCCGCGGATCGAGACGGTCCGGCGCCTCAACCTCCTCTTCGGCGTCCAGTGCGCGATCGCCGACGAGTGGAGCGGCATCACGGCCCTGCTCGATGACTGCGCGCGGCTCGCGAAGGCGAACGGGGTGGCGAAGTCCGGCGACCTGATCGGGATCACCGCCGGCCTTCCCCAGCAGGGGCTCGGCACGAACCTGTTCGAGGTCCACCGGGTGCCGTGAACCCTCAGGGACGGCGGGCCGCCGCCTTGCGGGCCCTGGCGCCGCTGGCGCTGATGGCCCTGATCTTCTATTTCTCGGCGCAGGAGCAGGTCGGCCCCGAGCTGCCGGCGTGGACGCGGATCGTCGCCCATGCGAGCGAGTACGCGGTGCTCGCGGCGCTGTGGGCCTGGGCGCTCCACCCCGTGCTCGGACGCCGCGCCCTGCTGGCCGCGGCAGCGATCTCGTTCGCCTACGCGGTCAGCGACGAGTTCCATCAGAGCTTCGTCTCCGGGCGCGACTCGGATCCGCTCGACGTGGTCGCCGACACGATCGGGATCGCGCTCTCGCTGGGCACGGTCGGATGGCTGATAGCGTCGCGGCGTGGCTGAGGGGGAACCAGACGTCGTCGTCTTCGGCGCGACCAGCGTCACCGGGCGCAACGTCGCGGCGTATCTGACCGAGCGCGCCGCGGAGACCGGGCTCAGCTGGGCGGCGGCCGCGCGCGACCCGGCGAAGCTCGAGCGGACGATGGCCGAGGTCGGCGCCCGGCCGCCGGCGACGATCACCGCCGACGTCGGCGATCCCGCCTCGCTCGCGGCGATGGCCTCGCGAACCCGCGTGATCCTCAACCTCGTCGGGCCCTACACCCGTTTCGCCACGCCGGTGATCGAGGCGTGCGTGGCCGCCGGAACCCACTACGTCGACCTCACCGGGGAGATCCCGTTCTCCCGCCGGATCCTCGACCGCTTCCACGATCAGGCAAAGGAGACCCGGGCGAAGGTGGTGCAGACGAGCGGCTTCGAGTCGCTGCCGCCCGACCTCTCGGTGCTGGCCGCCTGCGAGCGCGTCGCCGAGCTGGGCGATCGCGCCGCCGAGGTGGAGCTCGAGGTCCACATCCGCGGCCTCCCGCCCGGGCTCCCGCGACCCTCGGACTGGATGTCGGGGGGAACGCTGCAGAGCGTCGCCGCGATCACCGGCGACGCCGACGCCCACCGGATCAAGGACCCGGCCCTACTCGTCCCCGACGAGAGCGCCGCCGCGGCGATCCGGGCACGGAGCCCGATCACGCTCGCGCCGCGGCGCGGCCCGAGCGGCGCCGTGCTCTCGCCGATGACGCCGGCCGCGTTCATCAACCCGGCGGTGATCCACCGCACCGCCGTCTTGGAGGCCGAGGCCGCCGGCGTGCCGTTCGAGCCATTCCGTTTCCGCGAGGGCGTCGCCGTTCCCGGCCCCGCAATCACCCTGCCGCTGCGCTACGCGGCCGCCGGTTCGCTGTCGGGGATGCAGGCCGGGATCGCGGCGATCGCGGGCAGCAAGCCGGAGCGCAGGGCACGGATCGGAGCGCGGCTCGCGCGGCTGCTTCCGGACTCGGGCTACGGCCCGGCGCCGGACCGGCTCGACCAGTGGAAGTGGCAGATGCGCGTCTTTGCCCGCGGCGCCGCGGGCGCGGAGGCCACGGTGACGAATCGACGCCGAGGGCCATCCGGGCTATCTGACCACCGCGCGGCTCATGGGCGAAGCGGGTCTGCTGCTGGCCGAGGACGGCGCCACGCCCGATCGGGCGGGCTGCCTGACGCCGGCCGCCGCGATCGGCACCGGGCGGCTCGAGCGCTTCGACGCGGCGAAGCTCCGCTTCAGCGTCGTCTAGGCCGCTAGCCGGACTCGAGCTCGGCGAGCAGCTTCGCGTCGGCGTCCGACATGCCCTCGATCGGCTCGCCGTCCCAGGAGATGTCGCCCGCCATCGAGATGAAGAGCTCCTCGTGCTCGCGCAGGCTCATCGCCTTGTCGTGGATGACCGACAGGGTCGAGTAGAGCGTCGGCAGCGGGTCGTGCCAGCCGTCGCCCGCATCGTGGACGCGCGCGAGGTCGGAGATCGTCTGCGGCAGCCGCTTGAGCCGGTCGGAGAAGGCGTCGCCGATCGTCGCCAGGTCGAGCTGGATCTCCTGACCGGCCGGGACCGTGTAGGGCTCGCCGTCCGGGGAGCCGAGCAGGCCCTTCGCGAGCGGCTCGGAGTCGACGAGCAGGGCGCCGTCGGTCGCCCGCGGGTTGCACTCGATCAGCACGAGCCCTCCTCGCCGCGGTCGATGAAGTCGAACGACACCTGGCCCGTGTAGCCGAGCTCGCCCATGATCGGCTCGATCAACGCCAGGGAGGCGGCGCCGTCGATCGAGCGAAAGCCGATCCCGGTGGAGTGGCGCCACTGGCGCGGGATCTCGTACATGCAATGCGCCGTCACGGTCCCGTCCCGCACGGTCGAGTAGGTGCAGACGGTCGGCCCGTCCACGAACTCGCCGACGAGCCACGGGCGAGGCCGGCGTCGGCTTGCAGTCGTCGATCGAGATCGCGCCGGCCAGCGGCCCGGAGTTCGTGAGCAGCGAGACCCCGCCGCGCGAGAAGGCGGCGCGGCCGAAGTAGCGCGGGAAGGCCTCGGTCGCGGCGCGAAGCTCGTCGTCCGACGTCGCGACGATCGTCTTCGGCACCGGCAGCTCGAGCCGCTCGCAGAGGTGCTGAAAGCTCGCCTTGTCATGGAGGCGGGCGATCGTCGCGAACGTCGGCGCAAACAGGGTGGTGACCCGGTTCAGCCGATCGCGCTGGGTCGAGAGGTAGAACGCCTCCTCGAACGCGGGGACGACCGCGTCGATCTCGTTCTCGGTCGCGATCCGCTCGACGTCGGCGACGAAGTCGAGCGTCGCCCGGCGTGGGCTCGCGGTCTGGAAGTGGCGCTCGACGTACTTCGAGTGGCTGCCCGGGGCGAGCTTCGTGTCGTCGCTCGCGAAGACCGTGTGCCCGGCGTCGGCCAGCTTGCGGACGATCGCGAGCGCGAACGGCATCCGCGAGCTGGTGACGAGTACGCGGCTCAACCGCCGCCCGCCGTGTATCCGCCGAGCCCGTGGTCGCCGTAGGGCTCGTCGCGCTCGCGGACCGCCTCGCGGAAGCCCTCCGTGACCGCCTTGCGGACGAAGTCGTGGCCCTCGCTCGTATGGCGGGCGATCCCGTCGAAGAACGTGCCGAGCGTTTGGGTCGCGGCGAGGCCCTGCGCGTAGAGAGCCTGGTTGACGAGCAGCTTGTGCATGACGAGCTGGTTGATCGGGATCCGAGCGACGCGCTCGAGCAGCGACTCGAACGCGGCGTCGAGATCCGCCGCCGGCGCGCACTCGTTCGCGAGCCCCCACTCGACCGCCTCGCGGCCGGAGAGCGAGTCGCCGGTGAGCAGCAGCCGCTTCGCTCTCGCGGGGCCGATCCGGTGGGCCCAGAGCGCCGTCGTCGGCACGCCCCAGACCCGCGCCGGCGGGTAGCCGATCTTCGCCTCGTCCTCGATCACCAGCAGGTCGGAGCAGAGCGCCATGTCGGTGCCGCCGGCGACGCAGTAGCCGTGCACCTTGCAGACGACCGGCTTCTCGGAGTGGAAGAGGCTCATGAAGCCGCGGACGTTCCGCGACATCATCTGGAAGTCCGTGACCGGATCCCAGACGAGCCGGCTCGGATCATGGTTTTGCGCGACGACCGCAGGGTCGAGTCGGCGAGCCGGGCATGCCGAACGTCCGCCCGCCTCCTCGGCTTCGCCTCCGGGGGCGGCCGGGTCAGGCGTTTGTACTTGGCTCCCTTGCCTTCAGCGGACGCCACCAGGTCGTAGCCGCCGCAGAATCCGGTGCCGTTGCCGGCGAGGGCGATCACGTGCACCTCGGGGTCGAGGTTGGCGCGCTCGACGCAGGCGCTGAGCTCGCGCGGCATCTCGAACGTGATCCCGTTACCGCGCTCGGGCCGGTCGAGGGTGATCCGCGCGATCCGCCCCTCGACCTCATAGGTCATCGTCGCCAGGTCGCTCACGGACGGGCACGCTATCGCGAGCTATGGTCGCGGCGACGAAAGGAGCGCGATGAACGAGTCCACCAGCACATCAGCCAGGGAGCGACTTGACGCACTGGTGGGGGAATGGAAGATCGCGGCGGGGCCGCCGGACGGCGATCCCTGGCCGGGCGAAGCGGGGGTCACGTTCGAGTGGATGGAGGGAGCGCCTCTGCTCATCCAGCGCTGGCACGTGGACATGCCCGAGGCGCCCGACGGCACCGCGGTGATCGGCTGCGACGGGAACAACGACGCCTACTACCAGCTCTATACCGACGAGCGCGACGTTCAGCGCATCTACTCGATGAGCCTGGCCGACGGGTATGGAAGCTGTGGCGGGAGGGCGAGCCGTTCGCCCAGCGGTTCACGGGCCGCTTCTCCGAGGACGGCAAGACGATGTCCGGCCGGTGGGAGATCGCCGAGGACGGCGAGACCTGGAAGACCGACTTCGACGTCACCTACACGAAGGTCGAATGACGCGTTGAACGGTCGAGGTGGAGGCTGAGCGCGCCGAAGCCGATCACGATCGCCGAGTAGATGACGAAGAACACCGCCCGGTTGAGCAGGATCGCCGGCGTCAGCATCACCGCCCCGAGAACCAGCGCGAACCACGCCGCCCACCGAGGGAGCAGCCGGCCGGTTCGCAGCGCCGTGAACCCCGTGGGCAGGGCGATCATCGCGACGGTCACGCCGGCTGCGTGCGCACCAAAGGCGTACGACAGGTCGAAGTAGGTCTGGGCGGCGTCGGCGGTGAGCTGACCATCGCGGGCGGCCATCGCGCCGGCCATGTTGATCGTCTCGGCCGCCAGCCCGGCCGCCGCCATGAGCACCGCGCCGGCGAACGCCACCATCGGCAACCCGCTCCGCTCAGAGCCCTCTGCGGCGAGCAAGCGCTCGCGAAGAACCGCTCCGAACCACACCAGGAAGACGAGGGAGACGAGGCTCATCGTCCCGCCGATCAGGATCTCGGTCGAGGACCCGTCGAAGAAGCGGACGATCTCGTCGCTCTCGGCTCCTCGCGAGGGCTGGTCCAACGCCCACATCGCGCTGCCCAGCCCGAAGAGGACTGCGAAGACGAGACCCGAGAGAGGGGCTATGCGGCCGACGCGGCTCACATCGTCAGGCAGTATCCCGGTCTCCCCGACGCAAGAGGAGCTGCCGATGACCTACGAGACGATCCTCTACTCGACCGAGGGCGCGATCGCGACGATCACGCTCAACCGGCCCGAGCACCTGAACACGATCGTCCCGGCAATGCCCGGAGAGGTCGAGGACGCCGTGCACGCGGCGGTCCGCGATCCCGAGGTCAAGGTGATCGTCCTGCGCGGGGCCGGTCGCGCCTTCTGCGCCGGCTACGACTTCGGCGGCGGGCTCGAGCATTGGGAGGGCTGGAACCTGACGGATCGGGACTGGGATCCGGGCAAGGACATGATGCTCGTGACCGCACAGGCGACCTCGCCGCACCACAAGTTCATGAGCATCTGGCGCTCACCGAAGCCCGTGATTGCCCAGGTCCACGGCTGGTGCGTCGGCGGCGGGAGCGACTACGCGCTCCTCGCGGACATCATCGTCGCGAGCGAGGACGCGCGGATCGGGACCCCCTACTCGCGCGTCTGGGGCGCGTACCTCTCCGGGATGTGGATCTACCGGCTCGGCCTCGCGCGCGCCAAGCACCACGCGCTCACCGGCCGCCCGCTCTCCGGCAAGGAGGCGGCTGAGGTCGAGCTGATCAACGAGGCCGTCCCGTTCGCGCAGCTCGAGGAGCGCGTCCGCGAGCGCGCCGAGGAGCTCGCCGCCCTGCCGATGGGCCAGCTCGCGGCCCAGAAGCTGATGGTGAACCAGGCCTACGAGAACATGGGGCTCGCCTCGACCCAGACGCTCGGGCCGATCCTCGACGGGATCATGCGCAACATCCCCGAGGCGCACGACTTCATCGAGAAGGCGGCCGCAGATGGCGTGCCCGGCGCCGTGGCGGAGCGCGACGCCGCGTTCGGCGACTACAGCCAGGCGCCGCCCGACGAGCGGCCCAACCCCGACAACGTGATCGAGCCGTAGGAGCAGCGTGCCGCCTCGGCGAATGCTGTCGGAGGTCGGGTCCTAGGTCAGGGTCAGCCGGATCCCGAAGAGGTCCAGCATGTGCGGCAGGGGCTTCGCCGGGTCGATGCTCGGCGAGCTGAGCTCGACCGAGTGGGTGAAGAGCTCGGCGAGCACGGCCTTGCCGAGCAGCAACGACATGCGGGCGCCGGGGCAGCCCTGCGGGCCGCGGCTGAAGTGGTTGAAGGCAATCTCAGCCGAGGCGTCGCCGGAGAGCCAGCGCTCGGGCGCGAACCTGTCCGCGTACTCGAAGCGGTCGCGGTCGCGGTGCAGGAACGTGTTCGGAATGAGGACCTGCGTCCCCGCCGGCACGCTCGCCCCGCCCCACTCGGTCTCGACGAGGGTCTCTCGCGAGAGCATCGTCGTCGTCGGATAGAGGCGCATCGCCTCGGAGAGACACGCCTCCAGGTAGTCGAGCACCGCGCCACCATCACCGTTTCGGCTCGCATCGCCTCCGATCCGCCGCCGCGCATGCGGATGCGCCGCGATGAGGGCTGCGGCGCGCAGCGCGTTGATCGCGAGCGTGTCGCCGCCGGCGAACAGCCAGTGGGGCAGTTGGCCGACCGGCTTCGTCTCGGCGTCGGCCGGCGCGCCGGCGAAGCGGGCGACGAGGCTCCCTTCCTCGGCCGCTGCGACGTACTCGCCGAGCCGGGCGATGAACCCGCCGTAGCGCTCGGAGGTCTCCCCCGGCATGCCGTTGGCCTCCGACATCATCTCGGCGAGCGTCTCCGAGAGCTCATAATCGTCGGCCGCCGCGTCGCCGAGGACCACGCGGCGAACGATCCGGCGAAACGACTCGTTCCAGGCATCGAAGCCGACCTCCGGGTTGACGTCGAGCATCGCGACCGCCTCCTCGCGGGCGACTGCGGCGAAGCGGTCGTCCTCCTCGGCCTCGGAACCGGTCCCGATCACGGCCTCCGTGAAGTCGCGCCGGTTCCGCCACAGCGCGCCGCGCGAGATCGTCAGCGCGTCCGGCTGAAAGGCGACCATGCCGTCGCGCTTCGCCGGCGGATCCGAGGCAAACGGATCGGGGGACCCGACGAGGGCCCGGTTGACGTCGGCCGGGGTCAGCAGCAACAGGGCTCGATCGCGGATCACGCGCACCCAGACCGGCCCGCCGTGATGCCGCTTGTACATCCCGGAGAGGAGGCCGACCGCCTGGCCGTCGACGTTCGCCCGCGTCGCCGCCGCGACAGGCATGCGTCGCCGCCGGAAGATCCCCTGGAGCGCGTTGGGAACGATCACGAGCGCGTTGAAGCGCGCGTTCTCGAGCAGTGAGGCGCTGCGAATCGCCAAACCGTGCGCCTACGCGAGCCGGCGCCAGGGGGCGAACGCGTTCTCGACGCCGTCGAGCGCCGGCGCCAGCTCCGGATGGTGGCGGAGCAGCACGTCGACCATGGTGTTCTGCTCGACCCAGTTGAGCCCCTCGGGCGTGTAGACATCGACCGAGTAGTCGTTGGTGAAGAAGCGGTCGCTTCGCAGCCGCCGCGACGCCATCAGGATGAAGATGCGGAAGGCGGTGTCGCTGAGAACCGAACCCGGGTGGCAGCGGCTCGGCGAGCATGCCGACCTGGAGGTCGACGCGGTCGATGTCGTCGTCGTAGACGTCGCGGATCTCCTCGGCGAGCTCCGGATCGTCGGTGAGGTCCTCGAAGCGCTTCACCCGCGACTTGCCGAGCTTCTCGCGGAAGTCGTTGTAGCGGGGGACGCCGCGCTCGCGGTCGCGCATGATGTCGATCGTCCCCAGATCGACCCGGTCGCCGTTCAGGCGCACGTGGTTGGACAGCACCTGCGGGTGGTTCCTCAGGGTGATCGCGCCGGGGTGGGCGACGCCGAAGGAGTAGAGGAGGTTCGACCAGCCGTGCTCGATGATCGTCGGCCTGGTCCCGTGGCCCTGGACCGGGTCGAAGCCGATCTCGGTGACGAGCTCACCGGTCTGGTGGTCGCGGATCTCGTACTCGTCCGGCAGCAGCGGGTGGAGCCGGTAGACGGAGACGAACTCCTCGGTGATCGCGTAGGGCGCCGCGTGGTGCTCCTGATCGGAGCCGACGATCCCGCCGATCATCTCCGTGCCGACGTGGCCGAACTTCTGCCGTACCCAGCGCGGCAGGAGCCCGTACCAGTTCGCGTGCATCGCCCGCTCGAGCACGGGGTTGGCGAGGATGCCCGGGCGTCCACTCGACCGTGTGAATCTTCGCCAGCAGCGCCGAGTTGACGAGCCGCGCGGTGAGGAACAGCTGCTCGTCGTCCCAGGTCGGGTAGGCGCCCTTGAGGTGGTCGCAGATCGAGTTGTGCTCCTTGACGAAGAGCGTGTGCAGGAGCGAGAGCCCGATCCAGTAGTTGTCCGCGAAGCCGGTCAGGTCGACGCCGTCGAGGTGCGGGTCGGTCTCGTTCGGAAGCATCCCGTCCTCGACCTCGAGCTTGCCGCCGTCGCCGCTTCGCAGCTCGCGGTTTCGCTCCTCGGTGGACCCGTAGATCTGCGAGCCGTCCCACCAGTGGGTGACGGTGTTGACGTAGGTCGGCGGCAGGCCGCTCGTGTTCGTCCGGGTGCGGTCCGGGCTCGTCGCGCGGATCCGCATCGGCGAGCCCTCGGGCCACTCGTCGTTCTCGTCGAGCTCGATATCGATGTAGGTGTCCGGCGCGTTCTCGCCGTGGCCGAACCAGTCGTGGTTCTGGAACTGGATCCAGCACCCCGCGAGCACGTTGAGCGAGGTCGCGGGCTTGAACTCGTCGCGGGTCAGGAGGCGGTTCGACGACCAGCCGGGGGTTCGGCTGCATCCGCTCCTCGAGCGGCTCCGGCGCCGTCGCGTCGGTGGGCGCGTTGCGGCCGAAGCGCGTGCCGACCATGCCCATCTCGGGATCGACGGGATCCTGGCGCGAGCCGTCGTAGGTGCGGTGCTTCGGCAGGTCGTCCCGCGTCGCCGGGGCGCCATCCTCACTCGGCGCCCGGGTGTCGTAGAGGTTGTGGACGCGGAGGTCGTCGCGGTGTGCGCGCAGGTTGAGAAGGGCGATCGGCGTCGGCAGGTTCCACCAGTCCGTCGCCCGGTTGACCTGATGGAAGACGGTCCGGTTGACGCGCGAGAACGCGCCCTCGATCGTGTCCCAGCAACCCCATCGCGGCGCCGACTCTATTGCCAACATGCGGGCGATGCCAGAAGGAGGCGACCACGATCGAGGCGGCGGGCCGCGAGGTGCGCCTCTCGAGCCCGAGCAAGGTGTACTTCCCCGAGCCCGGATTCACCAAGCTCGACCTGGCGAGCTACTACGTCGCGGTCGAGGAGGCGGCGTGCCGCCACCTCGCCGAGCGCCCGACGACGATGAAGCGCTTCGTCGAGGGGGTCGAAGGCGAGTTCTTCTTCCAGAAGCGGGTGCCGAAGACGGCGCCGGACTGGCTCGAGACGGCCACGGTCAAGTTCCCCAGCGGCCGCAGCGCGACCGAGCTCGTCGCCGGCGACGCCGCCCACCTCGTCTGGGCGGTCAACCTCGGCGTGATCGACTTCAATCCGTGGCCGGCGCGGCGGGCGGACCTCGACTGCCCGGACGAGCTCCGCGTCGATCTCGATCCGACGCCGGAGGTCGGCTTCGAGGAGGTGCGCCAGGTCGCCCTGATCGTCCGCGAGGTGCTGGCCGAAAACGGCGGCCTCGTCGGCTACCCGAAGACCTCGGGCTCGCGCGGCATCCACATCTACGTCCGCGTCGAGCCGCAGTGGGGGTTCACGGAGGTCCGCCGCGCCGCGCTCGCCCTCGCGCGTGCGGTGGAGCGCAAGGCGCCCGAAGCTCGCGACCTCGAAGTGGTGGAAGGAGGAGCGCCACGGCGTCTTCGTCGACTACAACCAGAACGCCCGCGACCGCACGATCGCCTCCGCGTACTCGGTCCGCCCGGTCGCCGACGCCCGCGTCTCGACCCCGCTCGAGTGGGACGAGGTCCCCGACGTCGACCCGGCCGAGCTGCGGCTCGACACCGTGCCGAAGAGGCTCGCCGAGCGCGGCGACCCGTCGGCGACGATCGACGACGTCCACCACTCGCTCGAGCCGCTGCTCGAGCTCGCCGACCGCGACGAGGCCGAGGGGCTCGGCGACGCGCCCTGGCCGCCCCACTTCGCGAAGCAGAAGGGCGAGCCGAAGCGGGTGCAGCCGAGCCGGGCGAAGAAGTCTTAGGGCGTCGATCCGCCAGGCGCGCTACTGGTCGAGCTGCTCGAGCTTGCAGTCCTCGGGCTTCTTGTCCTCGCGCCAGCGGAGGATCTTCGAGCCGTGGCGGATGCGCCCGGCGCTGACGTGGTCGAAGCTGATCTCGATCACCAGCTCCGGCCGTAGGCCGACCCATGCGAGGTCGCGGTCGGCCGACCAGCGGCTCGGGTCGGCGGATCCCGTGCTCGCCGGATGCGTACGGGGCCAGCTTCTCGACCAGATCGCGCTTCTCCTTCGCCTTCAGTCCCGAGGTGTGGCCGACGATGTGGAGCTCGCCCTTCTCGTCGTAGAGGCCGAGGATCAGCGACCCGACGGTTCCCTCCTCCTTCCCGGGCCGCCACCCGGCGACGACGGCGTCGATCGTGCGCAGGCGCTTGATCTTGACCATGCCCTTGCGCTCGCCGGGCAGGTACTTGGCCTCGGCCTTCTTCGCGATCACGCCCTCTCCCGACTCGAGCCACGGCTCGGCCTCGGCGGGATCGTCGGTGATCGGCGTCAGCTCGACGGTCCCCGGATCCTTCCAGCCCTCGAAGAGCTTCGCCAACGCCTCGCGCCGCTCGGCGAACGGCGTCGCGAGCAGCTTCTCGTCATCGACCGCGAGCACGTCGAAGGCGCGGAAGATCGCCGGGGTCTCCTCCGAGAGCATCTTCACCCGCGACTCCGCCGGGTGGAGGCGGTTCTGGAGCAGGTCGAAGATCTCGCGCCCGTCGTCGTCGAGGATCAGCAGCTCGCCGTCGAGGACGTAGCGGCCCTTCGGGAAGACGAGCTCGGGGAAGTAGCGGGCGAGCGGCTTCGATCCCCGCGACTGCAGGTAGAGCTCGTCGCCGTCGACGAAGGCGAGGGCGCGGAAGCCGTCGTACTTGGGCTCGTACACCCACCCGTCGTCGCCGGGAAGCTGCTTTCGGGAGAGCGCCAGCTGCGGCTTCACCGGCGGGCGGATCGGGGAGCGACATCGGGCCCGATCTTAGATGGCTGGCGCCGCTGCGAAACTGACGCGATGGCGACCGCGCCGACACTCAGCGACCCGCCGCCCGAGTGCGACGTCGCCGTCGTCGGCGCCGGCATCGTCGGACTCGCGGCCGCGCGCGAGCTCGCACGGCGCCATGGCGGACTGCGCGTCGCCGTGCTCGAGCGGGGCGAAGAGCTCGCCGGGCATCAGACCGGCCACTCGAGCGGCGTCATCCACGCCGGCATCTACTACGAGCCCGGGTCGCTGAAGGCGCGCCTGTGCGTCGACGGGATGAAGGAGCTCTACGCGTTGTGCGAGGAGCGCGGGATCCCCGCAGAACGGAGCGGGAAGGTGATCCTCGCCACGGACGAGGGCGAGCTCCCCCGCCTCGACGAGCTCGAGCGGCGCGGGCGCGCCAACGGGGTCCCCGGCCTCTCCCGCATCGGCCCGGACGAAATCGCCGAGCTCGAACCGCACGCTCGCGGGATCGCGGCCCTCCACTCTCCCTCGACCGGCGTCGTCGACTTCCGCCGCGTCGCCACGGCGCTCGCCGAGGACCTGATCGCGCACGGCGGCTCGATCTCGGCCGGTTGCGGGGTCGCCGCGATCGCCGACTCGAACGGCGCCGCGGTCGTCGACCATGCCCAGGGCCGGGTCCGGGCATCTGCGGCGCTCATCTGCGCCGGAGCCTGGACCGACCGGCTCGCGGTTGCCGCCGGGGCGCCGAAGGATCCGCGGATCGTCCCCTTCCGCGGGGCCTACCTGCGGCTGCGCCCCGAACGGGCCGGGCTCGTGCGTGCGAGCGTCTACCCCGTGCCGGATCCGGAGCTGCCGTTTCTCGGCGCCCACCTGACCCGGACGATCGACGGCGACGTCCTCCTCGGCCCCTCGGCGTTGATGGTCGGCGCCCGCGACGGCTATCGGCCGACCCGGGTGATCTGGCGCGATCTGGGCGACAACCTCTCCTGGCCCGGGACCTGGCGACTGGCGGGCCGCCATTGGCGCGAGGGGCTGCGCGAGCTTCGCCGCGCGGTTTCAAACCGCGCCTTCGTCGCCGCTGCACGGCGCCTCGTCCCGGAGCTCGAGCCGGCTGACTTCGTCCGCGGGCCGGCGGGCGTGCGCGCGCAGGCCCTCGATCGCGAGGGGATGCTCGTCGACGACTTCGTCGTCTCGCGGACCGAGCGGGCGCTCTTCGTCCGCAACGCACCCTCCCCCGCCGCGACCGCGGCCCTGCCGCTCGGGCGCTTGATCGCCGACGAGCTCGACCCCATTCTGGGAATCTGAGCTGGATCCGAATGGCCCGCGGCGTCACGATCGACGAGCTCCGACGAGATGGCGCTGGCGCTGCCCGAGGTGGAGGAGGGCAAGTCCTGGGACTCGACCTCGTTCAAGGTCCGCAAGAAGCCTCTGGTCTATATCCGCTCCGACGGCGAGACGCTCGCGCTCAAGGTCGACCGCTTCGAGCGCGACGCGCTGATCGCCGACCCGAGCGGCGCCTTCTTCATCACGCCGCACTACGAGAACTTCCCCTACGTCGTCGTTCGTCTCGATCTGGTCGAGCGCGAGGAGCTCCGCGAGCTGCTGGTCGAGGCCTGGCTACGCGCGGCCCCGAAACGCCTCGCCGCCGAGCACGAGGCGGCGTTGCTCGGGGGCGGAGCGGAGTAGGTGCTCGACGGCGCGCGCGTAGTTGGCGACGCGCTACTTCTTCTTCGCGGCTCCGGCGAGGTCGGGCAATCGCCGCGACGACGACGTCAGGCGCCTCGATCTGAGGCGTGTGCCCGACTCCCTCGAGCATCTCGATCCGGGCCTGCGGGAGCAGCTCGGCGAGACGCGCGGCGCCCTTCGGCATGCAGAGGCGGTCGCGCTCGCCCCAGATCACCGTCACCGGGCAATCGATCTGTCCGCGTCGAACGGGATCCGCGAGATGCGACCGGATCCGCTTCGCGTAGCCGATCCTCCTCGAGACCTCGGCCCGGTCGAGGTTCTGGCGGGTGAACCGGTCGACGACGACCTGGTCGACGCGGTTCGGCTCCGCGTAGGCGAGGGTGCGGTAGAAGCGGCCGACGACCGACTTGACGACCGCCGCGGGAACCGGCGCCGGCAGGCTGATCAGGCGGCTGATCACGGGGATCCTGTCGGCGGTGAAGAAGAACGGCGCCATGTCGATCCCGGCGGGGCCGATCGGGACCACTCCGGCGAGTGGGAGATCCAGCTGCCCGGCGGCACGGAGGGCCACCCACCCACCGAGCGAGTTGCCGACGAGGACGACCTTGCGCCCGCTCTCCTCGGCCGCGCGCTCGACCGCGGCGCCGGCGAACTCGACCAGCTGGTCGAGCACGTCTCGGTCCTCCATCGGTGGCGCGGTGCCGAACCCGGGCAGGTCGTAGGCGACTCCCGGGCGGCCGCCGGCGGCGAGGCCGGAGAGGACCGCGCGCCAGGTGTCGGCGTTGTCCATCCACCCGTGCAGAAGCACCGCCGGGACGCCGGAACCGTCGACGAAGATCGAGCGGGTCTCGATTCCGCCGACCGTCGTCGCCCTCGCGATGAAGCTTCGCCGGCTTCGCCGTCGGCGCCGCGTGGTCGATCGCCTGTTGTTCCCCGCCGAGACGTATCGCTGGTGACACGAGATGCTGGATTCTTGCGTGCCGAGCGCCCTGCCGCGCCGCGCCTCAGCCGACGGCCGAAGTCGCGGATTGCTCCTCGCGCTCCGGAGCCCCGGGCACAGTCGCGCGGAGGAAGCGCTCGATGCCCTCGACCACGCGCGCGGTGCGAAGCGAGGGGAAGATGTCGAAGGCGTGCTCGGCCTCGGGCAGCTCGACGTAGCGCGCGATCTCGTCCGAGACCTCCTCGAGCCGGGCGGCGAAGGCGCGCCCGTCCTCCACCGGAATGAGCGTGTCGTCCTCGCCGTGAAAGATCAGGAACGGCGGCGCGCCGGGATGCACGAGGTAGGTCGGCGACGCGGCGCGGAAGGCCTCGGGGTCCGCGTCGCGCCGGCGCTTGAGAACGATCTCCTCGAACAGCCATCCGCGGACGCCGGCGTGGTGGTGCTCGTCCAGGTCGAGCCAGTCGTAGAGCCCGTAGAAGGGCACCGCCGCGGCGACCGAGGTGTCGGAGTCCTCGAACCCCGGCTGGTAGGCGGGATCGTTAGCGGTCAGTGCCGCGTGAGCGACCAGGTGCCCGCCGGCCGAGCCACCCGTGAGCGCGATCCGCCCCGGGTCGATGCCGAGCTCGTCAGCGTGCTCACGAACCCAGGCGATCGCCCGTTTGACGTCGATGACGTGGTCCGGGAACGTCGCCCGGGGGCTGAGCCGGTAATCGACGTTGAACCCGACCCAGCCGTTCGCCGCCAGGTGGTTGAGGAGTGGGATCCCCTGCTCGAGGCGGGAGCCGAAGATCCAGCCGCCGCCGTGGACCTGGATCACCGCAGGGCGCAGCTCCCCCTCGGGCGCCTGCGCCGTCGGCCGGTAGACGTCGAGGCGTACCCGTCGCCGCTCCTCCGAGTGGTAGACGACGCCCCTGCTCACGGTGACGCTCCGCGCGAACAGCATCAGCGCCGGAAGGACGAGGTGCGTCCGGGGGAATCGTGTCTCCTCGGGCGACTGCGGCAGGTCGGCGAGCTCCTCGGCGACGGCCGCGGCGCTACGCCATGCCGCCCACGCGAGCCGGAGCTCGTACGCGAACAGGACGCCGAAGATCGCGGCGATGACCGCGCCGAGGGTCGACCCGGTGGCGCCGGTCGCGAACAGGATCCCGACCACCAGCGCGTCGATCGCCGCGTACTGGAACGCGAACTCGCGCATCAGGAAGCGCACCGTCCACCTCGCGACCCTGATCTGCAGGCGCATCGGTGCGCCGAGGCGGGCGAGGCTGAAGATGCGGCGGCATGAACGCCCAGGCGGTTGCGAGGATCCCGGCCACCGGCCGGGATTACAGCCCGTAGGTCTTCGAGATGATCTCGCGCTGGATCTCTGAAGTGCCGGCGTAGATCGTCGAGACCAGGGTCATGCGGACGAGACGCTCCATGTCGTACTCGGTCGAGTACCCGTATCCGCCCATCATCTGCATGCCCTCGAGCGCGACCTTCTTCGCCACCTCGGTCGTCTTCAGCTTCACCATCGACGCCTCGCGAGGCAGCATCTGGTCGGGCGCCTCCTCGGTCTTGCGGGCGACGTCGTAGACGAGCAGCCGCGCGCACTCGAGCTCGGTGCCGAGGTCGGCGATCCGGTGCTTGAGCGTCTGGAACGAGCCGATCGGGCGTCCGAACTGCTTGCGCTCCTTGATGTAGGCGAGCGCGTCGTCGAAGGCGCGCTGGCCGAGGCCGAGGATCGTCGCCGCCGTGATCAGGCGCTCGACGTTGAGGCCGGCCATCAGCTGCATCCAGCCGCCGTCGACCTGGCCCAGGACGCGCTCCTCGGGGACGTAGCAGTCGGTGAGGAAGACGTCGTTGACCTCCTTGCCGCCCATCGTCTCGATTCCGTTGATCTCCACCCCCTCGGAGTCGGCCGGGACCGAGAGCATCGTCACGCCCTCGTGCTTGTTGCCCTCGCGATCGGTGCGGGCGACGACGAGGATGTGGTCGGCGATGTGCGCCGCGGAGATCCACGTCTTCTGGCCGTTGAGGACGAAGCCGCCGTTCTTGCGCTCCGCCCTGCACTGCAGGTTGCCGACGTCCGAGCCCGCCTCGGGCTCCGACATCGCGATCGCCTCGACCCTGCCCTCGCAGATGCCGCCGAGGATCTCCTCCTTCTGCTCCTCCGTGCCGAAACGCTCATACGCGCCCGCGACGATCAGGCTGACCGGGAAGCCCGCCATCGGGACCATCCCGCGCGACGTCTCCTCGAGGAAGAGGCAGGCGTCGACGATCGAGCCGCCGCTGCCGCCGTAGTCCTCCGAGATCGAGGCCCCGAGC
Organism: uncultured Solirubrobacterales bacterium; assembly: GCA_963797995.1. Taxonomy (GTDB): domain Bacteria; phylum Actinomycetota; class Thermoleophilia; order Solirubrobacterales; family 70-9; genus WHSW01. The sequence continues at coordinate 123,528 of CAWCRP010000010.1, forward strand.
CAGCCGAGCTCGGCAAGCTTCGAGTACATCTCGGCCGAGTGCGCCTCGGCGTAGTCGTCTGTCGCCGCGGAGCGCTGCTCGCGGGTGCCGAGCTCGCGCTTGGTGAAGTCGCGGATCGCCTCGACGAACGCCTTGCGCTCATCGGTCATCCACGCGTCGTGCGCCGGGGCGTGATGTCAGTGCTCATGTGGTGCTCTCTGCCTGCTCCTGCTGCCGCTAGGCGGCCGCGGGCTTGTAGACGCTCACAACGGCGGCGCCGCCCAGCCCGATGTTGTGCTGGAGCGCGACCTTGGCGCCGTCGACCTGGCGCTTGTCGGCCTTGCCGCGCAGCTGCCAGGTGAGCTCGGAGCACTGGGCGAGGCCGGTGGCGCCGAGCGGGTGGCCCTTCGAGATCAGGCCGCCGGAGGGGTTGACCACCGGGCCGTCGCCGCCGAAGGTCGTCGCCTCGGCCTCGACCAGCTTGTGGCCCTCGCCCTCCTCGGCGAAGCCGAGCGCCTCGTAGGTGATCAGCTCGTTGGCCGAGAAGCAGTCGTGGAGCTCGCAGACGTCGACGTCCGCGGCGCTCACTCCGGCCTCCTCGTAGGCCTGGTTCGCGGCCTCCTTCGACATGTCGAAGCCGACGATCTTGATGCAGTCGGTGTCGTCGGCGAAGGTCGAGCTCAGGTCGGTGACCATCGACTGGCCGGCGATCTCGACCGCCTGCTCCCAGAGGTCGTGCTCGTCGACGTAGCGCTCCGAGGCGACGATGCCGACGGCGGCGCCGTCGGAGGTCGGCGAGCACTGCAGCTTCGTCAGCGGCTCGTGGATCATCTTCGCGTCCTTGATGTCCTGGAGCGAGTACTCGTCCTGGAACTGGGCGTAGGGGTTGTTGACCGAGTGCTTGTGGTTCTTCCAGCCGATCCAGGCGTAGTGGTCGGCCTCGGAGCCGTACTTCTGCATGTGGTCGCGGCCGGCGTTGCCGAACATCTGCGGCGCGAACGGCGACTGCTCCGGGGCGCGGACCTTGAACATCGCCTCCATGTGCTTGTCCATCGCCGGGGTGCGATCCGTGTACTTCATCCCCAGGGAGCCCATCTCCATCTTCTCGAAGCCGAGCGCGAGCGCGCAGTCGACGACGCCGCCCTTGACCGCCTGGCGAGCGAGGAAGAGGGCCGAGGAGCCGGTGGAGCAGTTGTTGTTGACGTTGACGACCGGGATCCCGGTGAGGCCGAGCTGGTAGAGGGCACGCTGGCCGTAGGTCGAGTCGCCGTAGCAGTAGCCGGCGTAGGCCTGCTCGACGTCGTCGTAGGAAATCCCGGCGTCGGCGAGCGCCATCTCGCCGGCCTCCTTGGCCCACTCCGGGTAGTCGCCCTCCTTGGTGCCGGGCTTGTCGAACTTGGTCATTCCGACGCCGATGACGAAGGTGCGGTTGCCGTTCGAACTCACGTTTCCTCCAAAGCTTCGATGACCCCGACGGCAGCGGACGCGAAGCGGAGCAGCCGGCGGGCGTTGTATTCCGCGAACAAACATACAGAACGGACGCCCGGTTTGTTACGGTGCGGGGCGAAACTTCGAGTCAGGAGAGAGCGATGAGCACGGAGACGGCACCCACTTTCAAGCCCGAGGGCATCGGCGTCGCCAGCGAGCCGGTCGAGTTCGAGGTCACCCAGGAGCGGATCGCCGCCTACGCCGCCGCCACGAACGACTCGATCGCCAAGCACGCGGCGGGCGAGATCGCGCCGCCGGTGTTCTCGGTGGTCCCCGCCTTCCAGGCCGCCGGGATGGCGAGCCTGAGCGTGATCCCGGGCGAGCTGCTCGGCGCGATCCTCCACGGCGAGCAGGACTTCCACTTCCACCGCCCGATCGAGCCCGGGATGACGCTCTCGACGACGGCCACGCCGATCGGAATGCGCCAGCGCTCCTCCGGCGTCACGGTCGTGACCAAGGCCGACACCCGCGAGGCGGGCGGCGACCTGGTCACCGAGCAGTACATGACCACCTTCGTCCGGGGCGCCCAGGGCGTCGAGGACATCGGCGAGGACGCGCCCAAGCATGGCTTCGACGAGTCGCTACGCGAGCGCGAGCCTGACGCCGAGATCGCGCAGACGTACGACTCAGACCAGACCTTCCGCTACGCCGAGGCCTCGGGCGACCCGATGCAGATCCACCTCGACGAGGAGTTCGCGAAGGCGGTCGGCCTCCCGGGAATCATCATCCACGGGCTCTGCACCATGGCCTTCACCTCGGTGGCGGCGATCGAGAGCTTCGCCGCCGACGATCCGACCCGCCTGAGGCGGCTCGCGGTGCGCTTCGCGAAGATGGCGTTCCCGGAGCAGACGGTCACGACCAGGCTCTGGAAGTCGGGCGAGAGCGACGGCCGCACGGTCTACTCGTACGAGACGACGGCCGACAGCGGCGACGTCGTGATCAAGGACGGCCTCGCCGAGATCGCCTGAGTGGAGGCTTCGCGGGCGACGAAGGTGCCGGGCCCTCGACGGACTCAGTCCGAGCGGCGAGCCGAGACTCGGAAGAGACTGCTCGACGCGACGGTCGAGAGCCTGATCGCGGTGGGTTACGCAGGCACCACGATCCGCCACGTCACCGAGCTCGCCGGGGTCTCGCAGGGCGCCCAGAGCCACCACTTCCCCCATCGGGTCGACCTGGTGACGAGTGCGTTCGAGCACCTCGCCGAGGGTCGCATCGACCGCTACCGAGAGCAGGCGCGCTCGCTCACCGGCGACCGTGCGACCCGGATGCGGGCCCTGCTCGACCTGATCTGGGAGGACTTCTCGAGCTCCGTCTTCACCGTCGCGGTGAAGCTCTGGGTCGCGGCCGCCGAGGACGAGGAGCTGCGCGAGCGCCTCGTTCCCGTGGAGAAGCGGATCTACAACAGCATGGCCGAGCTCTCGGCGGAGGTCGCCGGCGACCTCGGGGCGGAGCCCGGCTTCGACCGCAAGCTCGCGATCGCGATGAACACGGTGGCGGGCCTCGCGCTGACGCGCAAGTTCGATCCCTCGGGCCGGGCGAGCAAGGGCAACCAGTGGCCCTACCACCGCGCGGCGCTCGAGTTGATGCTCGCCGACTGAGCCTCGGTCCGACGGGGTAGTGTGGCCGCGTGGAAGCCGCGACCCAGGCCGAGATCGAGGACAAGCCAGAACGCGCCGTATCGTCGTTCGCGAAGTCACTCTTCCTCGGCCAGATCCACGAGGACATGGTCTTCCCGTGGCCGTCGCCGAAGGAAGAGGAGCAGGAACGGATCCGGCAGCTGAACGCGGCGGCACGCGAGATCGGCTCACGCATGGACCACCGCGAGATCGAGGAGAAGCGGTGGATCGGCGACGACGTGATCAAAGACCTCGGCGAGGCCGGCCTCTGCGGCCTCTACGTCGACGAGAAGTACGGCGGTCAGGGTCTCTCGCAGACCGGCTACGCGCGGGTCTTCGAGACCTTCGCCCAGATCGACGCCACGCTCTCGATCGTGCTGGGCGTGCACCAGTCGATCGGCTACAAGGGGATCGCGCTCTACGGCTCCGACGAGCAGAAGGAGCGCTGGCTTCCCGACCTCGCCGCAGGGCGCAAGCTCGCCGGCTTCGCGCTCACTGAGCCGGAGGCGGGGTCGGACGCGTACGAGATCAAGTCTCGCGCCGTGCAGCAGCCCGACGGCTCCTGGGTCTTAAACGGCGAGAAGCGCTACATCGGCAACGGGTCCAAGGGCGAAGTCTTCACGGCCTTCGCCCGTTGCGAGGTCGACGGCAAGGAAAGGCACATCGCGCTGATCCTCGAGAAGGGGATGAAGGGCTTCGAGGTCGGTCATCACTACGACACGATGGGCCTACGGGGCAACGACCTCCGCCGCCTCCACTTCAACGACGTCAAGGTTCCGGCCGAGAACGTCCTCGGCGAGCCCGGCGACGGCTTCAAGATCGCGATGCAGATCCTGAACAACGGCCGGATCGGGCTCGGCACCGGCTCTGTCGGGGCGACGAAGAAGCTCATCGACCTGACCATCGACCACGTCAAGGAGCGGCGCCAGTTCGGCCGCCCGCTGGCCGACTTCGAGCTCGTCCAGGACAAGGTCGGCTGGATGGTCTCCAACCTCTTCGGCCTCGAGGCGACCTGCTACCTCACGTGCGGTCTCGTCGACGCCGGCGTCGAGGACTACTCGCTGGAGTCGGCGATCTGCAAGGTGGCGGGGACCGAGTACCTCTGGTACGCCGCCAACCGGGCGATCCAGCTTCGCGGCGGCGAGGGCTACATGAAGACGGAGCCCTACGAGAAGATCCTCCGCGACATCCGCATCTTCCCGATCTTCGAAGGGGCGAACGACGTGATGCGGGCGTTCATCGCCCTCTCCGGGATCAAGCCCGTCGGCGAGAAGCTCTCCGAGTTCGGCGAAATCGGGCTCGGCGACCCGATCGGCTCGATCGGGCTGCTGGTCGACTACGTCGGCGGCCGGATCAAGAGCCAGGTGCGCCCCGACAAGATCTCCATGGCCCACCCGGAGCTCGAAAAGCACGCCGAGGCGGTCTCCGAGCAGGTGGGCGAGCTCCGCGCTGTCTCCGAGAAGCTCCTGCGCGAGCACAAGAAGGAGATCATCGACCGCCAGTTCCAGCAGAAGCGGCTCTCGGCGGCGATCTCGGACATCTTCGCCCAGGTCGCCGTCCTCTCCCGCGTGAGCGCCATCTTCGAGGACCAGGGCGTCGAGCCCTCCGGCCAGGAGCGCTACATCGCCGACACTTTCTGCACCCGCGCCGCCGGCCGCGTGCGCTCAGAGCTACGCAGGATCGAGTCGAACGACGACGAGCGGATGTCGGCGATCGCGAAGCTCGCCTACAAGCGCGGCGAGTACGGCTACTCCCTCTTCGAGGACTGAGACCGGCTCAGGTCGCGAGCCCCGCCCGGACGCGGGTGTGATCGAGGCCGATGGCGAACGCCCAGGTGACCGCCGTGGCGAGTGGCATCGCGACGAGCGCCAGCGCGACCGTGGCCGGCGCCGAGAGCGAGACGACCACCCCGAACGCGATCGCATTGTGGAGAGCGTGCGCAGCGGTGCAGGGGAGCAGCGAGCCGGTGCGCTCGTAAAGCACGCACATCGCGATGCCCAGGAGGCCGATGTCGAGCATGCTCGCGGCCGGCGGCCCATGCACGAGACCGAACAGGCCGCCGGCGAGCACCACGGCCGGCACGACGCTGAGCCGGTGCCGGAAGGAGCCATAGAGGAAGCCGCGGAAAAAGAGCTCCTCGGTCGGGGGGGCGAGCACACACGCGATCACCGCGTAGACGACCAGCAACGGCAACGCGTCCGTGTCCGCCAGTGCGGTGGCGCTCGCCCGATCAGGCGGGGCGCCGACGATCGCGAAGAGGACGGCGGTGCCGACCAGATACGCGGCGTAGATGGCAACCGCGCTCTCGCTCGCACGGCGCCACGAGACTCGCACGAGGCCGAGATCCTCCGCCCGCGGGCGCCCGGAGAGAAGCCAAAGCGGGAGCAGCGCGGCGATGAGGATGAGGACGTGCTCCAGGACCGAGAGAGATGCGTCCCACCACGTGAGACCGACGCCGCCGGCGGCCGCCTCGACCGTACCCATGAGCGCGTCGGCGGAGAGGACCACCGCCGCGAGCACGAGCAGCGTCAGGAGCGCGACCGCCAGAGGCACAGAGGGGCGCGCCACCCGGCGCGCCCCTTGGCCGTGGATTTCCACGGAGCGCCGCTTAGTTGTGCGTCATCCCGATCGAGTGGGAGTCGCCGAGGAGCAACGCGACGGCGGCTGCGACGGCGAGCCCCACCGCCGCGAGCAGGCCCTTCCTCTCGGCGAAACGCATCGAGAGCTGAGTGAACGCAGTGGACATGGCCCACTTCCTTTCCGTTGACGCCCTTTGGAGGGACTTCGCGACCGGAGGAACCTCCGATCACCCCGAACCTAGGAAGGGCCACGCTCGGGCGCAATCGCACCTCGTCGTCAACCGATCACGAACGGTGCTCTGTCGGCGTGGGCTGCCTACGCGCTGGGCGAGGACCGGCGCGCGTAGCGGCGCCAGCGCTCCCTGACCACCGGCCACGCCTTCCGAATCCCCTTCCAGACGAGGATCACGAGGCAGATGCCGATGAGCAGCAGCACGATCGCGATCACGGCTGCGATCTCCGGCTGCTCGAGCGCGAAGGCAGTCACCGCGGCCACCGCGAAGTCCTCTGCGATCGACGCGCCGATGTTGGTGAACGGCTCTGGCGAGGCGTTGAGGCCGAGCCGGAAGCTCGCCTTGACGCCGTGGCTGGCGAGCGCGAGCGCCCCGGTGCCACCCCCCGCGAGCGCCTGGTCGAAGCCTGAGAGGTTGTCGGCGGAGGCGAACTCGACCCCGATGAAGCCGCCGATGAACGGGCGGATGAGCGTGTGGGCGATATCCCAGACGCTGTCGACGATCGGGATCTTGTCCGCGACGAACTCGATCGCGTACATCACCCCCGCCGCGATCAGGACCGGGTTCGTGGTCAGCTCCTCCGGCACCGCCTCGACGCCGAGCCCGGCGCGGCCCCCGATCCCGAGGACGAGCAGGGTCGCGTAGGCGTTGACGCCCGACGCCCACCCGGTCGCGATCAGCGTCGGGAGCAGCTCCACGGGCCGCAGTCTCCCGGCTCAGCGACGGACCTGCGCCAAGCGTCCCAAACAACCCTGCATAGGGTGGTGTTTGGGACGTTTGGTGTTCGTGGGCCTAGCCGACCCGTTCGACGATCATCGCCTCGCCCTGGCCACCGGCGACGCACATCGTCTCGAGGCCGACCGCGTGGTCGTCGGTTTCCATCACATTGAGCAGCGTGGTCATGATCCGCGCCCCGGTCATCCCGAACGGATGCCCGAGGGCGATCGCGCCGCCGTGCGTGTTCAGCTTCTCGATCGGGATGTCGCACTCGCTCATGATCGGGATCACCTGCGCGGCGAACGCCTCGTTCAGCTCCACCGCGCCGACGTCGCTCATCGTCATGCCGGCCCGGTCGAGGACCTTCTTGATCGCGCCGATCGGGGCGACACCCATGTACTCGGGCTCGTTGCCCCACGTGGCGGACGTGACGATGCGGGCCTTCGGGGTGAGGCCGAGCTCCTTCGCCTTCGTGTCGGACATCAGGAGCGTCGCGGCGGCACCGTCGTTGAGCGGGCACGAGTTACCGGCGGTGACGCCGCCGCCGCCCTCGAACGCCTCGTCGAGCTGCGAGAGCTTTTCGAGCGTCGAGGATGCGCGGGGGCCGTCGTCCTTCGTGACCTCGTTGCCGTCCTGATCGGACACCGGCACGATCTCGCGATCGAAGAAGCCGTCCTCCTGTGACTGCACCGCGAGCTCCTGCGAGCGCTGGGCGTACTTGTCCATGTCGGCGCGGCTGACCTCGTAGCGCTTCGCGACGTTCACGGCAGTCAGGCCCATGTCGATGTAGGCGTTCGGCTGTCCGTTCTCGCCGATCAGGTTGGGGTTGCGATCCGCCGCCCCGGCGGGCTCGGTGCGCTCGTTGAACTTGCTCACCCACTCGAGGCCGGCGCCGATGTACACGTCGCCCTCGCCGTTCTTGATCGCGTTGGACGCGTGGCGGATGGCGTCGAGGGATGAGGCGCAGTAGCGCGAGATCGTCGTCCCGGTGGTCTCGTTGCCGAGCTTCTCGGACAAGAGCGTGACGATGCGGGCGACGTTGAAGGCCTGGAGACCCTGCGGCATGCCACAGCCGCAGTAGAGGTCCTCGACGAGGGCCGGGTCGACGTCGGGATTGCGCTCGAGCAACTGGTCGACGACGTACGCGGCTGTCTCCTCGGGGCGCAACTGGGCCAGCGAGCCCTTGAAGGCACGCCCGATCGGGCTGCGGACGGCGTCGACGATCACGGCTTCCGGCATCTGAGTGAGGCTCCTCGCGTTCGGGGAAATCGGCGGCGGATGGTAGTGATCGGGTGTCCGCATGGGCCACCGCGCGAGAGGGTGGTTGTGCGCTATATCCACGCACAAGCTCCCTTTCGCGAGTGAAGGTGTCCGCGGCCGCCCGAGCGGGTGGTAATGATGTTCGCGTGTCCGACACGCAACAGGTAACGGGCGAGGTGAGCCCCCAGGAGGCCGAGACGCTGATCTCCGACGGGGCCGAGCTGGTCGACGTGCGCCGCCCGGAGGAGTTCGAGGGCGGCCACCTCCCGGGGGCACGAAACATCGAGATGAACGAGCTCACCGCGGCCGCCGAAACGCTGCCTCGCGACCGGGCGATCGTCTTCTACTGCCGCGGGGGAAACCGCTCGCAGATGGCGTCGCAGGCCTTTCGCGAGGCCGGCTTCGACGTACACCACATCGGCGGGGGGATCCAGGCCTGGGCCGACTCCGGCCGCGCTCTCGAGCCGGAGGGCGGCGAGATCCGCGACCCGAAGCCGCCGACGGCATGACCGCGGGCGGCACGCCCCCGAAGACCGGGTCGCAGCCGGCCGCCCAGCCGCCCGAGCCCGTCGAGACGCCCGAGTCGCGGCTCGAGGGCCTGCGCGCCTGGATCGCCCAGGTCGACCGCAAGCTCGGGATCCGCTCCTACGCGGGCGGCGCCGCGATCGTGCTGGCGCTCGCCGCCGGGATCGCCGGGGTCGTCCTCGCCTCGAGCGCCAAGGACGAATCGGCGACCAAGGACGAGGTGCAGGCGCTGCGCGACCAGGTCGAGTCCGTGCAGCAGGAGACCGCCAGCGAGGCCGAACAGGACATCGCCTCGCTCGGTGACCGCGTCGACGACCTGGAGGCGCGGATCGCCGCCGTCGCGGCCGATCAGCGGACGACGGAGAGCGAGCTCACAGTCGTCCAGGACGACATCGCGGACCTCCGCACCGAGATCGCCGGTCTGCGCAGCTCCGGGCAGGACTCCGGCAACTAGTTAGACGAACGTCCCGCACACCCCGTCTGAGCCCGGGTCTCCGGGACGTTCACGGCGACGGGGGCTACATGCGGGCTCGGCCGCCCTTCGTCGGGCCCCTGGTGCCCCTCGCCGGGGTCATGCTCTCGTCGCCGCCCTTGGCGAGCTGCTGCTCGAGCTTGTCGAGGGTGTGCCTGAGCTCGCGCAGACGATCGGCGACCGACCCGTCCGCCGTCGCGATCTCGTCGTCGATGGCATCGAGCTCCGCTGCCTTCTCGACCTCGTGGACCTCCTCGACCGAGTTGATGATGATCGCGATCAGGATGTTGATGACGAGGAACGAGGCGACGAGCACGTAGGAGACGAAGTAGATCCACGAGGCGGGCGCGATCTCCTGGCCGGCCTCGAGGAAGCTGGGCCAGTTCTCCAGCGTGAGGATCTGGAAGAGGCTCAGCATCGCGTCGCCGATGTTTCCCCAGTTGGTCGGGTCCTCCTCGCCGAACAGGATCCAGCCGACCATGCCGTAGACGTACATGATCAGCAGCGTCAGCAAGGCGAGGCTGCCGATCGGCGGCAGCGATCGCGCCATCGCCCGCACGAGGATGCGCAGGTCGGGCATCACGCTCACGAGGCGGACGACCCGGAGCAGCCGCGCGAGCCGCAGCAGGGTGACGTTGTCGCGTAGGCCGGGCAGGAAGGCGAGGCCGATGACGACGAAGTCGAAGACGTTCCAGCCGTCCTTGAAGAAGTCCTGCGGCCGATTCCCGAAGGCGCCGATCCGGATGATCAGCTCGACGACGAAGATGCCGAGCAACGTGTCGTCGAGGACCGTGATCGCCTCGCTGACCGAGTCGCTCCAGTCGTAAGTGCCGAGGCCGAGGGTGACCGCATTGAGCACGATCACGACGAAGATGAAGCCCTGGAAACGGGATGAATCGGCTATGCGCCGGCAGCGTTCGGCCATGTTGCGCGGGGAATCCTCGCATGGCCGTCAACAACCCCGCTAGTTACATAACGCACAAAATCACGCCTCAAGCGTCCGACGAGCGGTCTACGGTCGCTCGAACGTCCCCTACTGGAAGGAGAGGCGCGATGCCCGAGGGCTACTGCGTTAAGGAACGTAAGAAGGTCGAGATCAAGGACCCGCAGCAGGTGACGATGAAGAATGGTCGGCCGGCGATCCAGGGTACGTGCCCTGATTGCGGGACGAAGATCTTCAAGATCGGCAAGCTCGAGGGCTGAGGTCCTCGGTCGCGGTCGGGTCGCGACTAACTAGACGGCCGCCAAACCCGACTGGCGGCGGCCGTAGAGGTAGCCCACGAGGGCTTCGACGACCCGGGGGTCGAACTGGCTCCCGGCGTTCGCCGTCAGCTCGGCCATGGCGGCGCGGTGCGGCAGCGCCTTGCGGTACGGGCGGTCCGAGGTCATGGCGTGGTAGGCGTCGCAGGCGAGGATGATGCGCGCCTCGATCGGAATTTGCTCCGCGGCCAGGCCGTCCGGATAGCCCTTGCCGTCCCAGCGCTCGTGCTCGTGGCGGACAGCGCGCGCGATCGCGCCCATCCCGGGAATCGCGCGGATGATCCGCTCGCCGATCACCGGGTGCTGGCGCATGACCTCCCACTCGCGATCGTCGAGCGGGCCGTTCTTGTGCAGGATCTCGTCGGGGACGCCGACCTTGCCGATGTCGTGAAGCAGCGCCGCGGTGCGTAGCCGCCCGATCTCGTCCGGCCCGAGCGCGAGCGCCTCGCCGACCCGTTCGACCAGGTCGACGACGCTCTCGGAGTGGTCGCCGGTGTAGCGGTCGCGCTCGCCGAGCGTCGATGCAAGCGCCGCGATCACCGCGCCGGGCCCGCCGGCGAGTTGCTCGGCATCCTCGCTTCCGGGAACCGCGGGGGCGTAGACGATCGCCTGTCCGCCGCCGGCCGCGCGCGCCTCGTCGAGAGCCGAAGCGGCGGCGGCGAGCAACGACTCGGGGCCCTGCGAGCCGTCGAGCATCGCGACGCCCGCCGAGGCGGAGTGGCCCTGGACCCCGCCGGCGTCGAGGCTCTCGAGCGAGACGAGGATCCGCTGCACCGCGTCGACGGCGCCCTCCACCTCGGTTTCGGGGAAGAGGATCGCGAACTCGTCGCCGCCGATCCGGCAGGCAAGGTCGTGCGAGCGGACCGCCGCGGCGACGACGCCGCCGACCGCGCCGAGTACGAGGTCGCCGCAGGCGTAGCCGTGCTTCAGGTTGAGGTAGCGGAAGCGGTCGATATCGAGGACCGCGATCGCGAGCGGTCGCGAGTAGCGGTGGGCGCGCTGGATGTCGAGGTCGAGCTGGGTGCGGAACGCGCGCAGGGTGAGCAGGTTGCCGGAGATCCGGTCGCGCGAAGCGGACTTGGAGAGCTCCGTTTCGAGCTCTGTAATGCGAGCGCGCGCGGCGGCGAGCTCCGCGGCGAGGTTGTCGCGGTCGCGTGAACTGAACACCCAGCTTGCTATCGGCCATCGGCGCGCGTGTCTTGAACGAATGCGTGCCCGGCGCGCGCGCACGTTGCGATCGGGACAATCGGTGGAAGAATGCCTGCGACGCGCATGGACTCCCGCGAGCGCACCACAACCGAGCCGCCGCAACGGGGATCGCAATCGCAGAAGCCCCTTGAGCTGATCCTGGCGCGGAATCTGCTGACGAGCCTCTCCACGCCCGCCTTTCTCCTCGACAACGACGCCGCGCTCGTCTTCTTCAACGAGTCCGCGGCGGCGCTGCTCGGCCGCTCGTTCGAGGACGTCGGCCGCATGAGCGCCGCGGAGTGGAGCGAGATCGTCGGCCTCATCGACCAGCGGGGAAACCGGGCGGTCATCGACGAGCTCGACACGACCTCCGCCGTCCGCGCGGGCCGCCCGGCGCACGGGCGGTTCGCAATCCGCGCGGCGAATGGGAGCGAGATCCAGATCGAGGCGAGCGCCTTCCCGATCGTCGCCGGCGAGAACGGCACCTCGGGAGCGATGATCCTCTTCTGGCCGGGGGAGGAGTAGTGCGCGTAAAAGTGTGGGGGGCACGAGGGTCGGTGCCGGCCCCCGGGCCGCACATGAACCGTTACGGCGGCAACACCTCCTGCGTGCAGTTGACGCTGCCCAGCGGCGAGATCCTGATTCTCGACGCGGGCACCGGGATCAGGACGCTCGGCCTCGGGCTCGCCCCCACCGCCCGCATCCACATCCTGCTCACCCACCTGCATCTCGACCACATTCAGGGCCTGATGTTCTTCCCGCCCTGCTTCCGCGCCGAATCGGAGATCGTGATCTGGGGCCCATCATCGCCAGAGGCCTCGCTCGAGGACCGGATCGCGCGCTACATCTCCGCGCCGCTCTCCCCGGTTGAGGTCCGCGAGCTTCCGTGCTCGGTCTCCTTCCGCGACACACCCGCAAGTGAGTGGGAGCTCGGCGGTGCGACGATCCGCGCCGAGGCGGTGACCCACCGCGGGCCGACGCTCGGCTACCGGATCTCCGACGCGGACTCGACCGTCGCCTACATCCCGGACCATGAGCCGGCACTCGGCACCTCGCTCGAGGGCCTCGAGCCGGAGTGGATCTCGGGCTTCGACCTTGCCCGCGATGCAGACCTGCTGATCCACGACTGCCAGTACACCGACGACGAGTACCCGGGGCACATCGGCTGGGGGCACTCGGCGATGTCGGACATGCTCACCTTCGCGAGCCGGGTCGATGCCCGGCGGCTGCATGCTCTTCCACCACGACCCCCTGCACGCGGACGAGTTCCTCGACGAGCTCCACGGCTCGGCGCGGCGGCGCTGGGAGGAGCTCGGCCACAAGCCTGACGCGGTCGAGATGGGCCAGGAGGGCGTCGAGCTCACGGTCGGACCGACTGTCCAATCTGTTCACGCCTGAGCGCGGGCACTTTCGACCGCCGGTACAAGGACTCGTCGCAAAAGTTTCGACAACGGGATAAGCAAGTCCCGGCGGGCGAAACCTACCTTGGGTCGCGATTCGTCCAACCGCGACCGCTTTCGGCTACCCGGAGGCGGCAAGGAGGCAACAAGATGAGAATGAGGATGGGCTTGGGCGCCGTGATGGCGCTGGCCGCACTCCTCGTCCTACCCGGGTCGGCTCTGGCTCAGGGGCAGGGCGCGCTCGACGCCGTCAAGGGCGAGCTGGACATCACGTGGGTAATGGTCGCCTGCGTGCTCGTGCTGTTCATGCAGGCGGGCTTCCTGCTGCTCGAGATCGGGTTCTCGCGACAGAAGAATGTCGGCACCGGCGTGGCGAAGGTGTTCGTGAACCTCGCCGTCGTGACGCTCGCCTGGTGGGCGGTCGGCTACGGGATCTCCTCGCTCACGGGGAACAAGGTCTTCGGCACGGAAGGCTTCTTCTTCCACTACGGCCAGGTCGTCGCGGCGCACGGAGGTTGCCGGGACGGACACAGCCCTGATGCTCTTCGGGATGCTCTTCTGCGCCGTCTCCCTCGCGATCGTGTGGGGCACGACCCTGGAGCGGATCAAGTTCGCGGCCTACGCGATCTACGCCGCGGTGTTCGGCGCGATCATCTACCCGCTCGTGGCGCACGGCGTGTACGGCGGGGGCTTCCTCGCCGATGTCGGCGGCAAGCCGGTGATGGACTTCGCCGGCTCGTCGGTGGTTCACCTCACCGGCGCGGTGGGCGCCTTCGCGGCGCTTCTGCTGCTCGGCCCGAGGCTCGGCAAGTACGGGCGCGACGGGAGGCCGCGGGCGATCCCGGGCCACTCGATGCCCCTCGTCGGTCTCGGCGTGGCGATCCTCTGGGTCGGCTGGTACGGCTTCAACGCCGGGTCGACGTTCGGGACCTCGGACAACTTCATGGCCGAGGTTGCCCTCAACACGCAGCTCGCCGCCGCCGCCGGAGTGGTCGCAGCGTGTCTGTTCTCCTACCGCAAGACCAAGACCGTCGATGTCGGCATGGCCGGCAACGGCGCGATCGCCGGGCTCGTCGCGATCACGGCTCCGTCGGGCTACGTCGAGTTCTGGGCCGCCCCACTGATCGGATTCGTCGGCGGGATCATCGTCGTCTATGGCGTCTACGCGATCGACAAGTACCTGGACGACCCTGTGGGAGCACTCTCGGCGCACGGTCTCGCCGGGATCTGGGGAACGCTCGCGGTCGGTCTGTTCGCCGCCCCGAGACTGATCCTCGAGGGTGCTTCGCCCGGTGTCTGGTACGGCATCTTCGGCGATGCCGAGCTCGGGTCGACCGTGGGTCAGTTCGCGGTTCAGGCTGTCGGGGTCGCGGCGATCTTCGCCCTCGTGTTCGTGCTCTCCTACGCCACCTTCTTCCTGATCAAGAGGACGGTCGGGCTGCGTGTGGACGAGCGAGGAAGAGGTCGCCGGGCTGGACATCTCCTCACACGGCATGTATGGCTACCCGGAGGCCTTCATTCCACCCGAGGAGTGGCCGGGTGGACCCGATAGCGTCGGAGTTCCGGCACCATCGGGGGCCACGGCAACGGCGGCGGCCACCGCGATGACCGCGGATCGCCCCGCCGACAAACCCCAGATCTAGGGAGGAGGTGAGTCAGATGAAGAAGATCGAGGCGTTCATCCGCCACGAGGCGTTCGAGCCGATCCGCTCAGAGCTGCTCGACAAGGGCTTTCCGTCCCTGTCGATCTGCGAGGTGAAGGGCTCGGGCCGCCAGCGTGGCATCGTCGAGACGTACCGAGGATCGAGCCTGACCGTCAACGTGCGGCCGAAGCTCAAGATCGAGGTCGTCGTCGAGGACAAGGACAAGTCGATCGTCGTCGAGACGATCCTCAAGCACGCGCGGACCGGTGACGTCGGCGACGGGAAGATCTTCGTGATCCCCGTCGAGGAGGCGATCCGGATCCGCACCGGCGAGGAGGGCGACGGGGTCCTCCAGGCCCACACCGAGACCGAAATCCCGGCCTAGCCGAGTTGGTAGGCGACAGTTCGCAGTCGGCGGGCTCCCAGCGCGGGGCCCGCCGACTGCGTGACCTCCACACCCGGATGCTCGCCGCCCTGCTCGCGGGCGAGGGCCTCGCGCGGGATCGCCGAGCTGGCCGCCGAGGAGGCCGGCGCCCCAGTCGCGATCGTGCTCCCCTCGCGCGGGGTCTCCGCCTCGTCGGCGCCCGGGTACGACCTCGACGGCCTCTCCCGGCTCGCAGCCGCTCCCGCCGAGCCGGACCGCTCGCTCCCGATCGAAGCGGGCGAGGAGACGATCGGCTGGGTCCTCGCCCTCGACGCCGCGGCGAACGGCCTGCCTCAGGTTCGCGTCGACGTCGGAGAGATCCTCCGCACTACGGCGCTGGCAGCGCTCGCCGACGTCGCCGTCACCGACGCTCGCGACGAGGTCGCGACGGATCTTCGGGGGAGCCTCCT
The DNA here is from genome assembly GCA_963797995.1 of uncultured Solirubrobacterales bacterium. Taxonomy (GTDB): domain Bacteria; phylum Actinomycetota; class Thermoleophilia; order Solirubrobacterales; family 70-9; genus WHSW01. The sequence goes on from CAWCRP010000010.1 coordinate 138,722, forward strand.
GGAGGACCTGCGGGCGGGGCGCGCCGACCCGGCCGAAACGATGAGCCGCGCGGGCCGCCTCGGTTGCGACCTCTCTCACGGCGCCGTCGCGCTCGTGGCCGAGGTCCGCTCTGCGCGCCCGCGCCATGTCTCGGCACTGATCGCGGGAGAGCACGAGGGAGCGCTCGCCGAGCCGCTCGCAGCAGGTGAGGGCGAGCGCGTCTACGCGCTCCTCCCTGCCCGGGGAGAGGAGGCCGGGGCGCGAGCGGAGGCATCCGCGAAGGCGATCGTCGCCAGGCTGCGTGCTCACGGGCCCGCCGCCAGCTCCTCGTACTGCGGCCAGCCGGCCGAGCTCGACCGGGCGATCGCCGAGGCCGAGCTGATGCTCGACGTGATCGCCAGGGACGACCGCGTCGCGGACCAGCTCACGGCCGAGATCGGCAACGGCGTCTACCGGCTCCTGTTCCGCGCGATGGCCACCGACCCGCAGGAGGTCCGGCGCTTCTACGACGAGACCGTGGCGCCGCTGGTCGAGCACGACCGCGAGTACCGCACCGACCTCCTCGGCACGCTCGAGACCTATCTCGCCAACGACTGCAACATGAACGCCACCGCGCGCGCGGTCTTCGCCCATCGCCACACGGTCGCCCACCGGCTGACGCGGATCCGGGAGCTGACCGAGCTCGATCCATCGGTCGGCGAGGATCGCGAGCGCTTAGGCCTCGGGATCAAGGCGTACCGAATACTCGCCCCTACGCTCCAGCGTTAGGCGGCTGACCCGGCCGTCCCAGCTGACCCGAAAATGGCGGAGCGCGAAGCGGAGCACGGTTTCGGAACGTTCGGTATTCAGGCGTTACTCGCCCAATGCCTCTCTGCGCGCGCGGTCGGCCGCGGAGCGGGCGGCTTCCTCCGCCTCGCGCTCGAGCCGCTCGGAGAGCTCGGCGCGGCGGCGGTCGGCGTCGCGCTGGGCCTCGACCGCGGCCTTGCGCGCGCTCGCCTCGACCTCGCGCTCGATTCGCGTCTCCAGCGTCTTCAGCCGCTTCTCGGTCTGCTCGCGGGCGCGCTCCTCGGCCTCTGCGCGGACCTTCTCCCCTTCCTCCCGCAGGCGGGAGCGGAGCTCCTCCTTCGCCTTGCGGTCGGCCTCCGTGCGGGCCCTCTCCGCGGCGATCTCCGCCTGCCGCTCGAGATCCTCGGTCTGCTCGCGCAACCGCACCTGTGCCTGCTCGCGGGCGCGCTCCTCGGCCTCTGTCGCGAGCCGCTCGACCAGCCGCTCGAGCTTCGCCTCGGTGCCGGCGAGCGCCCGCTCTGCGCTGTTGCGGCGCTCGGTCTCGGCGCGCACCCGGCGCTCCGCTTCCTCGGAGGCCATCTCGACCTTCTGGTCGGCCTGGCGTGACTTGCGCTCCGCCGCCTCGATCCGCTTTTCGAAGTCCGCCTCGATCTGCTCGCGAGCCTCAGCGAGAGCCACCTTGTGCTCGGCCTCGGCTCGCTCGCGAACCTGCTCGGCGTGCTCGGCGGCCAGCTCCTTCGCCCGCTCGGCCGCCTGCGCCTTGATCCGCTCGACCGCCGCACGCAGCTTCTCCTCGGCCTTCACCCGCAGCCGCTCCCGTGACTCGGCGAGGCGCTGCTCGGCGCGCGCACGGATCTCGGCGACCTCGCCGGCGGCGCGCTCGCGCACGTTCGCGATCTCGGTTTCCGCCTGCTTCGTCGCCGCCTCGATCGCCGCGGTCATCCTCGCCTCGACCTGCGCGGTCGTGGTCTCGGCCCGGATCGTCTCCTGCTCGAGCTCGCGGATCCGTGCCTCGGCGTCGATCCGAGAGACGTCGGCGTCGCGCGCGCGCCGCTCGCTCTCGAGCGCCGCGTCGCGGGCTACGAGGAGCTCGGCGCGGAGACGGCGGACCTCCTTCGCCAGCGTCGCCGCGCTCTCCCGGCGCGCCTCGCCGGCCGCCTCGCCGACCTCAGCCGCGGCCTCCTTGGCCGCCGCGACGGCGCCAGCCGGACTCGCGTCGCCCCTGGGGGAATCGACTGCACGCAGAACTGGCTTCGAAGGATCGCCGGCGGCCATCAGTAAGGGGTGCCTGGACGGGGCCCCCTGGCGCGCGAGCCTAGCGCACGTAACGACGGTCACGCGAGGCGCTCATTGCGCCCGCCCGCGGACCCTGCACAACGCTTACGAAAGCTCCGCGGCGATCCGCCCCGCGGCGCACTCGGCGAGCGCCATCGTCGTCAGCTGGGGGTTGACGCCGAGGCTGGTCGGGAAGACGCTCGCGTCGCACAGGTGGAGGTTCGAGGTCCCGTGGACGCGAAACGTGCGCGGGTCGACCGGACCGCCGCCGGGGTCGGCGGCGAGGGAGTTGCCGCCCTGCGGGTGTCCGGTGCCGAGCTGGATGTCCTCGTTCGTACGCACCAGATCGTCGAGCTCGTCGAGCTGCTCGGGCCGGGTGTAGGCGCGGAAGCCGAAGGTCGCGGGCATCACCTTGGTCGCACCGGCGGCGAGGTAGATCCGCGCTGCGAGCTTCAACCCCTGGACCAGGCGCCGCAGGTCGGCGGCGGTCGGCTCATAGACGACGTCGGCGCCGCCGAAGAGCGCCTTGTCCACCTTCCCGTTCGGCTCCGTGCCGATGAGGACGCCGGTGGCGGCGAGGCGGTCGTAGGCGCGCATGTTGCGGCGGTGCTGCTCGAACCAGCCGGGCATCGCCAGCGCCTGCGAGACGACCGGGTTGAACCAGGTCTCCATCACGACGTCGGGCCCGTCCACGGCGGGCTCGAATACATGGGTGATCTGAAGGCCCGCGTAGGAGCGCAGCGTCTCGTCGAACTCGGCGGTGATCGTCGAGCCGACGTTGAAGGAGAGCCCGCGGCCGACCCGCGGCCCGCCGATCCCCGAGCGGCCGAGCAGGTAGGAGGAGTTGATCGCGCCGGCGGCGACGACGAAGCGCTCGCCGCGGACGCGGAAGCGCCGGCCGTTGGCGCGGCAGTGGATCGCGCTCACCCGGCCCCCCGACTCCTCGATCCCCTCGGCGCTCGCGTCGGAGAGGATCCGCATCCGCTCGGCGCCGAATCGCTCCTGGCCCCAGGGAAGCAGCGTGTCGAGCATCGAGAGCTTGCGACCGTAGGCACAGCCGATGTTGCAGTAGCCGCAGCCGAGGCAGCCCTCGATGTTGGCCTCGATCGGCGCGTAGCGACGGGCGCTGCCGGCGAGGCCGAGCTCGCGAACGCCGTTGACGAACTTGCGCGCGCCGGCGGGGACGACCTCGGCCGGCTGCGCCTTGATCCGCAGCAGCTCCTTGATCGACTCGACGCCGTCGGCGACCGGACCCGGGTCGAAGGCACCGCCACTCTCGCGCTCCCAGCGCTCGAGCACCTCCTCGGGAGGCGGGATCGAGACGGCGTTGTTGATCACCGTGGTGCCGCCGACGCACATCCCCTGCAGCACCTGGAGCTTGAAGTCGCGAGCGAGCTGCACCGCCCCGTCGCGATAGAGAGTGCCGAGCATCTCGACCTCGTCCTCGGTGAACTCGGCCGGATCGACGTGGCGGCCGCGTTCGATCATCAGCACCTCGTGCCCCTGCTCGGCGAGCCGGTAGGCGAGCACGGCGCCGGCGGCGCCCGAGCCGACGACGACGACCTCGGCCGAGAGGTCGCCGTCCACGTCGTGGGCGCTCACGACCTCGAGGGTTCCGCGGCGCTTGCGCGCTACGCCGGCGCCCTCGGGACGCTCGGAGAAGGGGACGTAGCCGACCGCCGGCCAGGTGCGGCGGTCGCTGTAGAAGCCGAGGTAGACGACCTGCTGCGCGAGCCGGATCATCCCCTGGACGAGCCAGCGGCGGAAGCTGCCGATGCGCCGGCGGGCGACGTCGTCGCCAAAGCGCCGCTCGAGGAACTCGCGGCGCTCGTCGGCGCCGAGCAGGGTGAACGTGGGCTTCGCGAAGACGAGCGGGTAGAGGTTGATTCCCACGAGCGCCACCTTCATCACCCACTTGCGCTTCGCGGCAAAGCCGGCCAGGTAGCGGTCCGAGTTGCGCGCGACCTCCTCCGGCGTCAGCTCGGGCGGCGGCCCCTCGCCGGCCGGCGAGGTCCAGAGGATCGCCTCGGCGACCGCGGTCAGGGTCCGGAACTGGCCCGCGGAGAAGAACGTGATCTCATGCCAGGCTCGGAACGCGCGGCGGTGAAGGATCGCGAAGCCCACGGCCAAGGCGCCTTCGAAGAGAACGCCGACCCAGAGGATCAGCGTCATCGAGACCTCGACCCCGAGCAGCTCGACGTCCTGCGAGTGCTCGCCGAAAGCGAGCACCGCGAGCCCGCCGGGCACCCAGAGGCCGAGCCCGACGACGATCAGCGTGACCGCTCGCTCGAAGCGCCGCACGTCGGCGGCGGCGATGAAGCAGACGCCGCCGATCAGCCCGGCTTTGAGGAAGGAGTTGACGACGAACGGGAGCTCGCCCCAGCCCGGGTTGCTGCCGAGGATCGCCGGCAGCAGGTAGACCATCGTCTCCGCGGAGAAGGTGAACGCGGCGAGCCGCAGGACCCACCGAAGCTGCAGCTCCTCCTTCGTCAACGGCTTCGCCCCCACGAGCCCATCCTCCCCCAGGCGGTGGCGGCAACGCAAGAGCTACGTGCGCGAGCTCACTCCACGTGACCTCTCCAGCGCGGCCCGATCTCCCTCGGGCCGTCATCGAACAGAACCTGACGGGTCTCGCCCCGATCGGGCTCGCGGCCGACGTAGAAGACCCAACGTGCATGCTCGAGGCGACCCAGCGCGGAGCGCCTGATCATCAGGACCCGACCGTCCGCGCCGATGTCGTCCGGATCCCATATCTGTGCCGGCCCGGGGGCAGCGCCGTGCGGTGGCGCTCCGCCGTCGCCTGGTGCCTCGACTCTTTGCAGACCCATCCACTCACCGGTCCTGCCTCGGATCGTCGGAATGATCTCGACCGACGCGTCGATGCCTGCATGCCGAAGCTCCGTGCTCATCTGCTGCTCGCCGGCGTCCGCCTCGACGATCTCCACCTCGATCCACCGCCCGTTCGGTTCGATGACGAGCGCTGCCGCAAGGGCTGGCGAGGGCTCTTGCGAGAGGACACCGCCGACCAAACCGGCGGCGCCCACGGCAGCTACGGCGACGCCGGCACCGAAAGCGCGAGCACGCGTCCGGGCTCGATGGCGCAAAACGCCGGCGAGAAGCGCCGCGCGAATCCCCGGCAGTCCTGACCGGTTGGCGCTATCAGACGCTGAGTCGTGATCGATCACGTCGTTACCTCCAAGATGTCTGCCAGCCGGGAAAGCGCGCGAGCGACGCGTACGCGGGCGGCGCCCTCCGAGCAGCCGAGTCGTCGTGCGACCTCGGCATAGGGGAGCTCTGCTTCGACTCGTAGCCGCACGGCCTCGACGCTCTCGGGAGTGAGCTCACCGAAGGCCGTTTCGAGGCGTTCGGCGAGCGGCCCGAGGTCGGCGAGATGCTCGATCCGCTCGAGTGCGTGATCGTCGAGGGCGACCCGCTCGATCCCCAGCTTCCGGCGGGCGCGGTCCTCGATCGCTTGCTTTCGCAAGAGGTTCGCGAGCTGCCTTTTCGCGATCACCAACAGCCAGGCGATCGCGGGCGCGCCCGTATCGCGGAAGCGCCGGCGAGCCAGAAACGCGGCCGCGAATGTCTCCGCGGTGAGATCGGCCGCGGACTCCGGGCACGCCGTGCGCCGCTGGAAATAGGCGAGGATCCTCGTCGCGTGGCGGTCGTAGAAGGAACCGAACGCTTCGGGGTCACGCGCCGAACGGGACAGGAGCTCGACGTCGGTTGGCTCGCGGGAGCCGACCCGGGCCACGTTCCCGCTCGCGAGCGGATCCGCGAGGGTGCACGCAGGCGCTACCACTGGCGGCGACGGTGCCACCGCCACACGGCGGCGATCGTGGCCAAGAGCGCGAGGCCCGAGACGACGATCAGCGCCCCCGGAGCTCCACCGGCCGACGTCGTCCCAGCCGACGTCGTCCCAGCCAGCGTCGTCGGCCTCGGTGCCGCGTCATCCGTGGGCTCACGGGGCACGAACGCGTAGGTCTCTCCCCGCAGCGGAGACTCCGCTCGCCGTCCTTCACCCGCGCCGTCCGAGACTTCGCCCGATGAAGGCGGGGGTTCGGCCGACGTGCTCGCAGCGGGGGTCGATGACGTGCCGGACACGGACGACCCCACCGCAGGACTCGTCGACTCCCGGAGTTCGCTCTCACCCCCTAGCGCCGCCTCGGGCTCCTCGCCGGTCCCGTCCCCCGATGGGGTCACGAGGTCGTACTCGTGCTCGACCGGGGCGGCCTTGGCGAGGCCTGCCGCGGCGCCGAACATCACGGCGAGCGCCACGAGGCCTCCGAGCGTCAGTCCAACCGCACGGGTGACCCTCGTTCCCTTGAGCATGCCGTCCTCCTCTGCGCGTCGGTTCGCCCGTCCACGCGTTCGTGGACCGGCACGGCCGGGACTCGCCGAGTGAGCCCCGCGCGCCCAAGGCGCCGCCGTCACCAGTTACATCGCGCTCAGGGGCCGCTGCGTTACAGGCGCCGCGGGGCCGGACTCAGATGCCGGGCGTTTCGGGACCGGGGCGGTCGGGCTGGTTGTCGGTTGTGATCTCGAGCGCGAGCGGCAACAGCAGCGTGGCGAGCATGATCACGATGATCCCGATCGCGATCGTCCACTTCGAGCCGCTCATGTGGCCGAAGATCGCGATCAGGAAGCCGAGACCCATGAGGAGCGCGTAGGGCGCGACGGATTCGGGCAGCACGGCGCCGAGGGTAAGGAGTGGCACAGCCGTCATTATTCATCGGCGATGGCAACCGAAGAGCAGCTCGACTCCGTCGCCGGCGTAAAGGATGCGCTCGGCGAGGTCGGATATCTCGCCGACGAACCCGCCGCGTTGGTCTCCTATCTCGCCGGCCACATGGGCAAGCCGGTGCTGGTCGAGGGGCCCGCGGGCGTCGGCAAGACCGAGCTCGCGAAGGCGCTCTCCCGCGCGACGGGCCGCCGCCTGATCCGCCTCCAGTGCTACGAGGGCCTCGACGAGGCGAAGGCGCTTTATGAGTGGAACTACCGCAAGCAGCTGTTGCGCATAAATGCGCAACAGCAGCAAACAACGAACGTTCCGCCGACCTCCTCGGCTTCGCCTCCGGGGGCCGGCGGGTCAGGCGAGAGACTGGGTTCGGCGTTCGATGAGATCTTCTCCGAGGACTTTCTCCTCACGCGGCCCCTGCTCGAGGCGATTGCGTCCGAGGAGCCGGTGGTGCTCTTGATCGACGAGATCGACAAGACCGATCAGGAGTTCGAGGCGATGCTGCTCGAGGTCCTCTCCGACTTCCAGATCTCGATCCCGGAGCTCGGCGTGATCGAGGCGCGCACGCATCCGCTCGTCCTCCTCACGTCGAACAACTCGCGCGAGCTGACCGAGGCGCTGAAACGACGCTGTCTGTATCTCTGGCTCGACTACCCGGGGGTCGAGCGTGAGATGGAGATCGTCCGCCTGCACGCGCCCGAGCTCGACGAGAAGCTCGCCCGGCGGCTCGTCGAGGTGATCCACATGGTGCGCCAGCTCGACCTGAAGAAGCCGCCCTCGATCGCCGAGTCGATCGACTGGGCCCGGGCGCTGCTGCTGCTGGGCGGCGGAGAGCTCGACCGCGCGTTGTTCGAGCGGACGATGAACATCATCGTCAAGCACCGCACCGACATCGATCTGGTCGCCGAGCGGATCGGGGCGCAACTCGGGCCGCCAGGGCTCGAGGCCGCGCAGTGAGCGCGGGGGGCGGGCTGGCCCCGCGGCTGGTCAGCTTCTGCGAGGAGCTTCGCAACGAGGGTGTCGCCGTCGGCACCGCCGAGCTGCTCGACTCCTTCGCCGCCCTGGAGGCCGTCCCCTGGACCGAGCAGGCCGACTTCCGCGAAGCGCTCGCGGCGACGGTGGCGAAGTCGCAGGAGGACCGGCGCGTCTTCGAGCTCGTCTTCGATCGCTACTTCTTCCGCGCAGCCGAGGCAGAGGCGATCGAGCTCGGCCTGCGCGAGGAGAGCCGCTACGACGGTGGTGACGAGCTCGACCTGGAGCAACTGCGCGAGGCCATCCGCCAGGCGATCGCCGAGGGCTCGGACGGCGAGATGCGCGACGCCGCGCGGCTCGCGATCGCCGCCTTCGGCCGCCAGGGCGAGGGCTCCGGCGTCGTCGGGGTCGACGTGCAGCGGATCCGGCGCAACCTCGGGCTCCAGGTCGGCGGACGCGACGGCGACCCCGACGGGGTCGAGCTCGAGCGGGAACAGATCCGCGCCTTCGAGAAGCACCTGCGGCGCGAGCTCGAGCGGGCGCTGATCGCGCGGACCGAGAAGCTGCCCCCCTCCCGCCCGCTCGCCGACCTCGACCGCTCGCTGCCGACGAGCCCGACCCAGGACCTCGCCGCCGTCCATCGCGCCGTCGCGCAGCTGAAACGGCGGATCGCGACGCTCGGCCAGGAGCAGCGCGGGCGCCAGCGGGCCTCGGCCGTCGACATGAGGCGGACGATGCGCGCCTCGCTCGAGACCGGCGGCGTCCCGCTCCGCCTCAAGTACCGCCCGAAGCGCCCGCGCCGGCCCGAGATCTACGTCCTGTGCGACGTCTCGACGTCGGTCACGTCGGCGAGCGTCTTCTTCCTCTCCGTCCTGCACGCCCTGCACGACTCGTTTCGCAAGCTGCGGAGCTTCGTCTTCATCGAGCGGATCTCCGAGGTGACCGAGGTCTTCGAGCGCGAGCGCGACTTTCGCGAGATCGCGCAGAAGATCAGCCGTGAGGGCGGCGTCGCCGACGTCTCCGGCTACACCGACTACGGCCGCGTCTGGCTCGAGTTCCTCGAGGAGATCTCCGGCGACCTCGACCCGCGCTCGACGGTGATCGTGCTCGGGGACGCGCGCACGAACGGGCGCCCGCCCCACGCCGAGGTCTTCGCCCAGATCGCCGAGCACGCCGGGCGCACCTTCTGGCTCAACCCGGAGCCGAAGCTCTACTGGAACTACGGCGACTCGGTGATGTCGGCATACGAGCCCCACTGCACGGGGGCGTTCGAATGTTGGACGACGAAGCACTTGGAGAACTTCGTCGACGTGATCGCCGGGGCGACCCCGGTGGCCGAGTAGCCGGTCGAGCGGCCGCGTTCAGCGGCCACTCGACTTCCACGCAAGCTCACCGGTGTGGCAACCGCCACCGTTCTCCTGCACCGTCGCGTCGACGCTGAACGTGCCCGACGCGCTCTTGCCTTCGCCCTTGAGCCTGCCCGCGGCACGCTGCTCCCCGGCGAGGCCGGTCGGCAGCGACTGAGTGGTGGTGAAGCCCTTGCCTTTGAGCTTGATCGCCTTGTCGAAGGCGAGCTTCGGCAGCGCCGCCCCGGAGCCGTCGTCGCAAGTGACCGGGACGTTCCTGAAGGCGAGCTTGGTGATCTCGACCGGCTTGCCGTCGCGCTCGACGAGCGTGAAGCTCACCTTCGAGCCCGCCACTCCCGTGATCGAGCCGGTGTGCTGGACCTTGCCCGCCTGGGCGGCTCCCGCCGCGGCGAGAGAGAGCGCCACCGCACAGATTGCACTCGTGACCCGGATTCGCATACGAACCTCCTGTTTCATCGTCTGCCCCCAACCTTCCAGCGGAACGAGTCCGGCGTCGGATCGACCTGCCCGAGGGCATCGGTCGCCCGTACGCGGAGGCGATGCCGGCCGCGACCGACCCGTAGCTTGAACCTCGCCTCGCAGGCCCTGAAGCGGCTTCGATCGAGCTTGCAGGCAAACGTCGCCGGCTCGTTCGCAGCGAGCTTGAAGCTCGCCTTTCGTTGCGCCGTTCGCTTGCGCGGATGCTTGGCGATCTTTGCTCGCGGCGGCTCGAGCGGGCGCCCGCCACTACCGACGGCGGCGACGCCCGCGAGCTCTTGCACCGCCACCGCGACCGCGGATCGGATCGGATCGGCGGCGAGGCGGGCGAACCCGTCCGGGATGTTCTGCGCGCAGCCGACGAAATGGAAGCTCGCGCTGCCGACGAGCCGGACGCCGACCCCCGCGCCGAGCTCGACCGGGACGACCAGCGGACCACCGGCGTCGCCGATGCACGTTCCCCGGCCGGCCGCGCCGTTGGGCCCGCCGGCACAGACCATCAAGACCGGGTCCCAGCCGAAGTAGTCCTCGCAGGCGGAGTCGGCCAGCATCGTCAGCTCGACCGTCTGCAGCTGATCGGCGGGCTGGGCGCCATTGCCGGCAGGAGTGGTGAGACCCCAGCCGCCGGTGAGCGCGGAACGCGCGATCGCCGATGCGGGTGCCTCGTCGGCGCCGGCAATCTGGATCGCCGGCGAGCTGGAGGGCGTTGCGAGCTCGAGCAGCGCGACGTCCCAGGCGTAACCGACCGGGTCGAAGAGGTCAGGGCCGATGTCGGGGCCGGTCGTCGACTCGAACGCCGGCGCGCCACCCGGACCGCTGACCGGGTGGTGAATCGCGGCAACCTTGATCACCTGTCCCTCGGCCGAGGAGAGCGTCGTGCGACCGCTGATCACCTCGAGGCTCGCGGGCGGGTCGTAGCCGTCGCCGCCATCGTGGACGCACTGGGCCGCGGTGAGGACGATCGTCGGAGCGAGAAGGGTCCCGCCGCAGAACTGGCGGCTGAAGGCGCTGCCCGGTCCGCTGCGAGCCAGGGCCACCTGCCAGGGCGAGCCCGCGATCGTCGCGGGAGCCCCGCCGACGATCCGCGACGCGTCGTGCTCCGAAGCGGCGGTGGCGCTCGTGGCGAGGCCGAGGAGGCCGGCCACGCCGGCGAGGAGCGAAGCTGGGAGTCGCCGGCGGATCACAGGCCTGCGCGGCCGTCAATCTGGGGGTGTGAATTCACCGCGGGCGAAGCTAGGTAATGCGCCGGCCGCGCGGCAAGCCTTTTTACTTTCTCTCAAAGGCGCTGGCTCTTAGCCGAGATACAGATCGAGCAGGGCCGAGCCCAGATCGGTGCGCTGGACAGCGACGTTGCGGCCCTCTCGGCTGCGACTGACGAGGCCGGCGGACTCGAGCGCCCGCACCTGGTAGGTGACGGCCCCCGGGGTCAGATACATCTCCTCCGCGAGCTCGCCCGGCCGTGCGGCCCGCTCGAGCGAGACGAGGATCCTTGCCCGCTGCGCCCCCAGCAGGCCCTCGAGCGACGATGGCGGCGCCTCGACACCGTCGAAGGCTCGCCAGGCACCCTGTAGGGGGTAGGACACCTGCGTCAGTGCGTCGAGGTTGTCGTCAGCGACCAGGCAGGCGTTCTCGACGACCAGGGGGTTGATGACGAACTCGTCCGAGACGCGCCAGCGCTCGGGCCGCGGGAAATGCATGTTGAAGCGCCACTCGCCGTCGACGATCGAGCTTCGAGGGTGGAGCTCGTTGAGGACCTGGCCGGCCGCGCCGAGCGCGATTCCAGCACCAACTCGTTCGATCTCGCGATCGAGGAGGGGCTTCGCTCGCTGCCAGAGCGGCTGGATCGCAACCCACGTGCGGCGTAGTGCCTCTCCGTAGTCGTCCAGCCAACGCTCCGGGTCCCGCCGCGCGGCCAGCCACGAGTCCACCGGCCGCTCGCCCCAGCCCTCCTCGACTTCGGAGACGAACGAACCCATGTCGATGCTGAGGACTTCTTCGAGGTTCTCTTCGAACGTGTGCAAACCCGGCGTCATCCCGCCCGCGAGGCCATTCGGCCAGGTGTTCGTGCGCGGGTCGGCAAGGGGGGCGAGCGCCTCGAGGTCGCGCGTTCGCAGCTGCGAGCGAACCGCCTGCTTCCACTCTGGGGGTCCGGCGCCGGCCGTCTCGTCGCGGGTCGCGAGCGCGCCCAAGGCGAACATGAAGACGGTCGGCAAGGGCGAGATGGCGACTTGCACCCGCGCCGAATCGAGCTCGTCAACCGGCACGTACTCGCGGGGCGGGTCAGCCAGGTCGGGCATCGGCACGTAAAGGGTGACCGACGGAGCCAGCCCCGGCGAGCCTTTTAAGGATTTCCAAAGAGCTCGTACAGGGCGAGGAGCTCACTCCCGCGGGCCGTTCGCTCGACGATCACGCGTTGCCCGTCTCGCCTTCGCTTCACGAGCCCGGCCGCTTCGAGACTGCGGAGGTGATGCGTCGCGCCGGCCGGCACCATTTGGAGCTCCTTCGCGATGTCGCCGCAACTCGCGGGCGCATCGAGGCCGTCGAGGATCAGCGCGCGCGGCTCACCCAGCAGGGCGACCAACTTGGCGGGCCGATGATCGAGTCCTTGCATCGCGCGCGACCACGCTCGCGCAGGGCGCGCTGCCGGGCAACGCTTTCCACGATCTTCAAAGGGTGGATCAGAAGCGGACCGCGTCCGCCGGGACCCACCAGTCCTCGGCGTTCGCATCGCCGCGGCTGCCGGTCGCCGGGGTGCCGCGGATCGCGCGGATCTCGGCCCCGCCCTCGACCTTCACCAGCGCCTCGAGCGCCAGCTCGCGCGCCTCCGCCTTGCCGGCCCCGCCATCGCGAAGCGCCTTCATCACCCGTGTCTGGTTGACGGCGAACCGTCGCTCGGGCCCGGTCCGTGGCAACTCCGCCACGTTTGCCGGGTCCGTGATCAGCTTCACCGCGTCATCGACCTCTGCCATGGACCTCACCATAGATCCCTCGGGCGGGGAGCGCTCGCCGCTCAACCGCCGCGGACGCGTTGCGCCTAGGGCGACTCGTAGAGCTCGATCAGGCCAGAGCCTCGCCCGGTGCGATGCACGATCACGTTGCGGCCGTCGCGCTCCCGGACGAGCAGCCCCGCCATCTCGAGCGCTTGCAGGTGATGGGTGGCGCCGCCCGGCGTGGTCCTCATGATCTCGGCGAGCTCTCCGGCGCGACGCGGGCGATCCAACATGCGCAGGATGTGAGCCCGCCGGGCGCCGAGCAGAGCCTCCAGCGCTGCCGCGGGCGGTAGAACCTGACCCGCGAGGATCTGGCTCACTCCGGGAAGCGGATAGTGAATCGCGCTCAGGGTCCCATCGTCGTGGACGTTCGCCCGCGCGCTCCCCGGGCCGTTGAGAATCGGGGTGATCACGAGACCGTCACCGGGAAGGCTGAGCGCCAGCGGCTCGTCGTGAGGCATCTGCCACTGCCCCTCGCGAACCTCGGCGCGATGGTGGAAGTCCGCGCTCAGCTCCAGGAGCGCCCCGCGTGCGGCGGCCGTTTCCACACGTTCGATCTCTCGTTCGATGAGACCGGCGGCCGCCATCCACGGCTCACGCATCCCCCGCCAAATCCGCCCGAGTGCACGCGCGTACAGCACCAGCCACCGACGGGGGCGCCGCGCCACGGCGTCCCAGGGGGGAGGCGGCGAGGACCCACAGGCGAAGGCGATGTCGTCGAGTAGGGCCTCGATCGGCATCGTCGCGATCCGCTCGAGCTCCTCACGGACGTCACCGCTTGGCACCTGGTCGGAGGGCTGGATCAGGCAGCCGGGGCTGAAGCTGCCAGGCCGGCCGCCCGTCGGCGCGAGCGCCTTGAGGTCCGATGGCTCGAGCTCGGCCCGCGCGGCGTCGATCCACGGGCCCGGGGTGCCGCGTCCTGCTCCGGCGACGTCGGCGGCGAGAGTGAACAGCGTCGGTCCGGGCGTGACGGCGACGCGCGGGGCCTGGTGCTCGAGGAGCGCAAGGTCAAGAGTCGCGTACGTGCTTCCGCCGGTGGCTTGCGCGGAGTCGTTCATCCCCAGGACCGCCGACCTTCGGGCTCGGCACAGCCACGGTGCTGGAAACGGCGCCCCGCCGCAAGCCTTTCGCGAATCGTTGAACTAATCGGAACTCGATCAGGAACTCTGATCGACGGTTCGCGTCTCGGCGTTGGGGCGGCGCTCGCAGCGGGCCACCATGCGCCGCATGACCATGACTCAGACAGCTACTGCAGTACGCGGCGTCGCTCGAGTCGAGCGGCTGCGAACGGTCGACGGCATCATCGTCTACGACCTCCCAGAGGCGCCGCGCAGCGGCGGCGGCACCCGGCTGGCGCCCGACGTGAGCGAGGACGAGATGCGGCTGCTGGCACGAGCGATGACCTACAAGCTCGCCGTGCTCGAGCTTCCCGTGGGCGGGGCAAAGCTCGGTCTGCGGGCGACCCGGGCGACCCGGTCCCACGTGATCGAGCGCTTCCGGGCCGAGATCGCCCCCAAGCTCGCATCCGGCGCACTCATGACCGGCCCGGACCTCGGCACCGAAGAGAGCGACTTCGCGGGCCTCCCGACGCCAGGTGGCAACGACGGCATTGCCGCCGGGGTCGAGGACGGGATCCCGATCGAGGAGATGCTGACCGGAAGCGGCGTCGCGTCGGCGATCCGCGCGGCGCTCGGCGGACTCGACGAGCGGCGGATCGTGATCGAGGGGTTCGGCAAGATGGGTGGAAGCATCGCTCGCGCACTCGACGCCGGAGGCGCGCGAATCGTGGGCGTCTCGACCGTGAGCGGGTGCGCGATCGCGACGAGCGGAAGCGGCTTTTCCCTCGCGCAGCTGCTCGAGGCGCGGGATGTATGGGGAGAGCGCCTGGTCGAGCACCTCGGGGTCGAGGCACTACCCCGCCAGGCGCTCTGGACCGCTCCGTGCTCGGCGATCGTCCCGGGCGCGCGTCCGGGCGTCATCAACGAGCGCGTCGCGGAGCGCGTCGTCGCGGAGGCGGTCGTCCCGGTCGCGAATGCGCCCTACACGGCCGGCGGCCTGCGCACGCTGGAAGCGCGCGGCGTCGCCGCCCATGCCGACTTCATCGCCAGCTCCGGCGGCGCCATGGCGTACCTGCACCCGGACGTCTCTTCGGCTCCCGACACCACCGCCGCCCGGATCGCGCTCGACCGGATCATGGGGACGATCGTCGAGGAGACGATGGACTCGGCGCTCGGCCCGTATTCGGGCGCGATCGCCCTCGCCGAGGGATTCCTTCGCAGCTGGCTACCGGCCGCCGTCGAGCCTCCAGCCCCGCCGCTGCCGGTCTCCGGCCCGGTCATCTGACCCGCCGTTCGGCCTAGAAGTCGAACTCCCCGCCGCTGCTACTCCCACCACCGCCGCCCCCTCCGGAGGGTGCGGTCGGTGCCGGAGCCGTCGGCGCGGGAGCCGCCGGCGCCTCTGGGCTGAACTCGGGCGCGGGTGCCGGGGCCGGGGCCGGCTCGGAAGTCGGGGTGGGCTCTGACGATCCATCACCGTCGGAGTCCTTGTTCTGCTCCGAGGACGGGGCGTCCTCACGGGTCTCAGAGCTCGAGGGACCGGTCGGCGCCGGCGTAGGAGTCGTCGGCACCGGGGCGACAACGGCCGGCGTCGCCGGAGCGGGCGTCGGCTCGGGGCGCGGCTTCGGCTCCCGTTCGTCGTCGTCCTCCTTCGAGGCCGCCTGCTCCACACCGAGCGCCGCGCGCAGTGGCCCGGGAACGCCCTCGACGACGCAGTAGCTCGTCGTCCCGCCGAGGACCACGCACGCCGCCAGCGTTGCACTGAGCGCGCCCGGTCGCGCCGTGGTCGCGTATGTGACCGCGGCGGGATCGACGCGGCTGAAAAGCGAGGCGACGTGGCGGGCCGCTCCGTGAACGAGTTCCGTCGCAACATCGCGGAGCGCGTTCGCTCCGTCGGCGAGCCTGATCAGCGGGCCATCGGCGAACGGGATCGCCGGCAGTGGCAGCAGGGCGGCGGTGCGGCGGGTCGCGAGGCGCAGCTCGGCGGCCATCCGCGCGCATCCGGGGCAGCCCTTGAGATGCGCGCGGGCGAGGCGGAGCTCCTCGGCGTCGGCGAGACCGCCGACGTAGGCGATGATCAGGCTGCGGTGGTCCTCACACCACTCGCCGCTCAGCACGAGCTCGTAGCGGGCGGCCATCTTCTTCATCGCCCGCTCGAGCTGGCGCCGGTACGTGCGCTCGGTCATCCCGAGCAGCTTCTGCACCTCCTGCGGCGAGCGCTCGAAGTAGAAGCGGAGCTTGACGATCGCCTGCTGGCGAGCCGGGAGCTCGGCGACGATCTCACGGACCGGGGCACCCTCCATCGCCGAGACGACGCGCTCCTCGAGGCGCTCAGCGACATCGGGCTGGCCGGCGGCGTCGTCGTCAAGGGCCGTCGTCAACCGGCGCTCGGCCCGCTTCCCCTCGTCGAGCGCCTTGTTGAGGGAGGTCTGGATCAGGTACGCGCGGACCTGGCGCTCGTGCATCTGCTCGAGATCGAGCTGTCCCTGCTGCTCCTTCTCGAGCACGAGCGCGTACGCATCGTGGAACAGCGCCTCCCGGTCGCTGGGGTCCAGCCAGCCACAGCGCCGCGCGAGTACGGCGAGCACCGAGTCCCTGTGGAGCTCGTATGGACTGACGGTTTCTTTGAGCGCAGCCACTCTCGGAGGTTCGCCGCGGGCGACACGAGCGCAACGCCGATCCACCATGAGCCGATGCGAGCTCGTGATTTGTCCTCGGGGTTCTGAGCAGATACCCGCATCAACCGATCAGCAGTCGTGATTTGGCCGCTCGCGACCCGTTTCGCCGCTGGTGCACCGCTGAGACGCACCAATTCAGGGTCCGAATCAGGGATATGCCGGATGTACAAAACCCCGGCAATTTGCGAAATTTTGCGAATGGAGGCTTGGTGTGGTGTCGAGGTTCGTCATCTGGCGACGCTTGAGGCGATCGACCGTGAACGCTCGTTTCGAGGAGCCGCCGAGCGCCTCGGGTACGTGCAGTCGGCGGTCAGCCAGCAGCTGTCGCGGCTCGAGAAGCTCGTCGGCGTCCGCCTGGTTGAGCGCACCCGCGGACATGCCCACGTCGAGCTCACCCCGGCGGGAGAACTCCTGCTCGCGCACGCGAACCGCGTCCTCGCCCAGCTACGGGCGGCGAAGAGGGACCTCGACGCAGCCACCTCGGGGACCGGGGGGCCCTTCCGGGTCGGCGCATTCGAGAGCGTTGCCGTCCGGGTGATCCCGCGGGTCCTCTCGCTACTCGCCGCCACCCACCCCGAGCTTCGACTGCGCGCCGTCGACGCGACCACCGACCTGGAGATGTTCGAGCAGGTCCTCGAAGGGCAGCTCGACGCTGCATTCGCGGAGCTGCCCCTGCTGGACGGTCCGTTCGAGGGCCGCCGGCTGATCTCGGAGCGCGCGGTCCTGCTGGTCGAGCGCGAGTCGCCCCTGGCGCTTGCCGAGGGCGCGCCGACACTCGAACAGCTCGCGGGGCTGCCGCTCGCAATCCAGCACGGGTGGCGGATGGCCTCGCTGATCGAGCGACACTTCGAGAGCGCGGGCCTGCGCCCGGACGTCCGCTACAGCCCCACCTCGCACGCCGCCACCCAGGCCCTCGTGGCCGCGGGCCTGTCGGCGGCGATCGTCCCCCGCCTCGCCGTCCACGAGCCGCATCCCGACATCCAGGCGATCGAGCTCGACTGCCTCCCCCGCCGCACCATCGCCCTTTACTGGCACGCCGAGCACGCACGTCATCCCGGGCTCGACGCCTTTATCGACGCCGTCGAGGCGATCTGCGGGCGAATGGCCGACCGGCCGGCAGTCGGCGCGCCGCCGAGTCCGGCGATCGCGCTCGCCGGGATCTGATCACCCTCGCACCGACGGGGGGCGCGATCGGCGCCTCAGGCAATCGAATGGGCATGGAAACAATGCCCAACACCCCCCAGTCGATGCTCCATCTCGCGATCGCCGAACCGGGCGAGCCGAATCCGACCCACTACCTGTGCGGCACCCCGATCAGCGTGATCGAGGCCGTGGCCGATCGTGAGAAGGCCCCCCGGCCGGATTGCGTCGTCTGCGCCGACCTCGAGTCGACCGCAGACCTGGATCTCAGCCTTTGACCGTGACCCGGACGATCTTGCTGGATCCCGTCGCGAACGGTACGCCCCGCTGGCCCGGGACGTGCCCGCGGAACGCATACGTGTGGACGCCCTCGGTGAAGGTGAACTCATAGGCGTCGGTGAAGCGCCCCTCCTCGCGCGTCCGGACCGTCCCCAGCAGCGACTCCCAATCTCCCTTCCTCCTCACCTGAACCGCGGCAATCGCCCCGGCGCGCCCTTCGGAGCGGCCGAACTTGCCGTGGAACTTGACCGTCTCGCCGGTCTTGACGCGCCGGGCCGAGGCGCTGAGCGTGACGGGAGCGCGCACGCGGACCTGCACCGCGGCCGCTCCCGCGGTGCCGCCGCCGCGATAAACGAAGGAAACGCGCCGGGACGGACCCTTGCCAAGCCTGTGAGTGAACCGGCCCGCGGTATCGGTGAGGACCGACGTGATCTCCTCGCGGCCGGAGTCGGCTCGCGAGACGACCTGGGCGACGCAGACGGAGGCCCCGGCCACGGGGATCCCGGCGTCGGTGACCAACTTGCCGTGCACTACTGGGCGGCCGTTGTAGCTGGTCGTCAGCGAGCGCCGTCCGCCCTTCAGATGTGCGCGCAGCTCGACCCCGGTGTCCGGGCCCGGCGGCGCGCAGGCAGAGGGCGGCGGCGGCTCCGCGGGAGGCGGCGGGCAGGCCCGAAGGCCGGCGTCCGGCTCGTCGTTGGCCCCGCCGTCGAAGAAGACCTCGGGCACCCAGCCGGTCACGCCCCCATCACCGATCGTCTTCGCCCACCAGACGTTGCGCCACCCGCCGGTCGGGTGGTAGTAGACGGCGTTCGGGAACCGCTGGTCGCACTCGAAGTAGCGGTTGACGATGTTCTTCATCCAGCCCGCGGGCGCCGGCGGGGTCGCCCCCGCCGGGTTTGGCACCGGCGTCGTGTAGACGGGAACACCGGCAGCCAGTGGGCTCGTCAGCGGGCACGACTGCATCGTCAGTCCGGTTTCCGGGAAGGTGACCTCCTTCCCGCACGGAGTCGGATCGGCGGCGGTTGCGGGCGCCGCCCCCGCCCCGAGTGCCACCGCAGCGACCGCCGCGGCGGCGAGCAGTCCGAGAAGGCGCGAACCGGGGATGTTGTGCTGGGCGCTCATCGCTCCTGTCCAGGCCGATGTTCCGACCGGGGGGAACGCCGCGCAAGGCTTTCAAGGTTCGTTCAAGCCTCGGCTTGGCAGGTGACGCCCTCCCCTGGATCGACCAAATAGTGTCGCGAAACGTGGATGCGTACTCACCGGCCCGAGCAGCCGCTCTACGGACGCGCCGCCGGAGGATCTTGCAGGCCGTGCGATCCCGGGCGCTCCGGGGCCGCCGTTACCGCTGCTCGGCGTGCGGCTCGTCGTTTCGAAGGTTCGACCCCGGGCCGTTTGGCCGGCCAAATGCAGCGTGCCCCCGATGTGGGTCGCTGGAGCGCCATCGGCTGTTGGCCCGGGTCCTGCGCGAGCACCTCGACTGGACACAACACAAAGCGGTTCTTCACCTGGCGCCGGACGGCGTGATTCGCAGGATCCTCGAGCATGCCGCAGCGACGTACACGGGCGTCGATCTGAACCCCGGCCCCGGAGACGTCGAGGCCGACGTCCAGGCTCTGCCCTTTCCCGACGGGAGCTACGACCTCGTCGTCTGCTCGCACGTCCTCGAGCACGTGCCCGACGATCGCGCCGCACTACGCGAGATGCACCGCGTGCTCCGTCCGGGAGGGGTGGCGCTTCTTCAGCACCCAGTCGACTTCGAGCTCGGCCTCGACGCTGGAGGACCCGAGCGAAACCGATCCGAACGAGCGATGGCGACGCTTCGGTCAGGACGATCACATCCGCCGCTACGGGCAGGACATCGCGAAACGGATCCGCGAGGCGGGCTTCTCCGCGTCATTGGTGAGATCGCGAGACCTCCCCGCGGTGGAGCGGGAGCATCTGCGCCTCGAAGAGCCATGGGAACCCGCCCTCAACGGCTCGGACGTGTACGTCTGTGTCCGCTAGGACTCTTCGTAGAGGCTGAGGAGCCGCGATCCGCGATGCGTTCGGTGGACGACCACCTTCCGCCCGGCACGCTCGCGGATGATCAGGCCGGCAGCCTCGAGGGCGTGCAGATGGTGAGTCGCGGCACCCGGGGGTCGCTGCCATGGCCTTCGCCAGCCGGCCCGCCGACCGCGGCTGGTCGAGGAGGCGGAGGATCGTCGTCCGCCGCGTTCCCAGCAGTGCCTCGAGCGCTGCTCGCGGGGGGAGCCGGCGGCCGTAGAGGATTCCGGCCGCTCCGGGAAGGGGGTAGATGATCGAGGTGAGCAGGCCGTCGTCGTGGTAGGTGAGGCCGAAGGCGCCCGGGCCGCCGATCACCGGCCGCAGCGTCAATCCCTCCTCCGCCAGGTGAAGTGGAATCGGCTCGGGATCAGGGAAACACCAACTCCCGTCGTACACCTGGGCGCCGACGATCCCGGCCGGCAGCTCCCGCAGCGTGCCGTACTCGGCGGCGGTCTCGACCCGCTCCCGCTCGCGGTCGACGAGCACCGTGGTCTCGGCCCAGGGCTCGCGGATGCCGTTCCAGATCCGCGCCAGCGCGGTCGCGTAGCTGACGAGCCAGCGCCGAGGATTTCGGCGGACGGGGTCCCATCGGGGCGCCGGGCCCGGGCCGCAGGCGAAGTCGATGTCCTCGAGCAGGGAGTCCACGGGCAGGGTCGCAATCCGGTCGACCTCCTCGGCGACGGTTCCCGTCTCGACGCTGCCGCAGGTGACCCGGCCGGGATTGCACTCCCCGGGGCGCGCGCCGAGCGGCGCCAGCGCCTCGAGGTCGGATGGCCCGAGCTGCGCGCGCGCCGCCTCCAGCCACTCCTGAGCCACGCCTCGCCCCGCCCCGGCCACGTCGGCTGCGACGGCGAACAGCGATGGCGCCGGCGAGACGTCGATGCGGATCGGCTTGGACGCGAGCTCGTCGAGCGCGAGCGTCGCGTAACCCGGGTCGAGCGGGTGCTCAGAAGGCTCCGGCCCCCGAACTGTCTCGTCTGCGCTCATCGCTCCAGCTATCGAGAACGATGTTCGGACCGGCCGATCCCGGGTGCAAGGCTTTGAGGATTCACTCAAACCTCGGCTGCGGCGCCCGCGCCGCGGGCGCTGGACGGTGGTGCTCATGCCACGGGTACGAGTTCGTCGAGTGCCATCGCGGCGGCCCCGACCATCCCGGCGCCGACGCCGAGCTGGGCGCTTTCGACCGTGGCCGAGCGGAGCGGCCCGAGGCCGCGCGACCAGTACTCCCACCGCGCGGGCTCGAGGAGCAGGTCGCCGGCCGCCCCCACCCCACCGCCGACCACGAACATCTCGGGGCCGAACGTGTTCGAGAAGCTGGCCAGCGCGACGCCGAGCCGGGCGCCCGCGCGCTGGACGACCTGCTCGGCGACGCCGTCGCCCGCCCGGGCAGCCGCGATCAGCGCGCGGGTGTCGATCTCTCGCCCCGCCGCCTGCAGGCGGCCGAGCCTCGAATGCGGACTCGCCGCGGCGGCGCGCGTGCCCTCGCGTGCGAGGGCCGGGCCCGAGATCATCGCCTCGACGCAGCCCCGGTTCGGGCAGTCGCCCTGGCAGGGAGGGCCGTCATAGTCGATCACCACGTGGCCGAGCTCGGGCCCGGCGCCGCCGCCCGTCCGAAGCAGGCGGCCATCGAGGATGACGCCGCCCCCGACGCCGGTGCCGATCGTGAGCACGACTGCACTCTCGGTGCCGCGGGCGGCACCGAACCGGTGCTCCCCGATCGCGGCGACGTTTGCGTCGTTGTCGAGGAAGATCGGGCGCGGGATCCGCTCCCCGATCACGGCGGCTAGGTGGAGGCCGGCGAGCGGGACGTTGACCGCCCCGGTGACCATCCCGTCGGCGCGATCGATCGAGCACGGGATACCGATGCCAACGGCCTCGGCGTCCGGGTGGGCGCGCAGCATCCGCCCGATCGACGAGATCAGCTGGTCGATCAGATCCGACTGGCCACCAGGGTGGACGCGTTCCGTCGCGCGGCTCTGGACGCGGCCGGTCTCATCGACGGCCGCAACCGCGAGCTTTGTCCCGCCGAGATCGACTCCAATCGCCTTCACGGGATCCGCCTGACGCTCGAGAGCATGATCTCCTTGATCCGGTCGACGATCTCGAGCGCCTCGGACCACTCGCGCTGCCACACGTTGCGCCCGTAGATGACGCCCGAGCCGCCCGCCTCCATGATGTACCGGGTCTGGGAGAGCACCTGCTCGTCATCGATCCGCGAGCCGCCCGAAAGCACGACCAGCGCGCGGCCCGCCGACTCGACCACATGCTGCACGGCCTCCTCCTGGGTCACCTCGATCTCGTCGTAGGGAGCCGGGGAGTCCTTGTTCGAATCCGGGCTCGGGAGGTTGAGCTTCACGACGTCCGCACCCATCTCCATTGCCAGCCGGGCCGCGTAGTCGATCGCGTAGAACGACTTCTGGCCGCCCTTCCTGTCGAGCGCCTCACCGCGCGGGTAGGCCCAGATCACGAGCGGCATGCCGAATCGCTCGCAGTCCTGGCGCACCGTCTTCAGCTGCAAGAGGTCGGCGTCTTGGCGCGGGGAGCCGACGTAGAGGGTGTAGCCGACCGCGTCGGCGCCGAGCCGAACGGCGTCCTCGACCGAGGCGTTGGTGGTCGAGAGCGCCTGATCGGATGGCGGGACGTCGGTCCGGCCGTTCACCTTCAGGAGCAACGGCACCTCGCCGGCGTAGTCGGGGTAGTACTTCTCCGCGAGGCCGATCTGGCAGGCGATCGCCGAGTAGCCGGCCTCGGCGGCCAACCGGAACTGGTACTCGGGATCCTTCGAAGCGGGGTTGACGAAGAAGTCTCGGGGGCCGTGTTCGATGCCCTGGTCGATCGGCAGGAGCATGAGCGTCCCGCTGCCCGGCCCGAACTCGAAAAGGAGGCGGCGCAGGCGGGTGCGCTTGCCGGGGGCGAGGGTGGCGAGAAGGGACTTCTGCTCGGTCGCGCTGGTGAGTTCCATTGGATTCCTTCGTGTTTGGTGTCAGGACTTGGCGAGGGCGCGCCCGCGCAACTCAGCGACGCGCTCGCGGCGCAGGCGGCCGTTCGGCGATTCGACGTGGGCCGCGGCGACGGCGGCCGCGTGGGCAACGGCGTCCGCAAGTGATGCGCCCGCCTCGAGGTGGAGGGTGAGGCCGGTCGCGAACGCATCGCCGGCACCGATCGGGCTGTGGGTCTCGACCGCCGGTGCCGAAACCCAGCCGCGCTCGCCGTGCGGACCCTGGCGCGCGTAGGCGGCTCCAGACTTCCCCGCCGTGACCACGACCGCGGGCGCGCCTGCACGCAACAGCTGGTTGGCGATGTCGTGGGCGCGCTCCGGCGGGTCATCCTCGGCGCTGACCGCCTGCGCTCGCGGACCGAAGAGGGCGATCTCCGCCTCGGCGAGGTTCGGCGCGAGAATCCCCTCGCCGCTCTCCAGCGTCGCCAGCAGCGCGGGCCCGGCGACGTCGACGACGCAGAACGAGCCCGCGTGCCGCGCCTGGCGCGCAAGATGCGCGTAGCCGTCGACCGGCGCCCCGGGCGGGAGGCTGCCGGAGCAGAGCAGGGCCCGTTCGCGCCGCAGCCGATTCCCGGCGAGCCTGAGGTAGGCCTCCCACTCACGCGAATCGACCGCAGGCCCCGGCTCGTTGAGCACGCTCATCCGGCCGAGCTCTTCCCGCAGGATCGTCGCGATCCGGGCCTGACCGCGACAGCGGACCCACTGGACGTCGATGTCCTCGTGCGCGAACGCCTCGGAGAGCAGCTCGCGGTCGACCTCGGGGATGACCGTCAGCAACGTCGCCCGCTCGCCGAGCAGCTTCGCCACGCGGGCGGCGTTCGCTCCGCCGCCGCCGATCCTCGCGTCGACCCGGTCGACGCGGTGGATCTGCCCGAGCGCAAACCGCTCGACCCCGATCATGCGATCGATACTCAGGTTCGGACCGGCGATCAGCATGGTTCCCCTCCGCCTCCCCTCAGGGAACGCGATGGACCTCGAACAGGTTCGTCCCCAGCCCCTGCTGCGGAAGGCCGGCCGTGATTCCGATCAGGTCGCCCGGCTCCGCCACCCCGGTCTCCAGCGCGAGCCGCGCGCAGTCGTCGAGCAGCGGCGTGATCCCGGTCCATTGTCGGGCGACCGCGCATTGGACGCCGAAGAGCAGGTTGAGCCGGCGAACCGTCTCGAGGCGCGGCGAGACGGCGAGGATCGGGACGCGCGGGCGGTGGGCGGAGACGAGCTGCGCCGTGCGGCCGCTCAGCGTCGGCACGACCAGCGCCTTCAGGCCCGAGGGTGTAGGTCGATCCGACCGCGGCGCGGGCGACCGAGTTCGCGACGTCGGAGGGGTCGGCGCGCGCCCGGTTGAGCGACCCAATCCCCGTAGGGGAGGTCGGGCTCGGTCGCCCGCGCGATCCGGTCCATCACCCGCACGGCCTCGACCGGGTGCTCGCCGATCGCGGTCTCCTCGGAGAGCATCACCGCGTCGGTGCCCTGGAAGATCGCGGTGGCGACGTCGGAGACCTCGGCCCGCGTCGGCCGGGCCGACGGTGACCATCGAGGCGAGCATCTGGGTCGCGGTGATCGAGGCGCGCGAGTGTCGGCCGGCAAGCTCGAGGAGGCGCCGCTGGACGGTCGGCACCTGCTCGATCGGCAGCTCGATGCCGAGGTCGCCGCGGGCGACCATCACCCCGGGCGCCGCCTTGACGATCTCCTCGGCGCGCTCGCTCGCCTCCGGCTTCTCGATCTTGGCGACGAGCGGGATGTCGGCGCCGGCGGCGCGCACCCGGCGCTGGACGGCCTCGAGGTCGCTCGCGTTGCGAACGAACGAGACCGCGAGCAGGTCGATGCCATGCTCGATTGCGAAGTCGACCCAGTCGAGGTCCTCCGCGCCGGCTGCCGGCAGCGAGACCTCGGTCCCCGGCAGGTTGAGGCCCTGGTGCGAGGCGACCGCGCCGCCGACCTCGACCGTGCAGAGGACCTCGCGCCCGGCAGCCTCGGCGACCCGGAGCCGGATCCGGCCGTCGGCGACGAAGACCGCGCCGCCGGGACGCACGGCCCCCGGGAGGCCGTCCCAGGAGACCGGGATCCGCTCCGGCGTGCCGATCATCGACTCGGTCGTCAGCGTGACCGTGTTCCCGTGGCGGAGGTTGACGCCGCCGCCCTCGACCTCGGCGAGGCGGAGCTTCGGCCCCGGCAGGTCGCCGAGGATGCCGACCTGCTTGCCCGTCGCCACGGCGGCCTCCCGCGTCATCGCAACGTTCTCGGCGTGCTCGGCCGGCGTGCCATGGGAGAAGTTGAGCCGGAAGACGTCGGCGCCCGCTTCGATCAGCTCCGACATCGTCTCGACCGTGCGCGACGCAGGCCCGATCGTGGCGATGATCTTCGTCCGGCGGTGCGTCACGGGCGGCACCCCGGGCAGCTTGAGTGGTCGCGACTCACGCGCTCATCCCTTCCGCTCCCGTCCCTCAACCGGCTGCTGCCGGCCGGACCGTCACCTTCGTGCCTGACGAGCTCATCGCCGCTCCTCACCCAACCGCCGCCGCGGGCTCTCGGCTCAGCTCGCGATAGGAGATCTGCTCACGCTGCCCTGATCCGGCCGAGCGCTCAACCGCGTCGCAAACCTCGGCGGCGCGGTAGCCGTCCTCGAACGTCGCGCCGTGCGGAGCAACCGAGTCGCCACTTGCCAGAGCGGTCAGGAAGTGGCTGAGCTCGTGCGTGAACGTGTGCTCCCACCCGAGCATGTGTCCAGGTGGCCACCAGTTGCCGAGGTACGGGTGGTCCGGCTCCGTGACGAGAATCCTCCGGAAGCCGTTGCCCCCGGAGGCGCCCGCGGCGTACACCTCGAGCTCGTTCAACCGCTCGAGGTCGAACGCCAGGGATCCTTTGGAGCCGCTGATCTCGAAGGTGAGCGAGTTCTTCCGGCCGTGACACATACGGGACGCCTCCCAGGTGCCGATCGCCCCGGACTCGAACTCGACCGTGGCGGCGATCGCGTCGTCCACGTCCACGGACCCGCCCGGCCGCTCGGGAATGAACGTCTCAGCGCTCGCGGCGACAGAGGCCGGCTCGCCGACCAGATACCGCGCGAGGTCGACAAGGTGGGCGCCGATGTCCCCCAGGGCACCCGATCCGGCCAACCCCTTGTCCAGCCGCCAGGCCATACCGGCGTCCGGGTCGGCCAGCCAGTCCTGGAGATAGCGGCCGCGGAAGTGGTACAGGTCGCCGAGCTCCCCCGCCTCGAGCATCTCGCGCGCGAGCCGAATCGCGGGGACGAAGCGGTAGTTGAAGGCGCACATGTGACAGACGCCGGCGAGCTCAGCGGCTTCCCAGATCTCGAAGCTCTCGGCGGCATCGCGGCCGAGCGGCTTCTCGCAGACGACGTGCTTGCCGGCCCTTGCCGCGGCGATGGTGGGGCCGTGGTGAGCCGCATTCGGAGCGCTGTTGTCGAAGACCTGAACTCGATCGTCCGCGACCAGATCCCGCCAGTCGGTCGTCCAGTCGGGAAACCCCATCGTCGCGGCGGCCTCGGCGACCTCACCCTCTCTGCGCCCACCGACCGCGATCAGGCGCGGCAGGACGGCAGGCGGGAAGGGCGCGTGGCGGGCAGCGTGATAGGCGGCCGCGTGAGCACGGCCCATGAAGCGATAGCCGAGCATCCCCACCCCGACCTCGTCGTTCGTCTTGGCGCGTTGTTCGTTCATCGTCCGCTCAACCCAACCGGGCGGCGGCAGCGGGCGGCGGGCTCGAGTTCCGCTCCGGCGCCGGCCCCAGGTCGGGAGGCGCGGACACCACCGGCGACGCGAGGACGTGGCCCGATTCCGCGTCGAAGAAGTGGAACGCGGCGCTGTTGGCGGCCAGGGTGACGGCGTCGCCCGCCTTCGCCTGTGTGGCGCCGTGCACGCGGGCGGTGATGATCGAGCCGTCACGTCGTCCGATCAACGCCTGCTCCTCGCCCTCCGCAGCGTCCCTCGTCGCGTCGGTGTCAACCCTGGGCGCGCCAACCCACGCGATCAGGTTGTGCTCTGAGCCGAGGTCCTCCATCGCCTCGACCTGCGCTTGCAGGCGAGGCCGATCGCTCGGAGTGGAGCTGTCGGCGATCACGAGGTCGGCCGGCCTCACGCCCAGCGCGATCGGGCGTCCCGTCGGCACGGAGCTGTGGGCGGCGTGCAGCGGGAGTGGCTGGTCGCCTGCCCAGGCCACCCCGTCCTCGACGGCAACCGAGATCAGGTTCATCGACGGTGATCCCATGAACGTCGCGACGAACAGGTTCGCCGGCCGCTCGAACAGGGTCCTCGGAGTGTCGAACTGCTGCAGGACGCCCTGGCGGAACACTGCGACACGCTTTCCGAGGGTCATCGCCTCGGTCTGGTCGTGGGTCACGTGTACCGTGGTGATCCCGAGCTGGCGGTGGAGATGGGCGAGCTCTGCGCGCATCGAGCTGCGGAGCTTCGCGTCCAGGTTCGAGAGCGGCTCGTCGAGCAGGAACGCCCGCGGCTCGCGCACCAACGCCCGTCCGATCGCGACTCGCTGACGTTGGCCTCCCGACAGCTCGGCCGGGCGGCGGTCGAGCAGGGTGTCGAGCGAGAGCAGGTCAGCGGCCTCCCGGACGCGCTTCTCGCGCTCGGCCTTGGCTGTACGCCTGAGGCGCAGCCCGAACCCGATGTTCTGGGCGACCGTCATGTGCGGATAGAGCGCGTAGCTCTGGAACACCATTGCCACGTCCCGCTTCTGAGGCTCCAGGTCGGTGACGTCCTCGTCGCCCAGCAGGATGTCGCCTCGGCTCGTCTCCTCGAGCCCGGCGATCATCCGCAGGAGCGTCGTCTTCCCGCACCCGGAGGGACCGATGAGGACGACGAACTCACCGTCCTCGATCGTGAGGTCGAGATCGTCGATGGCGACGACACCACCTCGGAACTCCTTCCTCACTCCTCGCATCTCGATGGATGCCATCTCATCTCTCCTTAGTTGGTGACGCTCTCCGCACGATGCGGAGCAGGGCCGTTGGTCTCGGAATCGGCTGCGTGGAGGCGGGCGTCGGTAAGCAGGTTCTCGGCGCCGGGATAGGCGAGGCCCACCTTGAGCAGTTCGCCCCCGTCCTCGTCGATTGCTCGGTAGGCAGCCTCCGCGTCGTCGAACCCGACCACGCTCGAAAGCAGCGACGCGGTGTCGAGTGCGTCGTCGCCGTACAGCAGGCGCACGACCGTGTCGGTGAGCCGCTGACGCCCCCAGGCGGGGTAGTCACGGTGCGGGCAGCCCCATACCCCCATGCTCGAGACCATCGTCGGTCGGTTGTGGTGCCACTCCTCACCGAGCCGGAGTCCGATCGCGTCGCCCTGGTAGAAGCCGACGCTCACCACGCGGCCGCCCACGGCGACCGACGCGATCGCCGTATGCAGGCCCGCGGCAACGCCGGAAGTCTCGATCGCGACGTCGGCTCCGTGGCCGCCGTTCGCTCGCTTGATCATCGCGCCCGCCGCCGGGTCGGAGGTCGGATCGAGCGTGAGCGTCGCACCGAGCGCCTCGGCCGTCTGCCGCCGGCCCTCCAGGGGGTCCAGCGCAATCACCGGGTCCGCCCCGCTTCGCCGCGCCAGCTGCACCACCAGGAGCCCGATCACACCGAGGCCGGACACGACGACGGCGTCGCCGACCTTGATCCGCGCATCGTGGATCGCCTGGAGCGCAACCGAGCCCAGGCTGACGAAGAGCCCGGTGCGCGGATCCCCTCCAGCGGGGAGGACCGACAGCGGGTATCCGAAGTCGTCCAGCTCGGCAAGGCTCGCGATCGACCAGTCCTGATGGGGCGTGCCCGTGTGGACCAGGTCGCCCGCCGCGACTCCCTCGACGCCGGGGCCGACCTCGACCACCTCGCTCACCATCTCGTAGCCGAGCTCGAGCGGGTACGACGCGTGCGAAGCGTCCGCGGCGACGAAAGCCCGCAGATCCGGGTCGAAGGAGCGATTGTCGAACGGCGACGTTCCGCGATAGAGGTTGAGCTCGGTGCCGTGAGAGATGCCGCTCACGACGCTCCGGAGCCTCGACCTCACCGGGCGCGAGCTCGCGCTCGTGATCCAGGGGTCTGCGGCCAAGTTCACGCGGTCCCTCGACGGTCAGCACCTGACCCATCTCAACCCTCACCTTCCATGTTCGTGGGCGCCGTCATGCCTTCAGACCTCCTGCCGTTAGCCCGTCGATAAACCGTCTTTGCAGTGCGAGAAAGAGCAGCAGCGGCGGCGCGATCATGATCAGGCCGCCCGCGCTGATCAGCCCCCAGTCGGTCGAGAACTCCGTCTTGAACGCGAGGAAGCTCGCGGTCACCGGCTTCAGGCTGTCGTCCTGGATGAACGTGAACGCGAAGAAGAACTCGTTCCAGGCGAAGAGGGCCGTGGTGATCGCGACCACGAGCAGGCCCGGGCGCGCCAGCGGCAGGATGATCCGCGTCAGGATCTGAAGCTCGCTCGCTCCTTCCACCCTGCCGGCCTCGTCGAAATCACGGGGAAGCGTGAGCAGATAGGAACGCAGGAGTAGCGTCGCGAACGGCGAGAACACCGCCCAGTAGATGACGATGAGGCCGAAGAGGCTGTCGGTCAGCTGCAGGTCGTTCCAGAGGAAGAAGAGCGGAACGATGAACAGCTGCGCGGGAACCGCCGTGCAGACGAAGATGTAGAAGAGGAGACCGCCGCGCCCGGGGATCTCGATTCGCGTCAGCGCGTACGCCGTGAGTGCCGCGATCGTCGTCACCCCCAGGCCCGTACCGAGCGCGAGGATCGTGCTGTTGACCAGCGTCTCCGCGAACTCCCCCGCCGTCCAAGCCTCATTGAAGTTGCCCAGCTGGGGGTCGCCCGGCGGCCCGATCGGATTCGTGCCCAGCTGGCTCGGGTCCTTGAGGGCGTTGAACACGATCACGAAGAGCGGGAAGGCCGCGAATGCGGCGAGCACCAAGAGGCCCGGATAGGCCAGAGCGTGCGGCCGTTGGCGCCCGCTCCCGGCCGGGTCAGCAGGTCCCGGACCGCCATCAGACCTCCCACCCCCGCCGCCGCAATAGCAGGTAGCAGCCGGCGACCAGCGCGCAGACCGCGGTCATCGTCAGTCCGAGTGCCGAGGCGTACCCGGCCTCGAAGCGCTCGAACGCCTCCTTGTAGAGGAGCGTCCCTACGACCTCGGTCGCATCTGCGGGCCCGCCGCGGGTGGTGATCCACACGTATTCGAAGACGAGCACGGAGAACATCACCGAGATCACCGAGATGAACAAGAGGACCGGGCGTATGCCCGGGATCGCCACGTGCCGGACCTGCTGCCACCGGGTCGCCCCCTCGAGCCGCGCGGCCTCGAAGAGCGAGCGGTCCACGCCCTGGAGGGCGGCGAGGCAGACGACGAGCACGAAACCCCAGAAGGCCCACACGTTGATCACGGCCACCGCGGGCAGCGCGGTCGCCTGGCTGCCGAGGATCGCCGCGTTGTCGATCCCCGGAATTCCGAGGTCACTGAGGAACCCGCCGATGCCGCGGCTGGGGTCGTAGATGTTCTGCCAAACCGAGGCGCCGACCACGCTCGCGATCGTGTACGGGATGAAGTAGACGAGGCGAAAGGCCATCGCCCCCCGGGTCACCTGGGAGAGCAGGAGCGCGCCGCCGAGCCCGAGGGCGATCGAGAACGTGACGAAGATCGCGGTCCAGATCAGGTTGTGCACCGCGGCCGCCCAGAAGTCTGGGCTCGCGAAGATCTCCCGATAGTTCTCGAGCCCCACCCACTCGGGGGTGCCGAGCCCCGACCAATCCGTGAGCGAGTAGTAGACCGTCGCCAGGGACGGGCCGGCGATGACCAGGAGGTTGATCGCCAGGAAGGGCCCGGCGAACATCACGGCGTGGCGGCGCCGGCGCCACACGGATCGTTTGACCCGTTTGGCGCGAACCGGCGCCGCCCCGCCAGTCGCGAGCGCGTCCTCGACAGTGGTTCCCGGACGCGACACGGCCCTCAGGCAGCCGGATTGGGTACGCGCGGGGTGAAGCCGTCGTCGAGGTCCTCCTGGAAGGTCTCGTCGACGCCCTGCAGGTAGTCCTCCGGCGAGAGGTCGCCGGTCAGGACGCTCGGGACCTCCTCGTAGATGTATACGGCGGTCTTCGGGGGCGAGAAGGTCCAGTTCGTGTAGCCGATGTTCCCTTCGTCGGTGGCGTCGACCAGCGACACGTAGGCGTCGCGCTGGCGAGGATCCATCGACGCCGGGAAGTCCTCGGCCGTGAACCGCAGCGGGTAAGAAAACGCGGCGCCCCGGTCGGCGAGCCACTTCGCGGTCCGCGCCGGGTCCTCGATCTGGTAGCCGATGAACTCAGCCGCGGCGTCCTTGAGCTGGCTGTCCTCGTTGATCGACAGTGTCCCGCCGGCGCCGAGGCGGTACATCGGGAACGGCGCGGCGTCGCTCAGCGACGGGAAGCCCGCGAAGTCCCACTCGGCGTTCTCGGCGTCGGAAGAACTCGTCGGCCTGCTGGAAGAACCAGGTGCCCTCCATGTCCATCGCCGCCTCGCCACTGGCGAGCTGCGCGTGGAAGGCGTCCTCGCCCGTCGCGAAGAACCGCTCGAGTCCGCCGCCGAAGTAGCCGCGGTCGAAGTAGTCCCGCATCAGCGTGACGGCCTCGACCAGCTCGGGGGTGGTCCAGGGCGTCTTGCCGGTGAGGACGTCGTACATCACCGTCGGCCCGGCCGTGTTGCTGAAGAAGACGCTCGTGTACCACTCGATCTGCTGTGGGAAGTCGGCCGTGCCGCCCGCGAACGGGATGATGTCGGCTGCCAGCATCTCGTCGGCGACCGCCTCGAGCTCCGTCCGGTTGGTCGGTACGGTCCAGCCGCGCTCGTCCATGAGGGTCTTGTTGTAGAAGAGGCCGAGCGTCTCCAGCTGGCTCGGAATCGCGACGAGCACGTCGTTGACGCGACCGAGGTCGACGGCCCACGACAGCAGCGACTCGTTCCAGCCGAGGTCCTCCGCGTACGACCCGAGGTCGGCGAGGAACTCCGCCTGAGCGAGCTCGGGGATGAACGCCGGCCCGTTGGTGGAGATCACATCCGGTGCCTCCTGCGCCTGCAGCGCCAGCCGGACTTGGCGCTCCATGTCATCCGGATTGCGGAAGCTGACCTCGATCTGGACCTTCGGGTTCTCACGCTCCAGCGGGGCGATTACGTTCTGCTGGAAGTACTGCTTGTCGGCGGCCTCGGTGATGTTCGACCAGAAGCTGATCGTCCCCTCGGCCACCTGCTCGGTGTCGTCGCCGCCGCCGCACGCGGCGAGCAGCGTTCCCATGGAGCTGAGCGCGAGCGCTGACGCTCCACTGCGCTGCACGAACTCACGACGCGTTTGACCAGTCCTCATCCGACCGTCCTCCCTTCGACAACACGGCGCGGTCGCGCCCTATCCACGTGCTCACTCAAGAATCCCGCTGCTCGCTCGACGCCCTCCAAGATGCTCTCCTGGGTACCCGGTCCCCCCTCGTCTTCATGCTCGATCGCGACGACGCCCTCGAACTCGGCAGCGGCGAGGGTCGAGATCAGCCGCTCCCAGTCGAGGTCCCCCTCACCGGGTAGGCGATAGGACCACCATCCCGTGTGCCATGGGTCCTCGCGGTCGATCGCGGTGCCGTGGCAGCTGAGCTCGTTGCGGGCGTCGGCGTCGATCGCGACGTCCTTCGCGTGCACGTGGACGACCCGGTCGACGTTGCTCGCGAGCGCTTCGACGGGGTCGATGCCCAGGGGTGGCAGGTGCGACGGGTCGAAGTTGAGCCACAGGCCGAGCGTCTCGAGCCAACGCCAGAGCTCGGGCGAGTACGCGAGGTTCCCCGGGTAGCCGTCCGGATGCCAGCCGTGCATGGCGCAGTTCTCGATCATCAGCCGCACGCCCCGGTCCGCGGCGCGGTCGACGAAGCGGGGCAGGAGCTCCTCCGCCGAGCGCAGGTTCTCCGCGACCGTGCGCCCGGGATCGCGCCCGACGAACATCCCGACCAATCCGCAGTCGAGGCCGGGCGCGGCGTCGATGACGGACTCGAGGTGCCGGTGGACCAGCGCCCTGCGCTCGGGGTCCGGATGGAGCGGGTTGTCGTAGTAGGCCAGCGCCGCGATCTCGACGCTGTGCTGCTTGGCGGCCCCGGCGATCCGGTCCACTGACGCCGGGTCGGCTGTGTCCAGGTGTGCCGCGGTGAAATTTCGCTCGAGCGGTACGGGCCATGCGGCCAGCTCGACCGCGTCGACGCCGATTGCCGCGGCGTTGGCGATCACTGCGTCGCCGGGAATCCCCGGCAGGGATGCAGTCAGTAGACCGAGCTTCATCTCTTCCTCCGTTCCGGCCTCGCTGGCCGGCGGCCCCAACGCTATCAGACTTTTTCTGGAGTGCAAGCAGAAGTTGCGTAGATATCGACACACTAATGCGTGCATCGCGCTGTACTTCGGCCATGGCGTCGGCGGATTGTGCTTCACTATTGGCTCATGAGGGAATCGGCAGCAGCCGATCGGGGACGCCCGTGACCGACGAACCGGTGAGCGATGGCCGAAGCGCCGCCGTCGACGCCGGTGTCGCCGCCGGCTCGATGCTCGGGATGATTCGCGGCCTCGGGCCGCTGACCCGCGCTGATCTGATCCGCTCGACGGGCCTCGGCCGCTCGACGGTCGCCCAGCGCGTCGACGCGCTGATCGACGCGGACTCGTCGTGGCCTCGCGGGGAGGCCCGTCCACCGGCGGGCGGCGAGCGGTGACCTTCGAGTTTTCAATATCGGGCCGGGATCGTGCTCGCCGCCGATCTCGGCGCGACGCCACTCCGCGTCGCGGTCGCCGACCTCGAGTGCCGCCGATCGCGGAGACCACGGGCGCGATCGCGATCTCGGAGGGTCCGGAAACGGTGCTCGCCTGGGTCGAGAAGCGGTTCACGAGCTCCGGTCGACGGGGCGGGCGAGAGGCTCGGGACGTGCGGCGCGATCGGCGTCGGGATCCCCGTCCCGGTCGAGTTTGCGTCGCGGCGCCCGGTGAACCCGCCGATCATGCCCGGCTGGGACGGTTTCGACATCCCCGCCCGCCTCGCCGGCGACATGCCGTCGCCGGTTCTGGTCGACAACGACGTGAACATCATGGCGCTGGGGGAGCACCACTCGGCGTGGGAGGAGATCGAGGACATCCTCTTCATCAAGGTGGGGACCGGGATCGGCTCCGGGATCATCGCCCACGGCCAGATCTACCGAGGCGGCGACGGCGCCGCCGGCGACATCGGCCACATCCGCGTAACGGGCCAGGACGACATCCAGTGCGAGTGCGGGAACGTCGGCTGCCTCGAGATCGTCGCCGGCGGCCGAGCGCTCGTCCGGAACACGAGGGCGCTCGGTCTCGAGGTGGAGTCAAGCGCCGACGTGGTCGAGCTCGTCCGCGACCACAGGTCGACGTCGTCCGCCTCGTCCGCCAGGCCGGCCGCCATCTCGGCGAGGTGCTGGCGAGCCTCGTCAATGCTCTCAACCCGTCCGTGATCGTCGTCGGCGGTGACATCGCGGGCGCCCACGAGCAGCTCTTCGCCGGCGTACGCGAGGTGATCTACCAGCGTTCCACCCCACTCGCGACCAAGCATCTCCAGATCGCGCGCAGCGCGCTCGGGGATCGGGCGGGCATCTTCGGTGCCTCGATGCTCGCGATCGACCACGCCCTCTCCCCCGCTCAGCTCAACCGGCGGATCGGCGCGAACGGGACCGCGGTCCGCGCAGCCGCCAAGACCTGATCTAGTCGAGCGCCGCCCTGAGCAGCCGGTCGAGCTCCGTTCGCTCATCGGCCGCCAGGCCGGCGAGGAGGGCGCCCTCGGCGGCAGCCCATGCCCCACGCACCCGCCGGTAGCGTCGCCGGCCCTCCGCGGTGATCTCGAGGCGGATGACCCGGCCGTCGGCTGTGTCGGCCGCTCGCTCCACCAGGCCGCCACGCTCCAGATGACGAACGACCTTAGTCACCGTCGGCGGCTTGACGTCCAACCGGGCGGCGAGCGCGGACGGCGTGATCCCCGGAGACACGGCAATGGTTGCCAGGGCAAGCTCCGACCCGTAGTTGATGCCGAGGTCGCTGAGCGCCGGCTCAAGCGCCGCGCGGTGAGCGCGGTGTAGCGCAACGAGCCGGTGTGTCAGGGAATCGAGCACCAAGTAATTAGACGCCTAAGTATATCGGAAAAAAAGAGGAGCGGGAGGGCCGAACGGCCCGCGAAGACGCGGGCCGTTCGGCGAGGGACTCAGGACCCGAGCTGATGCCAGCGCTGGTGACGCTCACGGCCTGGGATCGTGATCACCGCGAGTAGGACGATCGCCAACGAGCCGGCGATCGTGACAGCCATCGCGGGCTTGAGACCCATGCGCTCGGCCATCTGCCCGATCACGAACGGGGCGAGCGCCAGGCCGATGTACATCGCCACGATCATGAAGGACATCACGCCGGCGCGGCGGTTCGCGAACCCCTCAGCGGCCGCACTCTGGGCAACCGGCCAGGTGAGGGCGACGCCGAGCCCGAGCACCGCGAACCCGATCACGACCGTCGTGATCTTCGGCGAGGTCACGACGAGTGCCGCACCGCCTGCCGCCACGAGACCGCCAAGGGCAATCATCGTCCGAGGCGACCCAGCCGTGCGGGGCATGAGCCCGACCACGAGCAGTGTGAGCGCCTGGGCGACGATGAATGCGATCAGCCCGGCGCTGGACCCGGTGGGCCCGGCAACGGCGCCGAGGCCTTCGAGGATCGCGACGGACCAGGTGTAGGCAGCCCCGAGCAGGAGCCCGCCCAGCAGACAGATCGTCGCCAGGCCCCAGAGCGAGCGGCCGGGGAGCTGCGCGGGTTGGTGCGACGCCGGTTCCTGATTGCCGCCACGGAGCTTGGGCAGCACCAGCAGCGTCGCCGGAATCGCGAGCAGGATCGCCGCGACGGCGAACACGGTGAGGTGCATGAACACCGAAACGCCCGCGCCGTCGGAGAAGGACCCTCCGAGCGCGCCCAGGAACGCTCCGATGGGGATCGCCACCTGGATGCCGACGTGGGTCCGCCGGGTACTTCGCTGCTCGAGCGCGGTACTGAACGTTCCCCACGCGACGTCGTAGATGCCGTTGCCGACGCCGACGGCCACGAGCACGAAGAAGAGCGCTTGTGGCTTGTCGAACGCAGCGACGACACCGGCGAGCCCGGCGAGCGGCAGTGGCGCCCAATACCCGAGCGCGCCGATCACCAGCCCGGGACGCAGCCCGGCCCAGCGCACGATGAGGCCGCCGATGAGGCCGCCGGCGATCAGGCCGAGAGGTTGACCAAGAAACGCAGTCCCGAGCGCCGCCGGACCGACCTCGAGGTTGCGGCCGATCTCGGGGATGAACGGCGCCCAGACGGGCAGCGTCGCGGCGTTGAGCAGGTGCAGGAGCGCGAGCACCAAGAAGACGGCGAGCACACTGGCGCCCGCGTTGCGAGAACTCATGAATCCGTCCTTACGTTTGGACTTGGATGGAGGAGGGCCAGACGCGGACGCCCGGCCCCCCGGGGAGGTGGCCGGTGCGCGCTCCAGGCGTGCACCGGCCACCACTGCGCCTGGTCAGGTCACGGTGTGACGACGACCTTCCCGGCGTCCCCGCTGGCGGCGGCGAGGAAGGCCTCGCTGGTCGCCTCGAGCGGGAACCGCGGCCCGAAGAGCGGGGCCGGGTCGACGGTCCCGCTGTTGAGCAGGTCGACCGCGATCCTCATGCCCTCGAGGATCACGTTCTCGTCGCGGAAGTGGGCGTTGGTGATCTTGACGTCCATCGCGCCCAGCATCCCGAGGTTGACCACGCGCTGGCCCGACTCGAGCGTCTGCTCGCCGCCGGGGTGCTCGTGAGGCGCGCCGAGGACGAGCTTGCCGCTCATCCGGACGCTGCGCATGGCCGCGTTGAGGCCGTCCTGGGTGCCGGTGAGCTCGTAGACGAAGTCCGCGCCGGCGCCGGCGCCGATCTTGCCGTCCACGAGCTGCTCGACGAGCCCGGGCAGCCTGCTCGGGTCGACCACGTGCGTCGCGCCGAGGCGCTGGGCGATGCCGACCATGTCGCCGCGCCGCGTGACCACGATCAGGGCGCGCGGATCCCGCCCCGCCCTGATCAGCCTGGTCGCCAGCAGCGCACGCGCGTCGGAGCCGACGATCACCGTCACCGCGTTCGGGGTGTGGTGGGCCTTCTCCACGACGTGGATCACGCTTGCCAGCGCCCTCAGCACCTCGGTGCGGTCGATGCCCAGACCCGCCAGCAGCTGGGTGTCGATGAGCGTGCCGTTGAGGACCTCGCGGGCTCGCGCCAGGGCCCGCTCACGCAGCTGGACGTCGACCGCCACGGCGTTGACGATGCCCACGGCCTTCCAGTTGAGCGTCTCGAGGTCCAGCACCCGCATGCCGTCGCCCAGGCTGACGCGCGGGTTGCGCGACGCCATGCCCTGGTGGAAGCCGCCGATGATCAGCGTGCCTCCGGGGGCCACCGCCGAGATCGCCTGGTCGAGGCCGGCCTGGACTCCGGTGAACTCGTAGACGGCCCTGGCACCCCGGTTGTGGGTCGCCTTCCGGACGGCGTCGATGAGGTGGTCGGGGTGGACCGCGTCCGTGGCCCCGATCTGCCGGGCGACCGCGCGCGCCGCCTCGCGGCGGCTGGCCACGGTGATCGTCCGCGCGTGGCCGCGGTTGAGAATCGCGGCGAGCAAGGCCATGAAGCCGGCCCCGACGAACGCGACGTCGCCCCCATCTGCAACGTTTGCCATGCGCACGCCGTTGACCACGCACGCCAGCGGCTCGGCGGCGCACCCGTAGCGCACCGTGTCGGCGAGCGGGAAGCAGTGGCGAGCCTCGACCACTGCCTCGTCGGCGAAGGCGCGGCCGCTGGGCACCCAGGCGGCGACTCGGCTACCCAAACCGACGTTGTCGACGCCGGGACCGACCTCGATCACCTCGCCGGCGAACTCGTGCCCGATGTCGGACGGGATCTGCTCGCTGGTCTCGCCGCTCCAGTGCTGAACCTCCGAGCCGCACACGCCGACCTGCTTGACCGCGATCCGCACCTGGCCGCGCTGCAGCGGCTGCTGGGGGCGGGTGACGACCTCGATCGTCCGCGGGGCGGCGATGATCGCGTGGCGTACCTGATTCGAGCTCATGAGAGCTCCCTTCATCGATGTGTTTCCGTGTGCCCGCCGGCTCTGTTTGCCGGCGAGTCGCGCCGCCACAGGGAGTCGAACCCCGCGGCGGCTGCTTACTGCGTGATCCGGATCTCCGATCCGAGGTCTCAGATCACGGGGTCACGAACACCTTGGCGGCGCCGCGAGCTGCCTCCTCGAAGGCCGCGTCGATCTTCTCGCCGGGGTACTGCTGAACGGGCAGGGGATCGAGCGCGAGCTGTCGTCGGTTCAGGATCACCGTGCCGAGCTCCATCGCGTGGCGCCGCTGCTGCTCGTCAGGCCGGTCGGCCTCGATGCCGGCGATGCTATGGCTCTGCAGGTACGCGTGGTCGATCCCGCGGTGGGCCTCTACCCTCGCCGAGCCGATCACCAGCTTGCCGCCGTGGCCGACGGATTCCGCCGCGAGGTGGAGTCCGGCCTGAGTTCCGGTGAAGTCGTAAGCGATGTCCGCCCCGCGTCGCCTCGTTGCCTTCTTCACGACCGCCGCGAGGCTCTCGGGCGGGACGGCGTGAGCCCCGAGCCGATCGGCGAGCTGGAGCACCTCGAGACGCGTGGAGACGAGATACACGCGGCGCGGGCTCCAGTACGTGACGATCCACATCAGGGCCAGAAGCGCCTTGAAGCTGCCGCCCACGATCACGGTGTGGGATCGCGAGTCGGCTTTCGCTGCGTTGACGGTCGAGGCGACGCGGCCGAGAGGCTCCGCCACGAACGGAAAGCGCACGTGGTCAGCCACCGGGAAGCAGCTGCCGGCGCTGGCGACGACATCGGTCGCCATCCCTCGCATGCCCCGACGATCCGATCCCAGAAGCTCGTAGCTCGGCGCACAGACGGCCACTTGCGCGCCGACGGAGCCCGTCACCCCCGGTCCGAGCTCCACGACCTCGCCGGCGAACTCGTGGCCGAGCTGGAGCGGGTATGGCGCCGGCCGAATCGTGCGACCCTCCCAGAGTCGGACGTCAGACGCGCAGATTCCGCTTGCCAGGATCCTGACTCGCACCTCACCCCGACTCAGTTCAGGGCGCGGCTTGCGCAAGACCTCGATCGTGCGAGGAGCGGTGAGGCTCGCGGCGTGAACAAACCTTGTCGACATCAATGGATTCCTTTCCTTGCGATGATCGCGGCGGTGTGAGGCGCCAGGAGCACGCCACACCGGATCCGCTTCTTCACGGGAGCCCTCCTACGGCTTGACGATGACCCGGCCGACGCCGTGCCTCGCCATGTCGAAGGCGGCTGCGGCTGCCTCGAGCGGGAATGCCGCGGTGACCAGACCGGCGGGGTCGAAGAGCTGTCCGCTGAGCATCTGGCCCGCGCCGGCCATTCCGGCGAGGATCGCGTCCTCGTCGGATCGGTCCGTCTCCACGATCTGAACATTGAGCCGGCGGACGTCGTCCGCGCGGTCGCCGAGCGTGCCCCAGCGAACCACCAGCGCGCCCTGTTCGCCGATGGAGGGGACGGCGTAACGGAGGGCGTCCGGAACGCCGGTGAACTCGTAGACGATGCCTGCGCCCCGACCTTTGGTCACCTCGCCGAGCACGTCTATGAGGCGCCCCGGGTCCACGGCGATGGTCGCTCCGCACCGCTGGGCGAGCGCGCGTGCCGTGGGATTGTTGCTCGCCACGACGATGCTGCCGGGCCGGCCCAGCGCCCGAGTAGCCATCACGGCGAGCAGCGCCTTGAAGCTCGCGCCGATCACCACGGTGTGGGATCCGGGCGCCGCCCCGACTTGCCCGATCGTGTTGAGGACACGCCCCAGCGGCTCGAGGAGGAACGGGTACTCCACTTCCCGGGGGACACGAATGCAGTGGCGGCCGGTGACCACGATCTCCTCGGCCATCCCGTGAATGCGCTCCGCGGGCAGCACGCCCCCAAAGCCGAAAGGCGCCGCCCACACGGCGACCGCGTCGCCAACGTTCACGTTGCGAACGGCAGAGCCGATCTGAGTGACGATTCCTGCGATCTCGTGACCCATCGGGATCGGGTACGCGGACGGCGGAATGTCGCGGCGCTGCCACAGACGCACGTCCGATCCGCAGATCCCGAACTGCTTGATCCGTACACGGACGTCGGTGTGACCGAGCGCCCGCTGGGGGCGGGCCAGGATCTCGACCCTGCCCGGTGCGGTCACCACGGCCATGCGCACGTTGTTCGAACCCATCATGAACTCCCTTTTTTCATATGCCCGCCCGCTTCCAGCGGGCGGATCGCACCGCCGCGGGGAATCGAACCCCGCGGCGGTCCTCGACTGCGATCTCAGATCGGAGAGCTCAGATCACGGCGTGACCACGACCTTGCCGGCGCCGCCGGCAGCGGCGCGGAATGCCGCCGCAGCCTGCTCGAGCGGGAAGCGAAGGCCGATCAGCGGCGTTGGGTCCACGGCGCCGCCGTTCAGCAGCGTGACCGCCTGCTGCATTCCGCTCAGGATCACCCCCTCGTCGCGGAAGTGGCCGTTGACGATGTTCACGCCCATCGTGATCAAGGACCCGAGGTCCATGACCCGCTGGCCCGCCCGGAGCGTCCACCGGCCATCTGCGCTCGCGAGCCCGTCGTGCAGCGTTGCCAGCACGAGCTTCCCGCTCATCCTCACGTTTCGCATCGCGAGATCGAGCCCTTCCTGGACGCCGGTGTATTCGTAGACGGCGCCGGCGCCGGCACCCTCCGTCCCCTCCATGACGAGCTCCGTCAGCATGCTCGGATCGACAGCGTGGGTTGCGCCCAGGCGCATCGCGAGCGCGCGGGCCTCGGGCTTTCGTGAGGCCAGGATCAGCGCGCGCGGGTCGTGCTCGGCTCGCGCGAGCAACACCGCCAGCATCGCGCCGAGGCCGCTTCCCAGGACGACGGTCACCGCGCCGTTGCCGGCCGAGGCCCTTTCGAAGACGGTCACCGTCTCCGCCAGCACCTCCACCGCCTGGTCCGGGTCACGAATCAAACGGCTGAGCGCGTTGGGATCGACGATCGCGCGCCGCACCAGCTGCTCGGCGTGCTCCGCGGCGCGCACGCTCTCCTCCGTTGTGAACAACGCGGCGTTGACAATGTCGACGGCCATCCAGTTCAGCCGCTCCATGTCCAGCACCCGCTGTCCGGGGCTCAGCGTGATCTGCGGGTTTCCGGCCGGCCCCTGGTGGAAGCCGCCGATGACGAGGGTGCCGCCGGGGCCCACCACCGAGGCCGCCTGGTCGAGGCCGGCCTGCACGCCGGTGAACTCGTAGACGGCCTGGGCACCGCGGTTGCGGGTGACCTGACCGACCAGGCCGCGCAGCCCCATCGGGTCGACCGCGTGCGAGGCGCCCCAGCGCTCGGCCACCGCGCGAGCCTGCTCGCGGCGGCTGGCGACGATCATGCTCGCCGGGTTGCTGACGATCTTGGCCGCCAGCAGCGCCATGAAGCCGGCGCCGACGAACACCGTGTGGGCGCCGTCGGGCACCTGCGCCTTGTTGACGGCGTTCCACACGCAGGAAAGCGGCTCCGCCGCGAACGGGAAGGGCACGTCGTGGCGCACCGCGAAGCAGTGGCGAGCCTCGACCACCGCCTGGTCGGCGAACGCCCTGCCGCTGGGCACCCAGGCCACGACGCGGGTGCCGTGGCCGAGATTGCGAGCGTCGCCCGCGGTCTCGATCACGAAGCCCGAGAACTCGTGGCCGAGCTCCGAGGGGATCTGCTCGCTGGTCTCGCCCGACCAGTGCTGGACCTCCGAGCCGCACACACCGACCTGCTCGACCTCGAGCCGCACCTGCCCGGGCTCCAGCCGCGGCTGGGGGCGGGTGAGGATCTCGATCGTGTGCGGGGCGGTGAGGACGGCGTGGCGAATCAGATTCGAGCTCATCCGGAGCTCCTTCCTCCATTGCTGCCCACCGACCGGTTGGCCGGCGGGGTCGCACCGCCGCGGGGAGTCGAACCCCGCGGCGGTTCCTGTTCATGCGATCTCAGATCGGGACCTCAGATCACGGGCCGACTACGACCTTGCGGATGCCGCCCGCAGCCTCCGCGAACGCCTCGGGCGCCTGGTCGAGTGGGTACACGACGACGAGCGGGTCGAGCTCGAACGTGCCCCTGTTGAGCAGCTCCATCGCCTGACGCATGCCGCCGAGCCGGCGGTCCGGGTCGAGACCGTCCGCCTCGACGTGACTCATGCCGCGTTGCCCAAGGTAGGCGCGGGCGTCGTCCAGCCGCCGCGGCTGGACCTGGGAGGCGCCGGTTACCAACGTCCCTCCGTCGCCCAGGGAGTTCACCGCCACCTCGAGGCCACCGTCGGTGCCGGTCAGCTCGAAGGCGAAGCTGGCGCCCCGGCCGCCCGTGACGTGACCCACGGCGGGCATGAGCTCGTCCGGGCCAACGGCCTGAGTGGCGCCAGCCGGCTTCGCGAGCCTCAGCGAGCCCGTGCGGTTGCTGACAACGGTGATGCTCTGCGGGTTCGAGAGGCGCGCAAGCGCCATGACCGCCGCAATGGCCTTGAAGCCGCTCCCCGCGATCACGACGTTCGCCTCGGGCGTCACGCCCGCGGCCTCGATCGTGTTGAGCACGCGCCCGAGCGGCTCCGCGAGGAACGGATACGTCACCTCCCGAGGCGCCACGATGCAGTGCCGCGCCTCGACCACGATCTGCTCCGCCATGCCGAGCGCCGGATACGCCGCGCCCTTCACCTCCTCGTTGTGTGGCACCCAGACCGCGACGTGCTGGCCGACAGCCGGCTCGGCGACGCTCGGACTCGTCTCGACGACGATGCCGGCGATCTCGTGGCCGATCTGTCGCGGCGTCGCCCCTTCCGGGGCCGTCCACTGCCGCACGTCCGAATCGCAGATCCCGCATTGCACGACGCGCACCCGGACCTCCCCGTGCTGGAGAGGGCGATGCGGGGTGCGCAGGACCCGCAGCGCGCGCGGACCGCTCAAGACCGCCATGCGAACCTGTTCTTGCGTCATTTGCGTACATCCCTTCATGGGGGCGGCGTGCGCCGCCATCGACCCCGGCGATGTCGCCGGGAACGCACCGCCGCGGGGAGTCGAATCCCGCGGCGGCTCCTGTTCATGTGATCTCAGATCAAGAGGTCACGACGACCTTGTGGAAGCCGCCCCGGGCCTCCGTGAACGCCCTGCGCACGCCGACGATCGGGTAGGCCGAGATCAGCGGGTCCACGGCGAAGGCGCCGTTGTTGAGAAGCTGCACGCCTCGCTCCATCGCACGCAGCCGGTGGGCTTCGTCCGGACCGTCCCCTCGGAGGTGGGAGACGCTCTGCTCGACGAGAACCTGCGGAACGTGAAGGGGGTGGTCCGGTCCGGGTCGAGCTCGGAGGCGCCCGTCACCAGCTTGCCTTCCGGCCGAAGCGATGCCGTCGCGAGGCTGAGCCCGAACTCGGTCCCGGTGAGCTCGAACGCGATCTGGGCGCCGCGCCCGCTCGTCCGCTCCCCAAGCGTGGGCACCAGCTCATCCGGGAAGATCGCTTGCGCCACGCCGAGCTTGCGGACGAACCCGACCGTGTCGTTGCGGTTGCTGATGAGCGTCACGCTTGCCGGTTCCGAAAAACGCGTGATTAGCATGACCGCAACGAGGGCCTTGAAGCGATCGCCGACGACCACCACGTCGAGCCCGGGGCGGACGACTGCTTCCTCGATCGTCGTGAGCAGGCGCCCGACCGGTTCCGCTACGAACGGATAGCGGACCACAGGATTCATCGTGAAGCAATGGCGCGCGTCCGCGACGATCTCGTCCGCCAGGCCCCGCACCGGGTGCGTGATGTCCGTCGCATCGGTCTCCGTCGAGACCCACACGGCGACGTGGTCGCCGAGCGCGAGCCCGGTCACCCCCTGTCCTACCTCGGTCACCTCCCCCGCGATCTCGTGGCCGACCTGAATCGGGACCCGCACCGGCCTGCTTTCCCACTTCCGCACATCCGAGTCGCAGATTCCCGTCTGAACGATGCGAACGCGCACCTTCCCGGGCTCGAGGGGGCGATGCGGGGTTTTCACCATCCTGAACCACCCCGTCGGCTCCTGGATCACCATACGTACGTTTTCCGATGCCATCGGATTCGATCCCTTTCGTCGGGACGGCCGCACTGCCGTCCTGGTGCACCACCGGCCGGTCGGCCGGCGGGTCGCACCGCCGCGGGGAGTCGAACCCCGCGGCGGTTCCTACTGCAACTGCTCTATCCGATCTCAGACCGCGGTCTCAGATCACCCGTTGACCGGGACGCACGCCTCTACGGGTGCGACCATCACCGGCGGCGGAGGG
Source organism: uncultured Solirubrobacterales bacterium (assembly GCA_963797995.1). Classification (GTDB taxonomy): domain Bacteria; phylum Actinomycetota; class Thermoleophilia; order Solirubrobacterales; family 70-9; genus WHSW01. Next base: position 182,860 of record CAWCRP010000010.1, read on the forward strand.
CCCCACTCACCCTCCTGCATGGGCACCCAGGCGGCCACACGCTGACCGAGGACGGGCCCGCTGACGCCCGGCCCGATCTCGACGATCTCCCCGAGGATCTCGCGCCCGAACGGCGCCCCGGAGCCTTCCGCGGGCTGCCCGAGCTCGTAGTCCACAACACGGATGCGAATCTCGCCGCCCTGCAACGGACGCTGTGTGGGGCTTGACGTTGAAGCCATTGGTGAATCCCTTCTCTCTCACGTGGCGGCTCGCGCCGCCGAAACAGGTCGACCGACTCGCTTAGCCAGCCGACCGCACCGCCGCGGGGAGCCGAACCCCGCGGCGGCTCCTCCTGCTGGTCTGTCCTTGATCTCAGATCACGGCCGCAGTTCGACCCAGTCCCGCGTGACGGACGACTCGTAGGCCTTGTCGATCAGCCACAGGAGGCCCAACTCCCGGTCGCGCTCCTCCGCGGGCGCCGGCCCACCTCGGCGAACCATTTCGACGGCGTGGCGCGCCTGCATGAGGTGACACTGGGCGGTGGTCAGCAGGGGCTCGAGCCGCCGCTCCCTGCGCTCCCCGTCAGCGCTCGTCCAGAGGTGGACGGGCCGCTTGAGGGCCGCCTGCTCCTCGTTCTCGTACGTGAGCAGACTGGCGCGGATCGACCCCTTCGTCCCGAGGACGTAGAGGAGCGTCTCGTCGTCGGTCGAGGCCGCGAGCGGCCGGTCGAACGCGAGGTCGGAGTGCATTAGCCCGCCGCCCAGGAACTCGAGCAGGACGAAGGCATCGTCCTCCACCGCCGCGCCGGTCGCGACGCTGGACAACATCGCCATGACACGCTCGGGGCGCTGAGGGGAGAACATCGGCAGACCGTGGCTGAGAGCGTGGATGCCGAGGTCGCTGAGCACGCCGCCGCGGGCGCGGAGCTGCTTGCGCCACGCCGGCATCCCGCCGTGCCGGTGCCAGAGGAGCTGCACCCGCAGTACCTGGCCGAGATCGCCGCTGGCGACGAGCCCGTGGATCTCCGGCGTCATGTAGCGGCGCTGGAGTGCGTGGCCGAGGTAGAGGCCGTGCTCGGCGGCCGCCTTGTACAGCATCTGGGCCTTGCGGTAGTCGTCGGCCAGGGGCTTCTCGCACAGCACGTTCCAGCCGAACTCCACCATCGCCCTGCCGGCGACCTCGGCGTGGAGCGCGTCCTGGACGCAGACGACGACGAGATCGACGTGCACACCGCTCGTCGCGAGCTGCTGCATCGAGTCGAACATCGGGATCCGGCCGCGGAAGCGCTCCTCGAGCAGCCGGCGCCGCTCGTCGTTGTTCTCGACGCCGGCCACGACCCTGGCGCCCATTTCCTCGATGAAGGAGTCGAAGTGCCGCGGTGCGACGCCGCTGCCGGCGCCGATGATCGCGACGTGGATGAGGTTGTTGTTGGACACGGTTGCTCCCTTGGAGCTCGGCGACGGCATGTCCATGCCGTCGCGCCCGGACGCCCGCCCGCGGTTGCGGGCAGACGGTGCTCCGGGCCCGGGCGCAGCGCTGCGACCGGGTCCAGAGGGCTTCGAGGTGGGTCCCGAGCTCGGCTGGTGGCTGCCCGACCGAGCCCGGGACCGTCGATCGCGAGGCTGAGATGCCGAACGCGGCCGCTACGTGGCGACCGGCGACGGCTCGCTCACCTCAGGGTCACCAGCTGGCGTCCTTGCCGCCGCCGGTGGAGCCCCAGCCGCCGCTGGATCCCCAGCCGCCGCCGCCGGTGCCGCCGCTGGACCCCCATCCGCCGCCGGTGCCGGTGTCGTTCTTTCCCTTCTTCTTCTTGGACTCGCCGGTCGACCCGGAGCCCCAGGAGCCAGAGCCCCAGCCGCCGGTGCCGGTGGTGCCGGTGCCGGTGCCGGTGCCGGTGGAGCCGGAGCCCCAGCCGCCGGTCGAGCCCGAGCCCCAGCCGCCGCTGCCGCTCGAGCTGGAGCCCCAGCCGCCGGTGGAGCCGGAGCCGCTGCTATCGGCGCCCTTCTGGCCCGGGCGCCACAGCATCTCCTTCAGCATCCGCTCACCCGCGAAGCACACGATGCCGGTGACGACAGCGCCGAGGAGCCACAGCGCGGTCGGCTCGTCCGGGACGACCACGATCTCGGTTCCGTTGCCGTAGATGGCGGTCGTGTAGCCGACGACGTCGAGGCCCGTGTCGAAGACGGCGATCACCCACGCTCCCGCGACCATCCCCTTGTCCTTGCCGGAGAGGCGCTTCACCCCGGTGGTGAACCAGTGCTCCCAGAGCAGGATCTGCAGCGCGGTCAGGCCGAAGCTGGTGATCCACATGATCCATGTCGTCGCGGAGCTCGTTCCGAGCTGCGGCGTCAGGATCAGGTCGAGGAAGATCATCGAGACGAACCCGACCGGCAGCGCAACGCTCTTGGCGCCGTTCAGGATCCAGCCCCCTGCCTTAACGCCACCCTGGACCAGCTTGTGGCCCGCGAACCGCTTGTCGGCCATGTTCTCCTCGAACCGGCTGAGCAGCCCGCGGAGCATCGGCTCGTGGAGCATGCAGAGGGCCGCCAGGGGCGGAGCCTGGAGCCACCACACCAAACTCGGGTCGCTGGGAATAACGTTGGCCGCAACCTCGTCCGGGTAGTTCCAGCCGGTGATCCCGCCGAGGTCCATCACGGTGTCGCCGATCAGCACGACGAACGCGACGACCAACAGCAACTGTGACGTCCGCGGAACGTTCTTGATCCCGTACTCGAGCCGGTCGAAGAGCGAGTACTGGAGCCCCGTGGTCGCCAGGCTGAACGCCACTGGCACGACCCAGCTCAGGCCACCGAGGGGAATCCCGTTGGCCGTGGTGTACGAATCGATGAACTGCGGGCCGGTGCTGATGTCCAGCGCGATGAGGGCGAGCGGAGCGACCATGAGCACTCCGCCCGAGAGGCCCGCTCCGAGCCAAGCCATGGCCCACACGACGATGTCGTGGCCCTTCTGCCCAGACACCTTCGGCTTTTGCTGATTCTGATACATCCTTGCCTCCGTGCAAGAAAGATCGATTGGTTGTGGCTAAACGCAGTAATGCGCGACAAGGACCTTGGCCTCACCCTCTCGTTGGTCGTAGCGGTACGGAAACCCGGACCGCTGGACCGTCTGAGCCAGGATCCCCGGACTCAGCCCGGGGTTCTGGCGATCCGCCACGATCGCCCGGCTGATGTACATCCGGGATGCGTAGACCGGGTCCATGATCTGCGCCGGCGTTCCCCACCCCTGCGACGGCCGCTGCTGGAACACGCCCAGCGAATCGCGGTCGCCGTAGTCGAGGTTTCGGACGGTGGACTCCACGAGCGCCGCCTCGTAGGCCGACAGGAGCACCTTCGGGTTGGCGCCCAGCTCGCGCGCCACGTTGCAGATCGTGGTGGCTACGCCGGGATCGACGATCTCGGGCACACCATCGGGCACTGGCTTCGGCGGCCCGGCGATCGGCGGCGCCACCGCTGGCGGTGGATCTGCCGCGCTCTCGTCGGGACCCGGCAACGGCGATTCGACCTGGACCCAGTGAAACACGAACTGGTTCAGGCAGAACACCAGCGCCAGGATCATGCCCATCGCCACCAGAGTCACGCCGCCCTGTGGGGGCCGCGGTGGGCCTTGCGGGCCCCAGGGCGGGCCTTGTGGGCCGTTCATCCATCTCCCTTCCATGGGATTCGGGCCGACCGCTTCGGAAGCGGTCGGCATCGGCAGAGTGCGGGCCGGTTCGGCCGCGTCTCACGGGGCGGGCCGCGAGCCCGCCGAGAGACAGGCGGCCGCCGGAGGGGCGCGGGCATCAGACCGGGCACCCGAGACATGCGCCGATGTGGATGTGGCCCATGTGACCGTAGTACTTCGGCGTCCTCCAGATGATCTGGACGCGGTAGCCCTTCCACGCGAAGTTGTCGGCGTCGATCACGGAGCCGTACGCGTAGTTGCGGCCGAAGTACTTGCCGATCTCGACGACGGCCGCATCGAGGAGCGGTGACGGCGGGCCGAAACGCGCGTGGATGCCGCGCACGGCGATGTCGCGTGCCGCCCGGTTCGTGTCGTTCCAGGCATGGTCGGATGGACCGCCGCTCTGCACCCGGGAACCCTCGCGGAATGCGGACGCGACGCAGACAACCCGGGGTCCGGGCTGGGTGCACAACCCGGAGGAGCCGGCGAGCTCCACCGCCTTCTCGACGATCGCCACGGCGCCCTCGAGCGGCGGCCCTGGAACCGGCTGGGCCGGAACCCCTGGCGACGGTACGTCCGGGAGGTCGGGCAACTCGTCGCGGTTGAACCACAGCACGACGCCGCCGACCAGAGCCGTCAGCATCAGAAACGCAACGACCGTGACGCTGCACCCCGAGGCTGATCCTTGATTCTGGGGTGAGTACATCGCTCTCCTTTCGTGTGAGGCAGGCTCGAGCGTGGGGAGCCCGGCGCGGCGCGGCGCGATCGACGCGCCGCACGGGGCCCCCCACGCTCGAGCTCAGCGGACTAGAGCCGGATCACAGTCCCGAGGAGTGCTGGGCCGGACCATTCGTACGCGTCCGGCTCCAACCACCTGGCGTCATCGGCATCGCCTCCGTCGATCGCCTCGACCATGATCAGAAAGGCGAGGTCGACGGGATCACCACCGCGAGCCAGCTCCCTCTGGATGACCTGCAGTCGCCTCAGTCGATCGCCGTCGCACATCTCGGCGATGTACTCGAGACGCTCGCACATGGCCTCGAACGGCTCGGGCTCATCGCGGGTGAGCATCAGCTCCAGCGTCTGGAGCCTGAGCCTGCGGGCTTCGGCCTCGACATCCGGAGCGTCGCCGATCTCAGCACGAGGCCCGCGCATCGCGATCTCGGACTCGAAGCCTCGCACGCGAGTGACGAGCCTGCGGATCACCCGTTCGGTTACCAACATCTGATCAGCATCCTTCCTGGGCGCCGCAAGCCGCGGCCCAGTTGATCCGGCAGGTGACTCCTTCGGCGTGCACGCCCCAGCGGCCGCTGCGCGGCGGCTCGCCGGCGAGACACTCCCGCAGCAGACCCCACACGCACTTGCAGACGTCGTGCGCTCCGGTCGCGAAGTCGTGGAACGGCACGAGGGATCCGAGCGTTCGAATCAACACGTCCGGGAAGGTGCCCCCGATGACGGTCCGTTCGCCGCCCCGCAGGACCTCCACCCGGATGACGGGCGCCTCGACGAGGGACACCGCCGGCGGCTGCGCGCGCAGCCTGGCCCGGCGGGCCAGGATCTCATCAACCGAGGGCTCCTCGGCCGCTGCGGTAGAGCCTTGCTCGATAAACACTCAAACCTCCTGGATTGGTGATTGCCGGGGCCGAGTCCACCGCCGCGAGAGGGCGGCGGACCCGGCCTTCCTCATTGAGATCGGCGACCCGGACGGGTCACCGAGGGCTCACCGCCTGTCGTAGGCGGCGAGGACGAGCTCGAGCACCCGCCGCGCGAGGTCGGGGGTGACCAGCGGCTGGGCCGGCTGGCCGGCTCGCACCGCCCGGACGGTGTCGGCCAGGTTGTCGAGCTGCGCGGCCCGGCAGTCCGCCAGGCTGGGCTCGGTCACCGGCGGGATCAGCTCGAACAGCGGACCGTGCTCGCGGACGCGGAACGCCTGGCCCTGGGCCCACTGCCCTCCGGACGTCTGCGGGAGCAGGCCGCCCAGCTGCGGGCTCGGGGCCGCGAACGCGCGGGCGACGTACCGCTCGTCGTCGTTTGGCAGCGGCTCACGCGTCAGCGTCGCGGTGCCGCGCGTGCCGACGATCCGGACCTCGAACTCGTCACCCGGAATCGGCTGGTCCCAAGCCACGCTGAAGCTCATCGTCACCGGTGCACCGCGGAACCGCAGGCCCGCGATGCCCAAGATCGAGTCCTCGACGTCGCCCTGCATCTCGAGGTTGCCCATCGTCCCGGCCGCCTCGATGGTGCGGTGGTGCGTTTTGCCGACCACCCCGAGGATGTCGGGGTTCTGCAGGATGTACATGACGATCGCGACCAGGTGGGGGAGCAGGTCGAAGCCGGGGCCGCCGCCCGAGAGGTCGCGGCGCAGGAACGCGCCCCGCTTCGGGATCCCGTCGAAGCGGTGCCAGATCACTCGGACCTGCTCGATCTCGCCGAGCACCCCGCGCCCGACCATCCCCGCGATCCAGCCGGCCGCCGAGAAGAGCCGGTCGTAGCCGAAGGTCAGCACCGCCTTGCGCGCGTGGGCCGTCCTCACCATCGCGTCGTGGTCGGTGAGGGTCAGCGCCGAGGGCTTCTCGCAGTGGACGCCGACCACCCGGCCGCGGACGATCGGGGCCGCGAGAGCCTGCATCACGTTCTCCGCGTGGACGCCCGGCGGGGTGCAGACCGCCAACAGGTCCACCCGGCTGGCCAGCTCCTCGATCGAGGACGCGACGGCGAGGCCGTACGTCTCGCCGAAGCGGCGGGCCGTCTCGGGGTTCAGGTCGTAGCAGGCAGCAACCTGGACGCCGGGCACGCGCGACCACCCGTGCCGGAACAGGTAGCCGGCCTGCTCGCCGCCGCCGATGAAGCCGCCGATCAAGTTCTCACTCATGTGAGGTGTCCCTTCGTGATATGTCTCGGCCCTAGGGCCGAGCCGAACTGGTGGCTTTGGACCCGCCACCCGGGTCACGCCTCAGTCCGTCGCCGAGACGCCGTGCCGCTCGGGGGACTCGAACCCCCTGCACCGCCCGTGACGGCCGTTGCAACTCCCTGCTGAGCGGCGCGCGCAAGTCCCGGCCGGCGGCTATTGCCGGGCCGCCGCCGGCCGGGACTTGCGCTCAGGTCAGGTCAGGTCAGCCGGGCGTCGGAATCCCGCGGACCCTGAGGACGGCGGGCCGTCCGTTGACGCTCACCGGAGCGACCCTGAGACCCATTGCCAGACATCGGACCGCCTCGGCGAGGTCCAGGCCCGATGCGATTGCGCCGGTCGCCATCCGCAGTGCGTCGATCGCGTCGAGGGCGCGCGCCCAGACCACGTGCTCGACCACCACGTCCGCCGACCGGCGCACGCAGATCGCCTCCACGAACCACTGATTCGAGCCGTCGGCGTGAGGCGCCCTGCCGTGGATCTCGAGCGTCAGCCTGAGCATGGTCCCATCGACGACGTCCTCGCTCTCGGCGAACCTGCTGGCGAGCGAGCCCGGAAGCTCTTGAGACAAGAGCCGTTCGGACGCCTCCTCGATTGCTCGCGTCCGGAGCGGGTCGCGCAAGGCCCGCAGCACCGCCATGACAGCGTCGAGGCCCGCGGCCGTGATCGTCAGCGTCCGCGCGACGGGAACCTGCTCGTCGAACACGTCGATCGAACATCTCAACCAGCGCATTTTTCTCGTTCCTCTCTCTCTGGTTGCCGACCGGCCTAGCGCCGGCCATTGCCGGGCGCCCGGGTGATCCGCTCCCAAGCAGCGGTCACCTCTTCCGTGATCCGGTGCCCGCCGAGAGCGATGACCTGCATCCCCACCACCCTTCGGTGCGCCCCCATCGGACCGGACTGCAGCCGGATCAGGTCGGTGATCCTGGCCTCGGTTGCCATCCGGTCTGCCTCGAGGACCGCGTGGACACTGAGGTAGGGCTGCTCCGGACCCAGCGCGGCCGTGTACACCTCCGCCGCGACCCGGGCGTAGCGCTGCCCGTGCCACTGCCGCTGGCACCTCAGATGAATGGCAGCGGCCTGCTCGCCGCGACCGACCGGCACCAGGTCGTACTCGACGAGCTTCGCGTGGACGATAGGAGGGGGCGCGGGTGGCTCGATGCCGTGATCCAGGGCGAACTGGATCGTGGTCTTCATCAGGTAGAGGCCCCATTCGACGCCGACGATCCATATGGGCACGGCGTGCGCGGCGGAGGTGTCGATCGCCGTGATCGGGATCTGCTCGGCGTAGCGTTCGAACGTCACGAGATGGTCGACGGGCTCTTCGTATGTCATTTCTCCTCCTCACCGACGACCGCGCCTGCGGCGGCCATCGTTGTCCTCCAGGTAGGCCTGCTGGCCGTAGTCCGCCGCCTGGCGGAGCTCCGCCCCGTCGATGGCGGGGAGGTGCGGCGCGGCGAGTCCGATCAGATCCGGCAGCACCGTGCGCGCCGCCACCAGGCGCAGGGAACGCATGAGACCGGCGGCGGCGGCGTGCGGGGGAACTGCGGGCGTGCGCCCACCGTTCGTGCCCCGCAGACAGGCGAGCGGCTGGCCGCGGTAGTCGCCGACGAACGCCAGCACCGCCGCGAGGTGGCGACCGCCCATCAGCTGCGGGGCGTCCAACACCCACGCAGCGACCCGATCAGTCGCGAACCAGATGGCACAGGCGTAGGGCTGTGCCGTGAGCACGACGTTGGAGTCCGGGGCAACGACCCCATCCGCAACGCCATCCGCAAGGTCCTGGATCACCTCGGCGGCCTGGCGGATGCAGGGGTCGAGGCTCAGGTCGGCCTCGGGGTCGATGCGCCCCAGTGGGACGTCCTGCATCTCGGTCGAGATGTGCGCTGCGCCGCGCAGGGCGAAGCGCAGAACACCGTTTGGATCCATCTCCCTCGACTGGGAGATGATGATTTGGAAGGACACATTTCCTCCTAGATCCGATCAGGCGAGCATCCGGCGGGAGGCCGAGAAGCTCACGTGGATGCTTCACGCCGACCCGAGGCGGGCCCAGGTCGAGCCGGGCCCGCCCGCGGGTCGGCTCAGGCCGCGCTACTTCCAGCCTGAGTTCCACCCCGACGAGTTCCTGTTCTTCTTGGCCTTGTAGTGACCGACGGCGGCGAAAATCGTCGCGACGACGGTCAGGGCCATCGGGAACATCACGACCTCCGGCGGTACCTCGAGCTTCAGATATGCCGGAAGAGCTCCGACGACGGCCATGACGGCCACCAGGAAGAGCGTCAGCTTGTTGAGCTTGCCCTCGTCCACCTTGCCCTTCTTGTCACGCTTGCCCTTGTTGAATGAGGCCTCCATCCGCGCGCCCGCGAACGCGCAGATGAGGCTGAGCGCAGCGGCCCCGAGCAGCGTCAGCTGCAGGTCGCCCGACGTCTCGGGGATCGTGACGGCGACCATGCCGAGGCTCAGGCCGGCGAAGGCGGCGGCACCCACTCCGTGCGCCTTCGGCTCCTTGGGGCGGTTCGTCGCGTTCTGGTACATGTCGGCTTTCCTTTCACCCGGGGGAGTCCCGAACTGGATGCCCCTCATGCCCCATGCCGAGCGCGGACGCGCGCGCCGCGATCGGGATGCAGCAGCAGGTGCGGGACCGGAGCGGTCCCATCTCCCGGGGGGAAGCCCCGAGGCGGACCCCGGCAGCACCGGGGCCCTCCTGCGGTCGGGCGGACGGGAATCAGTCCCAGCCGCCGTAGTTGTTGTTCTTCGGCCTGTCGTTCCAGCTTGAAACGCACGTGGTGACGGTCACGATCAGCGTGATCGCCGTCGAGAGGAGCACCAGTGCCGGCGGCAGCTCGATATCGAAGAACATCAGGCACCTGCCCCCGAGCAGGATCATCGTGATCACGATGACCAGGGAAAGGAACAGGTCGCTCCGCTGGTTCGGCGAGCACCTGCGGTTCTCCAAGGCCTCGACGCCCAGGCCGACGAGGACGCAAACGAGGCTGACTGCGGCAGCCCCGCCGATCACCCGTAGCCAAGCTCCATCGAGGTCGAGCTGCCACGAGAGTCCAGTGATGTCGAAGATCGTGATCTCCGCCGTCCCGAGGCTGAACCCGGCGAGCGCAGCCGCCCCCAGACCGCGCCCCCTCTTGCCCTTGTAGTGGCCCTCGCGACCACCGTATTGAGACATCTCGATTTCCCTTCACCAGGGGGAGTCCTGAAAGTGGACGCCCCTCTTGCCCCATCCCGAGCGACGGCGGGGGCAGGGCCGCCGCGATCGGGATGCAGCAGGAGTGGCGGGTGGGGCTGTGCTAGCTCCACCACTCCGCCGAGCTTGGCTTGCGTTCGCGTCGGTGCCTGCACCAAAGCGTCGCGATCACCGTCCCCACCGTTAGGAAAACGATGAGCTCGGGCGGTGGCCTGAGACCATCCAGGTACAGGGGCGACGCGCCGATCGCCGTCACCACGGCGGTGAACAGCCACGAGCCGAAGCGGAACCCGTGCTCACCCGGAGCGGCCATACCGATGCCGACGAGCGCACAAACCAAACAGGCGACGCCGGCAAGGGCTACCACCAGGGGCCAGTGGCTGAAGCTGCGGTAGTAGCGCGCATCGGGAAACGCAGCCATCGCGTTTCCGAGGCTCAGCCCGGCGTAGACGCAGACCCAGCGCCTGCGCCATTTGATGGACATGGTCTTTCTCCCTTCAGGGACGGGCGAGCGGGCGACTGGCTCGTCACGCGGGTCGGCGCGGGCGAGCGACCACCGTGACGATCACCGACAGGCCCGTGAGGGCGAGAGCGGCGATGGGGACCCACTCGGGCTTCACGGTGATCCAGAGCGGGAGCAGCACCGGGGCGAGAGCACCGAGCACTGCAGCCGACGCACCCACGATCAGGGTCCGCGGGCCAACCTGGCTGATCGGCGACCCGTCGGCCTTGATCGCGAAGATGGCGCAGATCAAGGTGACGAATGTCGCCGCCGCCACCGCCGCCTGGGCCCAGCCTTTTGGATCGTTGAGCAGTACGTAGCCGGCGACGCCCGCGCTGAAGTACGTGACGACGATGGCCAACCACACGCGACCCCCGCGGCTCGGGGTCGAAGGGCGTGTCGATCGATTCATTCCAGCTCCATTCATCTGGGGGAGTCCCGCTGGACGCCCCTCCTGCCCCATCCCGAGCGACAGCGGGCGACAGGCCCGCCGCGATCGGGATGCAGCAGGAGTGGCGGGGTGTGGATCGCCCCGGGGACGAAGCCCGGCGAACGAACGAGCTGGAGCGCCCGCCGGGGCTAGTCCGAGGTCAACTCGGGGTCGTGCAAGGCGGTTGCACCAGTCGCGACGGCCCCGGCGAGACGAGGCATGAGCTCCCTTGCTCGCCGGGGCGCCGGGTCGGTTAACTCAGCGGCTTGCATTCGGCCCCCGGGGGGGTCTCGACGGGGGAGCGGAAGTAGAACGACGCGTGGCCCGACGAGCCGAGCATGATCGGACCCGTCTTGTGGCTCAGGAGCGTTTCGAGCTCGCCACGCTGCAGCAGGTCGCCGGGCAGGGCGGGCACCGACTTCGAGCAGATCTTCTCGCCCGCCAGGAGCGGGAACGGCGACGTCCAGGCACCCTCGGCCTGGTTGAAGCTGAACGCTCCGGTGCGGTCCGGGGTACGGATCTTCCGCTCACACCAGCCCGAGGCGCACGGGTCTGCCGGCGGCTTGGCGACGGGTGCCGCGGCCGGCGCCGAGGTGGTCGTTCGCAGAGCCGGCGCCGCGGCCGACGGCGTGGCAGCCGGGGCGGTCGCCGTCGGGTTGATCACGAGGAAAGTGCCCGCGATCGCGACGAGGACGCCGCTCAGGATCAAGCGCGGTTTGGTTTGCATTGCAGTCTCCTAAGGTCAGTCGGACCTGGTGTCACGTTCCGTGGCGGCGGGCCCAGATCAGTGCGAGCCCCAGCGGGAGGAGGGCCAGGACGGCGGTCACGTCGCCCGCCCAGCTGTAGCCGAGCTGCAGCGGCACGGCTAGGGCAATGCCCGAGCAGAAGCCGGCAAAGACCACAGTGGTCATCCGGGATCGGCCTCGGTAGGCCCGCTCCGCGAAGACGCTGACGACCTCCCCGGCAAGACCCAGGGCCATGACAACCAGCCAGGTGAACATCCACCAGCCGGCGCCCTCCAGCGCCTTCGTGAACGCCGCAGCCGAGCCCCATGAGGCACATGCAGCGGCCAGGAAGAAGAAGTTCGCCCGAGCGTTCCGGGCCCGGTAGCCGGCTGCAGGCCGGCGGGACTTTCGATTCATCAGGTGTCCTTTCAACTAGGGGGCGGACCCCGCGTCGATGCGAGGTCCGCCCGTCGACCAGCTCCGCGGTCGGGGTGGCCCTAGGCGGGAGCTCGCTTTCCGTAGCGGCGAGCCCAGATCACTCCGATGACCAGCGGCACCGCGATGCCGAAAACGGTCACGCCGAGGGGCCAATCGACTCCAAGCCGCAACGGCACCGCGAGCCCGATGCCCGCCCAGATCGCGGCGAAGATCAGCGTCGCAACGCTGAGACCGCCGCGGTAGGCGCGTTCGGCGAAGACGTTGACGACCGCCGCCACCAGGCCGTGGGCCGCGATCACAAACCAGGTGGCCGTCCACCATCCGCGCCCTCGAGCCCCTTGGTGACCGAGCCGCGCAGCCCCAGGCGGCCATGGCGGAGATCACGAAGAAGAAGTTCGCCCGGACGTTCCGGGCAAGCTGGCCGCGGACACGCCGCCAGCGGTTCTTTGCGTTCATCAGGTTCCTCTCAGTGGATGGAAGCTGGGCTACGACTGGGCGCCGCGCAGCGCGGACACGATCGCCGCGAAGACCGCGGCCGTCGCGAGACCGACGAAGACTTCCGACGGCAACGCGATGCCATCCAGGTAGAGCGGGGCCGCCCCGGCCCCGATCATCAGGGCCATCAGGATCAGCCGGACCGCGCTGAACCGACGCTCCTCCTGCGTCCGGGTCCGGGCCCCGGCGACGGCGCAACCAAAGCCGATCGCACCGGCCACCACCTTGATCACGAGCCAGGTGTCGGAGTCGTCGACGATGGTGAGGATCACGAGGCCGACGCCCAGGCCGCCCAGGACCGTGGTCAGCCACCCGCGACCGTTCATGTCGTTGGGAACGGATCGATGCATGCCTTCTCCCTTTGCTCGGGGGAGTCCTCGAGTGGACGCCCCACTTGGCGCATCCCGAGCGCCGGCGTGTGCTGCCACGCCGCGATCGGGATGCGGCAAGAAGTGCGGGACCGCGAGAGGCCCTACAGAACGAGTCATCCCGCTTTCGCGAGGGTCGGATGTGAGCGCGACGCGGGTCGCGAAAGCGCGGGTCGCACCGCGGTGCCCCCTGCAGGGGGTCGAACGGACCGGGCCCAGCCCCGGCCCGCCAGGACGCCGAAGGTGCCGGTGGCACATGGAGCAGCGGCGAAGCAAGGCGTTTCGGCGACGGCGGATCGAAGGCGAACGGGCATGAGTCAGCCTCCTTTCGAATGGGTGGGAAGCGGCGCCCGGGCGGGCGCTCGCTGGACGGGCGAGTCGGGGCTGGCGACGCCCCGCCGGGGCGCCTGGGGGTGGATCAGCTGCAGTGGGGGGAGCCACACCGGACCCCGCAGCACGGGTCCGGTGTGGCTGAAGAGAAGGACTAGCTTCGACGCCTCACGGCGTGGCGGTCCCCCGGAGCTTGGCCAGTTCCAGCTCGGCCTTCTCCCTGGCGAGATTGGCCTGGGCCACCTTCTGCCCGGTCTCGGCCGTGACGCGGGCGGCGTCCTGCTCGGCCTTGGTCTGGGCCGGGTTGGCCGCGGCAACCTTGGCCTGCGCCTCCGCCGTCGCCGGGTGGCGTCCGCCTCGGCCTTCTTCTTGGCGCCGTTGGCCTCGGCAACCTTCTGACCGGCCTCGGCGACCCGGCTCAGGGTCGCGGCCTCGACCTCTTGGCCTTCTGCTCGGCCGTGGTCTTGGCGAGTTCGGCCGCGGCGACCTTGGCGAAGGGTCGGCCTGGGCGTTGGCGTCGGCGCGGCCTTCGCCTTGGCGGCGTCGGCCTCGGCGACCTTCTGCTTGGCTTCGGCGACCTCCCGCTTGGCCTCTGCCTTGACCCGGCGGCCTTCCGCTCGGCCTTGGTCTTGGCCAGCTCGGCGGCGGCGACCTTGGCGTCGCCCTTGGCCTTTTCGTGGTGGCCTCGGCGTTCGCCTCGGCGGCGGCGGCATTCGCCTCCGCGACCTGGAGCTTGAGCTTCGCCACCGTGGCGGCGGTCTCCACCTTCAGGGTCTGCAGGGCGGAAACGGCCCTTTCCTTGCCCAGGATGGCCTCGGCCTCGCGGCGCCTGGCCTCGGCGATCTCCTCGTCGCCCTTGGCCTGCAGCGTTCGCAGGGCGTCGAGGGCCTGTTCCCGCTCCAGATTCGCTGCGGCGATCTCAGCACCAGCCTTGGCGGCGACCGTGGTGGCGTGGGCGTTCGCCTCGGCCTCACCGGCCCGCGCCACGGCCTCGCCGTGCTGCGCCTCGGCGACGATCCTGGCGGCCTTCGCCCGCGCGCCGGCGATGGCCTGCTCGGCCTCCTCCCGGGCGGTCCGCGCCCTCGCGGTTGCCTCGTCGGCCTCCGCCTCGACGGTGGCTACGCGGGCCTCCGCCTGCTGGCGGTCCGTGCGGTACTGGGCGGCGCGTGCGCGCCGCGCTTCACGCGTTGCTTCCGTCTCCGTCAGGACCTGGAAAAACAGGTAGACGAAGGTGCCGGCACCGGCGAGCAGGCCGACGATGAGCCCGGGCACGAGCCCGGCGTCCCAGAGGGAAAGCAACGCCGCGGTCGCGGCGGAACCGACAACGAAGACAACGACACCAGCAATAAGAGCCCGAACGACTCGGTGCTCATCCAACCAGCTGAACATGGCAGGTCCTCTCTACTAGGCCAATGGGACTGGTGGTTCTTGTTTTCGCTTGGGTTGTGTGGGTTGTGTGTGCGCCGGGGGTTTACGCGGGGGAGCAACTCAAGGACACACGCCGGGGTGGGTGTTGAGGGGCGGTGTGAGGCTGAGTTGTGCCCGGAAAACCGGGGAAATGGCGCAAATAAGCGAAAAGAAGAAGCCCGCATGATACGCGTCTGAGCGCCGATGTCAACCCAAAATAGGCCGATTTGCAGGTATTTTCGATGATTCGGCGGATCCAGCGAAGCTTCGGCGAAGCACAGATTCCGCTTGGGAATGCGGGTTCTGGCCGGGCCGTGAGGCCACCGTCGGCCTGGTTCGGCGAAGCGGGTTCCCCGGAATCGACGCCTTCAACGAAGGGATTTCGGGGTCCAGCGAACGTTCAGGACCCACCAGCGAAGCGGCGGAAAACCGGCGCCGCCCAACCAGGCGCCCTGCGAGCTCAGCCGAGATCCAAGAGACGCGGCTCGATCAGGTGCACGCGCCGCGGCCGGCAGGCCCGGGCCTTCTTGCCCTCCATGCGCTCGCGCATGTCCGGCGGGAGCTCCGGGAGCTGGTACGCCTGCAGGGACCCGACGTGGATCTCCCGCTCCTCGACGAAGAACATCCCGCGCCGTGCCGGGTGGGGCCACTCCGTCTCCTCCGCGCCGGGCTTCGCGAGGCGTGCCGTGACCGTGCGGTCGGCGATCCGGACGAGCTTCATCAGACTCGCCTCGCTCTCGCACACGAAGACGACCACCGGGGGCGTGCCCAGCGTCTTGTAGCGGTCGAGCATCCCAGACCACCCGGAGATCAGCCCGTCATAGCGACGTAGGCGATCCTCGCTGGCCGCAGGGCTGCGGGCCAGGTCGAACTCCACGAGGACGTCGAAGCGCAACCGGTCCTCCCCCATCGGGATGCTGAGCTCGAGAGTCGCGTCCGGACTCACAGGCTCGAACTTGTGGGCCCCGTAGTCGCGCAGCTTGTGGGTGGCGCCCACGAGCATGTCCTGCGGCTCGATCTCGACCCACTGCCCGCGAACCCTGCGGTTCGGCGGCGAGAGCTTGCTCACCCTGGGGCCCCGCCATCTCCGCAGGACCTTCTCGGCGCGCCCCTCGAAGGCGAGCACCCATCCGTTCACGTGGAGGCTGCGGAGGATCCGCCGGGCGTCCGTCGCCACCGGTTCGCGCCAGGTGACCTCGGGATCGATGTAGTTCCCGTGCCGGCCGATGCGCTCCTGGGCGAGCTCGAAGCCCTGTCGCGTCAGGCAGTAGACCCGCTGCTGGGCCCCGCGCTCGCCGACCTGCAGCTTGAAGCGCCGCACCCAGCCCGCCTTCGCCATCCGGTTGAGTCCCTGCTGGGATGCCCGTAGGGAGCTCCCCGCCCACCACCGCCTCCAGATCTGACTCGCGAACAGGAACCTGTACGACCAGAGCGCCCCGAGGATCTCGAGCTCTCGCTGCGAGGGTTCATGGCGGCGGTCGGCAGGGATCGGCGTCACCTTGTCCCAGACGAGTCCCCGGACATCGTCCAGATCCAGCTCGGTGAAGGTCTCGGGGAGGGGCGGGGTCGGCTCCGCCCGCTCGTTGTCGCGCCGGACCGACGTCGCGCCCGGGTCGAACCCAAGGGCGATGTCCGCCGCCCGGGCTACCTCCTGCCCATCGCCGCCGCCACCGGAGTTCCCGTTGGTTCCGCCGACAGGGTCAGCGCCGTTTCCCCCGTGCTGAGTCGTGGAGTCGGCGCCATTGCCCGTCGTGATCGCCCCGGTGGGCAACTCGCGGACGCCCGTCCAATCGAGGTCCGGCAGGGGATCTGCGAGCCGTTCCGGGACGTACCCGCCGCGCTCGCGCTGCGCCTCCAGGTGATGGTCGATGACCTCCTGCTCGGTTTCGAGCGGCATGGTCTTCGCGAGGAAGGCGGGCACCCTCGCCCCTTTGCTGATCCACGAGCACACCGCGAAGTGGTTGGGCAGATTCAGGATCGTGTCCGGCGTCAGCCTGGCCCGGGAGCGCGACTCGTCGTCGGTGCGGATCATGTCCGAGTACATCGCCATCGCGACCTCGCTCATCTGCCGAGCATCGTCGGCCTCCCCCATCGAGAACATGCAGCGCTGGCGCAGGAGGCTCATCATGCCTGCCCGGATCTTCGGATCCTGAATCTGCTCGCCGTACTGCCAGGCGGCGACCACCTCGAGGCCCGCGGAGCGCAACGTGGCCATCGCGTCGGCGAAGCTCTCGTTGAGGATCAGGTGGGCCTCGTCGACCTTGAGCGCGACCCGCACCCGCTGCTCCGCCGGCAGCTGCTGCTGGCGCTGCAGGGTTGCGTAGAGGGTGTTGAGGATGAACTGCATCATCACCCTCGTGTTGTCCGCTCCGAACGTCCCCATCTTCCCGTCGACGATCAGCACCTCGCGCCGGCGCACGACCTCGTCGAGGTTCAGCTGGACCGGATGGCGCAGGACCTTGTCGAGCGACTCCACCATCAGTCGCAGCAGCTTGTTCCGAGGTGCGTCCAGCTTCGCCGCCGTCTGACCGGGTGACTGGTCCAGGTCGCTAACCAGCTCGCGCCCGAAGAACGTCGCCGTGTCCGCGTAACTGGGGTCGACCGAGAGCGCCTCCACAACACGCTCGCGGAACGCCCGCTCGACCGGGACCAGGATCCGGTACATGTGCCACAGGGTCGGAGGCCCATCGACTACTCCGGTGCGGCTCGCGCCGATCGCCGCCTGGGCCGCCTGACGGAGGAACCGGTCGGAGGACCCGCGGATGTCCCCCTCGGCGTTCACGTCCCTGAACGCGTCGACGATCTTGTCGGCGATCATGGATGGCTCCCCGTTGGAGAGCAGCGGGTTGATCCCGAACTCCGGGTGCTCGAGATCCAGGTAGTGCACCGTGCGGCCGGCCGGCACCATGGACAGGGCCTGCTTGGCATCGCCCGGCTTCGGCATCAGGACGACCACGGAGCAGCTCTCGTCGACCGCGTCCGCCTGGACCGTGCGGCACAGCAACGACGTCTTGCCGGTCTTCTGACCGCCGATCAGCCCGAGCCCGTCGGTCTTGTCCTCGGGACGGATCCCCACGACGCCGTTCTCGTCGCGCGCGAGAACATGCCCGGGATCGCGACTCACCTCCGGGGGCGCGGGCATCCGCGGAATCGGCACACGGCCAACCCGCACCGACCGCAGGCCGGGGCTCGGCAGGTGCCACACGGACGCAACCTCCGTCGACGCCAGGACGCCGCGCCGCCAGTTCGGCAGGGGGTTGCCCACCCCGATGGCGAGCCGGCGCAGATAGAGGGGCCCCCTGGAGAACGGGCGCATGTATCGCTCGACCAGCCGGTTCTCCCCCGCCGATTGACCTCGAATGCCCCCGGCAATCGCCGCGCAGGCCTTGTAGTCGTTCGCCGCCACGCGGATCTCGGAGAAGAAGAGCGGGCGATGCTGCACGTGACAATCCAGCGACGAGCTCTTCCTTCAGCAGCTCGGAGCGCGGCCCGGCCTTGACCGGGTTATCCGGCGAACCGTCCGGTGCGCGCTCGGCGTTGCGGAACCGGCGCCGCGAGTAGCGATCGAAGACCGCCGGCGTCGGCACCATGGAGTATTGGACGACCGAGGTGGTGGCCAGCTTCGCCATCTGGTTCATGAGCTCGTCCATGGCGTTTCGCTGCGGGTCTGCCTGGCGGAGCGCCCAGACGAACGAGTGGCGCTTCTTCAGCCGCACGATGCGGCCCATCTCCGGCAGGCTCGCGTCCGAGCGGGTCAGCCGAGCATCCGGATAGGCCGCGATCAACGTCCCCTCGAAGCTGCTCGCGAGGTCCTCCGGGCAGACGATCGAGAGCCTTGCCTCGTACTCGCCCTCGCGGCCGGGCGAGACGACCACCTCGAGCGCCATCCCGGGCTGACCTAGCGGGATCCGCCGCCACCAACGTCGCAACAGCTGCTGGTGCCAGGCCTCGAGCAGGCGCACGATCGCCTCGGGCGAGGTGGAGTCGGCTCGGAACGGGATCAGGCGCAGGCGGACGTACCGCCGGCGGCGGCGGTCCCATGCGCGAAGTCCCGCGAGCGCCAGGGCACATGCAGCCATGAGCGCAAGCAGCACGCGGAGCACACGCCACGCGCCTGCCGCGAACTCGCCGGCAGCCGAGCGAATGTCGCCGACAGCCTCCTCCGCGTCCTTCGTGAGGTCCTTCCCGGGCCCGCGAGAGGATCCCTCGCCGGACCCGCGCCCGCTCGCTTCCCCACCACCGCCGGCGCTGCCGTCGGGGTCGGCCCCCCCGGGATCCGCGGCCTGCGCCGCATGAGGCTTGCCGTCGTCATCCCCCAGCGACGGCAGAAGGCCGCTCTGGGTCGCCAGGAACCCAAGGCCCCCACCGAAGACGACGATGCAAACAATCCAGACAACGATCCTGATTCCAGCTAGAGCATTCATGTACTAGCCATTGATCGAGGGCCGGGTACCGCCCCCGGTGCGCGTCGAAGAGAGCACCAGGGACTTTTTTCGGAAAGGGGGGGCGGAGATCCGAGCTGACGCAATGGAGGGGGCATGAGACGCAATCGCCCAGCGCAGTTCGAGATAGTCGACGAGGACCTCTTCTGGGAGCCCGACGGGGACACCCCCCCGCAGAGCACCGAGAACACCCCCCCGTCCCCTCACGCGGCTGAGCTCCGCACGTCTGGCGAGCGAGCGCTCGCCGAAACCAACGAGCTCGATCGGGGCGATGCGTTCGACACCAATGTGGGCGGGGGATCCGAGCCGCAGCCTCTCCTCCCCGGCGATGATCCCCCGCCCCTGCCCTTCCGATACACGCGCCGGCCGCCTGCCGCCCTACCTGCGGCGCGCGGTGGTCGGTGCGCTGGCAGCCGGTATCGGCCTGGTCGTGTTCGCGACGGCCACAGGGCCTGCAGGGCGGCGAGGAGCCAGACCCCGAGCCCGTCGCCTCGAACTACCAAGAAGGGCGGGTCCCGGCAGGCGAGTGTGATCGCCAGTCCCGCCAGGAGGAGCCGCAGACCCGCCCGAGCGAGGCGCCAGCGACGCCGCAGAGGCGAAGCGCCGGCCGACCGCGACCGGAGTCCAAGGCGACGGCGCGGGCGGGAACGTGGCGATCGCGGGGGTCGCCAAGAAGGACGACGAGACCCTCCGGCCAGCGAGCCCGGCCCCGAGTACACCGCCCCCGAGCGAGACGCCGGTCGCGGCGGCCCCCGCCCGCGCCGCCGGCGACGACGGTGGCCCGCCACTCCGGCGCCCGCCGCCCGCCCCCGCCCCGCCGAGCTCCTCGTCCGAGTCCGAGCTCGTCGTCTTCTCGCAGGTTCCTCCCGGCCACCGCGACGAGTTCGGGTTCGAGCGATGAGCGGCGAACGAGACGAGACGGAGGACCGGAGAGCCGAGCGTGAGCGCGGTCTCGCTGCGATCGGCCCGCATGCGCGCGGTCGCTCCGCGGGCGATCCTCTACGTCCTCGTCGGGATCCTCTGCCTCGCCGGACTCCGAGCCGCCCTCACCGGACCGCCGGAGGCCGCGCCGCCTCGACGGTGCCGCCGCCGTCCGTCGACATCGGCGTCCAAGCGTTCGCGGAGGCGCTTCGCGCGGAGCTACCTCAGCTGGGATGCCGACAACCTCGAGCCGCGGGAGCGCGCCCTCGCGACGTTCATCGTCCGACGATCTCGACGAGGACGGTGGGCTGATTCCCGCCGGGCGGGGAGCGCGCAGGACGTCGACTGGACCGCGGCGGTCGGGGACGCCGCCCGAGCGGCCACGGAGCCTCGTCACGGTCGCGGCGCGAGACGAGCGACGGGCTCAAGCACGTCGACGGTCCCGGTGACGCGTGACGGGCGGGGATTCCTGTTCGTGTCCGCCTATCCCGCGCTGATCGGTCCGCCGGCGACGAACGCGCACGCCCGAGCAGGCGACCGAGGGAGGTGAGCAGGAGCCACTCGTGGTCGTCGCGGAACGCGCCGTCCGCAACTACCTGGGCCGATCCGTCGCCAACCTCCGCGCCGACCTGACGCCGGGCGCCGTGGTCTCGCTGCCCGCCGAGCCCATGCGGGTCCGAGACCAGAACCAGGTCACCTGGGTCAACAAGCCGAACCGGGTCGCCGTCGAGGTCGAGGCGCGCCAGGAGGGACCACCTGGACGCTCCGTTACGAGCTTGAAGTTGACCAAGAGCGACCGCTGGTACGTGCGGTCGTTGCAAGTAGATCCGACCTTCAAAGAAGGAGCAGTGTAAACGAACCGCGCTGTGAAGTCGACGACCGTCGCCGTGCTGGCTGCGTCTGCTCGCGCTGGATCTCGCTGAGCCGGCGCTCGCGAAGACCGAGTGACTTCGGCGAAAGAACATCGGAGGCGAGGTCAAGGCCATGGGCCGCCGCGCTGCTGTTCGGCGTCGCGGCACTCGTCGGCTTGCCGGCGCTGGCCAAGCGGGAGGTGGGCAAGGTAGCGGTGATCTTCGCTGCATCGTCCTCGTGCTCGGCGGCTTCATCTTCGCTTCCGACGAGGTCAAGAGCGTCATCGAGGGCTCTGGTCAAGGCGCTGAGGCTGAGGCGGCCATGGACGACGACGAGGAACGTTCGCGATCCGCAGCTACCGGGTCATGCTTCGACCTCGAGCGGCGGCTCCACAAGATCGACCGCTGGCGGGTGCCGCTGCCGTACGGGCTGCCGCTGCGCAGCCTCGGCTACTTCGTGGCCGGCACTGTTCGCCGTGATCGTGGTCGGCGCGGCTGCCGATCGTCGGCACGGCGCTCCTGGGCGTCCTGCACCCCGCGATCCGCTTCCTGCTGCTGCCGGTCGCGGTCGCGTACGCGCTCACAACTGGAAGATCGACGGGCGCATGCCCGCACGCGACGGCATTCGCCTGGGTGCGGATGCACGCGCGGCCGCGGAGGCTCGCGGCCTTCCGCCCGGCCGAGCCCCGTCGGGACGAGCGGAGCTCGGCCCGGTGACCCTCGCGCCCGACGAGCCGTGGAGCGCGGCTGCGCAAGGGCAGTCGATCACCGGTCCGGCGCGGATCATCCTCCGCTACCCGACCCGGATGCGAGGCGCGCGGAAGACCCTGCGCCTCAGCGCAGGACGGGCACCGAGCCGATGTGGCGCGGCAAGCAGATCAACCTGCGGTCCGAGTCAGCGAGGTGGTCGATCGAGTGAAGCAGCCGATCACATTCGTCGTACGGCAACATCGTGTTCGGCGAGGGGCCCGCCGACGCCTGGGCCGTCTATCGCCTCGACACCCGCTCGTACGCGGGGCTGACGAGGAGCGCCAAGCACGGAGATGCTCTCGACGCTGGCCTCACTCGTCTACGCGCTCGAGGCCGACTTCTCGCTGCTGCGCGTCGCGCGCCCCTGGTCCGTCGACGGACTACAGCGAGCGCGTCGAGTCGACGGTCGATCGCAAGCACGTCCGCGGGAGGCGCTCGACGAATACCTCGAGCGCCAAGGCCGGCGCTCGGGATGCGCGCGACTCCCACACGCCCGGAGGTCTATCGTCAGCGTCCGGCTCGCCGAACAGCGCGCCAGTCGCTCGCTCGGGACATCGGCGGCTTTCCCGCGCTCGAGCCGCTTCGGCGCGATCTTCGGGCTCTCCGACGGCGCGATGCGATCAGCGGCCGGTCGCCTCGAGGATCTGCTGCTCCAGGAGGAGCAGCCTGCTCCAGAGCGCTCCTCGACTACATCGACTGCGAATCGAGCCGCTACCCACGAGATTCAGTGGCTGATCCGGCGCGGCTTCTGCCGCTCGCTCGGCGAACCCGGATCCCGGACGAGCACTTCAAGCCGCAGGCGCTGGTGGTCGAGGGGACCGAGGAGGAAGGCGGCGTTCGGTTCCAGCCGCTCGAGGCCGACGTGCTGCGGCTGTTCGACTCGCCGATCAACGTCGAGACCGCGTTCGCTGCGGGTCGAGTCGGAGCACGGCGACAGCCACCAGGCGTTCCTCTGCGTCGGCGCGCTGCCTGAGACCGTGCCGTTCCCGAGCCGGCGCGCGGAGCTGCTGTTCGCCCCGCTCGAAGCCCTCGAGTTCCCGGTCGATGCCGCGTTCAGCGCGCGCTTCGTCTCCAACGACGAGGCGATGCGGCTCGTCCGCCGGCGGATCATCGACGCCGACCACATCTACGACGAGGAGAGCCACGGCGACCACGGCCCGTCGGCGAACGCCGCCGCGCGCCCGCACGCCGCGCGCGAGCTCGAGGACTACCTCACCGGCGCGCGAGCGCCCGCCGCTCCTGCGCAGCGGCGATCTCGCTCTGCGTCGGCGCTGCCAGCGCCGGACGAGCTCGAGGAGCGGGTCGAGCGGCTGCGCCGCGAGTACGGCTCGATCCGCCTGCACCGCCCGCTCGGCGAGCAGCTGCGGCTGTTCGTCGGCCACCTGCCGGCGCAGCGGTCGCCGCGTTCCCGACTACGACGACTACCTGACGCGTCGAGCAGTTCGGGGCGATGGTCCCGACGGCCACGCACGCCGTCGGCGCGGACGTCGGCCCCTACATCGGCCACACGCTGAGCGGCGCGAGGCAGCCCGTGCTGTTCGACCCGACCGAGGCGTCGCGCACGAGCCGCGCGCCGGCGACCCTGCTGTCGGGCACGCTCGGCTCGGGCAAGACGCTCTGCATGGAGCTCGATCATCTACCAGGCGTTCCTCGCCGGCTCGACCGATCTGCGACATCGACCCGAAGGGCGATCACCACCTCGAGCGCCTGCCGGGCGTCGAGGGACGGATGGAGATGATCGAGCTGTCCGCGGACGACCGCTATCCGCGGCATGCTCGACCCGCTGCGGATCGGCCTCGAGGACACCCGCGAGGACCTCGCCTGCAACTTCCTCTTCTCGATCCTGCCCGAGCCGCTGTCACCCGAGTGGCAGACCGAGATCCGGCTCGCCGTCCAGACCGTGGTCGCCGCGAGGCGGGCCACCGTGCTGCGCCGACGTCGTCGCCGAGCTCGAGGGCGGCAACGACGACGCGCGCGACGCGGCCAGCGCGCTCGAACATCCACGCGAGCTCCGGGCTCGCGCAGCTGGGCTTCGGGACGCAGGGAGCACCGCGCCGCCCGAGGTCGGCTCGACGCAGGTCACGAGCCTGCGCATCCGCAACCTGAGCCTGCCGCCCGCCGGGACGCCGCGCGCCGACATGCTCGACGACGAGCGCGTCAGCCAGGCGGTGCTGCGCCTGCTCGCCGTCTACGCGCTGCGCCTGACGAGCTTCGACGAGCGCCGCCACTCGGTGCTCGGCTTCGACGAGGCCTGGGTGCTGCTCGCCGACAGCGCCGGCCGCGCGCTCGTCGACCGGATCTCGCGGCTCGGGCCGCTCGCAGAACGTCACGCCGCTGCTCGCGACGCAGGTGCTCGGCGACGTCGAGGAGCTCGAGGGGCTGATCGGCGCCGCGTTCTGCTTCGGCGTCGAGACCGAGCGCGGAGGCGCGCAAGGCCCTGCGGCTGCTGCGCCTCGACGAGGACGACACGCGAGCTGATCCAGCGGCTGATGTCCTTCCGGCGCGGGCGCTGCCTGATGCGCGACTTCGACGGCCGGGTGGGCCCGGTCCAGGTCGACCTCGTCGACGACAGGCTGCTCGACGCGCTCGACACGACACCGCGCCCGCAGACGCCGAGCCCGAGGAGGACGCGGTGCCCAACGCGTCGCCGAGCCGGACGGG
Source organism: uncultured Solirubrobacterales bacterium (assembly GCA_963797995.1). GTDB lineage: Bacteria > Actinomycetota > Thermoleophilia > Solirubrobacterales > 70-9 > WHSW01. The sequence continues at coordinate 206,947 of CAWCRP010000010.1, forward strand.
AAGCCCGAGGCCGAGCCGGCGATCGGAACCCGAGGAGCGGAGCACCATGCGAGGCGCGCGCGACGCACCGGCGTAGGCGCCGCGGCGAGGCGCATCGCGCGAGCGGGCTGCGTCGCTGCGCGCTCCTCGCCTGCCTTTCTCGCTCTGCGGGCGGCCCGCGCCGGAGCCGCGCAGGCGCAGGATCCCGTCGAAGAAGATCCTCGGGAACTCGCCGATGTGCGGCGAACCGAATGCGACTCCGGGGCCTCGTGGCGGCCGAAAACCGGCTCCCATTACGGACTCGACGAGTGGAGCGATCCCGGGGTCACCGACTGCCCGAGGTCGGCAACTACCTGATCCAGCTCGTCGTCGGATGGATCTGGCAGGGGGCGTTCTGGACCATGGACGGCATCCTGATGCTCCTCGAGTGGGCGTTCAGCCTGACGCTCATCACGAGGACACCCTGCCGAAGCTGGCGGCCGGGCTAGAGGACATCCACGAGGACTTCTTCGGGACCTCCTGGTTCCTGGCCGCCCTCGCCATCCTCGGGCTCTGGGGGCTCTATCACGGCCTCGTCCGGATGCGCACGATCCAGACGCTCGGTGGCCTGGCGGGAGCGGTGATCCTCATGTGCTGCGCGCTGATCATCATAGAACCCGAAAGGCACGATCGGCGAGTTCACTGAATTCGTCAACGACGGCGCGCTCGGGATCCTCGCCCTCGGGGCATCCGGGGCGACCGACAACGCCGAGGAGACGTACCGGAACACGAGCGGACGATGTTCGAACTCGTCATCACGGATCCGTGGTGCGCGCTCCAGTTCGCCAGCGTCAACTTCTGCAAGAGGCAGGACAACGACGAGAACATGCTCGTCGAAGGACGCCTGGCTTCGGTGGGAAGCCAACAGGGACGAGGAAAGTCGTGAGGAATGTTCGGTCAACTGTCCGGCCAGCTCGCGCGGGGAGGAGTACGAAGCCCTCAAGGCTGCGGCCGAGCGAGAACCAGGAGGGGTACAGCATGGATCGGGTCGCGTACATGGAGGGAGACGGCGCGATCGCCGGCATGGGCCTACTCCTCTTGATCCTGGCGGGCCTCGTGGGCGCCGGGGCCCTCTTCTTCTTCCTCGCCCTCCAACTCATCGCCGCGGGCGTCATGACCCTCCTGCTCATGATGGCGACGCCCGTGATGCTGTTCGCCCCGGCGTTCGGGCGAGACGGGGAGAAAGGCGTTCGGGACCTGGGCGAAACGGCTCGCAGGGGCGGTCGTCGCGAAGCTGGTCTACGCGCTGTTCCTGGCCATCGTCATCTTCGGCGCCAACATCATCACGAGCATGGGGCCGTCCGACACCCTGGCTCCCGGCGAGGAGTCGGGCGAGCTGAGCTGGGGTGCGCTGTGGCTCGTCTTCACCGTCTTCTGGTGGACCGTGCTGATCAAGCGCGACCAGATGCTCGGGTTCGTCACCGGCAATCAGCCCGGCGGGTTCGGCCTGCTCAAGGCCGCCCTCGGGATGAGGCGGGCGAAGGACGCCATCGGCGGTGCCGTCGGCAAGGCGACCTATCTGCCCCGCAAGGGCGCCGGCGCGCTGTGGAAGCGCCGGGGGCATCCCACGGGTGCGTACCGCAAGCGCCGCAAGGAGAAGCGGCAGGCGGAGGACAAGACGGGTCGCGAGGCGGCCATGGACGGCCGAGGAGGACTGCGCGAGCGCGCGGAACAGCAGGCAGGACGGGATCGCGGCGACGCCGCCCAGACGCTGGAAGCCGACAAGGCTTGGCGCGACCACGAGAGCCAGGTGCGCAACACCAAGCCGGGGCAAGGACGCCGCCTCCGCCAAGCGCCAGTCAGCCCTCACAGGCCGAGGTTCAGGCGGCGCGCAACACGATACAGGCACGGGGCCCACGGCAAGATCACGATCACCGACGCCGACGTCGAGAACTACGTCAAGCATTACGGGAACCACATCGACAAAAAAACTTCAGAAGGCCCGGCAGGCGGGCGGCATGAGCCGCAAGGAGATCAAGGGGGCGCGGGATCTCAACAAGGACGAGTTCAAGCAGAAGGTCAAGGTGGAGCGTCAGCGCGCCCGAAGGGTGCGGCGCACGGACGAGAAGTCGAAGCGGCGTGACCGCCTGTACCGATGAGCGAGCAGGAACGAAAGGCGGCGTTCGCAGTCTGCGCGGTGATCGTCATCGGCGTCTGGTTTGCGCTCCAGCTGCTCGGAGGCGAAGCACGGAGGAACCCGAGGAGGCGCCGCCCCCCGTCGTCGAAGACGCAACGACTCCCCTCGTTCTCGGCGAGGAATCCGAGCCGAACCGCCAGGCCAACAGCCTCCAGCGTCGGACCACGCTGAGGAGGGTCCACCCGGCGAGGAGGACGCGGCGACGGTGCGACCAGATCGAGACGCGTGAGGATCTGGCAGCCGGAGAAGAAGCAGCCGGACCCACGGGATCGCTGCTCCGCGACGCCGAGGCGCACGCCCGGTCGTTCATGGAGGCATTCCTGCGCTACGAGGCCGAGGGGGCGACAGCGCCCGTGCGACGGGCGATCGCTCCTTTGGTGAACGCGTCGCTGGCGCAGGCCATCCTCTCCGACGAGCTCCGGACCACCCGCGGCGATGTCGAGGGGCCCGGGGAGCTCGTGTCCGTCGACGGCGAGCCGACCGATGTCGACGAGGTCTCCGTGATCGCAACCGTCGAGTACGACGGCAAGCCGAGCGGGATCCTGATCGAGCGTGGAGAAGTCGAGCGGCGCTGGCTGGTGACCGATGTTTCCTAGCTTGGCGGCGAAGGTCGGCGGCAAGGCCGGCAAAGGCCTCGTGGCGCGGATCACGACGGGCGTGGCGATCGCGGTCGCGGTGGTCACGGTGTTCGCGGTCGTCCTCGTCGGCGGCATGATCGCGGCCATGGCCGGCGGCGGCGGTAGCGAGGGCGGCGACGAAGGCGAGCTCGATTGCTCGCGCCCGGTCGACAGCAACGCCGTGACGGTGATCCCGGGGTTCCTCATGCCGATCTACGAGCACGCCTCTCAGGAGGTCGACCGCGCGCCCGACGGGACGGTCACCCACAAGGCGCTCGGCGCGCGGGGCATCTGGATCCTGGCGGCGATCAACAAGCATCGAGTCCGACTTCGGCAAGAACATGGGGCCGTCGAGCGCGGGCGCGATCGGCTGGATGCAGTTCATGCCCGCGACCTGGGACATCTACCGGCAGTGACGGCGACGGCGACGGGAAGATGGACCCCGTACGACCCGGACGACGCCATCCACGGGTCGGCGAAGATGCTGCGCGCCAGCGGGGCACCGGCGAACTGGCTGCGCGCCGTCCACTCGTACAACCCCGGTGCTGCGGAGGTCGAGGGCGACCCGACCACCAACTGGTACGCCGAGGACGTCATGTCCCTGTCCGAGGAATCTCCAGGGGAGCTGCGAGTACGTGGTGGGCGACATCGAGCATCGGCGAGCTCGACTTCGAGGACACCTCGGGGCCCTGGTGCGGGATCGATGAAGTTCGCAAAGGCGCTGGCAAGTCTCGGGACGCCGTTCGGATGCATTCCGACCTCGGAGAAGCGCGGGACGCAGAACACCGCGTCAGCGGCGGCATCTCCGATCACTGGGTCGGGCGCGAGGAACGCCTACGCGATCGACATCGCCGGGCCCGAGTGCACCCTCGACTATCCGGGTGGTGACGCCGATCGCACCGCTCGCGCGATTGCGAAGGCGCTGGACTTCCCGGTCCACGGGGGCGAGCTCTTCTACGCCGGCGACTGCATCGACCAGCAGCGCGGGCCGTACCGCTTCCAGCTCATCTGGGCAACCCAGTGCGGGGGAGACCACACGGACCACGTGCACATCGGCGTGCGTCTACTCGAAAGACCCTGACCATCAAGAAACGGAGGTAATGAAGAAATGCCGCAGGTACTCGAACAGGGGCTCCCCGAGCCGCGGACCAGGTCGAAGTTCGACTTCACCGATTGGGCGGACGGGCAGGCATGGAAGTTCGTCAAGGGAAAGGACTACGACTCGACGACCGAGACCTTCCGCTACAACGTCAAGCGGTGGGCGAAGGCGAACGGCTACAAGGTCGAGTGCCGCCCGTTCCCGGCCCTCGACAATCGCCGCCGTGAGCTCCCGGCGACGAAGGCGGACCCGGTCGCCCTCGCCGTGCGGTTCACGGCCAACGGGCACCGCCCGAGCGACGAGGCGGCGTCGACGAACGGCTCGGGATAGTGCGCGAGTCCGCCGACTACCCCGGAGCGCGCTCGATCGCGACCGCGAGCGCCGTCCGCGACGAGATCCCGAGCTTCTCGTATGTGTGGCTGAGGTGGGTCTCGATCGTCTTCGGGCTGACGAAGAGCTGCTCCGCGATCTGGCGGTTGGTGAGTCCGAGCGCGACCCGCTCGGCGACCTCGCGCTCGCGGCGGCTGAGGCTCTCGACACGGTCGCCGCCCGCGGGAGTGCGGACCGGGCGGCCGACGCGCTCGCCGAGTGCGCGCAGTTCGCTCGCGGCCTCGTCTCGCAGGCGCGCAGCGCCGCAGACCTCGAGCCCGGTTTTGGCGCTGCGAAGGAGGCTGATCGCCGACTCGTGATCGCCGAGTGTGGCCGCAGCCCGGCCGCCAACGAGCTCGGCACGAGCGGCGTCGATCCGCTGGCCCGCGGCCTCGAAGCCCGCGCGGGCCTGCCCAGCGAGAACGAGGGCGCGCTCGGCCTCCTTGGCGGCGAGCTCCACCTCGGCCCGTGCCAGGCGCCCCTCGGCGATCCTGCTCGGCAGGGGGAACGCCTGCGCCGCCTCCTCGGCCTGCCGTGCCCAAGCCGCGGCCGCTTCGACGCGCCCGAGGGCGAGCTCTGCCGTGGTGAGGTACGCGTACCAGTGCGGGCGCCAGCTGCGATCGACCATCTCGAGCTCGGCCCCGCCGGCGTGAGCGAGGATCTGGTCGCGGGCACCTGCCGGGTCGCCGGTCTCGAGTCGCGTCAGGGCGAGGCCGCAGTGGGCGAACCAGGTGAAAGCGGACGCGGGCCGGTGCGCGGCCGTCGCTGCAGCCTCTTCGCCGCGGGCGATCGCCGGCTCGAGCTCGCCGGTGAGGCGATGGACCCAGGCTCGAACCGTCAGCGCCCACACCTGCGGCTGGGCGTCATCGAGGCGCGAACACTCGAGCGCGGCGTCTGCGGCCTCCGCGGCTTCGGCGAGGCGGCCTTGGACCAGGAGGGCGACGGCGAGCTGGCACTTGAGCAGCACGAACCAGCCGTCCTCGCCGGAGGCGCGCGAGATCCGAACCCCGCGCTGCAGGTGAAGGGCGCTCTCGCGGGTGCGCTCGAGCAGGACCTCGGCGTGACCCAGCATCACGAGCGCCTCGACCCGCGGCGCAACCTCGCCGTCCCCGAGCGCGTCGACCAGCTCGGCGGACTCGTCGGCCAGCGCCCGGGCGGCTTCGAGCTGACCCTCATACGCCCGCCCAATCGCCTCGATCGCCGACGCAGTCGCGTGATCGAGCCGGTCCGTCGCCGCCTCGCGAGCCGCGCTGGCCGCGGGAACAATCGCCGCCCGGTCGTCGGCGAGCCACCGGTTCATCGCCGCGTCGAGTAACAGTGAGGCGGCGTAGGGCGAGCCGGCCTCGTCGCGCTCGCGGAGCGCGTCATCGAGCATCGCCTGCGCCTCGGCATGCCTACCCACCATGTGGTCGAGCCGGGCGATCACGCCGACGAGGCGCGCGCGCAGGACCGGCTGGTCGCTCGCCGAGACGAGCGGCAGCGCCTGCATGAGCGCCGCTCTCCCCTCCTCCCGACGGCCGCTCGCCGTGAGCGCCGCCGCGAGCGGCACGAGGAGCGCCAGCTGCCGCTCGGGGGGCGCGTCGCCGGGAAGCAGCCGCAGGGCGCTCGACAGCCAGCGTGCCGAACTCGTCGGAGCCAGCCGGGCGGTCGCATCGGCAGCCGCACCGAGCAGGGCAATCGCCTCGTCGTCACCAGGCCGGGCGGACTGCTCGATGTGGTGGGCGCGCGCGGCGAGCGTGGCACCGGACTCGGTGAGCGCGGCGGCCGCGCGCTCGTGCGCGGCCTGTCGGAAGCCGGCGCCGAGGGACTCATAGACCGCGCGGCGAAGGATCGGGTGACGGAACCCGTAGCGTCCGGGGACCTCGGTTGGGACGACGAGGCTCGCATCGGCGAGCTCATCCAGGGCGGCGAGGACGCCCTCCGGGTGGAGGGTGGCGACGTGGCCGGCGAGCTCGCTCTCGAACGGCTGGCCGAGAACCGACGCGGCCTCGATCAGGGCGCGCGCGCACGGGGAGCAGCAGTCGACCTCGTGGGCGATCGCCGCACGCACGGCGGGCGGGACCTCGTCGGGCGAATCGATCGTCGTTGCGACGCCTTCGATCGCGAAGTTGTCAGCGGCGCCCGCGCTCCGCGCCAGCTCGGTCAGGTAGAACGGGTTGCCGCCGCTCTCCCGGAGGAGCGTCCGCCTCCGGCTCTCCGCGACGTCGTCGCCGAGCACTTGCTCCGCCTCGGCCTCGCTCAGTGGAGCGAGGCGCAGTTCCGCCACAGCACCCTCGCGCGTACTGGCGGCGACCGCCCGCTGCAGGATCGCGGGCGCCGGCCAGTCCCGATAGGCGACCAGGACGAGGACCGGCGCCCGTAGTCCGTGGCGGAGTACGTGCGCGAGCAGCTCGAGCGAACCGCGATCCGCCCAGTGGAGGTCGTCGAGCGCCAGCACCAGGGGCTGCTCGTCGGCGAGCAACTCGAGCGCCACCCGGATCGCGTCGTGGAAGCGGTAGCGCTCGACCTGGAGCCCGGCCGGTGCGAGGCCCTTGAACTCCGACAAGGAAGGGAATCCCGTCGCCAACAGTCCGAGGCGCTCAGGTGTGAGGCGGTCATACCACTCCGCGTCCTGAGCCCCCAGAGCGTCATCGAGCGCGTCGACGCAGACCGCGAACGGTGCCTCGCGCTCGAACTCGGTCGCCCGCCCGCTGACGACGGCCATCCCGGCGATCTCGGCCCGACCGCAGGCCTCGCCGATCAGCGCCGTCTTGCCGATCCCCGGCTCGCCCGCGATCGCGACCCCACGCGGCGCACCGGTGCTGACAGCGTCGATTGCCTCATCGATCACCGCCAGCTCAAGTGCGCGTCCAACCAGCGGCCGGCGGCGGATCCGGGCGGCGTCCCTCACCATCGGCGTCTACGCCATCAGTCCCATTGCCAGGAATCGGTCACGGACTCGAAGTCCTCGCTGTCCGCCTCGAATTCACCCGCGGGCGAGACGAACGTGACCACGAACGCCTGACCACCGTGCAGCGTCATCAGCTGGCGGAGCTCGCCGTCGTTACCCATGAAGTTGCCCTCGTACTCGAACTGCTGCGCCGGCGAACCGGCGAGCTCGGTCTGCTCCGGGCGGGTGGGCTCCGAGGTGAACTCGACCCCGGGCGGAAGCAGCTGTGGATCGCGGATCGTCAGCAGGGCCTGGGCGGTCAGCTGTTTGAGCGTGACCCCGGGTGCGGGCCCGGTGGCGACGTTGACGTTGGTCGCGAACTCCGCCTCGGGGTCGTCGGTGGAGAGCGAGTCGATCACGTCGCCGCCGAGGCCGAGCTGCTCGGCAGCCGGGCCCGTGAGCGTGCTCGCGTCGATCCACCCGTCCGGGAGCGTGTACTCGTAGCCCTTGCCTGCGACGACACCGCCTGCCTCGGGCTCGGAGTCATCGTCGCCGCCACAGCCGGCCGCCGCCGCGACCAACGAGGCGGCGAGAACGGTTGCGATCAATCGGCGTTTGGCGCTCACGGCCGGGTGATCTTGCGCCGACGGCGTCGCCCCTCGCAACCCTTTTCAAGATCGCTGAAGCGAGGCGGACACTCCACGCCTGAGCCACCTCGGAAACGTTTGAACACGCGTTGAAGTCGGCGGCGCCGAGCGCTCTAGAAGAGCGGCTGAAGACGGGTCAGGCGCCTCGAACGCGGACGCGGACGACGTCCGATGCGGCCGCCGCATACGGATACGCAGCTTGCCTCGGGACACGCGCGCGGAAGCGATAGGTCTGGCTCGTCGAGGTCCGGGTGAACTCGAATCTGAGGCTGAACCGTCCACGACGGGTGGTGTGCCGCTCCCCGAACAAACGCCATTCCTTGCGATCCGGGAGCCAGACCTGGAGCAGGACGAGAGCGCCGTTCTCCGGTATAGGCCGGCCGGGAAGGCGGCCTTCAAAGGTCACGGTCTGGCCGTTCTTGAGCCGTCGGGGCGCCGCGCCCAGCTTCACACCCGCAACCACCTTCGTGCTCACCCGCGCCCACGCCCCCTCGCCCTCCGCCGTCCGGCTGCCGAAATGGACGGTCCGCGATGGACCCGGCTTCAGCACATAGGTGAATCGTCCTCCCTCATCCGTCATCGCCGACGCCTTCTGTGCCAGATGGGCGCCCGGAGATGCGCTGCGAACGCCGATGCAGACAGCCGCACCGGCGATCGGAGCTCCGGCCGCGGTGGTGAGCCGGCCACTGATCCGGGCACGGTGCCCGAACTCCACCCTCGCCCGCCGGCCGGAGCGGGAGACCTCGACCCCGTGCCGCCGCTTGACCCGCGCGAACAGCCGCGTGCTCTCGCCTAAGCCTTGGCGACTCAGGCAGTCCGGGCCCGGTGTCACCTCGCCCAGCGAGGTCCAGCCGGACGAAAGTCCGTCGACGAACTGGTTCACCGCAACCGCCGACCCGATGCGAGCGAAGACGCTGATCCGCGAGGGGCTCTCGGCGGCCGCCGACGGCCCCGAGCTCAGCTGGGTGGCGTCGGGCACCACGGGTGCCGACCATCCCGGTCCCTGGATCCACGTCTTGCGGCGCAGAGCTCCGTCGGTGCCGCGCCCGAACACTTCGAGGTGCGTCGGACCGGGCGCCGTGGCGCCGGGCGCGGCCGTCAATATCACGCCCTGCGAGGACCACGGTGTCGGCTCGCCGTTGACCAGGGCGATCTGCATCAGCTCACCGGCCGCGCCGCGCGCGAACACGTCGATGATCCCGTCGGTGCGGGAAATCGCGCTCGGTGCCGACGTGAGCGTCCCACCCAGGCGCTTCCACGGAGCCCACCCCCAGCCGGGGTGAAGGCCCTGTAGTAGAGCGCATCGTCGGTGCCGCGGATGAAGACGTAGAGGCGATTCGTTCCGTGCAGGACCGCGGCCGAGGGCGCCGAGGTCGCACCGCCCCCCAGCGACGCCCATTCCGACCCGCCGCTTGGCGACCACGTGCGGTGAAGGGTCTCATCGCCGGGACCACGCGCGAAGATCTCGAGGCCGTCGCCGTAAGCCGCCACCGCGGGTCCCGATGTCGTCTGACCGCCGAGCGACGTCCATGTCGACCACCCGTTGCTCGTGCGCGACCGGACGTAGATCGATGCATCAGCGCCGCGCGCGAGCACCTGCATGCCGCCGGACGGCGTCGTCACCGCCGCCGGGTTGTCATCGACGATATCGGCGCGGGCGCCCGCCACATCGACCGCAAGGCCGGACGCGACGCTGAGCAGGAGCGTGATCAAGAGCCGGCGACTCAGACGTGCACGCGGCGTTCTTGGATCGTCCTGTCGCATGCCGACCCATATCACCGGGTGCCCGTCCGCTTGCCTAGGTTTTGAAGATCCCCTCAAATGAGGGACCTGACGCACGGGGCTGTCAGCTGCCGTAGAGATCGAGCAGCGCACTGCCGCGAGCGGAGCGGTGCACGATCACGCGGCGCCCAGAACGCTCGCGGACGACGAGCCCGGCCGACTCGAGCGCCTTCAGGTGGTGGGTCGCGGCGCCGGGTGTCGCGATCAGCGCATCGGCGAGATCGCCGGCGGGCGCGGCCGGTCGAGCATCCGCAGGATCGTCGCCCGCTGCGGACCGATCAGCGCCTCGAGCGCGGCCGGCGGCGGGAGCACCGAGCCGCTGAGGACGCTGCTCACACCGGGCAACGGATAGAGCACCGAGATCAGCTCGCCGTCCTCGCTGTAGAGCGCGCGCGACGTCCCGGCGCCGCCGAGGACCGGGGTGATCACGGTCCCGCCGGCGCGCGGACGAAGCGCAACAGGGGACCCGGACGGGATCCGCCAGGTTCCGTCGGCGATCGCGCCGCCGTCGTGAAGGCCAATGAGGAGCTCGTCACCGATCCGTGGGAGGTCGCGGTCTCGACCCGCTCGATCTCACGGTCGAGCAACCCGGCCGAGGCGGCCCAGGGACCGCGCATGCCCTTCCAAACGCGGGCGAGGGCGCGTGCGTAGCGAACGAGCCAGCGGCGGGGGTGGCGGGCGATCGAATCCCAGGGAGCAACCGGCGCCCCGCCCCAGACGGCTTCGATGTCCTCGAGCAGCCGCTCGCCCGGAAGGGTCGCGATCTGCTCGATCACGTCCGGGACGCCGGCGGTCTGGCCCTCGGGGGTCATCGTGGTCGCGAAGCCGGGTGTGTCGCGACCGGCCGGGGCCCCGATCGGGGCGAGCGCCGCCAGGTCGGAGCGCTCGAGCTCCGCCCGGGCCGCGTCGACCCACTTGTGTGGCATTCCGCGCCGGGCGCCGGCAACGTCGGCGGCGAGGGCGAAGAGCGAGGGGCCTGGGGTGATCGCGATCTGCGGCGGCGTACGCTCGAGCTCATCCAACTCGAGCGAGGCATAACTTCGCGGCGTATCGGTCCCGACCATGAGGAGGCATTCTCGCGTGCCGCGGGCGGCGGCACAGTAGGGATAACCGGCTAGTTCCCAGCGGCGGGGTTAACCGAACATCGACACGCGGGCTAGCCTCCTTCCCGATTCGTGGGGGCTGATGAGACCGTTGGCTCGAATTTCCGGTAGCCATGCCGATAGGAGGCAACTACGTGTCGTCCCTCACCCGCTGGGTCCTCTCGCACAAGCGCACCGTCGCCCTCGCCTGGGTGGCGCTGACGATCGCCGGCATGATGGCCGCGGGTCCGGCGACCGACGCGCTCGAGCCTGAGTTCTCCGTTCCCGACAAGGAGGGTTGGGAGACGAACCAGGTGATCGCGGCCAAGTACCAGGGCACGGGCGGCGACACGGCGCCGCTGGTCCCGGTCGTCACGCTGCCCGAGGGTGAGTCGGTCGACTCACCGGCCGTCAAGGCCGAGCTGGCCGAGGTCGACAAGCGGATCGCCGAGGCCCTGCCGAACGCCCGCGTCGCCTCCTACGCTTCGACCGGGGACGAGGCCTTCGTCTCGACGGACGGCACCACCACGTTCGCCGTGGTCTACCCGCAGCCCGATCCCGACTCCGCCTTCGGCGAGAACCCGGCCGCCGAGAAGGCCGCCAGCGGTGCGCTCGAGGGCGCGAGCGTCGCCGGTCAACCGGTCCACCTGACCGGTCTCGACGCGCTCTATGAGGACAGCGGCAGCGACAGCGAGGGCCCGGGGCTGCTGATCGAGGCCGTCGTCGGCGGCGTCGGCGCGCTCGTCGTCCTCGTCTTCGTCTTCGCCTCGTTCCTCGCTCTGGTCCCGCTGCTGATGGCGATCGCGTCGATCATGACCACCTTCCTGCTGCTGCTCGGCCTCACCGAGTTGACCACGGTCTCGCCGATCGTCCAGTTCCTGATCGCCCTGCTCGGACTCGGTGTCGCGATCGACTACTCGCTGATCGTCGTCTCGCGATGGCGAGAGGAGCGCGCGCACGGACGCACCGGTGACGAAGCGGTCCAGATCGCGATGGAGACCGCCGGGCGCGCCGTCGTCTTCAGCGGGATCACGGTCGCGATCGGCCTCTTGGCGCTGATCGCCCTGCCGCTGCCGTTCCTGCGCTCGATGGGTTACGGCGGGATGCTGATCCCGCTCGTCTCGACCCTGGCCGCCATCACCCTCCTGCCGGTGGTGCTCGCCAAGTTCGGCCACAAGCTCGACTGGCCGCACCGGCACACCGACGACAAGGCGAGCCGCGCCTGGGTCCGCTGGGCCGAGGGCGTTGCGCGTCACCGCTGGGTCGCTGCCGGTGCCGGCATGGCCATCATCCTCGCGCTCGTCGTCGCCGCGACCGACCTGCAGCTCGGGGCGGCCGACGCCGACACGATCGCCACGTCGGGCGACGCCAAGGACGGTCTCGTCGCGCTCGAGGAGTCGGGGATCGGCGAGGGCTCACTGCTCCCGCACGAGATCCTGATCGAGGGCAACACCAGTCCCGACGACGTGGCGACCGCCCTCCGCGACGTCGAGGGTGTCCACGGAGCCGTCGCGCCCGACGCCGCGACCTGGCGTGCGGACGGCACCGCGCTCGTGGAGGTGATCCCGATTCCCGATTCGGGCAGCCGCGAGGGCGAGGAGAACCTGGAGGGCGTACGCGACGCAGCGCATGCCGTCGCGCCCGATGTCCTCGTCGGCGGCCAGCCGGCGGCGAACGCCGACTTCATCGACGCCGTCTACGGGGCCTTCCCGCTGATGATCGCGCTCATCTGCGTGACCACGTTCCTCCTCCTCGCAAGGGCGTTCCGCTCGCTGCTCTTGCCGCTGAAGGCGATCATCCTCAACGTCCTCAGCGTCGCCGCGGCCTGGGGCGTGCTCGTCCTGGTCTGGCAGCACGGCTACGGCTCGGACCTGATCTGGGACATCCAGGCGACCGGCTCGATCCCGTCGTGGATGCCGCTGATGATCTTCGCCTTCCTCTTCGGCCTGTCGATGGACTACGAGGTGTTCATCCTCTCCCGGATGCGGGAGGAGTACGACCGGACGGGGTCCACGGACGCCGCGGTGGTCCAGGGCATCGGCCGCACCGGCCGCCTGGTGACGAGCGCGGCGCTGATCCTCTTCCTCTCCTTCGTCGCCATGGCCTCGAGTCCGGGCACGGACCTGAAGATGTTCGCGACCGGCCTCGGGGCAGGGATCCTGCTCGACGCGACGATCATCCGTGCGCTGATCGTGCCCGCGGTGATCATGCTCATGGGCCGATACAACTGGTGGATGCCGGCCTGGCCCGCGCGCCTGCTCAGAGTGAAGCCGGCGCCGCTGGCGCCGCGGGAGGCCGCGGCCGAGGCCTGAGCCGGCCCGCGCGCTGGACATCTGCGCGCGGAAACGGGTAGACACGGGGGATGAGCGACCGCCCCACCCCGGCCGTGGTCAAGATCTGCGAGGACCCGGAAACGACCGAGATCCCGCAGACGGGTGCGGTGACGTCAGTCCAGCGGGCCGAGGTCGAGATGCCTGCCGAGCAGCTCGAGCAGATGTGGAAGCACGAGTACCTCGAGCGCCTCGGCCGCGCCTACTGGGCGTATCTGAGCCGGATCTCCCTGCACCTCCTGCGGGTCGTCTACGAGCCGGAGGCGCGGACCGTCGTCTTCCTCTTTCGCCCGTTCGCGCTGCTTCGCTTCCACGCGCCCGAGTACGAGGCCGATGCGGAGCGGGGCAGCGTCACCTGGAAGATCGATCGCGGTTTGCTGGTCGCGCGCCAGGGTCACGACAGCGGCGGGTTCCTGCGGATCGCCGTCGAGCGCGCCGGCGACGGTCCCGACGGCACGGCGCGGCTCGGCGTTCAGGCCGAGGTGCAGAACTTCTATCCGTGGCTTCGCGGCTCGGGGCGTTTCGCGCGACTCGGAACCTGGCTCTACGGCCGCACCCAGGTCCGCATCCACGCGATCGTCACCAACGGGTTCCTGCGCTCGCTGGCCCGGCTCGACCTGCCGCCGTCGCGGGTTGGAGCCCTGCGGGCGGAGATCGAGGGCGGGCCCGCCGGAGGCGACGCCGTTTGAGTGCCCGAGGGGCGGGCAGGAGCCGACGATGCGCGCCCTGATCGTCGGAGCGACGGGATTCATCGGCCGCCGGCTGGCCGAGCGCCTGCTCGACGACGGCAGCGACGTCGCCTGCATGGTCCGCTCGCCCGAAAGCGAGGAGGCTCGCGCACTGGCCGAGAGCGGCTGCGAGCTGCGCCCCGGCGATCTCACAGAGCCCGACAGCCTCGCCGCCGTGGTCGAGGGCATCGAGGTCGTCTACTACCTCGCCCACCTGATGGGCGGCGATGGCGAGGACCTGGTCGAGGTCGAGGAGAACGCCGCAGAGGCCTTCGGCGAGGCGGCGAAGCGCGCCGGCGTCGAGCGGATCGTCTACCTCGGCGGCCTCGGCGACCCCGATGCGTCCGAGCATCTGACCGCGCGCCACCGGACCGCCCTCGCGCTGGCCGAGAGCGGTCCCCCGCTGACCTACTTCCGCGCGGCGATGGTCGTCGGCGCCGGCAGCGGCTCGTACGAACTGCTGCGCGCGATCGTCGAGCGCCTCCCGGCGATCCTCACCCCGGCCTGGCTCGACAAGCGCACGCAGCCGATCGGCGTCGACGCGGTCGTCGAGTATCTCGCCCAGGCGCCCGAGATCCACGCGACCGCGGGGCGTGAGGTCGAGATCGGCGGCCCGGAGACGATGACCTACGCGGAGATGCTCGAGGGCATGGCGTCGGCGCTCGGCATCGATGGTCCGCGCCGCCTCCCCACCCCGCCCGGGATTCCCGCGGCGGCCGTGGCCGGCCTCGCCGGAGTCGTCACCCGCGGGGAGCCCGAGGTCGCGGAGCGCATCGCGCCCGGCCTCGCGACCGACACCGTGGTCGAGGACCCGAGCGGCATGGAGCTGTTCGAGATCGAGTCTGCCAGCTACCGCCGGGCGCTCCTGCGCTCGATCGAGGACGACTTCAGGGCCGAGGAGGCCGAACGCGCGTGAGCGGGCGGGCGGTCAGCACCGAGGCCGTGTTCGACGTCTCGCCGGAGGATCTGTGGGAGGTGCTCATGGACCCGAGCCGCCTCGAGGAGTGGGTGACGACGCACGACAGCCTCGACGGCGACGCGCCCGAGAAGCTCGAGAGCGGATCGACGTTCGGCCAGCGGATGAAGCTCGCCGGCAAGTCGTTCGAGGTCTCCTGGAAGGTGGCGGAGCTCGAGCGCCCGAGGCTCGCCGTCTGGGAGGGCGAGGGTCCGGCGGGGTCGAAGGCCCACGTCCGCTACGAGCTCGAGCCCGCCGGAGAGGGCCGGACCCGCTTCACCTACGAGAACGAGTTCGAGCTTCCCGGGGGCATCCTCGGCCGAGCCGCGGGCCGCACGGTGGGCGACCGCGTCTCCCGCCGCGAGGCGGCGCGCTCGCTCGAGAACCTCGCGCGGATTCTCGGGTAGACGGGCGCGGGCACCGGGCGTCAGCGTTCCGGATCCGGACGCCAACGCCATCGCGTTCGCCGAGGCGCCCGAGGCCTGAACTACCCGTCGTCGCCTTCCTCTTCCAGCGCCTCGCGGACAGCGTCCGCGAACGGGCTGGGCTCGATCTCGAAGAGGCCCATCCCGCTCGTGTCCTCGACCACCGTCTCGGTGCTCAGGCCCTCGACCAGCGGGCGCGCCACGCCTGCGTCGACCGGGGTGACGAGGCCGATCCAAAGCGAGGAGAGCCACGGAGTCAGCAGCGGGACGGGGATCATCGGCGGCTCGTGCTTGCCGAGCTCGCGAGCGACCACGCCCAGCATCTCGCCGTAGGTGACGACGTCGGGGCCCCCGATCTCGACCTCGCGGCCGGCGGAGGCGGCGACCGCGGGCGCCTGGCGCAGGTAGGTGACCGCGTCGTCGATCCCGATCGGCTGCGTCTTGGTGCGCAGCCACGCCGGGGCGATCATCACGGGCAGGCGGCGGACGAGGTAAAGCAGGGTGCGAAACGACTCGCTTCGCTCCCCGACCACCATCCCGGCGCGGAAGTAGGTCAGCGGCGGACCCTTCTCGGCGAGCCGCTTCGCCGTCTCGTGGCGCGAGCGCAGGTGCGGAGACTTCGGCTCGCCGAGGCCGCCGAGGTAGACGACGCGCCCGACCCCCTCGCGCGCAGCCATCGCGGCGAAGTTGTCGGCGGCGGTTCGCTCGCGCTCGCCGAAATCGCCCTTCGAGCCGCGACCCATCGAGTGGATCAGGTAGTAGGCGGCGTCGACGTCCTCACCCGCGCCGGTGAGGCTCTCGGCGTCGAGGGCGTCGCCCTCGTGGATCTCGCAGCGCTCGAGACCCTCCGCCTTGGCACGGTCGCGGACCATCGCTCGCACCTCGACTCCGTCCTCGAGCAGGGCATCGATGAGGCGGCTGCCGACGAACCCTGTCGCCCCGGTCACGAGAACCTTCATCCGCCCAATCTTCCCGGTCGAGAGGCGTCTACACTAGCGGCGGAAGTCAACAGGGGTGCTCGCGGGCAAGCGGGCTGAGATTGCGCCTTTGGATATCCGCCCGGCGCCGACCCTCAGAACCTGTGCGGTAATGCGCGCGGAGGGAGCATGCGAATCCTTTCCGAGGCCCCCGCCGAGCCTCGAACGTCAAGCGGCGCGGATCAACCTCGACACGGCGAAGGGGTTGAGATCGCCGGCCTCGGGCATCGCTTCGGCGACCTCGAGGTGATCTCGCGTCTCGACCTCACGGTCGAGCCCGGCGAGCTCGTCGCCCTCGTCGGGCCCTCCGGCTGCGGCAAGTCGACCCTGCTCGAGCTGGTCGCCGGGCTCGAGGCGCCGAGCGCCGGGACGATCCGGGTGGGCGGCAGGGCCGAAACCGTCAAACGGCTCGCCGAGTGCGCCTACATGCCGCAGAGCGATCTGCTGCTGCCGTGGCTGAGCGCGATCGACAACGCCGCCCTCGCCGCTCGGAACCGCGGCGCCGGGCGAGCCGAGGCACGCTCGGGCGCCGCGCCACTCCTGGCCCGCTTCGGCCTTGCCGGGTTCGAGCGCTCGCGTCCCACGGAGCTCTCCGGTGGAATGCGCCAGAGGGTCGCCTTCGCCCGCACGCTGCTCGCCGGGAAGCCGGTGCTCCTGCTCGACGAGCCGTTCGCCGGGCTCGATGCGATCACCCGCGGCGAGATGCAGGAGTGGCTCGCCGCCGCACTCGCGGCCGAGCGGCGCACGGTCATCTTCGTCACCCACGACGTCGAGGAGGCGCTTTACCTCTGCGACCGGGCGGTGATCTTGAGCGCGCGACCGGCGCGCGCCGTGGAAACGCTCGCGAGCCCACGGCCGCGAGCGCCCGAGCGCGGCGCCGCGGTCACGGACCCGGCCTTCATCGCAACCCGCGAACGCGCCATCGAGGCGCTCCGGGAGGGTTCGCGATGAGGCGCTGGCTGCCACCGCTCGCGGTGATCCTCGTCCTGCTCGGCCTCTGGGAGCTGGCGGCGCAGCTGGACGTGATCGCGGAGGCGCTCTCGATCGAGCCCTACCTCGTCCCCGCGCCGAGCGAGATCGCCGAGGCGCTGTGGGAGGACCGCCAGCTGCTCGCCGAGAACGCCTGGGTCACCCTGCAGGAGATCGTCCTCGGGCTCGCGCTCGCGATCGCCGCCGGCTTCGGCTTCGCGATCGCCTTGCATCGCTCGGAGCTCCTGCATCGCGCCTTCTATCCGCTGCTGATCGCCTCGCAGACGGTCCCGGTGATCGCGATCGCGCCGATCCTCGTCGTCTGGCTCGGCTACGGGATCGGTCCGAAGCTGGTGATCATCGCGCTGGTCTGCTTCTTCCCGATCACGGTCAACATGCTCGACGGATTGCGCTCGGTCGATCCCGAGCTGCCGCGGATGATGCGCACGCTGGACGCGAACCGCTCCCGGATCCTCTGGGGCGTCGAGGTCCCGGCGTCGCTTCCGTTCCTCTTCAGCGGCGTGAAGATCGCCGCAGTGATCTCCGTCATCGGTGCGGTCTTCGGCGAGTGGTCCGGCTCGAACTCCGGCCTCGGACACCTGATCCTGATCGCCCAGGGCCAGGTGCAGACCGCGCGCGTCTTCGCCGCGATCGCGGTCCTCTCGGCGATCGCGATCGTGCTCTTCCTCTTGATCGGAAGGCTCGAGCGCCGCTTCGCCTGGTGGAGCCCACGCGCGATCGGGGCGCGGGCATGAGGCGGGCCATCGCAGTCCTCGGCCTGCTCGCGGCACTCCTCGCGGCGGGCTGTGGCGAGAAGGAGGAGCGAATCGGCGGCGAGCCGGAGGAGTTCACGCTCGCGCTCGACTTCTACGTCAACCCCGACCACGCGGGGATCTACACGGCGCTCGAGCGCGGCTACTTCGAACAGGCCGGGCTCGAGGTCGAGGCCCAGGTCCCTTCCGATCCGTCTGCCCCGGTGCGCCAGGTCGCCGCCGGGCGCGCCGACCTGGCGATCTCCTACGAGCCCGAGGTCCTGCTTGCCCGCGAGGAGGGCCTGCCGGTGAAGGCGGTTGCGGCGCTCGTCCCCCGGCCGCTCACGTCGGTGATCTGGACCGAGGACGCCGGCCTGCGGGAGATCGCCGACCTGCGCGGGAAGACGGTCGCCACCGCGGGCATCCCCTACCAGGCGGATTTCCTCGACGAGATCCTGTCCCGGGAGATGATGAGCTCCGACGACGTCGAGCAGATCGAGGTCGGGCTGGGCCTGCTCCCCGCGGTGCTCTCCGGGCGGGCCGACGCGATGCTCGGCGGCTTTCTCAACGTCGAGGGCGTCGACCTCGCCGAGCGGGGCGAGAAGCCGACCGTGCTCCCCGTCGACGAGCTCGGGATTCCCACCTACGACGAGCTGGTCCTCGTAGCCAACGCGGATCGGCTCGAGGAGGATCCGGAGGCCATCCGCCTCTTCATCGACGCGCTCGCCCGCGGTACCCGCGAAGCGGTCGAGGATCCGAAGTCGGCAACGGAGTCGGTCCTCGAGGCCGGCGACGGGCTCGACCCGGACCTGACCGCGGCCGAGATCGACGCGACGCTCCCCATCCTCGCCCAGCGGGACCCGAAGAAGCCGTTCGGCTACATGAACCCGGCCGAGTGGGAGCGCTTCGCGGGCTTCTTCGCCGATCGCGGGCTGATCACGACCAGGCCGGGGGCCGACGAGCTGCTCACGAACGAGCTGCTTCCGGGCAGCAGCCCCGACTGACCGCGTTCCCGACGGGCGCTCAGCCCCGGATCGCGAGCCGGGAGTGCAGGCGGCGCAGCGGCGCCGGCGCCCACCAGTTCCACTCCCCGAGAAGCTTCATGAGCGCCGGTACGAGCAGCGCTCGGACGATCGTCGCGTCGATGATCACCGCGACCGCTGTGCCGAGCCCGACCTGCTTGATGAAGATCACCTCCGAGGTCACGAAGGCGCCGATCGCGACCGTGAACAGCAACGCGGCCGCGGTGATGATCCGCCCGGTCCGCTCGAGTCCGAGGGCAACGGCCTCCTCGTTCGATGCCCCGCTGTCGTGGAGCTCCTTGATCCGGCCGAGGAGGAAGACCCCGTAGTCGGTGGAGAGGCCGAAGACGATGGCCAGGAGGACGAGCGGCTGCGTCGATTCGATCGCCCCCGCGCTCGTGTAGTCGAGCAGCCCCTCGAGCCTGCCGTCCTGGAATACCAAGACGAGGATGCCGAAGGCGGCGCTGATGGTCAGCAGGTTCATCACCAGGGCCTTGAGCGGCAGAACGAGCGAGCCCGTCATCAGGAACAGGATCACGATCGTGCTCACCGCCAGGATCGCGAGCGCGAGCGGCAGCGAGTCGCCGAGGCTCGCCTGCTGGTCGAGGAACCGCGCCGAGTCTCCGGTGACCTCCACTCCGCCCGGGCTGGGCAGCGAGCGGATCTCGTCGACGAGGTCGAGGCTCTCGTCGCTGAGAGCGGAACCGTCCGGATAGACGTTGATCAGCCAGCCCGCGTCGCCGAGGGGTCGTGGCTCGCCCACGCTCTCGACATCCTCGAGCTCTGCCAGCGACGCCGCGTGGGCCTCCGCCTGGCCGCTTTCGGTCGCGGGGAGGCCGAGGACCGCGGTGATCGGCTCTGCTCGCCCGACGGGGAAGTCGGCTCGGAGCGTCTCCTCGACCTGGCGGGCCTGAGACGACTCCGGCAGGGCGCTGGCGTCGATACCCGTGAACTCGACCCGCAGGAAGGGCAGGCCGAGCAGGATCATCGCCGCCGCAGTGATCGAGGCGACCGGAATCGGCCGTCTCATCACGGCGCGGGCCAGCCGGTACCAGCCGCCCGGCTCCGCCCGGGCCTCGCGCTCGCCGGCCCGCCGCCAGCTGGCGGGCGCGAGTGCATTTACCCGCTTGCCGAGCAGCACCAGGATGGCCGGCAGGATGATCAGAGAAACCGCCGCGGCGATGAGCGCGGTCAGCGCGCCGCTGATCCCCATCGAGTAGAGGAAGCGCTGCGGGAAGATCGTCAGCGAGAGCAGGGCCACCGCCACGGTGAGCGAGCTGAACGCGACCGTACGCCCGGCGGTCGACAGGGTGGCGCCGATCGCCGCGCGCGGATCGTCCGAGCGCTGGAGCTCCTCGCGGAAGCGCGAGACGACGAACAGGCTGTAGTCGATCGCGAGCCCGAGCCCGAGGGCGATCGCGAGGTTGAGTGCGTAGATCGAGAGCGGCGTCAGCTCGTTGAAGAGCCGCAGGCCGAGGAAGGTCCCGAAGATCGTCACCGTGCCCACCAGCAGCGGCAACAGCGCCGCGACGAACCCGCGGAAGACCCAGAGCGAGAGCAGGAAGAGGATCGGGAAGGCGAGGAGCTCGGCGCGGCCGAGATCCTCGCTCACCTGATCGCCGACCTCGGCTCCGACGATGGCGCCCCCTCCGATGCGCACGTCCTCGCTGGTGCCGAGCTCCTCCTGCAGCCGCTCGCCGACAGCGTCCTCGTCGGCGTCGGAGGCAATGAAGGCGACGAGGCAGACCGTGTCGCCGTCCCGCGAGAGGAAGGTGCGGTCCCCGTTCGGATCGAAGCCGGCGACCCGGGTGACCCCGGGATCGGCTGCGAGCGCTTGCTCCACCTCGGCGATGCGGCCCCGCGACGCCGCATCCGTGACGGGCGCCGGCAGGGAGACCAGCGCGATGATGCCCGGGGCGTCCTCCTCGCCGCTCGCCGCCTCGACCCGCTCGGCCAGCCGCTCGCTCTCGGAGTCCGGATCGGCGAACTCATCGCCGGTCGAGAGCATGCCGACGACGGGCGCGCCCACTCCCACGCACAGGGCAAAGAGCGCGACGGCGGAGACGAGGATCGCGCGCGGCCGACGCGTCGTCAGACGAGCGAGGCGAGACAGCACGTAGGAAGAGTGGCTGGGAGGACACCTCGCGCCAAGCCATTGAGAGATCGTTCAAACGGGGAATAGGGCGCGACGGCGCACGTCTGGATCAGGGCAAGCAGTTGTCCACCAAGGAGGATCCAATGACCGCCGTAAAGACCACATCACCGTTTCCCGGGCGCCGCATCGTCGCAGCGATGCTGGCGGCTGCCCTGCTCGGGATCGCCGCGTTCGGAGCGATCTCGCCCGGCAGCGCATCCGCCGCTCCCGCGCCGTGCGCGGACGGTGAGTTCTGCCTCTACTACCTCGACGACCTGAAGGGCGGCCGCTACCACTTCGACCGCTCCGACTCGAATCTCGGCAACGACCGATTCGAGGACGGGGAAGGGTCCGAGCTCACCGTCGCCAATCGCGCGGCGTCCGTGTGGAACAACGGCACCGACGACCCGGACGACCGGACCGAGGTAATGGTCTACACCGGCCGCGGCTTCACTGGCGAGGCGGGCTGCATTCGTCAGGACGAGAGCGGCGACCTCCGCGAGGGGTTCGCCAACAAGATCCAGTCCTATCGCTGGGTGACGCCTGCGCAGTGCGTCGCGGAAGGCAACGCAATCGACCCCGACGCCTAGTCGGTCGGAGCTCAGCGTTCGCGTCGAGGGCCCCGCCTTGCGGGGCCCTCGGCCGTTCAGGCGGCCGCCTGCCGAGCAGGCGGTCCGGCGCCCATCGCCCTGCCCCAGTGGCCGACGGCGAAGCTGCCGGCGAGTGCGCGAAACGGCGCGTAGGGGGCGAAGTACTCCTCGACCTCCTCGACGGTCGCCCGCCGGCCGAGCCCCTCGAGATAGCCCACGAGCTTCACGTAGGCGAGGTCGCCCGCGGGCAGCGCGTCCGGGTCGCCGCGGCCGAAGTGCCCGAGGCACTGAACCGTCCACGGACCGATCTCCGAGATCCGCAGCAGGCGGGCGTCGGCGTCGCTGCGATCCAGGTCCGCTCGCCCCGTGGCCACCTCGCGGGCGCACTTGGTGAGTGCGATCGCGCGCGCCGGCGACAGGTCCATGGCCGCGAGCTCGGCCGGGGCGCGGCCGGCCATCACCGTCGCCGTGGGGACATCGCGTAGGGGTCCCGGCCCGCGCCACGCCCCCGCGCAGGGAGGCTCGTGCCGCGTCCCCCAGCGGCGGACGATGCGGCGCTGGATCTCGTGCGCGCGGCTGACCTGGATGAGTTGCTCGGTCACCGCCCAGGCGAGGGCCTCCCACGGCCACGGGCGGCGCCGAGTCCGTGCCCACGGGCGCCTCCGGACGGCGGGGCCCACGAGCGGGTCGGAGCGAAACGTGTCGTAGAACTCCTGCAGGTTCTCGTCGACGCCGATCGCAAATCGCATCCGCTCGATCGCCAGCTCGAGGGCCTCGCGCGGGGGCGGCTCGCCGTTGGCGCCCGCAGCGCGCAGGCGAACGTCCTTCTCGGCGGGCTGCCAGCAGTGGACGATGATCGGGTGACCGTCGACGTGGAGGAGACGGGTATGGACGCCGTTTCGGTACCGCGCGACGCCGTCCCCGCCGCCGCGGCGCGGCAGGCGGTAGGGCCACGGCGGACGCACCGCGACCTCGAGCGGGGCCGGACGCCCCACGCGTCTACTTGCTGCCGAGGAGGTGGACGTCGACCAGGAACGAGCGGCTCGCGACGACCTGCTGCGGCCGCTCCTTGCCGCGCAGCATTCGCCGGCCGCGCTTCTTCGGACTCGTCGCCGCCCGCGTCGCCCTGACCACGGCCACCGTTGCCGCGCCGGCGAGGACGCCGCCAGCGGCCGCGAGCGCCGCCGTCTTGACCTCGTCGCTCCACACGGCCAGTTCGGTTCCCTGCGCCGGGACCGGCAGCGGCCGGACCGCGCCGACCTGCTCGCCATCCGTCCCCGGCAGCTCCACCGCCTCGGTTTCCAACGGCTCCCCGTCGTAAGTACCGGCGTGTTTGGGCGAGCGAGAATCAAGCATGGCAAGGACGCAGGGAGCGAAGCGTGGCAGAGCCACGCGAGTGACCGAGGACGATGCCAGGCGACGATTCGCAGCCGCCCAACGCGGCGATACTTGCGGCGGTGAGCCGTATCAGCTCTTCCCTCATCCGTTCCTACTCTACCCCCGCGTCAAGCGGAGCCTCCTGCGCCTTCAGCTGGAGCCTGTAGATCCGATAGGTCTGGACGACCTTGCCGCCCATCCCCTCCATCGCCCGGTTCATCGACTTGTTGTTCTCGAGGATCCAGCCCATGTGTCCGCCCGGCGGGCCGATAGTCCCGGCGGTCTGCACGTGGCGCTCATAGAGGGCCGCCGCGACGCCCAGGTGCTGGTAGTCGTGCTTGACCCCGAGCGCGAACACGCGGAGGCGATCGATGTACTTCTTGCGGCGCAAGAAATGCCACCACCCGAACGGGAACACGCGGCCGTTCATCTTCACCAGCGCCTGCTCGACGTCGGGGAGCGTCAGCGCGGCGCCGACGACCTTGCCGTCCTTCTCCGCGATCATCGCCCAGTCCTCGTCGAGGACCGGCTTCAGGTTCTTCGCCTGGAAGGCGACCTCGGCCTCGGTGATCGGGACGAAGCCCCAGTTCTTGCCCCAGGCCTCGTTGTAGACGTCCATGAAGCGCCCGACCTCCGCCTCCATGTCGGCGCGGCGCATGTTGCGGATGACAACGCCCTTCTCTCGTGAGTAGGCGGCGGCCTTGTGGATCAGCGGGTGCATCTCGGTGCCCTCGCTGAGCTCCCCGAACCACAGCCCCCACATCTGCAGGTCGATCTCCTTCTCCAGTCCCACCGCCTCGAGGCGAGCCGCGTAGTAGGGCGGATGCCAGGGCTCGAGGATCATGGAGGGCTCCTCGAAGCCGTCGACGAGCACGCCGCACTCGTCATTCATCGTGAAGTCCATCGGGCCGAGCATCCGCTCGCGCCCGCGCTCGCGAAGCCAGTCCGCGGCCGTCCCGATGAGCGTCTCGAAGACCTCCGCGTCGTCCTCGCCGTCGATGAAGCCGAACATCCCGTCGTTGCCGCCCTGGAACTCGTCCCAGCGATGGTCGATGTGGGCGCAGATCCGGCCCACCACCTCGCCCCCGCGCTCGGCGAGGAAGAACTCGATCTCGGCGTGCTCGAACCAGGGGTTCTTCGAGCGGTCGAGGAACTGGCGGCGCTCGAACCGGAGCGGCGGGACCCAGTTCGAATCGTCCTTCCGCAGCCGGTACGGCAGCTCGATGAAGGCGTTCATGTCGCGCTTGCCGGCGACGGGACGGATGGAGACGGTTCCCACGGCCGCTCAACCTACACTTTGGCCCGATGAGCGACACGATCCGCGCGCCGGTCGACGTGTTCGAGAAGGCGCGCACGCACGACCGCGTCGAGCAGCTCGCGCAGGCGAAACAGAACGACCTTCTCCCCTACTTCCGGGTCCTCACCTCAGAGGCCGGGCCCGTCGTCGAGATGGAGGGGCGCGAGACGATCATGCTCGGCTCCAACAACTACCTCGGCCTCACCGGCGACGAGCGGGTGAAGCAGGGAGCCCGCGACGCGCTCGAGACGTACGGCACGGGGCTCACAGGCTCGCGCCTCCTGAACGGGACGACCCCTCTTCATCTCGACCTCGAGCGTGAGCTCGCCGAGTGGATGGGGACCGAGGACGCGATCGTCTACACGACCGGGCACCAGGCGAACGTGGGCGCGATCGGGACGATCCTCGGCCCGGGCGACACCGCGATCTGCGACTCCGGCGATCACGCGTCGATCCTCGACGGCTGCAAGGTCTCCGGGGCGAAGCTGCGGCCGTTTCGCCACAACCAGATGGACAAGCTGGAGAAGATGCTCCAGCGCGCGGGGGATGACGGCGGCGGGGCGATGGTGATCGTCGACGGGGTCTTCTCGATGGAGGGCGACGTCTGCGACCTGCCGGCGATCGCCGAGCTCTGCAGCACCTACACGGCGCGGCTGATGGTCGACGAGGCGCACGCCGCCGGCGTCCTCGGGGCCCGGGGCGCCGGGACGTGCGAGCTCTTCGGGCTCGAGGATCGCGTCGACCTGCGGATGGGCACCTTCTCGAAGAGCCTCGCCTCCTGCGGCGGGTTCATCGCGGGACCCGCCGACGTGGTCGAGTATCTGCGGATCGCATCACGGTCGTTCATCTTCACCGCGTCGGCGGTGCCGGCCGCGGTCGGGGCGGCGCTGGCCGCGCTGCGGGTGATCCGCAGCGACGGGCCCGAGCTGATGGCGAAGGTGCTGGGCAACGCCGCCTACCTACGCGAGGGCTTCCGCAACCTCGGCCTGGCCGTGATCGAGCCGGGGACGCTCGCCGACGGCACGGTCGCCACCACCCCGGTCGTTCCGGCGGTCGTCGGCGAGGACTGGCAGGCAGTCCTCCTGTGGAAGGCGCTGTTCGACGCCGGCGTCTACACCAACGTCGCGATCCACCCGGCGGTCCCTCCGGGCGGCGCACTCTTGCGGACGTCGCTGATGGCGACCCACGAACGCGAGCACCTCGACCGGGCGCTCGAGATCTTCGACCGCACCCTCAACGACTTCCCGGATCTGCGCCAGGCCGGCTGAGAAGGCCGGCCGCACCACCCAGCCGGGTGAGATTTGTCTTGTCCAGTTCTGGACAAGAGACTTCAGCGAACAAAAACCTTGCTCTTTGCGAGTCCCGCCACTTGTGAACAACCCGTTATCGGTTGACGCGGGCGACGCTTCTTCTCTAGGTTCCCCCTCACGCCGTACGCACCCCGGGGCAGGGGAGCGAACGGGAGAAGAGAGGCTCTTCCGACCCCGTTCGTTCCCCATCAACGGCACCTAGCGTGCCGTCGGGGACGTATGGCCGGATACCCGCAATCCCTGATTTCTCGCTCAGAGAGGAGTGACAATGGAAGCTGCCTCGACCCTCGTCCCTGCCGCAAAGCCGCAGCACATGGAGGCGCTCGCACACGCCAACCGAATTCGTCTGGCGCGCGCCGCCCTAAAGCGCTCGGTCGCAGCCGGCGATGTCGACGCGGCGGAGGTCGTCCAGGAGTGTCCAGCCGAAGTCGAGTCCATGACCGTCGGAGAACTGCTGCGCAGCCAACGCCGTTGGGGCCGGACGCGCGTGAGCAGGTTCCTCTTCCCGCTCGACGTAAAAGAAAATCGGCAGCTCGGCCGGCTGACCGCGAGGCAGCGCCTCGTGCTCGCTCACGAGCTCTCGGCCAAGCAGCCGGCTACCGGCTGAACCGACCGAAGCGGTCGGGGGGACACCACCCGTCGAAAAGGGGCGGGCGCCGAGCGCCCGCCCCCTTCGCCATCCCTGACCGGGTGGCCTGCGGCCACCCTCATATTCCGCGCCACGTCCTCCGCTCCCGCCTTGAAACAATTGTCCGCGGCTACGCCGCGGACTATTCATGCTGCTCCCGCGTCCGGGCGTGCGCGGGGCCGGCTAGGGACGGGCTAGCGCCTGAAGGGTGGCTGAAGGCCACCCGGTCCCGGTTAGCGAACTTTTACCGAGTACCCGCCGCTCTTGCGGCGGAAGGTGCGGACCAACACGAATCCGGCCGCCACGGCGGCGGCGGCTCCGACGCCGATCGCGATCGGCGGGGGAACGTCGGCGACGTAGTAAAGGCCGAGCATGAAGACGAGGCCCGCCGCGGAGGCGAGCAGCAGGGTGTGGGAGCGGAAGCCGGCGAAGTGCTCGCGGATCGAGAGCTCGAGGCCCGCGAGCGCGGCGAGCACCACCCCGGTGCCGAGCAGGAGCTGCCCGCGCTGCTCCTCGAATCCGACGATGAAGCCGATCACGATCATGACCAGCCCGATGAAGACGATGAGCTCCACCAGCGGGAAGCTGCCCCATGGCGCCGGCGGGCGATCGTCCGCCGGCGCGCGTCGCGGCTTTGTCTTCGCGGAGCTCGCGGCTTGCTTCGGCGCCGCCTTCGGCTGAACGCTCGCGGCGGCAGCCGTCGGCACGGGTTTACGCGGTCGGCGCTTTCGCCGCTTCTTCTTCGAGGCTGAGCTCACGCTTTACTGCGGGGCGGGCCGACGGCCGCCCCTCGGCTAAGGGACAACCGGAGGAGAGCCGGATCCGCCACCAGCCCAGGAGCATCCCGAGAATGCCCCAGCGCGGGCGTGAGTGCCAGTGGCGACAGCCCTCCTCGCCGATGTCCTCGTTCGAGACGCGGACCCAGTGATAGCGCTCGGGCGCGGCGATCATCTGCTCGAGCAGGCCGCGGTTGGCCTCCTCGACGTCGGCGAGCCGCTCGAGCTCGCGGCGGATCTCGCGGATGCGGACGACGAGCGCGTCGCGGACGCGTTCCAGCTCCGCGGTCCCGAGGATGCGGGGGCCGCCGAGAGCGCCGACGCGGGTCTCGATCTTTCGCCGTGGGAACGATTCGGCGACGATCTCGCCGAGTTCGCGCTCGAGCCGAGCGATCTGCAGCCGGAGGTCGCGCCGGATGCGGCGATCCTCGGTCTCGGTCGGGGCAACCGGCGGAAGCTCGGCGTCGCGAACAGGTCCCAGTACTTGCAGTTGCGCGAGTGCGTCGGGCACCGTGGGGACAAGTGTAAAGGCACGGGGAGCCGGCGCTTCAAAGATCGCTGGAACGTCACGATCGGATGCTCGAGGGCGTTTGGCTGGGCACCGGCATGACTACGGCGACCCCACCGGACGACCGGGATGATGATGTTCGACTCGGGCCAGACGAAGATCGGCTTCGGCACGCCGCCCTCGATCCAATCGTCGATCTACGCGCATCTGGCGAGTCCGATCTCGAGACGCTCGCGCCATTGACGGGCCGCGACGCCGCCGACCTCGCTGCTCGGCGCGCGGACGGCGCCGCCGATCGGATTCGAAAAGGTGATCTGCGGAGCCCGCCGCGCGGGACCGGCGGATCTCGGCGAGCGCCGGCGAGATCCTGCGTGGGCGCCACGGCCGGCGCGTGATTGTCCGGCGAACCCGCCGCGGCAGCGAGCTGCTCGACCTCTACCTCTGATCCCGAGCCGTGCCCATCGCCGGCTCGGGTCGATAGATCGCGAGCAGCGCGCTCCCACGCCCCGTCCGCCGCACGATCACCTCTCGTCCGACGCGGCGGCGGCTGACCAAGCCCGCTGCCTCGAGCGCGTTGAGGTGATAGCTCGCGGCGCCCGGGGTCGTCTCGAGGACGCCCGCGAGCGTGCCCGAGGTCTCCGGGCGTTCAAGCGTTCGCAGAATCGCGGTACGCGGGGCGCCGAGCAGCGCTTCGAGCTGACGGGAAGCCAGGTCGCGCATGCCGCCACGATCCGGGAATGGACGCGGCGGCGCAAACGCTTCGACGACATCT
>CAWCRP010000011.1:0-112236 GCA_963797995.1 uncultured Solirubrobacterales bacterium
GATTTGCCCGTGGATTTGCCCGTGGATCGCCCGTCCACCCCTGAACCGCATAGACAAGCGGCGTGAGGGCCCATCCTGGAGCCGACCCCGCCCCCACACCATGTGGTGAGGACGGGGTCGGCTCCAGGCTGGTCTCGGTGGGTGGTTGAGCTCAGGGGCGGACGGGCGAGGGGAATGAGATCCGGACTTTTCGGGGTCTGGTGGCACTAGGAGGTATGGAGGATCTGAGTCGGGTGAGGGCTGGTGAAGGGGGCGGTCAGATCGATGCCGAGGCGATCGAGGCGATTGCGGTTCGGGTGGCGGAGCTTCTGGGTGGGCGTGGGCCAGAGATGCGGCTCGTGAGTGCGGCGGAGTTGTCGAAGCGGCTGGGGCTGGCCAGGTCGACGATCTACGAGAAGGCCGGCGAGCTCGGCGCGATACGGATCGGATCGGGGCCGCGGGCGCGACTGAGATTCGATCCCGATGAGGTGGCGCGGCGGCTGAAGGTCGAGCCACAGACAGAGCGTGGCCGGGAACCACTGCGCGCGCCGGCGAGACCACCGCGCCGGACCCGGAGGCGCTCGCAGGTGGACCGCGTCCGCGTTGCTCCCGATTCGCGGCCGGGCTCCGCGATGACTCCGACGCAGATTGCGGCGATCAGCGCCGGCGCCGCGGCCGACCGACGATGCCACGGCGGTACGCTCGGAAATCGTGGCGCGCAAGCCGACAGGTGAGGTCTTCGAGCGCCGCCGCGGCGCGACCGTCATCTACGCGCTTCGCTTCCGCGCCTACGGCCGGCGGCGCTACCTGACCCTCGGGACCAAGGCCGAGGGCTGGACGCGGGCCCGAGCCGAGGACGAGCTCCAGAACGTCCTGGCCGACGTGCGCCGCGGCATCTGGCAGCCGCCACGGCCCGCCGCGGCGGATCCGAGCGAGCCGACCTTCCACGAGTTCGCCTCCGAGTGGTTCGAGGCGATCAAGCACGAGGGGCTGCGGGAGAGCACGCTGCTCGACTACGAGTGGCAGCTGACCAAGCACCTGCTCCCGTACTTCGCCGAGCACGCCCTCTCGGAGATCACGATCGCCGAGGTCGACCGCTACCGGCAGCTGAAGGTCCGCGAGGGTGCGATCAGCGCGACCTCGATCAACAAGACGATCCAGCGGCTCGCGCAGATCCTCGACATCGCGCTCGAGCGCGAGCTGATCGATCGCAACACCGCCCGCGGCAAGCGCCGGCGGCTGAAGCAGCGCAAGCCGATCCGCACGACGCTCGACCGCGCCGAGCAGATCGAGGCGCTGATCTCGGCGGCGCGCGAGCTCGACCGCGAGGCCCGGGTCGACCGCCGCGCGATCCCGCGCGCGGCGCTCCTCTCGACGCTCGCCTTCGCCGGCGTGCGGATCGGCGAGGCGCTCGCGCTCCACTGGCGCGACGTCGATCTCGCCGGCGGGCGCATGCGAATCACCGACTCGAAGACGGACGCCGGCATCCGCCAGATCGACCTGGTCCCGGTCCTCCGCGAGGAGCTGTCGGTGCTGAAGGCGACCACCCCCTACCCAGCCCAAGACGACTTCGTGTTCCCGACCGAAACCGGGGGCCAGCAGAACGCCAGCAACGTCCGCAACCGCGTCATGACGCTCTCGATCGAGCGCGCCAACCAGCGGCTCGAGGAGCGCGGCCTCGTCCCCGCTGCCCGAAGGCCTGACGCCGCACTCGATGCGCCGCACCTTCATCTCGCTGCTGCTCGCGATCGGCGAGGACGTGCCCTACGTGATGGGCCAGGTCGGCCACGCCGACCCGAAGGTGACGCTCTCGATCTACGCGCAGGTGATGTTCCGCGGCGAGGGGGAGAGGGAGCGTCTCGAGGCCCTCGTCAACGGCCCAAATCCGGTTTCAATGGGCACTGGTGCCCAATCAACGCTCTTCGGCGCCGAAATCGAGCCGCCCGAAAAAGACGAAAACCCCGCCGATAGCGGGGCTTTCACCGATGGGCGCGGCTGGTTTCGAACCAGCGACCTCTCGCGTGTGAAGCGAGCGCTCTCCCACTGAGCTACGCGCCCGGACCGCGTGATGATAGGCCTCGCGAACGTGCCTGCGAACTCAACGCCGTGATGAATAGGATGGCGCCGCCACCGACCCCGGTGGGAAGTCGATGGGGGATGTGGAGGTAGGGACATGACGGAATGGGCTGACTCGCATCCCCTGAGGCGGCAGTTCACCCGCCCGCCATCGAGCTCAGCGAGTTGTGGCCTTGGGCCCTCTTCGCCGGCGCGCTCATCGCGCTGTTCGCGCTGGTCTCGGTCGCCGACGGCGCCGCGGTCCACGAGTTCTTCCATGACGGCCGTCACCTGATGGCCTTCCCCTGCCACTGAGGCACGGCGATCCTTCGAAAGCTCGTCATCTGCGGGCTCCTCGCGGGCCTCTGCGGAGGGCTCCTCGCCGCCGGCTTCGGCAAGGTCGTGGGCGAGCCTGCGATCGACGAGGCGATCGCCTATGAGGAGCGGCAGGAGGCCACACCCGGTCACAGCCACGCCGCGGCCGCCGCCGATCACCACGACGAGCCACTCGTCTCGCGCGGCGTCCAGAGCGGCGCGGGGCTCTTCACCGCCTCTCTCATCGTCGGGCTCTCGATGGGCGGGCTCTTCGCGCTCGCCTTCGCCGCCGTCTACGGCCGCGTCGGCCGGGTGAGCCCGGCGACGACGGCGCTCTGGCTCGCCGGAGCCGCCTTCCTCGTCGTCTTCCTCGTTCCCTTCGTCAAGTATCCGGCGAACCCACCCGCCGTCGGCGACCCGGAGACGATCAGCGAGCGGACCCTCACCTATCTGACGATGGTCGCGATCTCGGTGCTCGCCGCCGTGGCGGCGCTCCGGGTGCGCCGGGGCGGCCGGCCTTGGTCTTTACTCCTCGTCGTCCTCGCCGCCGGATGTGGCGATGCCGTCCGTGAACGAGGTCCCCGCGAACTTCCCGGCGACGACGCTGTGGGACTTCCGCATCGCCGCGGTGGGGATGCAGGCGGTGATGTGGTCGGTCCTGGGCGCGGTGTTCGCCGCCACCGCGGCGCGGGTCATGGCGGGCAAGCCGATCTTCTCGATCCGCAAATCCACACCCGAAATGGAGTCGACATGAAAGAGCTCGCCTACAAGATCGAGGACCTGAACCCGGTGCTTCGCACGCGGTTGGACTCCCCGTATGAGATCTCGAACGAGCTGTACGCGTCGCTTCGCCATGTCCTCCACGACGTCGGCGGCCAGCCGGACGCGCCGCAGCCCTACCTCGAGAAGGAAGAGGAGGAGTGGGAGATGAACACGTACGTCACCTGCGAGTGCCTGGGGTGGCGCGGAGTCTGGAACTCGGAGGAGCGGCGGCGGCGCGAGAACGACCTCGGGGCGACGCTCTACTTCGGCCTGCCCTACTACGCGCGCTGGGCGACGACGGCGGCGAAGATGCTGATCGACAAGGGCCACGTCACACCCGACGAGCTCTCGGCCAAGCTCGACGAGGTCCGCGCGAGGCTGGAGGCGGAGCGATGAGCGAGCGCAGGTTCGAGATCGGCGACCGGGTCACGGTGAAAGACGCGACGTCGCTCTTCCACACGCGCACGCAGCGGTTCACCCGCGGGCGGACCGGCGAGGTGGTCGAGTTCCGCCCCGACTGGGTGATCCCCGAGGACGAGTCGTGGGGGCGGGAGGACGGTCGGGAGGAGCCGTTCTACGTCGTCCGCTTCCGCCAGAAGGACCTCTGGCCCGACTACACCGGGTTCGAGGCGGACACGTTGGAGACCGAGGTTTCGGAGCGCTGGCTCGAGCCGGCGACATGAAAGGGAGCAACTGATGGGCGAAGGACACGATCACGACCACGACCATGACCCGATCTCCGAGGGGGAGGGGGTCAGCGAGTTCGAGGTGTTGGAGGCGGCGGTCCGCGAGCTCTCGATCGAGAAGGGCCTCTTCTCGGCCGAGGACCACCGGCGCTTTCTCGAGTACGCGACGAGCATCGGACCGACCAATGGCTCGAAGCTGGTCGCGAAGGCCTGGGTCGATCCGGACTTCAAGCAGCGGCTGCTCGAGGACGGGACCAAGGCATCGGAGGAGATCGAGGGGATCAACTGGCTCGACCCGACCGGGAGCGGAACCCCGAGCGACTACACGTACTTCTACGTGCTCGAGAACACGCCGGAGGTCCACAACGTGATCGTCTGCACGCTGTGCTCGTGCTACCCGCGGCCGGTGCTCGGGATGTCTCCCGACTGGTACCGCACGCCGCACTACCGCAGGCGCCTGGTGCGCTGGCCGCGCGAGGTGCTCGCCGAGTTCGGGCTCCACTTCCCGCCCGAGGTCGAGGTCCGCGTCCACGACTCGAACCAGAAGTCGCGCTTCATGGTGATGCCGATGCGCCCGGAGGGCACCGAGGACTGGAGCGAGGAGGACCTGGCGAAGATCGTCACCCGCGACACGATGATCGGCGTCGCCCTGCCCGATCCCAACTGGACGGCCAGCGAGAGCCCGGCGGGGGTGCCGGGTTGAGCGCCCAGGGCACGTCGAGCGCCGAGGCCTTCGAGGTCCTTCGCGACGCGGTAAGCGCGGACGGGGCCGGAGCCGACGAAGCGATGCCGGCGACGGATCGCCAGCCGGCGCCGTGGGAGTCGAGTATGGAGGCCGTTTGCGAGTCGCTCGCGATGCGCGGAGCGCTTGACAACCTCGAGCGCCGGAACGCCGAAGACGAGCTCGGCGGGAGTGCGTACGCGGACTCGCCCGCCCACACCCGGCCGGCCCTCGCGACGGCGCACATGCTGATCGAGCGGAGCCTGATCAGCGAGGACGAGCTGCGGGCGAAGATGGCCGAGGTGCGCGAGCGGTTCGAGGCCGGCTGAGCCCGCGTACCTGCCGTTGGCAACGCGCACTGTCAGACGGCAGAGCCTTGACTTGGTCCAGGTCCGTGGTACGGTCGGCTCAGAGATCGCGTCGCAGGGGGGCGGGGTACCCGACCACAAGGGGGATCCGTGTCTGCACACCCTTCGACCGACGCCGCTCGATCGTCCACCACCCATGCTGCCCGCCCGCGCCGGCGCCGTATAGCGCTTAGTTCGTGCGTCGCGAGCCTTTTCCTGATCGCCACGGGAGCGAGCGGTCTGGCCGCGGGAGGTGGGTCGGGCACGGACGAGAGCCGCGCAACCGAGGCAACTACGGCCCTGGACACCGGAAAGCGGGGCGCCGAGGTTGACCAGGCGGCGCGCGGTTCGGGATCCCCGATCGCCGACAAGGGGACCGAGGTCGCCACGCCTGAGGGCCCGCGACCGGACATCGTCGGCGGCACGGTGGCCCCGGCCGGCGCTTATCCCTTCTTCACCTCGATCAAGCGCGCCAGCGACAACTTTGCCTTCTGTGGCGGAACGCTCGTCTCCTCCAACCGGGTGCTCACGGCCGCGCACTGCGTCGACGGCGGCGTCACGGCGGCGAGCCTGAAGCTCGTGATCGGTGCCAACCAGCTCAATAACGAGGCCCCCGGCAACATCCGGTCCGTCAGCGCGATCCACCTCCACCCGAGTTGGAACCCGTCGACCTTCGACAACGACGTCGCAATTCTCGACCTCGCCACCGCCTCGACCAAGGCGTGGGCACGACTCGCGGAACCGGTCGATCCGGTCAACGCCGGCAACACCGTGCGGGCGATCGGCCATGGCCACACGACCCAGGGCGGAGTCGCGTCCAACGACCTGAGGCAGGTCGACCTGCCGATCCAGTCCGACGCCACGATGTCGGCCCCGGCCCAGTACGGCGCCAGCTTCCACGGCGCGGTCATGATCGGCGCCGGGCCGCTCGCGGGTGGCATGGACACCTGTCAGGGCGACAGCGGCGGACCGCTGTTCATCGCCGGTGGGCAGGTCCGGCTCGTCGGCGACACGAGCTGGGGCAGCGGCTGCGCTCAGCCGAACAAGCCCAGCATCTACGGCGAGGTGTACCAGGGCGCGCTGCGAACCTTCGTCAACGGCCTCGTCGGGCGTCCCGCGAACGACAACTTCGCCGGCTCGGGTATCGCCGGTGCCGATGGAACGGTCTTCGGCAGCAATACCAATGCGACCGGGCAGACGGGCGAGCCGAACATCGCCGGCAGCCCGCCCGACACCACCGTCTGGTACTCGTGGACGGCGCCCGAGAACGGTCCGACCACGTTCAACCTGCGCGATGCGGCGTTCGATACGACCCTCCACGTGTTCACCGGCAGCACCTTCGGCACGCTGGCCTCGGTCGCATCGAACGACGATTTCAACGGGACGTTCCAGTCGAAGGTGTCGTTCACCGCGACGGCCGGGACGACCTACCGGATCGCGGTGGACGGCTTCACCGCCGCCCACGGCCCGTTCGGCCTCCAGTGGGCGCAGAACTCACCTGTCAACGACAACTTCGCAACCCCCACCGGCATCGCCGGGGCGACCGGTAAGAGCTTCGGCAGCAACGCACGCTCGACCGGTGAGCCCGGCGAGCCGTCCCACGCGAGCACTCCGGACCGGACGGTCTGGTTCTCGTGGACGGCGCCTGAAACGGGCTCGGCGGTTTTCAACACGCGCGAGTCGAACTTCGACACCACCCTTGCGGTCTACACCGGCGCGACCATCACCGGGCTGACGCAGCTTGCGGCGAACGATCAGTTCAACGGCACTAACCAGTCGAAGGTCGTCGTTCCGGTGGACGCCGGGACGACCTATCGCATCGCCCTTGACGGCTTCGGTTCCGCCGTCGGCAGCTACGGTTTGCAGTGGTCGGTCGACCCGCCGGCGAACGACAACTTCGCCGCCCCACAGGTGCTGAACGGGCTCTCGGGGATCACGCCCGCGACGACGGTGCGCGCCACGGGTGAGCCGGGGGAGCTCAACTTCCACGGCGGCGCGATCGCCGACAACTCGGTCTGGTTCAACTGGACGCCGACCGACACTGGCCCGGCGGTCCTGCGGCTCGGCAGCGTCGCCGGGGGCCTCTCCCCGGAATCGGGGTCTACACCGGCTCCAGCCTCGGCGCGCTGACCACGGTCGGCTCGGGATCGACGTCCGCCAGCCTGAACGTTCTCGCGGGCACGACGTACAGAATCGCGATCGACGGGAACAGCGGCAGCACCGGCACGTTCACGCTGGAGTGGCTGCTCGCCCAGTGCCACGGGCAGGGGGCAACCATCCTCGGCACCGGCGGCCCGGTGGCGGGCACGCCCGGCGATGACGTAATCATGGGCTCGGCACACGCCGACTCGATCAACGGGGGCGCCGGCGACGACACGATCTGCGGCCTCGGCGAGGACGACATCGTCATCGGCGGACGCGACGACGACTTCCAGCGCGGCGGTGCGGGCGACGACAACTTCCGCACCCAGGGCGCGGCGGCTGACGGAGCAGACCGCGTCTACGGAGACGGCGGTGTCGACACTGCCAATTACAGCTCGCGCAACACCTCGCTCACCGTGACGCTGAACGCGGCCGCGGACGACGGGCTCGCGGGCGAGGGCGACACGATCCAGACGACGGTTGAGAACGTGATCGGCGGTTCGAGCGACGATCTCATCCGCGCCCCTGCGGATCCGTACGTCAACAATTTGCGAGGCGGCGATGGCCGAGACCGGCTGTTCGGCGGCGGCGCTGGCGACACGCTGATCGGCAACGCCGGGGTCGACCGCCTCTTCGGACACGGTGGCAGCGACACCCTCGACCTCGTTGACGGAGCGGGAGGGGATCGTGGAGATGGTGGCCCGGCCACCGACACCGCCACGTCGGATCCAGGCGACATAGTCGTCAACGTTCCCTGAGCGGGAGCGGGTTCGAGGCCGGCTGAGCGACCGGGCGCAATGGGACAATCGCCCCCTCGGCTAAAGGCCTGGCCCCCAGACCCGATAAGGAACTAGGGGATCCAACGGCGAACCGGAGGCGAAAATCTATATGCAGCGTGTTCACCCTCGTGCCGGCCTGAAACTTCTTGCCGCGCTCGGAACGATCGCAACGCTCGCCTTCACGGCGAGCACAGCGCGTGCCGACACCACTGTTCTCTACCCAACCGATCCGGCGTCCCGCCAGTTCAACGGCAGCGTCGGCGGATGGACGAACTCACAGGCCCAGACCGGACTTTGCATTCCACCGCTGACCTGCCCGGTGATCACCAACGCCTACGAGGCGACCGGTGGCGGGGGAGGGGCCGGCGACGGCTTCATCAGCACGAATCTGTTCGCGATCCTCGGCGCGGTGCAGGCGAGCTCGAGCGGCATCTGGGAGAGCCCCGCGTTCGTCTATAACGGCGTCAACGGCGCTGCCCCGGACGCGCTCGTCTTCGCGATGAGCCGGCAGGCCGACGTCGGCCAGCTGCTCGCTGCCTCCGGTACCAACGCGGCGACCTACTCCGTCGAGCTCGTCGACACGACGGTTCAGGCCGGGACGCTCCAGATCGTCAACAACGCGCCCCTGAGTGGGGCGACCAGCTGGACGCTGACCCCGGCGGTCCCGGTCCTGCCGGCGCAGCTCTTCGTCGGCCACTCCTACAAGGTCCGGATCACCACCAAGTACGAGACCGCGATCGCCGCCCTCCTGATCAACGGCGGAGCGGACTTCGACAACGTGACCCTGGCCGCTGTCGACGTCACCGGCACCGGCGGCGGCGGAGGCGGAGGCGGCGGCGGAGGCGGAGGCGGCGGCGGCAACGGTGGCGGCGGTAACGGTGGCGGCAACGTGACCTCCGCCAACGCACTCTCGCTGAGCGGCGCCGCTCACCTCAAGGGCAACAAGCTCTTCGTCAAGGCGAAGTGCAAGAAGAAGGCCCCGAGCCCCTGCAAGATGAAGCTGACCGCCCTGCTGAAGAAGAAGGGCCCGAAGGCGAGCAAGACCGCGAAGGCCAAGGTCAAGCCCGGCAAGAAGAAGAAGGTCGCGCTCAAGGTCAAGTCCAAGTACCTCGACCAGATCGCCTCGAAGAAGAAGGTGAACGTGAAGCAGAAGGTCAAGGTCAAGGGCTCGAAGCCGAAGACCAAGGTCGTCAAGCTGAAGTTGAAGCGCGGTTAGGTCTAGGCGCCGCGGGCGCCGACGCCGCCGGTCTCGATCACCGGTGGAGTTACGAAGCTCGTGACTCCGCCGGTCGTCGGGAACTTCCCGCCCACGCCGCCGGTCGGATCGCCGCCCGGGTCCGCGGGCGGCGGAACGGGGGGCGTCGGGGGCACCGGAGGCACCGGCGTGCCCGACGGGCAGCGGACGGTGTAGACGGTGCGCGCGGTGCGTTTGCCGGGTCTCACCTCCGTGTGATTCCAGGACAGGTGCAGATGGTGGCGCGGCCCGTGGCCCTCGTCGCCGGTGTAGCCCACCCAGCGAAACGGCGCCCGCGGGCGATTTTGACGTGGCTCGGCCCAGCGTGCCAGCCGGCTCACGTCCTGCCAGGTACCGCCGGCCGCCTTGTTCGGGACGATGTCGAGCGCGAGCCCGAGCGGGTGCTCGCCGTTCGCGGCGTGAACCGCATCGCCCGAATACCCGTCGGTCACGAAGATCCGGTATCGCTGCTCGAGCCAGCGGATGTCGTCGAGCAGGCGACGGTCGATCGACTCTCCGGGGAAGCCGGGGATCGAGACGATCCGCCCGCCGCCGGTGGTCGCGCAGGTGCCGTCGAGCTGCGGGGTGCTCTTCATCCCCGCTCCGGCTGACGGCGCAAGGACGGCGCCGAGCGCGAGAATCGCCGAGACCGTGAGAAGGGATCGAGAAGGTTTCATCGAATTGACCCGTAGCCGGACGCAGACCGTAGGCGTCCGCCTGCCCTCCGCGTGGGCGCCCGCGTGCACGTTATGGCGACCCGTGCGGGGGCCTTACCCGTGAGCGCACGCTCTGGAACGTGGTGGCGTCCCGACCGGCCCGCGTGGTGGATGGGGGTGCTGTTCGCGATCGGCTCAACCCTGTTCTTAGTCCCGGCCGTCGCGGCGCTCGGGTCCTCGGCCGACTGGATCGGCGTCACGTTCTTCGCCGGCTCGATCTTCTTCACCACCGCCTCGGGGGTCCAGCTCTACACCGCGGCCGAGGTCACGCACCGCTTCAAGCCAAAGGAGGAGCGCCGGCCGCTCCGGCCCCGCGCCTGGCTTCCGGCAACGGCCGACTGGCTCAGCGCGGCCATCCAGTTCCCGGGCACGGTCCTCTTCAACGTCAACACGTTCAACGCGATGAAGGACGCCCTCGATACGCGGCAGACGAACGTCTCGGTTTGGATCCCCGACGTACTCGGCTCGATCTGCTTCCTCGTCTCGAGCCTGATCACCTTCGCCAACACCGAGCACCGCTGGCTCTCCTGGCGCCCGCGCGATCTCGACTGGCAGATCCCCGCGCTCAACCTGGCGGGCTCGGGGTTCTTCGGGATCTCGGCGCTCGCCGCATTCACGCGGCCGGAGACGGGCGCCCCGGTGTCCGACGCAATCGCCAACAGCGGCACCGCCCTCGGCGCGGCCTGCTTCCTCATCGCCGCGATCCTGCTGTTGCCCCAGGCCTCGCGCCAAGAGGACGCGGCGGGCTAGCCGAAGAGGTCGAGCGAGCCCCTGACGGTGAAGTAGGCCCCGATCACGGCGAAGGCGAGGATGAGCAGGGGACGCTGGCGGGCGGCGATCCAAGCCGAGATCCGGCCGATCGCGGCGCGAGCGGCCTCGGGGCGGCGGAGGCTGACGAGCAGCGCGCCGGCCGGGATCGCCAGCCAGATCGCGTCGAAGATCAGCACCGCCACCAAGCCCTCGACCAACGGCGGCTCGCCCGCCGCGATCGCGTTCAGACCGAGCATGTAGAGCAGGCCCGGGAGGTGGGTGGCGACTCCCGCGCCCGCCGCCACCCGCAGGGACGGATCACGCAGATGGCGCTGCAGGCGTGAGTCACCCTGGCGCCGCCCCCGCCGCTGTCCGAGGCCAGTGACCCGGCCCATGGCGACTGCCGCGGCGAAGCTCAGCGCGGCGATCCCGCCGGCGAGCTCGATCACCGAGTAGACCGTCGAGGTACCGGTCTCGAGCCCCACCCCGTTGAGAACGGAGACCACGATCACGCCGGCGATCACGCTGGAGGCGGCGCTCGCGATCACGTAAGCGGCGAGCGGCCGCTCCGGCTTCGACGAGCTGAGGAGCGCGTAGACCGATGCGAGGGCCGCGGGCCGGGCGGCGCAAACCAGCGCCAGAGCAAGCGCTTCGAGGCTCACGACGCGCGAGCCTAGTGCCCGCGCGGTCAGGTGCGTAGACTCCCCGTCGACCGTGCTAGGCGGGGAATTAGCGGTGCCCTGTACCCGCAATCCGCTCTAGCGGGGCCGAAAGCTCGTCTGAGGGTCGTGGCCTTTGGGGCCAGTACGCCGCGGGCGGTGTTGACGGTCAGGTCCCGCGCGATGCGCGTCCGCGAATCAGGTCAGGTCCGGAAGGAAGCAGCCTTAAGCGGTGCCGGGCAAGTGCCGCGGACAGCCTGACTCGAGCCAGCCACGGCGGGCACGCCCAGGGACCACTCACGAGGACGGGCCCGCACGGTCATTTATTTCTTCGAGGCTCAGCGGGCATGCAGAAGGCGATCTCCGAACGCGACGACGGCGAGGTCGTCGCCGCGATTCGCGCCGGTGACGAGGCGACGTTCGCCGCCGTGATCGACGCCTACAGCGCGCCGCTCGTGCGCGTGGCAATGGCCTACGTGCCCTCGCGCGCGATCGCCGAGGAGGCCGTCCAGGAGACATGGGTCGCCGTGATCCGCGGGATCGACCGCTTCGAGGGGCGCTCGTCGCTCAAGACCTGGATCTTCCGCATCCTCACCAACGTGGCGATGAAGGGCGGGACGCGCGAGCGCCGCAGCCTCCCGTTCTCGGCCCTCGCCGCTACCGAGGACGAGGGCGGGCCGACGGTCGACCCGGACCGCTTCCTCCCGCCCGACC
The DNA here is from genome assembly GCA_963797995.1 of uncultured Solirubrobacterales bacterium. GTDB lineage: Bacteria > Actinomycetota > Thermoleophilia > Solirubrobacterales > 70-9 > WHSW01. The sequence goes on from CAWCRP010000011.1 coordinate 11,860, forward strand.
ATGAGCGTTGGGCGGGTCACTGGGCTGCGGCACCGAGGCCCTGGCCGGCTCCCGAGGACGGTCTCCTCGCGGGCGAGATCCGCGACGTCGTCGCCAAGGCGATCGACGGGCTGCCCGGGACCCAGCGCGCGGTGATCTCGCTGCGCGACGTCGAGGGCTGGTCCTCCGAGGAAGTCTGCGAGGCGCTCGAGCTCACGCCCGGAAATCAGCGCGTCATCCTCCATCGCGCTCGCGGCGTCGTCCGCAACGCGATCGAGGCCTACTACGGCGCCGTTGCCCCGGTTGTAACGTCGCCGGTCCCCGAGGGAACTGAGAAAGCATGAGCGACCGTCCCGAGGACCAGGCCTGCAACGCGCTCATCGAGCTCGTCACCGAGTACCTCGAGGGCAGCCTGCCCGTCTCCGAGGTCGAGCGGATCGAGGGGCACCTCGCGATCTGCGAGGGCTGTGAGGTCCACGTCGAGCAGATGCGGGCGCTCGCGGGTGGCCTCGGGGGCCTCGAGCGCGACTCGATTGCCGCGGAGAAGCGGAGCGCCCTGCTCGACGCCTTCCGGCGTACGAATTTGTAACGCCGCCGCGCCACACCGGAACGGGGACCGAAAGGAACCCGACCGAGGAGGAGCGATGTCGAGCAACGGATCCACCGCAACCGAGGTGAACGGCACCCCGGCCCGGGCCGGGCGGCGCGAGTGGATCGGACTCGCCGTGCTCGCCCTTCCCTGCCTGCTCTACGCGATGGACGTCACCGTGCTCACGCTCGCCGTCCCCGCGCTCACGGCCGACCTCCAGCCGACCAGCACCGAGCTGCTCTGGATCGTCGACATCTACGGCTTCTTCATCGCCGGCTTCCTGATCACGATGGGCACGCTCGGGGACCGCATCGGTCGCCGGCGCCTCCTCATGATCGGTGCCGCGGCCTTCGGTGGCGCATCGGTGCTGGCCGCGTTCTCGACCAGCCCGGAGATGCTGATCGTCGCCCGCGCCCTGCTCGGGATCGCGGGCGCGACGCTCGCCCCCTCAACCCTCTCGCTGATCCGCAACATGTTCGAGGACCCCCGGCAGCGCACGAAGGCGATCGGTCTCTGGATCACGAGCTTCTCGGTCGGGGCGGTGATCGGGCCGCTCGTCGGTGGCGTCCTGCTCGAGTACCTGCCCTGGGGCTCGGTCTTCCTCCTGGCGGTCCCGGTCATGGTCCTCCTGCTCGCCGTCGGCCCGCGCCTCCTGCCCGAGTACCGCGACCCGAACCCTGGGCGGCTCGACATCGTGAGCGCCGCGCTCTCCCTCGTTGCCGTGCTCGCGGTGATCCTCGGGATCAAGCTGATCGCCCACGACGGCTTCACGCCGCCCGCAGCGGCGTCGATCGCAGGCGGCGTCGCAGCGGTCACGATCTTCCTCGCGCGCCAGCGCCGCCTCGAGAACCCGCTGATCGATCTCGAGCTCTTCAAGGTTCCCGCGTTCGGCGCAGCGCTTGCCGCGAACACGCTCGCGTTCGCCGTCGCCTTCGGGGTCGAGGTCTTCTTCGCGCAGTACCTGCAGCTCGTCCTCGGCCTGTCCGCCCTCGAGGCGGGTCTCTGGTCCGTCCCCGGGGCGGCGGCGGTGATCGTGGGCGCGCAGCTGACGCCGGCGCTTGTGGCGCGCATCCGCCCGGCAGCAGTCCTCACGGTCGGCCTCGGCCTCGCCGTGGCCGGCCTCGCCCTGATGCTGGGAGCCGGTCCGACCAGCGGTCTCGGCACGATCGTTGCGGGCTCGGTCCTTCTCTGGCTCGGCCTCTCGCCGGTGTTCACGCTCGCGGTCGACCTGGCGGTCGGCGCGGCGCCGCCCGAGCGGGCGGGAGCTGCCTCCGGCGTGTCGGAAACGAGCTCCGAGCTCGGCGGGGCGATCGGGATTGCGGTGCTCGGGACGATCGGCACAGCGGTCTACCGCGCCGAGGTCCCGGACTCGGACACGCTCGGCGGAGCGGTCGAGGCCACCGGGCACCTTCCGGATGCGCTCGCCGCCAGCGTCCTCGAGCCGGCGCGCGCGGCGTTCGCCCACGGCTTCGACCTGGCGCTCGGAGTCGGCGGCCTGATCCTCCTCGCGGCGGTGGTCCTCGTGGTGACCTCCCTGCGCGGCCTTCGCCCCGAGGGAGAGGCCGAGGAGTCCGAAACGAGCGAACGCCCGAGCTTCCCGCTCGAGCGTCCGGTCGTTACAGCTTCGGTTGCGGCGCAGCGGGGCTGCGCCTGAGCGGGCTCAGCGCAGCCGCTTGTCCTTCGAGGTGGCCGCGGCGCAGTCACCCTTCTTCTTCGCGGTCGCGAAGAAGATCCCGCGGTCGCTGATCTTCTTCTTCAGCTCCCAGGAGCCGTCGGAGCCGGTCTTGGTGCTTCCGATCGTCACGTCGCCGTACTCGCCGACGAACTTCACGGTCACCTTCCGCTTCTTCTCGCACTTCGACTCCTTCGAGGAGACGGTGCCGCCGGCGCCCTTCGCCGTGAGCTCGGTGATTTTCAACTTCGTCTTAACCGTGTCAGCGCCGGTCGCCGCGGGGGCGGCGATCAGGGCGCCCGCCGCGATCAGCGCGGCGAAGGCTGTGGTCTTGTTTCTCATGCCCCTCATCTATAGGGACTCTTTCGGCGAGACGTCGTACCGGCAGCCCTTGACCGCGTCGACCTTGGCGAAGTACTGGCCCTGCTCCAGGCTCTTGTTGGTCTTCCACTCGCCCTTGCCGTTCGACTGCGTGATCTCGATTTTCACCGAGACGAAGTCGTCGAGCCGGAAGATGCTCACCTTGCGGTGCCCGAGGCAGGCCTCCTTGCTCGAGCTCAGCGTGCCCGAGGCCCCTGAGTCCTTCAGCTCCTTGATCTCGATCCGGGTCTTGGCGCCGCCGTCGCCGATGGCCTCGGGCGCCGCGACCGCCAGCGCCAATGTGCCGGCAGCGATCAACGCCGCCCCCCTGATCCCTGCCTTCAACTGATTCCTCCTCGCGAGTGGTGCTGCGGGTGTACCTGGTCCTAGGTAACCCCGTGATCACGGGCAAGTTGCTCCACGGCGTCCTTCGCTTCGGCCAGCCCGACTCCCGTGAGCTCCCGGTAGAGCTTGATCGCCTGGATCGTCTTGCCCGCCTGGAGCAGCTCGAGCAGCCGCGGATCGTCGACGGCGGTGGTGGACGCCGGCTCGGAGAAGCCGTACTGCGTGTCGAAGCCGACGGGCTGCTCGGAGCCGAGGCGCTTGTAGAGCTCGGCCACATGGCGTTCGAGCTCGGCGATGCGGCGGCCGTGGTCGAGCAGATCCTCGCTGGACATCGGATGCAGTCTCGCAAAGGCCGATCAGCCGCTACCACTCGCCCGCCCGGCGGCACCGAGGACGAGCTCCTGCGCGCGGTCGGGAAGGCTCTCGCCGTCGGCCCGATAGGCGTCGCTCGAGATCGCGAACACCGTCACGCGCGGCTCCGCGAACCGGCCGATGACGGCGTAGGAGAGATCGTTCGAGCCGTCGTGCCACGCGAGGCGGCCGAGCGGAGTCGGCGAGATCACCCAGCCGTAGGCATAGCGCGAGTCGCCGCCCGGCTCCTCGAGCACGCGGGGCTCGAACAGCTCCTCCTTCGCCTCGGCGTCGAGCACTTCGGTGCCGTCGAGGGCGAGTGCCCAGCGCGCCATGTCCGCCGGGGTCGAGAGCAGGCCCCCGTTTCCGCGCAGGTTCCAGTAGGGGCCGTCGGCCGCCCACGGGTGCTCGAGCGGGGTGCCGCGATCCCTTCCCTCCGCGTCGAGCTCGGTCGCGATCCTCGTCTCGTCCCAGTCGGGCAGCACGTAACCCGTCTGGTTCATCCCCGCCCGCTCGAACAGCCGCTCGGCGAGGTACTCCTCGTAGCCGGTCCCGCTCGCCTCCTCGACGATCGCCGCGAGGACGCTGTAGCCGACGTTCGAGTAGAGGTGCTTCTCGCCGGGCGCCGATCGCAGCTTCGAGCCCATCGCCCGCTCCAGCATCTCGTCGCGCCCGAGTGGCTCGTAGTCGTCCCCGAGCGAGGGCGTGAGGCCGGAGGTGTGGGTGAGCAGGTCCTCGATCGTGATCGCCCGCTTGTCGGCCGGGACGCCATCGATGTACTCGCCGATCCGGTCCTCGACGGAGAGCTCGCCGTCCATCGCGAGTGCCGCCACCGCAGCGCCGGTGAAGCCCTTGGTGAGCGAGCCGATGTCGTAGACGGTGTCGCAGGAGCCGCCGGTTCCCGCGCCGCGGCAGTGAACGACGCCATCGCCGTCGGTGACCGCGACTGCGCCGCCGACACCGGCCGGCCATGTGTCCTCGACGAACGCCTCGATCGCCGGATCGGCGGGCGGCGGCTGCTGCTCCGGGGTGGCCGGCGCGTCCTCGCCGCAGCCCGCGAGCGCCGCGCACGCGCATAGTGCGGCCAACGCCGCCGGGTAAACCCGCTTCGATCCCACCGGCCGGATTGTCGCGGCTAGACTCGGCCGGGTGTCCGGTGAGACCTCTCTTTACCGCCGCCACCGGCCTCAGGCCTTCGATCAGGTGGTCGGCCAGGAGCACGTGGTCCGCACCCTCTCGAACGCGGTCGAGCGCGACCGCGTCCATCACGCGTACCTGTTCGTCGGCTCGCGCGGGACCGGCAAGACGTCGCTGGCGAAGATCCTCGCCAAGTCGCTGAACTGCGTCAACGGCCCGACACTCACCCCGTGCGGGGAGTGCGAGCCGTGCCGCACGATCGCCCTCGGCACCTCGCTCGACGTGATCGAGATGGACGCCGCCTCGAACCGGTCCGTCGACGACATCCGCGACCTGCGCGAGCGGGTCGGCTACGCGCCGACGGGCGGCAGCTGGAAGGTCTACATCCTCGACGAGGCGCACATGCTCACGCGCGAGGCCTGGAACGCGTTCCTGAAGACGCTCGAGGAGCCGCCGCCGAACACGACCTTCATCCTCGCCACGACCGAGCCGCACAAGGTGATGCCGACGATCGTCGACCGCTGCCAGCGCTTCGACTTCCAGCGCCCCTCGCTCGAGCAGATCGCCGAGGTCATCCGCCGCGTCGCCGTCAGCGAGGACATCGAGATCTCCGACGGCGCCGTCGCAGGGCTCGCGCGCGCCGCCTCGGGCAGCTTCCGCGACGCCCTCGGCACCCTCGACCAGCTCGTCTCCTACGGCGGCAAGTCGGTCCAGACCGACGACGTGCTCGCGGTCCTCGGGGTCGCCGACGCCGAGCTCATCCTCGCCGCGGCGGACGCGATCGCCTCCGGAGACGGCAGGGCGGTGCTCGCCTCGACGGAGCGCCTCTCGCAATCGGGGCGCGACGTGACCCAGTTCGCCCGCGATCTGCTCGCCCACCTGCGCCAGCTGATCGTCATCCGCACCATCGGCGAGGCCCCCGACGCCTTCACGGTCACCGCCGCCGATCCGGAGCGGCTGCGCGCGCAGGCCGAGGCGATGACCGATCTCACCCTCGGCCGCTCGGTCGATGTGATCTCCAAGGCCCTCGCGGACATCCGAGAGGGCGACGAGCCGCGCATGACCGTCGAGCTGGCTCTACTTCGCGCCGCTCGGCCGCAGCTCGACCCGTCTCGGGAAGCGTTGGCGGAGAGGCTTGAGAGGCTTGAGGCTGCGGTCGCGGGGACCGGAGCAGGTATCCCGGACCGGATTCGGCCGGGGGGTGTGGAGGCGGAGCCCGGAGCAGGTCGCCCGGACCGGATTCGGCCAGAGCCGACCGCCGAACCCGCAGCCGCTGAAGCCGAATCCGTGAGTGTCCGGACAACCTCTCCGGACTCCGCCTCTGATGAGTCGGAGGGGGCTAGCGGCCCGGGGCCGGTTGCCCAGGCCGTCGCTGCCGCTACGGAAGTTGATCTTGGGAAGCTCGTGAGTCTTTGGCCCGCGGTTGTCGACCAGGTGCGTGAGAGTGGGTCCGAGCTGCTCGGGCATGTGCTCGCCGCCGGCAGACCCGTTGCCGTCGATGCAGAGGAGGCGACGGTCGAGGTCGGGTTCCCGCCCTCGGCGGCTTTCAACAAGCGCAAGGCGGAGGACAAGGACGCGGCCGGCCGGCTCACCGATGCGGTGAAGACGATCGTCGGCGAGCGCCTGCGCCCGGTCTTCGTCCTCCTCGACACCGAGGAGGGCTCGGAGCCGGCCGAGCCGGCGATGAGCGAGGCGGAGCTGGTGGAGTTGATGAAGACCGAGTTCGACGCCGAGCTCGTGGAAGAAGAAACGAGCGAAGCGAAGGAGGCCGAGGGCTGAGATGGCGCGAGTACCCCAGGGCGCGGGCGGGTTCGACCTGAACGCGATGATGAAGCAGGTCCAGCAGATGCAGTCGGAGATGACCGAGGTCCAGGAGAAGCTCAAGGACGAGGTCGTCGAGGCGAGCGCCGGGGGCGGCATGGTGAAGGCGAAGATGAGCGGCGACCTGCGCCTGCTCGGCCTCGAGATCGACCCCGACGCGATCGACCCCGAGGACGCGGAGATGCTTCAGGACATGGTCCTCGCCGCGGTCAACGAGGCGATCCGCTCCGCCCAGGAGCTCGCCGCCACCCGTATGGGCGGCGCGGCCGGCGGCCTTGGCGGTGCCGGTGGGCTCGGCGGACTGCTGCCCGGGATGTAGGGCGTGCCGAGCGAGAGCCCGCCGCCCGGCGCGTACGACATCCAGCTCGACGAGAAGTACGGGCACCTCGAGCTCATCGACGTGCCCGCCGAGATCGCGGCGAACGAGCCCTGGTTCAACCAGACTCTGACCGGCGTCAACGACGCGGTCGTTCGCCTCGGAATCATCGAGGGCGAGTTCCACTGGCACAAGCACGACGATCAGGACGAGTTCTTCCTCGTGCTCGAGGGCCGGCTCGAGATCGATGTCGAGGAGGGCGAAAGCGTGACCCTGGCTCCGCACCAGGGCTACACCGTGCCGCGTGGTGTCGTCCACCGAACGCGAGCCGCGGAACGAACCGCGATCCTCATGGTCGAGGCCGCCGGCGTTGTCCCGACCGGCGACTAACCGGGCCCGAGCGACATCCCGATCTCCTGCGGCGCCGTCGGCTTGAAGCCGTGGCGGGCGTAGAGCCTGCGTCCCGGAGGATCGGCGAACAGCGTCACCCACGCTTCGGCCGGCGCGTCGGCGCGCAGCCGCTCGAGGAGCCGGGTCAGGATGGCATCGCCGATTCCGCGGCGTTGGTGTGCGGGCAGGACGGCCATGTCCACGAGGAGGAAGAAGCACCCGCCGTCGCCGATCACGCGGCCCATTCCCACGGCCTCGCCGCCGGCGGTGCGAACGGTGACGGCCGCCCAGGTGTTCGGGAGGCCGACGGCGGCGGCGTCCGGGCTCCGCGGGGTCAGCCCGGATTCCGCGCGCAGCCGGCAGTAGTCGGTAACGGACGGGATCTCGTCGTGAAGGCTGTAGTCGTCGGGAAGCGCCACGGTGGCGGAATCTAGAGGCCGGTAGACCGCCGCGGCCAGTAGCTTCCTCGCGATGTATCCCGAGCCGATCAACCGCCTGGTGAACGAGCTCTCGAAGCTGCCGGGGATCGGGCAGCGGACCGCGCAGCGGCTCGCCTTCCACGTCCTGCGCTCCGAGGACGAGGACGCGGCGGCCCTCGCGACCGCGATTCGGGAGGTGAAGGAGAAGGTCGGCCTCTGCGAGGTCTGCTTCAACCTCTCCGTCGGCCCCCGGTGCGAGGTCTGCCAGGACGCGCGCCGCGACGCGTCCCTGATCTGCGTCGTGGAGCAGCCCGCGGACGTGATCCCGATCGAGCGCACGCACGAGTACCGCGGCCTCTACCACGTGCTCGGCGGAGCCCTCTCGCCGATCGACGGGATCGACCCCGAGGACCTGAAGATCTCCGAGCTCGTCGCCCGCGTCGACGCGTCGGACGTCGAGGAGGTCGTGCTCGCGACCAACCCCACGACGACCGGCGAGGCAACCGCCCATCACCTCGCCGACCTGCTGCGAGGCAAGGTGACGATCACCCGCCTCGCCAGCGGCCTCCCGGTCGGCGCCGACCTGGAGCACGCGGACGAGGTCACCCTCGGCCGCGCGCTCTCAGGCCGTCGCTCCGTCGAGGCCTAGCCGTTCGACGGCGCCGGGGGGGCGCCGAAGTGAAAGGCGCCGGGAGGCGGGGGCGCCGGGAGGGCCTCGGTGCTCATCGGGCCCGGACCGGGGCCGATTCGCATCTCGAATCTGCCGTTCTCGCTGTGCGCCTCGAACGACGCCTGGGCGGTCGCCCCGAGGGCCCTCTCGACCTCTGCCGATTCGAGCCCGAGCTCCTCGGCGATCGTGGCCGCGAACCGGCCCGGCTCGGGCGGCTCGCGATTCTCGATCGCCTCCTCCATCTGCGCGTGCATGTGCTCCTCGGCCACCGCGATCGCCTCCTTGATCGCGTCGACCTCGGCGCCGTCGAGCTCCTCGGCTAGCGCCTCCGCCATCGCCTGGTGACGCTCCTCGGAGCGTTCGGCCTGGATCTCCTCGAGCGCCTGCTCGACCTCACCGGCTTCCACGCCGAGCTTCTCGGCCAGGTCGGCGGCGAAGGTGTCCTCGCCGGGCCCCAGTCCGATCGGCGGCCCGATTGCAAACACGTCCGCTCGCGGGCCGTCCTCGTCGACCTGCTTCGAGTTGCCCTGGGCAAACGCCATCGTGGCGCCGCCGAGCGCGAGCGCTGCGATTGCCGCTGCGATGATCGGTTTTCTCATTCCTCTTCCCTTCTCTCGTTCCGGCTTCCGCCGCCGGCTCGCCACCGATCGTGCGTGCCGAGCCTCAAACGAGCGTGAGAGGAGACGAGGAGTTTCGTAAGAACGCGCCTAGGTCTCGGAGAGTCCGATGCGGGCGTGGAGGCGCCGCAGCGGCGCCGGCGCCCACCAGTTCCACTTGCCGAGCAGCTCCATCAGGGCGGGGACGAGCAGGGCGCGGATGATCGTCGCGTCGATCAGGACGGCGACCGCGGTGCCGAGGCCCAGCTCCTTGATGAAGATGATCTGCGAGGTGATGAACGCACCGATCGCGACCGAGAACAGGAGCGCGGCCGCGGTGACGATGCGCCCCGTTCGCTCGAGCCCGACCGCCACGGCCTCGGAGTCCGAGTACCCGCCGTCGCGGGCCTCCTTGATCCGCGCGAGGAGGAACACCCCGTAGTCGGTCGACAGCCCGAAGACGACGGCGAAGAGGAACATCAGATTTGTCGATTCCAGTCCTCCGGGGCTGGTGTAGCCAAGGAAGTCCTCGAACCGGCCGTCCTGGAAGATGAGGACGAGGATGCCGAACGTCGCGCTGAGGCCGAGGAAGTTCATCAGCACCTGCTTCACCGGCAACACCACGGAGCCGGTCATCAGGAAGAGGACGGTGAACGTCACGGCGAAGACGATCACGAGGGCGAGCGGCAGGTGGTCCCCGAGGCTCGACTGCAGGTCGATGAAGTGGGCGGTGAAGCCGGTTACGAGCGCGGGTGAGTCGAGCGCGCGGAGCTCGCGGACCAGATCCTGACTCTGGTCGCTGAGCGGCACGTTGGCCGAGATCACGTCGACGGCGTAGAGCCCGCCGTCGAGCTCGCGCGGCGGCTTTACCGCGGCGGCGCCCTCCAGCTTCTCGGCCTGCCCGGCGATGTGCTCCGCCTGCGCGCGCCCCTCGACGGCGACCGTCACGGGGGAGTCGCGGAACGGGGGGAAGTCCGCCCGCAGGGCATTGTCGACCTGGCGCGCGCTCGCGTCCTCGGGCAGGACCTGGGCGTCCACGGAGGTCGTCTCGAGCGAGAGGAACGGGATCCCGAGAACGATGAGGAGCGTCGATGCGGCGATCGCCACCCGGCCCGGCTTGCGCATGACGAAGCGCGAGAGCCGATACCAGAAGCCGGCCTCCGTCTGATTCGCGTCCCGCTCGGCGCGCTGGCGCAGGAAGGCGGGGGAGAGGGCGTTGACGCGGTCGCCGAGCAGGGTCAGGATCGCGGGCAGGACGAGCAGCGAGATCGCCGCGGCCATCAGCGCGACAAGCGAGCCGCCGATCCCCATCGAGTACAGGAACCGCTGCGGGAACACGATCAGCGACGCGATCGCCCCGGCCACGGTGACCGAGCTGAACAGCACGGTGCGTCCCGCCGTCGCCATCGTCCGCTTCATCGCCTGAAGGCCCGGTCCGGTCTTGGCGATCTCCTCCCGGTAGCGGGAGACGATGAACAGGCTGTAGTCGATCGCCAGCCCGAGCCCGAGCCCGGTGACGACGTTGAGCGCGAAGATCGATACCGAGGTCAGCTCGGCAACGACGCTCAAAAGCAGGAAGGTGCCGACGATCGCGAGCCCGCCGACCAGGAGCGGGAGCGCCGCGGCGACGAGGCCGCGGAAGAAGAGCAGCGAGAGCAGGAAGAGGATCGGGAAGGCGAAGAGCTCCGCGGTGCGGAGGTCCTGCTCGACGTTTTCGTTCGTCTGGAGCTGTGCGACGGCGAAGCCGCCCGCGGAAACACCCTCCTCGTCCTCGAGCGCATCGACGATCCGCTCACCGGCGTCCTGCACCTCGGCGTCGTCGGTCACGGTCAGGGCGACGGCCACGTACGTGGAGCCGCCGTCCTTCGAGATGAAGTCACGCGACTTGGTGTTCGCGTACCCGGCAACAGCCTCGACGTCCTCGTCGCTCTCGATCAGACGCGTGATCTCCGCGACCCGCTCCTGACCCTGTGCGGTGCGTGGGTCGGCGTCCTCGACCAGGACGACGACTCCGGTGTCGCGAAAGCCGGCGGCCTCGAGGCGCTCGTCCGCCTTGACGCTTTCAGTGCCGGGGTCCTCGGCGCCGTAGGGATCGAGCTTGTCGGCCACGCCGGCGCCGAGGGCGCCCGCGGTGGCGAAGAGGATCAGGGCGCCGATCGCGAGCCAGCGGGCCCGGCGGTCGGCGAGGATTGCGAGGCGGTCCATCATCAGATCAGCGGGCCTTTCTCTCGGGCAGCGCGGCGAGCTCGCGCTCGCACCAGTCGGCCATCCATTCGTTCCAGTCGATTCCGAGGCGCAGGGTGCGCATCGCCGATTCCGGCACGTCCCCGCTCGTCTCCTTCGCGGCTTGGAGCTCGCGCAGCGTCGCGACGTGGGCGCGGTGGTGGTCGCGCTTCGCCTCGAGCGCGCGCTCGGTCGCGTCGGCGGTCCCGACCGCGTCGGCGAAGAAGATCTTCAGCATCGTCTCGTCGCGCATCTCCTGGATCGGGGCGTTGCCCTCATGCCAGGCAACGAGCGCCTCGCGGCCTGCCGGGGTGAGGCTGAAGACGGTGCGCTTGCGGCCGCCCTGCGCCTGTTCGTCGCCCTCGACCAGCCCGGCCTCCGCGAGCCGGCGGAGCTCCGGGTAGATCTGGCCGTAGCTCGCCGCCCAGAAGAAGCGGGTCGAGTTGTCGACCAGCGACTTGATCTCATAGCCGGACATCGGCCGGGTCCCGAGCATGCCCAGGATGACCCTCGCGGTCGCGCTCAACTCCATATAGCTAGGTGATATATCAGGGAGCGGTATCGGCGCCTGTGATGTCGGTCACAGTCAACGATTCCTTCAGCTCCAGCACGCGGCCCGCGGCCTCGACCAGGCGCTCCCGTGACAGGTCGCCTGACTCGACCGCGGCGACGATGGCCTCGCGGACGCCGTCCTGATCGGAGGGGTCGGCGATCTGGAGGAGGTCGGCGCCCGCCGCGAGCGCTGCGACCGCGGCGTCCGGGACCGCGTAAGCGGATTTGACCGCTCCGGAGCCGAGATCGTCGGTGATCGCGACCCCTGCGAAGCCGAGCTCGCCCCGCAGGAGGTCCGTGGCGATGGCCTCGGTGAACGCCCCGGGCGTCACCGGGTCATACGCCGAGTAGAAGGCGAGGGAGAGCACGATCGCGGGCGCCTGCGCCTCGACCGCGGCGCGGAACGGCTCAAGGTCGCGGGCGGAGAGCCCGGCCGGGTCGAGCGCGACGGTCGCCGGGCCCCGGCTCGTGTCCTGCGACGCCGCGCCGAGCCCGGGGAAGTGGAGCGGCGCGCAAGCGAGCAGCGCCGCTCTGCAGCCGCGGATCGCGGCCGCGGTCAGGTCAGCGGCGAGCACGGGGTCGTCGGAGAAGGTGCGCTCCGCGATCGGCGCGTCCAGGGTGGCGACGTCCGCGACCGGGAACAGGTTGAGGTCGAAGCCCACGTTGCGCAGCCCGCCCGCGGTCTGCACCGCCCAGTCCTCGGCCGCCGTCACCGAGGCCACCTCGCCGATCTGGAGCTCGGTCTCCTCGGGCGGCAGGTCCGCGAACGACCGGTACTCGCCGCCCTCGTGCGCCGCGACGATCAGAGGCGGCGCCGGGCCGCCGGCGGACGCGGAGCGCATCGCCTCGATCAGGACCCGCCCCGGGTCGGCGCCGAGCCAGTTCTCGGCTCGGACCAGTACGCCCCCGAGTTGGCTCCCGTCGAGCTCGGCGATCAGTGGTGCGGTCTCGTCGGCGCCGTCGAATCCCAGCAGCAGGACCTGGTCGGCGAGCTGCTCGTCGGTGAATCCGGCGACGAGGTCGGAAGTCTCCGCCGCGACCTGGCCGGCTGGTGGCGGCGCGGGTTCCCGCGAGTCATCCTCGCCACGGAAGAACGCGAACCAGATCGCGAGACCGATCGCGCCGAAAACGAGCACGGCAAGCAGTGGCCGACGCTGCCGCACCGGCGCGCCGCCGCCCTGACCCGTGCCCCACGCATCCTCCATCGGAGCGGCGATCGTATTCTCAGACGCCATGCCTCTCAACGGCGACACGGTCGTGATGAAGTTCGGCGGGACCTCGGTCGCGAGCCCGGACGATCTCAAGCGCGCCGCAAAGCGGATCGTCGACGCGCGCGAGCGCGGCAAGAAGGTGGTCGCGGTCCTCTCGGCGCGCGGCAAGACGACCGACGACCTGGTCGCCGCCGCGTACGAGATCTCCGAGCGCCCGCTGGCGCGCGAGATGGACATGCTGCTCTCGACCGGCGAGCGGATCTCCTGCGCGCTGTGCGCGATGGCGATCCACGACATGGGCCACAGCGCGATCTCGCTGACCGGATCCCAGGCGGGGATCGTCACCGACTCATCGCATACGAAGGCGCGCATCCTCGACGTCCGCGCCGACCGCATCAGCAACGCGTTGACCGAGGACAGGATCGTCCTCGTGGCGGGCTTCCAGGGCGTGTCCGGGGACTCGAAGGACGTGACCACGCTTGGCCGCGGCGGCTCCGACACGACCGCGGTCGCGCTCGCCGCCGCCCTCGACGCGGAGGTTTGCGAGATCTACACGGACGTCGCCGGCGTCTTCAGCGCCGACCCGCGGATCGTCCCCGAGGCGCGGAAGCTCACCCACGTCTCCTTCGACGAGATGCTCGAGATGTCGTCCTCGGGCGCCGGCGTGCTGCAGCTGCGCGCCGTGGAGTACGCCCGCAACCACGGCGTCCGCATCCATTGCCGCAGCTCGTTCGAGGATGGCCCCGGTACCCTCGTTCTCGGCGAGGAGGAGACGATGGAGCAGCCGATGGTCACAGCAGTCACGCACGCCTACGAGGCGCGCGTCACGCTTACCGGCCTCCGCGACGAACCGGGTGTCGCCGGGCGGGTTTTCACGGCGCTCGCCGACGCGAACGTCAACGTCGACATGATCATCCAGAACGAGCCGATCTCGGCCGATCAGAAGGCGGATCTCTCGTTCACCGTCGCCAAGGACGACCTCGGCGCCGCCACGGACGTGCTCAGGCCGGTCGAGGCCGGCGACGGGATCGAGACCAACCCGGAGGTCGGCAAGGTCTCGATCGTCGGCGCCGGGATGCGGAGCCACCCGGGCGTCGCTGCCAAGGTCTTCGAGACGCTCGGCGCGAACGACATCAACATCGAGATGATCTCCACCTCGCCGATCAAGATCTCCTGCGTGATCGCCGCCGATCAGGTGCCCGGCGCCGTCACGGCGATCCACGAGGCGTTCGGCCTCGGCGCCGACGCGGTCCGCGAGGAGGATCCCTCCGGCGACCATCGCCCGCGCGTCCGCCCCGAGGGCGAGGAGCAGGCGGCATGAGCCTTCGCGTCGGTGTGGTCGGTGCGACGGGAGCGGTCGGTCAGACCCTCCTCGAGGTGCTGGCGGAGCGTTCGTTCCCCGCCGGCGAGGTGCTCCCATTCGCCTCCGAGCGCTCGGCCGGGAAGAAGATTCCCTACGCCGGCGGCGAGGTGGAGTGCGTTGTGCTCTCGGACGAGTCGATCCAGGGCCTGGACCTGGTGCTCTCCTCGGCCGGCGGCGCGATCAGCTCCGAGTGGGCGCCGCGCTTCGTCGAGGCGGGCGCGGTCGTCGTCGACAACACGAGCTTCTGGCGCATGCACGAGGACGTCCCGCTGGTCGTCCCCGAGGTCAATGCCGACGCGGCGGCCGCGCACAACGGCCTGATCGCCAACCCCAACTGCACGACGATGGCGCTGGTGGTCGCGATCGGCCCGATCCACCGTGTCGCGGGGATCGAGCGGATGGTCGTCTCCACCTACCAGTCGGTGTCCGGTACGGGGCGCCAGGCAATCGACGAGCTCCACGAGCAGACGCGCGCGGTGCTGAACGGCGAAGCGCCGCGGATCGAGAAGTTCCCCCACCAGATCGCCTACAACGTGATCCCGCAGGTGGAGAACTTCGCGGACGGCGACGACTACACGACGGAGGAGCGCAAGGTGATGCGCGAGACCCGCAAGATTCTCGGCGTCACCGAGGAGGAGATGGGTGTCTCCGCAACCTGCGTCCGCGTTCCCGTCGTCACCGGCCACTCGGAATCGATCAACATCGAGACGCGTGAGGAGCTCTCGCCTGAGGATTGCCGCGAGCTGCTCTCGAACTCTCCCGGCGTGATCGTCGCCGACAACCCGGCCGAGGGCATCTACCCGCTGGCGATCGACGCTGAGGGCCGCGACGACGTGCTCGTGGGCCGCATCCGCCGCGATCCCTCGCGCGAGCGCTGCCTCAACCTCTGGCTCGTCGGCGACAACCTGCGCAAGGGCGCGGCGACCAACGCCGTCCAGGTCGCCGAGCTGCTGGTCGAGCGCGACCTGGTTCGCGTGCCCGCCGGCGCCGCCTTCTAGAACAATCCCCGCATGCTCGCGGCGCTCGCTTCGGCGATCCTGATCGTCGGTGGCTCACTGCTCGCCGGGCAGGCGGCGCTGAGCCTGTGCGGCCGGGCCTGGACCTGGCTTGCCGGGCCGGTCGGGCTGGGGCTGCTGCTCGCGGTGTCCGCCGTCGCCGCATCGCTGGATGCGCGAGGGACGGGGATTGCGGTCTGTCTGGGCGTTCTCCTGGCGCTGGGTGCCGTCGTGGTCGCGCGAGCGTCGCCGACACGCGCGGGGCCGCTCGTCCCGCCCGTGGCCGGCGCCCTCGCCGCCGCGCTGTTCGCCGCGCTCCCCTTCATCGCCGCCGGCGCGATCGGAGTTCTTGGGGTCGGACTCGTCAACGACGACATGTCGTCGCACCTGCTGATCGCGGACTGGATCGACGAGCGGTTCCGGCCCGAGCCGGTGTTCATCGACCAGGGGTACCCGCTCGGCCCCCACGCGTTGGTGGCCGGGCTGTCGACGCTGCTTCACGCGAACTCGATCGATGTCTTCGCCGGGTTCGTCCTGGCGATCCCGATGCTCACGGCGCTTGTTGCGTTCGAGGCGCTCGGCGGATTGCGGCCGTGGCCGCGGGCCATGTGCGCGGTGGTCGTCGCGCTTCCCTACATGGCGGCGGCCTACCTGGCACAGGAGGCGTTCAAGGAGCCGATTCTCGCGCTCTTCCTGCTCGCGTTCGCGCTCCTGCTCGGGCGGGCGAAGGGGGTACGCGATGCCGTGCCGCTCGGGGTGCTGGCTGCGGGGACTGTCTACGTCTACTCGTTTCCCGGCGTTGCGTGGCTGGCCGGCACGGTGGTTGCCTGGGCGGCGATCGAGCTCGTGCGCGGGAGGCGCCTCGACCGGGGTGCGTTGGTGGGGGCGGGGGTTGGGGTGGTAGCGCTGCTGGTGCTGATCGCTCCCGAGCTCCCACGCCTGCTCGACTTCAAGGACTTCCGCGCGCTCGATCCGGACAAGGCGAACGAGGGAGGGCTTGGCAACCTGCGCGAGCAGGTCTCGCCGCTGACCGCGCTCGGGATCTGGCCGACGAGCGAGTTCCGGCTCCCGGCCGGCGCCGGCAGCCTGCCCGCCGCAGCCTTCTACGCCGGCGCGCTCATTGGAGTCGTGGCTTTCGTGCTCGCGTTGCCACGCTGGGTCCGCCGCCACGGCGCCGCGATTCCGGCCGCGCTTCTCGCGGCGGTCGGCCTCTACCTCTTCGCCCGTGCCTGGGGAACGGTCTACACCTCGGCGAAGGCCATCTCGATCCTCGCCCCGCTGATCACCCTGGTGATCCTCGGCGGGCTGCTCGTCGCCCGCACCCGGGCGCTCACCGCCCTCGCAGCCGTCGTCGCGCTCGCCACGGCCTTCTCGAGCTTCCTCATCCTGCGCCAGGCCCCCGTCGCCCCGGAGGCGCACATGGAAGAGCTCGCCGAGATCCGCCCCCTGGTCAACGGCGAGAAGCTGCTCTTCCTCGGACGCGACAACTTCATCCTCTACGAGCTGCGCGGATCGAGGCCGTTCACTCACCTGCGCAACTTCTACGGCTGCCGGGACTGCTTCGCCGAGCCCAATCCCGACATCCAGGGGGCTGGATCGAAGTTCGACTTCGATGTCATCGACGCGAAGACGCTCGCCGAGTTCCCCTACGTGCTGACGACGAAAGCCGGATACGCGAGCGGCCCGCCGCCCGGCTACGAGATCGTCAAGGAGACCGCCAACTACGCGCTTTGGGAACGAGGAGGAGGAGCGGAGGTTCTCGGTCGCCGAGCCGCTGAAGCCGGCCCCGAACCGGGCGCTCCGCTGAGCTGTGAGCAGCCCGATCGCGTCACCGGCGCGACGTTCCCGCTCGAGCCGTTCACGGTGCCCGCATCGGAGTGGTCGGCGACGACAATCGAGGGTGGCGACGACCCTGCGGTGATCGACTTCGACCTGCCCCAGGGCGACTGGCTCGTCTCGCTGCGCTATGACTCGACGGGGCCAGTGACCCTCGACATCGCCACACCGACCCGCAACACGATCGAGCTCGAAGAGCTGCCGGGCAACCTCGACTACCGGGGGCCCGCACCGTTCTGGCCCGCCGGCAAGGTGCTCACCGATGCCAAGACCAAGGCGCGGATCAGCGCCACGGTCGAGGACCTGCCGCTTGCCGGACGCCTACTCGGCGCCCACTCCACGGCGCACCTCGGGGAGCTCGCGCTCTCACCGGCATCCGGCTCGGTCGAGGCTGAGGGCGAAGCCCTCTGTGCCGCCTACGCCGACTGGCTCGATCAGGGCGCCGGCTGATGGGCTCCCGCGGCCACGCCTTCATCTCGCACACGAAGGCTCTTTCGCCGAAGCCGCAGGCCGCCAGCACCGAGCACGGGCCACCGGACCACCCGGTCATCGTCCGCCCGGGTCAGCGCTACTGGCCGCGACGCGGCAACGCTCGGGTTGGCTTCTCCGTCCGCCGAGTCGCCGGCGATGTGGCGATCGCCGCTCGCGAGAACGGCGACAAGAAGTCGCTCGAGATCCCGGCCGCCACGCTCCTTGCTCGCCGCAAGGACGGGCAGGGCGCCTACCACCAGTTCATCGGCTTTCGCCCCCGCAAGTACGAGAGCCACGCCTACGTTCACGCCGTCGGACCCGAGGAGGCAATCCTCTGCTTCCCCGAATGGCACCCCCGCCGGCCGGTCAGCCTCTTCATCTCGCTCCTCCCCGACGATGCCCGTTTCGACGGCGCCTGGCTCTCGCTGAGCTGCGATCTCTCCGCCTCGAGCGGCGCCCGTTTGGAGCCGCACGACCTCGCCCTCGCCGCCGACCCGGGGTCGGAGCGGATCGCCAGGCCGGACGTTTGGCTGAGCCGCGGCTCGGGTTAGTCGTCGCCGAACTGGCCGAGCTTCGCCGCCAAGCCGCTGAAGAAGTCCGCGCGCGTGACCACGGCGTGCACCCGGCCGTCCGTCGCGATCGGGATGATCAGCACCCGGTGATGCAGGAACAGCTCGGCGAGCTGGGTGTCCGAGTACTCGTCCTCGACCAGGACGTGGTCCGTGGTCAGATAGGTCCGGATCGGCTCGAGGCGACAGCCCTCGCGGCGCTCGATCGCGTCGTCGATCGAGCGGGCGATCATCGCCGAAGAGGCGAGCTCGCGAACGTAACCGGGGAACAGCGCGGTCATGAACTCGCGCTCGCCGAAGATGCCGACGAACTTGCCGTCCTCCACCACGGGGAGGGCGGGCAGGCCCGCATCGATCACCTTTCGGGCCGCGGATCCGACCTGCTCGTCGGCATCGAGCGGGGTGATCTCCCGGATGGCTTCTTTGACGATCGAGTCGGGCATGGGGCGTTCTCCTCTCAGAGGATGATGTATCTGACGCCGACGTAGACGCTGGCGATCGCCAGTGAAAGCAGCGTGGCCGGAATTCCGATGCGGAGGAAGCTGACGAAGCCGATCGGCGAGCCGGCTCGCTCCGTGAGTCCGGCGGCGGCGACGTTCGCGGCCGCGGCGATGATCGTCGCGTTGCCGCCAAAGCAGGCACCGAGCGAGAGAGCCCACCAGTACGCGTCGTCCGTGCGCCCGGCGAGCAGCTCGTTGACGACCGGGATCATCGCCGTGGTGAACGGGATGTTGTCCACGACGGCCGAGCCGATCGCGCCCGTCCACATCACCCCGAACAGCTCCGCGGTGCGGTCGCCGCCGGTCACGTCCTTGACGGCGTCTGCGACCTCCCCGATCGCCCCTGTCGCCTCGAGCGCCCCCACCATCACGAAGAGGGCCACGAAGAAGAACAAGGTCGGCCACTCGATCTTCGCCAGGGCCTCCTCGAGCGGGATCGTCGTCACCAGCAGCCCGATGGCGGCGCCTGTCAGCGCCACGGTCGCCGGCTCGATGTGAAGTGCCTGGTGAGCGAAGAAGGCGAGCACGGTGAGCACGAGCACAGGGACGGTGCGTCGCAGCTCCTTCGAGTCGCGAATCGATTTCGCGGCGTCCAGCTCCATGACGAGGCGGCGGTTCCTTTCCTCGATCTGGAGCTGCGGCCGGTAGATCACGTAGAGCAGAGCGATGACCGCAACGAAAGCGACCAGCACGACGGGCGCCAGGTTGACGATGAAGTCGTTGAACGACAGGTCGGTGGCGCCGGCGATGATGATGTTCGGCGGGTCTCCGATCAGGGTGGCCGTGCCGCCGATGTTGGACGCGATCACCTCGATCACCACGAGTGGGATCGGATCGATGTCGAGCGCGTCGGCGAGCAGGAAGGTGATCGGGACGACGAGCAGGATCGTCGTCAGGTTGTCCAGGAACGCCGAGAGCAGGGCGGTCGTCCCGGCGAGCGCGAGCACGACATAGAGGGGTCGGCCCCGCGAGATCTGCCCGGCGCGGATCGCGATGTAGTCGTAGATCCCCGTCTGCTGGGTCAGGTAGACGAGGATCATCATCCCCGCGAGCAGGCCGATCGTGTTGAAGTCGACCGACTCGATGGCGTGCTCCTGGTCGAAGGCGTCGCCGGTGAACAGGACGACGACCGCCGCGCCCAGGAGCGCGATCTTCGTCCGGTGGATGCGCTCGGAGGCGATCAGCGCGAGCGCGATCAGAAATGTGGCTACCGCGACGGCCACTCAGTCGCTCCCTTGCGCGATGAACACGCGTCCCGCGAGCCGCAGCGTCGCATAGCCGATCAGAGCCGAGAGCGTCGAGCCGATGAGGATCGCGACCTTGGCCTGCTCCTGGGCAAGGGTTGAGTCGAACGCGAGCAGGGAGATGAAGATCGCGACCGTGAACCCGATGCCCTTCAGCGGCGCGACGCCCGCGATGTGGGACCAGCCGAGACCATCGGGCAGGCGCGTCGGCGTCGTCCGCACGACCAGCCAGGCCAGGAGGATGCCCCCGATGGGTGCCCCGATCACGAGGCCGAGGATGACGCCGAGGCCGACCTGGCTCGTCAACGCGTCCCCGAGCTCGGAGGGCGACAGCGTCACCCCGGCGTTCGCGAGCGCAAACAGCGGCAGGATCACGAACGCGCTCCACGGATGAAGCTGTCCCTCCATGCGCGCCAGCGGGGACACGGCCTCCCCGGCGAGCCGGGACGTCTCCCACATGGTCGCTTCGCTGATCTCCTCGTTCGCGCTCTCGCTGATCTCGGTGAGACGGTTCCCGATCTCCTCGGCCGCCGGCTCGCGCCGGTGAAAGGCGACGGCCGGGGTCAGGAAGCCGAGCACGACGCCCGCGATCGTGGCGTGGACGCCCGACTCGAACACGGTGATCCACAGCAGCCCCGCCGCGATCACGTAGGCCGCCATGTAGCGGATCCCGATGCGCTGCATGACGAAGACGCCGAACGCCACGGCCACGGCCCCCGCCAGCCACGCAAGCGAGATCCCGTCGCTGAAGAAGACCGCGATCACGGCGATTGTGCCGAGGTCGTCGACCACAGCCAGCGTGAGCAGGAACGCGCGCAACTCGGGCGGTGCCCTCCGGCCGGCGACGCCGAGCACGGCGAGGGCGAATGCGATGTCCGTCGCGATCGGCACGGCCCAGCCCTGCAGGACGCCCCCGTCGATGTTCACCGCGACGTAGACGAGGGCTCCGCCGACCATCGTCCCGAGCGCCGCCGCCACCGGCACCACGGCCGTTGCCCGCTCCCGCAGGGATCCGAACAGGATCTCCCGCTTCACCTCGAGCGTGACGACGTAGAAGAACACCGCCATCAACAGGTCGTTGACGATGTGGCGCAGGT
Source organism: uncultured Solirubrobacterales bacterium (assembly GCA_963797995.1). Taxonomy (GTDB): domain Bacteria; phylum Actinomycetota; class Thermoleophilia; order Solirubrobacterales; family 70-9; genus WHSW01. The sequence goes on from CAWCRP010000011.1 coordinate 32,566, forward strand.
CCTCGTCGAAATGCAGGCTGCCGATGTCGATCGACAGCGTCGTCGTCCACCACTCCTCGTAGGAGCTGGAATCGATGTTGCTCCACACGAGGGCGAGAACGGCGGCGGCGAGGAGCAGGCCCCCGCTCCCGGCCTCCTCGCTCAGGAAGCGCTCCAGGGGCCGCACGACCTTGCGCGGTATCGCGCGCTTCGAGCGCACCCACGGACGCTTGAAGCGTCGGCCTATGCGGCGTTCGGAAGAGTTGTCGCTAGGAGGCATGGTCAGTCCTCGTTTGCCGACCAGACTTCCCGGCGCTCCGCGGCAAGCATAGAGGTCAAACGGGCCGGTGCCGCGTCCGACCGAGACTCATGGCCCCGGCGGCCTGGCTAACCGTCGGCGAGCTTCTCGACGACCTGGCGCGCCACCTCGGGCTCCACGTCGGTGAACTTGATATACAGGCTGACCGCGTCTTCGATGTGCCCCAGGAGGGCGGCCTGCTCGACCTCGGGCGGCGGCGGTGGGGCATTGAACTCTTCGTGCGCCATCGGTGGTGGCTCCGGACCTAGACCGGGACCCCGGCGAGGCGCTCTTCGACCCACCCGGTGCTCGCGATGTGCTTGCGCATGCCGAGCGCCTTCGGCTCAAAGCCGAGGGCCAGGCCGACGAGCTGAGGCAGGTGGAGGACGGCGAGGTTGAGCTCGCGGTTGACGATCTTCGCCGCCTCGGGCTGCTGCATGTCGAGGTTCAGGTGGCAGAGGGGGCAGGGGGTTACGAGGCAGTCGGCGCCCTGGTCGAGAGCGTCGCCGACGTGCGTGCCCGCCTGGCGCAGCGAGGTGTCCTTGTTCATCGTGATCACCGGAAAGCCGCAGCACTTGCGCGAGCCGTCGTACTCGACCACCTCGCCGCCCAGCGCCTCGATCACCTGCTCCAGGTAGAGATCGCGCTCGGGGTGCTCGTCGTAGCCGAGCCGGTGCTTCGGCCGGATCACGTAGCAGCCGTAGAACGGGCCGACACGAAGGCCGCCGAGCGGTCGCACGACCTTCTGCTTCAACTGATCGAGGCCGTAGTCCTCGACGAGGACCCAGAGGAAGTTCTTGTTCTCGAAACCGTCCTTGCCCTTCTGGTATTCGAGACCTTCCGGGGCGAGCAGCTCGTTGATGTGGCCGCGGTACGCGGCGTCCGCGTCGAGGCGCTGCTGGCACTCCGACTGCGCGCCCTGGCAGGTCGAGCAGATGTTCATCATCGCGAGGCCGGTCGACTGCGCGAGCGCGAAGGTGCGGGCGTTGAGCGAGTCGGCGAGTTCCTGGTTGTGCTCGGCGATCACGCCGGCGCCGCAGCAGTTCGCGCGGTCGAGCGTGACGAGCTCGATGCCGAGCTTGTCGGCGACGAGCGCCATGGAGCCGTGGAGCTCGGGGGTGAAGCCGCGCGAGACGCAGCCCGGCCAGTAGGCGAGTTTCATCAGCGTCCTTCCTCGGTCGTAGTCTCGGTGTCGTCGGCGCTCGCGACCGTCTCCGACGGCTCTGCTGCCGGTGCGCGTACGGCCTCGGGCTGCTTCTCGTCCTCTTCCTTCGGCTCGGGCGCCTCGCCCTCCTCGCCGACGATGTAGAGGTTGAGCTCCTCGGAGTGGTCCTCGGCGTGCTCGTAGATTCGCTTGACCTGGCCCTGCGCGTCGCCGGGGAGCTTCTCGTGGATTCCCGGGATCAGCTTGGGCAGCGAACGCATCTTGCCGGTGCGGATGCCGCGGATCGCGGTCGGAATCGAGCCGATCAGGCCCTTGATCGCGCTCATCTTCGGCATCAGCTTGCCCTTGACGCCCGGCGCGTAGGACTCCTGGAGGAGCAGCGCCTCGTCCAGCGTGCCCTTCTTCTCGATGATCTTGACGAACGCGTTCTCGTGGCTGTGGCCGTTGTTCTTGTCGGCGATGCCCTCGGCGCCGGCGGCTCGGCGCAGGCGCATGATCTGGTCCATCGGCGCCACGCCCTTGGGGCAGGCGTCGATGCAGGAGAAGCAGTGCGTGCAGTCGTAGATCCCGTGCGGGTCCTGGGCGAGGTCGTGAAGGCGCTCGCGACCCTCGACGTCGCGTGGGTCGCCGACGAAGCGGTAAGCCTTCGCCAGTGCCGCGGGCCCGATGAAGTCCGGGTCGACCTCCATCGAGAGGCAGGCCGACACGCAGGCGCCGCACTGGATGCAGGCGATCGTCTGGGTGATGTCGACCATCGACTCGGCGGAAGCGACGCGCTCGCGCTCCGGCGGGTCGCCGTCGTCGAGCAGCCACGGCGTCACCCGGCGGATCTTGGTCCAGTGGGTGGACTCCATGTCCGTGACCAGGTCCTTCAGCACGGGCATGTTGCCCATGGGCTCCACGAGAATCACCTGCCCCACGTCCTCGGCTTCGCCTGCGGGCGTATGGCTGTCAGCCGAGGGACGCGGATGGCGGTCGGCGGCATGCTGCGCCTCGCCGAGCTGGGTCTTGCAGGCGAGGGCCGACTCGCCGTTGATCTTCACCCCGCAGGAGCCGCAGATCGCCGCGCGGCAGGAGCAGCGGACCGAGAGCGAGCCGTCGTCGCGGTCCCGCGCCTGCAGGAGGCCGTCGAGGACCGAGAGCGTCGGGTCGAGGTCGACGTCGAAGTCCTCCCAGTAGGGCTCGGCGAGACCCTGGCCCTCCTCGGCCGGCTTCTGGCGGCGGACTCGAAGCGTGTAGTTGGCCATTCCTAGTAGGTCCTCTCCATTGGCTGCCAGTCGGTGATCGTGACCTCCGAGTAGTTGACCTCGGGTTCGTCGCCTGAGCCGTCAAGGGTCAGGTTGATGTGCTTCAGCCACTCGTCGTCCTTGCGCTCGGGGAAATCGGTGCGGAACTGGGCGCCGCGGCTCTCCTCGCGGTGCAGGGCGCCGACGCACGCGAGCTCGGCGTTGTCGAGCATGAAGCTGAGCTCGAGCGCGCCGAGCAGGTCCTGGTTGAAAACGCTCGAGTGATCGTCGATATAGGCCGTTTTCGCCTCTTCCTGGAGGCGCTTGACGATCTCATGCGCCTTCTGAATCCCCTCGGCGTCGCGGAAGACCGCGACGTAGCGGTCCATCGTCTGGCCGAGCTCCTTGCGGATCTCCGAGACGCGGCGCCCGGAGCCGCGCTCGCGGGCGAAGATCTCCTCGACCCGCGCCCGCTCGTCGGAGAGCACGCTCTTCGGCGCGCGGCCGGCCGCCGTCTCCTTGGCGCGCTCGGCGGCGTGGATCCCGGAGCGCTTGCCGAAGATCAGCGTGTCGAGCAGGGAGTTGGCGCCCAGGCGGTTGCCGCCGTGGACGGAGACACAGGCGCACTCGCCGGCGGCGTAGAGCCCGGGAATCTCGGTCGCCCCGTGGATGTCGGTCTTGATTCCGCCCATCGTGTAATGGTTGCCCGGCTTGATGTGGATCGGCTCGGTGGTGATGTCGACACCGGCGAAGTCCCGGCCGACGAGGACGATCTCGCGCAGGGCTTCGTGGATCCGCTTCCTCGGCACGACGGTGATGTCCAGGGCGACCGTGCCGTCGGGGAAGCCGCGGCCCTCGTTGATCTCGGTCTGCTCAGCGCGGGAGACGACATCGCGCGATGCGAGCTCCATCTTGTTGGGCGCGTAGCGCTCCATGAAGCGCTCGCCCTTCGCGTTCAGCAGATGGGCGCCCTCGCCGCGAGCGCCCTCGGTGATCAGGAAGCCCTTGCCGGCGAGGGTCGTCGGGTGGTACTGGATCATCTCCATGTCCATCACCGCCGCCCCGGCGCGGTATGCGAGGGCGATCGCGTCGCCGGTGCAGATGAGCGCGTTCGTCGTCGGCTGCCAGACCTGGCCGTTGCCGCCGGTCGCGAGGATCACGTTCTTGGCCTCGAAGAGCTCGATCGAGCCGTCGCGGATGTTGCGCATGACCGCGCCGACGCAGGCTCCCGACTCGTCGATCGCGAGCGCGCTGATGAAGTACTCCTCGTAGCGGTCGACGTCGTCGGAGTGCTTCATCAGCTGCTCGTAGAGAACGTGCATGATCGCCTGGCCGGTGATGTCGGCGACGTAGTAGGTACGCGCGGCGGAGGCGCCGCCGAAGGCGCGGGTGCCGAGCTTGCCCTCCTTGTTTCGGTGGAAGGGGACACCGAGGTGCTCGAGGTGGAGGATCTCCTCCGGCGCCTCGCGGCACATGATCTCGATCGCGTCCTGGTCACCGAGGTAGTCGGAGCCCTTGATCGTGTCGAAAGCGTGCGACTCCCACGAGTCGCCCTCCTGAAGGGCCGCGTTGATTCCACCCTGGGCGGCGTTCGAATGCGAGCGCACCGGATGCACCTTGGAGACGATCCCCACGCTGACGCCCTCCTGCGCGGCGGCGAGGGCTGCGCGCTGGCCGGCGAGGCCGGCCCCGATGACGAGGACGTCGTGGCGAGGCATGTGCGGCGGCGGATGCTAGATGAGGTGCTGCCTAGGCGCGCTTGCCGCGGCCGTAGAGGAACTGCACGGCGCGCTTGATCAGGTTCGAGGTCCGCGCCTTGTACGGGTACATGTGCAGCTCCTTCTTCGGCGCGAAGCGGGTCGTGACCACGGTTTGCTGGCGGGTGTACTTGCGGATCCCGCCGGCGCCGTGGCGCGTGCCGAGGCCCGATTCCTTCCAGCCGCCCATCGGCAGCTCGAGCGCCACGTAGTTGATGCAGGCGTCGTTGATGCAGCACACGCCGGCCTCGATCCGGCGGGCGATCTGCTTGCCGCGGTCGAGGTCCTTGGTGAAGACCGAAGACTGGAGGCCGAAGGGCGAGTCGTTGGCGAGCTTGATCGCCTCGTCGACATCGGCGACCCTCATCACCGGCAGCGTCGGGCCGAAAGTCTCTTCGGTCATGCAGAGCATCGAGTGGTCGACGTCCGAGAGCAGGGTCGGCTCGAAGAAGTCGCCGCCGCCCTCCTCGTGGCGGCGCTTGCCGCCGACGAGCACCTTGGCGCCCTTCTCGACCGCGTCGGCGACGTGGGCCTCGACGATGTCGCCCTGCTCGGGCGAGGTGATCGCCCCGACCTCGACCGTTCCCGGGCCGGTGGAGGAGCCCTGGCGCAGGTCGCGCACGCGCTCCGTGAGCATCCCGACGAACTTGTCGTAGATCGGCGCCTCCGCGTACACGCGCTCGATCGAGATGCAGGTCTGCCCGCCGTTCTGCATCGAGTAGTAGACGGCGGCGTTCGCCGCCCGCTCGAGGTTCGCGTCGGAGAGGACGATCATCGGATCCTTGCCGCCGAGCTCGAGGCTGACCGGGGTGACCGTCTTCCCGGCCTGCTGCATCACCTGCTTGCCGACCTCGGTCGAGCCGGTGAACATGACGACGTCAACGGCGTCGATGAGCGCGCCACCGATCGTCGAGCCGGGCCCGACGACCACCTGGTAGACGCCCTCGGGGAGGCCGGAGGCGAGCAGGCCCTCGAGCATCAGCTGCGATGTCATGGGCGTGAGGCTCGCGGGCTTGAGGACGACCGCGTTGCCGGCGGCGAGCGCCGGGATGCAGTCGCCGAAGGAGTTCGTCAGCGGGTAGTTCCACGGTCCGATCACGCCGACCACGCCCGCCGGGGCGTAACGGACGACGAGCTGGCGGCCGAGGACGAAGGGGTTCGAAGTCGAGACCTTCTCGTCGGCGAGGTATTGGGGCGCGTGCTTTGCCCAGAAGCCGAAGCCGGCGGCGGCGTAGCTGACCTCGGCGAGGATCGCGTCCTCGTAGGTCTTGCCGGTTTCGGAGACGATCGTGCGCGCGATCCGGTCGGCGTTCTCCGTCGTCCACTTCTGCGCCCGGCGCAGGATCTTCGAGCGGCCTTCGAAGCCGAGCGCGGCCCAGCCCTCCTGGGCGGCGCGGGCACGCTCGACAACCGCGGCGACCTCCTCCGGCGTCTGCTGGGCGACGCTGCCGACGACCTCGCCGGTGGCGGGGTTCCTCACCTCCAGCATCTGGCCCTCGGGGGCGTGTCCGTTGGTCGCTGCCGGGGTGTCTTGTACTTGTGTCTCGGTTTCGGTCTCAGGCATGGGCCGATCCTACTGCGCGTCCTGCGGCCCGCGGCGCTCGCGCAGCTTGTGGAGCATCGCGAGGCGGTACTCGCGGTTGAGCTCCCCGATCACCTTGATCGAGATCTGTTGCGGGCAGACGGCCTGGCACTCGCCGGTGTTCGTGCAGCCGCCGAAGCCCTCCTCGTCGTGCTGGCGGACGAGCGCGCGTGAGCGGTGGTAGCGCTCCGGGTCGCCCTGGGGCAGCAGATTCAGGTGGGTCAGCTTGGCGCCGGTGAAGAGCATCGCCGAGCCGTTCGGGCAGGCGGCGACGCAGGCGCCGCAGCCGATGCAGATCGCCGCGTCGAGCGCGGCCTCCTGGATCTCGGGGTGGACCGGGATCGAATTCGGCTCCGGCTTGGGCCCCGCGTTGACCGAGATGTAGCCACCCGCCTCGATGATCCGGTCGAGCGGCGAGCGGTCGACGATCAGGTCGCGCAACACAGGGAACGGAGTGCTGCGGAACGGCTCGACCGTGATCTCGGCGCCGTCGGCGAAATCGCGCATGTAGACCTGGCAGCTCGTCACCTGGCGCGGGCCGTGCGGGATTCCGTCGAGGACCAGCGAGCAGGCGCCGCAGATCCCCTCGCGGCAGTCGTGGTCGAAGGCGATCGCCCGCTTGCCCTCGGAGACGAGCCGGTCGTTCAATACGTCGAGCATCTCGAGGAAGGAGGCCTCGGGATCGATGTCCGCGATCTCGTAGCGCTCGAACGCACCCTCGGCCACCAGGTTTGCCTGGCGCCAGACGTTGAGGGTCACCCTCACTTGTAGCTCCTCGTCACCGGCTCGATCGCCTCGAACGTGAGCTTCTCGCAGGTCAGCTCAGGCTCGACGCCCTCGCCCTTCCAGTCCCACACCTGGACCCGGGCGTGGTCGTCGTCGTCGCGGATCGCCTCGCCCTCCTCGGTCGCGTGGTCCTCGCGCAGATGGCAGCCGCAGGACTCGTCGCGCTCGAGCGCGTCGCGGCACATGAGCTCCGCGAGCTCGAGGAAATCGGAGATCCGGCTCGCGTTCTCGAGCGTCTGGTTGATGCCGTTCTCGCCCGGCTCGAGCTTCAGGTCCGACCAGAACGCCTCGCGGATCTCGCGGACCCTTCCCATCGCCTCGCGCAGGCCCTGGGGCGTGCGCGTGATCCCGCACCTGTCGAGCATCACCTCGCCGAGCTCGCGGTGGAAGACCGTTTGCGGCGTCGTCCCCCCGACGCCGAGCAGGCGGGAGATCCTCTCGCGCACATCGCTCTCCGCGGCGTCGAAGGCCGGGTCGTCCGTCGAGACCGGGCCGGACACCCCGCTGAGCCAGTTGGTAACGGTGTGGGGGACGATGAAGTAGCCGTCGGCGAGGCACTGCATCATCGCGCTCGCCCCGAGCCGGTTGGCCCCGTGGTCGGAGAAGTTCGACTCGCCGATCGCGAACAGCCCCGGGATCGTCGTCTGCAGCTCGTAGTCGACCCAGAGGCCACCCATCGAGTAGTGCGGGGCCGGGTAGATCATCATCGGCGTGCTCCACGGGCTGTCTCCCGTGATCCGCTCGTACATGTCGAAGAGATTTCCGTAGCGGCCCGCGATCGTCTCGGCGCCCGCGTTCGGCGATCGCGTCGCGGAAGTCGAGGTAGACGGCGCGTCCGGTGCCGCCGACCCCGAGCCCGTTGTCGCAGACGATCTTGGCCGCCCGCGAGGCGACGTCGCGCGGGACGAGGTTGCCGAAGCGCGGGTAGCGCTCCTCGAGGAAGTAGTAGCGGTCGGCCTCCGGGATGTCCTCGGGGGCGCGGGCCTCGTCGCGGTCGCGCGGGACCCAGACGCGACCGTCGTTTCGCAGCGACTCGCTCATCAGGGTGAGCTTCGACTGGTACTCGCCGCTCTGCGGGATCGAGGTCGGGTGGATCTGGGTGAAGCACGGGTTCGCCATCGCGGCCCCGCGGCGATGCGCGCGCCAGGCCGCTGTGACGTTGCAGCCCATCGCGTTGGTGGAGAGGAAGTAGACATTGCAGTAGCCCCCTGTGGCGAGGACGACGCAGTCAGCGGCGTGGCGCTCGATCTCCCCGGTGACCAGGTTGCGGGCGATGATCCCGCGCGCCTCTCCGCCGACGAGGACGACGTCGAGCAGCTCGTGGCGGTTATGGACGCGCGCCCGGCCCTCGGCGACCTGCCGCTGGAGCGCGGAGTACGCGCCGAGGAGTAACTGCTGCCCGGTCTGCCCGCGGCAGTAGAAGGTGCGCTCGACGAGGACGCCGCCGAAGGAGCGCGTCGCCAGCAGGCCGCCGTACTCCCGGTTGAACGGGACGCCCTGCGCGACGGCCTGGTCGATGATGTTGGTCGACGTCTCCGCGAGGCGCCAGACGTTCGCCTCGCGTGCGCGGAAGTCGCCGCCCTTCATCGTGTCGACGAAGAGCCGCTTCACCGAGTCGCCCTCGTTCGCGTAGTCCTTGGTCGCGTTGATCCCGCCCTGGGCGGCGATCGAGTGCGCGCGCCTGGACGAGTCCTGGAAGCAGAAGGCGTCGACCTGGTAGCCCATCCCGGCGAGCGTCGCCGAGGCACTCGCGCCGGCGAGTCCGGTGCCGACGACGATGACCTTGTGGTCGCCGCGCTGGCGCGGTCCGACGAGCCGGTGGTCGTCGAGCCACGCGTGCCACTTGTCCTCGATCGGCCCGTCGGGAATGCGCGCGTCGAGGGTCCTCATCCGCTCACCCCGGGCGGCGCGGGGAGGATGTCGATCCAGAACGCGATCGGGAGCGCGGCGAAAGCGACCGTGACGACGATTGCGGTGCCCGCGGAGAAGCGCCGCAGCGTCGGGTTGCGGTTCGGCTTGTCTGAGCCCCAGGTCTGGGTCGCGCTCCAGATCGCGTGCCAGAGGTGGAAGCCCAGGGCGCACACCGCGGCCACGTAGAGCAGGACGAAGTACCACTCCTGGAAGGCTTGGTAGAGGTTGAGGTACACGGCCCCCTCGACGAGCGGGGTCGGGTGGATCGTCCGCGTCGTGAAGTGGAGGACGTGGAAGACGACGAACGCGAGCAGCAGCAGGCCCGTGACGAGCATCGTCCGAGACGCGACCGAGCGGCGGATCTTGGTCGCATGCCGGCCCTCCGCCGGGCGCGCCTCGCGGTTCCGCTTCGCCAGCTGGATCACGGCGGTGACGTGGAGGACGAGCGCGAGGACGAGGAGCAAGCGGATCGCCCAGAGGACCCCCTGACGGGGGATCGCCGGCTCGCCGACCGTCCGCAGCCACTCGGCGTAGTGGTCGAGAGCTGGGCCGCCCGAGCCCTCGCCGGCGCCCTGGAATGCCTTCAGGTTGCCGGCGGCGTGCAGGGCGACGTAGAGCACGAGGATCGTGCCGGTGACGGCGACGACGATCTTCTTGCCGATCGACGACGCCCACAGCTCGCGCAGCCAGCGGCCTCGAATCGAGTCCGGAGCCAGAGCGGTCGCACGCCCGTTTGACACCGACTTAATGCTATTTGCCCGGGACGAGTCCGTCCTCGGTCGAGATCGGCTCGCCGACGTAGAAGCCCTGGAGGAAGTCCACGCCGAGTTCCTTCACCCGCTCCGCCGCCGCGGCATCCTCGACGAACTCGGCGATCGTCTGCTTGCCGAGCCCGCGGACGATGGTCACGATCGCCTGCACGAAGAGGCGGTCGGACGGGTTGTCGCCGAGCCCCCGGATGAACTCACCGTCGATCTTCACGTAGTCGATCGGCAGCCGGCGCAGATGGAGGAAGGAGCTGAAGCCGGCGCCGAAGTCGTCGAGCGCGAACTGGCAGCCGAGCTCGCGGAGCCTCTGCGCGCACTCGCGCGCCTGGCTGAGGCTGTCGATCGCCGCCGTCTCGGTGATCTCGAAGACCAGCAGGGATGGGTCGACCTCCGCCGCGCTGATCAGCGCGGCGATCAGGTCCGGGGTCGCCCGGTCGGAGACCGACGGGCCGGAGAGGTTGATCTCGACGCGGACCGGCTGCCCCCGCCGCTGGCTGTCGGCCGTGAGGGCGATCGCGCGTTCGACCACCCAGCGGTCGATCGCGCCGACGAGGCCGTGCCGCTCCGCTGTCGGCATGAAGGCGCTCGGCATGATCAGCGCGCCGTCCTCGTCGCGCATTCGCAGCAGCAACTCGTACTGCGACACCTTGCCGCGGACGTCGGCGATCGGCTGGGCGTAGAGCTCGAAGCGGTCCTCAGCGAGCGCGCGGCGAATCCGCTCCGCCCACTCGAACCGGTCCGCGGCGCGTTCGCGCCCGCGGCTCTCGGGCGAGTAGACGGCGATCCGGTTGCGCCCCCCGTCCTTCGCGTCGTAGAGGGCGATGTCGGCGTTCGCGAGCAGGTGCTCGCTGGTGCTCGCGTCGCGGCCGGTCGTCGCCACGCCGACGCTCGCGGTGACCCGGACGGCCTCGCCGCCGACCGGGTGGTGGTGGACGGCGATCGTCTCGCGGAGATCGTTGGCGACGGTCTCGGCCGAGCGCTGGTCGCTCGCCGGGAGCAGGATCGCGAACTCGTCGCCGCCGATGCGGGCGACCAGGTCTCCCGTGCGCAGGCGGGTGCGGACCAGCTCGGCGACGGATCGGATCAGGTCGTCGCCGGCGCGGTGGCCCAGGGTCTCGTTCAAGTCCTTGAAGCCGTCGATGTCGATCAGCAGCACCGACAGCGCGGCTTCGTAGCGCAGCCCGTACGAGATCTGTTGTGCGAGTTCCTGCTCGAAGCGACGGCGGTTGTAGAGGCCCGTGAGCGCGTCGTGGTCGGAGAGGTAGGCGAGCTGATCCTCGAAGCGGCGGCGCTCGGTTGCGTCGCGGAAGCAGACGACGCCGCCGGCACCGTTCCCGTTCTCGTGCAGCGGGGTGCAGATCAGCTCGATCGGCAGGAGCGAACCGTCGCCGCGGCGAATCGAGGCGGCGTCGTCGCGGATCACGGCGGGGCGCCCGTCGGCGAGCGCGAAGGGGATCGGGACGGCGTCGGAGTCGAGGATTGCTCCGGAGAGCTCGGTTCCACCGAGTTCGCCGATCGAGCGACCGAGCATGCGCGCGGCGGCGGGGTTTGCGAACGTGATCAGGCCGGCTACGTCGATTCCGCAGATGCCCTCGCCCGCGGATTCGAGGATCGCCTCGCGCTGGCGACCGAGCCGTTCGAGCGCCTCCTTCTGGGCGACCCGCTGGGTGATGTCCTGGCTCGCTCCGACGACGCGGATCGCTGCGCCCTCGTTGTCGGTGGTGAAGTCGCCGCGGCAGTGGAGGTGGACGACGCTGCCGTCCGAGTGGACTACCCGGTGCTCGAACTCGTAGGGCTGCCCGGCGGCGAAGCTCTCATCGACGATCCGCTGGCAGCGCTCGCGGTCCTCCGGATGAACCGCCTCGAGCCAGCGCTCGAAGGTCGGCTCGATCTCGCCGGGCTTGTAGCCGAACTGCCGGAACGTCTCATCCGACCAGACCGTCTCGCCGGTGGTGGCGTTCCATTCCCAGACGCCGATGCCGGCGATTCGCTCGGCATCCGCAAGTTGGGAGGCGACGCGGCGGTACCGCGCGCCGAGCGCAGCCGAATCCAGCTCCGGCCCATCCTTGGTCCGTTCTCCCTCCGACAGCCTCTCTCCCACGGGTACCGCCTCGTTGAGTTGGCGTAATCCTCCCGATTTCCGGTCGCTTATGCAACTCTCGTCACGAACTGGAGGAGCCGCGCAACGGATTGGTGAGCGCATCGCGGAGGGCGCGGCCGACCTGGTCGGCGGTGATCACGCCGCGCAGCCGCCCGTCGGCGTCGACGGCCACGAGGCCGCCGAGGCGCCGGAGCTCCTCGTTGCCGAGCAGTGATTCGAGTGGGGCCTCGGTGTCCACGCGGACGGCCGAGCCGTCGCCCGCGAGCAGCGCGGCGACGGACTGCGACGCTCGAGTCGGCTCGGGCACAGCGTCAGCGGTGTCGCGCTCGAGCAGACCGCGGAAGCGCTGGGCGGCGTCGACCACCGGGAACCAGGGCCAGCGGTAGCGGAGGAAGAACTCGTCGAACGCCTGCTCGACGCTGGCGCTTTCGGGGATCGCGACCGGGTCGGCGTCCATCACGTCGGCGACTCGGATGCCCTCGATCCGGCTCGTGAACTCCGACTGGGCGGCGTGGCCGCGAGCCGACTGGCCGAGGATGAAGCCGATCAGGGCGAGCCAGATCCCGGCGATCACATCGCCGGCGGAGATCACCAGGACGACGCCCAGGGCGATGAAGAGCCAGGAGAACAGCTGGCCGACGCCGGCGGCGAACCGGGTCGCGCGACCGCGGTCGCCGGTGATCCGCCAAGCGATCGCTCGCGCGATCCGCCCGCCGTCGAGCGGGAACGCGGGGATCAGGTTGAAGACCAGCACGAGCGCATTGATCCAGGCGAGCCAAGAGAGCATCGCGAGAACACCCGAGGTGTCGACGCCTTCGTTACGAACCACCGCGTCCCAGAACCCGTCCGAGCCGGCGAACGCGATTGCCGCTCCACCGCAGACCACGGCGATCACGAGCGTCACCAGCGGCCCGGCCGCTGCGACCTTGAACTCGGTGCCGGGTGAGTCGGTATCGCGGGTCATCCGCGCGACGCCGCCGAAGAACCAGAGCGTGATGTCGGAGATCGGGATCCCGTTTCGGACGGCGACGAAGGCGTGGCCGAGCTCGTGGAGGAGGATCGAGGCGAAGAAGGCGAGCGCGGAGGCGACCCCGAGCAGGTAGGGCTCGATGGCACCGTCGTCGACGCCGAGGACGTCGCGGTAGAAGCCCGAGAGCCACCAGATGATCAGGAAGAGGACGAGGAACCAGGAGTAGTCGACCCCGATCCTGATCCCGCGAATGTGGAGAAGCGTCAGCTGACCACGAGCCGGCATCACAGAATCCCGAACGGTCCGTCCGCCTCCTCGGCTTCGCCTCCTGGGGCGGCCGGGTCAGGCGTCATCCACTGAACGTTTTCTGCAGGGCGGCGACCTGGTCCTCGCCACCGATGAGCCCGCGCTGCAGCTCCTCCTCGAGCGCCAGTCCGACGGCGGCCGGTGCGCGCGAGGCCTCGTCGAAGAGGCGCTTGCCGGCACGCACGGCCGACGGCGAGTTGGCTGCGATCTCGGCGGCAAGTTCGAGCGCCGCCGCGCGCGGGTCGTCGGCGATCCGGGTCACGAGTCCGAGCTCGTGGGCCTCGGCGCCGCCGATCATCCGCCCGGTCCAGGTGAGCTCCTTGGCGACATCGATCCCGACGAGGTCGGGGAGGCTCGTGGTGATGCTCATGTCCGGGATCAGGCCGTAGCGGATCTCCATCACCGAGAGCTTCGCGTCCGCCGTGGCGATCCGGATGTCCGCGCCGAGCGCGATCTGCAGGCCGCCCCCGAGGCAGGCGCCGTGAATCGCTGCGATCACCGGAACTTCGAGCCGGTGCCAGTCGAACGCCGGGCGCTGCGCGTTGTTGGCGATGTCGCCCGGCTCGCGGCTGAACAGGGAGTCGGGCGAGAGCCCGCCGCCGGCCATCACCGCCTTGAAGTCGAGCCCGGCGCAGAAGCTCGGGCCCTCCCCGGAGAGAACCGCGACCCGGACGTCCGAGTCGGCGGCGACCTCGGCGGCCGCCTCGACGATCGCCTCGAACATCTCCGCGTCGAGGCCGTTGTGTTTGTCGCCGCGGGTGAGGACGACATCGGCGATTCCGTCGCTGACGTCCACGCGGACGCGCTCAGAGTCCATTGCCGGATCCTACTTCGGGCAGTCGTAGAGGTCGAAGATCAGGAACTGGCTGTAGATCTGGAACCCGGGGCTCGGGGCTCCCGGGTCGACCTCGGCGGTGTAGGGGATCCGGACGACGCTTCCGTCGACCGTAGGCGCCGCGAGGTCGATGGGCCCGACCTTCTCCTCGATCGTCGCGGTGTCGACCACATCCGCATCGGCCTCGCCGTCGACGAGCAGGCCGATCGTGCCGCTCGTCGAGTCGGCCGAGGCGGTGATCGCGGTCGCCAGCAGACACTGATCCAGGCCCTCGATGTCCCCGAGGAAGATGAGCGAGCCGCCATCGTCGCCGATCATCGCCGCGGACTCCGGAACGCCGCCGGGTGGATCGCCGATCACGGCATCGGCGTCGACTTCGGGCGCCGTGATCAGGATCAGGCCGTCGCCGAGATCGTTGACCGCGTAGTTGGGATCGTCGACGGCCGCGTCGATCTCGTCGAACGGCTGATCGGTTGCGATCACCGAGACCTCGCGGTCGGCGCGCCGGTCGGTCGCGGCGGCGCTCAGCTTCGTGCCGTCGATCGCCTCGAGGACCTGCGGGATGACGAGGCTCGAGGCGAACTCCTCCCGGCCCGGGAGCGCCGCGGAGACGCCCTGGACGAGCTGGTGGAGCGGATCGTCGAGCTCGGTGTCCGCGAGGATCTCGAGATCGTTGGCGTCGGCATCGTCGGGCAGGTCCAGCTCCGCACGCGCCTGATCGATGTCGGCGGCGTAGATCGTCGGCGAGTCGGACTCGAAGTAGGTGAGCACGGCGGCCAGGGAGGACTCGGTGGACTGGGGCGTCGAGTCGGAGTCGTCGCCGCACGCAGCCAGGACAACGGTTGCGGCGAGGGCCGCGAGGAGGGGGAGCCGCACGCCGGTAGTACTAGCGAGAGTGTGCCGGCGTCACAGCGGCAGCGGCGCGTGCCGCTCGATGATCCGCTTGAAGTCCGTACCGGCCGGGAGGGTGCCGAACGCTCGCCCGCCGTCGCCCGCGAGGCGCGAGGCGCAGAACGCGTCCGCGACCGCCTCGTCGCCGAAGCGGACGAGCAGGGAGCCCTGCAGCGCGAGCGCCATCCGCTCGACGACGCGGCGCGCGCGTGACTCGATCCCCTCGAGGTCGGCGAACTCTCGGCGCAACTCCTCGGCGGCCGTGGCGACGCGCGTGTCGGCGCCGGCGCCCTCGTCGACCTCGCCGAGGAAGGCCTCGAGCGATTCGGGCGAGCGCGCCATCCCGCGCAGGACGTCGAGGCACTGGACGTTGCCGGAGCCCTCCCAGATCGAGTTGAGGGGCGACTCGCGAAAGAGGCGCGGCATCCCGGACTCCTCGACGAACCCGTTGCCGCCGAAGCACTCGAGCGCCTCCGCGGCGTGGACCGGCGCGCGCTTGCAGGTCCAGTACTTCAGCACCGCGTTCGCAACCCGCTTGAAAGCACGCTCGTTCTCGTCGCCGGCGATGTCCTGGTCGTACGCGCGAGCGAGGCGCAGCGCGCCGATCGTCGCCGCCTCCGACTCGACCGCGAGGTCGGCGAGGACGTTCTGCATCAGCGGCTGCTCGACCAGCACCTTGCCGAAGGCGGAGCGCTGCGAGGTGTGGTTGATCGCGTTCGCGACCCCGGCGCGCATCGAGTTGGCGGCGCCGAGCGAGCAGTCGAGGCGGGTGTGGTTGACCATCTCGATGATCGTCGGAACCCCGCGGCCCTCCTCGCCGACGAGGCGCGCCCACGTTCCACGGAACTCAACCTCCGAGGACGCGTTACTTCGATTGCCGAGCTTGTCCTTGAGCCGCTGGATCAGGATCGGATTGCGCTCGCCGTCGGGCGTGAAGCGGGGCATGAAGAAGCAGGAGACCCCGCCCTCGGCCTGGGCGAGGACCAGGAAGGCATCGCACATCGGCGCCGAGAAGAACCACTTGTGGCCGGTGAGCGCGTACTCGCCTCCCGGTCCGCCACCGTTTAGCGGTTTCGCCACGGTGCTAGTTCGAGCGCACGTCGGAGCCGCCCTGCTTCTCCGTCATCCCCATCCCGCAGAGCGCGCCGGCCTTGTCGGCGGCGGGGCGCAGCCGCTCGCCGTCGTATTCGAGGGACAGGAAGCGCGGCTCCCACTCGGCGGCGATCTCGGGCTGCTTTCGCAGTGCGGGGATCACCGAGTAGGTCATCGAGATCGGGCAGCCCACCCCGGCCTCCGCCTGCGAGCACACGGACATCGCCGCCCGTACGACATGGGCGCCCGGCTGTGGCTCGCGCCAGGGCAGGGCATGCGCCCCGCTTGCGATCCCCGCGCGCATCAGCTCGTGCCAGGCGGGGTGGAACTCGACCTCGTCGATCCGGTTGCCGAGCCGGTCGTGCGTCCGCAGCTCGGGCGGGTTCTCGTTCGCCTCGAACCCCCATCGGATCGCCCGCGCCGAGCCGGCGAAAGCGCCCGCCTCGCGGACGCGCTCCTCGCCCCACTCGCCGCCTTCGCGCCGAAGCGCCTCGGTCAGGACCCGGTCGGCCTCATAGGTGTTGTAGCCCTCGAGCGGAGCCGCCTGGTTGGTGACCTCGTGGGTGGACGCGGACGCGCGCTGTTCAACTGTCGACACTGGCGGGTTCCTTTCCTGTCACGGCGCGGAGGCAGAACGCCTTCAGCGAGCCGATCACGGCTTCGGGGTCATGGGCGGCGGCGGTGGGGGAGACGGGGCCGACGAGCGCTTCGCCGATCGCGCCGACGAGAGCGGCGGCGCTCGTCGCGGAATCCTGTGGCGGGAGCTCGCCGGAGGCGACCCCGTCGTCGATCACGGCGGCGAAGGCGTCGCGGTAGGCGCGGCGGAAGACGAGCCGCTCGGCCTCGACGGCGGGATCGACGGGCTCGGCGATCAGCGCCCAGGCCAGGCGGCGGCCTTGGAGAGCGCGGCGGGCGAAGGTGTCGACCGCGGCCGCGAGCCGGCCCGCGACCGAGTCGCCGACGTCGGCGGAGGCGGCGATCACGGCGTCGACCTCGTGCTGGGAGGCGCTGCGGAACACCTCGGCAAACAGCTCCGCCTTGGAGGGGAAGTGGCGGTAGACGGTGCCTGTGGCGACTCCAGCCCGCTCCGCGACCGCCGCGACCGATGCGTTCGCGTAACCGCCCTCGGCGATCAGCCCGCGCGCCGCGGCGACGATCCGCTCGCGGACCTCCGCCTTGCGCGCCTCCGTCCGCTCGGTCGCCCGGTAGGCCATCACTAAGAAGTGAACCACAATTCACTCCTTCACACGAGCCGAACGTCCCAAACACCCCCCTGGGCGGGGGTGTTTGGGACGTTTGCGGTGTTGCGGCTCAGGCCGGGATCGCGAACGCGGACTGGAGCTGCGCGGCGAAGAAGAGGTCGCCGGTGATCTTGATCCGGCCCGACTGGAACATGCTCATCGGGTTCTCGGCGCCGATCGCGAGGCGGAGGAAGTCGAGGCCCTCGACCGTGAACGTGGTCCGCGGGTTGTGCTCGGGCGCGCGGCGGGTGGTACGGCAGCGGCCGTCCTCGAAGATCAGGTACCACGTCTCGAAGGTCTCGCCGGCGCTGGTGAGGTCCCAGCGGATCGTGGCGTCCGCGGCTGCCGCCGACGGCTTCAGCTGCCGGGGCATCTGGCGGAAGACCCCGGCGATCACCGAGCGCCGGAAGGGCGGTGCCAGTGATGCGCGCAGCAGGGGTTCGGGCGTGCGGCGGGCCGCGCGGGCGAGGGTTTCGGCGGAGGAGCTCATTCCTACGGTGCCGTAGGAAACACTACTACCACCGGGTCATGACTGCAGCAGCACCCCGGAGATCGAGTTGTTCTCGAAGCTGCCGGTGACGCTCGCGGCCGAGTCGACGAACCGGGCCTGGACCGTGTGCGCGCCGGCCGCGACGGCGACCAGACCCCTGCTCGTCAGATCTCGGACCACCGTGTCGCCCGCTCCGCCGCTGATGACCACGGTCGAACCGGGAACCGGCGTGGAACTCCCGTCGACGAACAGTGCGATCTTGCGATCGCAGGCCGCGACGCAGGTGATCGTCGCCGTCGTCGTAGCGCTCAGCAGCAGGCGGCCGGCCCGGGGAGCGCTGTAGGCGTGGGGCGCGGCCGGGAAGGCTGCGGCCGCGGTTCCGGTGAGGTTGGCGGTGTCGGTGAAGACGAACCCGTCGCTGATCTGGCCGGTGCCGAAGTCGCTCGCCTCGAGTGTGCCGGGCGCGACCTTTGCCGTGGTGACGGCGTCGCCGGCCAGCTTCGGGGTCGAGACCGCGGAGACGTCGATCTTGCCGCCGGTGACCTCACCCTGTGCGATCTTCGACCGCACGACCGCGGAGTCGGCGAGCTTCGGGCTCGTCACCGAGCCGTCGGCGAGCTTGCCTGGGGTGACGGCACCGTTCGCGAGCTTCGCGGGCTGCACGGCGCCGTCGGCGAGCTTCGCGGCACTCACGGATCCCGGCGCCAGCTTGGCTTCGGTGACCTTCGCATTGGCGATCGCGCGCGTCTTCACCGCGCCGTTGGCGAGGTCGTCCCCCTTGACGGTCTTCTTGCCCGGGAGGGCGATCGCGCTGCCACCGAGGGCGACGAAGAGCGCGAGGTAGGCGATGACGTTTCCGCGAAGGTGCCGGTGAATCCGGCTGGAGATTGGCATGCCGGGAAGCTACCCGCCGCCCCTCCCGCCAAATCCGCGTCAGCGCGAGCAGCGGGCGAGCGAGTCCGGGCCGGACCAGCCGAGGCAGTCATCCGCGCCGGTGCCACCGTCGAGCGAGTCGACCCCGGAGCCGCCGTCGAGATGGTCGTCGCCGGCGCCCGCGCGCAGGCGATCGTTGCCGGAGCGCCCGAGGAGGCGATCGGCCCCGCCGCCGGTGCTGAGCGAGTCCGGGCCGGCGCCGCCGCAGACGATGTCGTCGCCGCCCAGGCTGCGGACCGTGTCGGTGCCCCCGAGGGCTGCGATCACGTCCGCGCCCGCGGTGCCGACCAGCGTCTCGGGCTCGTCGGTACCGGCGATCGTCGCCGCCTCGCCGCGACAGTTGGGCTGCAGCGGCGCATCGGCCGGCGGCTCCTCCTGCGCCGGGTCGGCCGGCGTGTGCTCGATCGAGACGTCATCCAGGCTGAGGAAGAAGCCACCGACGATGCCCGGAAGATCGGTGGTCGGGTTCTCGTATGAGATCACGAGCTCGTGGGCGGCTCCGTCGGCGAACTCGGTCAGGTCGACCGTGAACGGCATGTAGACGCCGGGGCTCGGGAGCGTGTGATTCGCCTCGAAGACCCTCTCGTTGTCGAGCGTGACGCGGAACACCTCGTCTCCGTTGCCGCCCGCGAAGCCGACCCACAGGTAGAACCTCAGCGTCGCCGCGCCGCCGGCAGGGAACTCGACCGACTGGGCGACCGACACCTCGTTGGCCTGGTAACAACAGCCGAGCCACGCCCACTGCTGGCCAAAGCGCGGACCGCCGACCTCAAAGTCGCCCGGTTCGATCGACCAGATCGGCGACTCGGTCAGCGTGCTCGTCTCGACCCACTCAGGCAGATCGATGTTCAGCGCGGCGCTGTTGGGGATCACGGCCCCGCCCTCGAACGACCCGTTCTCCACGAGCTCCTCGCCGGAGGCAGGCGTAGGAACGACGCTCAGGGCGAGGAACGCGCCCAAGGCGGCGGCGAGGCTGCGCGCGCTCATCGCGGACGCACTCCGAAGCGCTGCTTCGCGGGCGTTGGATCCGCGGTTCCGGCGGCGTCGGTCGCGGCCACCTTGAAGGTGTGCTTGCCGCGGCGCAGATCGGCGTAGCGCGCCGGTGCGACGCACGCCTCGAAGGCGCTGCCGTCGAGCGAGCAGCTGAAGGTCAGCGCGCCGCTGCCGCCGGAGCCGCTGAACTCGAAGCGCGCCCGGCCCTTGGCCTTCTTCACCTTCGCGCCGCCGATCGTCGTCTCGACCGGCGCCGGATCGGCTGCGGGCTCAACCGGCTTGGAACACGTGTAGACGCGGACGTTGTCGAGGTACCAGCCCTCATCCTGAATGGACCCATCAGTGCCGATCCGGAAGCGGAATCGCACGCTCTTGCCCACTAGGGAGCTGAGGTCGGCGCGGCTGGCGGTGTAGCCCTGGCTCTCGCGGACGAAGGCGTCGCGGTCGGCGAGCGGATTGTCCGTCCCGGTGTAGTTGCTGATCGTGCCGGTGTAGCCGTGCTCGGTGAACAGCGAGCCCGCATCCGTCCAGGTGGTTCCCCCGTCGGTGCTGTATTCGATGACGCCGCCGTCGTAGGTGGCGCCCGCGTCCTCGAAACCGTAGGCGTGATTGAAGTGAAGCTGGGCGCCGGCGGGCAGGGCGACCGAGGACGTCATCTCGATCGAGGCGTCGTTGGCGATGCTGGCGTTCCAGCCCCAGATGCTGCCCTCGCCGCTGCGGGCGTACGGGGAGAAGGGGTTCGGGTAGAACCAGGAGTCGACATTCGTCCCGGCGTGAGTCCACTTGCCGCTCGCCGAGTCCTCGATGTCGTCGAAGAACAGGTTCCGTGGCTCACCCGTGTCGCAAACGGGCGCGTCCGGTCCCTCGACACTGAACGGCGGCAGGTTCATCTCGGTCGCCGTTACCGCGTCCCTTACCTCGCCGCAGTCGGCGAGCGTGATGCCGTGGGTGCCGATCAGCTCCGCGCACGACTGCTGCAGGGCCTCGTAGAGGTTGCCGTAGTCGGCGCCAGAGAACAGGTGGGAGGTCACGACCCGCTGGTAGACCTGCGCGGTCTTCGCGAGGCCGATCCCGCTTACGTCCTGCCCGTTGAACTGCTGGCCGTCGGCGATGAGGAACACGGTCTTGTCCCCGACGCCGGCGTTGATATGTACACCTCCGCCATCGAGCTGGTCGGGATCGGCGAAGTAGTTCGGGCTCTGCATGCGGTCCGGCGAGGCAATCCCATAGAACGCCTCGCTGTTCTCCGGATCCTCCATGTCGCGCGCGTTCGCGAATACGGGCGCGTCCTCGCCGATCTTCCAGCGCGTGAACGAGGTGTCCGTGCCGGCGCCGTTGGTGAGATCGATGAGCTCGCCGAATGTGTCGGACAGCGATTCGCTGAGGGCGCCGCCCTCGTAGTAGAGGTAGAGGTTGGCGTAGGCGTCAGTGAACCCGTGGGTGAACTCGTGGCCGACGACATCGTCGGAAATCGCGTCCGGCCCGAAGAACATGGCCTGTTCATCGAAGCTGAAGAACGCGTCGCCGAAGGGGCACGCAAAGAACGTGCAGCCGTCCACCGTGACGACGAGTGGTGCGCCGGCTCCGTCGAAGCTGTCCTGGCCGAAGCGCGTCTGGAAGAACGTGTGTGTGTCACCGAGGTAGTCGTACATCGTGTCGACGTCGACATCACCGACCGGCGGGTCGCCCTCGACGCGGACCGGGCTGACGCAGGGGAAGTTGGAGTTCGACTGGTTGTCGTCACAGATCCTGCGGTCGAGCGCGTGCGCGACCTGGCTGATCTCGGTCACGGCCGAACCGAGGTGGGCGTCGACGAAGACGAGGTAGTCGATCGCGGAGGCCGGATCCTCAGCGGCGACATTCACCGACCAGACGAGCCGCGGGATCTGGAGCCCGGGGCCACCGAGGATTCTCTGGTCGAGGATCGAGAGCTCGCCGGCGTCTGCGCCCAACGTCGCCGGATCAACCTGTTCGGCCTTCGCGATCGACGCGATCGCCACCGCGCCGGCCTCCGTCTCATCGATCCGAGGACTGACGCCAACCTCCGCGTCCGGCAGCAGCTCCCCAGCGGCGGAGAGGACGCGCTCGCTCGAGTCAAGGGTGACGACGAGCTCGCCGCCGATCACCGGCAAGCCTTCGTAGGTCTGATTGAGACGCACGGTCGAGCCGACCGAGTCGTCGAGGACGCTCTCGACCTCGAGCGTCGACCCCGCGCCCAGCCCCCATGCCGATGCGTGGTCCCGAATGAACCCGGTCGCGGCGACGGCCGGGTCGGACGTGCCCGGATCGGCGATCGGCGCGCCGTCGTCGGCGCCGGCGAAGGTCACCCGCCCCGTCTCCTCGTGGAGCGCCACCTCGGCGCCCGCAGCGAGCTGCGCCTCGACCCGCTCGTCGAGGCCCGCTGAAGCGGAGGGGACGAAGACGTAGGCGATAGTCGCGGCGATCGCTCCCGCGATTGCCGTCCTGCCCCCACGTCTCCTCATGCCGATCCCCATCGAGCGCGATTCTTTCCGCCCGCGGCGCCGAGCGGTATAGGTGAAAACACCTAATTTGAGCCCCGGCGTTAGCATCGCCCGCCCGAATGGCGAAGATCGAAGTCAAGAACCCGATCGTCGAGCTCGACGGCGACGAGATGACCCGGATCATCTGGGCCTTCATCAAGGAGCAGCTGATCCTGCCCTACGTCGACGTCGACCTGAAGTACTACGACCTCGGGATCGAGAGCCGCGACGCGACCTCCGACCAGATCACGGTCGACGCCGCGAACGCGATCAAGGAGCATGGGGTCGGGGTCAAGTGCGCGACGATCACGCCCGACGAGGCGCGGGTCGAGGAGTTCGGCCTCAAGGAGATGTACCGCTCGCCCAATGGGACGATCCGCAACATCCTCGGCGGCGTCATCTTCCGCGAGCCGATCGTGATCTCGAACATCCCGAGGCTGGTCCCGGGGTGGACGAAGCCGATCATCATCGGCCGTCACGCCTTCGGCGACCAGTACCGGGCGGAGGACACGCTGATTCCGGGCGAGGGCAAGCTCACGCTCACCTGGACGCCGAAGGAGGGCAGCGAGGACGAGCCGATCGAGATCGACATCTTCGACTTCCCCTCGAGCGGCATCGCGATGGGGATGTACAACCTCGACGACTCGATCCGCGACTTCGCGCGCGCCTCGATGCGCTACGGCCTCGACCGCGAGTTCCCCGTCTACATGTCGACGAAGAACACGATCCTCAAGAAGTACGACGGCCGGTTCAAGGACCTCTTCCAGGAGATCTACGACGCCGAGTTCAAGTCAGAGTTCGAGGCCGCCGGGATCACCTACGAGCACCGGCTCATCGACGACATGGTCGCCGCGGCGCTGAAGTGGGAGGGCGGCTACGTCTGGGCCTGCAAGAACTACGACGGCGATGTCCAGTCCGACACGGTCGCCCAGGGCTTCGGCTCGCTCGGTCTGATGACCAGCGTGCTGATGACACCCGACGGCAAGACGGTCGAGGCCGAGGCCGCGCACGGGACCGTCACCCGGCACTTCCGCGAGCACCAGAAGGGCAACCCGACCTCGACCAACCCGATCGCATCGATCTTCGCCTGGACCCGCGCCCTCGCGGCCCGCGGGCGCATGGACGAGACACCCGCGGTCACCGAGTTCGCCGAGACGCTCGAGCGGGTCTGCGTGGAGACGGTCGAGAGCGGCAAGATGACCAAGGACCTCGCGCTGCTCGTCGGCGAGGGGCAGGACTTCCAGACGACGCAGGAGTTCCTCGCCTCGATCGACGAGAACCTCACTGCGGCGATGGGCTAGCCCGCCGCCGCGTCGAGCAGCTGCGTCACCGCCACCACCGCGCCCTCCGGATCGGCGATCACGCCCTCCTTCATGGGCAGACCCTCCATGGCGGTGGGGGGTGAGATCACCTGCCCGCCGAGCTCGTGCGTCTTCGCCGCGACGCCGTCGACGTCGCTGACCCAGAAGTTGACACCCCAGGAGGCCGGCGCGCCGTCGGGCGCCGGGATCATCGTCGCGACGACGTCGCGCGGGACCGGCTGCGAGGGCTCGCCGCCGACGAACCCGGGGAGCCGGAACATCGTCGCGGGGCCGAAGCTCTCGCTCTCCCAGCCGAAGACCGCGCCGTAGAACCGCGCCGCCGCGTCCGGGTCAGGTGACATGAGGAAGCTCATCGCCCAGGCGCTCGGCTCGTTGACGAGCTCGGCACCGCGATGCTCGCCGAGGCGCCAGACGCCGAGGACGGCGCCTGCCGGATCGGCGACGATCGCAATCCGGCCGCCGTCGAGACTGTCGAAGGGCTCGGCGAGGATCGACCCGCCGGCCTCGCGGACCCTGGCCACGGTCTCCTCGACGTCGTCGACTTGCACGTAGGTGGTCCAGGCGGCCGGGTCCTTTGGGGCGGCCGGGGGAAGGGGGGAGCCGATGCCCGCGACCTGACGCCCGCGCAGGGTGCACATCGCGTACGAGTCCTCTCCGGCGGGCTCGGTGCCGACGACATCCCAGCCGAAGAGCTCGCCGTAGAAGGCGGCAGCCGGGTTCACGTCGTCGCGCCATGTGTCGACCCAGCACGGGACCCCGGCCGCGTATCCGTTTCGTTCGCTCATTGCTGCTCCTCCTTGGTCGGTTGCGCCGGTCACCCTAGCACATTACTTGGAAAATCCAACTAATCAGATGGAAAGTCCTATCAAAGTGCTATGTTGCCCCGATGACCGGCAAGCGGAGCTACGGTGATCAGTGCGGCATCGCGCGTTCTCTCGATCTGCTGGGCGAGCGCTGGGCGCTGCTCGTCGTCCGCGAGCTGATCTTCGGTCCCAAGCGCTTCACCGACCTGCGGACGGGTCTCCCGGGCGCGAGCCCGGACATGCTCGCCCAGCGGCTGCGTGACCTGGAGGAGGCGGGGATCCTGATCCGGCGAAAGCTCGACCCTCCCGCCGCGGCGCGCGTCTACGAGCTCACCGACCGCGGTCGCGCGCTCGAGCCGCTCCTAATCGAGCTCGGCCGGTGGGGGGCGGGTCTGCCGCTCGATCCGGACGCGGCGTTCGGCGCCGACTCGATGCTGCTCGCGCTGAAGACGGTGTTCGATCCGGCGAGGGCGGGCAAGACCGCGGGTGTGTACGAGCTCCGCCTCGGAGACGACCGGTTCCGGGTGGAGGTCGGCGAGAGCGCGCTCGAGGTCGAGCGCGGCACCGTCACCGAGCCCACCGCCGTGATCGAGACCGAGGTCGGGACCCTGGCGGAGCTCCTGTGGCGCGGACGGGACCTGGGCGCCGCGATCGCGGACGACGAGGTCCGGATCGAGGGTCCCAAGCGCGCCGTCACCGGGTTCCTCGACCTCTTCCGCATGTGAACCTGTATTCATGGCTCACCGGATCGGAGCGCTCCTACTCGCGTCGGCCCTGATCGGCGGGACGGCCGACGCCGCCGCGGCGAAGTCCTATCCCGACGCGCCCCGCTACGAGGTCGGCGTCGCCAAGCGGTCGATCAACCCGGAGCCCGACGGTACCTGGCAGGGCGAGCCCGTGAACCTCGGGGGATACGGCCTCGGCGGGCCGCCGCTGTTTCAGGGCCGGGCGGCGACGGGGATCCTCGGGCGCGGCGTCGACGCCCGCGCGATCGTCATCCGCCGCGGCGACGACGCCGTCGTGATCGCCGACCAGCAGACGCAGGGCTGGTTCGCCGCGATCAAGGGGGAGGACACGGGCCTCCGCGACCTGCGGCTCGAGGTCGAGAGACGCACCGGTGGCGCGCTCCCCGCCGAGTCGGTGATCGTCCAGTCCAACCACTCGCACAGCGGCGCCGACATGATGGGCGTCTGGGGTGGAGTGCCGGCGGACTACAGGCGATACGTCTTCGACCGGACCCTCGAAGCCATACTCGCCGCCTGGCGCACTGCGCGCCGATCGGTCCTCCTCTACGGGGAGGCGCCCGGCGCGAACCTGCTCACGAATCAGTTCGCCGCCGACCCGGCGAACCAGCCGGTCGACTCGGACATTCGCGTGCTGCAGGCGATCGATCCACGTACTCGGCGCCCGCGGGCGACGATGCTCAACTTCTCCGCCCACGCGACCGTGCTCGGGGGCGAGAACACGAGCATCAGCGGCGACTGGCCGCAGCGCGCCGCGCCGCTCCTCGCGCGTCGGCTGGGCGGTCGCGGCATCGTCACGGTCGCCACTCTCGGGCGCACGCAGCCCGCCGATGCCGGCTGCCCGAACCCGTCGCTGGAGGGCGATCGGGCGTCGCTTTGCGCGCTTGGGGAGTACGCGCGCCGTGGTCGTGCGCCGCGCGGCCGTCGCGCTGCGGCACGCGCGGCCCGTCCGCGCCTCGCCTGGTGTCGCGGCCCGCAGCTACCTGATCACCGACCTCGCGACGAGCCCGATCCTGCTCGGCTTCGAGTTCGCCGGCGATCTGATCGGTACGCCCCTCAACCGCTCGGCCTCGCCGCCCTGGTTCGTCGGCCCGGCGATCTCAACGGTGACCGCGAGCGCCCGTGTCGGCGACGTGCTCATCTCCGCCTACCCTGGCGAGGCGTATCCACAGATCGCCCTCAACGTGGCCGCTCGCGTGCCGGGGGAGCGCGGACAGATCACGCTCGGGCTCGCCAACGACCAGCTCGGCTACCTGATCGCGCCGTACTCGGCCTACCCCGAGCCGATCCGCCGCTCCCTCTTCAACGAGCGCGGCGACGAGATCTCGCCCGTGGACAACGACAACTACTTCTTCAACGTCTCCCACACGATCGGCGAGCGGGTCCGCTGCGCGTCGCTCCGCGGGGCGGGCGAGGTATTCGGGGCGGGTACCGGGTATGTGGATGCGGACCCGAATTGCGCCGGCTTCGCGGCGGACACAGCGCGCCCGCACGGCGCCGACCTCCCCTGAGCCCCGCGGCTAGCATCGCGGGTCGCCTTACGACCCCAAGAAGGAGACAAGCCTCACGTGAGTGAAACCCCCGTACAGGTCACCGTCACCGGCGCCGCCGGCCAGATCGGCTACGCCTTGCTCTTCCGTATCGCAGCGGGCGAGATGCTCGGCCCCGACACGCGCGTCCACCTCAACCTGCTCGAGATCCCCGACGCGGTCAAAGCCGCCGAGGGCACCGCGATGGAGCTCGACGACTGCGCCTTCCCGCTGCTCGCGGGCATCGACATCTACGACGAGCCTAAGGCCGCATTCGACGGCACCAACATCGGGCTGCTCGTGGGCGCCCGGCCGCGAGGCCCGGGCATGGAGCGCTCCGACCTGCTCGAGGCCAACGGCGGCATCTTCAAGCCGCAGGGCGAGGCGATCAACGCCGGCGCCGCGGACGACATCAAGATCCTCGTCGTTGGCAACCCGGCCAACACGAACGCCCTGATTGCGATGTCGAACGCCCCGGACGTCCCCGACGAGCGGTTCACGGCGATGGTCCGCCTCGACCACAACCGCGCGATCGCCCAGCTGGCCAAGAGGCTCGACGCGGCCGTCCCCGACGTCACCAACATGACGATCTGGGGCAACCACTCGACGACGCAGTACCCGGACCTCGTCAACGCGAAGGTGGGCGGCGAGTCCGCCTGGGACGCGGTCGGTGACGAGAGCTGGATCGCGGACGAGTTCATCCCGACGGTGGCCAAGCGTGGCGCCGCGATCATCGACGCGCGCGGCGCCTCTTCGGCCGCCTCGGCGGCGAACGCGGCGATCGACCATGTCCACGACTGGATCCTCGGCACCCCGGACGGGGACTGGGTCTCGATGGGCGTCCCCGCCGACGGTTCCTACGACGTTGCCGAGGGGATCATCTCCGGCTACCCGTGCACCTGCTCCGGCGGCGAGTACTCGATCGTCGAGGGACTCGAGATCACCGACTTCTCGCGCGAGCGGATCGACGCCACCGCGGCAGAGCTTCGCTCCGAGCGCGACTCCGTCGCCGAACTCGGGCTGGTGTAGGCACCTAGGTCCGACGGCGCCGAACGTCCCGCAGACCCGTGCTGAGGCCGGGTCTCCGGGACGTTCGAGGATGTGAGGGCTACGTGACCTTCTCGCAGCGGGTGAGGCGGTCGGCCGGTCCTGCGTCGACGACGTCCTTACGGCCCGCCCCGCAGTCGATCCGGTCGCGCCCGGGTCCGCCGCTGATCCGGTCTCGCCCGTTGCCGCCGCGGAGCCGGTCGCGACCGCCGCCGCCGGAAATCCGGTCGTTGCCCCCGGAGCCCCTGACCCGGTCGGCGCCGCCGCCGCTCTTCACCCGGTCGTCCTTGCCCTTCGCGCAGACGAGGTCCTTGCCGCCCGCCGTCGAGATGCGGTCCTTGACCGGCCCGCCGGCGATCACGTCGGAGCCGTCGCCACCCTTCGAGGTGGCCGGCAGCGTCGAGGTCTTGCCCATGCACTTCGGAAAGGGCCACACGCCGTTCGTCGTCCGCACGTTGAAGAACCCCTGGAAGCCATCCGAGTACCAGATCTCGCCCCGCTCGGGGGAGAACGCGGGGCTGGACATCGCCCAGTTGCTGGCCTCGAAGTACGGTGAGAGCCGCGGTCCGACGGGGGCGTTGAAGTACGCGATCTCTTTCGGGTGGTACGGGTCGCGGATGTCGAAGATGCGCAGCCCAGAGAGGATCATGCTGCAGGCGACGATCCCCGGATCGACGCGGGTGGGAACGTTGCAGTAGTGGCCCGCGTAGCCCTGCAGCGGTAACTGGGCGCCTGCATCGGCGGCGATCGCGTCGAAGTTCTCCGGCTGGTGCACCTCGAGACGCATGTTCGAAACCACTCTTGGCTGGGCCTCGTCGGCAATGTCGATGATTCGCGCAGCTCCGACCTCGTCGAGCGTTCCGAACTCGTCGATCTCGACCACGTAAGGCTGGTCGTCGATCGTCACCGGGATCGCGTTCTGCGGGATGCTCATCGAGTCCCATTGGAGCCGCGCGATCTCGCGGACCTGCGGGCTCGGCTTGCGCGCCTGGATCTCGGACACGTCGAGGATGATCAACCCCGAGCCGACGCCCGCGACGTAGGCCCGGTTGCCGTCCGCCGAGATCGAGAGCCCGTGCGAGTCGTAGGGGCCGACCCAGATCGGCACCGGGGTCTCGGGCCGGGAGATGTCAACGGCAACAAGCGTCTGGCTGCCCGGCGAAGCGGAGTAAAACGTCTTTCCGTCCGGGGAGATGCCGCTCTCGTGACCGAGGATCCCCGTAGCCGAGACCGACTTCAATACCGGGTGGCGGCAGTCCTCGGAGATGTCGTAGACGTCGACCACACCGGGCGCGGTGAGCGCGGTGCCGAGGACCGCGGCGAGGATGCCGCGCTCCTGGCTCGACGACGAGCGACTCGTGCGGTGAAAGCATCGCCGGGGTGATCAGTCTCTCGGTGAGCACCGGGTGCGCCGGGTCGGACATGTCGAGGACGTTCACCCCCACCTCGAGGTCGACCAGGTTCGTGGGAAAGAGGATGGTGGAGTCGTAATAGGCGCACTCCCGCCCGCTCTCGTCGACGTAGCGTTCGACCTTGAATCCGCCGACAGTCCCCTGCGGGCTCGGCTTCGTGTACTCGCCGACCAACTCGGTGTTGCAGGTGAACCCCGCGGCGGCGCGGCCGCTCTCGTGGTCGGCGCGGCTGACCCGGCCCTGGAGACCCGTCTCCGGCTTCGAGCCCGGCCCGCACACGCCCTGCTCGGTGGCCTCGAGCCGGGGCTCGAGCGCTTGCTGCACCGGGAGCGGAGTGACCTTCTGCTGGGTCGGCGGCGGATGCGCGCTCGCCGACGATCCCGCCAGCGCGAGCGCGATCAGAACCCCTGCTGCAGCGGCGAGCCTCCTGCCCACGCCGCCGATCCTACCGACGAGTCGGATCGCCGGTGCCGGGTTCCTACGCCGGGTGGTAGGCGCGACCGTCCTTGCGCACCCTGCCGTCCTTCTCCAGGTCGGCGAGGACGCGGTACAGGTAGTTCGGCTTGATCTTCATCTGCTCGGCGATGTCGGAGGCGGAGATGCCGGGCTTCTCGGTCACCAGCTTCACGGCCTGATCGGCGCGGGTTCCGCCGCGGCGCCGGCGTCGCTTGCGCGGCGGGGTGTCGTTCGCGGCCGCGGCGCGCGGGCGACCCGGACCCCGCCGGCCCTCGCGACCACCGGTGAGGCTGGCCAGAGCCCGCTCGAGCTGCGCGCGCTCACCATCGAGCTCGCGGATCCGCTCGCGAATGAGTTTCGCTGCCTCGTCGACCGTCTTCGACACGAACTGCCCCTTTCGTTTTCACCGTCAGACGACGGTGTCATGTAACAGTGACAGTAACAGTGAGAGCAGGAGTCAGCTGCGACGCGTGCGCGGGAGCGTGCGGAAAACCGCATCCCAGAACGGAGATGAAACTCCGAAGCCGTAGCGGTGATCCTGGAAGTGGTGGCGCATGTGCGCCTCGCGCAGTCGCTTGCCGAACTCGCTCTTCGGCACGAAATGGTGAAGGTAATAGTGCGTGTAGTCGTAAATGAGGTAGCCGATCAGAAAGCCGGCGAAAAGCGGCAGCGCGGTCGGGATCCCGAAGACGAGCCAGAAGAGGCCAAAGAAGAGGGCGGCGAGGGGAATGCTCGCCCCGGGGGGCATCACCAGCCGCATCTTGTCGTTCGGGTGGTCGTGATGGACGCCGTGGATGATGAAGTGGAGCCGGTGTCCGATCGGGTGGTCGGGATCCCAGTGAAAGACCTTGCGGTGAAGCCAGTACTCCGAGAACGTCCAAAGGGCGAGTCCGGCGAGGCCGAGCAGCACGAGCTCGAGCGCGCCCTGGCCGTCGCGTGACCCGACGACGAACAGCGCGGCGATCACCGGCCCGTAGAGAATCAACGGGACCGAGGGGTGGACGCGCGAGAAGAAGTCGAGGAACCGGCTCCGAAACAGCGGCGGCGACGCGCTCAATCTGGCTGTGCGCTCGTGTGCCATCGCGGCCGCATTGTAGCCACCGCGGCAACTATCCCGGAGCGCGAGTTAGGGTGCCCTAATGAGCCACCTGACCGGGCCGCCCCCGGAGGCGAAGCCGAGGAGGCGGGCGGAACGTTGTTTATTCAGGCGTCGCGAAGGAGGAGCGCCGGCTGGCGGGGCGGGACGAGGCCCTGGGGGCTATCGGCCCGGAAGGTGGAGCAGGGCTCGTCGAGATCGAGCGCGCAGAGCATGTTGCGATGAAAGAAGCAGTCCTCGCAACTGCTCCCGTTCTTGCGCCGGCGCTTTGCCGTGCCCTTTCGCCGTAGGCCCAGTGCCTCGGCGATTTCTGTCGCTTGCCCCGACTCGATCAACTGCTGCCCCTCTCGATTTGTCCTCCGGCGCGGCGATCATGCCACCGGTTCGCCGGTGCCGTGGGGTCGATTTCCGCAAAACGCCCAGAGTTGCTTCGGGCACCCGGGAAGTTGTTCCCGCCCTTTGCGGCAATAGAGTCTGTTGACGATGAAAATCACGGTGCTGGGCAAGTCGCCCGCGTGGCAGGATGCCGGCGGGGCATGCAGCGGCTACCTGGTCGAGGAGGGCGACACGTCGTTGTTGCTCGACTGCGGCAACGGGGTGTTCGGAAAGCTGCGCGAGCGGATCGACTACGTCGACGTCGACGCGGTCCTGATCAGCCACGTCCACGCCGATCACTTCATCGACCTCGTTCCCTACTCCTACGCGCTCCTCCTGGCGCCGCGCCAGCAGCCGGTCCCGGTCGCGGGTCATCCCGGCACGGATAACCCGGCCCGGCCGCGGTTGATCGTTCCCCCCTCGGCGCGGACGACATTCCGGACCGTGGTCGGGGCCTGGGGAGACGAAGAGCTCGTCGAGCAGGCGTTCCGGGTCGAGGAGTACGACGCCACCTCGACGGTCGAGGTCGGGCCGCTCACGATCCGCTTCGCCGAGGTTCCGCACTTCATCCTGACCCACGCAGTCGACTTCACCACGGCGAGCGGCTCCCGCTTCACGTTCGGCGCGGACAGCCGGCCGTGCGATGAGCTGGTCGAGGTCGCCCGGGACACGGACCTGTTGATCGTCGAGGCCACCCTGCCTCGCCCGGAGCGGACCGGCATCCGCGGCCACTTGACGCCGGCGGAGGCCGGCGAGCACGCGCGGCGCGCGGGAGCGAAGCGCGTCGTGCTCACCCACGTCTCCGACGAGCTCGACGCCGACTGGGTACGCGAGCAGGGGGCCGAGGGCTTCGGCGCCCCGGTCGAGCTCGCGCGCGAGGGCGACGTCTTCGAAATCTGAGCGCCCCTTAGCGCATCGTGGGCGGACTGGACGGATATTCGAGGGGCTGACCCCTAATCGGCTCCGGGACGAGGGCCGATGGAAGATCGATGAGCGGCTTCTCGGAGCCTCTGGCGAGCCACGGCGCGTGGGAGTACGACCTCGCGACGCGCGCGGTCCGCTGGAGCGATGCGATGTATCGGATCCACGGCGTTGTCCGCGAGGACTTCGACGCCGCCCGCGACCCGATCCGCGAGCTCGTCCATCCCGGCGACGTCGAGGAGTACACGCGAATCGTCCAAGGAGCCATCGAGTCCGGCTCCCCGTTCACCGTCCAGCACCGCATCGTTCGTCCCGACGGCGCGATCCGCATGGTCATCGTCCGCGGCTGCCTGATGGCGGAGGCCGGTGGCGACGGCGAGGGCGGGCCGGGCCGGCTCGTCGGCACGACCCAGGACGTCACCGGGCGGACCGGCCACGAGGAGCAGCTCTGGCACCTCGCCAACGAGGACTCGCTCACCGGCCTCTTCAACCGCCGGCGCTTCCTCGAGGAGCTCGCCCGCGAGGTCGCCGTCGCCCGGCGTACGGGCGAGGTCGGCGCCGTGCTCATGCTCGACCTGGACCGCTTCAAGGAGGTCAACGACTCGCTCGGACACATGGCCGGGGACATGCTCATCGGCCAGGTGGCCGACGCCCTGCGGAAGCGGCTGCGGACCACCGACACACTCGCCCGCCTCGGCGGCGACGAGTTCGCCGTCGTCCTCCCGGCGTGTCCGCCGGAGAAGGCGAAGCAGGTCGCCGTTGACCTCGGTGTGGCCGTCTCCGCCGGGGCGGCGATCACGATCGCGGGCCGCGAGCGCCGGACCACCGCGAGCATCGGGATCGCGCCTTTCGGCGGTCGCCCCGACGAGACGGCCGACACCCTGATCGTGGAGGCGGATCTGGCGATGTACCGAGCCAAGCGGGCGCGGCGCGGCACGGTTGAGATCTTCGACGAGGAGATGCGGGCGGAACTGGCGGCCCTGCTCGAGACCGAGGCCGAGCTGCGGAACGCCATCGAGCACGGCGAGCTGGCGGTGCTGTTCCAGCCGATCGCCTCGCTCGCCGACGGTGCGCCTGTGGGCTGCGAGGCCCTGGCGCGGTGGAACCATCCGGTCCGCGGCGTGGTCGGCCCGGCCGAGTTCATCCCGGTCGCCGAGGAGTACGGGTTGATCGGCGCGATCGGAGAGCTCGTTCTCGACGTGGCCTGTGCGCAGGCGGTCGAGTGGCGCCGCCGCGGCCGGAACCTCTACGTCTCGGTCAACGTCTCACCGCTACAGCTGGTTCGCGACGACATCGTCGGCACCGTGCGCGCTGCGCTCGATCGCACCCAGCTGCCGCCGCAGCTTCTCTGCCTCGAGGTGACCGAGACCGCGTTGATCGACGACGCTCGCCCCATGCTCCCCGCGCTTCGGGAGCTGAAGCGCCTCGGGGTCAGGATCGCGATCGACGACTTCGGGGCCGGATCTTCTTCTTTCGGCCTCCTGCGCATGCTGCCCCTCGATCTGATCAAGATCGACCGCGTCTTCATCGAGGGCATCTGCGAGCGAGCCGACGACCGCGCGATCGCCGCGGCGGTGATCTCGCTCGCCGAGGAGCTCGACCTGGCGGTGATCGCCGAAGGGGTCGAGGAGGAGCGCCAGCACTGGGAGTTGATCGAGCTCGGCTGCCGCTTCGGGCAGGGCTACCTCTATGCGCCGCCGGGCGAGGCGGATGACCTGCAGCTCGACGGCTACTCGCTCGCGGTTCAGCCGGGCGTCGGCGACCCCACCCAGATCCGCGAGTTCATGCGCCAGATCGGGATCCCGGCGCGGGTGGGGGCTTAAGGAGATGGATGCGCTGACGGCGGCGACGGCCGGGCTCAACATCATCCTCGGGCTCGTCTATACGAGCTACGGGACGATGACCCTGGTCGAGATGATCCGCGACCGGCGCTCGATGGGCTTCTCCCACTTCGGCGCCGCCTGGGTCGCGATGGCGTTCACCTGCGGTCCGCACCACTGGGTCCACGGGGTCCATCTCGGCTTCGAGGGACGCGAGGCGGGCGTACTCGACTTCG
Source organism: uncultured Solirubrobacterales bacterium (assembly GCA_963797995.1). Lineage (GTDB taxonomy): Bacteria > Actinomycetota > Thermoleophilia > Solirubrobacterales > 70-9 > WHSW01. The sequence goes on from CAWCRP010000011.1 coordinate 66,150, forward strand.
TCGCCGTCCTCGTGGGCGCGCCCGCCGGCGTGATCTGGTTCCTGCTTCGGGTCGAGGCGTTCCGAGGCGGCCGCGGCGATCGCTTCATCCCGGGCACGCCGCGCTGGCTGATGGCGTTGCCGACGCTCGCCGGCGTCTACGTGACGGCGATCATCGCCGCCGCGATCGGGGTCAAGGGCGCGACCACGAGCGAGCTGATGGTGGTGATCCCGAACCTGATGCTGGTCGCCCTCTACTCGGCGATCGGCTATTACCTGATCCGGACCCAGCTCGCCAACCGCCGTGCGCTCGGCGGCTGGTCGGTCTCCGGTCTCGCGCTGTCCATCGTCTTTCCGACCTGCGCCGCGATGCACGGGGTCTACGCCTTCTACGCGCTGACGGGCCTCTACGGCCTCGACTGGCACGGGACGACGTTCGACTGGATCGCGGTCCCCGCGGCCGTCTACTTCCTCTGGGTCGTCCAGGCCCTGTACCGAGGCACGTTCCACGACTGGAACGGCGCCCCGGGAACCGTCGCGGCGCCGGGCGCAGTTGAACCGCTGCGCGAGGCTACGGCCTGAGCGCCGGCTCCAGATAACGTTCCGTGGGCATGAGCCGTCCCCGCCATCTGCTGGTCAACTTCGAGCGCGTGTGGCGTGAGATGGACGAACTGGCGGGTGACCCGTTCAGCGAGGCGCGAGGCCGGCTTCCGGGACGCGCCAGCGGCTTCTCGCCACGGATCGACGTGTATCTGATCGGCGCGGAGCCGGAGCTCGCCTCGGGTTCGGCCGAGCACCACCGGATCAGCGGGCCGCGGGTGATCGTCAAGGCCGACCTCGCGGGGGTCGACATCGACAAGGTCGCGCTCGAGGTCTCGGGGCGCGAGCTCGTGATCAGCGGCGAACGAGCGCTGGCCGAGACCGAGGGCCGCGTCTACCAGCAGGTCGAGATCGAGGCGGGCCCGTTCCGGCGCGTCGTCGCGCTCCCCACCGAGGTGATCGCCGAGCGGGCGCGGGCCTCCTACGAGGACGGGATCCTCCGGGTCGAGCTGCCGCTCGCGGGCCAGGTCACGCGCCGAGTGCCAATCGAGTAGTGGATATGGCCGACTCGCTCCAGGTGATCGAGACGCCGGAGCTCGACGATGAGCTCGAGCTTCGCCCCGCGCAGCCGCTCCCCGCGGCGCTGCCGGTGTTGCCGCTCAAGGACACCGTCGCGTACCCGGACATGCTGACCCCGCTCGCCGTCGGCCAGGAGCGCTCGGTGAAGCTGATCAACGACGTGCTGTCCGGCGAGCGGATGCTCGCGCTGGTCGCGTCGAAGGATCCAGAGCTCGACGAGCCGGGTCCTGACGATGTCCACGACGTCGGCGTCGCGGGGACCGTTGCCCGCATGGTCAAGATCCCGGACGGGACCATCCGCGTCCTCGTCCAGGTGACCGAGCGGGTCCGGATCACCGACTACGTGACCGAGAACCCGTATCTCGTCGCCCGGATCGAGCCGCTCCCAGATCAGGTCGAGGCCTCGCCGGAACTCGAGGCGCTCACCCGCAACGTCCAGCGCACCTTCAGCGAGATCATCGAGCAGATCCCCTACCTGCCCGAGGAGCTGCAGCTCGCGGTCACCAATATCGACGACCCCTCGGCGCTGGCCCATCTGATCGCGGGTTCGCTGCGCATCGGTACGGAGGAGAAGCAGGAGCTGCTCGAGGAGGTGGACGTCACCCGTCGGCTGCGGCGCCTCTCCGAGCTCCTCGCGCGCGAGCTCGAGGTGATTCAGCTCGGCTCCCGGATCCAGTCGGAGGTCGAGTCGGGAATCGAGAAGGGCCAGCGAGAGTTCTATCTGCGCGAGCAGATGAAGGCGATCCAGCGCGAGCTCGGCGAGGACGATCCCGAGCAGGCCGAGCTCGTCGAGCTTCAGCTCCGGGTCGAGGAGGCGGAGCTGCCCGAGCACGCTCGCAAGGCGGCCGACCGCGAGCTCAGCAGGCTCGAGCGGTTGCCGGCGGCGGCGGCGGAGCACGGCGTGATCCGCACCTACCTGGAGTGGTTGGTCGAGCTCCCCTGGAATGACCGCACCGACGACAACCTCGACCTTGCCCACGCGCGCGAGGTCCTCGACGCCGACCACTACGACCTCGAGAAGATCAAAGACCGAATCTTGGAATACCTCGCCGTTCGCTCGCTTCGCGAGCAAACGGCGATAAAGAACGCTCCGCCCGCCTCCTCGGCTTCGCCTCCGGGGGCGGCCGGGTCAGCCGTCGGACAGGGGCCGATTCTGTTGTTGGTCGGCCCGCCGGGCGTGGGGAAGACGAGTCTCGGCAAGTCGATCGCGCGGGCGCTCGGGCGCGAGTTCGAGCGCATCTCTGTCGGGGGGGTCCGCGACGAGGCCGAGATTCGCGGTCACCGCCGCACCTACATCGGCGCGATGCCGGGAACGATCGTGCGTGCCCTGCGCGACGCCGGCACCCGCAACCCGGTGTTCATGATCGACGAAATCGACAAGATGGGGGCCGACTTCCGTGGCGATCCGTCGAGCGCGATGCTCGAGGTCCTCGACCCGGCGCAAAACGACTCCTTCCGCGATCACTACCTCGACCTCCCGTTCGATCTCTCCGAGGTCATGTTCATCGCGACCGCGAACACGCTCGAGACGATCCCGGGCCCGCTCCAGGACCGGATGGAGGTGCTCCAGCTCGCCGGCTACACGCTCGAGGAGAAGGTCAACATCGCGAAGCGCTACCTCGTCCCGCGCCAGCTCGAGGCCGCGGGGCTGAAGCGCTCTCGGGTCTCCTTTGCCGACGCCGCGATGCGGGCGATCGCCGAGGAGTACACGCGCGAGGCGGGCGTGCGGCAGCTCGAGCGGGAGATCGGCAGCGTCTGCCGCAAGATCGCCCGCGAGGTCGCCGAGGGCAAGGCGCCGGAGAAGCAGGCCGTCTCCGCAAAGCGCGCCCGCGAGATGCTCGGGCGGCGGCGGGTCTTCTCCGAAACCCGGCGGCGGACCAAGCATCCCGGAGTGGCGACCGGGCTTGCGTGGACACCGGTCGGCGGTGAGGTGCTCTTCATCGAGGCGACTGCGATGAGCGGCGCCGGCAAGCTGACGATTACCGGGCAGCTCGGCGACGTGATGCGGGAGTCGGCGCAGGCGGCGCTTTCTTGGGTTCGCAGCCACGCCGCGGAGGTGGCGACGGAGCTGGGGGACGACTGGTTCGCGACCCACGACCTGCACGTGCATATACCCGCGGGCGCCGTACCCAAGGACGGGCCCTCCGCCGGCGTCGCGATGACGACCGCCCTCTCCTCGCTCGTCAGCGGCCGTCCCATCGCCCCCGACGTCGCGATGACCGGCGAGATCACGCTCACCGGCGAGGTGCTTCCCGTCGGCGGTCTGAAGGAGAAGTCGCTCGCCGCCCAACGGGCCGGGATCAAGCGCGTGATCGTGCCCTCGCGCAACGAGGGCGAGATCCTCGAGATCCCCGAGCACGAGCGCGCGGCACTCGAGTTCGTCTACGTCGACCGGATCGAGCAGGCGCTCGAGGCAGCGCTTCTTTAGGCGACCTCGTTCCCGTCCGTTCGTCAGACCCCAAGTCGGGTATATCCTCAGCAATCCACACGGTTTTCGACGAGGAGAGTTGGCGAATGGCGAAGAGCACGACGAAGGCGCAGCGGGCGCGGGACGCCGCGGCGTCGGCGGGATCTAACCCCTACCTACGCAGGGTGGTGGAGGACGAAGAGTTGCGGGCCAGTGTGCTCACGGCCTTCGAATCGGCGAAGGACGCCTACGCGCGGCTGTCGTCCAACGGCAACGTGATCGATACGGCGATCGACGACAAGAAGCTCCACGCGGATCTGAAGACGGCGGCCGAGAACATGCGCGAGGCGACGCACCGGTTGAAGGGCGAGGAGGAGAAGAAGCGCCGTTGGGGCCGTCTGCTCCTCATCATGGTCGCCGGCGCGATCCTCGCGCTCGTCCTCAGTGAGGGCCTGCGAAAGAGCGTCCTCGATGCATTGTTCGGCGCCGAGGAGGAGTTCGAGTACACCTCGACCACCACCGCGCCGGCTCCCGCGACGACCGGATCCTGAGCGGCCGACAGGCACCCCGGCTCCGTGCCCGCACTGACGCGCGGGCGCGTCGGGCTTCGAGATCGCTAACCGGGAGGCTGTGCGTTGAGCCCTCGTCCGGGCCGCTCGGCACCGCCGCTATAAGGCGGTAGCGTTCTCGGAGTCCATTCAGTCAAGGGGAGATCGGGGAGTTCATGGAGAACTGGCGACTTGCGGCGTGCACATTCGCAATCGGAGGTCTGATCGCAGGCGGCACCCTCGCCGGCTGCGGCGGTGACGACGACGAGGGCGATACGGCGAGCGAGGAGGCGTCGACGACCGCCTCTGAGCCGGTCGAGGAGGTGACGTTGACGGCGAATGACGCCGGCGGCGACTACACGTTCGATCTTTCCGAGACGCCAACGGCGGAGACGAAGAGCGTCGTCTTCGACAACCAGGGGAAGGAGCCGCACTTCCTCGTGTACGCGAAGATCAACGAGGGCTTCACGCTCGACGAGGCCGTCGAGCTCCAGGGCAAGAAGGGTTCGGCGGAGGTGTTCGTCGAGAAGGGCGCCGGCCCTGGTCAAACCAAGACCTTCCCGGTCGAAGGCACGATCGAGCCCGGCAGCTACGCCATGCTCTGCCCGATCCCGGGTCCCGAGGGCGAGCCCCACTACAAGCTCGGCCAGCTCGAGGAATTCGACATCGAGTAGACCGACGCTCGGTCAGCTCACCGCCGGGCGCAGGTTCGCCAGCCCGGCGGTGAGCGAGACCGCGGCGAGCAGCAGGAACGCCAGGTCGCCGTCGCCCGAAGCGATCGCGCTCCCGATCACCGGCGTGACCAGAAGGGGGAGCAGGTTGCCGCCGACGCTCAGCAGGCCGACGGCGGCGATGCGCGCCTCCGGGAAGAGGCGCACGGCCTCGTCGTACATCGCCGCGTATGGGATCGCGAAGCCGACGGCTGCCAGGAGCACGCCGACGACGGTTGTCGCGTCCGAATCGACGAGCGCGATCAGCGCGAGGCCGGCCGCGGCCACCATCGGCGCAATGCCGCCGAGGAGGCCGAGCGAGGTCCCGCGCGCGTCGAGCCGGGCTCCCTCCGGGCGCAACACGGTGCTCGCGAGATAGAGCGTGACTCCGAGCAGGCCGGCGAAGCCGACGGCAAGGCCGGCGTCCCGGGTCAGGTACGGGACGAGCCAGATCCCGAGGACGTACGGCATCCCGAGCGCGGTCATGAAGAGGAGCTCGAGCCGCCACGCCGCGAGATTGGTCGCGGACCGGCGGGCGAGACCGAGGACGCTGCCCGCCCGGACCTCGCCCCCGGCGGGGCTGGACAGCGCGGCGAGCGGCATGAGCGCGATCACGGCGGCGACGACGAAGTCGATCCGCCAGTCGACGCCCAACGCGCGCAGCAAGGCACCGCTGCCGAGACCGGCCGCGGTGCCGACGGTGATCGCCGCCCCGAAGAGCCCGACGAGCCGCACCCCGCCGGCCTGGCGCGCGAGCACGGGCCCGAGGACCAGCGCGAGGCCGAGGCTGATCCCGCTGAGCAGGCGTCCGGCGGCGACGCCGGCGACGAGGGGGCTGATGGCGATCAGTGCGTTGCCGCCGACCGCGCAGAGACAGGCCGCCCGGGCGGCCCCGCCGGGCTCGAGCGCCCGCGTCAGTCGCGCGGCGCCGAGCTTCGCGATCACGAGCCCGGCGAAGAAGAAGCTCCCGCCGGCCAGTCCGAGCGCCGCCAGCGAGACGTCGAGATCGGCCGAGATCTCGGTCAGTGCCGGGCCGATGTTGCCCGCGTTCCAAGCCGTCGCGACCGCGAACGGCGTGAGGCCCCGCAACTACCCGAGGCGGCTCGGGCGCGGGGGGAACACCCTCGGGAGCAGGGCGAGCTTGCGGAGCTTTCCGCGCGGCCGGATCCTGCGGCTCAAGAGCAGCTTGCCCGGTCTTTCGCCCTGGGTCGAGATCCGGATCCAGTCCTGCCAGCTGGTGTCGATCGTGATGTCGGCGGCCGGAGCCTCGCCCGGCGATGCCGCGGTCGAGCCATTGTCGATTCGCAGGTGCCAGGGGTCGGCGTCAGTGAAGCGCCACTGGATCGTCATCGGCGTGCCGTTGACGGCGTCCGCCTGCGCGACCCGCTCGACGATGTCGAAGTAGATCCGCTGGATCTCGGGGGAGGAAGCGGGGCGGCCGTTGGGCTCACCCATGACTCCCGCCTGCATCAGCGCGATCTGCCGAGCCGCGACCTCCTCGTTCGGCATCTCGGGGTCGACCGGGAAGACGCCGGGCATGTCCTCGAGCGGGTAGCCCGCCGCTCGCCATTTGGTCTTCACGGACTTCATCCCGAAGGCGAAGATGTCCTCGAGCTCGAAGCCGTAGCAGCGCGTGTACTCGCGATCCCAGTTCGGCGGCGAGAACACGGCGAGCGAGTACGGCATCACCTCGCGCAGCAGCTCGGCGACCGCGTCTTTGCACTCCTCCGACTCGGCGAAGCACTCGGAGAGCACCTTCACGCCGAAGCCGATGTGCCGCTGCTCGTCGCGGGAGATGTTGGCCATCCCCTCGCTGAAGCCCGGCATCGTCCCCTCGTTGGCGAAGAAGTCCTCGATGAAATGCTGACCGGGCTGGGCGAGGGTCGCCTCGACCACCATGTGGTAGAGCGCGATCGCGCGGGCGAAGTTCGGCAGCGAGCGGTCCTTGCGCAGGCTGTCCGCCATCCGGTCGAGGCGGTCGAAGACGTTGCGATAGCCCCAGCCGAGCTGCGGCAGGGTGGAGGCGAGCGTCGTCTCGATCGAGTCCCCGACGCCGATCACCTCGCTGAAGAAGCGGTGGAAGAAGACCGCGTGGCGTGCCTCGTCGACCTGCTGCGTGGCGAGGAAGTACTTCTGCTCCTCCTTCGGCGCCGCGTCGATATAGGGCGAGAGGTTGTCGGCGACCGAGTCCTCGCCGTAAAAGAACATCGAGTAGATCCAGAGCGCCGAGCGCCGCTGGATGTCGGTGAGCGAATCCCAGCCGGCGCGGTCGCCGGAGAGGTCGATCCCGTAGGCGGACCAGTTCGATTGCTCCCACCGCTGATAGAGGTCGGTGTAGCTGATCTGCCTGGCGGTCCTGATCCCGTCCTTCTGGGCGACGCTCATCTGCGGGACTCCTTCTCTGTGTCTGTCTCGGACCGTTACACCGGGGGATGTCGAGCTTAAGCGACGCCCCGACCCGTCGGCCAGCGCAAGTGTGACGCACGTCACACTCAGGCCCGCCGATAGCCCGCCTGACCGCATCTGTAGCGTCGTTTGCGAGATGAGGCGGTGGTCATTCGAGCCCGGGCATACGGCTGCGCAGTTCACCGCGCGCCACATGATGGTGACCGCGGTCCGGGGGGCGTTTAAGGACGTGCACGGCGCGGTCGGCTTCGACCTCGAGGACGGCATGGACACGCCCTTCGAGGGCGTGATCGACGCGACCAAGCTCTGGACCGGTGAGCCGGCCCGCGACGAGCACCTGCGAAGCGCCGACTTCTTCGACGTCGCGAACCATCCGCGGATCGAGTTCACCGGCCGGTTCGTCGAGCGGGTCGGCGACACCGACTTCAAGGGCGTCGCCGAGCTGACCATCCGCGGTGCGACGCGGGACGTGCCGCTCGACATCAAGTACCTCGGGCAGTGGAGGACGCCCTACTGGGAGGGCGACGAGAACAAGGGCGAGATGACCCGGATCGGCTTCGCGCTCAAGAGCGGTCTGAACCGCCAGGACTTTGGCGTCTCCTGGAACGACGAGCTTCCCGGCGGGGGTGTCGTCGCCTCGAACTGGATCGAGCTGACGATCGACGTGGAAGCGATCCTCGACGACGACCTGCGCGCGGTCGGGATCGAGGGCGCTGTCTACACCGCTGACGGGCCGCGCGCCACCACACCGCTCGGTCGGTGTCGAGACTGAGATGGGGCTCTTTGGGAGATCGGGACGCTGGAGTGGGCGCGGCGGGCGAACGGGATCCTCGGCCGCGGTGAGCGGGCGCGCTTCATCGCCGCGGTGACACTCCAGACAGGGCAGATGACGCCCCGCCTGCTCGCTGCGCGGGCGGGGCGCCGCGGCTCTGGCCCCGACCCGCCGCCCTCGTGCCGCCCGACACCGCGCTCGCCCGCGAAGTCGTCGAGGCCTGCGCGACGGTCCGGCCGCCCGTGATGCTGGAGCACAACTACCGGCTCCGTTGGGGGGGGGGGGTTCTCTCTCGCGCTCAGGCTGGGGCTCCATCAGGATTCTGATCGAAACCCCCGGATCTGTGACCAAAGTGTCATTGACAACCCGCGAACGGGTGTTAGGTTCGGTAAGAAGGCGCTGGGGAGTGGCGCTTCGCACGGAGTCGCCACGACCACCACACAGATGAACGGGGGATCATGCAAAGCACTCAGAGGTTTCGGTCGGCCGACGCGGCGACCCTTGGGATCGCCGGCGGGATAGGGGCTTTCGTTGCGGCCTTGGCGCTCTCAGCGCCGGTGGCCTCAGCGGCGACCGAGGCCGGCTTCGGCTCCGATGCCGACGTCACCCGCAGCGATGACACCGGCGCGGTCGTCTTCGTCGCGACCGAACCCGGTGACCCGATCGCTCCACCCGCCGGGATCGACGCGGGCTCACCCGTCGTCGAGGCCGGCTTTGCCTACCTCGAGGCGCACGACGATGCCTTCGGCATCGCCGGTGACGAGCTCAGCCTGGTCGACGTCTCCCCGAGCGCCGGCGACGGCAATGCCGTCCGCGCGCAGCAGGTGGTAGACGGAGTCCCGGTCATCGGTGGAGAGCTGATCGTCAATCTCACCCCCGAGAACGAGATCCTCTCGGTCAGCGGCGAAGCGCTCCCGGTAGCGGCGCTCGACACCGACCCGGCGCTGACGGGCGATGAAGCCGCCGCGGCGGCCATCTCGGCCGTTGCCGAGGAAACCGGCGCCGCCGAGGACAAGCTCGACGCCGACAAACAAGGCCTCCACGTCTACGACCCGAGCCTGTTCGGCCAAGGGGGCGGGACCGTGCTCGCCTCACAGGTCCAGGTCTACGCGCCGGACAACCCGATGATCGTCAAGCAGGTGCTCGTCGACGCCAACTCGGGCGAGGTCGTGCGGATCAACGAGCAGGTCCACTCGGCGCTCAACCGTGAGGTCTGCGACAGCAACAACGTGCGGAGCGCGTTCGTCGACTGCACGACGGCCGTCCGCACCGAGGGGAACGTCTGCATGCCGGCCTGCGACGCGGACGTCAACTCGGAGTACGACTTCTCCGGCGACTCGTACAACTTCTACAACGGCCGCTGGACCAGGGACAGCCTCGATGGCGCCGGGATGCAGCTGACGGCCACGGTTCGGTTCTGCGACAACGCGACGATGCCGAATCCCAGTCCGCCGCCACCGACCATCCCCGCGAATCCGTGCCCGTACAACAACGCGACGTTCATCCCGTTTACGCCGGCGACCGCGAGCCAAGCGTTCTACGGCGATGGCTGGGTCAGTGACGACATCGTCGCGCATGAGCTCACGCACGGGGTGACGGGCTTCGAGTCGAACCTCGTCTACGCGAACGAGTCCGGCGCGATGAACGAGTCGCTCTCCGACGTCTTCGGGGAGGCGGTCGACCTGGTCAACGGCGCCGGCACCGACACCGCGGCGACCAGGTGGCAGATCGGCGAGGACTGCACCGGCTCGTGCGGCGTGCTCCGTGACATGGAGGCACCAGGTCCCTTCGGCGACCCCGACAAGATGACCAGCCCGAACTGGAAGTTCTGGACCCTTGACAACGGCGGCGTCCACAGCAACAGCGGCGTCTCGAACAAGGCGATGTTCCTGATGACCGACGGAGGGACGTTCAACACTCACACGGTCACCGCGATCGGGCTCGAGAAGGCGGTCCGCGTTTACTACGAGGCGCAGACCAACATCCTCACGACCGGTAGCGACTACGGAGCACTCGCCAACGCGCTGCGCCAGGCGTGCACCAACATCACCGGCACCAACGGAATCGTCGCCGCCGACTGCACCGAGGTGGGCGACGCGGTCCTCGCGACCGAGATGGACACCGAGGCGCTGGCTCCGGACACGAACATCAACAGCGGCCCGGGCAATACCGACGACCCGACGCCGACCTGGACGTTCAGCTCTCCGTCGCAGAACTTCCAGCCGAACAACCCGGAGAAGCCGGGCCTCGCCGGAACGACGTACCAGTGCTCCGTCGACACCGGTACGCCGAACTGGGTTCCGTGCTCGGGACCGGGCAACAGCCATACGCCGCCGTCGGATCTGGCGGACGGCAGCTACACGTTCCGAGTCCGCGGCAGTATCGGCGCGAACACGGACCCGACCCCGGCGACTCGAGCCTTCACTGTCTCGACCGCCGACATGGAGCTGGTCTCGAAGGCCGACAGTCAGGACCCGGCGTTCGCCGGCGAGAACCTGACCTACACGATCACCGGGCGTAACAACGGCGCGGGCGTGGCCGACAACGCGGAGGTCACGGACGTGCTCCCGGCGGGCACGACGTACGTGTCGAGCTCGATTCCGTGCACCGAGGCGCCGGCCGGGACGCTCACCTGCGGCCTCGGCAACCTCGCCGACGACCAGTCGGTGACGTTCACGATCACCGTCTCGATCGCTCGCGCCCTCGTCCACAACAACGGCTCGCCGATCACGATCACGAACACGGCGACCGCCAGCTCGGACCGCAACGATCGAGACCCGAGCAACAACCAGAAGTCCGAGAACACCCTGGTCAAGGCGAAGGCCGACCTCGCGATCGTGAGCCAGAACGTGCTCAGCCCGCCGGTCGAGATGATCGTCGGCCAGCCGGCGACGGTGACGGTCCGCAAGGTGATCACCAACGATGGGCCATCGGCGCCGATGGACGTGCGCGTGAACCGGACCGCTTCGGCGACTCCGAATGCGACCGTGACGCCAACCGCGAGCTCGCACGTCGAGGCTGCCCTCGGCTACCAGGAGCTGCGCACGGTGGACGAGAGCTACCAGATCAAATGCAACGGCGGCGGTCCGTCGACGTTCACGTTCGGCAATGCGATCGCGCCAGATCGGCCCGATGACGTCGATCCGAACATGACCAACAACAGCGATGTCGACGCGATCACGGTCGAGTGCATCGTCCCGGTGAAGATCGACATCCACCCGCAGCAGATCAACCTGAAGAGCAACGGGGTGATCCCGGTCACGGTCCTCTCGAACAAGGCCGGCGAGTTCGGGTTGCCGCTGGCCTTCGATGCGAACACGATCGATCCGCTCAGCGTCCGCTTCGGGCCGAAGGCGGTCGTCACGGCAGGCGGTGGAGCGCCTGAGGACCACGGCAAGAACCACGGCGGCAAGGACGCGATGCTCCACTTCCGTACGCAGCTCACCGGCTTCACCACCGGCGACACGGAGGGGTGCGTCCGCGGCCGGTTTGGCCCGAGCAACTTCGTGTTCCAGGGGTGTGAGGCCGTCACGATCAAGAACTGATCGGCCGACGCCTACGCGCGTGCGGCGCGCCAGCAGAGCGACCGCTCGGCCCCGAAGCGAGGCACGGGGCCGGGCGCTGGCTCGTCTGCGTACTGCGGGTAAGGCGAGCACGAGGAGCGCAAAATGGAGATCACGATCCGCGTGATCGGATCGGCAAGCTGGGTACTTGAGAATGGTCGTGGCACGGATCGTCGTGGTCGTGATTCTTGTTTTGACCCTCGTGGCCTGGGGCGGTCCGACCCCGGTGCCGGTCGATGTGCCTCGCTCGCTCAGCCTCGACTACTCGAAGAAGAAGCGGATGCTCAAGGGGACGCTGACCTCGCCACAGCCCGCGTGCGTGGTCGGCGAGCTGGTCGGGATCATGCGCAAGCAGAAGGGAGCCGACCAGGAGGTCGAGGCGAGCACGGCGGCCAACACCGGCAAGTTCCGGCAGAAGATGAAGAAGAAGGGCCGCTACTACGCCCAGGTCTCGGCACGCGTGGTCACCAATACCGGCAACTGCCTCGCCGCGAAGTCCGAGGTCGTGAAGGTGAAGCCGACAAGGGCGGCTGGCGGCGGCTAGGAGAGCTTCGGGCTCGCCCAGTCGCGGTCGAGCCGCTCGAGCAGGAGCTCGAGAGGCTCCTCCTCGGCGACCCGGGTCTGCTCGAGCGTGTCGCGGTCGCGCAGCGTGACCGTCCCGTCCTCGTCCTTCTCTGGTCGGACCGTTACACCGGGGGATGTCGAGCTTAAGCGCGCTCCGACTCGCGGCCAAGTGGAGTGTGATGGACGTCACACTCGATCGAGTCGAATAGGGTGCGCGCGGGATCTATCACCTACCGAAATGGGGGCTCGAAATGGCAGTCGTACTCGTGCATCAGGGACCGACCGTTACCCGGGAGAACTACGAGGCGACGGTGCGCGCCTTGACCGACGGCAAGAGCAGCATGGAGTCGTTCTCGGATTGGCCGGTGGAGGGCATCCTCGTGCACACCGCCGGCGAGAGCCCCGACGGCTTTCGGGTCGTCGACGTCTGGGAGTCCGAGGAGGCCGCGAATCGCTTCGGCGAGACCCTCGGTCCGATCCTCGAAGAGGTCGGCATCACCGATCCACCGCAGCTCTACGCGGCGCACGCGTTCGTCACCGATTGAGCGGGCTCCTCGGGGAGATCGGGACGCTCGAGTGAGCGCGGCGGACTGGAGCGACGGCGGGCTGGCAGTGCAGGTGGCGCGGGAGTGCTTGGAGGCGGGGCTCGACCACGTCCGCGACGCGCCGCGCGACAGCGGGAGGCTCGAGCTGATCGTCCGCCGTCCCGCTCCGAGCGAGCGTGACCTCCCCGATGCCGCCCGTCGCCGGTTCGGCGCCGACGCGATGAAGTTCGTCAACTCGGCGACCGGGCGCGAGCTGCGGCTTCGCGGGCTCAACACCCGCGTGATCACCCCGGGGACGATCGCCCGCGGTGACCAGGTCCGGGTCGTTCGCGTCTAGGCTGCGCTCGATGTTGTGGGGGAGCAAGACCGTCCTCGCCGTCCTCGCCGTTGCCGTCGCCCTGCCGGCGGGGACCAGCGGCGCCGGCCCCTACGACCCGCCGCCCGTCGGCGACGTGCCGCGCTCGATCAGCCTCTCCTTCGCCAAGAACCCGCGGCTCCTGACGGGCACGCTCAATGCAGCGGTCCCGGCCTGCGTCGCCGGCGAGACGGTTCAGGTCATGCGCGGACGCGACGGTGATGACGTCGTCGTCGGATCGGTCGTGCTCACCGAGACCGGCGCGTTCCAACATGAAATACGAAAGCGGCGGCGTGGTCGCTACTACGCCGTCGTGCTCCCGCGGGCGGTCGCCGGCGGCACCTGCCTCGCGGCGAAGTCGCCGACGATCCTGGTGAAGCGGAAGAAGCGGCGCGGCTAGGAGAGCTTCGGGCTCGCCCAGGGCTCGGCGAGACGCTCGGCGAGCAGGTCGGCGAGGTCGTCGGCTGCGACGCGGGTCTGCTCGAGCGTGTCGCGGTCGCGCAGCGTCACGGTCCCGTCCTCGTTCGTCTGCCCGTCGACGGTCACGCCCCACGGGGTGCCGATCTCGTCCTGGCGTCGGTAGCGCTTTCCGATCGAGCCGCCCTCGTCGTACTCGGCCGGGATCGTCGTGCGCACGGCCGCGAAGATCTCGCGCGCCCGCTCTGGCATCCCGTCGCGGGAGACGAGCGGCAGCACCGCGACCTTCACGGGGGCGAGCTTGGGGTGCAGGCGCAACACGGTCCGCTGGCGGCCTTCGACCTCCTCGGTGTCGTAGGCGTCGACGAGGAAGGCGAGCATCGCCCGGTCGACGCCGGCGGCGGGCTCGATCACGAACGGGACGTAGCGGTCCTTGGTCTGCTGGTCGAAGTACTCGAGCTTCTCCCCCGAATGCTTGGCGTGCTGCGTGAGGTCGAAGTCGCCCCGGTTCGCGATCCCCTCGAGCTCGGAGAAGCCCATCGGGAAGCGGTACTCGATGTCCGAGGTCGCCGAGGAGTAATGGGAGAGCTCGTCGGCCCCGTGCTCGCGCAGGATCAGGTTGTCGGCGCGGATGCCCAGCTCGGTGTACCAGCGCATCCGCTCCTTCATCCAGTGCTGGTGCCACTCGTCGGCCTCGGCGGGCGGGCAGAAGAACTCCATCTCCATCTGCTCGAACTCGCGGGTGCGGAAGATGAAGTTGCCGGGCGTGATCTCGTTGCGGAAGCTCTTGCCGATCTGGGCGATCCCGAACGGCGGCTTCTGCCGGGCGAACTGGAGCACGTTCTTGAAGTTGATGAAGATCCCCTGCGCGGTCTCCGGGCGCAGGTATGCGGTCGAGCCCGAATCCTTCACCGGCCCGACGGTGGTCTCGAACATGAGGTTGAACTCGCGCGCCTCCGTCAGGTCGCAGTCGGGGCCCTGGCCGGCGAGCTTCGAGGGCTTCTGCCCGCACTGGGCCTGGTCGAGGTGGTCGGCGCGGAAGCGGAGCTTGCAGGTGCGGCAGTCGACCATCGGGTCCGTGAACCCCGCCAGGTGCCCGGATGCCTCCCAGACTTGCGGGTGCTGGATGATCGCCGAGTCGATCGCGACGATGTCGTCGCGCTCGGAGAGCATCGCCCGCCACCACTCGGACTTGACGTTGTTCTTCAAGAGGACGCCGTAGTGGCCGTAGTCGTAGGTGGACCCCACCCCGCCGTAGATCTCCGAGGAAGGGAAGATGAACCCGCGCCGCTTGCACAGCGCGACGACCTCTTCCATCGTTAGTTCGGGCGCGGTTGCCTCGCTCACGCGGGGGAAGCTACCGCGGCCGTCCCGTTGCAGCAGTAGGTTTCCTCAGATCGACGCTGAATGCGTCGCAATGTGGCCAAGAACGGCCGCGTATACGAAGAGGGGAGTACAAGATGAGAGGTGCAGGCCGCGTGGTCTTTGCCGCGACGATGCTGCTGATGTTGGGAGTGCTCAACGTCATCTACGGCATTGGCGCTCTGGATGACGCCAACATCTTCACCAACGACACGAGGTACATCCTCGACAACCTGAACACGATGGGCTGGGTGCTGCTGCTCGTCGGCGCGATTCAGCTCATCGCCGGCTTCTCGCTGATGTCCGGGAACCCATTCGGCCGCGTGATCGGCATCGCCGGCGGAATCCTCGGCGCGATGAGCGCGCTGTTCTCAATCGGCGGGGCCTTCCCGTGGTGGTCCCTGGCGATGTTCGCGCTTTGCATCTACGTCGTCCACGGAATCATCGTCTTCGGCGAGGACGAGCCCGCGGTTCGCTGAGTCGCTGACGTCAGCCGGCGCGGACGACGAGCTTCGTCGTCCCGCCGGCTGCGTCCTTGACCGCTACCGGGAACTTCAGGCGGCGGGAGATCTTGCCTGCGCGCCGGAGCGCGCCGCCCGAGATCTTCGCCACCACCCGGTCCACGCCGTCCCCCTTCGGGCGCAGCCGGAGCCCGCGCTTGCTCCGCTTCACGGCCTTGCCGCGCAGCTTCTTGCCATCCGCGCTGGCCTTGATCCCGCGCTTGAAGGCGGCGCCGCCGGCGAACGTGAGCTGGTTCGGCAGTTTCAGCTTCGCCTGGGTGACCGGCTCCGATCCGGCTGCGACCTTCAGCTTCAGCCGTGGCTCGTTCGAGCGGGTTCCTCCGAGCTTCACCTTGGCGCGCGGCTTCTTCGCGGCGGCGGCGCCGCAGCCCTCGACGGTGCCCGGGACCGCGGCCGTGGTCTGGCCGCCCGCATGCGAGGCGAACGTCGCGTCGAAGATCGCCGGCGGTGGCACACAGATGTCGCGTGAGACGACGATCAAGCCTCCGGGCCCACCTTTGAAGGTGAGCGTGAACTGCGAGATCGGGATGTCGGGCAGGCCGGCGAACGTGACCACGTTGCGGCCGCCCGCCGCGATTCCGGCTGACCCGAGCAGCTTCAACGCGAGCGGACCGCGGAGGTCGACGCCGATGTCGGGCAGGCCGGGGGCGACGGGCTCCACGAGCGCGACGGGCCCGGTCAGTTGCTCGTTCAGAAGCGGCGAGGCCGCGATCGCGTCGCCGACGATGCTCCCCGGCGGGCAGGTCCCCGCGGCGAAGGATGTCCGCGGGCACTTGTTGTTGAGCGCGTCGTTGTTGGCGCCGACGCCAATCGGCAGAACCACCTGCGCCGACAGCAGGCCGGCCTCGTCGATCGTCTGCGCGATCGTGGTCGACGCTTCGTGCGGCTCGTTCGCGGCCCCGACCTGCTTCAGCCGAGCGGTCAGCTCCGGGGTGAACGGGAGCGCCGCGCAATCGGTCGGCGTGAACGAGGCCTCGCCGCTGGCGACGGTCGCGGGCGCCGCGTAGGACGTCGCGTCGAAGCGGGTGACCGCCTGAGCGCACGAGGTCGGGTTGCGGATGAACCCGCGGGGCGGATTCCCGGCCATGCCGGCGAGGGTCAGCGAGACCGCGGTGATGTCGAGGCTCAGGCCGCTGGCTGTATTCGGCAGGTCCTTGAGCGAAGTGTCGAGGCCGAAGTCGGTGGGGCGGAGGGAGGCGCCGGACTGGAGGATGATCGGCGGGACGATCGGCGGCAGGGGCGGGATCGAGACCGGCCGTAGGACGATGCCGAAGCGCGCCGGCTCCCCCGGCTGCGGGACGAGGTTGTAGATGTCGCCCGGAACCGTGAGCGGGATGAGGCCGAGCAGCATCGCGCTCGTCGTCGTGTCCCCGACGTCGCTCGCCGCCGGGCAGGCGTCGGCGTTCAGCTGCGCGACCGTGCAGAGCGGCGTCACCGTCGGGTTGCCGACGAGCCCCGGCGGCAGGTGGATCGTCAGGTCCTTGACCTGGTCAGCGGCGGCGCTGAAGCCGATGTTGATCGAGAAGTTGCTGTTGGCGCCCGCGGCGGTGCTGGCCGGTTGCGCCGAGAGCCCCTGGAGTCCGAGCGCGCTCGCGCCCGCCGGCGCTGCGAGCGCGCCGACCGTCGCGATTGCGAGTGACATCGCCACCCGCCGTGCCTTGCCTGCCAAGGCCTCCATGCCCGTTCTCCATAATGGCATGCCCGCTATGCCGATCTACGAATACCGCTGCGCAGACGGACACACGTTCGAGGTGATGCAGTCGATGGCCGACGACCCGGTCACCAAGTGCGAGGTCTGCGGTAAGCCGGTGGAGCGCGTCTTTCACCCGATCGCCGTCCATTTCAAGGGCTCCGGCTTCTACACGACCGACTACGCGAAGAAGGGCGCCGCGTCGAAGTCGGGCTCGAACAGCGACTCGTCGGGCTCGGGCGACTCGAAGAAGTCCGAGGGCGACTCGGGCTCGAGCGGCGACTCGAAGAAGTCGTCGGAGTCGAGCTCGAAAAGCTCCGGCTCCGACAGTTCGACCTCGGACTAACCCTGCGGGCAGTTCGGCTGCTTCGACGGCTCTTCGCCGAGGAGCTCCTCGGCGGCCCGCTCGCACTCGGCCTGCGAGACGACGAGGTTCCCGGCGCCGGTGGTGCTCGAGGGGGTGAGCACGTCGGTGCCGCCACCACCGCCGATCGCCGCCGAGATCACGAACTGCGGCATCGTCAACATGCCCATGCTCGAGACCATCGCCTTCGGCGCGTTCCAGCCGATCAGCGGCCCCTTGATGAAGTTCATCGGCGCTGAGGTGATGCTCGTGAGCTTCCCCTTGATCCCGTCGAGGATCAGCTGCTGGAACTGGGCCCGTTCGACGTCCGTGCCGGAGAACTGCCCCTCGCCGCAGGTGTTCGACCGGGTCCGCGCGAGGGTGATCGCCTGGAACCCGTCGAGGTCGTTCTCGCCTTTCTTCAGATCGAGGTTGAAGGCGCCCTCTGAGACGCTCGAGCAGACGTCGGTCGGCAGGTCGACGGTGATCCCGCCGATCGTGTCGATGAACTGGCGGAAGCCGTCGAAGTCGATGATCGCCACCTGGTCGATCTCGATCCCCAGCATGCCCTCGACCGTCTCGATCGCCAGCTTCGCCCCGCCTGACGCGTAGGCCGAGTTGATCTTCTGCGGCCCCTGCCCGGGGATGTCCGCGAGTGTGTCGCGGGGGATCGAGAGCTTGCGGAACGTGCCGCGGCCGGCGCGGATCAGCATGATCGTGTCCGAGCGGTAAGGCGGGTTCTTGCAGCTTCCGTCCTTCGCCCGGCCGCTGACGACCGCGTCGATGCACTTCTGCGGCTCCGCCTCGTCCGGGCCGGCGAAGGCGCCCGAGCGAACATCGGTCCCGAGCACGAGAATCGTCTGCGGGCTGACGAGCATCGCCGGGCCGCCTCCGAGCTTGTCGGTGATCCCGTCGGCGAGCTTGCCCTTCTGGATCTGCGCCGAGATCGCGAAGGCGAGGAAGCTGAGCGCGATCCAGGCTGCGATCGCGATCCCCGCCCACTTCAGACGCCCGCCGCCACCAGGGCTTGTCGGAGGGCGGCTTCGGCGGCTTCTCGCCTCCGTCATCGCTCTCATCTCGCTTGAGACGATCGGTGAGCCCGCTGAGCTCGGGCTTTCGAAACCGGTCCCTGAGGCTCGGGCGCGACTTGTAGACGGTGTAGTCGGGCGGTTCCGGCCGCTCCGCGTCGTCGGGTCGATCCCCGGGCTCAGGCATGAAGTATCAATACCCCATGGCCTGCCCCGATTCCTGCCGCTGCACGAAGCCGTGAGGCTCGCGCTAGGCGCGGATCTCGGCGGCACGAAGATGGCCGTGGGCGTCGTCGACGAGGAGCAGAACGTCCTCCACCGCGCGACCGAGAGCACCTTCGGGCGCTCGCTCGAAGAGCTGCTCGACGAGCTCGAGTCGGAGCTCCGCGAGGGCCTCGCCGAGCATCCGCAGGTCGAATCGGTCGGCATCGGCGTGCCATGCACGCTCGACCGCGAGCGTGACTTCGCGATCAGCGCCGTCAACCTGCCGATCATCAACGTCCCGTTCCGGGCGATGATCGAGGAGCGCATCGGGCTGCCGACGCTGATCGACAACGACGCCAACCTTGCGGCGCTCGCCGAGTTCCGGTTCGGCGCGGCGAAGGGGGCAAGGAACGCGATCATGCTCACGATCGGCACCGGAATCGGCGGCGGCCTGATCCTCGGCGGGGAGCTCTACCGAGGTTCCACGGGCGCCGGCGCCGAGCTGGGGCACGTGGTCATCGATCAGGCGGGGCCGCCGTGCCAGGGCAACTGCCCCAACCGCGGCTGCGTGGAGACGCTCGCCTCGGGGACCGCGCTCGGGCGCGAGGGGCGGGTCGCCGCCGAGGCGCACCGCGAATCCGCGCTGGGCCGCATGCACGCGGCGGGCGAAGAGATCGACGGCAAGGTGGTCACCGAGGCGGCGATCGGGGGCGACGGGATCGCGGTCGAGGTCGTGGCGACCATCGGCCGCCGGCTCGGCGTTGCGCTCTCGAGCCTCGCGAACATCTTCGACCCCGACGTGATCGTGATCGGCGGGGGAGTCTCCGCCGCCGGCGAGCTGCTGCTCGGCCCGGCGCGGGGTGAGTTACGGGCGCGGGCGCTGCCGCCGATGAACGCGACCCCCGTGGTCGCCGCGGCGCTCGGGCCCGAGTCCGGGATGATCGGCGCGGCGACGATGGCGCTGACCGAGAGCGGGAACGCCTGATGGCGGGACGGCTGACGGTCTGCCCGACGCCGATCGGGAACGTCGAGGACATCACGCGGCGCGCCGTCCGCGCGCTCACGGAGGCCGACCTCGTCGCGTGCGAGGACACCCGCCGCGCCGGCCGCCTCTACGAGCGGCTCGAGCTCTCACGGCCCCGCTTCGTCTCCTACCACGAGGGCAACGAGGCCGAGCGCGCGCGCCAGCTCACCCAGCAGATCGAGCGCGGCTCGCGCGTCGTCCTCATCTCCGAGGCGGGAACCCCGGTGATCTCAGACCCCGGCTTCCGGCTCATCCGGGCGTGCATCGAGCGCGCGCTCGAGGTCGAGGTCCTGCCCGGGCCCTCTGCGGTGACGACGGCGCTCGTCGTCTCCGGGCTCCCGGCCGACCGCTGGCGCTTCGAGGGGTTCCTGCCGAAACGCGCCGGCGAGCTCGAGCGGGTTCTCGGGGCCTCGGAGACCGTCGTCGCCTTCGAGTCGCCGCGGCGGCTCCCGGCCTCGCTCGCCGCCCTTGCGGCGCTCGCCCCCGAGCGTCCGGCCGCGATCTGCCGTGAGTTGACCAAGCTCCACGAGGAGGTCGCCCGCGGCACGCTCGCAGAGCTCGCGCGCCGCTTCCGCGAGGACGTCAAGGGTGAGATCGTCGTGGTCATCGCGCCCGCCGCCGCCGGCGGCGACACGGCGGCGGACATCGGCTTCGCCGTCGACGCGTTGCGACGCCTCGTCAAGTCCGGCGCTCGCCCGCGGGCCGCGGCGAGCGTCGTCGCCGCGCTCACGGGCACCCGTGCGAACGATCTCTACCGCGCCCTCACCGGCCGTGACCCGCGCGAGTAGGTCGGCCCCCGGGGTGAGCTAACGTTCCGCCCGATGGGCACGAAGCCTGTCAGCGCGTGAGGCCAGCTCGCCAATAGGATCGCGCACGGGAAGAGAGAGCCAGGGTTGGGCCCCGGCGAAGCGATCGGGAAGGACAGGATGACCTTCCGCGTCAACGCGAGAGATGAAGGAGCGATCCACGCCTGACAAGGCGTGGGGGAGGCGAGTGCCTAAGCAGGGACCCGAGAGATCGCGCGGTGGCTCCATGCTCGCACGCGTTGCGGGCTTCGGCGCGCTTCTCGCCGCAATCGCGCTCGTCGTCGTGCTCCTCTTCGGTGGCGACTCCGGCCACCGCTACCGGCTCCTGTTCGAGACCGGGAGCCAGCTGGTGGCCGGCAATGAGGTCAAGGTCGCCGGGCAGACGATCGGAACCGTCGACGGGTTGACGCTCACCGACGACGCCCAGGCCGAGGTCACGATCACGGTCGACGAGCCGCTGCACGAGAACACGACCGCGATCGTCCGGGCGACTTCGCTCTCCGGGATCGCGAACCGCTACGTCTCGATCGCGCCGGGTCCCGACAATCTCCCCGAAATTCCCGAGGACGGGATCATCGGTGCCTCCGACACGATCTCCGCGGTCGACCTCGACCAGCTGTTCGACACCTTCGACCGTCCGACCCGCAAGGCCCTGTCCGGCTTCATCCGCGGCCAGTCGACTGTGTATGCCGGCAACGAGAAGGCCGCGAACGCCGCCTACAAGTACCTCGCGCCGGGCCTGCAGTCGACCGAGCGCCTGCTCGCCGAGCTCACCCGTGACGAGGCGGTCTTCTCGCAGTTCCTGGTCACCGGCGGCAGCGTCCTGAGCGCGGTCGCGGAGCGCCGCGACGACCTCTCGGCCCTGACCGAGAACGCGAACCAGGCGCTCGGGGCGATCGCGACCGAGAACGAGTCGCTCGACCGCTCGCTGGTGGCGTTGCCGCCGGCGCTGCGCCAGGCAAACACGACCTTCGTCAACCTGCGCGCCGCGCTCGACGACCTCGACTCGCTCGTCGAGACGACCGGCGTCGCGACCCGCGACCTGGCCCCGTTCCTCCGCGATCTGCGGCCGGTGGCCGAGGAGGCGGTGCCGGTGTTCGCCGATCTGCGCCAGGTGCTCAGCCAGCCCGGCCCGAGCAACGACCTCGCCGACACCCTGACGGCACTCCCGGCGGCCGAGTCGGCCGCGTCGCGCTCGGTCCCGGTGACGATCAAGGCGATCGACGACGGGCAGCCGAAGATCGCCCAGCTGCGGCCCTATAGCCCCGACCTCCTCGGCGCCCTCGGCCGCCTCTCGCAGGTGTCCTCGAACTACGACGGCAACGGCCACTACGTGCGGGTGAACCCGGCCGGGCTGGGCATCTTCGACTACAACGAGGCGAACGGCGTCCTCGACCCGATCCCGCCCAGCGCTCAGTTCGCCGCCTTCGACCACGGCTTCTTCAACCGTTGTCCCGGCGGGTCGACGCAGCCACTCGCCGGCTCGAACCCGTTCCTCGACGACGGCGCGCTCGATGGCCTCTGCGACCCGGCGGCGGTGCCGCCAGGACCATGAAACGCCTGCTCGGCATCCTGCTCGTGCTCGCGGCGGTCGTCGCCGTGGTCGTCGCCGGTGGCGGCTCTGGCGGCGAGGAGGAGGCCTACGAGGTGCGGGCGATCTTCGACAACGGCGCCTTCCTCGTCGAGGGCGAGGAAGTCCGGATCGCCGGAGCCCGGGTTGGCACGATCAGCGAGGTCGACGTCACCGGTGAGGACGAGGCCGTGCACGCGGACGGGCGCCCCCAGCCCGGGAAGGCCGTGGTCGTCCTGCGGATCGACGAGCCCGCCTTCCAGGACTTCCGCGCGGATGCCTCCTGCCTGATCCGCCCGCAGTCGCTGCTCGGCGAGAAGTTCGTCGAGTGTGAGCCGACCCAGCCGCGCGCGGCGGCGAGCGAGCCACCGCCGCCGCTCGAGGAGGTCGTGGAGGGTGAGCCGGGCGAGGGCCAGCACCTGCTGCCGCTGGAGCAAAACGGCAAGGCGGTCGACCTCGACCTCGTCAACAACATCATGCGCGAGCCCTACGCGGACCGCTTCCGGCTCATCCTCAACGACCTCGGCGCCGGGTTCGCCGCCCGCGGCGACGAGCTCGCCGAGATCATCCAGCGCTCGAATCCCGCCCTGAGGGAGACGAACGAGGTGCTCGCGATCCTCGCCCGTCAGAGCAACGCGCTCGCCCAGCTCGCCAGCGACGGCGAGGCGGTCCTCGAGCCGCTCGCGCGCGACCGCGACCGGATCGGCAGCTTCATCACAGCGCCGCGACCACCGCCGAGGCGACCGGGGAGCGGAGTGCCGACCTCGAGCTCGGCCTCCAGCGACTGCCGCAGACGCTCCGCGAGGTCCGCTCGACGATGGTCGAGCTCCAGCGCTTCAGCGACGCCGGCGAGCCGCTCTTCGCGGACCTCGCGGCGGCCGCGCCGTCAGCCGTGCGCGCCACCGAGGCGCTCGGGCCGTTCGCCGACAACGCGACCGAGGCGTTCATCTCACTCGGCGACGCCGCGGAGGAGAGCCAGCAGCCGCTGGTCGACTCCGATCCCTTGCTCCGGCAGGTGCGAAAGCTGTCGCGCAAGGCCGCGCCGGCGGCGAGCAACACGGCGAAGCTCCTGCGCTCGCTCTCGAAGCGAAACGGGTTCCGCGACCTGCTCCGCTTCGTCTACCGCGGCGCCGGCACGTTCAACGCCTTCGACGATCTCGGCCACTTTGCCCGCACGTTCCTCCTGATCACGAACTGCAACGACTACGCGACGGCTCCGCAGACCGGCTGCATCGCCAACTTCATCCAGCCGATCGAGACCGACGAGGAGGAGGAAGAAGAGGAGAAGAGGAAGGCTCGCGGTACAGCCGACGCCTCGATCCTCGATCTCAACCCGCTGGGCGGGCGCGACTCGGAGGCTCCGGAGATTGACTCCGCGCCCGACGCCACGGACGTCCCCGAGGAGGAGCCTGTACCGCCGACGACAACGACGACCACGCCGGTGCCGCCGGTGGTCCCGGACCCGGTGCCCGTGCCGGAGCCGGACCCGGTGCCGACCCCCGAGCCGGAGCCCACACCCGATCCCGAGCCGGAGACGGATCCAGGCGAGGAGTCGAGCCCGGAGGCCGCGGAGGCGAGCGAGCGCATGCGCATGCGCGACGCGCGCCTCCTGCTCGACTTCCTCATCGGCGCGCCCGAGCGGCGCGACCGCCCAGAGCGGAGGAAGGACCGATGAGAGGGCGCCGCGGCTTCTTCGGCACGATCGGCTCGAGCCCGACCCTGGTCGGCGCGATGACGGTGATGATCGCGATCGTCGCCGTCTTCCTCGCCTACAACGCGAATACCGGCCTCCCCTTCGTCCCCAGCTACCGGATCTCCGCGGAGATTCCGAACGCCAACACCCTCCTGCCGGGCAACGAGGTCCGGATTGGCGGCGTGCGCGTCGGCCTGGTCGAGTCGATCGATCCGCAGCAGGACGAGGACGGAACGCTGAGCGCCCGCCTCGACCTGAAGCTCGATGCCGACATCGACCCGCTGCCCGTCGACTCGAGCCTGACCGTGCGCGCGCGGTCGGCGCTCGGGCTCAAGTACCTCGAGATCACGAAGGGAACCTCCACCGAGGGCTATGAGGCGGGGGCGGTGATCCCGCTTTCGGAGTACTACCCGGAGCCCGTCGACATCGACCAGGTCCTCGACACGTTCGACGACCCGACTCGGCTCGCGGCCCAAGAGAACCTGCTCGAGTTCGGGAACGCTCTCGCCGGCCGCGGAGTGGACCTGAACGCCGCCCTCGGGCGTTTGCCGGACACGCTCGAGGTGCTCGAGCCCGTGATGCGGAACCTGGGCTCACCGTCCACCGGCCTCGACCGCTTCATCACCTCCCTCGCGGCGACCGCCGCCGAGGTCGCGCCGGTTGCGGAGGTGCAGGCGCAGATGTTCGGGTCCCTCGACACGACCTTCACCGCCCTCGCCAACGTGGCCCGGCCCTACATCCAGGAGTCGATCTCCGAGGGCCCGGTCACCGAGCAGGTGGCGATCACGACGCTGCCGCGGATCCGCCCGTTCCTCGCCAACACGGCATCCCTCTTCGAGGACCTCGTGCCCGCGGCGCAGGCGCTGCGCGAGGCCTCCCCGGCGATCGCCGCCGGGCTCGAGGCGGGAACGCCGGTCCTGGCGGAGGTCGATCAGTTCAACGACGAGCTCGCGCCCACCGCCGAGGCCCTGCTCGCGCTGAACGACGACACGGCCGCCCGCTCGGGAATCGCGTCGATCACCAACGCGATGAAGGAGCTCGGGCCGGCGATCCGCTTCATCGCCCCGGCCGAGACCGTGTGCGGGTACGGCTCGATCCTCGCCAGCAACCTGTTCGGAACGGTCAGCGACGGTAACGAGACCGGCGCCTGGCAGCGGTTCATCATCTTCGACGTCCCGAAGGGTCCGAACAACGAGGGCGGGCCCTCGAACCGGCCGGCGAACGGCGGCGGCCCGGACGACAAGAACTTCCTCCACTCCAATCCGTACCCGAACACGGCCTCGCCCGGCCAGCCACGGGAGTGCGAGGCCGGGAACGAGCCCTACCAGGCGGGCAAGAGCGTGATCGGCAATCCCCCGGGCAACCAGGGAATCCTCACGAGGGAGCCGTGATGGGCATCTTCAGCCGCAAGCCGAGGACCCCGCGCCCGCCCGGCTCGGAAGCCCCCGTGGACGAGCTGGTCTGGGGCCGGCGCTACCACGGTCCGCCGCCCTGGGTGCTCGGACTGTTCGTCGCCGTGTTGATCGCGGTCGGCAGCTATTTGGCCTACACGAAGGAGCTTCCCTTCGGCGACAAGGGCTACGAGGCGCACGCCGTATTCGAGAACGCGGCGACCCTGCGGGCAACCTCGCCGGTGAGGATCGCCGGCGTCAACGTGGGCGAGGTGACCGAGGTGGTCGCCGACGGCGAGCTCGCCGAGGTCACATTCAGGGTCGACGAGGACGGCCTGCCGCTCCACACAGATGCGCAGATCGAGATCCGCCCACGCCTCTTCCTCGAAGGCAACTTCTTCCTCGACCTGCAGCCCGGCAGCCCGAGCGCTCCGGAGCTCTCCGATGGCGGCACGATCCCGACGTCGCAGACGGCGACCGCGGTGCAGATCGACGAGGTCCTGACCGCGCTCCAGGCCCCGGACCGCCGTGGCCTCCAGCTCGCGCTCGAGGGCTTCTCGACCGCGCTCAACTACGAGCCGACACCTGAAGACGACATCGGCCAGGATCCCGACTCGGCCGGCAAGACCGGGGCCCAGGCGCTCAACGCGGCGCTCCGCTACGGCGGGCCGGCCGGCCGCGACATCTCGATCGTCAACACCGCGCTGCTCGGCGAGGGGCCGCACGACCTCTCCGGGCTGATCAGCGCCCAGCGCCAGCTCTTCACCCAGCTCGACGGGGTCGAGGTCCAGCTCCAGGACCTGATCACCAACTTCAACGTCTTCGCCGGCGCCCTCGCCGCCGAGTCGAGCAACCTCTCCGAGACCCTGGTCGAGTTGGCCCCGACGGTCGAGGATGCCCGCCCGGATCTGGCCGACTTCTCCGACGCGCTTCCGAACATCCGCGCCTTCGCGATCGAGCTCGAGCCCTCGCTGGAGGAGCTGCCCGCGACGATCGACGCCGCCGAGCCCTGGCTCGACGAGGTCCGGCCGTTGCTGACTCAGTCCGAGCTCGGCGGGCTGGCGAAGCTCCTGAAAGCCGCGACGCCCCCGCTGTCGCAGGTCGTGACGGACTCGCGGGCGCTCTTCGACAACACCGCCTCCTTCAGCCGCTGCGTTTCGGAGAACCTCGTCCCGACCGGGGACATCGTGATCGACAACAACGGCGGCGCCTACCCCTACGGCTCCGGTGCCGCCGGCTATCCCACGGGGGTCACCAACTACCAGGAGTTCCTCTCCTCGCTCGTCAACCTGGCGGGCGCGGCGCAGAACTTCGACGGTAACGGCAGCTACCTCCGCGTCAACGCCGGCGGCGGCGACACGCTGACCAGCACGCCCTATCCACCCGGCGGCTTCCGCAACACGACCGTGTTCGGCAACACGCAGGCCCCGCCGCTCGGCGTGCGGCCGACTTTCACCCCGTCGACCCCGCCGTACCGCCCGGACGTGCCCTGCTCTGACAACCCGCTTCCCGACGTCAACGGGACCGGCGGTGCGGGGCTCCCCGGCGACGTCGGCGCCCCGAGCCCGGTGGCGGTGCCCTGATGGCGCGCGGTCCTGCCAAGAGCGGAATGCGGCGGGCGCTCCGCGAGCACTCCCGCGACGTGCTCGCGATCATCGCACTGGTCATCTTCGGCGTTGCGACCGGCGCGGTCATCCTCAAGGAGCAGGGCGCCTCGCTGCCGAGCTGGGCCGGCGGGGAGGACACCTTCGAGCTCAAGGCGGAGCTGGAGACGGCGCAGGCGGTCACGCCGGGGCAGGGCCAGTCGGTGAACATCGCCGGGATCCGGGTCGGCGACATCACCGCGGTCGAGCTCGAGGACGGAAACGCGCTCGTGACGTCGGAGATCGATCCGGACTACGCGCCGCTGATCCACGAGGACGCCACGATTCTCCTGCGCCCGCGCACCGGCCTCCAGGACATGACGCTCGAGCTCGACCCGGGGTCGGAGGGCGGTCCGATGCCCGAGGGATCGACGATCCCGGTATCTCGCACGCAGCCAAACGTGCAGTTCGATCAGATCCTCGCGACGCTCGACGCCGACACGCGCTCCTATCTGCAGCTCCTGCTCGAGGGGGCCGGGCGGGGTCTCGGCGGCCGCGGTGAAGAGCTGTCCGCGACCTTCCGCCGGTTCGAGCCGCTGGCGCGCGACGTTGCTCGCATCGGTGAGGCACTGGCGACCCGGCGCGAGAGCATCCGCCGGGCCGTGACCACCTTCCGCGAGGTGAGTGAGGAGCTCGGCTCATCCGACACGAGGCTCGCCGAGTTCGTCGCCTCCTCCAACACCGTGCTCGGTTCGTTCGCCAATCAGGAGGCGGCGATCCGCGAGTCCCTCCAGGAGCTGCCCGGGACGCTGCGCGAGACCCGGGCCGCACTCGAGAGCGGTAGCGAGTTCGCTCTCACGGCCGGCCCCGCCTCACGCGAGTTGATCCCGGCGGCGCGGGCGCTCGGTCCCGCCCTCGAGGAGACGCGTCCCTTCTTCGAGGAGACGCTCGACCCGATCGCCGATCAGATTCGGCCCTTCACCCGCGCGGTCCAGGATCCCGTGCGGCATCTGAAACAGGCGGCGGTCCCGCTCGGCAAGACGACGAGGGGTCTGACGAGCACCTTCGAGGAGCTCAACCAGTTCACCAACGCGCTCGCCTACAACCCGCCGGGCCCGGGCTCGGAGGGCTATCTCTTCTGGCTCGCCTGGCTGAACCACAACTCGAACGCCCTCTTTTACAGCCAGGACGCCATGGGCCCGCTGCTGCGCGGCATCGTCATGTTCGGTTGCGGCACCGCCGGCCTCGCCGAGGGCGTGGCGGCTCCGCGCCCGTACTTGGCGACCCTGCAGCAGCTGACCAACGTCCCCAACTCGGAGGACCCGCGGGTCTGCCCGCCCCTCTAGGTGACTGATGGATAAGCGAGCCCCATCCATAGGCCGGATCGCGATTGCCGTTGGGTTCGCGCTCTCCTGCTTCGGCCTCGCCCTGTTCCTCTGGCTCGCCTTCGGCGGCCCGGTCCCGCTGAAGCCCGAGGGCTACCAGATCGAGGTTCCGTTCAGCGAGGCAACGCAGCTCGCGCAGGAGTCGGACGTGCGCATCTCGGGCGTCTCGGTCGGCAAGGTGAAGCGGATCGACCTCGACGACGCCGGCGACGCGGTGGCGACGCTCGAGCTCCAGGCCCCGTTCGCCCCGATCCCAAGCGACGCGCGCGCAATCCTGCGCCAGAAGACGCTCCTCGGGGAGACATACGTCGAGCTGACGCCGGGCTCCAACGAGGCTCCGCCACTCGCCGAGGGGGCCCAGCTGCCCCTGGCGCAGGTCGCGGAGTCGGTCCAGCTCGACGAGATCTTCCGCGCCTTCGACCCGCGCACCCGCGCCGCATTCCAGACCTGGCTGCAGTCCGCGGCGGTGGCCCTGCGCGGGCGCGGGCAGGATCTCTCGACCGCGCTCGCCTCGCTCGATTCCTTCGCCGCCGAGGCCGACGACGCCCTGCGCGTGCTCGACAGCCAGGAGCTCGCGGTGCGCGAGTTGATCAGCGGCGGCGGCGAGGTCTTCGGCGCGCTCTCGGAACGCCAGGGTCAGCTCAGTGGTCTGATCCGCAATACGAACACGGTCTTCGAGACGACCGCGCGGCGCAACGCCGACCTCGAGGCGCTCTTCGTCGTCCTGCCCACGTTCCTGCGCGAGTCGCGCTCGACGCTTACCAGGCTCGACGAGTTTGCCGCCGACGCGAACCCGGTCGTCAACCAACTGCGCCCGTCCGCGCGCGAGCTCGGCCCGACGCTTCAGGCGACCGCCGCCCTCGCGACCCAGCTCGAGCCCTTCTTCGCCGGCCTGCAACGGGTGATCGACGCCTCGCCAACCGGCTTCCCGGCCCTCCGCAGGCTGCTCGACGACGACCTGCCCCCGCTCTTGGCGCGCTTCGAGCCGTTCCTGGACGAGCTGACGCCGATCCTCACCGTCCTGCGCAAGTACCGGCGCGAGGTGACGGCCGCGCTGGGCAACCTGACCGCGGCGACGAACGCGATCAACGACGAGGGTGGCGGCCCGGCGAACTACCTGCGCACGATCGCCCCGCTCAACCCGGAGGCGCTGGCGGCCTACGCGCAGCGGTTGATCTCGAACCGGACCAACCCGTACATCGCGCCCGGCGAGTACAAGCTCCTTCAGGGGCTGAAGTCGTTCGAGGTCAGCCAGTGCGCGAGCGGAATCAACCCCTCCCTCGACGGCCTGATCGCGGCCGATCCGGACTTCAACGACCGCGTCGACGGCGACGTTGCCGCGGCGCAGGACCTCTACGACCGCATCAGGGAGTTCTTCTTCGCCGAGCAGGGCGACGCGGCGAGCATCCCGAAGCCGGGCTGCACCAAGCAGGCGGCGTTCAAGGCGGTCGGTGGGCTCGGGGGGTTTAGCGACTACCTCCACGTGCAAAGACTGGAGGGACCCTGAAATTCAAGTTTCGACACGTAGCCGCCGAAGGGAAGGGTGACCCCCCGCAACCTTCGTGGCATCGGAGTGTTCGGTAAAACGCGGGCGCGAAACGAATTCGCGCCCTTTATGCACGTTCAAAGGAGGATCGATGCGCACGAAGCGCTTCATCGTCGGTGCCCTAGGTGTCGCTGCAGCGGTTGCAACCGCCAGCGTCGCGACAGGTGCCCCGGCAACGCAGACCCTTGATGCTCAGATCAGCAGCAAGACGACCCCGAAGTACTCGAAGAAGGACTTCAAGAAGACCTCGATCAAGGTCATCACGACGGTCCAGGACGCGGCGAATCCCACTGGGATCCCGCCGAAGGCCACCAAGGCCGTCCTGCAGTTCGACAAGAAGGACGTCAAGTTCGACACGAAGGCCGCCGCCACGTGCGACCCGGCTCAGATCGAGAACACGACGACGGCCGCCGCCACCGCCGCATGCGGTGACGCGATCGTCGGTGGTGGTGACGGCATGGCCGCGCTGCCCCTCGGTGCAGGCGGTACCCGTCAGGACTTCCCCGTCACGATCACCGCGTTCAACCGCGCTGACGCGAAGGGCATCCTGCTCCACTCGCGGGTCGACGCGCTCGGCACGACGACCGTGCTCAAGGGCGTCCTCGCCGGTTCGACCCTGTCGGTCGACATCCCGCCGCTCGGTGGCGGAGTCGGCGCGATCCCGGCGTTCACGGTCAACGTGAACGAGGGCAAGTACGTCCAGGCGCGGTGCTCGAACAAGAAGATCGACACCTCGGCGACGTTCACGTACTCGGACGCTCCGTCGGTCACCGTGACCGACCAGCAGAAGTGCAAGCAGAAGAAGAAGTAGTCGACTCGTTCGACTGACTCGCCTTCTGCGAGTTTGATGAAGGGCGGCCCTCGGGCCGCCCTTCGTCGTTCCGGGGCCGTTTCGCGAGCGGGGCCGATCCGGTCTTGTAGCTTGCGCGAATGAGCGCGCGGGGCGGAGTGGCGATCATCGGCGTCCTCGCCGCGCTTGCGCTGCCGGCGTGCGAGGAGGAGAAGCCAACACGCATCGGCGACACGAAGATCATCGAGAAGCTGAACCTCGAGGAAGCTGGGGGAGGGCGAGGAGAGCTACGCGATCGACGGCGATCCGTTCTGCCTCGTAACCGACTCGCTCCTCAACACCGCCGACGAGGTCGAGAAGGGCAGGGGACTGGTCGTCGCTAGCCGCGCGGGGAACGTCGGGGTCGAAGGCCTGACCCCGTTCGCACCCGACTGCCGCGAGTCCGCGCGGAAGAAGCTCGACAAGCTCGACCCGTCCGAGCCGAGTAGTCGGCGTAGGCTTTCCGCGATGGCAGGCATGCGCGACGCTCGGCTGGTTTCGCTCGGCTACGGACGCTGGGTCCGCGCCGATCGCATCTTCGCCCTGGTCCCGCTCGGCCCCGCCGAACGCGGCGACGGCCGCCGCACCTACGTCCATGTCGACGGCATCGCCGAGCCACTCGTCGCCTCTCGCTCCGAACGCGCAATCCGCGACGACGTCGAGGCCGCGCTGGCCGAGGCCGCGGGCGTCCCGCCGGCGCGGCGGACGGCGCGCGGTGGTCGAAGGATCAGGAGTGCCTTCTCTGAGTGGCGCTGGATCGGGGCAATGGCCACGATCCTGCTCATCGGCCTTCCGGTCGCGCTGGGCGGCCTCTTGGCCACGAGCGATCTCTGCGAAGGGCGCTACAGCGATTTCGACAACGTCATCGAGACGCTGGTCGTCGACTGCATCAACTCGCGGGAAGACGTGGACACCCGCGTCAACTGGCTGGGTGGGATCGGCGCGGCGGCGTTCTTCATCGGTTCCGTGTTCGCCGCCCTCGGCATCGCGGGCGCGATCCGGATCCGTCGCGCCGCGATCCTCGCCGCCGTGTGCCTGGCGATCTGCTTCATGTCCGCACTGATCTGGCTCTCCTGACCTGCAGGCCCCCGGCCACGCGCCTGTTCCGCGGTTCGCGTTCGTATAGGCGGCAAACCACGGAACGGAGGCAGCGTGCGCTCCCTGGCCTCCCGCGGAGAAGTGCTCGCTCACCGCCTCCACCCGCAACTATCCTCACCCGGCCGTGAGCTTCTACGTCACGACCCCGATCTTCTACGTCAACGACGTGCCGCATCTCGGGCACGCCTACTCGACGATCGCGGCCGACATCCTTGCCCGCCATCACCGTCAGCGGGGCGAGGACGTGTTCTTCCTCACCGGTACCGACGAGCACGGCGAGCCGGTGGAGCTCGCCGCCGAGCGGGAGGGCGTGCCCCCGCAGGAGCTCGCCGATCGCAACGCGCCGCGCTTTCAGGCGATGGCGGAGATGGTCGGCGCCTCGAACGACTTCTTCATCCGCACCTCGGACGAGCGGCACACGGACCGGGTCGCCGAGGTGATGCAGCGCGTCCACGACAACGGCCACGTCTACGAGGGTGTGTACGAGGGCTGGTACTGCCCCCGCTGCGCGGGCTTCTACACGGAACGCGAGCTCGGCCCGGGTAACACCTGCCCGATCCACGAGATTCCGCTCGAGCGCGAGACGCGAGGAGAACTGGTTCTTCCGCCTGTCGGCTTTCGAGGACGAGCTCAAGCGCCTCTACGCCGAGCAGCCGAACTTCGTCGTGCCGGATTTCCGCCGCAACGAGGCGCTCTCGTTCATCAACGGGGGCCTCGACGACGTCTCGCTCTCGCGGCCGAAGCTGCGCTGGGGGATGACGCTGCCCTGGGATCCGAGCCAGCGCATGTACGTCTGGTTCGACGCGCTCCTCAACTACTACACGGCCCTCTCGTTCGCCCGCGACGGCGAGGACCTGACCGAGCGCTTCTGGCCCGCGAACGTCCACGTGCTGGGCAAGGACATCCTCAAGTTCCACGCCGTCATCTGGCCGGCGCTGTTGATGGCGGCCGGGCTCGAGCCGCCGAAGGGGATGGTCATCCACGGCTTCCTTCTGATGGGCGAGAAGAAGATGTCGAAGTCGCTCGGCAACGTCCTCGACCCGAACGAGGTCGTCGAGCGCTTCGGCTCCGACGCGCTGCGCTTCTACCTCTTCCGCGAGGTCTCCTTCGGCCAGGACGGCAGCATCTCCACCGCGGGATTCGAGTCCCGCTACGAGACCGAGCTCGCGAACGACTGGGGCAACCTCGCCAGTCGCACGCTGGCGATGATCGAGCGCTACCGCGAGGGCGTGGTCCCCGACGGGAAAGGTCGACCCGGCGCTTGGGCGAGGGCGACGACGCGCTCGAGGGCATCGACGGGGTCGTCCGCGAGCTGCTCGAGCGGATCGAGCTGAGCCAGGCGCTCGAGGCGGCCTGGGCGCGGGTGCGGCGCCTCAACCGCTACGTCGAGGAGAACAAGCCCTGGGAGCTCGCCAAGGAAGAGGCATCTGGACGAACCGATCAGCAACGGACGCGAAGCGGGCCGCTGCTCGACTTGATTGCGTCCTCTACAACCTCGCCGAGGGGATTCGCGTGCTCGCGCTCGTCCTGCATCCGTACATGCCCGAGACGAGCGGCCGGTTGCTCGAGGCGCTTGTCCGAGGGAAATCGCGAGCTCGACGCCTTCGGCGCTCGCGCCGGCGGCCAGCGCACGGACCGGATCGAGCCGCTGTTCCCGAAGCTGGAGCTAGATCCTGCGCTACGTCATCCGCACGACGATCGGCATGGGGCTCTTCGCCTTCTGCTGGACGGTGATCGCGTACACGATCTACCAGCTGCTCCAGGTCGGGACGTGCGCGAGCGGCGGGCCGTACGAGATCGCGCGCGAGTGTCCGAGCGGGATCGAGTACCTGATGTTCGCCCTGATCGGGGCGATCTTCCTGATGTTCGTGCTCCTGGTCGTCTACGGCACCCGCGGCGCGCCGCCGGGCTCGGACCGCAAGCCTCAGAACGGCGGCGTCGTGATCTGGTTTTGGACCGGGATCTTCTGGAGCCTCGCGGTCGGCTGCGTTCCTCGGCGTCTGGGGTCCGGAGGCGAACCCCGGCCCCGGTGGCAAGGAGGGCGGCCTGATCGTCGGCTTCATGGGCCTGATCATGGGCGCCGGCGGCTTCCTCGCGATCGATCTTCCGTGGCGGAAGGAGAAGCGGCGCTGGGCAGAGAAGGTCAGGCCCGCGGCGAGCCGCATCGTCGGCGCGGCGAGCTCGTTCAGCGGCCAGGCGAACCCCGTCGATCGGCTCGCGACGCTCGACCGGCTGCGCGATCAGGGAACCCTGACCGACGCCGAGTTCGAAACGCTGAAAGCGCGGATCGTCCGAGGCGACTGAGCCCGTCTCTCTACTCTGGCCGCCGTGCCAGGGATCTTCGTCGCCGAGGCGCTGCGCAAGCGCTATGGGACGACCGATGCGCTCCGCGGGGTCTCGCTCGAGGTCCCCGAGGGTGAGGTCGTCGGTCTGCTCGGCCCGAACGGGGCGGGAAAGTCCACGCTGGCGAAGATCGCCTGCGGGCTCGTGCGTCCGAGTGGCGGGCACGCCACCGTCGTCGGCGAGCGCGCCGGGAGCCGGCCGGCCAGGGCCGCGATCGGCTACCTCGCCGAGCTCTTCCGCTTCCCGGCTTGGGCGCGCGCGGACGAGGTCCTGCGGCTTCACCAGCGCCTCGCGGGCTCGGACGGCGGGGAGCGCGAGCGCGCTGACCTGCTGGAGCTCGTCGGCCTCGCGGACGCACGCCGCACCCGGGTCGGCGAGATGTCGAAGGGAATGCAGCAGCGGCTTGGGATTGCGCAGGCGCTGATCGGCTCGCCGCGCCTGCTGCTCCTCGACGAGCCCACCAGCGCCCTCGACCCCGCCGGGCGGCGCGTGGTGCGCGAGCTGCTCGCCGAGGTTCGCGGCCGCGGCACCTCGGTGCTGCTCTCCTCGCATCTGCTCGGCGAGGTCGAGCAGGTCTGCGACCGGGTCGCGATCCTGCTCGGCCGGCGAGATCGTCGAGCGGGGGACGCCGGCCGAGCTCGCGCGCCCGCGCGGGATCGAGATCGAGACTGGCTCCGGGACCAGGGTCTGGGAGGGCGCGGGACGCGAGGAGGCGCCGCGGATCGTCGCCGAGCTGGTCGCCGCGGGCGAGCAGGTCTACTCGGTCAACGTGCTCGCGAGCACGCTCGAGGACGCGTACCTGGCCGCGGTGGGGGAGGAGGCACGATGAACAGCCAGATTCGCCCGGCGATGGCGGTCGCGCTGTTCGCGCTCAACGAGAGCCTTCGCCGCCGCGTCTTCTACGTCGTCCTCGCGCTCACGGTCGCCTTCATCGTCCTGTATGCGATCGGCGCGAAGTTCGCGTTCGACGAGGTCGAGAAGCTCGGCGCCTTCGCCCCGGACGCGCTCGACGAGCGCATCCTCACCGGCTCGACCCTGTTCGGCCTGGCCATGTTCGCGACGCTCTTCCTCGGCGCGGTGCTCGCGGTCTTCCTCACCAACGGGATCGTCCGCGGTGACGCGGAGACGGGGATGCTGCAGCCGCTCGTGGTGAGGCCGGTCGGTCGCGAGTGGATGCTGCTCGCCCGCTTCGCCGCCGCCGCGGCGGCGTCGGTGGCCTACGTCCTCCTCGTCTACGTGACGGCGCTGGTGATCACGCGCGTGCTCGGGGATTGGTCGCCCGACCAGCCCGTGCTCGCGGCGACTGGCGCTCTCGGCGGCGGTGGCGGTGGTCGCCGCGATCTCGGTGCTGGCATCCGTCTATCTGAGCTCGACCGCGCAGGGGATCGCCGTCTTCATGCTCTTCGGCGGCGGGCTCACCGCAGGGCTGCTTGGGACAGATCGGCAACGCGCTGGGCTCGCGCAACCTCGAGCGGATCGCCGAAGTCACGACGTGGCTGTTGCCGTTCGAGGCCCTCTACCAGAAGGGCCTCTACCTGCTCACCTCCGAGAGCAGTGCGTTCACCACGCAGCTGCTCTCGCTGGGGCCGCTGGGCGGCGCCAACCCGGCCGGGGGAGGACTTTGGGTCTGGGCGGTGCTGTTCACCGCGATCGTGCTCGGGGTTGCGGCGCTCTCGTTCGCACGCCGCGACCTCTGACCCGGCGTCTGGAAGACTCGCCCACCCATGGAGTCCCCGACGAGCTCGAACCCGCTGGCCAGAAGCGACAGCGGCTGGAACCCGCTCGCGATTCTGCTCCACGTGGTCGCGATCGCGCTCGGCATCTTCGGAGGGCTCCAGGTGATGGAGGCGATCACGCCGGACATCTCCGAAGAGCAGCCCGCTCTCGCTGCCCCACCTCCGCCGACGGCCGCGGTCGACGGAGAGGCTCCGGACTCGCTCTTTCAGCCGAACAACCTGGCGCCGGCGCTGAGCGAGATCCACAACCAGCTCGGCGCGGACGAGACGCTCGTGCGGCTGAAGATCACGCCGGGTGCTCTCGAGTCCGAGGCGCGCACCGGCGTCGACGGCTTCATGCCTGCCGACATCTCGGCAGGGCGCCCGGAGTACTTCGTCGGCGAGATCGCGAGTGAGCGGCCGAAGGTGACGTTCGCCGACATCGGCTGGTTCGAGCTCGTGGCCACCGAGGACGGGTGGCGCTGGTACATACAGTTCGACATCGACAAGACCGACGTCAGCCCGCCCTGGGCCTATTCGGCGCCGTACGCCGGGTTTCCGCTCGAGCCCGGCGGCTCACCGCCGGAACCGCTGGGCTCGACCCGCCCTAGCTCCCGTGGGCGCGGATCTGGTAGGTGCCCTCGGTGTCGGCGACGAGCTCGCCGCCGGCGTCGAAGAGCTCGGCGATGAGGGTGAACTGCGCCTTGCCGTTCGCGAGCGCCTCCTCGGTGAGCGACTCGATCTGCTCGTCGGTGAGCGAGGTCTTCGCGGTCACGGTGTCGCGCGCCGGACGGCGGAAGTTGATCTTCAGGTCCTTGACCACGGGGTAGACCTTGGAGACGTCGAAGCTGGTGACGACGATCGCGCCGCCGAGAATCTCGCCGACGGTGAACATCACCCCGGCGTACATGGTCCCGATGTGGTTGCCGTTGCCCTCGAACGGCACCTCCGCCTCGACGTGGCCGCGCCGCATCTCGGTCATGCGCACGCCCATCTGGTGGGCCCGCGGGATCATCTGCTCGAGGCCCTGGTTGAAGGCGTCGGGGGTGAGTTCGGCGCTGCTCATGGCGCGCAACCGTATTCGATGACCGGCGGCGAGGGGCGTGCCCGGTTTGGGAGACTCGCCCGGTGATCGATTCGCACACCCACCTCGGACTCTGCGAGCCGGACGGCGACGGACCTCCTCGCCGCGGCGCGGGAGGCGGGCGTGACGCGCATCCTCGACGTCGGCATCGACGAGGAGTCGAGCCGCGCCGCGATCGCCAGCGCGGCTGCGTATCCCGAGGTGCGGGCGGCCGTCGGCCGGCACCCGAACGGGACCACCGGCTTCGACGACGAGGCGGCGGCGGCGATCGAGCGCCTCGCGGCGGAGGACGGCGTGGCGGCGGTGGGGGAGACCGGGCTCGACTTCTATCGCGACCGCGCGCCGAAGGACGATCAGCGCCACGCCTTCCGCGCGCACATCGCGATCGCGCGGCGGGTGGAGAAGCCGCTCGTGATCCACGTCCGCGACGGCGGGCAGACCACGGACGGGGAAGCGCTCGTGGAGACGTTCGAGCTGCTGCGCGCCGAGGCGGTCGGGGTCGAGGTGATCCTGCACTGCTTCTCCGGCCCCGCCTACCGGGCCGCCGAGGCGGCCGAGTGGGGGTGGTACTGCTCGTTTGCGGGCAACGTCACCTATCCGAGCGCCGCCGACCTGCGGGAGGCGGCGAGGAAGGTTCCGGACCATCTACTCCTGGTGGAGACCGACGCCCCCTTCCTCAGCCCGCAGCCGATGCGCGGTAAGGCCAACCAGCCGGCGAACGTGGTCGAGACCGCGAAGCTCGTTGCGGCCGAGCGGGGCGTCGCCTACGAGGAGCTTGAGGAGCTCGTCGAGGAGAACGCCCGCCGCCTCTTCGGCTGGTGACGGCGTGGTGAGGCTGGGGCAGAACTTCCTTGCGGACCCGAACCTGCTCGAGGCGATCGTGCGCCAGGCAGAGCTCGCGCCGGACGACGTGGTGGTCGAGTTCGGCGCGGGCGAGGGCGTGCTGACCGCGGCGCTCGCGCGGGCCGCCGGGCACGTGCACTCGGTCGAGCTCGACGAGCGGCTGCGGGGAGGGCTCGAGCTGCTGGCCGCCGAGCACGCGGGGGTCGAGCTCCACTTCGGCGACGCGATGGACCTCGAGCTGGGCGCGTTCGCCCCGCCGCCGACGGCGATC
This sequence comes from uncultured Solirubrobacterales bacterium, assembly GCA_963797995.1. Taxonomy (GTDB): domain Bacteria; phylum Actinomycetota; class Thermoleophilia; order Solirubrobacterales; family 70-9; genus WHSW01. Next base: position 103,863 of record CAWCRP010000011.1, read on the forward strand.
GTCGCCAACCTGCCCTACGCGATCGCGACCCCGCTGATCCTGCGGACGATCACCGAGCTGCCGAGCGTGACGAGGTGGACCGTGATGGTCCAGCGCGAGATTGCGGACCGGCTGCGCGCGGCGCCGGGCTCGAAGGCCTACGGCTCGCCGAGCGTCGTCGCCCAGCTCGCCTGCGAGGTGCGGATGCTGCGCAAGGTGGACCGCGCCGTGTTCACGCCCCGGCCGCGGGTGGACTCGGCGCTGCTGCGTCTCGACAGGGTCGCGCCGGGCGCGTCGGAGTGGACGGTGCGGGTCGTCCGCGGTGCTTTCGCTCATCGCCGCAAGGCGCTCGCCCGCTCGCTCGAGCACGCCGGCGTGACCACGCGGGCGCAGGCCCGAGAGGCGCTCGCTGCAATCGGCCTCGTGGACGACGCTCGCGCGGAGCAGCTCGAGCCCACTCAGTTCGCCGAGCTGGCGGAGCGGTTGCGGTGAGCCTGCGCGCGCCGGCAAAGCTCAACCTGTGCCTCTACCTCGGCCGTGAGCTGCGCGACGACGGACTGCACGAGCTGCGCTCGCTCTTCTGCCCGCTCGAGCTCGCCGACCGGCTCGTCGTGGGGGAGGCGGAGGACGGGCGGGACGAGGTCGTCTGCCCGGGCGTTGTCGGGTCGAACCTGGCGGCGGTGGCGCTCGCCGCGCTGCGGCGCAAGGGCTGGGAGCGCGAGCCGCTGCGGATCGAGATCGAGAAGCGGATCCCGATTGCGGCCGGGCTCGGCGGCGGGAGCGCCGACGCCGCGGCGGTGCTGCGCCTGGCCGCGGATGAGGTCGAGCGGCTCGAGGAGCTGGCCGTGGCGCTGGGAGCGGACGTGCCCTCGCAGCTCCGCCCCGGGTTCGCGCTCGTGGGCGGCGCCGGCGAGCGAATCGAGCGGCTCCGCGATCCGGAGGATTTCGGACTCGTGCTGATCCCCGACGACGAGGGCCTCGCCGCAGGCGACGTGTACGCCGAGGCGGACCGGCTCGGCCTTGGGCGCGAGTGGGCTGAGCTCGACGCGGTCGAGGCCAGCCTGTGCGAGGCGGCCGCGGGCGGAGCCTCGCCCGTCGGGTACGCGGATCTCCTCGTCAACGATCTCGAGCAGGCGGCGATCTCGCTGCGGCCCGAGATCGCGGAGGCGCTGGCGGCGCTGGAGGAGGTGGGCGCGGTCCGGGCGCTCGTCACCGGATCCGGGCCGACGGCGTTCGGGCTCTTCGAGGACGTCGCCGCCGCCGACGCCGCCGCGATGGCGCTGCCGCCCCGCTACGCGAACGCAATGGTCAGCGCCCCGCAACGGCTGCTCGGATGATTGCCGTCGGCGACACTGGCAAGAATCACGCTCGATGAGACTCGAGGGCGAGGAGCGGGACACCCGCCGCGACCGGATTCGCCTGATCGTCCTCGTCGGGTTGATCCTCGGCGGGTTCATCGCCTTCCAGCAGATCGCGCCGAGCCTCGACATCGAGGGCTGGCTCGAGGATCTCGCCGAGGATCTCGGCGATCTCACCTATCTGCTCGTCGGGTTCCTGGCCTTCGGTGAGACCGGCGCGTTCATCGGGCTCGTCTTCCCCGGCGAGACGGCGGTCATCATCGGCGGGGCTCTTGCGGGCCAGGGAGAGAACTCGGTCATCGTGATGATCGCGGTCGTCTGGTTCTGCGCGTGGGCCGGGGACTCGGTCAGCTTCCTGCTCGGCACCCGGCTCGGGCGCAAGTTCGTGTTGGATCACGGCCCGAAGGTGCGGATCACGGAGGAGCGGTTCACCGCGGTTGAGAAGTACTTCCAGCGGCACGGCGGAAAGACGATCCTGGTCGGGCGCTTCATCGGCCTCGTCCGCGCGCTCGCCCCGTTCATCGCGGGTAGCTCCGGGATGACCTACCGCGCGTTCGTTCCGTACAGCATCCTCGGCACCGGCCTGTGGGCGGCGACGTTCACGCTGCTCGGCTACTTCATCTCGGAGAACATCAACGAGGCGACGCAGCTCGCGAGCAAGGGGTTGTTCGTCTTCGGGACGGTTGTCGGGGTCGTGATCGGGACGGTGCTCGCGGTCCGCTTCATGCGCGTGCGCGAGAACCGGCAAAACCTCGCCCGCCGGCTCGAGAGCTCGCGCTTCGGCCGGCCGGTGGCGGAGTTCGGACGACGGATCGAGCCGCAGGCGCGCTTCATCTGGCACCGGGTGACGCCGGGTGGACTCGGCCTCGAGTTCACGACCGCGGTGGCGGTCCTCGCGGTTGCGCTGTTCATCGTCGTCGGATACGGAATCGAGGTTTCGGGGACCGTTGGCCCGACGACGCCCGGCGACGAGCGCGGGATCAACGCCGCCGCGGACCTCCGGGCGGACTGGCTGGTCGACGTCGCGAAGCTGGTCACGGTCCTCGGGTCGACGCCGTTCACCCTCGCCGTTGCTCTGGTCGCGGGAACGCTGCTTTGGACGGGCGGTTGGCGGATGCAGGTGGGGGTCCTCGTGGCGGCGTTGCTCATCTGCCACATCGCGGTCCCGGCCATCAAGGAGGTGGTCGACCGGCCGCGCCCGGGCGGCGGCCTGGTTGAAACCAACGGGTCGAGCTATCCGAGTGGGCATGCGACCTACGCGGTCATTTACACGTGGATTGCGCTCGTGGTGACCTTACGCGTGCGGGCGGGACTCGCGAACGGAACAGCGATCATCCTCGTCGGGGTGCTCTCGACGGTCGCCGTCGGCCTCAGCCGCGTGTACCTCAACGTCCACTACTTCAGCGACGTCGCGGGTGGCTGGGCGCTCGGAGCGAGCGCCTTTGCGGGCGCCATCGCGGTCGCCATGATCCTCACTCACCTGGGTATGCGCCAGAATCGGGACGCCTGATGTCGGTCAGCGCACAGATCGGGACCGAGTACTACCTCTTCGGCGGCGCCGGGCTGGTCAGCCTGTTCGCGTTCGCGACGCTGATCCTGATTCCGGCCCTCGGCTCGTTCGCGCGGCCATGGGAGAAGGCCACGGCGGCGTTCATCTCCATCTTCATCCTGCTCGCCCTGCTCGCGATCGGGATCGGCGTAGGAGTGGCGATCGTTTACTACTGGCCTGACATCAAGGAGCTGTTCGAGTAGCGGTCGGCCTGAAGGCCGCATCCGGCCTCTAGAATCGTCGGGTGAGCGGCGAGCCGAAGGCGGGCAAAAGGCCTGCAAACGCGCCTGATCCCGAGGCGCTCGCGACGCTTTCTGACGCGATCGAGTCGGGGGCGGGGCTACCGGCCGTAGCCCGCGCCGCGGCGAAGGCGCTAGGCGCGAGTGTCGCCCTGATCGATCGCTCGAGCGCGGTGCTCGCCGTCGCCGCATCCTCCTCGGCGGAGGAGTCGAAGTTGCTCTCGGGCGAGGGTGACGTCGGCACGCTCAAGCTCCGGGTCGCCGACGCCGAAGTCGGCGAGCTCCGGTACCGCTCCCGCGGCGGCGAGCCGGGGAAGACGGTGATCCGCATGGTCTCGACGCTGCTCGCGCTGGAGCTCGAGCGCGCGCGGGCGCCGGAGTGGGCAAGCGACGAGGCGGCCGGCGAGTTCGTGCGCGCGCTCCTGGACCGCCGGGTGACCGACCGCGGCGACATCCTTGCCCGGGCGGGAGAGCTTGCTGCCGAGATCCAGGCGGGCGGCGGCGTGGTGATCGCGCGGGCGGCGCCGCGGGCGGCGCAGACGGGCGATTGGCGGGCTCGGGTGCTGATCGTCGCTTTGCGGTCCCTGCGCGCCGGCAGCTCCGGCGCGATCGCCGAGCTGAGCGAGGACGGCGAGCGCGCGACCGTCAGCGCGATCGTTCCTGCCGCAGAAGCGCCGACGGTCGCCCGCGCGGCGCAGGCGCTCGCGCGCGAGCTCGCCGCGTCGCTCCCCGGCTTCCACGTCACCGTCGCCCACAGCCGCTGGGTCGCCGACCCGGTCGACCTCTACCGCTCCGGCCAGGAAGCGCTTTTGGCGGTGAACGTCGCCGAGGCGGAGGGGCTCGACCTGCTCGCCTTCGAGGACACCGGGTCCTACCGCCTCCTGCTGCCGGCGATGAGCGAGGACCCGGCGGAGCTGCGCCGCTTCTACGAGGAGACGGTCGAGCCGCTCTCCGCCTACGACGAGCAGTACGAGACCGAGCTCGTCCGCACGATCGAGGCCTACCTGGAAAACGACGGCAACGTCACCCCGACCGCCGAGCAGCTCTTCACCCATCGGCACACGATCCGCTACCGGCTCGAACGGGTGAAGGAGCTCTGCGGCCACGACATCACCTCGACCGAGGGCCGCGAGAAGCTCGGTCTCGGGCTCAAGTCGATGCGGGTCCTCGGCATCGCCCCGCCGCGAGGCCCGGCGCTCGAGCCGGGGACCGAGGGCGGCCGGGCGAAGGTGCGAAAGAAGAGCGAGGAGTAGGCGGCCGAGCGGTCAACTGGTCCCGGATAGGCGGGACGAAGTGACCTCATGACCGCTCGATCTGAGCTGCGGCTACTCCGGGACGAGGGATCGAACCTCGGCTGCCAGGACCAAAACCTGGAGTGCTACCGCTACACCATCCCGGACCGATCTCGAGTCTAGGCGCGCGATCCGCCAGACGCGGAGCGTCCGCCCGAGGCGAGAGATCGGGGCGCGGGGCCGCGAATACCCCGGCATGGGCGACCGGGTCACCTACGTCGGCCACGGGACCGTGCTGATCGAGCTCGCAGGCACGCGGCTGCTCACCGATCCACTCTTTCGCGAGCGCTTTCTCCACGTACGCCGCGCAGGTCCCGGCGCCGGACCCGGCCGCCGGCGAGGCGATTGACGCCGTGCTCGTCTCCCACCTCCACCCGGATCACTTCGACCTGCCGACCGTTCGGTCGCTGGGGGAGGGCGTGCCGCTGATCGCCTCCACCGGCGCACGCCCCTACCTTCGCCGCCGCCGCTTCGAGCCGGTCATCGGGCTGAAGCCGGGCGACCGAACGAGCGTTGGGCCGCTCACGGTGACAGCGACTCCCGCCGACCGCGCGGCCGCCGCTCCCGATCGGCCGGGGGATAGGGGCGCTCGGGTATCTCGTCCGTTCTCCACGAACGCGCCGTCTACTTCGCCGGCGACACCGACCTGTTCGACGAGATGGATGACTTCTCGGGTGTGATCGACGTCGCCCTGCTGCCGATCGGCGGCTGGGGACCGCGGGTGCGCGAGGGCCATCTCGACCCGGAGCGTGCCGCCGAGGCAGCGGCGCGGATCCGCCCCCGGATCGTGGTCCCGATTCACTGGGGTACCTACCTTCCGCGGGGCTCGAGCGCACCCGGCCGGAGCTCCTCACCCGTTACCCCGCCGAGCTCGCCCCGCGAACTTGCGGCGCGCGCGCCGGGGTCGAGCTGCGGGTGCTCGAACCGGGTGAGGCGCTCGACCTCGGCTGAGCCCGCGAGCGATCGGCTGGAGCCCCTCACCGGCGCCACGGCACAGGCAGACGGAGGAGCTGCGAGGCGGGGATCCAGTCCACGTCCGGCTGATCGCCGCGCGACGCGCTCCCATCTAGCATTCGCCGGGTGGAGCGTGCGACTTCTGCGGGCGGTGGCCTCACCGTCCTGATCATGGCTGCGGGTGAGGGAACGCGGATGCGCTCAACGCTGCCCAAGGTCCTGCATCCCGTCTGCGGGCGGCCGATGGTCGCCTGGCCGTGCTCGCCGCCCGGGAGGCAGGCGCCGACCGGGTCGCCGTGATCGTCTCGCCGGACCGCGACCTGACCCCCGGCCTGCCGTCGGGGAACGGAGACCATTGTCCCGCCGGAGGCCGACGGGACGGGTGGCGCGGTGCGCGCCGCCCACGACATCGTTCGCGCGTCGGAGACGATCGTCGTCCTCTCCGGCGACCATCCACTGATCAACGCCGAGATCGTCAGTGGCCTGCTCGAGACCCACAACGCAGCCGGCGCCGGCGCCGGCGCGACGGTGATGACTGTGGACGCCGAGGACCCGTCCGCGTACGGCCGCATCGTCCGCGACGACTCCGGCGAGGTCGACCGCATCGTCGAGACGAAGGACCCCGACGAGGTCGAGGGACGAGGATCCTCGCGATCAGCGAGATCAACACCGGCACCTACGTCTTCGCGGCCGAGCCGCTCGTCGCCGCGCTCGACCAGCTCACGAACGAGAACGCTGCCGGCGAGTACTACATCGGCGACGTGCTCCCGATGTTGCGCGAGGAGGGACTTTCGGTCGTCGCCCACAAGGCGGTCTACCCGAACGTCAACCTCGGCGTCAACAATCGTGTCGACCTCGCCCACGTCACCGCAGCGGCACGGCGCAAGATCCTCGAACGCCACATGCTCGCCGGGGCGACGATCGTCGACCCCGCCTCCACCTGGGTCAACGCCGACGTCGAGATCGCCGCCGACGCGACGATCGAACCCGGGACCGTGGCTCCGCGGGCGCACCTCGATCGGCTGTCGACTCGATCGTCGGGCCGCACTCGACCGTGATCGACAGTCGCCGTCGGCGAGGCCTGCCCGGCTGCTGCACGCCTACGTCTGCGAGACCGAGGATCGGCGACCGCTGCGAGGTCGGCCCGTTCGCCTACCTGCGCCCGGGAACCGTGCTCGAGCAGGGAGCGAAGGCGGGCACCTTCGTCGAGATCAAGGGCTCGCGGATCGGCGCGGAGGCGAAGGTCCCGCATCTCGCCTACGTCGGCGACGCGGACGTCGGCGCTCTGCGCCAACCTCGGCGCCGGAACGATCACCGCCAACTACGACGGCTTCGCCAAGAACCGGACGAAGATCGGGGAAGATGCGCGAATCGCCGTCAACACCTCGCTCGTCGCGCCGGTGAGTGTCAGCAGCAGCGACAGCCACTGGCGCCGATGCGGTGATCCGCGACGACGTCCCGGACGGGGCCGCGCAGTTTCGGAGAACGAGCAGCGAAACATCGACGGATACGCCGAGAAGAAGCGGAAGGCGAACGAGGACACGAAACCGGTGGAGGGGGACTAGGAATCGTGGGCCATACTCGAGGAGAGCCCGCAGGATCGTCAGCTCGATCCCGCAGGACTACACGAAGCGCCTCATGGTCTTCGGCGGCCGCGCCTCGATGGGAGCTCGCGGCACGGATCGCGAAGCACCTCGACGTCCAGCTCGGCGACGCGGACCTGCGCACCTTCGCCGACGGGGAGGTCTACTGCCGCTACAAGGACTCGATCCGCGGCGCCGACGTGTTCCTCGTGCAGTCGACAGCCGCCAACGGGGCGCAGGCGATGACGCCGAACGACTCGCTGATGGAGCTGCTGGTGATGATTGACGCTGCGAAGGGCGCGTCCGCCCACCGGATCATCGCCGTCGGTCCCGTGGTACGGCTACTCGCGCCAGGACAAGAAGTCGGCTCCGCGCGAGCCGATCTCCGCCCGCGTCGTCGCTCAGTGCCTCGAGGCCGTCGGCGTCGACCGCGTCCTCACGATGGACCTGCACTCTGGCCAGGTTCAGGGCTTCTTCAGCAAGCCGGTCGACCACATGACCGCGATGCCGATGCTGACCCAGTACTTCATCGACCAGGGATAGATCGACGACCTCGTGATCGTCTCCCCCGGACGCGGGCCGGGTCAAGGTCGCGCGCAACTTCGCCCGCAAGGTCGGCGTCCACTGGGCGGTCATGGAGAAGGAGCGCCCCGCGCACAACGTCGGCGACCTCCGGCTACGTCGTCGGCGACGTCGAGGGCAAGACGGCGGTCCTCGTCGACGACATGATCGACACCGCCGGCACGCTCCGTCCGCCGCGAAGACCGTCCTCGAGGAGGGCGCGGCGAGCGTGATCGCCTGCGCCACCCACGGCCTCTTCTCCGGCCCCGCCTACGAGCGACTCGCCTACGAGAACTCCGGCATCGAGCGCATCGTCGTCACCGACACGGTCCCGCTCCGCCCGGGCGCGCCCGAGAACATCACCGTGCTCTCCGCCGCGCAGACGCTCGCCGACTCGATCCGCCGCATCTTCGCCGACGACTCGGTCTCCGAGATCTTCGCCGGCGAGAACCAGCTGTTCTAATCCGCGTCGATCACCAGCAGGTTGAAGTTGGTGTTGCCATCGTCAAAGTCGCAGCTCGTGGGATTGCAGACCTTGATCTCCATCCTGCCCGGCGCCGTGGTGAACTCGGCGCTGTAGGTGAGGTGCTCAGTGTCCGCCGGGCACGTGGGCGGCGGCGACACGAGTTTGGCTACCCAGGGTCGCTGACCAGCCACTCCCCGTCCTCCTCGTTCAGGAGAACCGTGCGGGGCTGGGCAGGCGCGCTCTTCAGCTTCAGGCTGGCCTCGACCCGCGCCTTGGTCCCGCTGATGCTGACCGAGCTGACGACGATCGCCGAATCCTCGAAGACCGGCTTCAACACCGTGAACAGCTCCTCGCAGTTCGGGGGATCGTCGGTCTGAAGCTGTTGAGCGGTGT